>CAVUBM010000032.1:0-50655 GCA_963739645.1 uncultured Actinomycetota bacterium
CGGCCGCTCCGGCCTGGCGCTCCTGGATAGTCTCCAGCCTGCTCCGCACGTCGAACGGCACGATCGTGGCCGCCGCGTGCGGTATCCGGCTCACCGCGCCGGCGATCCGGTCCGCGGTGCGGTCATGCAGCAGCCTGCCGAGCAGCGCGGAGTAGCTGCGCCGCGGCAGGATTACGGTCACGCCCACGCCCGGTTGCTCGGCCTCGGCGCTGACGAGCTCGGCCGCGCAGTGGGTCAGCCGCCGGTCGGCACAGTCGATGAAGTCGAGCGTGACGCCGGTGTTTGCGCGCACCCAGTCCTGCCGGAGCGTGTCCGCCTGCATGTTGTCGATGACAAAGTGCACCGCGCGCAGGGTGGTGGGCCGAAGGCTGCGTGCATACCGCAGCGCGGCCACAGCGGCGAGATCGAAGTCGTCCACGAAGACGAAGACCGTCCGCCGGGAGTAGGTCGGCGGATCGGGTGGCTTGGGCCGGCTGCCGATGCCCTCAAGAACGCGTGCCTCCATCCGGTACTCCCGGTTTAGCCGGATGAGGGCGTACACCATCACCGGGAAGACGATGACCACCAGCCAGGCGCCCTCGGTGAACTTCACCACGGCGAAGATCAGGACTACCAGCGCCGTGTACACGGCGCCGATCACGCTGATCGCCCGGTGCCGCCGCCATCCCGGACCCTGGTGCTGGCTGTGATACCGGGCCATGCCAAACCCGGCCATCGAGAAGCCGGTGAACACGCCGATCGCATAGAACGGGATCAGGTGGTTGACGTTGAAGCCGACCGCCAGCCCCAGAGTGAGCGAGATCACCGTCAGCGCGATGATGCCGCTGGAGAACACCAGCCGGTGGCCGCGCTTGGTGAGCCAGCGGGGCAGGAACGAGTCCTCGGCCACGAAGCTGGCCAGGAACGGGAAGCCGCTGAAGCTCGTGTTCCCGCCAGTGAACAAGATGGCCGCGGTACCCGCCTGCACGCCGAAGAACAGCACGCGGCCGAGCACGCCGTGACCGAAGATCAGGTCAGCTTCCTGGGCCAGCACGGTCGGGAAGCCGCTCTGGTACGGGGTCGCGTGAGTGGCGTGCGCCATCCAGGAGATCCCGGCGATGAGGAAGGCGACGATGGATCCCTGGATCACCAGGATCTGGCGGGCATTGCGGCCCTCGGGGGGCCGGAGCGCGCTCACCGCGTTGGAGACGGCCTCGATCCCGGTGAGCGATGAGCCGCCGTTGGCGAAGGCGCGGGCCAGGACGTAGAGGGCGGCGAATGCGAACAGCCCGCCCGCGTGATGCCCGAGCGGGTAGGTACCGCCGGGGCCCGCAGGGGCCGGGTGCGCCCGCGGCAGCCCGCCAACGGCCTGCCGGTACAGACCTGTGACGATCATGATCGCGACCGCCCCGGAGAACAGGTACGTCGGCAGGGCGAAGGTCCGGCCGGCCTCCCGGATGCCGCGCAGGTTGCCGTAACACATGATCAGGATCGCGACGACCGAGATGACTGTGAGCCCGTCTCCGCCGAGCGCGGGGAATGCGGACACAATGGCCGCGCTGCCCGCGGCCACCTGGACGGCCACCGTGACTATGTAGTCGATGAGCAGCGCGACCGCCGCGACCTGAGCGATCCGCGGGCCGAAGTTTTCCCTGGCCACGACGTATGAACCACCGGCCCTGGTGTAGACGGACACCACCTCGCGGTAGAGCAGCACCACCAGCACGATCCCGAGCAGTACGACCCCGGTCATCGGGAGAATCAGGGCGAACCCGGCTACGCCGAAGGCGGGCAGCAGCTCGATCAGCATTTCCTCGGTGCCATAGGCCGCAGACGAGATTCCGTCGCAGGACAGCACCCCAAGGGCCAGCGGTTTAGACAGCCGCTGCTCGGCGAGTTGCTGGTTGATCAACGGCGGGCCGAGCAGTCGGCGCTTCACCGCGTACCAGAAGCCCTCTGCTGCATCCCCGGCGCCCCGGGGTAGCGCCTCTGCGCCTCGCATGGCCACGCCGCTCTGACCTCCGCCCAGTAATACCGGTGACGTGGACTTCATACCATCGCGGTGGGCTCGCGGGGGAACCGGGGAAGGCAGGATCCGGGTTGTGGTGCGGATGAAAGTGGGATCCGGGTAGTAAGTACGGCACTGGGCCGGCCCGATCGGCGGGCCCATCCCCACAGGAGGCGGGACAAATGACCACGATACCGGCGGCCCCGGTGCCACAAGCCGGTCGTGCCGGGACCATGCAGCTGTCGGAGCTGCTGCGGCGCCCGCTTACGGACCGGGGCGGCGAGCCGATCGGGCGGCTGTCCGATGTCATCGTGCGGCTGCGCGGCGCGGACAACCCGCTGGTGACCGGCCTGGTCGCCACCGTCGGCGGCCGGGAGGTGTACGTGCCGGTCGAGCAGGTCGGCTCCTTCGACGGCGAGACGGTCAAGCTCACCAGCGCCAAGCTCGACCTGCGCTCGTTCGAGCGGCGGGACGGCGAGGTGCTGCTGCGGGCGGACGTGCTCGGGCACCGGCTGATCGACGTGGAGAACGCTGTGCTGATCAAGGCCGCCGACCTGCAGATCGTGGAGCGCGGCGGGGACTGGGTGCTGGCCGGCGTGGACATCCGCCGCCGGTCGCGGCGGCTGTTCGGGGCGCGGATCCCGGCCGGGACATCCCGCACAGATCACCGGTTCCGTGAGTGGTCAACGTTCGAGCCGCTGATCGGGCACACCGGCAGCGCGCGGGTGCGCAGCCCGTTTGTCCGGATCCGGGGCCTGAAACCGGCCCAGATCGCCGACCTGCTCGAGGACGCGTCCAAGGAGGAGGAGAGCGAGATCCTGGGCCGGGTGCACGCGGATCCGGAACTCGAGGCCGACGTCTTCGAGGAGCTGGACGAGGACCTGGCCACCAGGCTGCTCGGCGCCAGGACCGACGCCGAGATCGCCGAGGTGCTGTCCAGGATGCGGGCCGACGACGCGGCGGACGCGATCGCCGAGCTGCCGCAGCGGCGCCGGCAGCCCGTGCTTGACCTGCTGCCTCAGGGCCAGCGGACCAAGGTGCTGACGCTGATGGGCTTCAACCCCACCAGCGCCGGGGGCCTGATGGGCGTCGAGTTCGTCGCCGTCCCGGCCGACGCCAGGGTCCGCGAGGCCCTGGCCGCGGTGGCCAGCTCGGGCAACCTGCAGCCGGAGGCGCTCACCAGCGTGCACGCGCTGGACGCCCAGGGCATGCTCTGCGGCGTCGCCCGGCTGGTTTCCCTGGTGCAGGCGGACCCGGAGTCCAGGGTCAGGGACATCTACGACGACGATCCGGTGCGAATCGGGACGGATACCGACGTCGTGGACGTCGCGGTGCTGATGAGCGACTACAACCTGATCACGATCCCGGTGGTGGACGAGAGCCGGAAGATGATCGGGGTCATCACGGTCGACGACGTGCTCGAGGTCACCCTGCCCGAAGACTGGCGGCGCCGGGAGGCGGCGCAGCCGCCCGACGCCCACCGCGGCCACCCCGGCTGAGCGCGGACCGCCCGTCGATGTGAGTCTGGTGCACACCTGACTGCAGCAAAGCTTCATCGATCACCGGGGTCGACCCCCGGCGGGCGGCGCCCCGGCCCGTCAGTGGGCCATCGCGAGCTCGACGATCTTGACGATGACCAGGACCGTCGCCACGGCCAGGTACGACCGCAGCACGGTCATGCCGATCTTGCGGCCGAGCGGCATCGCCGGCCGCCGCAGCAGCGCCAGCGGCGGCATCCGCCAGCTCTCCCGGCCGGTGCGGTCGATCGGGCCGGCGGCCAGGCCGCCGGTCTGCAGCCGCCGGAACGCCAGCCCGCACCCGAGCACCGCCGCGCCAGCCGCGCAGCAGGCCAGGATGAGCCAGAATCTGCCGCGCGGTGATGCCCGGGAACAGCACCGACGCGGTCAGGATGACCGACAGCGTGACCAGGACGCCACGACCACGCCGGTGAACAGGTTGGTCCGGCGCCCGTTGACCCACGGGCCGAGGACCTCGCGGTCGTTGCACAGCAGCAGCAGGTAGACGGTGGCGGACGGCAGCAGCACCCCGGCCAGGGCCTGCACGCCCTCGGTGAGCAGCCCGAGCGGGGAGCCCGGGATCAGAACCACCGTGGCCGCGGCCAGCGATCAGCCCGGCGTAGATCGCGTAGAAGCCCTTGGCGCCCTTCACGCCGCGGTGCAGCGAGTGCTTCAGGCCGAAGCACGTCGCCGATCGCGTACGCGGTGGACAGCGAGACCGCGAACGCGCCGATGATCGACGCGTCGAGCAGCGCGATCGCGAACAGCACGCCCGGCCATCCGGCCCGCGTAGGCCTGCAGCCCGGCCGCGAGCCCGGCCGCGTCGGTGAAGTGCCCAGGGCGCGGCGTGCCCGCGAACGCCGCGGCGGTGAAGCCCATGATCGCGCCCGCGCCGAGCACCACGATCACGATGCCGATCCACAGGTCGGCCTTCTCGTACTTCATGAACCGCGGCGTGATCCGCTTGTCGATCACGTAGCTCTGCTGGAAGAACAGCTGCCACGGCGCGACGGTGGTGCCGACGATCCCGATGACCAGCAGCATCACGGTGGACAGCTGCGCCGGCGCCGCCGGGCAGCTGCGGGATGACGAAGCCGTGCGCCATCTGCGCGGCCGCGGGGTGGGACAGGAAGTAGATCGGGATCAGCAGCAGGCGTGCCCGCGCAGAACGCCACGGCGATCCGCTCGAACCGGCGGAAGCTGCCGGTGAACGCCGCGCCGACGATCACCAGGGCGGCCAGCGCCACGGCCGCGACCTTGGGCAGGCCCAGGTAAGCCGGCGGCCAGGGTGATCCCGATGAACTCGGTGATGATCGTCAGCGCGTTGAGCAGGAACAGGTCGATGACGCTGAACGCGCCCCAGAACTTGCCGAACCGCTCCAGGATCAGCCGGGCGTGCCCGACGCCGGTGACCGCGCCGAGCCGCAGCACCATCTCCTGGTTCACGTACAGCACGGGCACCAGCAGCAGCAGCGTCCACAGCAGCCGGGTGCCGTAGTTCTGGCCGGCCTGGCCGTAGGTGGCGAACGCGCCGGCGTCGTTGTCGCCGACCATCACGATCAGGCCGGGGCCGACGATCGCCAGCAGCGTCTTGAGCTGCGGCCGACCGGCCGCGGCGCGGCGCGGTGTCGTCCAGCCGGATGGTGCCGAGCGCACCGCGGATGTCGCCGACGTGCTCGGAGTCCAGGACCGCGCTGCGCCGGTCCAGCGTTGTGGTCATGGTGACCCTCCCTCTCCCCGGGCCGGGGTTCTGGGAGGCACGCAGCATCCGTCCACGCTGCGCTCAGGGCGCAACAGCGCTCAGACGGTGACGCTCACCGCGCAGAGCGGGCGGTTACCGCGTGCCGGAAGAAAACGAGATCGGCTGAGTGTCGGGGCCGTTGATGGCCCGGTCTACTGCGTCCATGTCTCGCCTCCCTCCGGCCATGACACACGCGGGTGTCCGCTCACACCGCTCGGCACAAGGGAAGGCACCCGGCAGGAAATGCCGGCGCGCACCCCTTCTCGTCAGAGCTTTGGCACGACACGACGTAGCGCACGGTCGAGAGCACCGCTGTGCAGCCACTTCGGGTCACCCCTTAAGCCGGGGAGACCTGTCCTGACCCTGGGCGTCTCTCGACGTCGTCGGATCAGTGGCCTGTGTTCGTGTCGACGCCTCACCGAACGAGGTGCCGTACAAACCTCCGACAGCATACCCGCGGCGTGGCGGCCGGGCCAATCGGCTGGTGACCGCCGTGTCACCCGACGGCGCCGCCGGCCCGCAGCGCGGCGATCTCCTCCGGCGTGCAGCCGAGGCCAGCCAGCACCTCGTCGGTGTCGGCGCCGGGCCGGGGCGGCGGCTGCGGCGTCCCGGCCGGCGCCGCGCCCGAATCGCGGCGCGGGGCCGGCTGGACCAGCCGCCGATCTCGGCGAACACCCCGCGGGCCGCGTTGTGCGGGTGGCCGGGCGCCTCGGCGGGCTCGAGCACCGGCGCCACGCAGGCGTCCGAGCCGGCGAACACCGCCGCCCACTCGTCCCGGTGCGCGCTGCGAGAACACCGCGGCGAACCGCTCCCGCAGCACCGGCCAGCCCGGACTGGTCGTACTGCGCGGGCAGTTCGGCTCGCCGGCCAGCCCCAGCCCGGCCAGCAGCTCGGCGTAGAACTTCGGCTCCAGCGCGCCGACCGCCACGTACCCGCCGTCGGCGGTGGCGTAGGTGTCGTAGAACGGCGCGCCGCCGTCCAGCAGGTTGACCCCGCGCTCGTCCTGCCACCGCCCCGCCGCCCGCAGCCCGTACAGGAACGAGGTCAGCAGCGCCGACCCGTCCACCATGGCCGCGTCCACGACCTGGCCGAGCCCGGACCGGTCCCGCTCGAGCAGGGCGGCGAGCACGCCGAGCGCGAGCAGCATGCCGCCGCCGCCGAAGTCGCCGATCAGGTTGAGCGGCGGCACCGGGCGCTCCCCGGCCCGGCCGATCGGGTCCAGCGCGCCGGAGACGGCGATGTAGTCGATGTCATGCCCGGCCGTGGCGGCCAGCGGGCCGTCCTGGCCCCAGCCGGTCATCCGCCCGTAGACCAGCCGCGGGTTGCGCGCCGCGCACTGCCCGGGCCCGAACCCGAGCCGCTCGGCCACCCCCGGCCGGAACCCTTCGACCAGCACATCAGCCGATTCGGCCAGGCCGCAGCAGCAGGCTGATCCCTTCGGCGTCCTTCAGGTTGATCGCCGATCGACCGGCGGCCCCGGCTGAGCGGGTCGGCGGGCGCTGCCGCGGCTGGCCCGCACAGCTCGGCCCGGTCCACCCGCAGCACGTCGGCGCCCAGATCGGCCAGGATCATGCAGCCGAACGGGCCGGGGGCCAGGCTGGCGATCTCGATGACGGCGACTGCCGTCCAGTGGGCCCATCGGGCTCCTCCGCATCAGCGGCAAACCATTCCGTAACGGAGATCGCACGGCGAGCTCGCCCGCACCGCCCGGCCTAGCGCGATCGGTCAGTGTCCGCCGCCGTCGCCGGGCCGCTGCGCCCCGCGCCGGGCCGTCGCTCGCCGGCTAGTCGCGCCGCTGGCGTTCGCCCCGTCCGGGCGGTCGCCGCCGGTTAGTCGTCCTGGCTGAGCAGCAGGGCGAGGGTCGGGCAGGCGGCGACCGCCCTCTTGGCCAGCGGCAGCAGGTCCTCGGGGACCGGGCCCGGCCTGATCGAGCGGGTACCCCCACGGGTCCGGCCCGGATCAGCTCGGGCAGCAGCTCGATGCAGAGCCCGTGCGCCTCGCAGGCGATCGGGTTGACCCGCAGGCTGCGGCCGGTCGCCGGCGGCTCACGCCCGGCCGCGGCCGGGTGCAGCCGGGCAGGCCCGGCAGCACCCCCGGCCGTGCCGCACCCGGCGGCAGGGCCCGGCCGCAGCGTGCTGGTACAGCTCATCGCCGAACACCCGCAGCGCGCTGCCCGCCAGCGCCGCGGTCCCGTCCGGCAGGTGGCAGGCGCCGCGCCGCGCGACCAGGGTCAGCAGCTGGCTCGGCCCAGCCGTGCGTCGCCCGGTCGGCCCGGCCGAACGCGACCTGGCCAGAACGCCTCGGCCAGCGCGGGCAGGCCGTTCAGGCAGGGCCCGCACTGGCCCGCGCTCTGCGCGGCCAGGTAGCCGACCACCCGGGCGGTCTCGGCCAGCCCGCACGCCGACGCGGGCAGCAGCACCAGAATCCCGGGCCCGAGCGACGCGCCCGCCGCGCGCAGCGCCGGATCGCTGACCCGGATGTCGCAGAGCGTCCGGTCGTAGCGGCATCCAGCCGCCGAAGTAGCCGCCGGCCAGGATCGCCTGCGGGCGCCTCGGTGGGCCCGCCGGCCTGCCGCAGCAGGTCGCCGACCGGCGTGCCGAGCGCGATCTCGTAGACGCCCGGCCGGTGCACCGTCGCCGCCGACGGTGACCAGTGCGGCCGAGCCCGCGCGTGCCGGCCGGTCCCCATCGCGCCGAACCAGCCCGCGCCGTACCGGGCGATCAGGGCGACGTGCGCCAGCGTCTCGACGTTCTGCACCAGGGTGGGGCGACCCCGCGACGCCCTTCTCGGCGGGCCGGGGCGGCACGAACGTGGGCTACGCCAGCGCCGCCGTTGATCATGGCGACCAGCGCGGTCTCCTGGCTCGCCACGTAGCCGCCGCCGATCGCCAGGCACCTGGATCGGCACCCGGTTCAGCCCGGCCCGCTCCCGCACGGAGATGGCGGCGCGCGAGCTGGCCGGCCGGTCGTCCTCGCCGTCGTGCACGCACAGGTAGGCGCGGCTGGCGCCGACCGCCTCCGCGGCCAGCGCGATCCCGTCCAGCACCAGGTGCGGCGCGCGGGCCAGCAGCATCCGGTCCTTGACGCTGGCCGGCTCGGACTCGGCGCCGTTGGCGATCACCACCGTGCCGACCGGGCTGCGCAGCGGCCCGGCCCGGCGGCCGGCCTGCGCCACGGCGCGCATCTTGCGGCCGGCCGGGAAGCCCGCTCCGCCGCGGCCCGGCAGCCCGGCCCGCTCCACCTCGCTGATCAGGCTCCCGTCGCCCAGGTCGGCCAGGGCATCGCGGAACGGCACCGGCCCGTACCTGTCGATATGCTCGGCCAGCTCCAGCGGGCCGTCCGGCGGGATCAGCCGCGGCAGCCGCCGGGCCGACCGGGCCTGCCCGGCCGCCGTGTCCGCGCGGCCACGCTCACCGCGCCGGCCCGGAACGCGCCCGGCGTGAGCCTGCGCGGTGGTCCGGGCGCGCGGCGACCTGTGACGACGCGCCCGCCCGGTGCCGCCGGTGAGCAGCGACGGCGGGGTGCCGGACCGTCGCGCCCAGCCGGGCTGCAGCGGCCCGGCGGCCAGCCAGGCGCCGCGCCGGCGATGAGCGTGAGCACGACGGCGCAGCGCCGCCGGCGAGCCGCGCGATCGCGTGCGATGGCCAGCCGTAGGCGAGCCGCCAGCCGGTCAGCGCCGGCGATCAGCGCCGACGCAGCCGATGGTCAGCCCGAGCACCCAGGTCACCGGGGTGTCCGAGCCGGTGCCCAGGCCATGCAGCACGGCGACCGGCCAGCACAGGTACGAGCTCCAGTGCACCAGCGTGCCAGGAACGGTAGCTGATCCTGGTCCGGATCAGGCTGGTGATGGTCAGCGCGATCATCAGGTCGAACGCGACCGTCCCCAGGCCGAGCCAGAGCGGCCGGTAGGCGGAGATGAACGGGATCACCACGTCCTGGACCTTGATCGGGCGCATAGGTGTCGGCCAGCGTGGTCGCGATGTGCAGCGCGGTGAACACCAGCGCGAGGAGCGAGGCGTTCCGGTGCAGCCCGACGATGACGAACCTCGGCCAGGCGGGCCGCTGGTACCGCACCGAGCTCAGCAGCCCGAGCGCCATGCTCGCGGTGAGCAGCACCAGGGCGACCAGGCCGGTCGCCCGGGTCAGGTACCACAACGGCGTCGATGAGTTAACGACGAGCGCGCCCGGCGGTGCCGCGGCACCCAGGCATGGTCATGTCCGGTCGGCCTGCGGCCCCGTCGGCTGGCCAGCCAGCGGTGGTCTCGACCGACCCGTCGTGCCGGACCAGCCGGGCGGGCAGGCCGGCCTCGCCGCAGCCAGGCCAGGGCCGCGGCGCTGCGGACGATGGCCGCGGTGCTGGCCGTGTTGGCATCCACGCAGCTGGCCGCGGCCACGCTGACCGTGCGCCAGCACGAGCTGGCCGGCTCGCCGGTGGCCGGGTCGATGATGTGATGCATCCGCTGGCCGCCCATCGCCCAGGTGCGCACCGTGGTGCTTGAGGTGGCCAGGCCGCCGGAGGCGATGGTGACCGTCTGTCCGGGTGCGTCCGGGCTGGCCGCGTGATCGTCGGTGACCCGGATCCGCCAGCCGGCGTCCGGGGGCGTCCCGGCCACCGCGATGTCGCCGCCCAGGCTGACCAGTACCCCGGAGCCGGCTGCGCGGCGATCATCGTCGCGCACCGGTCCGCCGCCCAGGCCTTGGCGGTGGCCCCCAGGTCGAGCTGGGCCCCGTGGCGGACCAGCACCTGGCCAGCCGCCGGGTCCAGCTGCACGCTGCGCCAGCCGGGCACGCGGCGGCGCGGCCTGGCCCGGTGCGGCCCGGTGTCGCCGACCGCCGCCAGCAGCGCGAAATCGCGGTCGTAGCCGATATCGGCCAGCGGCCCGCCGCAGGTCGGGTCGACGTCGCCATCGGTCAGCCGGGCCGCGCGCAGCGCCACGCCGAGCAGTTCCGCGAACAGGCCGCTGACCTGGTGGCCGCGCCGCCGGCCGCGTTCAGCCTGGACAGCTCCGAGTCCGCGCGGAACCTGCTGCACGCCTGGTCAACGGCGGCCAGCTCAGCGTCGGCGACCATGCGCGCCAGCCGCACCGCCGCAGGCTCGCTGACCACCAGCGTGGCGGTGGTGCCGAACACGCTGAAGGTGTCGTCCAGCCGTCGCGAGGCTGGTCATGAGGCTCCTGAAACCACCTGGCCGGCGCCGTGCGCGGGCGCCGGGGGCTGGGCGGGGACACGATCATGCCCTGACTCGGCTGGCTGCCGTGGAGTGCTGGCTGGGCGGCGACGTTGTGCCCGAAGGCGACGGCGATCAGGGCGGAGCACACGCGCCGACGGCGCCCGCCCGCCAGGTAGATCTGCTGATCTTGCGCATCCCGTCGTCGCGCGCGGCTATGGCGAAGCGCACGTCGTCCCGGCGCATGGCGCTCCTCCCTGCCAGCGGGCCTGACGTCCAGGTCGTCCAGGTTGCCGGAGCCAGGCGACCAGTCTGCCGTCCCGAATCCTAGGAATCGCTGAAAGGCCGGATCCAGGTTCACTGCACGTCTGACGCAGGGTTCCGTGCCCCGGACCGGGCCGGCCTGTCCTCGCGCAACTGTGCTGACGAACCGTTCTTAGTACCCGTGCTGTGGAAACTCCGTCAGCTCCTACATCTCTACTACGGGCGGCGGCCCGTTCCCGTTCCCTCCTTTTCACCTCGCTCGGGCGCAGTAACCGCGACGCCGGGGCGTCGCGGCTGGCCCAGCGCCGTCGGCGACGCTGCCAGCCCGTCCGGCGCGGGACCATCGTGGGTCAGCCAGACTGGCGAAGGCCTGCAGGTTCGCCAGGCTCTCGCCGCGCTTGATGCGCCAGGCCCACTCCTGGCGGATCGAGGATGCGAAGCCGAGCTTCAGCGCGGCGTCGAAGTTCTCGTCCGAGTAGCTGAGCACGCAGCCGAGCACGCGATCGATCTCATCGGCGCTGATGCAGGCCGAGCGGCAGCCGCCCGACCAGGTAGACGTCGCCGACCGGGTCGAGCGCGAAGTGGACGCCGTACATGCGGCCGCCGCGCTCGAGCAGGAAACGGTAGAACGCCGCGTGGTTCTCGTCCGGCTGCCGGCAGAAGAACGCCTCGACGTGCAGGCTGTGCGTCCCGAGCGATCAGCCACGTCATGGTGGCCAGCCGGTGCCGGCCCTCCAGCCGGACCAGGTAGGCGCCGGGTCGCGGCGACTCGAACGCGAGCCCGAGGCTCGTCCAGGGCCAGCCTCGACGCGGCCTGGGCCGTGGTAGTCCGCCGGGCGGGTACCGCTCAGGCGGCTTCGACCGCCTGCGTCGCCTCGGCCATGGCGGCGGAGTACAGGGCGAGCAGCCGGTCGACGGTCACGCTCCAGCCGAACCCGGACGCGTGCCCGCGGGCGCCGAGCGAGAGCCGGGCCAGCGTGGCGGGCCGCGCGATCAGGTCCTGGACGGCGCGGGCGTAGCTGGCCGGATCACGCGAGTCCACCAGCACCCCGGAGAAGCCGTCGCGGACGGCGGTGCGCAGCCCGCCGACCGACGCAGCCACCACCGGCGTGCCGCAGGCCTGCGCCTCGACCGCGACCAGGCCGAACGACTCCGAGCAGGACGGCACCATGACGATCGTGGCCGCGCGGTACCAGTCGGCCAGTTCAGGCTGCGGGCACGGCGGCTCGAGCCGGACGATGCCGGAGATGCCCGAGCTGCCGCCGAGAGTTCGGCCAGCCCGTACGGGTCGGCGCGGCCCGAGTCCGCTCGGCCCGCCCACGAACGCGACCCTCAGCCGGGCGGCCAGGGCCGGGTCGTCCCTGATCAGCTGGGCGGCCGCGCGCAGCACCACGTGGGGCGCCTTGAGCGGCTGCAGCCGCCCGGCGAAGACCAGCACCACCGCGTCGGCGGGCAGGCCAAGCCGCTGCCGGGCCGCCTGCTGCGAGCCCGGCGTGAAGACCGCGAGGTCGACGCCGGGGTTGATGGTCCAGACCCGGGACGGCTCGGCGTCGTATAGCTCGATGAGCTGCCGGGCCTCGTCGTCGGTGTTGGCCACCAGCCGGTCGGCCGCGGCCACGACTTCGGCCTCACCGCGGATCCGCTCGGCTGGCTCGGCGGCGTCACCGGCGGCCAGCGCGGCGTTCTTCACCCGCCCCAGGGTGTGCATCGACTGCACGAGCGGCACGCCCCAGCGCTCCTTGGCTACGGCGCCGACCTGGCCCGACAGCCAGTAGTGGCCGTGCACGATGTCATACCGGCCCGGGCGCGTAGGCGGCCTCGGCCCGCAGCACCTCGAAGGTGAAATGGCAGAGCTGGCCGGGTAGATCCGCTTTGTCCAGCTCCTCGAACGGGCCCGCGGCCACGTGCCGGACGAGGACCCCGGGCGCGAGCTCGGCCACGGGAGGCACTTCGCGGGAGACGGCCCTGGTGAAGATGTCCACCTCAACGCCGCGGGCGGCCAGGCGCTTGGCTACCTCGACGACGTAGACGTTGAGACCCCCTGCGTCTCCGGTTCCCGGCTGCTCGAGCGGCGACGTGTGGACACTCACAGTCGCGATCCGCCGGGGCAAGCGTCGCGGCACGGGCATGCACCTCCGACTGATCAACCCCACGTCACAGCATCCTGTTCCCGGCCCAGCCGCCCGGCGCGCCGGGCGGCCCTGGCCGGTCTCCGGCCCTGGCCGGGGGCAGGAAGGCCCGATCGCTGCGGGCGGCACCGGTTAGGCTCTGCAGCATGGCGGCGAAACTGGTGCTGCTCCGGCACGGCGAAAGCGTCTGGAACTCCGAGGGCCTGTTCACCGGCTGGGTGGACGTCGGCCTGTCGCCCAAGGGCGTGGACGAGGCTGTGAACTGCGGCCGGCTGCTCGATGAGCACGGGCCTGCGGCCCGATGTCGTGCACACGTCGGTGCTGACCCGGGCCATCCAGACCGCCCACCTCGCGCTGGAATCCGCGGACCTGCTCTGGCTGCCGGTGCGGCGGTCGTGGCGGCTGAACGAGCGCCACTACGGCGCGCTGCAGGGCAAGAACAAGGCGCAGACGCGGCAGCAGTACGGCGAGGAGCAGTTCATGCTCTGGCGCCGGTCCTATGACGTCCCGCCGCCGCCGATCGACGACGACGACCCGCACTCGCAGGCCGCCGATCACCGGTACGCGCTGCTGCCGGCGGACCTGCGGCCGCGGACGGAGTGCCTGAAGGACGTGGTACGGCGGCTGCTGCCGTACTGGCATGACGCGATCATCCCCGACCTGGCGGCCGGGCAGAACCGTGCTGCTCGTCGCGCACGGGAACTCGATCCGCGCCCTGGTCAAGCACCTGGACGGGATCGGGGACGCGGACATCGCCGGGCTGGACATCCCCACCGGCATGCCGCTCATCTACGAGCTCGACGCCGCGTTCCGCCCCGTGACCCACGGCGGCCGCTACCTGGATCCGGAGGCGGCCGCGGCCGGGGCGGCCGCGGTCAAAAGCCAGGGCCGGTGACGCCGCGGGCTGGAGTGACAGGTGTCCCTTCCCGGTGTCAGCGGATCGGGCCCGGCCTTGCATTTGGCTATCGGGCAGGTGAACATCTTGCTAATAACAGCTGGTCGGAGACCCGTGCCAGGTGCGCAGCGGGCAGCCGCGGCCTACCATCAAACCGTGGGTATGGGGGTCAATGTGACCTGGGCAGGTGCGGCTAGTGACAATTGGGCGCGAGGCGACGCAGACCTCTGGCGCCCCGCGCGAGCCTGCATCGTGCCTGGCGCCGTCGCGGCAGGACCCGCCGCCACATGAAGATCCGGGTGCCGTTGAAGGCCCAGACAGACCTCGCTGACCGGCCGCAGCCCGCGCTGCCGCCGGGTGTGTCCTCCGTACTCTCGGTCCTGTCCTCGTCGGCCGTGGTCCTCGACAGCGAGGACCGGGTGCTCCAGGCCAGCGCCGCCGCGCGCACCTACGGCCTGGTCGAGGGCGATCAGCTGGTCGTGCAGGAGCTGCTGGCGCTGGCCCGCCAGGTCCGCAGGGACGGCGAAATCCGTGAGGGCGAGATGGAGGTCTCGACCAGCGGCGTCAACCCCAGGACGACAAGCTTCGCGGTCCGGGTCGCCCCCCTCGACGCCACCGTCGGCGACGGCGGGCTGGTCCTGCTGCTGGTCGAGGATCAGACCGAGAGCCGCCGGGTGGAAGAGGTCCGGCGGGACTTCGTCGCCAACACCAGCCACGAGCTCAAGACCCCGGTCGGGGCGCTCGCGCTGCTGGCCGAGACGGTCGAGGACGCGGCCGATGACCCGGACGCGGTGCGCCGCTTCGCCGGGCGCATGCGGCAGGAGGCGTCCCGGCTCACCAACCTGGTGCAGGACATGATCACGCTGTCCAGGATCCAGGCGGCCGAGCCGGTGCCCGACCCGGTCCCGGTCGAGCTGGACGCCGTGGTGGCCGAGGCCTTGGACCGGTGCCGGATGAAGGCGAGCGCCCGCGGCATCGAGCTGGTCTCCACGGGGGCGCACGGGCTGTCCGTCATGGGTGACGAGGACCTGCTGGTGACCGCGCTGCGCAACCTGCTGGAGAACGCCGTCGCCTACAGCCCGGACCAGACCCGCGTGGACGTGTCCACCCGGCGGGTCAACAGCAACGCGGTCGAGATCAGCGTGTCTGACCAGGGCATCGGGATACCCGAGCGGGACCTGGAGCGGATCTTCGAGCGCTTCTACCGGGTCGACCCCGCACGGTCCCGGGCGACCGGCGGCACCGGCCTCGGCCTGGCCATCGTCAAGCACGTCACATCGGCACACGGCGGAAAGGTCACGGTGCTGAGCACCGAGGGCGCCGGGTCGACCTTCACCCTCAGACTTCCGCTCCGACTCTCTGCGGCCGTCACCGTCGGCGGCACCCGTTCCCGCAATGGCGCGATCCGCCAGGAGGCAGTGAAGTGACACGAGTGCTCGTGGTCGAGGACGAGGAGTCGTTCAGCGACGCGATCTCTTACATGCTGCGCAAGGAGGGCTTCGAGGTCGCGGTGTGCCCGACCGGCCCCGACGCGCTCGAGACCTTCGACCGCAGCGGGGCCGACCTGGTGCTCCTGGACCTCATGCTGCCCGGGCTGCCGGGCAGCGAGGTGTGCCGGACGCTGCGCGAGCGCTCCAACGTCCCGGTGATCATGCTGACCGCCAAGGACAGCGAGATCGACAAGGTGGTCGGCCTGGAGCTGGGCGCGGACGACTACGTCACCAAGCCCTTCTCCTCGCGGGAGCTCGTGGCCAGGATGCGGGCGGTGCTCCGGCGCCGTGGCGACCACGACGAGCCGACTTCCTCGATCATGGAGTCCGGGCCGGTGCGGATGGACATCGACCGGCACGTGGTGACCGTCCGCAGCGAGCAGGTGCAGCTGCCGCTCAAGGAGTTCGAGCTCCTCGAGGTGCTGCTGCGCAACGCGGGCCGGGTGCTGACCCGGATACAGCTCATCGACCGCGTCTGGGGCGCCGACTACGTGGGCGACACCAAGACCCTCGACGTCCACGTCAAGCGGCTGCGCGCCAAGGTCGAGGCCGACCCGGCGAACCCGACGCACATCCTGACCGTGCGCGGGCTCGGGTACAAGTTCGAGCCCGCCGGCTGACCGGTTACGGCGCGGTGCTGGGCGTCGGGCTCGCGCTCGGTGGCGTCGGCGTGGCGCCGGGCGAGGCCGTGCCGTGCTTGGCCGTCGGGGTGGGGCTCGGCGCGGGCGCGAACGTCGAGTAGTACTGGGCCCGCGGCATCACAGGGACCACCATGGTGACGCTCGCCGCGTTCTCGAAGTTCAGCACGAGCCTGACGGTGGTGCCGCCGGTCAGCGGGCGGGTCAGGTCCTGGAGGATGACCTTCGGCGCCGGGCCGGTCAGCAGCACCGTCTGCTGGCTGGCCAGGCGGACGGTGCCGCCCGGCAGCGTCACGGACTTCGCCGTGCCCGGGGCCGTGATGCTGAGCAGCCGGTCCGGCGACCCCTGGTTGTACAGGGCGAGGAACAGCCCGGCCGAGTGGCCGGTGGTCAGTTTGGCCCCGAGCGGCGCACCGAGCACGAAGACGTTCTTGATCGCGATGTTGTTGTGCACGGTGGCGGCGCCGTCCGTCGGCTGATGCCAGTGCTGGGTGGGCGCATTGGCTCCGGCCTCACAGCCGGCGAGTACGGGGACCAGCGCGGCAATCGCCAGGACGGCCAGGCGGCGTGGCCCGGCGATCCGGCGGCTCCTCCAGATCACGGCGTGCTCTCCTCGTATTCGTCAAGTGAGGCACAGGGACGTCGCAAAGCGTAGCCGCCGCTAATGCCGGGGCAATCACCGGCCCGGGTGGTCTGGTCAGGCCGGGCTGAGCTGCTGCAGCTTAGCGCCGAGCTGCGGGCCAAGCGGCTGCCCGACCTGGCGGGCGACGAAGGTCACCGAGCCGCCCGGCTGCACGAGCACCGCGGTCAGCCCCTGCTGCCGGTAGGTGGTGCCGAGGGTGTTGTCGGTGTCCTCGGCCACCCGCCCGGCAGGCTGATTGGCCCGGGCGGCCAGCTGCGGCAGCTGCGGCACCGCCGCGCCGGTGCCGACCAGGTAGACAGGGACGTGCGCCCGGGCCGCCTGGGTGCCCAGCTGCTTCAGCGCCGACGCGCAGCCGCAGTCCGCCGGGACCAGGGCCAGCACGGCGGGCTTCGTGGCCGTGATCTTGCTCAGGGACACGGGCTGGCCGCTGATGACGACCGCCGTGGTGGGCAGCGGCCCGCCGATCTGGCCGGGGGCCGGCTTGCTCTTGGCCGGAGCGGCCGTGACCGGTGGGCGCGGCGCTTGCGGCACGCCCGTCTGGTCGGCCGCGAACATGATCAGCAGCGTGCTGGTAATCAGAGCCAGGATCAGGCAGCCGGCCACGAGCGGCAGGGCCATCTGGTCCCGGTTCAGCGGGCCGCGCAGGCGGCCGGCCCGCTGCCGGCGCCGCAGGGCCCGCAGCTCGCGGTGATAAGCCTGCACGTCGCGGTCGAGCGCCCGCGCGTCGTCGGGAATCTCGATGTCGACCGGGGGCAGGCCAAAGTCGTCCCGCTCCGGTTCGCCGCCAACGTTCACCCGCACCCTCCGGCATGAGCGGCACTTTCTCTCAGTATGAGCCTCTAACGGCCCGCTGTAACCGCCCGTAGGGGCCTTTGCCGAGGACAGTTGGCCGATCGCGGGGCAGAGAAGGGTGCTAGCAGGAGCAAGCGGCCCCAAATCGGGGCGGATCCGCGGGTGGGCCGGACCCTCCGCGGGCCAGGTCAGGGGTCGACGTGCGGGTCCGCAGGGTCGGCCGAGGCGGCCAGCCACGGGCGGGCCTGGCGACGCCTTCCTCCCGGGCGTGTTGCGCAACGCAGTTTTTGCTGTCTTCAATGAGCCATTGACCTGCGAGTTTGCTCTCAAGGACGACTAATCGCCCCTGTTCGGCGTGGTAACATAGGTTCAGCGGAAGGGGTACGTGCACATGTCTTTCAAGGTCGGCGACACAGTCGTCTACCCCCATCATGGGGCTGCTCGGATCGAGGAGATCGAGACCCGCTCGATCAAGGGCGAGGATCGAACCTACCTCGTACTGAAGGTCGACAAGGGTGACCTGACTGTGCGTGTTCCTGCAGACAATGCCGAGCTTGTCGGCGTCAGGGACGTGGTCGGGCAGGAAGGGCTTGAGCGGGTGTTCGAGGTGCTGCGCGCGCCGTACACCGAAGAGCCGACCAACTGGTCCCGGCGGTACAAGGCCAACCTGGAGAAGCTTGCCTCCGGTGACGTGAACAAGGTCGCCGAGGTGGTAAGGGACCTGTGGCGCAGGGACCGGGAGCGCGGTCTTTCCGCAGGTGAGAAGCGCATGCTCGCCAAGGCGAGGCAGATTCTGGTCAGCGAGCTCGCCCTCGCAGAGAAGACCAACGAGGACAAGGCCGAGGCTCTGCTGGACGAGATTCTCGCTTCCTGACTCGCGGCCTGCGCTGAGCCGGAGCATCCCAGGTGCACCAGGCATCCCGGTGGGATGAGTTCACCATGATCCGTCGATACGCTCCTGGATGGCCATGACCGGCGGCGTTCCGCAGGTTGGTGTCGGTACGGACGTGCACCCGTTTGGTGACGACCGGCCGCTGTATCTGGCCGGACTGCACTGGCCCGGGGAGCCGGGCCTGACCGGTCATTCCGACGGGGATGTCGCGGCGCACGCGATGTGCGATGCCCTGCTCGCGGCGGCGGGCCTCGGCGACCTGGGCGCGCATTTCGGCACCGCCCGTCCCCGCTGGGCCGGGGCCCGGAGCACGGAACTGCTCGCCGAGACCGCGCGGCTGATCGCCGAGGCGGGCTTCGACGTGGGCAACGTGGCGGTCCAGATCATCGGCAACCGCCCCCGGATCGGACCGCGCCGGGATGAGGCGCAGAAGGTGCTCTCCGGCGCGCTGGGCGGGGCGCGGGTGAACGTGTCAGGGACCACGACCGACGGCCTCGGCCTGACCGGCCGCGGCGAGGGAGTCGCGGCCATCGCGACCGCGCTGCTGCTGCCGCGCCTCTAGACCCTCCCGGAGAAGTCGCCAGGCTGGGGCCAGGAGTTGGCTACGTCCCCGGGGGGATTGGCGAGCTTCGCATCCGGTCGAACTGCAGCAGCGGTGCCTCCCCGGGTTTGCGCGGGGAGCCGGCCTGACGGCTGGCCTCGGCCGCAGCCTTGGTCTCGTCGTCAAGCGTCGCCTCTCCATCCGGCTCGGGCCCGGCCTCGGCGGCCGACTCCGGATCATGGGCCGGTGCGACGTCAGCGGCCGGTGCGGCGTCATGGGCCGGTGCGGCGTCGGGGGCCGGTGCGGCGTCGGGGGCCGGCCTGGCCTCGGGCACTGACACGCTAGTGGGCGCTGACTCAGCGGTGGGCGCGGGGCTGAGCGGGGGCGCCGAGAGGGGACCGACCGCGGCCTTATCGTCGCTGAGAGCCTCCTCACGGGCCCGCGGGATCCGGGCGACCTGCGCCAGCGGCTCGGGCTGGACTGCCTCGTCGCTGGCGGGATCGTCGAGCCCGGGCTCGAGGTCGATGGCCAGATCCGCGGGGGGGTCGGGCGGCGGCACGGAGCCTGAGGCCGGTCTCACCCCGCCCGCCGCGATGGCCGGGGCGGGCGCCGCCTTGACGGCGGCCTGGCCGGCGCTGGCTTCGGCCGGGAACGCTTTCGGCCCGAGCAGGTCGTCGATTCCGGTGCGCATCTGGACGTGCCCGGCCGGCTCCACTGCGCGTGTCTGCTCCGCCATGGCGACCGTGATCCGGCGCTGGCGCGCGTGCCGCAGCAGGCACAGCAGCAGGCCGAACCCGATCAGGACGAGCGCCCACGGAAGGACGGCGATCACCGCGGCCGTGGGCCGGTGGGGCAGTTTCGCGCCCGTTGCGTTCAGCGCGTCGGCCGCGGCTGCGGCCACGAGCAGGGCGAGCAGGGACAGCCAGGCATAGCTGCGCGAGGGCAGGCCAGCGCTGCGCAGCGCCAGCACCGCCGCGCCCGCCACGACCAGCATCGCGTCGAAGATCAGCGGGTAGAGCCTGGCGAACCGCGGCGAGACGCCAGCGGAAAGCGCGACCGCGTGTATTCCCGAATAGGACAGCACAAATGCCGCTGCCGCCAGGAGGATCACCCCGACGGCGACCGCGGCCAGCGCGAGCAGCCGCAACCCGCCGTGATTATCCGCCGGGTGCGAGGCGCGCGCCGCGGGTTGGTTGCTCATCGGGCCAATCGTCCTTCCTCGCTCGGTGTCAGCTATCCGGGTGCGCCTATAGTCGAAACGGGAGGCAGACCCGCGCCACGCGGCCGCCAAGGCGCTGCGCGTCCTCACGCAGGAATACCAGGGCGCGAATAGCAGGCGGCCGGTCGGCTTCGCTCAGCCTCGCGGACTCAGCGTTAAGGAGACGATATGCCGTACTACCGGGTTGCTGGGGAGATTCCGCGAAAGCGCCATGTCCGATTCCGCGGTCCTGACGGGGCCCTTTATGCCGAGGAGTTGATGGGCGAGGAAGGTTTCACGTCCGATTCCTCGCTGCTTTACCACATTCATCCGCCGACTGCCATTGTGAAAAGCGAGGGACTCGAGGACGCCGCCGAGACCGCCGGTGTCGTGCCGAACCATCCGCTGCTGCCCCGGCACTTCCGGACCCAGGAACTGCCTGCCGGCGGGGACATGGTGCTGGGCAGGCAGCCGCTGCTGGCCAACGACGACGTCCGGATCTCGTTCGCCGCCGCCGATGCCGGCTCGGAGCTGTACCGGAACTCAACCGGTGACGAGGCCATTTACCTGCGCAGTGGCTCAGCCAGGTTCGAGTCCGCCTACGGGTCAATCGACGCGGCCGCGGGGGATTACGTGGTGGTGCCCCGGGGCACCATTCACCGCTGGATTCCCGGTGCGGGCGACCCGGCGCACGCGCTGGTCATCGAGGCACGCGGGCACATCCGCCCGCCGCGGCGGTACCTGTCCACCACCGGGCAGTTCCTCGAGCACGCGCCCTACTGCGAGCGGGACCTGCGCGGCCCGGACGGGCCGCTGCTGACCGAGGGCGAGGACGTGCCGGTAATCGTCCGCAACCGGGGCGGGCTGACCCGGCTGAGCTACGCGTTCCACCCGTTCGACGTCGTCGGCTGGGACGGCTGCCTGTACCCGTACGCGTTTAACATCGCCGACTTTGAGCCGATCGTGAAGCGCACCCACGCGCCGCCGCCGGTGCACCAGACCTTCGAGGGCCCTAACTTCGTCATCTGCTCGTTCTGCCCGCGGCCGCTCGACTTCGACCCGGAGGCGGTCCCGATCCCCTATAACCACCACAACGTGGACTCCGACGAGATGATGTACTACGTGGCCGGGGACTACGGGGCGCGCAAGGGATCCGGGGTCGGGCTCGGGTCGATCACCCTGCACCCGTCGGGCTTCACCCACGGGCCGCAGCCCGGGGCGGTGGAGGCGGTCATCCGCGGCCTCGAGGAGGGGCGGAACACCACCGACGAGACGGCCGTGATGATCGACACCTTCCGGCCCCTGATGCTCGCCCCGGCCGGCGCGCCGAGGACCCGGAGTACGCCTGGACCTGGGCCCGGGCCGCGCGCGGCTAGCCGGGTGACCCCGGGCCCGGGGTCCAGGCGGAGACGTGCGCGGTGCTGGCCGACGTGAACGGCTCGTCCCGCCATCCGCCCCAGCGCCCGAGGGTCTCCAGCCCAGCCAGCTGAGCCATCAGGTCCAGCTCGCTGGGCCACGCATAGCGGATCTCCACGGGGTAGGTGACCGTGCCGTGGGCGCTGATCACGATGTCGCGGCTGGTGACCCGCTGCGTGGCCTGATCGTGCACGGACAGGCCGAGGCGGCTTTCCGCGCCGGTCAGGGCATCGACCTGAACCCGCTGGCCGCGGTCCCATCGGGTCAGGTCGGGCACGAATGCCTCGATCACGAACGCGCCGCCGGGACGCAGGTTCGCCGCGACGTTCCGGAAGCAGCGGATCTGCTCGGCCTGGGTCAGCAGGCCGAAGAAGGTGTTGAAGACCACGTAGACCAGCTGGAACGGCCCGCCGCCGGCCGTGACGTCGGCGAAGTTCCCGAGGCTGACCACCACCCGGTCGCCGCCGTCCTTGGCCCGCAGCCTGGCCAGCATCCTGGGCGAGGCGTCGATCCCGCTCACCGCCACGCCGCGGGCGGCCAGGGGCAGGGCGACCCGCCCGGTGCCGACGCCGAGTTCGAGGGCCGGGCCGCCGGCCGCGTGCCGGGCCAGGAAGTCCACGACCGGCGTCACCTGCTCGGGCGAGGCCGGGAACCACTGGTCGTAGACGTCGGCGATGCGCTCGCCGTACTCGGATGGGTCGGTGGCGCCGCTGGCGTCGGGTGTCGGCTGGTCCATCGGGCCAGGATGCCGGGGACCGGTCCCCCGACGCATCCGGATTATGCGTGCTCTGACCGACGCCTCCGGGCGGGGCGGGCTCAGTCGTCCAGCGTCTCGACGAACATCCGCGAGCCGGGCGGGGCGATCTGCTGGTAGTCGGCCGCCGTGGCCTTGCCCTCGTCCGACCCGAACGCAGCGGAAAGGGCCGCCTGGTCGGCGAAGTACAGGTGAGTCACCCGGTAGTAGGTCTGCTCGCCGCCGTCGACCGCCGACGTGATCTGGCCGCGTCTCGGTGCGCTGCAGGCCGGGGATGGCCTGGACGAGCGGCATGTGAGTGCCGAGGTAATGCCGGTCGAAGGCATCCCGGTCGGTCGGCTGGGTGTAGAGGACCACAAGTTTGACCGTCACGCCCCGGACATTACCGCGCCGGCTCGCTGAGCCCAGGCCGGCAGGGTCGAGGGCGCGACTTCCCGTAGCCTGGCACCATGACGTTGCGCCTCCACGACACGGCCGCCCGCGCGGTACGCGATTTCGTTCCCCTGGTTCCGGGGAAGGCATCGGTGTACCTGTGTGGCGCCACCGTGCAGGCGCCGCCGCACATCGGCCACATCAGGTCCGGCGTGGTCTTCGACATCCTGGTCCGCTGGCTGCGGGCGAGCGGGTACCAGGTGACGTTCTGCCGGAACGTCACCGACATCGACGACAAGATCATCAGGGTGGCCGGCGACGAGGGCGTCGCCTGGTGGGCGGTGGCCGAGCGCAACCAGCGCGCGTTCACCCGCGCCTACGACGCGCTGGGCTGCCTGCCGCCCGACGTCGAGCCGCGGGCCACCGGGCACGTGCCCGAGATGATCGTGCTGATGCGGCGGCTGATCGACGGCGGCCACGCCTACGCGGCCGGCGGGGACGTCTACTTCGACGTGCTCTCCTACAGCCACTACGGCGAGCTGTCCGGCCAGCGGCTCGACCACATGCGCCCGGCCGAGGACATCGAGGACGGGGCCAAGCGCGACCCGCGCGACTTCGCGCTGTGGAAGGGCGCCAAGCCCGGCGAGCCGTCCTGGGAGACGCCGTGGGGCCCGGGCCGCCCGGGCTGGCACCTGGAATGCTCGGCGATGTCGACCAAGTACCTCGGCCCGACCTTCGACATCCACGGCGGCGGGCTCGACCTGGTCTTCCCGCACCATGAGAACGAGCTGGCCCAGTCCCACGCGGCCGGTGACGGCTTCGCCCGGTACTGGGTGCACAACGGGCTCCTCGGCCTGAGCGGCGAGAAGATGAGCAAGTCGCTGGGCAACTCGCTGCTGGTGGACGTCATGGTCACCAAGGTCCGCCCCGCGGAGCTGCGGTACTACCTGGGCCAGGCGCACTACCGGTCGGAGCTCGACTACTCGCCGGAGGCGCTGGCCGAGGCGTCGGCCGCGTACCGGCGGATCGAGAACTTCGTGATCCGCGCCGCCGAAGCCAGCGGTTCGGGTGGCCAGGACGGCACCGGCCTGGACCCTGGTGCGCTGACCGCGACGGCGCTGCCCGCCGCGTTCACCGCGGCCATGGACGACGACCTCAGCGTGCCCAAGGCGCTCGCGGTCGTGCACGAGGCGGTGACCGAAGGCAACAGCGCGCTGGCGGCCGGAGACCGGGCCGGGGCGGCCAAGCAGGCGGCGAACGTGCGGGCGATGATGGCCGTGCTCGGGCTCGATCCGCTGGACGAGCACTGGGCGGGTGGCGGCAGCGGGCTCAGTTCCGTGGTCGAGGCGCTGGTCACGGTGGCGTTGGGCCAGCGCCAGGCCGCGCGCGAGCGCAAGGACTGGGCCGCGGCGGACGCGATCAGGGACCAGCTGCTCGCCGCCGGGATCGTGGTCGAGGACGCCCCGGGCGGCTCGCGCTGGGAACTGCGCCGGTGAGCCCGCGCGGCGGCGGGCGCACCAAGTCGGGCAAGCCCCGCCCGGGTACCGGCGGTTACGGCAAACGGCGGCTCGAGGGCAAGGGCCCGACCCCGCCCGCGCACCTGCGCCCCGGTCATCCCGCGGAGCGCAAGGCGAGCCGCGGCACGGGCGCGGCGGGTTCCCCCGACGGGGACCGGGCGGCTGGTGGCGCGAGCAGGGGGCGCGGTTCGCGTAATGGCATAAAAAGCCGCGGGGCGGGCCAGGCGGCCGAGGTCGTGGCCGGGCGGAACGCGGTGCTGGAATCGCTGCGCGCCCGCGTGCCCGCCATCGCCCTGCACATCGGGCCGCGGCTGGACAACGACGAGCGCATCGGCGAGGCGGTCATGCTGGCCGCTGACACCCGGGTGCCCGTGGTCGAGGCCGGGCGGGACGAGCTGGACCGGCTCAGCGGGGGAGCGGTGCATCAGGGACTCGTGCTGCGGGTCCGGCCGTACGAGTACGCGCACCCCGACGACCTGGTCGCGGCGGCCGCCGCGGCCGGGGAGCCCGCGCTGATCGTGGCGCTGGACGGGATCACCGACCCGCGGAACCTGGGTGCGGTGGCGCGGTCGGTGGCCGCGTTCGGCGGGCACGGGGTGGTGGTGCCGGTGCGCCGGGCCGCCGGGGTGACCGCCGGGGCGTGGAAGGCGTCGGCGGGCGCGCTGGCCCGGGTTCCCGTCGCGCAGGCCAGCAACCTGGCGGCGGCGCTGGTCAGCTATCAGGAGGCGGGGCTGTTCGTGGCCGGCCTGGCCGCCGAAGGGACGGTCCCGGTCGGTGGCCTGGAGCTGGCCGACGGGCCGCTGGTGCTGGTCGTGGGGTCTGAGGGCCGGGGGCTGTCCCGGCTCGTGGCGCAGCGGTGCGATGTCCTGACCCGGATCCCGATGCCGGGCGGCGCGGAGTCGCTGAACGCGGGCGTCGCCGCCGGGATCGCGCTGTACGAGGTGGCCAGGGTCCGGGCGGCGGGCGGCTGATCCCCGGGGTGATGTCTTTTTCCCTGCTCCCGTGGTTACCTGAACCTCGGGAGGTGGCTCTCGGATGGCCGGAGCACCGGGCACAGCCTCACGCAACAGTGGCTGGTGGGGCGGGCCTGACGCGGCCAGGGCCAGGCTCGTCGACGGCCTGCGGGACAGCGGCCGGCTGACCGACCGGGCCGTCGAAGCCGCGTTCCGGGCCGTGCCCCGGCACGTGTTCCTGCCCACCATGCCGGCCGCCGACGCCTACCAGGACGAGGCCTTCGTGATCAAGACTGGCGCGGACGGCCTGCCGCTGAGCTCGTCGTCGCAGCCCGCGATCATGGCCATCATGCTGGAGCAGCTCGGGATCGCCGCGGGCCAGCGGGTGCTCGAGATCGGCACGGGGACCGGCTACAACGCCGCGCTGATGGCGCATCTGGTGGGCGAGCGGGGCACCGTGGTGACCGTGGACATCGACGCGGACCTGGTGGGCAAGGCGCGGGCGAACCTGGACGGCGCGGGATACCCCGATGTCATCCTCGTCTGCGGGGACGGTGCCTTCGGGGAACCCGGGCACGCGCCCTACGACCGGATCATCGTGACCGCGGGCGCCTGGGACCTCGCGCCGGACTGGCTGGGGCAGCTCGGCCCGGGCGGGCGCATCGTGCTCCCGCTGTCGGTGCGCGGGATCCAGCTCAGCGTGGCCCTGGAGCGCGAGGCCGGGCACTGGCGCAGCCGCTCGGCCTTCCGCTGCGGCTTCATCCGCATGGCGGGCGCCCTCGCCGGGCCCGAGGCGTTCCTGCCCCTCGGACCGCAGCCCGGGCTGTACATGCACACCGACGACGGCAGGCCGGTGGACGCCGCAGCGCTCTACGCCGCACTGGGCCACCCGGCCACCGACGTGCCGTCCGGCGTGGCCGTCTCGGGCCTGGGCGAGCTGGGTGAGGCTGACCTGTGGCTCACGGTCACCCAGCCCGACCTGGTCCGGCTGACCATCACGGGCGGGGGGCCGATGCGGGGCACGGTGCTGCCGCTGGTGCCGCTGGGCGCGATGGCCGAGCCCGCCGCCGGGGCGGACGACGCCCGGCCGGCCGGGGACCTCGGGGTGGCCGCGCTGCTGCCGGCCCGGGCCACGGCGAGCCCGGAGACGGCGCACGGCGGGTTCGAGGTCGCCGTCCGGGGGTTCGGGCTCCGCGGCCCACCCCTGGCCGGGCGGCTCGCGGGGCAGGTCGTGGCCTGGGACGGGCTGGGCCGGCCGGGAACGTCGGAGCTGAGCCTGCGCGCCTACCCCCTGGATACCCCGGTCGACGAGGCACCGGGGCAGGTCATCCTGGACCGGCAGCATACTCGCCTGGCGCTGAGGTGGGCCGCCGCGTAGACCGCCCGCCCGGGCCGCGGAACCGTCCTGGACTGGATCATTGATGCACTACCCTCATCGGCGTGCCCCGTTGCGGGTGGCGATTACGCCATCGAATGAAGGGATGCGGCCGTGGATCGTCTGCGTGTGGGCACGCTCGGGGCCGCCCGGATCACGTCGGACGCGCTGATCAAGCCGGCCAGGAGGGTACCCGAGGTCGCGGTCGCCGCGGTGGCGGCCCGGGACCCGGCGCGGGCACGCCAGTTTGCCGCCCGGCACGGTATCGGCACCGTCCATGACTCCTACGAGGCGCTGATCGCCGACCCCGGCATCGACGCGGTCTACAACCCGCTGCCGAACTCGCTGCACGCGCCCTGGACGCTGGCCGCGATCGCCGCAGGCAAGCACGTGCTCTGCGAGAAGCCGTTCACGTCGAACGAGGCCGAGGCGGCCGAGGTGGCGGCGGCCGCGCGGTCGGCGGGCCTGGTCGTGATGGAGGCGTTCCACTACCGATACCACCCGCTGGCCCGGCGGATGCTGGAGATCGTCGCGGGACCCGGCGCCGCGGCGAACGGCCGGGGCCGGGCCGGGGAACTCGGCGAGATCCGGCACGTCGAGGCCGCCCTGTGCTTCCCCGAGCCCCGGTTCTCCGACATCCGCTACCAGTTCAACCTGGCCGGCGGGGCCACGATGGATGCGGGCTGTTACGCGATCAACTGCATCCGGATGCTGGGCGGGGGCGAGCCAACGGTGGTCTCCGCCGAGGCGAAGCTGCACGGCCCGGTCATCGACCGGGCCATGACCGCCGTGTTCCGCTTCCCCGGCGGCGCGAGCGGCAAGATCAACGCCTCGCTCTGGTCGTCGAGCCTGCTCCGGGTCGGGGCCAGGGCCGTGGGCAGCCGCGGCGAGATGCGGGTCCTGAACTACCTGGCCCCGCAGCGGTTCAGCCTGATCACCGTCAAGGTCGGCGGGAACACCCGGTGGGAACGCATCCGGGGCGAGACCACGTACACCTACCAGCTGCGCGCGTTCGCCGCCGCGGTGCTGCGCGGCGAGCCGGTGATCACCACGCCCGAGGACGCGATCGCCAACATGCGGCAGATCGACGACGTGTACCGCGCGGCCGGCCTGCCGATCCGGGGCCTGCGCTAAGCGGAGCGGCCGGGCGGGCGGTCCGCGCCAGGCGGTGCGGCCGGGGGCGGCGGAGCGGCCGGCGCTCGTTACGCGGCGCGTTCGCCCTTCTCATGCAGGTACGGCGCCGGGCCCACGATCATCGGGTCCGGCAGCCCGACGACGCTCTCGTCCTTGTCCTCATAGTCCATCCGGGACAGGACGTACCGCATGGCCTCGAGGCGGGCCCGCTTCTTGTCGTTGCTCTTCACCACGGTCCAGGGCGCGTCCGCCACGTCGGTGTAGAAGAACATGGCCTCCTTGGCCTCGGTGTAGTCATCCCACTTGTCTAGCGAGGCCAGGTCGATCGGGCTGAGCTTCCACCGCTTGACCGGGTTCAGCTGCCGGCGCACGAACCGCCGCAGCTGCTCGGTCCTGGACACCGAGAACCAGAACTTGATCAGGATGATCCCGTCCCGGGCCAGCATCCGCTCGAACTCGGGGGCCTCGCGGAGGAACTCCATGACCTCGTCCGGGCCGCAGAAGCCCATCACCCGCTCGACGCCGGCCCGGTTGTACCAGGACCGGTCGAACATGACGATCTCGCCGGCGGCCGGCAGGTGCGTGATGTAGCGCTGCAGGTACCACTCGGTCTGCTCGCGCTCGGTCGGCTTGTCCAGCGCGATGACGTGGGCGCCGCGCGGGGAGGCGCCGCGCGGCCCTAGGGTCCAGCAGGGCGGCGCCGTGCGGGCCCCAGGTCGAGGTAATTGTCCTGATTTGCGTGGTGCTGATGACACGGACCGGACGGCCAGGGTCTTCTCCCGCCGAGTGGCCGGATCTCGATTACCGCGTGCGGCATGATCCGCGGGCACGTTCCGGGGCGGAAGCGCGGCGGAGGGCGCGGCCGGGCGGTCAGGCCGAGCGGCGGTGCCGGAGGCCGACCGCGATGATCACGATCCCGGCCAGCGCGATCACCGGCCCGGCGGCCGCCCAGAACGTGACGCCCGTCATGGAACTGCCGCCGATGTAGCCGAGGCCCTGCAGCCCGAAAACTATCCCGGCGACGGTGATCAGCGCACCGGCGCCAATAAGCAAGCCATTCTTCACGGCGTATACGCACCTCTCCACGGCCCGGGCGGAACAGCGGCCCGGTTCGATGTTCCCACCGCCAAACGGCCCGCGCAGGCGGCGCGGTTCAACCCGGCGGACTTCACGCGCCGGGATGGGCGGCTGCAGAGACGGTTCATCCGGGGAGGCCGCCGCGGGGAACGGCGCCAGGGGAGCGGCCGGGGCGGCTGTGACCCGCCGGAATGTGGCCGCGCCCAGGCGGGTGGCGACACGCCTGGGCCGCGGCGCGGAATGAACTCGGTTTCGCTGCCCTGACCCGGTAGCCTCCGGCTCAGTCCCCGATTCCGCCGCGGCACCGCGCATTCGCGCGGAGGGTGGCTGCCGCAACCGGAGGCCCAGGTAAAGCGTCTAGAAAGTAAACCCCCGACGTTCACCGAGACGGCCGTCGGCACGTCCCAGGAATACAGGGCGCATGGCAAGTTAATAGGAGCAGACATGGGTCAAGCATTGCGGCGGTGGCTGTTCAGTCTGGGCGTCCTGACCGCGGCCGTGGTATCGGCGATCGGCCTCGGGGGCATGGCGGCGGCCAGCCCGGGTGCGGCGGCGCGTACCGCAGCGGCGGCGCGCGCGGCAGCGCCGACGGCGTACGTTCCGCCGAAGGCGCTGCTGAAGCTGGGCATGCACGGCCCGGCCGTGCGCCGTCTGCAGCACAGGCTGGCCGTGCTCAAGTACTACCCGGGCGCGGTCGACGGCAAGTTCGGGCTGGACACCCTCGAGGCGGTGTGGGCGTTCAAGACGGTCCAGGGGCTGATCATCAACAGCCAGAACCAGGACATCGTGTCCCGGGCCGCCGAGCGCCTGCTGGTGCATCCCCGCTACCAGCCGAGGGTGTGGGTCCCGCATGGCGGCGCCATGCGCATCGAGGTGAACCTGCGCGACGAGGTGCTCGTCCTGTACCGCAACCACAAGCCCGCGCTGATCACCCACGTGTCCACCGGCGCCGGCTGCCTGCCCGGGGAGGGCTGCGGCTGGATCACCCCGACCGGCAACTTCCACGCGCTGTCGTTCTTCAGAGGCTGGGAGACCGTTCCGCTCGGCCTGATGTACAACCCCGTCTTCTTCATCGGCACCGAGTATGCGATTCACGGAGAGAACGACTCCAGCGTTCCCTTCTACGCGGCCTCGCACGGCTGCGTCCGCATCCCGTTCACCATTGCCACGTTCTTCCACACGCTGATCAAGGTGCCCGGCACCCCGATCTACATCAGGCGCTGACGCGCCGGCGGCCTGCTCCGGCTGCGGGCGGCCCGTGCGACGGTGACCCGAGTACGCTAGGCTCGCCGGTCACTTGGTGACTGGGGCCCGGCCCCTGTCATGCACCGATGGGGGTGACTGAAGATGCGGCGTATGTTGTCGGCGGTCGCGATCGCGGCCGTGGGCGCCGGAATCGTGGCCTGCGGCAGCTCCGCGTCCAGCAGCTCGTCCTCGGGCGGCAGCAGTGGCAGCACGACGGCGAGCTGCTCCAACGCGGCCATTCAGAAGGAGCTGTACCAGAAGGGCCAGCTCACCGTCGGGACCGACAAGCCCGTGTACCCGCCGTGGTTCGAGAACAACAAGCCGTCGAACGGCAAGGGCTACGAGAGCGCCGTCACCTACGCGATCGCAAAGCAGCTCGGTTTCAAGAACTCCCAGGTGGTCTGGGCGTACGAGCCGTTCAACGCCTCGTACGCGCCCGGGCCGAAGAAGTTCGACTTCGACATCAACGAGATCTCCTACACCCCGCAGCGGGCCACGGCCGTAACGTTCTCCAGCAGCTACTACGACGTGCAGCAGGCCCTCGTGGCGCTGAAGAACGGGCCGATCGCGAAGAAGCACTCGCCCGCCGACCTGAAGACCTACGTCTACGGCGACCAGGTCGGGACCACCAGCCTGGCCTTCATCACCAGCCAGATCCAGCCGACCGCGCAGCCCAAGGTGTTCCAGACCCTGAACGACGTGAAGCAGGCCCTGCAGACCCACCAGATCGCCGCGCTGGTCACGGACACGCCGACGGCCCAGTTCATCTCCTCGTCGGAGATCCCGGGCACCGAGATGGTGGCCCAGTTCCCCAGCACCGGCGAGCACTACGGCCTGCTGTTCAGCAAGGGCAACCCGCTGGTCACCTGCGTGAACAAGGCCATCGCCACGCTGAAGAGCAACGGGACGCTGCAGCACCTGCAGAAGCAGTACCTGCAGATCTACCTCACCGTCCCGACGATCAAGCCCTGACCGGGCCCGCGACGGGCACCCGGTGAACCAGTGAGCCTGGGCGGCGGCCCCATCCCGGGGTCGTTCGGGTCGACCGGGCGCGGGCCGCGCCTGCTCAGCGGCGGCGGCCGCCGGGCGACCGCGATCTCCACGGCCAGCACCCTGGTCGTGCTGGCCGGGCTGGCCGCGGTCTTGCTGCTCGCGCCGGGCAGCGCCCAGGTCCGGCATACGTTCTTCGACCCAGCCGACATGTGGCAGTCCTTTATCGGCAACCCGAACAAGGGCTACTACTCGGTGGGGGCCGCCCTGTGGCTGAACATCCGGATGTTCATCGCGGCCGAGATCCTCATCCTGATCGTGGCCCTGGTGATCGCCCTGATCCGGCTGTCGACCAGCGCGGTGGTGTTCCCGTTCCGGGTGCTGAGCATGATCTACGTGGACTTCTTCCGCGGCGTGCCGCTGCTGCTGATCATCCTGGCCATCGGCTTCGGCGTGCCCGCGCTCCGCCTCCCGTTCGTCTCGACCCAGCCTGCCGCCGTCTACGGGGTGGCGGCGCTCGTGCTCTCGTACTCGGCGTACGTGTCCGAGGTCTACCGCGCGGGCCTGAACTCGGTGCACCAGAGTCAGGTGGCCGCCGCGCGCTCGCTCGGCCTGTCCCAGCCCACCACGCTGCGCCACGTGGTCCTGCCGCAGGCGGTGCGCAACGTCATCCCGCCGCTGCTCAACGACTTCATCAGCCTGCAGAAGGACACCGCCCTGGTCGGGGTGCTCGGCGCGATCGAGGCGAACGAGGCGGCCCAGATCTACAGCAGCACCGTGTTCAACTACTCCAGCTACACCGTGGCCGCGATCCTGTTCCTGATCCTGACCATCCCGCTGGCCCGGTTCACCGACCGGGTGATCGACCGCGACCGCCGGCGGCGCCTGGCCGGGGCCCAGACGTGACCGCCGCCGGCGCCGACCCGCCCGCCGATGGCGAGGCGATCAGGATCGAGGGCCTGCGCAAGTCGTTCGGCGAGCACGAGGTGCTCAAGGGCATCGACCTGTCGGTGGCCACGCACGAGGTCATCTGCCTCATCGGCGCGTCCGGCTCGGGCAAGTCCACGCTGCTGCGCTGCCTCAACCTCCTCGAGCCGATCGACGCCGGGCGGATCAGCCTGTGGGGGCAGGAGATCACGGGCGCGGGGATCAACCAGAACCTGGTGCGCAAGTACATCGGGATCGTCTTCCAGTCGTTCAACCTGTTCCCGCACATGAGCGTGCTGCGCAACATCACGCTGGCGCCGATCAAGGCGCGCGGCGTGCCCCGGGCCCAGGCCGAGCAGGAGGCCCGCGCGCTGCTGGACCGGTTCGGCCTGGCGGACCGGGAGGCCGACTACCCGGACCGGCTCTCCGGCGGCCAGCAGCAGCGCGTGGCGATCGTCCGCGCTCTGGCCATGCAGCCGCAGATCATGCTGCTCGACGAGGTGACCAGCGCGCTCGACCCCGAGCTCGTGGGCGAGGTCCTCGACGTGATCAGGGAGCTGGCCGCGGGCGGCATGACCATGCTGCTCGCCACCCACGAGATGGGCTTCGCCCGGGACATCGCCAACCGGGTCTGCTTCCTCGCCGATGGCATGATCGTCGAGGATGCGCCGCCGGCCGTGCTGTTCACCGACCCGAAGGACGAGCGCACCCGGCGCTTCCTGCGCCGCATTGTCGAGGCCGGCCGCCTCTGAGACGGCTGCAGGTCTGGCGCACATAACCTGCACGGGTTTACAGTCCACCAGGTAGCCATTAATTGTGCCATTACGCCATTGGAGGGCGATCATGCCGAGAGTCAGGCGATTTGCCGTCATAGCGGCAGCCGCGGCGGTGCTCGCGGCCGGCGGTTTCGCGGCGGTCCCCGCCCTCGCCTCCTCCGGCTCTGGTGCCTGCGCCACCACGGCGCGCACCCTGACCGGGACTCTCGCCGACGGCGCCACGTACGAGATCCAGGTCCCGGCGAACTGGAACTGCACCCTGTTCCTCTACAGCCACGGGTACGTGGCGCCCGGCTCGGCGAACCCGGCACAGGACGTCGGCGACCCGGTCACCGGTGCCTACCTGCTCAGCCACGGCTACGCCCTGGCTGGGTCGTCCTACGCGACTACGGGCTGGGCCATCCAGCAGGCCCTGCCCGACCAGATCAGCACCCTGGACGTGTTCGGCCAGCAGGTCGGCCACCCCACCCGGACCATCGCCTGGGGCCACTCGCTCGGCGGCATCATCACGGCGGGCCTGATCCAGAGCTACCCGAACCGCTTCAGCGCCGCGCTGCCCATGTGCGGCGTGCTGGCCGGCGGCGTCGCCACGTGGAACACGGCGCTCGACTCGGAGGTCGCGTTCCAGCAGCTGATCGACCCGGCGCTGCAGGTCGTGAACATCACCAACCCCACGGCCAACCTGACCGCCGCCGACCAGGCGGCCGCCGCGGCGCAGCAGACCCCGCAGGGCCAGGCCCGGATAGCGCTCGCCGCCGCGCTCGGTGACACGCCGGGCTGGTTCACCCCGCTGTCGCCGGAGCCCGCCGCCAACGACTACGCGGCCCAGGAAGGCAACCAGCTCCTGTGGGACACCCAGGTCGACTTCCCGTTCGTGTTCGCGCTCCGGGCCGAACTCGAGGCGCAGGCCGGCGGCAACCCGTCCTGGACCACCGGCGTGAACTACTTCGCCCAGCTGGCCAACTCGCCCGACTTCGCCGAGGTCGTCGCCCTGTATAAGGCCGCGGGCCTGAGCCTGCGCAGCGACCTGGCCACACTGCAGAAGGCGACGCCGGTCAGCGCCGACCCGTCGGCCGTGAAGTACCTGGCCCAGAACATCAGCTTCAACGGGCGCATCTCGGTCCCGGTGCTCACGATGCACACCACCGGCGACGGCCTGGTGGTCCCGGAGAACGAGCAGGCCTACGCCAGCGTCGTGGGCCGGGCCGGGAACTCGCGGCTGCTGCGGCAGATCTTCGTCAGCCGGGCCGGGCACTGCGCCTTCACCCCGGCGGAGACGATCACCGCGGCGCAGGCCCTGCTCCAGCGCCTGGCCACCGGCCACTGGAACGACGGGGCGCTGCGGCCCGGCAGCCTGAACGCGGCCGCCACCGCCCTCGGCCCGGCCGACAACATCTTCTCGGGCAGCAGCGGCGTGGTGGCTACGCCCCCGGCGTTCGTGAGCTACCGCCCCGCCCCCTACCCCCGTCCCTTCGACCTGCTCGGCAGGCATTAGACGAGCTTTCATGGCCGGCTGGCGGTCAGGCGGCGTACTTCTGCACCAGGTCGCCCACACGCGGGAGCGCGGCCCCGACGTGCCGGGCGGCACCTCCGCGGACGCTGCTGTAGGCCTTGATGACCATGGGCCGACCGGAGGCCGCCGCCCGGGCGTCGGTCACCGAGAGCAGGTCCTGCGACACCTCTTCGCCGCGCTTGGCCAGGTAATCACCAAACTCTGAGCCACCGGAGGCGCTGAAGCCCGTCCAGTACGGCTGAAGCTTGCCGACCATGTCCGGCAGCAGGACCTTCACCATGTGGCGGACGTGGCCCGGCATGAATTTGTTCACCGTCTTGTAGGCAAGCTTGACCGCGGTCCCGGAGACTCCCGACTTGTCTGAGACCTCTTGGTCCAGCAGCACGAAACAATCGGCGATCACCTTGGGCTGGGTTTCTGGCGCGAGCAGGATCTGCTCAAGCGTGGCTGCCATCTGTCGCTGTTCTCCTTGCTGCCAGGCTTGCTCACGGGTTCCACGTGCATAGTGCTATGCCGCGTCCATCACTAGACGGCGCGCCCCCAGCCGTGGTTTACCGATCCTCGGTGCCAGCTGTTACGTCCGGCGGCCCGGGCTCAGGCGGACCAGGCGCTGCCAGGAGAGTAGCGTGAAGATGATCCCGAGCAGGATCATGGCCGCCATGTCGATCAGCCAGGTCCGCGCGTTGTGCTTCCACAGCGGGTCGGTGGTGAGGCCCTGGGCCGCGGAGCTGCCTCCGGCTGCGGCGGCACTGGTATTCGCCACGGCGGTGGACTTGGCGGTTGGGGTGGCCTTCGCGTTGGCGCCCTTCTTCCCTGAGGCGCTGGCCTTTGGCGAGGCACCTGCCTTCGCTGAGGTGCTGGCCGCCGGGGAGGGCTGGCTCCCCGACGACTGGCCGTTCCCTGAGGCCTTCGAGGACGAATGCGTCTTGGCTGGCGCCTTCGGGACCGCTGGGAACTGGATCACGTTGAGCCGGGACGTGGACGCGACCGCCGCGTAGCCCCAGCGGGACGGCGCGATCCAGGAGACCTGCTGCAGCCCTGGGTGCCCGTTCAGCGCGAACACGCCGCCGGTCATGACGACCTGGAAGATCACCACGACGATCAGCAGCGGCATGGTCTTCTCCGAGGTGTTCACCGCCGCGGAGATGAGCAGGCCCAGGGTCATCGAGACGATGGCCAGCACGCCGATGGCCAGGAGCAGTTCGACCAGCGGCAGGTGCTTCAGGAACGACCCGTGGGCGGGCAGCGGCCGGCCGACCAGCCCGACCGCGACCATGAGCATGGCCTGCAACCCGCTGATCAGCCCCAGGATCACCAGCTTGGAGATCAGATAGGCACCGGCCGACAGGCCGGCGGCTCTCTCCCTGCTGTAGATCGGCCGTTCCTTGACCAGTTCCCTGACCGCGTTGGCGGACCCGGCGAAACACGCACTGATAACCAGGATCAGCAGCAACGACGATGCGCCCTGGTTGTTGATGCCGCCCAACCCCAATGGGGCAGGGATCACCCGTATGACCGCGCCCAGGACAAACGGCATGGCCGCCAGGAAGCCGAGAAAGACCCGGTCTGAGGCGATCACCGCCAGGTAGCGCCGGCACAGGGTGGACAGCTGCGCGAACTTGTTCCGCGTCTTGGGCGCGGGCGCCGGGGCGGTCCGGGGTGCGGCCGCCTGGGCGGCGCCGACGTCCATCCCCGCGGCGACGTACATCTCGTAGTAGCGCGACTTACGGAATTCCCCGGCCCAGTCCCGGTCCGGCTCGGTCTCGAAGGACTGGAACACCTCGGCCCAGCCCGGCTTGGCGAAGTGGCGCAGGCCGTCCTGCGGCGGGCCGAAGAACGCGACCTTGCCCCCGGGCACCAGGACCAGCAGGCGGTCGCACAGGTTCAGGTTGGCCACGCTGTGCGTGACCACGATCACGGTCCGGCCGTCGTGGGCCAGGCCCGCCATCATCTCCATCACCGACTTGTCCAGGCCGGGATCCAGGCCCGAGGTCGGCTCGTCCAGGAACAGCAGCGACGGCTTGGTCAGCAGCTCAAGCGCGACGTTGACCCGCTTCTGCTGGCCACCGGACAGGCGGTCGGTCCGGGTCTCCGCGTGCTTGCTGAGCGACAGCTCGGCCAGCACCTCATCGATCCGGCGCTTCCGCTCACTCTTGGACGTATCCGGCGGGAACCGCAGCTCCGCGGCATAGCCGAGCGCGCGGCGGGCGGTCAGCTGGGTGTGCAGGATGTTCTCCTGCGGGACCAGCCCGATCCGGTGCCGCAGTTCCGCGTAGTGCGTGTAGAGATCACGGTTGTCGTAGAGGACGGACCCCTGCGTGGCCGGCTTGATGCCGGTCAGCGCGCCGAGCAGTGTGGACTTCCCGGCGCCGCTCGGGCCGATCACGCCGAGCAGGCAGCGCTCGCCGAGCGGGAAGCTGACGTTGTCGAGCAGGACCTTGCCGCTGGGCAGCCGCACCGTGAGGTTCTGCGCGCTCAGCGAGACGTCCCCGGTGTCGATGAACTCCTGCAGTTCCTCGCCGACGAGCTGGAACGTGGCAGGGCCGATACCGATCATGTCCGCTTCGGTGACCGGGGCGGCGGAGATCCGCTGGCCGTTGACGAACGTGCCGTTGTGGCTCTCCAGGTCGACGATCTCGAAGCCGCGCTGGGACCGGCGCAGCTCGGCGTGGTACCGGGACACGCTCAGGTCGGCGACCACGACCTCGTTGTCGCTGGCACGCCCGATCCGCAGCACCCGGGTGGGCAGCCGCATCACCGCGCTCGGCTGGCGGATGATGCTGCTCTGGCCAGCGCTGGCGCTGGCGGCTCTGGCCGCTCCCGCGCCCACCCCCGCGCCGACGAGCTCGCCCGGGGCGCGCGTCACGCCCCCGCCGTCTCCGCCGAAACCGGGCTCCGCTCTGGGCGCCCCGCCTCCGCCGTAACCAGGACCCGCGCCGGGTGACCCGCCCCGGCCCCCGTCTCCGCCGTAACCAGCGCCCGGTGCCGCTCCTCCGTCGTAGCCCCGGCCCACCCCAGCAGGGGACGGGGCCGGGGGAGCAGGCGGCGGAGCCGGGCGAGCTGGCGGTGGGGCCGGGCGAGCTGGCGGCGCCGGCGGCTGGGGATTCACCGATGTCGGCGGCGGTCCAACCGGGACAGCGGTGGTCGGCGGGTGCCCAGCGGGCTCCGGCGGCGCCTGCACCGAGCACCACATTCGCTGTCCGTCGTCCGGGTGGCCGAGCCGCACCACGCAGTCGGCCGTGATCTCCACGCGCTCCACCCGCTCCGCGCCCATGAAGATCCCGTTGGTGCTGCCGACATCCTCAAGCAGCCAGGTAGTGCCCTCAAGCCGGAGCACCGCGTGACGCCACGACACCCGGGACTCGTCAACGACAATGTCCGATTCCGGGTTGCGGCCGATACTGTAGGCAGGTCCAGCCTGCAGGCTGCGGTCAGATCCCTGGGTCCGGACAACAATTGCCGGCCCATTTGGCGAGACCCCGCGCTCGGTCGTCATCTGTCAACTCTAGAGCGAGCTACCGCAAAGAAGAATCTTCCGGGGCTCTCCTGCCCGGTTCGTAACTAGTTGCCCCATAGATCATCTACCCAAAATGCATGCCGGCGGCAACTCGTGGTGTTTGGCTGAGCCGGATTCGGATACGGTCGGGTTAGCGCCAAGATCCACGGCTGGTTTCTTGGCTCCGTGGTTCTCGACACGGCCGACACGGCAGCCTGGTTGATCCGGCGGCAGTCAACCCGTGATACTTGGACCGCACGGGGCGACTATGTGACTTTCCAATGGCGATCTCGTAGCTGACGGTTGCCGCCGCGAGTGCGCATGCAGGACTGGGCGGGCAAGCAAGCGCTGGAGGCGTGGTGAGCGACGAGGTTCCACCCTCGGCATCCGGCGAGTTCCAGGTCGGCTCGCAGGTAGCTGGCTACCGGCTGGCCGAGCAGATCGGCCGGGGCGGGATGGCGGTCGTCTACCGGGCGCACGACTCCCGCCTGGACCGGCACGTGGCGCTGAAGATCATGGCGCCCGGGCTGGCCCAGGACGATGCGTTCCGGCAGCGGTTCATCCGCGAGTCGAGGGCCGCGGCCGCGGTCGACCACCCCAACATCATCCCGGTGTTCGAGGCGGGCGAGGCGAGCGGCGTGCTGTTCATCGCCATGCGCTTCGTGCAAGGGCGCGACGTTCGCACCCTGCTTGACGCCACCGGCCCGCTGCCTCCGGCGCGGGCCACCGAGATCATCTCCCAGGTGGCGTCCGCGCTGGATGCGGCCCACGCCCACGGGCTGGTGCACCGGGACGTGAAGCCGGCCAACATGCTGCTCGACGAGAGCGTAGGCGGCGATCGCCACGAACACGTGTATCTGTCTGACTTCGGGCTCAGCAAGCAGTCGCTGTCCCAGACCGGCCTGACCTCACAGGGTCAGTTCCTCGGCACCCTCGACTATGTCGCGCCCGAGCAGATCGAGGGCCGTCCCGTCGACGGGCGAACCGACCTGTACGCGCTCGCCTGCGCGGCCTTCGAGATGCTCGCCGGCGCGCCGCCGTTCCGGCGGGACGGGGGGCTGGCGGTGATGTTCGCCCAGCTGTCCACCCCGCCACCGCCGCTGACCACGAGCCGGGCCGGCCTGCCCCCGGCGATAGACCAGGTCATGGCCAAGGCGATGGCCAAGTCGCCGGACGACAGGTACGCGACCTGCGGGGAGTTCGCTGCGGCGCTGCGCGGCACGTTCGGGCTGCGGCCGGTCGAGCCCGAGTCCCGGCCGCACCCGCCGCGGGCGGCGACCCAGATCGCCATGCCCACGTCGCAGCCTTCCGTGCCTCCAGCGCCCGCCGCGCCGTCCGGACCCGTAAGAGCGGGGGATACCGCGGCGGCCCATGACGAGCCGCCCGGATCGGCCGGGCCGATGCACGCCGGAGGTTACCCTGCGGCACAGAGCCAGCCGCAGTCCGGATCTTCCTCGCGCCCGGACTCGGACGCGGGCCCGGCGACCCAGGCGGCGCGCGTGCCTGCGGCCCGGCCGACCCGGCCGGGCCTGACCGAGCCGGGCCCGTCCGGCCAGCCCGGTCAGGGGATGTACGCCCCGGTGCGGGGCGACGGGCCCCGGCGTCCGTGGTACCGCGGCCGCGGCGTCCTGGCCGCTGCCGCTGCCATCGTGGTCCTCGTGGTGATCGGTGCCTTCGTCTTGCTGCGTGGCGGTAGTGGCGGAAGCGGCGGTGGGGGAGGTGGCGGGGGCGGCGGCAGCGCCGGTCGCGGCCGTGCAGCCGCCCGTGTGCAGCACCGCGGTCGCCACGGCGAAGCCGCTCACTCACGTCCGCAGCCAGAGCGTGACCCTGGGCGGCACGCCGTTCGGTGTCGCGGTCACCTCCGACGGCAAGTTCTCGTTCGTCCCGATCGGCAACCATGTGGTGGTCCTCAACACCAACCACGGCTCGCTGACGCCCACCCAGGTCACGTCGATCCAGGCGACGGGCGCCAAGAAGGGCATCGCGATCACCCACAACGGCAAATACGCTCTGGCCGCGGCGAACAGCGGCGCCTACGTGATCGACGTGGCCCAGGCCGAGCAGGGCAGCAGCAGTGCGATGCTCGGCACCCTCACCAGCCCGGGCGGCAAGGGAGCGGTCGAGGTGTCGATCTCCCCCGATGACCGGTTCGCGTTCGTCACGCTGCAGTACAGCTCCGAGATGGCCGTGTTCAACCTGCAGGCGTCCCTCGCCCACGGGTTCGGCCAGTCCGGTTTCGTGGGCATGGTTCCCTTCGGGGAAGGGGCGCAGCCGGTCGGGGTCGCGCAGTCGCCCGACGGCAAGTGGCTGTATGTGGCCATCCAGAACCCGGCCGGAAAGCTGGAGGTGCTCAGCATGAGCCGGGCCGAGAAAGACCCGAAGAACGCGGTGCAGACCACGGCCGCGGCCGGCTGCGGCCCGGCGCGGGTCGCGGTCTCCGGGGACGGTAAGGACATATGGGTCACCGATCGCGATAGCAACGCGCTCGTGGCCTTCTCCGCCGATAAGCTGCTCTCAAAACCGTCGCAATCGCTCATCGCCAAGGTCAACCTGGGCCAGACCCCGATCGGCCTGACCTTCGTCAAGGGCGGCAACGAGATCATGATCGCCGACTCGAACATCAACGGCGTCAAGGGGGCCGACAACCTTGCGCTGGTCAACACCCAGCAGGCGCTGCAGGGCGGCCACGGCGCACTGGTCGGCTTTATCCCGACCGGTAAGATACCGCGCGAATTCGGGATGGAGCCGGGCGGGAAGACGCTGCTGGTAAGCAACAACGGATCCGGCCAGTTGCAGGCCGTCGACGTGGGGAAACTGCCGTGACCGACTACTCCGGATACGACCAAACTCGCCAGCGCCGCCGGCATCCGCTGCGGTGGACCATCATCATCGTGGTCGTCCTGCTGGCCATCCTGATCGGCGTGGATTTCGCCGCCAAGGCCTACGCCGAAGGCCAGATGGCGTCACAGATTCAGCAGCAGGGATTCCCCAAGAAGCCGGACGTGACGATCGAGGGTTTCCCTTTCCTGACCCAGGTCATCGGCCACGACCTCCAGAACGTCAAGCTCAGCTCCACCGACGTCAAAGAGGGCCCGATAACCATCTCGTCCATTAACGCCACGATGACCGGGGTGCACCTGAACTCCTCATTCAACAGTGGCACGATCGACCACCTCACCGGGATCGCGACCATTACCTTTGCCGCACTGTCGAACGCGATGAGTGCGCAGGCAGGCGGCCTGGGCGACCTGGCCGGCGCGGGCCTGAAGCTGTCCGGCGCTGGCCCCAACGAGGTGAAGGCCACGCTGGACCTGGTGATCGCCAGCGGGTCCGCGACCTGGCGGGTTACGACGCCAGGCAATAACAAGCTCAACATTCACCTGGTCTCCAGCAGCGGGCTGCCTGGCGACCTGCTGGGCGCGGTCAGCGACATGTCGATCACGCTGCCGTCGCTGCCGCTGGGGCTGAAGATTCAGAGCCTCAAGGTCACGCCGACCGGAATCGTCGGCACGATCGGCGGCCGGAACATCCCGTTCACCAACAACAGCTAGATCCTGCCCGGGCCGGCCAGGACCGGGGTGACCCCTGCGGCTGGGTCGGCTGAGGCCGGTGCGGGTAAGGCTGCCCCGGGTCGGCGAGCGAGACCGTCCGCAACTTCGCGTGGGCCAGGGCAGCGGGTCGACCGTGTTCGCCGACGCCAAGAACCAGGTCGGGCGGGTATGTCGACGAGCAGGACTTCAGCCTGGCCAACGAGACCGTGAGAGATCGGTCGCAGGCCCGGTACGACGACTACGGCCGTTCGAAGTCGCGCTCGACCGTCACCCCCGCCGCCGCGGCGCGGCAGCTGAGCCACGCCGAATCGGCGGCAGCAACGCGCCGGGCCGGGGCGGACCGGGTGGCGTACTCCCGCGTCGCAGGCGCCTGACGGCCTGGCGGATTCGGGCGTCAGGCGCGGTACAGGTGAGCCACGTGAATGCTCACCGCCTGTCCGGCTGACCTCGGCACCCGGGTCAGGGTCCGAGATGCTCGACGAGGAAGTCCCGGGCAGCGCCCGAGGACGCCTCGAAACCCTTGACGTAGGCGTCGAAGTGACCGCCCGGCAAGATCACCAGCTTGCGCGGCTCGTTCGCGCGCTGGAAGGCGGAGATCGCGAACTCGGCCGGTGTGAGGTGATCCTCCCTGGCCACCAGCATCAGCAGCGGGGTCGGGCTGATCCAGGGCAGGTAGACGCCGGGCTCGTACTCGCCGAGCATCTCGGCCGTGCGCAGCGTGACCTCGTTGCGCCAGGACGGCGCGCGGGTCGCTCCGGTCTCGGTGAACCACTGCCAGGAATCCGGGGTCGGCAGCGCGGAGGGCGCCAGCGGGTCCTCGGCGACCACCGGCACCATCTGCGGGGCCGCGCCCTCGAACCGGGCCAGGCGGTCGGCGTCGAACATCTCCCTGAACCCGGCGCGGAAGTCCGACCGCACCAGCGCGTGCACGTTGTCACGCCCGCTGATCAGGGGGACCTGGCAGACGACCGCCTTGACCCGCCGGTCGATGGCGCCCACGACCAGCACGTGCCCGCCGGAGTAGCTGGTGCCCCAGACCCCGATCCGGGCGGCGTCGACCTCGTCGAGGGTGCCGGCGTAGGTGATCGCATGCCGGTAGTCGCGGACCTGCTCCCACGGGTCGATTTCCTGCCGGGGCTCGCCGTCGCTGGCACCGAAGTTCCGGTTGTCGAACACCAGCGCGTTCAGCCCGGCCGCCGAGAACACCTCGGCGAAGGCATCGAGGTACATCTCCTTCACCGCGGAGAAGCCGTGCGCCATCACCACCGTCGCGGCCGGGCCGGGCGCGCCCTCACCGGGGTAGAACCAGCCCCGCAGGGTTACGCTATCGGCGCTGAATTCGACGTCACGACGGGCCATCATTGCCTCCTGCCGATTGTGGGCAGGCCTTCCGCCTACCCTTTGGGCTTCATCGTCCGTCAACGGTGGTCGGGCCGCAATGAGAAGGGGGCCGCCGGGGAGCGCCGTCGCATCCTGAGACGAACTCAGCTGTGGCTGGTGTGACCAAGTTTTCTTGTTGGGACGTAATCCCGCATGCCGGGTCGGACGTCACATCTACGCATAGTCCCGGACGTAGGTTGATACGCCTGCGCTTGGGACTACGTGTTTTGTATATTTCCGGACATTTTTATTTGGGGATCGTGCCGTGCGTGCGCTTTCCCGGATGGGGCGGGAGTTCGGTGACAGGACACGGGCGCTGGGTAACGAAGCGGGTCGCTGCTTGCCTGGCCACGGTGCTGGCGTTCGGTGGTCTCGCCGCGACGGCCGGAGCCGGCGCAGCCGCGGCGGCCACCACGCCGCAGACCCTGAACCTGAAGGTCCTGCTGATCGGTGAGGGGTCGACCGACCCCACCACGTCGGCGTGGGCGTCCGCGCTGAGCAACGAGGGTGTCGCCTTCGACGAGGTCACCGCTCGGGCACCTCGCCAGCGAGCCGGTGACGCTGCCTGCGCTGTCCAGTGGCAGCACCGGCAACTACAACGGCGTGGTCATCGCCGACTCCCCCACCGATTACGCCGCCGGGCAGTTCACCGCGCTGGACACCTACGAGTCCACGTTCGGCGTGCGCCAGGTCGACGGGTACATGTTCCCGAACCCGAACCTGGGCGTTACCTTCAATGGGGTCTCCGGGCCTCTCGACGGGACCACGGACACGCTGACCGCGGCCGGGCTGGCCGCCTTCCCCGAGCTCAAGGGCCCGATCCCGTTCGACAACGGCAGCTTCGGCTACGCGGCCACCGTGAACGCCGGGGCGCCCTACACGCCGTTCCTGACCAATGCCGCCGGCCAGCCCATGGCCGGGGTGTACCAGCACCCGACCGACGCCACCTCCAACGACCCGCAAGCCGGCGTGTCGGAACTGGCGCTGAACTTCAACTACAACGCCAACCAGCTGCAGTGGCTGCTACTGGCGCCTGAGCTGATCAACTGGGTGACGCAGGACACCCACCTGGGTCTATTCCGTAACTACTTCGGCCAGGACATCGACGATCTCTTCATCGCCGACAACGAGTGGAGCCAGCAGTACCAGTGCACCCCGGCGTCGACCGATCCGCCGGACTACAACTGCCCGGCCTCGGTGCAAAACGCGACCGCGGGATCCGCCCCGGGCATTCCGGCCGACACGCAGATGACCGCGGCCGACGTGGACTACGTGGTCGACTGGGAGCAGCAGACCGGGATCAAGCTGAACCTGGCCTTTAACGCGATTGGTGCGTGCACCGCCCCGACCGCCGACGCCGAGTCCAGCGCCAATTGCACCGGCAGTGTCACCGACCCGAGCGGCACCTACACCGATCCCGGCCAGGTCGTGGACACGGTTACCCCAACGACCAGGCGTTCGTCAATGAGCTGCTCAAGAACCAGGCCGACTTCAACTGGATCACGCACACCTGGTCGCACCAGTTCCTCGGCTGCAGCGTCTGGTCGCCCCAGACCCTCACCTCGGCGACGGCCGGCACTCGACCCCGGCAGCCTCGCCGCAGGTAGCTGCGACTATGAGATCACCGCGGCTACCGCCTACGGGGAGTCCGAGCCGTCCACGCGGTCCAGACCGTGACGGTCGGGGCCAACGGATCGGCCACGCTGACCTGGCCCGAGGCCACCAACGGCACCGGCCACGGACGGCGACCCCCCGGCCGCGCTCGCAGCTTGAGGCCAAGTTCGGCGGCGGGACCGGCGACTGGGGCTACAACGTCTACCGGGGACCCAGGGATCGTACCGCCTTCGGGCTGGTCGGGCACGTCGCCGAGGACCCCAGCGCCACGCCGCCACCACGTACAGCTTCACCGACGACGGCTCACGCCGGGCGGCGGCACCAGGGTCGGGTCCTCGGATTCCCGTCGGCCTACCAACCCCGGCATCGACTGCTCCAGCGCCGCGGGCAGCTGGGATCCGGCCACGAGCACCCAGCCCGATCCTCGATCGACCAGGAGATCGGCATGGACCAGGCGTTCGCCGCGGCCAACGGCCTGACCGACTACGACCCGGCGGCCGTGGTGACCGGCGAGCACTCCGGGCTGGAGAACCCCAACATGACGGCGGCATTCACCGGTGCGGGCATCACGACCTTCGCCCAGGACGGCTCCCGCCAGCCCACGCAGTACTCCATCGGGAATGCGCTGGGCGCGCCGCGTACCCGAGCAACATCTACTACAACGCAGCCAACTGGCCCGACGAGATCAGCGAGTACAACACGCTGTACGTGGCCGCGGGTGACTCGGTCGGCAACCTGGCCTTCCCGGACGAGACCGGCCGCTGCTCCGCACCTCCTCCACGACCTGCCGTACCACGCCGGCGCACGGAGGACGACATCCTCGCGTCGAGTCCCGGATCATGCTGGGCCACATCTCAACAACGACCCCCGGGTCAACTACGCCCATCAGCCCAACCTGATGGCCGACCCCAATCACCCGTCCGACGGTTACACGCTGCTGACCACGCTCAGCTACATGCAGAACCTGTACCAGACCTGGTCCACGGCTCCGTTCATCTTGATGACCGACGTCGACGAGGCGCACGTGCTGCAGCAGCAGAGCGCCTGGGCCAAGGCCGAGCAGGGCGGGAACTACACCGCCAGTGAGACCAACGGCGTGGTCACCGTCGCCAACAACGGCGCCGAGGTCAACATCCCGATTACCGCCCCGTCGGGCACCACGGTCAACGGCAACGGGGCGTTCGGCCAGGCCTACGGTGGCGACCTGTCTGACTGGGTGGACCTGGGCACCGGGGCGAGCGAGACGCTGAACGAGAACGTCGCTCCCACCATCACCAGCGCCTCGTCGGCGACCTCGATCGTGGGCGCGCCGTTCAGCTTTACGGTGACCACCACCGGCGAGCCGACCGCGACGCTCACCGAGACCGGCGCGCTGCCGACCGGGATCACCTTCACCGACAACGGCAACGGCACCGCCACGATCGCGGGCACGGCCGCATCCAGCACCGGGGCAGCTTCCCGGTCACGATCACGGCCACCAACGCCAACGGTGCGGTCAGCCAGACGTTCACGCTGACCGACGCCGAGGCGCCGACCATCACCAGCCCCAGCACGGTCACGTTCACCGACCGGCGTGGCCGGCACCTACAACATCACCACCACCGGCTGCCCTGCGCCGAGCCTGACCGAGTCCGGCACGCTGCCGACCGGCATGTCGTTCACCGACAACAAGGATGGCACGGGCACGATCACGGGCACGCCCGCTGACGGCTCGGCAGGCACCTACGCGGTGTCGATCTCGGCGACCAACGTGTCGGGCAGCACGGCCACGCTGGTGCTCACGATCACGGTGAACGCGGCCGCCGCCCCGACGCTGACCATCCCGGCCGCCGACTTCACCCAGAACCAGGCGGGTGGCGTCACCATCACCGCGACCGGTGCGCCCACGCCGAAGATCACAGAGACCGGGCAGCTGCCGGAAGGCCTGACGTTCACCGACAACGGCAACGGCACCGCGACCCTGTCGGGCACGGCGACCACCGCCGGGTCCACGAACCTCCAGATCACGGCCAGCAACGGGATCGACCCCGACGCGACCCAGACCATGACGGTCGTGGTCGGCACCGGCCCCGCCTTCACCAGCGCCAGCAGCGCCACGGCCACGGTCGGATCGTCGTTTAGCTTCAAGGTCACGACCAGTGGCTCCCCAGCGCCGAGCTTCGGCTGGGACAACGTGCCGGAGGGCATGACCTTCACCGACAACGGCGACGGCACGGCCACCCTGGCCGGCACGCCGACGAAGGCCGGCACGTACGCCATGGACCTGGCGGCCAGCAACATCTACGGCCAGGCCCAGCAGACGCTGACGGTCACCGTCCAGCAGGCTCCGAGCATCACCAGTGGCGCCGCCGCGACGTTCTCCGAGGGCACGGCCGGGACGTTCACGGTGGCGACCACCGGTTCCCCGGCCGCGACCATCACAGAATCCGGGGCCCTGCCCACGGGTGTGACGTTCACCGACAACGGTGACGGCACGGCCACGCTGAGCGGCACCCCGGCGACTGGGACCGCGGACACGAGCCCCTACCAGATCACGATCAACGCATCGAACGGGGTCAGCCCGGACGCGTCGCAGACCTTCACCCTGACGGTCAACAAGGCCCCGGTGGCCCCGACGATCACCAGCGACCCTGACCCGACGTTCGTGGTGGGCACGGCCGGGACGTTCTCGGTGACCACCACCGGTAACCCGATCGCGAAGATCACCGAGAGCGGGAACCTGCCCGCCGGCGTGACGTTCACCGACAGCGGCGACGGCACGGCCACCCTGGCCGGCACCCCGGCCTCGGGCACGCGCGGCACCTACCCGTTCACGATCACCGCGTCGAACGGGGTCGGCAGCCCGGCCACGCAGAGCTTCACGCTCACGGTCAACCCGGCCAACGCGGCCCCGGTCATCACCAGCGCCGGCTCGACCACGTTCGCCGTGGGCACGGCCGGGACGTTCCCGGTGCTCACCACCGCCTTCCCGAACGCGAACCTCTCGGCCACGAGCAGCCCGGCGCTGCCGTCCGGGGTCACGTTCAAGGACAACGGGGACGGGACCGCCACCCTGGCTGGCACGCCGCCAGCGGGCAGCCAGGGCACCTACACGCTGACGGTCACGGCCAGCAACTCGGTGGGCACGGCGACCCAGACCCTGGTCCTCACCGTGAACAGCGGGCTGGCCATCACCAGCGCGAACTCGGCCACGGCCACCTCGGGCACGGCGTTCAGCTTCAAGGTCACCACCTCGGGCACGCCGACGCCCACGGTGACCCGAGCCGGTACGCTGCCCGCCGGCATCACGTTCACCGCCAACTCCGACGGGACCGCCACCCTGTCCGGCACGCCAGCCGCGACGGCCAAGGGCTCGTTCCCGATCACGTTCACCGCGAAGAACTCGACCGGAACGACGAGCCAGGCCTTCGTCCTGACGGTCAACAACGCGCCCGCCTTCACCAGCGCTGCCACGCTGACGGAGACCGCGGGCACGGCGTTCACCTTCACGGTCAACACCACCGGCTTCCCGACGGCCACGCTCAGCGCCGGGAGCCTGCCCGCCGGGCTGAGCTTCTCGGACAACGGCAACGGCACCGGCTCGCTGGCCGGCGACACCACAGTCGCCGCCGGGACCTACCCGGTGACGATCACCGCCACCAACGGCGGCGGCTCCACCAGCCAGACGATCGCCCTGACCGTCAACCCGGCCGGGACCAGGGTGGCGGTGCCCACCTTCACCAGCGCAGCCGTGGCCACGGCGTCGTCGGGCACGAGCTTCACCTTCACGATCACCACGGCGGGCAGTCCCACGACTACCACCACCAACATCACCCGAAGCGGGACCCTGCCGGCGGGGATCTCCTTCACCAACAAGGGCAACGGGCAGGCCACGCTGACCGGCACGCCGACGGCGGCCAGTGGCGGCACCTACCCGCTGACCTTCACGGCGAAGAACTCGGCCGGGACCACCACCCAGTCGTTCGTGCTGACGGTCAGCGCGAAGCCCACGATCACGACCGCGAACAGCGCCAAGGCCACCGACGGCTCGGCGTTCAACTTCACGGTCAAGACCACCGGGGCGCCCGCGCCGACGCTGGCCGAGTCCGGTGCCCTGCCGCAGGGCCTGGCCTGGGTCGACAACGGCAACGGCACCGCCACGCTGGCCTGGGCACCCCCGGTGTGGGCCAGGGCGGCACGTACCAGCTGACGATCACCGCGACGAACGCGGGTGGGACGGCAACCCAGTCGTTCACGCTGACGGTGAACGCCGCCCCGGCGATCACCAGCGCCTCGTCGGCGACCGCCACCCACGGGAAGACGTTCAGCTTCACGTTCACCAGCAGTGGCTCCCCGGTGCCGAACGTCACCCGCTCCGGCACGGTGCGGGGGCTGACCTACACCAACAAGGGCAATGGGACCGCGACCCTGACCGGAACCCCGACCACGGCCGGGACCTACACCCTGACGATCACCGCGAAGAACTCCGTCGGCACGGCCATGCAGACCTTCACCCTGACGGTGAGCTGAAGGGGCGCCCGCCGGGAGGGCCTCGACGGGGGCCCTCCCGGGCACGGGCACCTAGCGTGGGCCGCGGTGACCGCGTGGGCAGACAAGGAGGCAAGGGCTGATGACATCACCGGCAGGGCGTCCCGCCCGGCACCGGGGAGCGCGGCGCAGGCAACGTCAGCGGCGCATCCCGAGCGTGCCGTGGGCGTCCTGGGTGTCGTGGGCCCGGGACCACATGCTGCTGGCCGCCCTGGTTCCGGCCGTGGTCGTGGTGGCGGCTGTCGCCGCCGTTGTGGTCCTCAACCTCGGTGGCCAGAAGGCAGGCTCCGGTAGCTCGGGGAAACCGACGGTCCAGTCCGTGGTCGCGGTGACGAAGGGCGACCGGTGGATTACTGGTCACCCTGGCCAGCTGCTGGCCGCGGTGACCAACGACATTGGCAAGGTCAGCGCCGCTGAGCGGGCCGGGAAGCAGAGCACCGCGCGGGCTGCGGGCACGCGCCTGGCCGTGGACGCCAAGGCGGCTATGCAGGGCCCGATGCCGCCCGCGGCGGTGAAGGCGTACCAGGCCGCGCTGACCGACCTCCAGCGGGCGGGCACGTCCGTGGCTAACGGGAACTTCGGCCAGGCCGGGCCGCTGCTCAACGCGGGCACGGTCAAGATCACGAAAGTCACCGCGGCGGTGAACCAGGCCGCCCCGGTCGCCGCGCCTGGCGTGGTAAACCCAGGCGAGTGATGAAGCGGATCGCCCTCGCCTGCGGGCTGGCCTTGCTGTTCGCCGTCGCCTGTGGCCACAGCGGGCATTCGGATGCGGCCAGCGCGCCCAAGCCGAAGCCCAAGGCCTCGCTCGCCGCCACGCCCAGCCCGAGTCCTTCACCTTCGGCCAAGTCGCGTAAGCACCGCAAGGCGACGCACCGGCCCAGGCCCCGCCCGGCGTGGTGGCAGCCCAGGAACGTCGGCCCGAACAACGGCCCGGAGTGGCAGTGGGAGCTGGATCATAGCCTTAACCTCGGCAGTGCCAGTGATATGGGCAACCGGGCGGTGAGTGTCTCGGGGCGTGTGGCGCCAGCCCCGACGGTGTACGACATCGACGGCATTAACAATTCCGCTGCCATCGTCAGCGCGCTGCATAGCCGGGGTGACAGGGTAATCTGTTACATAGAGATTGGTGCCGCAGGAAACTATTACCCGGGCGCCTCCTACTATTCACAGCTGAAAGCGGCTGGCGATCTCGGCAGCAACGTGCCGGACTACCCGGAGCAGTACGTCAACATCAATGCGCCATCGGCGGTTAGCATCATCGAATCGATGATCCGGCAGCAGTGCGCGGCCAAAGGTTTCGATGGGGTAGAGCCGGACATCGACGACTCCTACACAGACTCGACCGGCTTTCACATGACCGAGCAGGACAACATAAGGTACGACCGAACGCTCGGTGCCTATGCGCACAGCCTCGGACTCGCCTGGGGCCAGAAGAACGGCGATAACGACGCCGCATTCTCAGCGTCGCTCGAGCCCACCACGGATTTCCTGCTCGACGAGGAGTGCAATTTCTATCACACGTGCGGAATCGTGGCGACACCGTACGTGCGAGCCGGGAAGCCGGTCCTGAACGCCGAGTACACCGATGACTGGGGCAGCAACACAGCCCAGGACCTGGCCAAGTTCTGCGCGGCCGATGCGGCAGCGGGCATAGACGGGACGCTGTTCACCACCGACCTCGCCGGGCAGCGCAATCCCTGCCACTGACCGGGGCGCGGGTCAGCGCGGAGATAAGAGCACCTGCGGGTAGAGCTCGCCGTCCGGGAGGCGATCCCACGGGTTGTCGCCACCGTTGTCGGTGACGTAGACGCAGCCCGCCCGGCGCCGGGTCGCGAGCATGAACGCGTCCTCAAAGGAATCCGGGGGGCACCGAGTACACCAGGTGAAAGAACTGCTCGGCCTGCCGTGACCTGGCCCAGCGCGGCACGGCCATGTCGATGTAGGCCTGCGAGGTGCCTTCAAATGTGCCGACGAGGTCGGCAATCTCCGCATAGTCCTGGACCGGGTGGACGCCGTGGTTGAAGGCCACCACGTGGGCCCCGATGGCTCTCGCCCGGTGGGTCAGGTCAGCGTAGTGATCCAGGTTCTGGGCATCGCTGGGCACCCGGTCGAAGAAGACGCCTGACACCCGGTACCAGGCGATGT
>CAVUBM010000033.1:0-6206 GCA_963739645.1 uncultured Actinomycetota bacterium
CCCGGCGGTCCCCGGCCCGGCCCCGCGGGCTGCTCATCGCCAGCCCCTGGAGCCGACGCGGTTCTCTAGTTGGCCGCCGCCTCGGCGCCATGGCCCCTGCACGTGATTGACGTGACCGCGCGTAGTCGGCGTTCAGCCTGTTCCCGTGTTAGCGGTGCTGCTCTCACCACCTGATCCACGGTGCAAGACCCGATGGCTACCGGGTCTTCGACGGATTTATGGTTCCCCCGTGACAAGTGCTGGCCGTCCCCAGAGCGGCCTGATCGTGGAGGTCCCTGAGGCCGACCCTGTCGTGGGACAGCACCGGGCACTCCTCGACGCCAATGCGCCGCTCGGCGTCCCGGCCCACATCACGGTCCTGTTCCCGTTCATGCCGCCCTGGAGGATCGATGAACTAGTGCTCGCTGAGCTTGAGCACCTATTCGCGGCCGTCACCCGATTCCGCTTCCGGCTGGACGATACGGGCTGGTTCGGCGACGACGTGCTCTGGCTTGCCCCGCGTGATCCTGGTCCCTTCCGCGCCCTGACCCAGCGCGTCTACCGGGCCTTCCCCGCGTTTCCCCCGTTCGAGGGCCAGTTCGACGACGTCGTGCCCCACCTGACCATTGGCCATGGACGTCCCCTCAACGACCTGCACAGCGCCGAGGAATCCATCCAGGAACAACTGCCCATCGACGGCCACGCCACGGCAGTCACCCTGATGACCCAGCAATCCGCCGCAGGACAGTGGACCAAGGCCGCCACCTTCAGCCTGGCATAGGACCCAGGGCTTCCCGATTACGAAGTGTCGCTGGAGTACTGGGCAGGTCCGTGCATGGTCCACGCGAGGTACATCGCAGATCGACCGGAGGCCGATGCTGCCCAGTCGTCGGGCTCTCATGTGCCAACCGAGCCTGGCCACGAGTCAACATCCGCGCGGACCTCTATACGCACCAGTACCATCCCGGCGGAGTGGCCCCGGTCCGCATCCACCCGCCACGGCGCGTAGCTGGCCATTGTCCGGCGCCGGGGACGCATGTTTGCTCGGATGTCGCAATACGGCCCGGTAGCGCGCAGCACCACGCGGCACCCCTCTGCTGGTTTGCTGTACGGCCCGGCACGTCGTAGCATGACTCGGCACCACGCGCCGCTAGCTCAACTGGCAGAGCAGCAGACTCTTAATCTGCGGGTTCGGGGTTCGAGTCCCTGGCGGCGCACCAACTTGTTCCCTGGTCATGCACGGTCGGCCAGGCTGCCTTGGTGCCTGCGCTTGCAGCCGGGCAGCAACGCGAGCAGCAACCGCCTTCATTCGCCGCCCTCCGGCTCTGCCGCTTCGGGCTCGTCGGCCTGGTCCTCATCGTCCTGCCAGAGCGTCTTGGCCATCCGGTCGGCCGCCTCCGAGGGACCTCCGGCGCCACATGGCTGTAGGTATTCATCGTCAGCGCGATCTGGGTGCGGCCAAGAATCTCCATCACCACCCGGGGCGGCACGCACTGAGCAACCAGAAGGCTGGCCGCCATATGACGGAGATCATGCAGCCGAGCCCGAGGCAGTCGCGCTTTGCCGAGCAGCTTCTTGAACTCCCGGTAGTCGTTGCGCGGATCGATCGGGCCGAGGTGATCCGGTGAAGGAACGAAACGATCTTCTAATCAGCGGGTCAAGATTGCTTTTGCCGTCCGAGCCTGGCCCCTGGCAGGATCACCGTGCATGACGCGGCACGGTCAGTGGAATCACAACACCCACTACCACCGGTTGATCTTGGAGGCCATTCCGCCGGGATGCCAGCGGGTCCTGGACGTCGGATGCGGAGAGGGCATGCTGGCCCGGCGGCTGGCCCACCTGGTCCCGCACGTCGTCGGCCTCGACCGAGACGCAGCGAGCCTGGACTTGGCACGCCGCCAGGACCCCGGCAGGAAGATCGGTCTCATACACGGCGACTTCCGCGCCCATCCTTTCGCGCCTGCCACGTTCAGCATGATCACCTCGGTCGCGGCGCTGCACCATATGGACGCCCGCGCTGCCCTCGACCGGATGAGCCAGCTGCTGGCACCGGGCGGCAGGCTGGTTATCGTTGGGCTGGCCCGATCCCGGTTGCCCGCAGACCTGCCCTGGGAGGCCGGCGCCGTCATCGCTCACTGGGGATACAAGCTGGCCAGGACCTACTGGGAGCAGCCCTCCCCCGTCGTGTGGCCGCCTCCGCACACACACGCCGAGATCCATGCCCTGGCCCGGCAGATGCTGCCAGGCGCCCGGTACCGCCGCCACCTGCTGTGGCGCTACTCACTGATTTGGACCAAGCCGTGAGCAGCAACGGCAGCGAGCAGCAATTCGAATGGAATCTCTCGTGGCCGCCAACAGCCCAGAGTCCATCGACGTGGACGTCCCGGCGCTGGTGAACCTGCCGAAGCAGTCAGTTCCCGCGCCAATGCGCTGGGCCGGGCAGCGGGCCGGATGGCCGCGGGCGAGACCGCGTCAGGTGACACGTACCAGGTCATCCGCCAGAAGGCGCAAGAAGGCTCTCCTACGACCGGGTGCTTTTGCTGCTGGTGACCGGCCCAGCTGGCTGGCCCGCGCCCTCCACCGCACCACCGGAGACCGGCTGCAGCGCTCGCTGCATATTCCGGTCGAGGCCCTGAGCCGCTCTGCCGGTAAGGGACGGCACCGGCAGAGCCGCTACGTCCTCAGCTTCGGCACGTCGGCCAGCAGGCGGGCGGTGTACTGGCTGCTGGGCCGGGCCAGGATCTGCTCGGCGGGCCCGACCTCGACTACCACTCCGCGGCGCAGCACGACGACCGACTGGGCCACGCTGCGCACCAGGGCCAGGCTATGGGTGATGAAGATCATGGCCAGGGGGCGCTGCACCTGCACAGCGCGGAGCAACTCGATGACGACCGCCTGCACCGACACGTCCAGCGCCGAGGTGACCTCGTCGCAGATGAGCAGGTCCGGCTCGACGACCAGGGCGCGGGCGATCGCGACCCGCTGCCGCTCCCCGCCGGACAGCTGGTCTGGGTAGCGGGGCAGGAACTCGGCGCCCAGCGCGACGTCGGCCAGAACGCCGATCACGCGCTCGGTCTGCTCGCTGGGCGGGACACCGAGGAAGCGGCGCAGCGGATCGGCCACGATCTGGCCGACGGTCTTGCGGGGGTTGAGCGAGGTATAGGGGTTCTGGAAGACGCACTGGATCTGCTTCAGCACTGGCCGCGGGCGCGCCCGGGCGGCCTGCGCCAGCGGCACGCCGCGCAGGGTCACCGTGCCCGTCCAGTCCCGGTGCAGCCCGCCGATGCAGCGGGCCATTGTCGTCTTGCCGGAGCCGGACTCGCCGACCACGGCGACGCACGCCTGGGATGGCACGTCCAGGTCGACACCGGACAGGACCGGCGCGCCACCGTAGCGGGCCGTGACGCCGCGCACCGACAGCATGGCCGTCGCCGGCCCGGCTGTGACGGCGGCCACCGCCAGGGACCCCGGGCGGCCGGGCGGGCCGGACGGCGCCGCCGCCGCCCGCAGGCAGCGCACCAGGCGGCCGTCCTGCCTGACTGGTTCCGGCTCACCGGCCCGGCACTCGTCGAGGGCGAGATCGCAGCGCGAGGCGAACGTGCAGCCGGGGCCGCGCCGCCCGGGCGAGGGCTGCTGGCCAGGTATGCCGGTGAGTCGTTCAGCGCGGTCTGGCTTGGGCACCGCGGTGAGCAGACCGCGGGTGTAAGGGTGCAGCGGCCCGCGGAACAGCGGCCCGGCGGCACCCGCCTCCACGATGCGGCCCGCGTACATGACGGCCACCTCGGCGACGAGCTCACTGACCACGGCCAGGTCGTGGCTGACGTACACGGCCGCCACCCCGTAGCCGCGGCAGAGCCGCTGGATGGTGTCCAGGACATGCCGCTGGGTCGTCACGTCGAGCCCGGTGGTGGGCTCGTCCAGCACAATGAGCGACGGCCGGCAGGCGAAGGCCATGGCCAGCGCGACGCGCTGCTGCTGGCCGCCGGACAGCTGATGCGGATAGCGCCGCAGCATGCTCGGGGTCGCGTCCAGGCGTGCCTCGCGCATCACCTCGAGCACCCGGGCCTGCGGGTTGCCGGCGATGCCGGGATGCACCCGCAGCGCCTCCCGTAGCTGGTAGCCGACACGCAGCGCTGGGTTCAGCGCGGCCGCGGGATCCTGCGGCACGTAACTGACCCGGGCGCCGCGGAACCGGCGCAGCTCGCCCGGGGCCAGCCGCAGCAGGTCCACGCCGTCCAGGCTGATCTCCCCGGCACTGACCGACAGTCCGCGCCGGGTATGGCCGAGCAGGGCCAGGGCGACCGTGGTCTTCCCCGATCCGGACTCCCCGACCAGGCCGAGCACGTCGCCGGGCCGCACCGCGAAGGAGATCCCGCTGACCACCGCGGGCCCATGCCGGCCCTGGCGGATCTCCAGTTCGCGGACTTGCAGCCGGACGTCGGCCGGGCGGCCAGCGGCGCCCCTGGCGGTCACGGCACCCGGCCCGGGGTCAGACCGAGGCCATCGGCGACCGCCGCATCCCCGGGCCGGCGGTCCACGCCGAGCGCGACCCGGCCGATCGCGTCGGTGAAGATATTCGTGCCGATGGTGAGCAGGGCGATCAGCGCGGCCGGGACGATCACTGCGCAGGGGTTCAGGGCCAGCCCGGCGCGGTTCTCATTGATCATGGTGCCCCAGTTGGCGGCGGGCGGCGGCGGGCCGAACCCCAGGAACGCCAGCCCGGCCATGACGATGATCGAGTAGGTCAGGCGTAGTCCGGCCTCCACCATCAGCGGCGTGCTCAGGCTGGGCAGGATCTCCTTGGCCATCACCGCGGCCGACCGCATGCCCTGCAGCTCGGCCACTTTGACGTAGTCCCGCTCGGCGATGTCCAGGGTGGCAGACCGCAGGACCCGGGCGACCGCGGGCGCGTGGGTCAGCCCGACGGCCAGCACGATCAGCCAGAGCCGGGGGCCCAGGATGCTGAGCAGCAGCAGCGCGAACACCAGCTGGGGAAAGGCCAGGATAACGTTGACGGTCCGCATGATGACCCCGTCGATGCGCCCATGCAGGTAGGCGGCGCTGATCCCGGCGGTCGCGCCCGCCGCCACGCCGATCAGCGTGGCGCACGCGGCCAGCAGCAGTAACAGCCAGCCGCCGTCCAGCATCCGGGACAGCACGTCGCGGCCCAGGAAGTCAGCGCCGAGCGAGAACTTCCCGGACGGCTTCCCGTACGGGAAGGTGAGAAGCGCGGTCGGCGAGTGCGGTGCCAGCGCCGGGCCGATGACGGCGATGGCCACGACCAGGCCGGCCAGGCCCAGCCCGGCAGCGCCGCGGGGGGTGCGTGCCGCCTGGCCCAGCACGGCCAGCCACTGGTGACGGCGGATCCTCGCGGCTCGCGGCTGGGCGGGCGCGGTGGCCCGCGAGCCACCAGCGGGTTGCATTCCGGGAACCTCCGCTCCTACTTAGGTACCCGGTGCCGGGGCGTGGCCAGCAGCGCGATCACATCGGTCACGATGTTCATGAACACGTAGAACGCGGCCAGCACCACCACGATGAACTGGATCACCGGGATGTCCCGGTCATCGACGGCGTAGACGAGCCCCTGGCCGATGCCAGGGAATGCGAAGACGTATTCCACCACGACCACCCCGCCCGCCAGGTACAGGAAGTTCAGTCCGATGACCTGGATGGTCGGTGCGGTGGCGTTGGGCAGTGCGTGCATGACCACGATCCGCCACATCGGCACGCCCTTGAGCCGGGCCATTTCCACGTAGTCGGACTCCAGGGCCTCGATCATCGCGGCCCGCATCATCCGCTGTATGTACGGCACGATCACGATCACCAGGGTGAGTACGGGCAGGATCAGCAGGCGCGGGGCGTTCCACGCGTAGCTGCCCGGCGGGAGCAGCGACACCGCGGGCAGCAGATGGCTGACCACGGTCGACAGCAGGATGATGAGGCCGATGGCGACCACGAACTCGGGCAGCGCGGTCACCGCCAGCGCGGTCACCGCGCTGGCATGGTCGAACCAGCCGTCTTTGCGCAATGCGGCCAGCGCGCCCAGGGTTACCCCGACCACCGCGCCGGTCACCCCGGTGACCAGCATCAGCACCGCGGAGTTGATGAGCCTGGGCGCGACGTAACCCCAGACCGGCTGCCCGTTGGCCAGCGAGTGGCCAAGGTGACCGGAAAGCAGGCCGGAGAGCCAGGTCCAGTACTGGTCGAGCAGCCCGCGGTTCAGGTGC
>CAVUBM010000034.1:0-18477 GCA_963739645.1 uncultured Actinomycetota bacterium
GTCACCGGTCGCGAGCAGGTCGAGCAGCAGGCCGCGGATCACGGCGATGCCCAGGCGGGCGTCGGCCCTGGCGTTCTCCGGAGGGCTGCCGAGCTGGACCGAGTACTGGGCGACCATCTCGATCCAGTCGTCGACGATGCTGTCGAGGAACCCGGCGGTGCCGGGACGGCCCTGCAGCGCCTGCCCGTAGATCTCGAAGAACAGCCGCTCGCTCGGCCACAGCCGGGTGTCGGCCAGGTGCTGCCACATCGCGGTGATGGCCTCGCGCGGCCCGACCGCCGGGTCGAAGGCGAGCTGGGCCAGGAAGTCGCGCTGCTGCTCCTCGACCGCTTGCACCACCGCGACCAGCAGTCCCTCCTTGGAGCCGAAGTGGTAGATGAGCATGCGGTGGCTGGTGCCGATCGCGGTGGCCAGCTCGCGCAGGCTGAGCTCGCCGATCCCGCGGGTCTGCAGGTACTCGATGGCCGCGGCCAGCAGCCGGGCGCGCGGCTCGCTCCCGGTCGGCTGGCCCTCGTTAATAGCTGGCACCGTCATGGGCGCCCACTGTACCATTTGGTACATTGAACCAAGTGGTACATCGAAGGCGCGGGAGGCAGTGTCATGGGCAAGAGGGTCACGTTCTCGGTGTCGGCCTGGTCGTCCGCACCGCCCGGGGCGGTCTATGACCTGCTCCGCGACGGCGCCACCTGGCCCGAGTGGTCACCGCTCGGCTCGTTCCGGCTGGAGCGGGAGGGCCGCGACGGCGGCGAGAGCCTGGGTGCGATCCGGGTGTTCCGCACCGGCACCGTGTCCAGCCGCGAGGAGATCGTCGGGCTCGAGCCGGGACGGTCGTTCAGCTACAGCGCCCTGTCCGGGATGCCGATCCGGTCCCACCGGGCCGACATCGAGCTCACCGAGCGTGACGGCGGCACCGCGATCACCTGGCGGGAGGGCTTCGTGGCCAAGAGGCCAGGCACTGCGTGGCTGATCGGGCGGTTCCTGCGCGGGTTCGTGCAGCGCTGCGCCGACGGCGTCGCGCGCCGCGCCGCGAGCGTCCGGCAGGGTGACCAGCCTGCCGTTCCGGGCCGATAATGGACCCAGCGGCGCCGTAACCGGGGCGGCCGCGCGCCGTCGCTCGAGGAGGCGTGGCATGACAGCTCCCGCCCGCTGGGTCGTGGTCGGCCTCGACAACGGCGGAACGATGAACAACGCGACGGTCCTCGACGACGAGGGCCGGTTCCTCGTGGACCGGATGGCCGAGTCCCCGAGCTACGTCCGGGAGGGGCCGGAGAAGGCCATTGAGGCACTGGCCCGGTCGCTGGAGCAGGTCCTCGAGCTCACCGGGATCCCGCGGGCCCAGGTTCGCGCGGTCGGGCTGGACACGCCGGGCCCGGTCAGCGCCGACGGCGTCATCGCGCTGCAGGGCGCCACCAACTTCGGCGACCCGGCCTGGTGCGGCTTTGATGTCCGCGGCGCGCTGGAGTCCCGCGTCGGGATTCCCGTCCTGTACAACAACGACGCGAACGCGGCCGCACTGTACGCCCACCACGTGCACTTCGGGCCCGAGGAGGCGCCACGGCGGTCCTCGGTCGCGGCGATCGTGGGCACTGGGCTCGGCGGCGGCGTGGTCGAGGCGGGCCGCGTGGTGCACGGGGCCGCCGGGATGGCGGGGGAGTTCGGCCACGTGTGGATCCCGATGGACGGGCTGCTCGGCCCCGGCCAGCCGGTGCCCGCCTGCAACTGCGGCCTGTACGGCGACGCGGAGAGCGTGGCGTCGCTGACCGGGATCGAGAAGAACCTGCTGCCGTACTGGCTGACCAGGTTCCCCGACCACGAGCTGGGCCAGGTCAGCCCGGCCCGCACGGCCGCGAAGCTGGTGCGAGGTTACGGCGAGAAGGGCGACCCGCTGGCGCTGGAGATCTTCCGGCAGCAGGCGATGGCGCTCGGCCGGCTGTTCACGATCGCGGCCAACTTCACCGACCCCGACGTGTACTTCGTCGGCGGCGGGGTGGTGGAGGCGGCGATGCACTTCCGCAACTGGTTCGTGGAGCAGGTGCGCGAGCACACCCTGCTGCGCGAGGAGCAGTTGCGGTCAGCGGCGATCGCGCTGGTCCCGGACCGGGACATGGCCGGGGCGCGGGGCTCGGCGATCGCGGCCCTGGCCGCGGCGCGGGTGATGCCCGCCGAGGACGCCTGACCGACGTGGCCTAGCGGGGCGGCGGGCCGGGCAGGTCGCCGTCGCCCGGGCGGATCAGGCCGGTCTCGTAGCCGTAGACCACCGCTTGCGCCCGGTCGCGCAGTCTGAGCTTGGTCAGGATCCTGCTCACATGGGTCTTCGCGGTCGCATCGCCGATCACCAGCGTCCGGGCAATGTCGGCGTTGGACAGTCCGCGGACCAGCAACCCCAGCACCTCGCGCTCCCGGCCGGTGAGCTGGCTGAGGTCCGGGGCTGCCACGGGACGGCCGCGGACGAAGTGCTCGACCAGCCGCCGCATCGGGGCGGGGGAGACGAGAGCGTCGCCAGCCGCGGCCGCACGGATCGCGAGCACGATCTCCTCCGGCGGCGCGTGCTTGAGCAGGAAGCCGCTCGCCCCGGCCGCCAGGCCCCCGAAGACGTATTCGTCCAGATCGAAGGTGGTAAGCAGCAGGACCCGCGGCGGGTCTGGCCTCAGCGCGACGACCAGCTTGGTGGCCTCGACCCCGTCTAGTTCGGGCATCCGCACATCCATGACCACGACGTCGGGCCTGAGCACCGCGGCGCTGCTGGCCGCCTGCAGTCCGTCGGCCGCCTCGCCGACGAGCTCGAAATCGGGCTGGGTGCCAATCAACTGGGCCACCCCGGCGCGTACCAGCGGCTGGTCGTCGGCGATCAGGATCGCGATGGTCACGCCGGGCTCGGAAGGAACGCCCTGATCACAAAGCCCTGCTGGCACCGTCCCGCCTCGAACTGGCCGCCGAGCAGCCTGGCGCGCTCGCGGAGCCCGGCCAGCCCGGCACCCCCGCCAGGCCCGGCGCCCGCGCCTCGGCAAGCGGCGTCGGCGAGGTCGGCACCGCCGCCTTCGCCGACCAGGATGCTCCCGTCAGATTGCCCGCCCGGGCCGGCGCTTCCTTCGTCGGCCACCTCGATCAGGACTCCGGTCCCGCTGTAGCACAGCCGCACCGTCGCCGTCGCGCCAGCCGCGTGCCGGATCGCATTGGTCAGGCCTTCCTGCACGACGCGGTAGCCGGCCAGCTCGATCGCGTCGGTCAGCGGCCTGGTCTCGCCGTCAACCTTGAGCTCGGCGCGCAGGCCGGCCCGCCTGGCCCGCTCGATCAGGCCAGGTACATCGTGCAGCCGTGGCTGCGGGCCCAGCCGCTCGCCACCCCGGCTGTCGGCGTCGTGCTGGCCGGCCTGCCGAATTTGGCGGACGAGGACGTTGAGCTCGTCCAGACCTGCTCGCGCTCCCCGCTCGATCGCGGCAATCGCGGTCACGGCGGCCTGCGGGTCGCCGGCGGCGGCAAGTCTGGCCGCACCAGCCTGCACCGCGATGGCGCTGAGCTGGTGGGCGACCACGTCATGTACCTCGCGAGCCAGGCTGGCCCGCTGTTGGTCGTCATACTGCCTGGCCATGCTGGTGACAAGGTCACGGTGCGCCGCAGTGATCTCACCCACGGCCAACGCGGTAGCGAACAGTGCGCATGCGATGGCCACCGTATGGTCGCCGCCGGTGGCCTGCAGGCTGAGGATCGCGGCAAGCACGGCCACCGCCACCAGCACGCGTGCTGTCAGCCTGAGTGGCCGGCTGCCGTAGGCCCCGAACCCGTAGGCGGCGGTGAGGACCGCGGCGCTCGCCGACCACAGGTTCAGGTGCGTCGCGAACTTCACGATGAGCGCAGCCGCGGTCACGCCGAGCACGATGGCCGGCTGCTGGCGCCGCCACAAGAACGGGGCCGATTGCATGGCGGCGAGCGCGACGAGGCCGGCGATGGCCAGATTCGACCCACCGTGACCGGGCGGTCGCCACCACCACGGCACGTCGAAGAGCGCCCAGGCTGCGAGGCCAGCCGTGATCAGGCGGTCGACGGTGGCCGGCGGCAACCGCCAGGCCAGGGCATGGAGCATGCCCTGACGATACGTCGCCGGTCCGGCGGCCACCTCGTGCGCTGGCCGCGGCCGACGGGTCGTGCCGTGCGGGCGGCTCATACGGTCACGTCCGCTGCGAATCGCCAGCGAGCGAGGAGGCCCGCGATCGCCGCGGTGACGGCCATCCAGGCCAGCCCGGCGAGCTGGCCGATGTGCTGGCCGCTGCCGGTGAACCTGCTCCAGAAGTTGGTCGGCAAATATCCGTTGGCCGGGAAGCTCATCCACGCCTGGACGAACGACGCGGGGGAGAGCCGTCCCACGCTGGCGATGCCCGCCAGCAGCAAGGCCAGTACGAACACACCGGCCGTGATCGCCGTCGTGGCCAGCTGACCACGCCCGACTGTCCCTGCCGCAGTGGCCACAGCAGCGAACAGGCCGAGCACCAGCGCCGCGCGCCCTACCGCAGCGGCCGACGAGCCCAGCCCCGCCCATGGGCCGCCGTGCGCGGCGGGAAGTCCCGCGCCGGCGGCGATGAGCGGCCCGGCCAGCGCCAGGACGGCCCAGCAGCTGAGCATCGTCGCACCCCCGGCGGACCAGATCGTGAGCCACTTCACGGTCAGCACCAGGCCGCGGTGGCCTTGCCTGCTGAGCAGCTGCCTGATCGTGCGCAGCCCCCATTCACCGCCCCAGTGACCGCCCGCGACCAGCGCGATCAGCAGCAGACCAGGCAGCGAAGCGAGCATCCCGGCGGCGACGTGGCCGATCTCGCCTGGCTGGGCTAGCGTGCTCGTGGCGGCAGCGGCAGCCCTGGCCGCCGCGTGGGCCTGGGCGATCACGTGGCGGCATTGGGCGGTCGCCGCTTGGTCGCAGACATCCGGAATCCGCGGGCTCGCCAGCCCGCCCCTGGCGTTGTTCGCCGCACCCCAGGTGATCAGCACGCAGAAGCCCGTGACGGCCAGGCCAGAGCCCCAGACCAGCGGCCTGGCCAGCTTGCGGAACTCAGCCCGCAGCAGCGAGATCATCATGGTTCTCCTCATTGGCCGATGCGGTTGGCTTGGTGAGCTCGAGGAACCTGTCTTCCAGCCGCGGCTGCTCGACGACCACCGACTCGGCGATGATCCCGCCGGCGACCAGCGCGGCGTTCACGTCCCTGCCGCTGTCGTGGTGTACGAGGAGCTCATGGCGGGCGCCGTCGGCTTGGCGCTCTGTCGGCCAGCGGTCAAGCAGCCGGGCTGCGTTGCCTGCGTCGGAGGGGTTGACCACGACCTTGACCTGCCGCCTGATCGCGCCGAGCTCGGCCGGCGGTCCTTCATCAACCATCCGGCCACGGACGATGACCGCGACCCGGTCGCAAACCTGCTCCACCTCGGCCAGGAGGTGACTGGACAGGAAGACGGTTGTCCCGTCGCCGGCGAGCTCGCGCAGCAGCTTGCGGATGTCCCTGATTCCCGACGGGTCGAGACCGTTCGTCGGCTCATCGAGGATCAGCAGTGGCGGCCGGCCGAGCATGGCGGCCGCTAGGCCAAGCCGCTGCCGCATACCCTGCGAGTACGCCCTGACCTTCCTGGCCGCGGCGCTGCTCAGGCCGGCCAGGCTGAGCACCCGGCCGATCTCCGGAGCCGGGACGCCGCCGCTGGTCGCGGCGAGGACCTGCAGGTTCTGGCGCCCGGTGAGCCATGGATAGAACGCGGGCTCCTCGATCATCGAGCCTGTCCGTGCCGTGAGCCTGGGGTCGGGCAGCCGCCCGCCGAGCAGCTCGATCGCACCGCCGGTCGGCGCGATCAGCCCGAGGAGCATCCGGATCATGGTTGTCTTCCCCGCTCCGTTGGGCCCGAGGAAGCCGTAGACCTGGCCGGCACCGACACGCAGGTCCAGCCGGTCTACTGCCACCGTTGCCCCGAACCGCTTGGTTAGCTCCGTGCAGGCAATGACGTCCATGGCACGACCGTAGGAAGACCAGCCGCGTTCGGCGTCAGCCGGGCGATCGATCTGGTGTCACCTTTTTGGTGACGCCGCCCGGCGGCAGGCCAGTCAGGCCGGCACGGCAGGCCGCGCGTAGCGGCCGGGAATGGCCTCAGCGGCCGGCTTAGGCGGTGAACCCGTCCATGCGGGCCAGCATGCTCAGCATGACCTCGTCCGTCCCGCCGCCGATCCCCACCAGCCTGGTGTCCCGGTAGAACCGCGCGGTCCAGGTCTCCTCCATGTAGCCGATGCCGCCGTGGAACTGCAGGCAGGTGTCGGCGATCTCGCGGGACAGCCGTCCCACGGCGAGCTTGGCGACCGCGGCGAACCGCCGGGTGTCCTCCCCACGCAGGTAGGCCTCGGCGCACGCGTAGTTGTAGTGGCGCACCATGTCCAGCTGGGCCGACAGCTCGGCGAGCCGGTAGGCGACGTGGTCGTTGGCCAGCAGCGGGCGTCCGAAGACCCGCCGCTGCGCCAGGTAGTCCCTGGTCCGGTCCAGCGCCTTCTGCATGGCGCCGACCTGGAGGTAGGCGGCGATCATGCGCTCGGACTGGAACTGCTCCATCTGCTGCTGGAACCCGCGCCCGATGGTGCCGATCGTGTTGCCGACCGGGACGCGCACGTCAGCGAACGAGAGCTCGGCGGTGTCGGAGGACCGGTTCCCGAGCTTGTCCAGGGTGCGGGAGACCCGGAAGCCCGGCCGGCTGGTCTCGACCACGATCTGCGACATCCCGTGGTAGCCGCCTTCGTCCGAGGTCCTGGCGAGCAGGCAGATCCAGTCCGCCTGGGCCCCGTTGGTGATAAACAGCTTGCTGCCGTTGATCACCCAGTCGTCCCCGCCTGCCTCGCCCTTCACCCGCACCGCGCGGGTGCGCAGGCCCGCGACGTCGGATCCGGCGTCCGCCTCGGTCACGGCGATCGAGCAGACCATCTCGCCGCGGATGGCCGGGGCCAGGAACCGCTCCTTCAGCTCGTGGCTGCCGTACTGGTGCAGCGAGGGCGTGGCCATGGCCATCTGCACGGCGATGCCCATGGGCACGCCGCCGCAGTCGATCCGGCCGAGTTCCTCGCCCGCGACGACGGTGAACGAGTGATCCGCTCCCTCCCCGCCGTAAGCCGGGTCGTACTCCAGCCCGAGCAGGCCGATCTTGGCCAGAGCCGGGAACAGCTCGTGCGCGGGAAAGTGCCCGTCCCGCTCCCAGCCGTCGACGTGCGGGTTGATGTCGCGCTCCACGAGATCGCGCACGCTCGCGCGCAGGGCCTCGTGCTCGGCCGTGAACTGCACTGCCTCGTCCTCTCGACGTCTCTTTAGTTAACTCGACGTCGGCGGCCGCGGCGATCCGGGCCTGGCCGTAACGGTGGCCGAGCTGCTCAGCCTGGATCTTCCCCGGCCGGGCTGAGCCGGGCAGTCCGCCGGGATAACCCGTCGCCCGGGGCCAGGCCAGGCTGTGCGGTCAGCGTGCCCGGGCGATCTGGCTTGCCGACGGAGTTGAGATACCGCAGAGCCTGGGCGTAGGAACCCGCGAGGCTCGTCTCGCAGTAGGGCAGGTCTCGTTGCTCGCAGAACGCCTGCACCAGAGCCTGGGACCGGCGCAAGTTGGGACGGGGCATGGAAGGGAACAGGTGGTGCTCGATCTGGTAGTTCAGGCCGCCCAGGGCGAAGTCGGTCAGCCAGCCACCGCGGACGTTGCGGGAGGTGATGACCTGGCGGCGCAGGAAGTCAGTCTGGTCGCCGGCGTCCAGCGTGGGCATGCCCTTGTGGTTAGGGGCGAAGGAACTGCCCAGGTACAGGCCGAACAGGCCCTGCTGCACCACGATGAACACCACGGCCTTGACGGGGGACAGGACGAGGAAGACCAGGCAGAGGTAGCCGACGAAATGAACCCCGAGCAGAGCGGCCTCCGTCCGCCGGAGCCGGGAGGCGTGGCTGGTCAGCGCGCGGATGCTCGCGGTGTGCAGGCTGATCGCTTCCAGCAGCAGCAGGGGGAAGAACAGGTACGCCTGGTAGCGGAACGCCAGCCGGGTCACGCCCCGGGCGGCCTGCGCCTGGGACCTGGTGAAGGCCACCGCGCTCGGCCTGATGTCGGGATCCGCGTCTTCGGTGTTGGGGTGGGCGTGATGGCGGTTGTGCTTGTCGACCCACCAGCCATAGCTCAGCCCGATGCAGAGGTTGCCGTACAGGAGACCGAGGACGTAGCTGGCCCGCCGGGAGCCGAAGATCTGCCGGTGCCCGGCGTCGTGACCAAGGAAGCCGACCTGGGTAAACATCACGGCCAGGAACACGGCCACGGCCAGCACCCACCATGAGTCGCCCACCAGGACGAAGGCTGCCCATCCGGCGGCCAGGGCCACGGTGGTGAGCGCGATCTTCCAGATGTAGTACCGATGGCGTCGCTGCAGCAGTCCGGCCTGCTTGATCAGTCTGGACAGCTGAGCGTAGTCGCTGCCGCGAGGCCCCGCGTCCGATGCCGGAGCCGGTTGAGGTTGCCGAGCCTGGTCAGTCGCTGTTTCTGGGAATCGCTCCGTCGGAACTCCTCGTGGTACATCGAAACGAGGTTGGGATGTACCGCCGAGGTCCTGGGCGGAGGCGATGGCGCGGCCAATCACGATCAATGGCACACACCGAAGCTTCGAGCAACCTACCTGGCCTGATGTTACCTGCCGGGCCGGGTGACAGCGACCCCCTCGCTCGCCGGTGCCACCCTCAACGCAAGATCTCCACGAGCAGTACCCAGGCGTTGACCAGGCCGAACACGATCGCCGCCACCACGCTGGGCACCAGCCAGTACAGCCCGCCCCCGGCCTGCGCGAGCAGCGTGGCCCCCGCCACCACCAGGCACCCGCAGCTCGCGATGGTCGGGAAGACCCGGGCCACGATCCAGGTCGCCACGGTCTCCTGATCGGAACGCCCCGACCGCTGGTTGATGACCAGCTCAAAAACGCCGATGACGACCCCGGCGGCGAGCAACTCCAGGCCCAGGGCGGTCCGGGCCTGGTCGGGGACCAGCAGCAGAATCCCCGCGAACAGCGGCGTGATGAACAAGGTCAGGGTGAGTGCCGCGCGGCCGGGCAGGTTCCGGTACTTGAGGATCTCGCTCAGGTTGATCGACACGGCCACGAACACCAGCCCGGCCAGGGCGGCCGCGGCCCCGGCCACGCCGACGCCGAAGTCGGTCCAGCGGTCGGCCGCGTACGCGGTCTGCAAGATCACCTCTTCGCGCATACCCGGAATCATGCCCCACAGCGGGGCGGCTGGTGCGGGGCGGCACCGGCGTGTCCTGAGGGGTGGAGGCGGCCGTGGTGTCGTGCGGAAGTGGTGCGGGGGCGGCGGCGCACCCCAGCGAAAATCGGTTGCCCGCGGCCGGCCGTCCGTGTCACCCTCGGGACGCACAGCCGATGCCGGTGCCGCCGGCCGAGCGGAAGGAGGACGCGGATGTTCGTGACCGTGGTGCGGCTCACGCCGCCCTTCCTGACCACCGCTCGCCATAGGAGCACCAGCAGTGCCCGACTTTGCCTACAGCCGCCGCCTGGATTCGCCCAGGAAGAAGCGGCGTTCTAACCGCGCACCCGGCGGCAGCTCAGCCTTCGACGACGACGAACCCACCTTTGCCAAGCGAGACCGGCACCGCCGCTCGCTGCCCTCCATCGACGCGACCGACGCCGTCGACGGCCTGCCCGAGGGCGACCGCTGGTCCACCTGGGATCAGTCCACCGCCAGTGAGCACGGGCCCCAGCCCTGGCCGGGCTGGCTGGTAACCGATCTGGCCGCGGTCGACACCGAGCTCGGGATCCTGAAGACCGGCAAGGAAGCCGACGTGTTCCTGCTGCGCCGCGGGGTGCCAGGCACCGACCGGTCCTGCCTGCTCGCCGCCAAGCGGTACCGGTCCGCCGAGCACAAGATGTTCCACCGCGACAGCGCCTACCTGGAAGGCCGGAGGGTCCAGGAGTCCCGGGCCACGCGGGCCATGGCCAGCCGTACCTCGGCGGGCCGGGAAATGATCGCCCAGCAGTGGGCCATCGCCGAGTTCGCCGCGCTGAGCCAGATGCACGTGGTGGGCGTTCCGGTGCCGTACCCGGTGCAGGTGCTCGGGACCGAGTTGCTGCTGGAGTTCATCGGCGATCCCGACGGCACGGCCGCGCCCCGGCTGGCCGAGACCCGCCCGCGCGGCGACGAGCTCACCGGGCTGTGGGACCAGCTCGTGCAGGCGCTCCTCGCGCTGGCCGGGCTGGGCCTGGCCCACGGCGACCTGTCCGCCTACAACCTGCTGGTACACGAAGGCCGCCTGGTGCTGATCGACGTGCCCCAGGTCATCGACGTGATCGCGAACCCGCGGGGCGCCGAGTTCCTCGACCGCGACGCGGCCAACGTGGCCAAGTGGTTCACGGCCCGGGGCCTGGCCGGCGCCGAGCCCGCCCCCGGGGACCTGGCCGCGCTGCTGCGCGTGCAGGCGCGAGTCGGGTAGCTGCGAGCCGCCGGCCCGGGCCTGGAATGCTGGTGCCTTGTCACTGACACCTGCGGAGGAACAGATGGACGAGAACCGGGCGCGGGATCTGCTGCAGACCGAGCGCGCCGAGGTGCTGAGCCTGATCGCGAACACCGACGAGGCGGGCCTCCGAGGACCGGGAGACCGAGGACGAGCAGGGCCAGGAAGATGTCTCCGACGCGGCCCAGCCGCTGACCGCGCAGGGCATGGACGACGCCATCGCGGAGAGCCTGCGGGACCGGCTGGCCAAGCTCGACCGGGCCCTCAAGCGGCTCGACGACGGCAGCTACGGGCGCTCGGTGCGCAGCGGCGCGCCGATCCCGGACGACCGCCTGGAGGCCGACCCGGCGGCTGAGCTCACGATCGAGGAGGCCGGGGCCTAGGCGCTGTGCGTAACGGCTCTAAATTCGCCCGTTACGCAATAAACCGCGCCAACTGTGCCGCACCCGGAGATCTAACGCCGATCTGGAGTCCGCGTCCGGCTCGGCCGAACGAGGCCGTTTGAGCCGGGGGAAGCCTGGGCAGGGTGAACTACCTTCCAGGCAAATCCATCCCAAGTGAGGTGCTAAGTGTGCTTACGCTAACCGACAGAGCTGCGGCAACGATCCGCAGTCTCACTTCACAGCCGGGCATCCCCGAGGAAACGGGCCTGCGCATGTCAGTGCAGGAGAGCGACCCCGGCACGCTGACACTGTCCCTGGAGGCCCCGCAGCCGGACGACGCGGTGATCGAGGACGCGGGCGCACGCGTTTTCATCCAGCAGGACGCCGCCAGCATCGTGGAGGACCGGGAGCTCGACGCGCAGCTCGACGACGAGGGCCGGGCGTCGTTCATGCTCGGCAGCCAGGCCGGGTAACCCGGATCCTGAAGGACCGCACCCGGGCAGGCGCGACTCACCCGATGCCTTAGCGCCTGCCCAGGTGTGGCCTGCCCGTGTGCTCACGGGCTGATCCATCACGGCGCAACGACGGCGCTGCTACTACGGCGCGGCCAGCACCCGGCGCACATCCATCAGGTGATGGTGGCCCTCGTGCAGGGTGTGGCGGCCGAGCCAGGCCAGGTCGTGTTCGGTCGCCTCGGGCCAGTTGTAGATCAGGCGGCGAGTCCAGGCGGCCTGGTTCAGGCCGTCGAACACGATGGCGCACAGGTCGGCGGCCATGGCGAGCTGGCCGAGCACCTCGTCGGCAGGCTGGGCGTCGTAGTGGCACAACGCGACCCGCTCGTCGCGGTGCATCCTGGCGAAGCTGGGTGTGTCTTCCACCTGCGCGAGCACCGCGCGATCCCGCTGCACCAGCAGCACGTCCCGCACGTGGCAGGCGTACTCGAGCGCCGACCACACCGACGGCGCGGGGCGCCGCGCCGCCAGCGCCGGGTCGACCCCGTGCAGCACGCCGGCAAAGCTGGGGCCGAGCGAGCGCAGCCTGCTGGCGATCTCGTCCAGCTCCACCAGCTCGGGCCGGAAGCCGCACTCCAGGCACGTCATGGCCGCACGGTACCCCAGGCCGAGGGTCAGGCGACCGATGCCTCGCGGCCAGGGTCGGCCGGGTAGCTGTGGTCGGGCAGCAGCGGGATGCCCTGGCCGAGCGGGATGATGCCGGGCAGGTCGAGACGTGCCTGCCTGGTCATGACCTCGGTCTCCTGGACGGTCAGCGTGAGGGTGACGAGGCAGCGCCCGGAGTGCAGGGCCGCCAGCCGTCCCGCCCTGATCCCCGCCACCACGGCGCTGACATCGAACACGACGGACACGCCGAGGTGGACGGTGGCCAGCCGGCTGCCGTCCACCAGCACAGCGACGGCGGGCTGCTGAGTCACGGTGATCCGGTGCGACACCAGGTCAATGAGCTCGACGCTGCCCGGCGCGGCCATGGTGCGGCGGGCAGCGGCGATCATGTCATGGTGCTTGCGCCACCCGGCGGCCAGGAGACCGATCAGGTCGATGTCCAGTTGCCCGGTCGCTACCTGTGCGGTCTCGCGGACCGCGGTCTCGCGGAGCGAGCCAGGGACGTTTTCGAGGGCGCGGCCCAGGTCCCGGTAGACGTCTGGCGACATGAGCTGCTGAGCCAGGACCCCGGGGCTGTCCTCGCCCGGAGTGATCAGCAGGTCCAGGACGGTTCGTGGGCGGTCTTGCGTGTCTGAGGTCATGGCCTGGCCTCCTTAATGGTGGTGATACTGGCTCCCGGGCTGGGCTCGAAGCGCACGGTGTGCGGCACTCCCGCTTCGGTGTTCTGGACGCTGACCAGGGTGGGCGGACCGGGATCGGCGGCCACCCGCAGGCCTGGCTGAGGCGTTGGCGGCCGGGGCGGGCGTCGGCGGACCCGCCGCACGAGCGCGGTCACGCCCGCGGCCGCGAATACGGCGGCGCCCAGCAAGAATTTCAGAGCGTTGGGCAGTATCGACGACGCCGACGCCACCTGGAACGACTGCTCTACCTCGCGGGCTGCCGCGTAGCGGCCGCTGCCGCCCTGGCCGGCCGTGATCGTGCAGGTGCCCGCCGCGGTGAGGTTGGCCGTGGGGCCAGAGACCGTGCAGGTCCGCGGTGTGTCCGAGCGGAACGACACCGCCAGCCCCGACGACGCGGACGCGGAGAGGGTGACCGGATCGCCGACCTTGGCGCCGGGCGGCGGCGGCGGGAAGGTGATCGTCTGCTGCTGATGCCCCGCGTGGACCTGGAATGACTGTGCTATCTCGTGGGCGGCCAGGTAGCGGCGGTCGCCAGCTTGGGAGGCGGTGACGGCGCAGGTGCCGGCCGTGGTGGTGGTGACGGTGCCGCCGGAGACGGTGCACACCGACGGGGTGTCGGAGCTGAACGACACCGCGAGCCCCGAGGTGGTGCTGGCCGGACAGAGGGACCACCTGGCCCACGGCCGCGGCCGCCGGTTGCCCGAAGATGATCGCCTGCGATGTCTTCTGGCCGGGGGTCTTGGGGCCCTGTGTCTTGCCCTGCGCGGGGCGGGCATGGACCGCGAATGACTGCTGCACGCCACGGGCCGCCGCGAAGCGGTCGTCGCCGGCCTGGGAGGCGATAACGGTGCAGGTGCCGACCGCGGCCAGGGTGACGGTGGACCCGGAGACAGTGCAGACCGACGGGGTGCCCGAGCTGAAAGACACCGCGAGACCTGAGGTGGCGGAGGCGGATAGGGGCACCGTCTGACCGACGGCCGCGGTGGTCGGCTGCGCGAAGGTGATCGATTGCGTCTTCTTCCCGGGCTGGACGATGCCGGGGTGGACCGGGAAGGACTGTGGCACGTCGCGCGCTGGCGCGTACTTGTCGCTGCCACCCTGGGAGGCGGTGATCGTGCAGGTGCCGACCGCGGCCGAAGTGACGGTAGAGCCCGAGACCGTGCACACATCGGGGGTGTTCGTGCTGAAGCTCACCGGCAGCCTGCTGGATGCTCTGGCGCTCAGGGTGACCTCCTTGCCGACCGTGGCACCCTTAGGCGGCGTGAAGGAGATGGTCTGCGCGATCTTCTGCGACCGGGAAGGACCCGGTCACAAGGTGGGCAGGCGCGAACTGGTCGTTGCCGGGCTGCGAGGCGGCGATTTTGCAGGTGTCGGCCTTCAGGGTGGTGACGGTGGTGCCTGAGACTGTGCACACGTCCGGGCTGTCCGAGGTGAACAACACGTCCAGTTGCGATGTCGCGGACGCGGACAGGGCGACCCGCTGATCGACTTCGGCGCTCTTCGGCGGCGTGAAGCTGATCGTCTGCGAGATCTTCTGGACGGGGAAGGACTGGGATACGGGTTTGGCCTGCAGGTAGTTCTCGTCGCCGGGCTGGGACGCGATGATCTTGCAGGTGCTGCCCCTGGTGGCGGTGGCGGTGGTGCCTGAGACCGTGCACACGTCCGGGGTATCCGACGTGTAGGTCACTGGCAGCCCGGAGGATGCCTTGGCGCCCAGAGCGACCGCCTTACGGACAGCGACGCCGGTAACGGCCGGGAAGCTGATCGTCTGAGGGCCCCGTTCGGTTGGGAACCACAGTGTTATGGATTTGGCTGGGGCGTAGTTGCCGTCGCCGGGCTGTGACGCGGTGATAGAGCACTGCTGGGCTTTGATGGGGCTGACGGTGGGGCCTGAGACCGTGCACGCGTCCGGGCTGCCCGAGGTGTAGGTCACCGGCAGCCCCGAGGATGCCTTGGCGGTCAAGGTGAGCGGCTGACCTACCGTGGCGGACTTCGGCTGCGGGAAGTCGATCGTCTGGGAGGCCCGGCCGATGTTGAACTGTTGTGTCGCCGACTGGGCTGGGTAGTGGTTGGTGTCGCCGGGCTGGGAGGCGGTGATGGTGCAGGTGCCGGTCTTGATGGTGGTGACGGTCGGGCCTGAGACCGTGCACACGTCGGTGGAGCCCGAGGCGTAGGTCACCGGCAGGTCAGAGTCTGTGGTGGCGGTCAGCGTCTGCGACTGGCCGTAGGCCATGTCCGGCGGCCGCGGGAAGTCGATCGTCTGGGGGGCTGGTGTGACGTCGAACTGTTGTGTTCGAGGTGGGGCTGGGAAGTAGTTGTTGTCACCGGGCTGGGAGGCGGTGATGGTGCAGGTGCCGGTCTTGATGGTGGTGACGGTCGGGCCGGAGACCATGCACACGTCGGTGGAGCCCGAGGCGTAGGTCACCGGCAGGTCAGAGTCCGTGGTGGCGGTCAGCGTCTGCGACTGGCCGAAGGTCATATCCGGCGGCCGCGGGAAATTGATGCTCTGGGAGGCGGGTCCTACCTGCGGCAGCTGCGACGAGGAGGCGGACGCGATACTCGGCGCTGCCGCCCTGGAAGGCGGTGACTTTGCAGGTGCCGGTGGCCAGGGGAATGACGGTGCGGCTCGACACCGTGCACACCGTCGGAGTATCCGAGCCGAACACCACCATCAAGCCCGACGAGGCTGTGGCCCACATGGTGAACGGCACTCCCACGGTGGCGTCCGGCAGAGGGTCGAAGAGGATGGTCTGCCCGGTCTTTCCCTCGAAGACCTGAAAACGCAGAGGCTGCTGCGCAGGTGCGTAATCCGCGCTGCCGCCCTGGTGGGCGGTGAGATTGCAGATGCCGGGCGCCAGGAGGGTCACGGTGCGGCGCGATACCGTGCACACTGCCGGCGCGTCCGACTGGAACGACACAGCCAGCCCCGACGAGGCCGAGGCCCTCAGCGTGAACACCACGCCGACCCACGCCGCCTGCGGCGGCTTCGAAGGTGAAAGAGATGTCCTGCGTGCGCTGCCCGCCGTGGACGGGAGATGAGTACACCCCGGACGCTGGCGCGTAGCCGGCGCTGCCTCCTTGTGCGGCGGTGATTTGGCAGGTGCCGGGCGCCAGGGGGATGACGGTGCGGCTTGAAACCGTGCATACCGCAGGTTTGTCTGACTGGAACGACACAGCCAGCCCTGACGAGGCGGAGGCCGACAAGGTCACCGGCTCACCGACGGTCATGTCCGCCGGCGGTGTGAAGGAGATGTCCTGCGTGGCCTGCCCGGCGCGGACCTGGGATGCGGCCGCTACGTCGTGCGCTTGCGCGTAGCCGCCGCTGCCGCCCTGGACGGCAGTGATCACGCAGATGCCCGGCGCTTTGGGGGTGGCGGCGGATGCCGAGACGCTGCACACCTGCGGTGTGTCCGAGCGGAACGTTACGGTCCCCCCCGAGGCGGCGGAGGCCGACAACGTGACCGGCTCGCCCACGGTCATGTCCGCCGGCGGTGTGAAGGAGATGTCCTGCGTGGCCTGCCCGGCGCGGACCTGGGATGCCTGCGCCACGTCGGGAGCCGGGGCGAACCTTTCGCTGCCGCCCTGGGAGGCGGTGACGACGCAGGTGCCGGGGGCCACCGGCATGAGGGCAGAGCGCGAGACGGCACACACGGCCGGCGTGTCCGAGCGGAATACCGGCGGCCCTCCCGGAACCCTGGCCCCCAGGGGTATCTGCTACGCCCACGGTCATGTTCGCCGGCAGTGTGAAGGAGATGTCCTGCGTGACCTGCCCGGCGCGGACCTGGGATGCGTGCGCCACGTCGGGAGCCGGGGCGTAGGTGTCGTCGCCGCCCTGGACGGCGGTGATCACGCAGGTGCCGGGCGAGACCGGGGTGAGGGCAGAGCCCGAGACGGTACACACGGTCGGTGTGTCCGAGCGGAACGACACGGTCAGCCCAGTGCCGACGGGGGACGACGCCGTGGTCACCGAGGACGCGGTCAAAGTGACCTGCTGGCCGACCGTGGCGCCCTGCGGCTGGCCGAACATGATCTGCTGCGGGATCCGGGCCGGGGCCTGCGACTGCGGAATTCTGGCCACATCGGCCGCAACCAGGGTGTGCTGCAGTTTTGCCGCGGGGCTCGTTCCGTGGCCGGGCCCGCCGGTCAGAGCGGCCGGAGCGCTCACCACGGCGGCGAGGAAGCAGAAGCCCAGGAACATCCACAGCCAGGACTGGGGCATGACAAATAGAGAGGTAACCCTTCTGGTCAGCCTCCTCAGACCAAGCACCTTGTCCATCGACCGCGGGCCCATGACCGCACCCCTTGCCTCCTCACAGGACGTCCCTTAGGGATGTCAATCCGTCATATGGAAGGAGTCACGGATTCGCCGGCAGATACATGCCGGGAGTGGGAAGCGCCGGTGCTGGGTGGGGAGTGCGAGTGCCGGGGGAGCGCTGGCTCCGAGCGCGAGAACCGGCCTGAACCCGCGTGGCAGACTCCGGTCCATGGCCTCGAACGCGATTTCCGCGGCGGCGGCGGGCACCTGGAGGCTCGGCGATCTGACCGTCAACCGGCTCGGTTTCGGCGCGATGCGGCTGACCGGCCGCGCTCCATTTGGGAACGGGCCGCCGAGCGACCGGGGGCAGGCGATCAGCGTGCTGCGCCGCGCGGTCGAGCTCGGCGTCAATCACGTCGACACGGCGGCGTTCTACTTCTCACCGCTGCGCGCGCCAACGAGCTGATCAACACCGCGCTCGCGCCGTACCCCGACGACCTGGTCATCGCCACCAAGGTCGGGCCGGGCCGCGATCCGTCGGGGGAGTGGCTGCCCTGGGCCAGGCCGGAGCAGCTCCGCGGCCAGGTCGAGGAGAACCTGCGCCAGCTCGGCCGTGACCACCTCGACGTGGTGTATCTGCGCGTCCAGCCCACCGACTCGATCGCCGAGCACTTCGGCGCGCTGGCCGCGCTGCGCGACGCCGGGCTGATCCGCCACCTGGGCTTGTCCGCGATCAAGCCCGCGCGGCTGGCCGAGGCTCAGCCCATCGCACCGGTGGTCTGTGTGCAGAACCGCTACAGCATCGACTCACGGCAGGAGGGCACCGACGAGGTGTTGCGGGCCTGCGGCGAGCTGGGCATCGCGTTCGTGCCGTTCTTCGCGATCGCGGGCGGCGGGCGCGAGGCGGGGGCGGCGGCCCCGACGACGACGGGATACTCGCCGTCGCGCGGGCCCACGGGGTGACGCCCGCGCAGGTCAGGCTCGCCTGGGCGCTGCAGCAAGGCCCGCACGTGCTGGCCATTCCCGGTACCGGCAGTCCCGCGCACCTGGCCGAGAACGTGGCCGCCGCGGCGCTGCGGCTGTCGGAGGACGAAATCACCCGCTTTCGAACCGTGCCGCCCCCGGAGTCGTGATCCCGGTTGACGGGCCTTTTTAGCGGCTGTTCGGTGCGGGCATGGCTACGGGGGATCGACCGGGGAGGTCGCCATGATGGGGGAATTGCTAGCTGCAGATCCGCGATCAGTGGGGCCGTACCGCCTGCTGGGGCGGCTGGGGACCGGGGGAATGGGTCACGTGTACCTGGGCCGCTCCGGCCGGGGGCCGGCTGGTCGCAGTCAAGATTATCCGTCCGGAATTAGCAGGTGAGCCCAGTTTCCGGGCCCGGTTCGCGCGTGAGGTAGTCGCGGCCAGGAACGTCAGCGGGATGTTCACCGCGCTGGTGATCGACGCGGATGTGCAGGGCCCGGTGCCGTGGCTGGCTACCGCGTACGTGCCCGGGCCGTCGCTGGCCGAGGCGGTGGGGAACCACGGGCCGCTGCCGGTCGCCTCCGTGC
>CAVUBM010000035.1:0-11211 GCA_963739645.1 uncultured Actinomycetota bacterium
CACCAGCGCTACGCGTCCTGGCATCGTGCCTCCTCCTGGTCGGTCGCTGTGGCCTGCTCGGGCGACGCTGTCCCCTCCGCCCGCAGCCCTTCGTCAGCCGCCGTTGACACGGTTAGTTTGACCTGATAGCTCGGTGGAAACGCCCCGAGATGCAGGGCCCTGGCCACCCGGGGAAGAAGGGACTGCGGTGCCGATCGAGCCGAGCCCTCGTCCGACGCTGCCCGGGACCTATTACACGTCGCCGGTCATGTACGAGCTTGAGACGGAGCAGATCTTCGCGCGTTCCTGGATGTGCGTCGGCCGGGCCGACTGGGTCGGCCGGCCGGGCCAGCTGGTCTCGGCGGAGGTCGCCGGCGAAAGCGTCCTGGTGACGCGTGATCGGCGAGGGGAACTCCACGGGATGCTCAACGTCTGCCGTCACCGGGGTACCCGGCTGTGCCTGATGCCGGCCGAGGGCGTCTCGAGTATCCGCTGTCCGTACCACGGGTGGACGTATGGGCTCGACGGCAGGCTGCTGGCCGCTCCGAATATGCCGGAGATGCGCGACCTGCAGAAGGACCGTCATGGTCTGGTGCGGGTGGCCGTCAACGTGGGGGGGTTACCTGTGGTGCTGTCTGGACACCGACCCGGACCCGTTGCCCTCCCAGCTCGAGCCGCAGATCATTGAGCGCCTGGGATCCACCGAGGTGCTCGACGCGTACGGGCTCGGCAGCCTCGCGCTGGGCCACCGCATCACTTATGACGTGGCGGCGAACTGGAAGGCCCTGGTCGAGAACTTCACCGAGTGCTATCACTGCCCGATCATCCATCCGCGCTGACCGCTGCGGTGCCGGAGTTTCGCTCCGGGTACGGGTCGATCTCCGGAGGCAAGTTCCACGGCGCGCAGCTCGCCGGGCAGATGAAGACCTTCTCTCACTCCGGCAAGGCAGCCCGGCCGCCCTTGCCCGGCCTGCCCGACGGAACCGAGCGTCTCTTCTTCGGCGTCATCCTGCTGCCGAACGTCTTTCTCATCCTCGTGCCCGACCACGTCGCGTTCTTCCGGCTGGAGCCGATCGCGTGCGACCGCACGCGGGTCACCTGCGACTGGATCTTCGAGGCCGGGGCCGTGCCGAGACGCGGGCTTCAGCCCGGCCGATGCGGTGGAACTGCTCGACCTCCCGAACCGGCAGACTTCACCGCGTGGAACGCTGCCACCTCGGCATGTCGTCGCGGAGCTTCGCCGGCGGCGGCGTGCTCGTGCCGAGCGAGCATCTTATCGTCGGCTTCTCCGCTATCTGGCCAGCGCCGTCGGCCTGCCCGCCGGTGATGACTGGCCCGCTCGCCCGAGCTGCTCAGAGTCTCCCGCTGAGGTCGGCCAGGATGCCGTCGGCCGCACGCCACCCCGTGGTGATGGCCGTTTCGGTGTAGAAGGTCCCAAGGTAGTCACCTGCCAGCCAGATCCGGTCCAGCGGTCGGGTCGGGCAGCCTCGAAGCCGGCCGCGCCCGGGGAAGCAGTACGCCAGCCCGAGCGGCCAGCGCCGGACGTGCGCCTCGCGCACATGGGACCGGAACCCGCCGAAGATCTCGTCCGCATCCCGGAGGAACCGGTCGAGAATCGCCGCGTCATCCAGGTTGATCAGCTGTGCGGCAAGGTCAGCGGGAGCGAAGACCATGATGCTCGACCCGGGGCGGCGCTCCCGCTCGGCCGAGCGGGCCACGCTGGTCACGTTGAAGAAGATATTGAAGGAGCGCCCGGGCGCGGCAATGGCGTAGCAGCGGTCCCATGGGGGCCGGGCCCGGTCTCGTCGGTAAGGAACGCCGCGCTGACGTACGGCCCGTAGTGGACCTGCTTGAGCGCGGCGGCCGTTTCTGGTTCCAGATCGGTCGCGATCCGCGCGGTGATGGGTGCCGGGGTGGCGAGGACGCAGTGCCGCGCACGCATTACCCCGTCTCCCGAGCCGCTCCGGTACCGCACGGTGACGCCGCCGGGACCGCGCACTCACCTCGGTGGCCTCGGTGCCGGTGCGGGCCCGGGGGCCGAGTTCAGCCCGGATCGTCTCGGTCAGCGTGGCCGGACCGCCGAGAATGTTGCGGGAAAGGCCGGACTTGCGGTCCCAAACCAGCCGGAAGTAGCCGACACCAGCTCCGGCTGACACCTGCTCGGGTGACGCCGGCCGAGCGCATCACGGTCGGGCGGAACATCGCGTCCGCATCCTGGGGCAGCGGCGCCGGTGAAGTCGGCGAACGAGCGGTCGCCCAGGAAGTCGTAGACACGCTGCTGCAGCGCGCCCGGGGCATCATCGGCCCGCGGGGCGCAGGCCGCTCCGTACCGGCGGACGGCGAGACGCACCTTGGCGCCGGCCCGCAGCAGCGCCAGCCGCGACGCCCAGGGCATCGGCACCCGGAACGGATAGGTCAGTACCCGGCCGTCGGTGAGCAGGCGTCCGTTCATGGCCAGGGCTGCTAGCTCACCAGGAACGGGGACGGCCTCGACGCCGGTCTCGTCGAGCAGCTGCCCGGTGGCCGAGCCCGGGCCAGAGAACACGTGGGCGCCCCAGTTGAGCCAGTAGGAGCCGCGGCCCTCCGAGCACAGCCGCCCCCCGGTCCGGTCGGTCGCCTCGAGCAGCACCACGTCGCGCTGGCGCAGCCGCCAGGCGGCGGCCAGCCCGGCGATCCCGCCCCCGATGACGATGACGTCGGCGTCGAGGTCAGGCATGGGTCACCACGCGCTCGCGGCCCGCTGGCCCGCGCTCAGTCACCGAGCTCAAGACGGCGCCGGGCCACATAGTCGGCCAGTTCCTCGCGCACCGCGTCCTTCATCGGCGGCGCTTCGTAGCTGGCCAGCTTCTCCGGCCAGATCTTGGCGGCTCGGGCGGTCGCATCCAGGGCCCCCTTCCGGCTCCAGCGCTCAAAGTTCTCCGACGACGTCAGCAGCGGCCGGTAGAAGCACTCCCGGAACCGCTCCAGCGTGTGAGCGGCGCCGAGGAAGTGACCACCGTGGCCGACCTCCTCGTGGGCGGAAAAGGCGAGCGACTCCTCGTCGATCTCCACCGGCTTGAACGTCTTCAGCAGCATCCGCAGGATCTCGATGTCCACGACGTACTTCTCGAAGCACGACACCAGGCCGGACTCCAGCCATCCGGCCGCGTGCATGACGACATTGGCGCCGGACAGGAACGCCGGCATCATCGTCATCAGCGACTCGTAAGCGGCCTGAGCGTCGACCGTCTGGCTGGCGGTCAGGCCGCCACCGCCGCTGCGCCAGGGCAGGCCCAGCCTGCGCGCCACCTGGCCGCCGGCCAGCAGGCCGAACGCCGACTCGGGGGTGCCGAACATCGGTGAGCCGGACTGCATGTCGATGTTCGACAGGAACGAGCCGAGCACCACCGGGCAGCCCGGGCGGACCAGCTCGATCAGCGCCACGCCGGCCAGGGCCTCGGCGGTCTGCTGCACGAGCGCCGCCGGGGAGCTCACCGGCGACATGGCGCCCATCAGCAGAAACGGCGTCACGATGACCGGCTGGTTGGCCCGGGAGTACTCCAGCATCGCCGCGAGCATTCGCTCGTCGAACCGTAGCGGCGAGTTGACGTTGATGATCGACATCACCACAGGGCGCTCCTCGATCTGCGCCCGCCCGCCGAACAGGATGTCGGCCATAGCCAGCGTGTCCCGCGCGTTCGGCCCCGAGGTCACCGAGCCCATGAACGGCTTGTCCGACAGCGTCATCAGGGCGAACACCATCTCCAGGTGGCGTGAGTCCAGCGGCCGGTCGTTGGGCTCGACCACCGTCCCGCCGGCCATGTCGATCTGGGGGAAGACCTGGCTCAGCTTGACCAGCCGCTCGTAGTCGTGCATCGTCGCTTCCCGGCGCTCGCCGCCCTCACGGGCGAACGGGCAGCCGTAGACGGGGAGGAACGCCATGTGCCGTCCCCCGATGTGCAGGTCGCGCTCGGCCGAGCGGGCCCGCAGGTCGAACTCCCTGGGGGCGAGGGCGGCCTGCGCCAGGACGAACTCAGGGTCCAGCTTGACGATGCTGCCCTCCACCTGCTGCCCGGCCTTCCGGAACAGCTCCAGGGCCTCCGGGTGATCGAACTCGATGCCGATCTCGCTCACGATCCGCTTCCAGCCCCGGTCCAGGGTCTGCATCGCCTCCTCGGAGAGGATCTCGTAGTAGGGCATCTGGTTGACGAACATGCCATCCTCCTCCGCATTTCACGGTCGGCTCCGCTCGGCTGGACGAAGCCCGGCCTGCTGGTCAGCCGCAGTCGCGGGGGATCGCGCGGCTCCAGGTCTTGGCGAAGATCCGGGTCGGGCCCTCAAAGGCGTCGACGGCGTTGGTCACGTGAAACTGCTCGCGCGTGGCGGACAGCGTGCTGCGGGTCTCGACCCGGGTTCGCCACACGCCACGTGAGATCGAGATGTGGCGCTCCGAGCTGGCGTGCGCAGATAGCGGGCTCCCGTCGGTGATCTCGTACGTGTCATGTCCTCGCTCTTCGTACTCGGTACCGGAGCCCGCCAGGCGGACGTGCGGGAAGTGCCTGGTCTGGGCGACGACGCGCGTGATCCCGCGCCTGGCATCACGCCACCACGTCCGCTCCTCCTCGTCCGCTCCGCCGAGCACGGCATGGTCCGGCGGCGGCGCGGCCTCGGGCGCGGCGAAGTGCGCGGGCGGCGGCGGGTCAGGGACTCCCGGGCGCCGGACCGGAAGCTCCAGCGCCGAAGGCGTGCCCGTCGTCACGGTGAGCGTGGCCGGCTCTGGCGAGGGCCACACGACCGGCCAGTACGTCGGCGAGACCGCGATGCGGATGCGGTGACCGGCCGGAACCAGGTGAGAGATGGCGCTGAGCCTGACGCGGACGGCGTAGGCCTGGCCGGGGACCGCCGGCACCGGTGTCTCATCCCCATCCCGGTGGCTCAGGTTCAGGATTCCCCTGGTGATGAGCGTGGAGGCGCCGTCCGGCCACACATCACAGAGCCGCACCGCGATCAGCGCCTGCGGCACGTCCGAGCTGACGCGCAGGCGGACCGACGGGCAGCCCAGGATCTCCGCCTGCTCGCCGAGCGGCGCGGAGGTGAACGCGAGCGACCGCCCGTCGTCGCCGCCCTGATCGGCTGCGTGGTCAAGCGGGCCGCCCCACCCGCACCAGGGCCCAGGGTCGGCGGCGAGGGACTCGGTGCCCCGGATCTGCAGTTCCTGCTCGGCGCCCGGGCCGGCCTGTAGCTGGCCGGGGGCCGCGAGGACGAACGTGCGCGAAGACACGTTCGGGCTGGGCCAGCCGGGCTCGGCGATCCACCGGCCTTCCCTGGCCGGCCCGAACGGCCCCGGGCGGATCGGCTGCTGCGCGTACACGCGCAGCTTGGGCTCGGACATGATCCCGTTGTCCGCCCCCTTGAGCCAGTGGTCCCACCACCGCACCGCCTCCTGCAGGAAGCCGATGGCCGGACCGGGGGTGCCGTCGTGCGGGTAGACATGGGCCCACGGCCCGATCAGCCCTTTGCACGGGCCCGGGTAACCCTCGAGGAAGCGCAGCACGGCGCTCCGGTAGCCGTCCAGCCACCCGCCGACCATGTAGACGGCGCAGCGCAGCGCGCCGTAGTCCTCGCGGACCGAGCCCTGCTTCCAGTAGCTGTCACGCCGCGGGTGCCCGAGCCAGGCCTCGACGTGCGGCGGGGTTTTCTCCAGTCGCTCGAGCCACTGCTCCCGCCAGCCAGGCCCGACGACCGCTGGGTCCGGCGGGCGGGTGTTGTACGCGAGCATCGTCGAGCCCCAGGCGAGCATGTCGAGGGCCTGCACGCAGCCGCCGATGTAGTGCACGTCGTCGGTGTACCGGTCGTCGGTGGAGTCCACGCTGATCACGGCGGCCAGCTCGGGCGGCGCGTGCGCGGCGATCTGCAGGCCGTTGAAGCCGCCCCACGACTTCCCGATGATTCCCACCTTTCCCGTGCACCAGGGCTGGGCCGCGAGCCAGCGCAGCACCTCGAGGCCATCGGACTGCTCGAGTGGGAGGTACTCGTCGGTGAGGATGCCGTCGGAGTCGCCGGATCCGCGCAGGTCGACCCGGACCGACGCGTACCCGTGCCCGGCGAAATAGCCGTGGATCGGAGCGTCCCGCAGCGCGGTGGCGTCGTTCTTCCGGTAGGGGATGTACTCAAGCACGGCAGGCACCGGGCTGGTCTCGGCCTCCTCCGGGAGCCAGATCCTGGCCGCCAGGCGGCAGCCGTCGGCCATCGGGATCCACGTGTGGCTGATCAGCCGCACCCGGCCCGGCAGGCCCGCGACCTCGCGCAGCTGCGTCCTCTCCGCGTTCACAGCAGCTGGCGTGGCACGGAGTCGGTCCACTGGCGCGAATGGTGCAGCAGCCCGTCGACGGTGACGGCCAGGTCGATCGTGACGTGGAAACGCGTCGCCGTGCCCTGAACGTGAACGGACGACGTCGCTTCGGTGAGCCCGTTCGGCGCGGCGGATCCGCGTTGTGTGACGGCCCCGGGCGTCGGCCCCGGCCGGGTCGTCGGCATCGACCAGCGAATTCAGCTCGTATTCGCGGGTCACCACCGTCGTGTCGTTGATCCGCTCGGTATGGCTCGCGGAGACGTGCACGCGGGCCCGGCGGGACAGGGCGTCGCGGATGACCTCCCAGACCGGGGGCTCGATCTGGCTGGCATGCCGTTCCCGCACTTCGGGGGAGGGGCGGAATTCCGGCGCGGTCGCGCTGCCGGCCGCGGGCACGACCGGCAGCACGATACGGGACGGCCGCCCGGGCCCCCGGTACACCCGGTTCACCGCCGGCTGCGGTGTCGGCCACACGTTCGGCCAGTCGGCGCTGGCCACGCTGACCCGGATCCGGTGCCCGCGCCGGAAGCGCCAGCCCGTGCCGTCGAGGTCGATCGGCAGCTCGTAGACCTCCCCGGGCTCGAGCGGCTCGGGCTCGGTGAGCGAGTGGCGCCGGGTGCCGTTCAGCATGCCCTTGGCGACCAGCCGCGACGGCCCGTCCGGGGCGACGTCGGCCAGGCTGACGGCAAATCCGATGACCGACGCGGTGGAGGACACGTGCAGCCGGACGCGCGGACGCCCGAGCACGTGCAGGTCGCTCGCCGAGGGGGGCGGAGGTAAAGACGAGCGAGTACGCCTCGTCGGGCCGTTGATCGCCGGACAGGCCGAACGGCAGGCCGCCCGACCATAGCCCCGCCGTGGTCCCGACGGTTGCCACGTACTCGAACTCGTCGGCGCCGTCGCTGCCGCTGCCGGTCTCCAGCCGGCCGCCATCGGCCAGGTGCAGGGTCAGTTCGCTGGCACCGAGGGCCGGCCAGTCCTGCTCGGCCCGCCAGGCCCCAGCCGACTCCAGCCGGTCGGCGTCGGGACGCTCATAGTCCTGCATGTACACGACCACCGGCGGCTCGGCCATGATGCCGGTGTCCCGGCTCTTGCACCAGTGATCGAGCCACCGCACGGCTTCGTGCAGGTGATCGATGCGCGGACCGGGCACCGCGACATCAGGGACGGCGTGGTTCCACGGCCCGACCAGCACCTTGCGCGGGACGCCGAGCGCCTCGTAGAGGCGCAGCGGCGGGTTCGGGTAGCCGTCGGCCCAGCCTCCGATCATGAACACCGGGCAGGCGATCCGGCCGGCGATGTCCCGGACCGAGCCGTGCCGCCAGTACGGTCCGTCGGTCTGGTGCCGCAGCCACTTGAGCAGATAGGGCTCGTTGTGCTCGAGATGCTCGGCCCAGATCCCGGCCCAGTCCTCGGACCACTCCGGGTACGGCGGCAGGGCGTTATAGGCGATCATGAAGTTGCCGTAGTGCGCCACGTCGTAGTAGTGCCGGAGCAGCCCGCCGCGGTAATGGCAGTCGTCGGTGTAGCGGTCGTCGGTGAAGTACATGGGGATGATCGACGACAGGTGCGGCGGTTGCAGCGTGGCCACCTGCAGCGAGGTGAATCCGCCGTAGGAGATCCCCATCATGTTGACGTGGCCGTCGCAGAACGGCTGCCCGGCCAGCCACTCGATGGCGTCGTACCCGTCCTCCTGCTCCTGCGGCACGTACTCGTCGGTGGCCACGCCGCCGGACGCCCCGGTGCCGCGGATGTCGACGCGGGCGACGATGTAGCCGTGCGCCGGGAAGTAGGAGTAGAAGCGCTGTCCTGGCGCCACCTCGTCCTTGCGGTACGGGATGTACTCCATGACGATGGGCAGCGGCTCGCTGTCGTCGCGGTCCGGCACGTACAGATCGGCGGCGAGATGAACTCCGTCCCGCATCGGGATCTGCACGTTCTTGACCAGGCGCACGCCTGGCGCGTAGCGCACGTGGCCGGCTGGCTGGCCCGTCATGTGGTGTTCCACAGGTACGGGTAGCCGTCTGGCCGCAGCGAGGGCCGCACCCACGGCTGGGCCGCGAAGTACCACGTGGGATACGCGACCCAGGCGATGTTGGACTGGGCATCCCACAGCTTCGACGCCTGGATGTAGAACTGGTCGCGCTTGGACACGTCGTAGGTCCGCAGCCCCTGGTTAAGCAGGGAGGTGAACCCCGCGTCGCACCAGTCCACCCAGTTCCACAGGCCAATCTGAGCGCAAGTGAACCAGATGAACGACCAGTACGGGTCAGGCTCGGAGACGAAGTTCGAGTACACCAGCTGCCGGTGCGGGCCGCCGCCGCCGTTCCCCGGAATGGCGTCGAAGGTGGCCGAGTCCTCCGGCTGGATGTTGACCTTGATGCCGATCTGCGCCAGGTTGGCGGCGATGACCTGCGCGGCCGCCTCGTCCGGCTGGTCATTGACCACCGCCAGGTTCAGCGTCACGTTGCTCTGTCCACTCTTGTGCAGGTACTGCTTGGCCAGCGCCAGGTCCTGGTCGTAACGCGGGGCGTCCGCCCAGTAGCCGATCCCCATCGACTGCGGGATGATCCCGTAGGCCCGGGTGTACTTGCCGTTGTAGGCAGCCTTGATGATGCCGGGCACGTCGATCGCCGAGCGGATGGCGCGGCGGAGGTTGAGGTTCGGGATGTTCTTCTGGCTGATCGCGAGGAAGTAGTAGTTGAGCGTCGGCTTGCTGTACACGTGCAGGCTGCTGGATGACTGGGCCTGCCCAGCCAGCGCGGGTGGCATGTAGCCGAACGCCACAGTGCCAGAGCTGATCGCCTCGAACGCGGTGTTGTCGCTGTCGATGACCTGCGTCTGGATCGTCGACCACGGCGCCTTGGCGGCGAAGGCTGAACTCGCGCCGCTGTAGTTAGCGAAACGCTTCAGCGTGGTGTGCTGCTTAGGCACCCAGTTCACAAACTCGTAAGGACCAGAGCCGACCGGATTGGTGGAAAAGCTCTTGCCCAGCTTCGTGACCGCCTTTTCGGGAAGTACCTTCCCGCTCGTCGCGGGCAGCGTGCTGTGCATCAGCGGGGCGAACGGCTGCTTCAGGATGATCGTGCCCTCGTACGGGCCGGTCACCTGAACGCTGTCGAGCGCGGACCAGTCCCCTGAGTAAGGGGAGTTCAGCTTTGGTTTGGTCAGGCCGGCGATGCGCTCGTAGGAGAACTTGACGTCGCTGGCCCTGACCTCGCCGTAGCCTTTCTGCCACTCGATGCCCTTCTTCAGCGTGAAGTGGAACTTCAGGCCGTCGGAGGACGGCTCGAAGGACTCGGCCAGCTGGTTGACGACTTTCCAGGTCCCGGGCTTGAACGTGACGAGCCCCTCGTAGATGCAGTCGAAGACGATCACGTCGTCCTGGGACACCCAGAAGGCGGGGTCCAGGTCCTGGATGTCGGTCTGCGGCCGGTAGGTGAGTGTCGTGGTCGGGGGCTTCCCGGCAGCTGAGCCCTGACTGCTGGAAGAGCCGGACGTCGAGGAGCCGCCGCAGGCCGCCAGCAGCACGCTGGCGGCCGAGCCGGACAGCCCGAGCGCCATGGCGCGGCTCAGGAACTGCCGTCGGCCGATTCTGTTGTCGGTGAGGTCGGTGACCAGGGATCTGATGTCCTCGGGGGTGGGCGACATCGGAGTCCTCCTTCGGGATGTCTCGGTCGGTTGTGGTGGGCGGCGAGTGACGGGCGGTGACTTACGGAGGGCTGCCCGCGGCTGCCACGTCTTTCCACCGCAGGCACGCCACCGACCGCCCCGGCATGGCTTCTTCCAGCACCGGGTCTTCGGTTCGGCAGCGCTCCACGGCGAACGGGCAGCGCGGGTGGAAGTGGCATCCAGACGGCGGGTTACGCGGGCTCGGGATCTACGGCCACGGCCGGCTCGCGGGCGCCTCTTCTGGAGTCCTTGTCGGGGATCGACGCGATGAGCGCCCGGGTGTAGGGATGCAGCGGCGCATCGTAGGTCTGCTCGGCCGGCCGGTCTCCACCACGCGCCCCAGGTACATGACCGCGATGCGGTCGGCCAGGTAGCCGACCACGTTCAGCGCATGTCGTCGATCACCAGGTAGGCGGTGCTGTTTCGTCGCGGAGCTTTTGCAGCAGGTCGAGGATCGCGCTGGCCGCCGAGACGTCCAGGCCTGCCGTCGTTCGTCCGCGACGATCAGGCGAGGCCGCGCGTAGCGCGCGGGGCGATCCCGACACGCCGTGCCTGCCCGCCGGACAGCTCGTGTCGGTAGTCGCTGGCCACCCGCTCGGGGAGTCCCACCATGTTGCGCGCTCGGCACCGGATGCTGCTGTCCTCGGCCGATGCCGTCGATCACGTCCGGCTCGGTCAGCGGCGCCGACACGCGCATCCGGGGACTGAGGCTCGGATGCGGATCCTGGAAGATCGTGACAGCGTCCGGCGGAACCTGCGTACGTCCTGGCCACGGAGCCCGCTCGATCTCGGTTTCCCCGAGGACAGCGTCCCGAGGTGATTCGGGTGAGCCGCAGGCAACCGAGGGCGAGCGTGGTCTTGCCCGACCCGGACTCGCCGACGACGCCGGCACTTCGGCGTCGAGATGGTCGGGCTGACGCCGTCGACCGCGCCACACCGCTGCCGCTCCTGGTCGGTCTGGCCAGAGTGCGCCGGAGACACCACGCGCAGGTCCTCGACCCGGAGCAGGGCGGGCGTCGGCGTCTGCGGGTGCTGTTGACCGGCGGCGGGGCGTTTGAGGCTGCGGCGGTCATCCCGGCGGCACCGCCTTCGGGCCGCCGCGCCCATCCCGGCCTGCTCGTAGGCCGAGTCCTGGTCGCGCTTGGCGGCGGCCAGTTCGCTGGGCCCGGAGGTCACCGGCGGGGCTCCTCGGCTCGGCAGATGTCCTGGGCATAAGAGCAGCGGGAGGC
>CAVUBM010000036.1:0-6170 GCA_963739645.1 uncultured Actinomycetota bacterium
GTGGTTGACGGGGTGGCTGCCCGTGGTCGCCCGGGCTGCAGATCCACCTCGGGCAGGTCCACCGCGGCAAGGGTCGTCACCGTCGTCATTCGCACCGCCCGGGCGCCGGTCGTTAGGCTCGGCACGTGGTAACCGAGACCGACGTTGCCCTCGATGATGGGCGCACGCTGCACGTTTACGACACCGGCACCGGTGACGGGACCGCCGGGTTGGCTGTCTTCTGGCATCACGGCACACCGAGCACCGGCGCCTCCCGAGCCGCTGTTCGCGGCCGCGGCCGAACGCGGCATCCGCTGGGTCTCGCATGACCGGCCCGGGTACGGCGGGTCAACTCCGCACCCGGACCGGGACGTGGCATCAGCGGCGGCCGACGTCCCGAGAGTCGCCGACGCGGTGGGCATATCGGCGCCTGCCCCGTTCGGCGCCGAGGGCCTGGACTGGTTCGCGGGCATGACCCCCTCGGGCGCCGCGGAGTATCGCGCCGCCGCAACCGGACGCGCGGCGCTCGAGGCCTACCTCGCGTCCGCCGAGTTCGACCCGGAGGTATTCACCCCGGCCGATCACGCCGCGCTCTTCGGTGCATGGTCATGGATGGGCCCCGTAGACAACCAGGCCCTGGAAACAGACCAGGGCGGCGGAACTCTGGCTACGTCCCGACAACGGGCACGTCTCGATCCTCAACTCCAGCGTCATGGCCCTGGACTGGCTCCGCGAGCACGCCAGTCACGGCTGAGCCCGAACCCGCCCGCTAGGAGCACGAGGGCGGTGCAGGTAATCTGGCGCGTTCTCAGTTACCTGGCGGGCCTGCCTGGCTGGATGTCGCGTGACTTGGTCGCTCGGGTGGCCGGGCCGCCGGGCCGTTAGGAGCGGTAGCTAAGCGGGTGGCAGGGGCGGGGCTGCCAGCGAGAGCATGCAGGGGCGCAGCAGCCTGATGACCTGCGCCGGGGCGGCGGCGGCGAGCTTGTCGGTCTTGGTGAGGTGCCGGGAGACCATAATGCCGAGGATGATGGCGCTGATGATCGCGGCCCGCAGGCTCGCGTCGTCGGCCGGGATGGCCTGCGCGATCTGCGCCTGGTAGCGGGCCATCGCCGTGCTGGCCGCGCTGGCGGCCTCGGGACTGGTCAGCATCGAGCGCAACAGGGCCAGCGACGCGACCGGCTCGCTCGCGAGCCGCTCGGCGGGCGTGGCGAGGATCTGTTCGGCCGCCTGCCCGGATGCTCCGCTGACCTCGGGGATAGGGGCGGCGTCGATCACTCGCCGGAATAGCTCTTGCTTGGATCCGAAGTAGTGCATGACCAGGCCCGCGTCCATGAACGTCCGTTGAACGAAATTGCCTGAACGAACGGAAGACCGCGTGCCATCCGCTACGCCCACCAATGTCCTGGTTCAGCGCCGCCACGTGATCCTGAGCGGGGATGCCGACGACTTCGCTGACCTGTTCGCATCCGACGGGGTGATCGAGGCGCCCTTCGCGCCGCCGGGCGCGCCCGCGCGCCTGGAGGGCCGGGAGGCCATTCGCGAGTACTCGCGCCACGTCATGGCGTCGCCGCTGCGGCTGGAGGACTTCGAGGTGGCAGAGCTCTATCAGACTCAGGACCCAGAGGTGGTGATCGTGAAGATGCGCACGAAGGGGACCGTAACCACGACGGGCCAGTCGTTCGCGGCGACGTCCATCCAGGTCCTCCGTATCCGGGACGGTCAGATTGTGCTCTTCCGCGACTTCGCCGATCCCCGGGTCCTGGAAGACGTGATGGGGAACCACGTCCGGGAAACAGATGCAGCCAAGAAATGCCAGATTGACTGAAAACAATCGAAGGACCCTGAGGTCCCAGACTGGTGGCCCTACGCGGCTGAGTTCCCACAGTGGCATTGTCTGGCGCGGATATGTGACCTGGTGTACGCCCGGCGGCCCACACAAGATCAATGAAGGCCGGTTCCGTAATTGAGACTCTCCGGCGACCCAAGCCGGGCAGCCGAACTGGAACCGACGGCTTCTTCGTCCGAAGCCAAGTCAGCTGCGGACATGCTCCGGCACTTTGCCGTTGGCGGTCAGCGAGGCTGGATCTCGCCCATCGGGCCGAAGCCGTCATGCGGCGTGTCGATGTAGATGATCTGCGGCTGGGCGGACACGAGGCCGGGTGCGGTGTCGAAGAACCTCTTCACGTACGGCTGCTTGACGTGGGTGGCTCCCGCCTCAGCGTCCGTGAAGCCCTCGATGCAGATGAACTCGTTCTCATCGGTGAGGCTCCGGGCGAACTGGAAGAACAGGCAGCCATCCTCGGAGTTGACGTCCTTGGCATAGGAATCGGCCAGCGCCAGCCACTCATTCATCTTGTCGGGCCGGATCGGCATCTTGATGTTGATCAGGATCATGCAACCGCTCCTTTGAGATGACTGTCGCCCTCATCGTGGTGCGATCATCCAGGTACCGTCAACCGCGCCGCCGAAGCGTCCGTCTGCTCCTCCCTATCCCCCTCGTAGCTGCCCTCCCTTGAGTGCGGGCGACGTATCAAGGCTCGTGAGGCGACCGCCCAGCGGCTTGGCCTTGACTCGAAAGACTCGGCCGAGATCATTGAACCGCCCGGGTTTCTGGAGTCTCCGGACTCACCGGGGCGGTTCATTCTGCCCCTCAAAGTGCCCCTCGAAATGATCTCCCTGAGACTCCCAGCCGCATGATCAACTCCAGTTCCCGAACCGTTCCGGCAGATCCGCCACGGGCATCCCGCCCAGGTCCCGGAAGAAGATCCCGTCGATCACCAGCCGGTGATCTAGTGCAGTAGTGATCCCAGATATGTCGCCGTCGGACGGCAGGGCGGAGGAGGCAACCATGACCATCTCGCCCCAGGGCAGGCGGCCGGTCGCGGTGAACCAGCGTGACGGCGGACCCGTTGTCCCCTCAGGGATGGCCGTAGATGGCTATGGAGACGGAGGTGTGGTGCGCGCGGTTCAGCCGGCGGATAAGGGCACGCGGCCGGTGGCCCGGCTGGCGGGCAGGGGCGTGGTGCCTGTGGTTGGGCTGGCGGCGGTGGTGGGGTTGCTGGCCACAGCCGTCCTGCTCGGCGTGGTGTGGGCGACGGCTGGTCTGGGTGCCGCCGGGTGGGCCGCTGGGCTGGTTACTGGTGCGGCGGCGGCCGGGCTGGTGGTCACCGCGCGGATGCGCAGCGATCAGCCGGCGATTTTCCCGGCCGACTGGGTCACGCTGGGCCGGGCGGTGCTGGTCGCCGGGGTCGCGGGGCTGGTGGCCGATTCGTTCGGCCGGCCGGCGCCGCCTACCGCGCTGGTCACCCTGTCGGCCCTCGCGCTGGTGCTGGACGCGGTGGATGGGCAGGTGGCGCGGCGGACCGGCACCGCCAGCGCGCTGGGCGCCCGCATCGACGGCGAGGTCAACGCGTTCCTGATCTTGCTGCTCAGCATCTACGTGGCCCAGGACTACGGCAGCTGGGTGCTGGTCATCGGCGCCGCCCGTTACGCGCTGCTGCTGGCAGGCTGGCTGATACCGTGGCTGGCCGCGCCGCTGCCCCCCCGCTACTGGGGCAAGGTCGTGGCCGCGGCCGTGGGCATCGTGCTGACCGTCGCCGCGTCCGGGCTGCCCGCCCGCGGCGCCACGATGATCGCGGTCGCCGCCGCGCTGGTGCTGCTGGCCGAGTCGTTCGGCCGCAACGTGATCTGGCTGTACCGCACCGGCGCCGGCCCGCGCACCCGCCAAGCCCTGCGGCTGGCCATCACCGCGCTGTCAGCCGTCCTCGTATGGGCGGTGCTCGTCGCCCCCGACCGCATCTTCCAGCTCACCCCGGCCGCCTTCGCCCGCATCCCCCTCGAAGGCCTGGCCCTCGTCGCCATCGCCCTGGTCCTGCCACCCCGGCCACGACGAATCGTAGCCGCCGCCGCCGGAATCCTGTTCGGGCTGCTGGCTCTCGTCAAGATCCTCAACGCAGCGTTCTACCTGGAGATCGGGCGGGCGTTCAACCCGGTGTTCGGCTGGCTCGATATCCCCCCGGCTGTTGGCGTGGTACGCGACACGATCGGTTCCGCGCGCACAAACTTCGCGCTCGCCGCGCTCTTGCTCGGTTTCATCGTCCTTGTCGGCGCCATCACCGCAGCAACGATTCACCTGACTACCGTGGCCGCCCGGCATCGCCGCGACGCGGTCCGTGGGCTCGCTGCTTTCACCGCGGTCTGGGTGCTGTTCGCGGTCTTGTCGCTGCAACTGGTCCCGGAAACCCCGGTCGCCTCGGCCAGCGCCGCCGGGCTGGCCGTCGCGCAGGTGCGCAGCACTCAGGCAGCGCTGCGCGACCAGCACCGCTTCGAGCAGGCCCTGCACCGCTCCGACCCTGAGGCCAGCGTCCCCGCTTCGGATCTGCTCACCGGATTGCGCGGCAAGGACGTCGTCATCGATTTCGTCGAAAGCTACGGGCAGGTCGCCGTTCAGGGCACGGGTTTCTCCCGCGGCGTCAACGCCGTCCTGCGCCGGAGCACTGCCTCCCTGGCCCGGGCCGGCTGGTCCACGCGGAGCGCCTGGATCACCTCCCCGGGCTTCGGCGGAATCAGCCAGCTCGCCCACTCCACCCTGCAGTCGGGGCTGTGGGTCAACACCGAACTGCGGTATGCCGACCTGGTCGCCAGCCACCGGTTCACCCTCAGCGACGCCTTCAACAAGGCCGGCTGGCGCACCGTCAGCGACAGCCCCGAGGACGACCCCGTCTGGCCGCCCGGCACGCGGTTCTATCACTTTGACAAGATCTACAACCGGTACAACGTCGGCTACCACGGCCCGGCCTTCAGCTACGCCTCCATGCCCGACCAGTACACCTACGCCGAGCTCCAGCGGAACGAACTCACCCCAGGCCACCAGCCGGTGATGGCCGAGATCGACACGGTCTCCTCGCACACGCCCTGGGCCCCGTTGCCGGCCATGGTGCCCTGGGACAAGGTCGGCAACGGCTCGATATTCGACTCCATGCCGGCGCGGGGCGGATCCCCGATCACGGTCTGGGGCAACGCCAGCACCGTGCGCCAGTTCTTCGGCCGGTCGATCCAGTACTCGCTGCAGGCCCTCACCTCATGGGTTACCGAGCTCAATGACCCAAACCTCGTGCTCATCCTGCTCGGCGACGAGCAGCCCGGTAGCCCTATCACCGGCCCCAGGGCCAGCCACGAGGTGCCGATCTCGATCGTCGCCCACGACCCTTCCGTGTTCCGGCAGATTGCTTCCTGGCACTGGCAGGACGGGCTGCTGCCCGGCCACTTCGCTCCGCTAGAGTCCATGGGCGCCTTCCGCAACCAGTTCCTCGGCGCCTTCAGCACCGCCTCGTCCCAAACGGCGTCGGCCCATAGACCCGCAGCACCCGAGCCACCACGGTGAGCGGGGCCTCCGGGCGCTGACACCTTCTCCCCTGCTTCCGGATTGCGGATCGCTAGTGCGTGTCCCGTAGATCATGGAACGGGGTGGCGGAGCCAACGAGCGCTTCCAGCAGCAGCGGTCGTGCGACTCGGTTCCCGAGGCCGGGCACGGCGTCGATGTACTGCTCAAGATCTACGCCAGGTGCCTCGTGGCCCGGTCAGGACCTCCTGCGGCACCCCGAACCGCGCGAGCAGCCCCGCGAATGACTCGCACACCGGCCGGGTGGTGGCGCGGGCCACCAGGCCCACCCCCAGCCCGCCGCGGGCTGACCAGCCCCAGCCGCGCCAGCGCCCGGCTGATCGCCGCCCGGCTCGGCAGCGGGAAAAACCCCTCCCGCCCCAGCCGGTATCTCAGCCGGTCCGCGCCCCACCCCGGATGCAGCTGCCGCAGCTCCACCAGCCGCACCTGGGCCACTGCTGCCATCTGATGCGGACACGACGACGGCCTACGAGACCGGTCCGCCAGCCCCTCCAGCCCACCCGCCGCATACCGGCTCAGCGTGGGAGTGGGGCGGGTGGGGCTCGCACCCACGACCGACGAATTAAGAGTCCAGGCCGCCAGCAGCTGGCGTCAGGGTATCTGACCTGGGCAAACACGAGCTAATACGATCATGGTTGCGCCTATATAGGCACGTAGTTGGCATGATCAAGCTTCATGCTGGCCGGTGCCGCGGGCGTGCAACGCCGCTCACCGGTCACTGTTGCGGACGGTGAGAGATCTCCGAGCGGTGGTGGACATCGAGGACGTGGACGACGTGGCTGTCCTCATC
>CAVUBM010000037.1:0-17902 GCA_963739645.1 uncultured Actinomycetota bacterium
GCCGGAAAGCGGGAAGTGGCAGGCCACGAGGTGCTCCTGGCCGTCGACCGCCCGGAGTTCGGGTACTTCTGTGGCACAGCGTTCCTGGGCCCGCACGCAGCGGGTACGGAACCTGCAGCCGCTGGGCGGTTCCAGGGGCGAGGGCAGCTCTCCGCTGATCACGCCGCGGGTGACCCGTTTCCCGGCCGAGGGGGCAGGGCTCGGGATCGAGGCCAGCAGCGCCAAGGTGTAGGGATGCAGCGGCTGGCGGTAGATGTCCCGCACCGGGCCGATCTCGCATAGCTTCCCGAGATACATCACCGCGACCCGGTCGCTGACCTGCTTGACCAGCGCCAGGTCGTGCGCGATGAACAGGTACGACAGGCTCAGCTCGCGGCGCAGCTTCTCGAACAGGTTGAGGACCTGCGCCTGCACAAGGACGTCGAGCGACGAGACCGGCTCGTCGCAGAGGATCAGCTTGGGCTCGAGCACCAGGGCCCGGGCGATTGCCACGCGCTGGGCCTGCCCGCCGGAGAGCTCACGGGGATGCCGCCGCCCGTAACGGGCGGGGTCCAGTCCTACCAGGTCGAGCAGGGCAGCCACACGCTCGCGGCGCTCGCGGCGGGAGCCGAGCGCGTAGGCGACCAGCGGCTCCGCGACGATCCGGGAGACCGCCCATTTCGGGTCCAGGGATGTGAACGGATCCTGGAAGACCATCTGCAGATGCCGGCGCACCGGCTTCATGGCCCGGCCGGGAAGACCCACGAGATCTTTCCCCTCGAAGATCACCTCGCCTTCCTTGGGCGGCGGGGCCTGGATGACCGACCTGGCCAGCGTCGACTTTCCCGATCCCGTCTCGCCCACGATGCCGAGCGTCTCGCCGGCGTGCAGCTCGAAGGACACGTCGGACACGGCCTGCAGCACCCCGCCTTTCGCCCCGCCGTAGTCGCGCAGCACGAACTCCTGGACCAGGTGGCGGACGTCGAGGAGAGCACCGCCTCCGTCAGGCGCGGCGCCGGCTGCTGAGCCCGGGGGAGGGGGAGTCACTGCGCGGCCTCCTTCTGCCCGCCCTGCCCACCCTCGCAGGGATGCCAGCACGCCCACCAGTGCCCGATCTCGTGCTCCTCGAGCGGAGGCGTGTGCCGCTGGCAGTCGGGCTGAGCATCGGGGCAGCGCGGCGCGAACGGGCACCCCGGCAGGACCGTGGACAGGTCAGGCGGCAGGCCACTGACCACAGGGAGGAGCACATGCGGCTCCAGCTCAGTGCGCGGGATCGCGTTGAGCAGGGCGCGGGTGTAGGGCATCCGGACGCTGCCGAACAGGCCCTGGGTGGCGGCTCGCTCGACCACCCGGCCGGCGTACATCACGATGACCTCCTCGGCATAGGACGCAGCCAGGGCAAGGTCGTGGCTGATCATCACCAGCGCGCTGCCGAGTTCCTGCTGCAGGTCAAGCAGCAGGTCCATGATCTGTGCCTGAGTCGTGACGTCGAGCGCGGTCGTCGCCTCGTCGGCGATCAGCAGCGCGGGCTTGCAGGCCAGGGCGATGGCGATGACAACGCGCTGGCGCATGCCGCCGGAGAGCTGGTGCGGGTACTCGAAGAAGCGCCGTTCCGGGGTGGGGATACGCACCATCCTGAGGAGCTCGACGGCACGGTCCTGCGCCTCCTTCCTGTCGAGCGGGAGGTGGCGCCGGATCGCTTCGGTGATCTGGCTGCCGATTCGCATCGTCGGGTTAAGGGACCGCTCCGGGTCCTGGAAGACCATCGCGGCGTTGCGCCCGCGATGCTGCTGCAGGTCTCTCTCGCTGCGGCCGACGAGCTCCACACCCTTGAACCGGATGGAGCCCGAGACGTGGGCCGTGCGCGGCAGCAGGCCCATGACCGCGTACGCGCTGACGGTCTTGCCCGAGCCGGACTCGCCGATGATGGCCACCGTCTGGCCCGGCTCGACGGTGAAGCTGATCCCCTGTACCGCGTGCACCGCCTGGCCATGGGAGCGGAAACGCACTCGCAGATCGGAAACGTCGAGCAGGGGAGCAGCGCCTGGCTCGGGGCCCGATGACGCCGCTTCGTCGCGCGCCGCGCTCCAAACGCCCGCCGATGTCGTCGCGAGCCTGTGGACCCGCTGCCCCAGCGGCCCGCTCATGAGCGCACCCCCCAGCGGGCCCGCAGGCCGTCGCCCATGAGGTTCAGGCAGATCACGGTCACGAAGAGGAAGATGCTCGGCACGATGACCAGGCTGGGGCGGATCGACAGCAAGGTCTGCCCTACCGCGATCTGCTTGCCCCAGCTGGGAGCGGGATCCGGGATGCCGTAGCCCAGGAAGTCGAGCGCGCCCTCCAGAATGATCGTCACCCCGGCGCCCAGCAGGCTGAACGTCACCAGCTGAGGCAGCATGTTGGGCAGGAGGTGACCGAAGAGGATCCGCCAGGGCTTCACGCTGGAAAGCCGGGCCGCGACCACGAATGGCCGATCCCGCAGCCGCAGCGTCCCGGCCCGTGCGACACGTGCGAAGGCCGGGATGCTGAAAGCCGACAGCGCCCAGATGACGTTCAGTTCGCTCTGGCCGAGGCTGTCCACGATGGCCAGGACGAGGACCAGCGAGGGAAAGGCGATGAAGACGTCGAGCACCCGCATCAGCACCGACTCCAGCGGCCCGCCCTGATAGCCGGCGATCATGCCCAGCAGCCCTCCCACGACCAGGCCGATGATCTGCACGGCCGCGGCTACCTCGAACGACACCTGGCCGCCGTAGAGAATCCTGGACATGATGTCGTTGCCGACCGTGTCGGTACCGAAGATGTGACCCGGTGACCACATCGGCAGGCCGGAGTTGAGGATGGACCCGCCGGTCGGCTTCGGCACGGGGTACACCACCGGCCAGACGAAGCAGAAGAACAGCAGCACCAGCAGCACGGCGGCGGGGATTGTGATCTCCAGCGTGCGCATCATGCCACGCGCCCGGGGGAACCGGCGGGCCGCGGCGGCGTCGTCATCAGGCAGCACCGGGGATAGCGCGTCAGCTACGGGAATGGCCATGACGGATCCTGGGATCGAGCACGTCGTAGAGCAGGTCGGTAGCGAGGTTGGCGAGGACCACGATGGTGGCGAAGACCAGCACGATGCCCTCGACGAGCGGGACATCCCGGTTGTTGATCGCCTTGAGCAGCTGGAATCCGATGCCGGACAGCCCGAAGATCTGCTCGACGATCACGGTCGCGCCGATGAGCGTGGCGAGGTTAAGCCCGATAACCGTGACCAGCCCGATGAAGGAATTCCGCAGCGCGTGCCTGGTCAGCACGTGCCAGCGGGACAGGCCCTTGGCCAGGGCGGTCACGGTGTAATCCTCGGACTGCATCTGCTCGAGCAGGTCGGCGCGCAGGAATCTGGTGTAGAAGCCGATCAGCGGTACCGCGATGGTGATCGCCGGCAGGGTCAGGTCCCTGATGTCCCCGCCCGTCCCCTCGGCGAGCGCGGGGAACCAGTGCAGCTGCACGGCGAAGACCAGGATCAGCAGCAGCGCCAGCACGTACGGCGCGATGGACAGGCTGGCCATGCTCAGGGTCATGCTGGTCCTGTCGACCACGCCGCGAGGCCGGCGGGCGGAGAACACCGCCAGCGGGACCGAGACCACGAACGTGATGATCATCGCGTAAAGGACCAGCTCGAGGGTCACCGGGAGGTGCTGCCTGAGAATCGACGTGACGCTCTGGTTGTAGTACAGGGACGTGCCGAGGTCGCCGTGCAGAACACCGCTGAGCCAGTCCCAGTAACGGACCAGGAGCGGCTCGTTGAGGTGCAGCTTCACCGAGAAAGCCCGCACCTCCTGGGGGGTGGCGTTCGCCCCCAGCAGGGCCGAGGCGGCGTCGCCGGGCAGGGCGTTCAGGACGACGAAGGTCAGGAAGGTCACGCCCCACAGGACCGGTATGGCCACGAGCAGCCGCCGGCCTGCCACGCGCAGGGCCGGCGAGCGGACCAGGCGGCGGTGCATTGGTGCCCGGGGTGCACCGCCCGCCCGCTGCCCTACGGTGCTGGTCCGGGGGGCCCCAGTGCCCTCTGGGGATACCCCAGACCCCGATGGCCCGGACCCCCCCGCGGTGACCGAGGTGTTCATCGTGATGTCAGCCCGCGTGTCATCCGTTGGTGGTGTAGACGTCCTGCCAGAGGATTCCCGGGAGCACCACGATGGTCGGGATCGGCGTGGTGAGCCCCGGCCCGAAGACGCCCTTGGCGGCGATGTTGTACCCGGCGATCGGGAACAGGAACGGCCCGTACGCCTGCTTGGCGATGTAGACGTTCAGCTCGGCGTAGTCCTTCGCCCGGTCCGAGTTGTTGATGGTCGAAGCCGCGGCGTTGATCATGTTGTCCACCTTCTTGTCCCAGACGCCCGTGAACGGGGACGTCGACGCGAAGCGGAACGCCACCCCGACGCCGGTCCCCGGGTCGAAGGCGCCGGCGGTCTGCAGGAACGCCTGCCACTTGTGCGACTGGAAGACGCCGATCAGCCCGGTCAGGTCGAAGGTCTTCAGGGTGACCTTCATCCCGGCGGCCTGCCACTGGGTCTGCAGCGCCTCGTCCAGCGACTCGGCGACCGGGCTGGTGATGGTGTAGAGCGTGATGTTCAGCCCGCCGAGCTGCTTGACCAGCGCCTTGGCCTTGGCCAGGTCGTAGCCGATGTAGCCGGGCACCACCGGCTGGTAGAACAGGCCGGCCTTGGCGGTGAACGACTGGGTCACCGGATAGGTGTTGTTGAACAGCTTCTCGTCGATCTGCGCGGCGTTGGTGGCGTAGTAGATCGCCTGCCGGGCCTTGATGTTGTTGAACGGTGCAGCCCGGGTGTTGAGCTGGATGTCGTACGGTGACGTCGACGGCTCGGCGGTCACCGTGAAGTGGGACTTGAACGTCTTCACCAGCTGTGGTGTCGACATCCCCTCGTAGGCCTGGCCAGAGCCGGCCAGCATCGCCTCGTAGGCCGGCTCGATCGGCCGCGACCGGCTTGAAGATCAGCTTGTCCAGGTAGGGCTTGCCCTTCTCCCAGTAATGCGGGTTCCTCTTGAGGACCAGCTGCGAGCTCGGGGCGTCGCTGACGACGATGAAGGGCCCGGCGCCGACGGGCTTGAGGGCGAACGCCTTCTCGCCCATCTTCTTAAAGGCCGTCGGTGAGGCGATCCAGTTGAAAATGTTGTCCTGGATGCCGTTGATAAACGGCGCGTCCACATAGGGGAGCGTGAGCGAGAGGCTGTAGGCACCGGTCTGGGTGATCTTCGGCGGGGCCAGGAAGACCGGCTTGCAGGTGCAGGTGCCCGCGAGGTCGCGTTTCCAGTTCCACACGACGGCGGACGCGTTGAACGGAGTCCCGTCGGAGAACGTCACCCCATGGCGGAGCACGATGTTGATCGTCTTGCCGCCGTTGGCGTAGGAGTATCCCGTGGCCAGGTCAGGGATGAGCTTTCCCCCGGAACCCAGCGCGAACAGCTCCCCGAAGATGGAGTTCATGTAGCTCTGGTTGGCCGCCCCGTCGGTGTCGGTGGCGGGGTCGAGGCCAGGCCAGGCGCCGGCGAAGCTGGAGCCCTCCAGAACGGTGAGCGTTCCGCCGCGGTGCGGCCCCGACGCGGCGGTGGGCGCCGATGAGCCCGATGATCCGCAGCCAGAAAGGATTGCAGCCCCGACCGCTGCGAGGATGACCGGGGCTGACAGCATAAACCTACGTCTGTGATTCATCTTGGGTCTCACGTCGATGCTCCTGCTGCTATGAATGCTCCTGCGCGGGATGGGCGTCGATGGCTGAAGCGCAGCGCGGCCTCACCAAATACCAGCGCCAGCTTCGGGGACGCGCCTGGCTGGCGTCCATGCCGCTTCCGCCCGGCGAAAGGGAAAGATCCAGCGGGGTCCGGGGGGCGGAGCCTCCGGGGCAAACACAGCAGTTTCGACCGGGTTTGCGGCTTATCCAGGTACTTCTTGCGGAACGGGCTGTCGCGTGTCAGCATGATTTGATTACTGCTTGTGCGCCCACCACGTCATGCGGCACGCCAACCGCGCAGCGGTCGACAAGGGGGTCGAGCATGCGGGAGTACCTCGATGCCCCGAGGGAGGCGAGCGCCCGGGCCACGCGGACAAACGCAGCCGGACGGCTGCTGGCGGTGCTCGATGCCTTCGGCCCGGAGCAGCGCGCGCTGTCGCTGAGTGAGATCGCGCGACGCGCCGGACTGAGCCTCTCCACGGCCCATCGGCTGGTCTGCGAGCTGGCCAGATGGGGGGCGCTGGAACGCGACCCGAACGGACGTTACTCCATCGGATTGCGCCTGCTCGAACTGGCCGCCCTGTGCCCGCGCGGGCTGGGCCTTCGTGAGGCCGCGTTCCCCTACCTGGACGAGCTGCACCACCGCACGCGGGGCAACGTGCATCTCGGCGTGCGCGACGGCGTACAGGTCGTGTACGTCGAGACGATCACAGCCTGCGCCACCCATCCGACTAACGGCCGGATGGGTGACCGGTGGCCGATGCACGCCACCGGCACAGGCCTGGTTCTGCTCGCGTTCGGCGGCCGGGAGCTGCAGGAGCAAGCGCTCGGCGGCCCGTTGGAGCGCTTCACGCCGCTGACGGTCACCGACGGCACCGAACTGCGCCGCGAGCTGGCCCAGATCCGGCAGGTCGGGTACGCCGTGGCCCGGGGGCGAATCACGCTGCCTGACCTGGTGGTGGCGGTGCCGGTCTATGACCAGTTCGGCGGGGTGGCCGCGGCGATCAGTGTGGTGGTCGAAGCCGACCGGGCCAAGCCGCTGGCGCTGGCGAACATGCTCACGGTCGCGTCCGGCGCGATAACCCGCAAGCTGGCCCCGCAGCCCGGGCAGCACCTGGCCGCCGCCGCCCGGCGGGCGCCGGGCTACGCGCCGGTGGCCGCCGCCGGGAGGGGGATCAGCACCCCGGCGTGATCCCCAGCCACCGGAAGGCGTTATGCCAGGTGATGTCCTCGATCACGTCCGGGGGCAGGTCCAGGGAGCGGAGCGTGCGCCCGGCGGGCTCCTCGCGCGGCATCGCCGGGAAGTCCGAGCCGACCAGCAGCCGGTCGGACCCGAGCAGGTCGATGAGGAACCGCAGCGCCCTGCGGTCGAAAACCAGCGAGTCGTAATAGAAACGGCGGGCATACTCAACCGGTGCCGGCCCGCCGTCGTGCATGACCGCCTGCTCTGGCACCGCGGGCTCCTCGTTCCAGGCGCCGCTCCAGAAGTACTGTGCGCGCGGCACCATCAGCGGGTACCCGCCCGCGCCATGGCTGAACGAGATCCGCAGGTCCGGGCACTTCGCCGCCGTGCCCCCGGTGACCAGGGACGCGGCAGCGAGCGCGCCCTCCACCCCGACGGCATACGTGCCCCTCGCCGACGCCGGCAGCCGGCCCGCGGAGCCGGACAGTGTAGGGGGAATGGGGAGGCGGGCGGGGGGGGCATCGCGTGCACGAAGACCGCCAGGCCGAGGCGCTCGGCCTCGGTGAAGAACGGCAGGAACCGCTCGTCACCGATCGAGACGTCCAGCACGTTCGAGGCGATCTCCACGCCGCGCAGGCCCTGGTCACCAACGGCAGCCAACTCGGCCGCGGCGGCCTCGGGGTTCTGCAGAGGAACCATGCCGAGCCCGATCAACCGGGTCGGGTCGAATGAGCACAGCTGCGCGGTGAACTCGTTGACGTGCCGGGCCAGGGTCAGCCCGTCGGTGGCCGGCAGGTCGTAGCGCAGCAGCGGCGGCATCGGCGTGAGCACCTCGACGTCAACTCCGGAGGCCGCCGCCTCCTCCACCCGGCGCTCGGCCTCGAAGAAGACGTCACGAGCCCGGAACCGCAGGCCTCCGAACACCAGCGTCCTGGCCGTGCTGCCGTCGACCGGCTCCATGCGCGGGAAGCACTCGGGCGCGCCGGGCGGGTAGTCGCGGGGCAGCAGGTGAGCGTGGGCATCGACGAGCACGGAAGCCTCCGTGACCTATGTGGCCGGGTGAACCGAGACACCGATCGCGGATTCGCCGGGCACCTCGCCGCCCAGCGTCTCGATGGCCAGCGCGGCCTGGTCCAGTCCGAACGTGTGGGTGTGCATCTTCTCCAGCGGGAAGCGCCGCGACTCGATGAGCGCGATCGCATCCGCCATGCCCTCGGCGTCCACGCCGAAGGCGCCCCGGACCGTGAGCGCCCGGTTAATGATCAGGTCGGTCCGCAGCGGTATCTCGCGGTTGCCCTTGAGCCCGGCCAGCACCACCCGGCCGCCTCGCCGCGTGGCCAGCAGCGCGTCGGAGACCGGCGCGGCGGCCAGGGGCGTCAGCTCGAGCGTGACGTCGGCCATCTCGCCGTTAGTGATCTCCTCGACCTGCTGGACGGCGTCCGGCCCCGGGCTCGTCTGCCCCGTGTCCCCGTCCACCACGATCGTGTGGTCCGCACCGAACTCACGGGCGACCGCCAGCTTGTGCTCGTCGGCAGCCAGCCCGGTGATGATGACCGTGCCCGCACCGGCGGCGCGCGCCGCGACGACGGCGGCGATGCCGCGCTGGCCCGCGCCGAGTACGAGCACGGTGTCGCCCAGCCGCACCCCGCCGAGGTGGCAGGCCCAGCGCACGCCCGCGCCCAGCGAATTGAACATCGCGGCCAGTTCGACCGGCAGGCTGTTGTCGACTCGGTGCAGCACGGTGTTCTGCGACAGGTACAGGTACTCGGCCAGCCCGCCCCACAGCGCGGGCTCGGTGTCGATGCCGGTCACCCCGTGGCCGTACTTCCGGTTACGGCAGAACTGATACCGGCCGGTCAGGCAGTCCTGGCAGGACCGGCACGGGACGATCACCTCGAGCGCCACCCGGTCTCCGGGCTGGACACCCCAGCGCTGCGCGGCGCGCTCGCCAACCTCCTCCACGATCCCGAGGGGCTCATGACCGGGGATGAAGGCGGGCCTGGGCCCGCCGAGGTAACCGCGGTAGGTCTCGACGTCGCTGCCGCAGATGCCGTTGGCCTCGACGCGCAGCAGCCCGTCGTCGGGCCCGGTCCGCGGGCGTGGGAACTCCCTGAGCTCGATCTGGCGCGGCCCGGTCTGGACGGCCGCGCGCACCATGTCAGCCATGGGGATCAGTGCTCGTAGATGATCACGCCGCGGATGTTCTTGCCGGCTTCCAGATCCTGGCAAGCCTGATTGACCTCCTCTAGGCGGTAGCGGCTGGTGATCAGCTCGTCGAGCTTGAGGTCGCCGGACCGGTACAGCCCCAGCAGCATGGGGATGTCGTACAGCGGGTTGCTGTCACCGAACAGGGCGCCGCGGACCTGGCGCTGGTAGCCGATCAGCAGGCCGGCGGGCAGGTGGACGGCATGCTCATCGATGTGGCCGACGGCGGTGATCGTGACCTTGCCGCCCTTGCCGGTCATCTGCACAGCGGCGTTCACCATCTCCTCGGTGACCACGGCGGGAGTCATGATCGCATGGTCGGCGAGCTGGCCCCAGGTCGTATCGACCACGAACTCGTGGGCCTCCTCGGCGGTAGCGAAGGCGTGCGTGGCGCCGAAGACCTTGGCCATGTCCCGCTTGAACTCCAGCGGGTCCACGACGATCACGTTCTTGGCCCCCGCGTACCTGGCGCCCTGCACCGCGTTGCTGCCGACCCCGCCCGCGCCGAAGATGACCACGGTGTCGCCGGCGCGCACCCCGGCCGCGTGCACCGCCGAGCCCCATCCGGTGGGAACGCCGCAGCCGACCAGGCAGGCGACCTCCCACGGGACGTCGTCGGCCAGCGGGACGCAGGCCCACTCCGACACCACGGCGTATTGCGAGAAGGTGCCGAGCGTGCAGAACCCGCCGAGATCCTCATCGCCGAGGTGGAACCGGAAGGTGCCGTCGAGGAACATGCCGGTGCCGGCGTTCAGGCCCTTGACACACATGTTCTGGTGCCCGGTCACGCACGGCCTGGCAGGCCCCGCAGGCCGGGATGTAGGAACAGATGAGGCGGTCACCGGCCTTGACCCGGCGCACGTCCGGCCCGACGGACTCGACGATCCCGGCGCCCTCGTGTCCCCCCACGATAGGGAATCGCGGCCGCGCGTCACCTTTGGTGACGTGGTTGTCGGAGTGGCACAGCCCCGCCGCGTAGAACTTCACCCGGACCTCGTGCGCCTTGGGCTCGTCGAGCTGCAGGTCGGCCAGTTCCCAGCCGAGATGCGGGCCACGGGCGATCGCGGCGCGCGTCGTGATGCTCATCGGTAACTCCCAGGTCCTTGTCCGCTCCTCGCCGGCCCTTGTCAGTGCTCGTGGATGATCACGCCGCGAACGTTCTTGCCGTCCAGCATGTCCTGGTAGCCCTGGTTGACCTCCTCCAGGCGGTACCTCCGGGTGATCAGCTCGTCGAGCTTGAGATCGCCGGACCGGTAGAGCCCGAGCAGGCGCGGCACGTCGACGAGCGGGTTGCAGGCCCCGTAGATCGCGCCCTGCACCCGGCGCTGGTAGCCGATGAGCATGCCAGGGTTCTCGTCCAGCCAGCCGTTGCCGACCGCGGTGATCGTGACCTGGCCGGCCTTGCCCACCACGCTGATCGCGTCGTGGATGACCTCGTCGTGCAGGATCCCGACCGTGATGATCGCGTGATCCGCCAGCTCGCCCCAGGTGGTCTCGACCACGAACTCGTGGGCTTCCTTGGCCGTCGCGAACGTGTGGGTAGCCCCGAAGACCGCGGCCATCTCCCGCTTGAACGGCACCGGGTCGACCACCACCACGTTCTTGGCGCCGGACAGCGCGGCACCCTGCACCGCGTTGCTGCCCACGCCGCCCGACCCGTAGATCACCACGGTCTGCCCCGGCCGCACCCCGGCGGCGTACACCGCCGAGCCCCAGCCGGTCGGCACCCCGCACGAGACCAGCGCGGCGACGTCGAACGGGATGTCGTCAGGGACCGGGATGCAGGAGAACTCGGAGACCACCGTGTACTGCGAGAACGTCCCGAGCACGCACAGCCCGCCGAAGTCCTCTCCGTTCTGGTGGAACCGGAACGTCCCGTCGGGGAACTCGCCGGTGGAGGCGTTCTTGCCCGCATCACACAGGTTCTGCCGGCCCGTCGAGCAGTACCGGCACGAGCCGCAGGCCGGGATGAATGAGCACACCAGGTGGTCCCCGACCTTGACCCTGGTCACGCCCGGCCCGGCCGCGTCGACGACACCAGCGCCCTCGTGGCCTCCGACGACGGGGAAGCGCATGCGCGCGTCTCCCTTCTGGATGTGGTCGTCGGAGTGGCAGAGCCCGGCCGCGTGGAACTTGATCCGAACCTCGTTGGCCTTCGGCTCATCGAGCTCGAGGTCGGTGATCTCCCATGGCCGGCCGGGCGCGCGGCAGACCGCGGCACGGGTGGTCATGCTCATGTGGGCCCCTTTCCGGTGTAGTCCACCTTGCAGCCCGGGCCTTGATGCCCGCCATGCGGCTTCTGTGACGCGGAAGAGCATGTTCCCCGCCGCCCGCCACCGTGCTAACTTCCGGGCCATCTGCGACGGCCGGCCGGAGGTCGGCCCGAGCAGATGGCACGCGGGGGGTCCTGGGGGTCGTCCCCCCGGGCTAGCACAGAGGATTGGGCGTGATCGACAAGTTCCGTGCGGATGTACTGTCCGTGCTCGACGCGGTTCCGTCCGGCGCCTCGCTGGCGGTCGGGGGGTTCGGGAGCTCGGGGCGTCCGGATACGCTGCTGGACGCGCTGTGTGACCTGGACCGCCGCGACCTGCACCTGATCGTCAACAACGTGGGCAGCGACTTCACCGGCGTCGGCCGGATGCTGGCCGAGGGCCGTATCCGCAGGCTGACGGCGTCGTTCCCGGTGCTGCCGGAGTTCTACGACGAGTACTTCGCCGGGAAGGTGGAGCTGGAGTTGATTCCGCAGGGCACGCTCGCGGAGCGGCTGCGGGCCGGCGGGTCGGGCATTCCCGCCTTCTACACGCCTTCCGGTGCGGGCACCATGCTGTCCGACGGCACTTTCCCGCTCGGCTACAGCGCCGACGGTGCCGTGGCCGGGCGGATGCCGCAGCGGGAGACCCGTGACTTCGAAGGCCGCCAGCACGTCCTGGAGTACGGCATAGTCGCGGACTTCGGCCTGGTCAAGGCCTATCAGGGCGACCGCAGGGGGAACCTGCGGTTCCGTCTGTCCGCCCGGAACTTCAACCCGCTGGCCGGCATGTCGGGACGCCGGGTGTTCGCGGAGGTGCAGCATCTCCTCGAGACCGACGAACTGCACCCTGACGACATCCACCTGCCTGGGGTATTCGTCGACGACGTGCTGCTCGCCTCGGACACGTCGCCCCAGCAACCAACGATCGCGAGGTTCGTGCCATGACCGAGACCATCGGTGCCCTGACCGGCAGCGCAGGCGCAGTGCGCGGCCTCAGCCGGGAAGGCATCGCCGAACGGCTGGCCCGGGACCTGCGGGACGGGTTCGTGGTCAACCTCGGCGTCGGCATCCCGCTGCTGATTCCGCGGTTCATCCCGGCCGGCGCCGAGGTCATTCTGCACGCAGAGAACGGGGTCCTTGGGCTCGGCCCGGCTCCGCCCCCCGGCCGCGAGGATCCCGACCTGACCGACGCCGGCAAGCAGCCGGCCACGCTGGTCAGCGGCGCGGCCATCGTCGACTCCGCGATGTCGTTCGCCATCGTCCGCGGTGGCCATCTCGACGTAACCGTGCTCGGCGCGCTGCAGGTCTCGGCGCACGGCGACCTGGCGAACTGGTACGTGCCCGGCAAGAACCCGGCGGTCGGCGGGGCGATGGATCTCGTCGCCGGCGCCCGCGAGGTATGGGTGGTGATGGAGCACGTCGACCGGGCCGGGCGGCCGAAGATAGTCGAGGAGTGCACGTTCCCGCTGACCGGCCGGCGGGTGGTCACCCGCGTGTACACCGACCTGGCCGTGTTCCACCTGGCCGACGGCCGGCTGCGACTCACCGAGTGCGCGCCGGGCGTGCCACCGCAAGCCATCAAGGAGCGGACCACCGCCCCGTACACCGAAGACCTCGGCCCCGCGGACGGCTAGCAGCGGGTCAGGACCCCTCGCTCGTGCCGCCAGAACCGCGCCACCAGAACGGGATCGCGACCGTGTCACTGGACGTCAGCACCCTCACCGCGATCGACGTGCACACCCACGTGCACCGGTCCGTGCGCGCCGATCTGGACCAGGCCGCAGGCAGCGAGGACATGGGCGCGTACTTCGGCATCGGCTCGATGCCGCACTACACGGTGCCCGACCTGGCCGAGTACTACCGGCAGCGAAACATGGCCTGCGTCGCCTTCACCGTCGACAGCGTGTCCCAGACCGGCGCGGAGCCTGTCCCTGACAACTTCGAGGTCGCCGAGCTCGCCGCCGAGCACGCGGATGTGATCATCCCGTTCGCGAGCGTCGACCCGGCCCGCGGCGCCGCCGGAGTGCGCCTCGCCCGGCGCCTGGCGGCCGACTTCGGGGTCAGGGGGTTCAAGTTCCACCCCAGCACGCAGGGCTTCTATCCGAACGACCGGGCAGTGTACCCGCTGTACGAGGTCATCGCCGAGCACGGGCTTGTGGCCCTGTTCCACACCGGCCAGACCGGAGCCGGAGCGGGCACGCCCGGCGGCGGCGGGATCCGGCTGAAGTACGCCAACCCGATGCACATCGACGACGTGGCGGCCGACTTCCCTGACCTGGACATCATCCTCGCCCATCCATCGTTCCCGTGGCAGGACGAGGCACTGTCGGTCGCGACGCACAAGCCGCGCGTCTACATCGACCTCTCCGGCTGGTCGCCGAAGTATTTCCCGCCCCGGCTGGTCCAGTACGCCAACAGCCTGCTGCGCCACAAGGTGATGTTCGGCTCGGATTTCCCGGCCCTTACCCCTGACCGGTGGATCAGGGACTTCGAGAACCTGGACATCAAGCCCGAGGTGCGCCCGCTGATCATGAAGGAGAACGCGGCCCGGCTGCTGGGTCTCGGCGCCGCCGCGTCGTCTCCGGGGGAGGAGGGCTGAGGACGCCGTGCAGGATGTCGAGGGCAGGGTCGCGTTCATCACCGGCGGGTCGAGCGGTATCGGCCGGGGCATCGCCCTGGCCTTCGCCCGCGCGGGCATGAAGGTCGTCGTCACCGGCCGGCGACGGCAGCATCTGGACGAGTCCGCCGCGCTGTTCGCAGCCGAGGGCCTCGACGTGCACGCGGTGCAGCTTGACGTCACCGACCGGGACGCGGTCTTCCGCGCGGCCGAAGAGACCGAGCAGCGTTTCGGCCGGGTGCACGTGCTGGTGAACAACGCGGGAATCGGCCTGGCAGGCCCGATCGCGCAGGCCAGGCAGGACGACTGGGACTGGGTCATCGACGTGAACCTCAAGGGTGTCGGCCACGGATTGCAGGCGTTCTTGCCCCGGATCAAGGCCCATGGCGAAGGCGGCCACATCGTCAACACCGCGTCCATGGGCGGCCTGCTGCCGGTGTCGGCCGGCCTGTACTGCATGACCAAGGCGGGCATCATCGCCCTGTCGGAGACGCTCCATATCGAGCTCGCCGCCGAGAACATCGGCGTCTCGGCCTACTGCCCGGGCCCGGTCCTGAGCAATATCGCCTCCGGGGTGGCCGCCCGACCGCAGCGGTACGCCGACAGCGGCTACGCGCCCCCCGACCCGGCCAGGGCGGCCCGCGCCTCGTCGATGCCCTACATGAGCCCCATCGAGGCAGGCGAACGCGTGCTCGAGGGTGTCAGGCGCAATGACCTGTTCATTCTCACCCACCCCGAGTTCCGCGACGGGGTGGCGGAGCGGACCGAGATGCTCCTGAACGCGTTTCCCGACGAGCCGCTGAACGTCGAGCGGGCCTCGGCGATCACGTTCCTGACCTCGCACCCCGTGTACGCCCGCCCGGCTGAGCGGAGGCTGAGCTAGCCGAGGCCGGCCGCGACGGCCGGCCGGAGGCTGGCCCGAGCGGATGGCACGCGGGGGCCTGGGGGTCGTCCCCCCGACTAATACTGTGTCTCGTCCAGGACGATCAGTGGCAAGGGCCCGGCCAGGTCCTCTGGCGCGGCTGGCGCGTAGGCGAAGTTCTTCGCCCGCGCGCCTCCGTCGACGACCAGGTCGGTGCCGGTGATCAGCCTGGCGTAGTCCGAGCACAGCCAGGCGACGGCGTGACCGATGTCGGTCGGGGTCCCGGTCGTCCCCAGCGGGACCATCGGCGCCCGCGACCCGGCCCACCGGCTGGGCCTGCGCCACGGCTCGTCGCCCGCCGGGCCGCCGAGCCCGGGGCCGCGCTGATGCAAGACGCCGCCCGGGCCGAGCCCGGCCTTGGCCCGCTCCGCCAGCAGTTCCGGGTTGTCCGGGTTCGGCGCGGTCGGGGTGAAGCTGTTGACCCGGATGCCGTACGGCGCGAGGTCCATGGCAGCGGCCCGGACAAAGTTGTTCACGCCGCCCTTGTGGAACGCATACGCGATGATGCCAGCCGTCCCGGACCAGGCGTTGGACGAGGAGATGCAGATGATCGAGCCTTTGATGCCGCGCTCGGCCATGGCCCGGCCCACGTGCTTGGTGTTCAGGAAGCAACCCAGGGACGAGACCCGCACCGCCCGCTCGAAGTCCACCGCGGTCTCGTCGAGCACGCCCTTGCCGCCGAGCAGGGCCGCGTTGTTCACCAGGATGTCGATGCGGCCCCATCGCGCGAGCACGTCGCCGACGTACCGCTGGACGGCGGCTTCGTCGGTCACGTCACCGGGCGCGGCCATGGCCTCGCCGCCGTTGCGCTCGATGCGGGCGATACACGCCTTGATCGCCGGCTCGTCCACGTCGTTGCAGGCGACCTTGGCGCCGTATCTGGACAGCGCCAGGGCGACTCCGCTGCCGATATTGGGCCCGACCCCGGTGACCAGTGCGACCTTGCCGCCCAGCGATATCTCCACCCTCAGTGCTCCACTTCAGCGGGGTAGGCCAGTTCGATCATGTCCGGTGGCACCCCGAGGACGGGGGCCAGCATCGAGCGCATCAGGTCCTTGGACACGAGGCAGTCCTCGCACGCGGACGGCCCGGCCGCGATGGTCACCCTGGCCCGGCCGGGGTGCACCATGACATCGAGGCGGTAGTCATCCGCCTCGAGGCTCTGCCGGATCTTCTCCAGACGCGGCTGGTCAACTGCCATGCGTCACCTCCGTGAACGCCGGCGCCCAGGCGACCGGCACCGAGCGACCGGACCACGGCGCCCAGCCGAACGGCCGGAAGACCATGGAGATCGCGGCATTGGCCGCACCTGCGACCAGGATCGGGATGTCCCTGGCCGACGGCATCATCGGGAACGGGGTGCCGCCTGCGCCGGGTCGATCACCGGGCCTTCGCCTTTACCCGCGGCGATCAGGTCGGCGCGGTCGCGCACCGCGTGATCGAACAGCCATTCCTGCACATCGGCGCGGCCGTAGCCGTACCGCCCGAACAGCTGCGCGTGCTCGGGACCCAGGACCAGCCCTCCGCTGGAATGGCCGCCGCCCACAAAGGCGCCCAGCCTGGCCAGGGTGTCCGCGAAGTCGGCGAGCACGGCTTCTGGGCTGTCGGTCCCTCGGTTGTCCACGTACTCGCAGGTCCTGATCAGGATGGCCGAGACGGCGTCGAGGCCTCGATCGACGCCGCCGACCACGCTGAGAGGCTCCCACGGGGACAGCTCCTCGTTCTCGCCCAGGCATACCGACCACCGCCCGGGCAGGCCCTGGGTCGCCTGCTCCAGCTCATGCGGGCGGATCCCGTAACCGTTGCGCACGATCAGCCCGATGGCCCGCGCGATCGTCGCGTTCGCCCGGAAGCCGGGGCCAAACACGCCGCCTTCGCAGTTGATCCCCAGACGCGACCGCACCGGACCGTTAACCACGATGAGCGGGCCGGCCCGCTCGTGGACTGCCAGGCTCCACGGGCGGACCGCTCCAGGTTCACGGCCTCCCACGCGGCCAGGACCACGGGGAAGTACTCGGGCTGGCAGCCGGCCATGATCGCGTTCGCGGCGGCCTGGGCCACGGTGATGCTGCGGCCCAGGTGGGACGCGGAGCCGATGATGTCGTCCGGCCCGCGCACGGTCGTGGCCAGGAACGCATCGACGCCGGACTGGGTGGCGGGGACGACAGGAAGCCCGTCGGTCCAGCCCCGGTCGTAGCAGTACTCGATGACGGCCCTGGCCTGCTCCACCGGATCGGTGGTGCCCCGGCCCGGCCGGCGGACGGCGTCGTCACGGGGTGGCAGCCATCGCGCGGCCGGTCAGCATCCCGACGATCTCAGGAACGGCCGCCGAGGCCCGGTCCCGCACGCCGTCCGCGGTCAGATTGGCCATCGGGTGCGGGATCGTGAGGTACCGGTAACCAGGCGCGCCGCGCAGGCCTGCCATGGCGTCCGCGCTGGCCGTGAACGCTTCGGTGCAGACGACGACGGCCGGGAGGCCAGACTGCTCCAGGATGATCCCGTCGGCCACCGCGGATGCGCTGCAGGACCCGCAGTCGCCGACGCCGACGACCACGATGTCGCACCCGGCGCGAAGATCATCCAGGATCTCCTCCGGTGCCGTATTGGTGATGTCGGGCTTCTTCCTGGCCAGGACTTCGGCCACCCCGTGCTGCGCCATCAGCACCTGCCCGACCTCAGCCAGGAACGGCTCGGCGTTGCGCTTGATGTTGGCCAGAAGTCCCAGCCTCAGGCCGGAAAGGCTTTCCGGGCGGCCGGCCAGCGCGGTGGGGCCACGTTCCGCATCCCCGGCCGGGCCGAGCGTGGGATCGATAATGCTGTCGAACATGCCTGTCTCCTCGGGCACAGTCTCATCACGCTGTTCATCAAGCAGGGGAGCGCCCACGCTTGAGCAACCCCCGCTGCTGGCGACGTTACGGCCGCGGCGCTGGTCGCAGCCAGCCCACTTCCGTGTCGCGGAACCTGAAGAATGCTGAGCCGGGGTTGACGCCCCGGGCACCGCCGC
>CAVUBM010000038.1:0-33842 GCA_963739645.1 uncultured Actinomycetota bacterium
CTCACAGACTGGCGGTGGGGGGATGGCGCGCACACGGTGAAGCGTTGGCGGGCCTGGCGCTCGCCGCCGTGGCGTTGATCAGGCTGCTGGTGTCGGAGGGTCTAGCGGGCCGGGGCGCAGCCCAGCGGCAGCATCATCTCCTCGTGGCGGGCCCGCGGCGGCGGCGAAGCCGCGCCAGCCGCCCGGCGTGGCGGGGTTCCGCTCCGTTCGCACGTACGATCAGCCGGCCCTCCCCGTGCGATTGTGGATACCTGCGATCGCCGTGTCCACGCCTTTGGTGCGGCTCGGCCGGCTTCCCGACGGAAGCCTGCAGGTCCCGCGCGATTGGGACAAGGCCGGCTGGTACGACCAGGGGCCCCGGCCTGGGCAGCCCGGCCCCGCGGTCATCCTCGGACACGTGGACTCGAAGACCGGTCCGGCGGTCTTCTACCAGCTGCGTGCGCTGCGGCCGGGAGACATCGTGCGGGTGGGCCTGGCGGACGGCCGGATACTTGTCTTCCGCGTGCAGCGAGTCAGACGGTACCCAAAGGATGAGTTTCCGACCGAGGCGGTCTACCTCCCCACGCTCAGCCGTGAGCTGCGGCTTATCACGTGCGGGGGTGAGTTCGACTATGCCAGCGGGCACTATCGCGACAACATCGTGGTCTTCGCGACGCTGGTCGCCTGAGAGCTAGGCAATTCGCTTGAGATCTCAGGTTCCTGATGAGCGGTCTGGCTCACGCCCTAGCCGCGCATATCGAAGACGGCCACGCCGATCAGGCCAAGCAGCAATACCGCAGCGATCAGCCAGGCCACCGACACGCCACCATGACCGCTGCCGCCCGCGCCTGCGGTCGGCACTCGCACGGTCGCTTCGGCGGTCGCCGTCGTCCCCGCTTCGGCCACGGCCACCTGGAGACGAGTCGTGGTCAGGGCCGGATAGGACGTGGCGTACGCGAGCTGGTACTGGTGAACAAGATCGGCGCCGATCGCGTCGACGGCTGGCAGGAGCGAGCGGGAGGATGCTGCGGTGACCGCCCAGCCCCCGCTGGCGCTGGCGAGCCGGGCGAACGACGGCGCGAGTTCCGGCACGGCCGCGACGTACAGGCTGGCATCTGCGGCACGAAGCTGCCCGGACACCGCGCCCGCCAGCGCCGCGGGGACCGGGTCGGTCGTGATAAGAACTACGGCGCGCCGCCCCGGAGGCCCCTTGGCGACCTCTCGGACGGCGAGCGTCAGCGCCGACGCATCATCGCGCGGGCCCGAGAACGTCGCACCCGCGAGCGCCCGCACTACCGAACCGGCGTCGCCGGTCAGGGGCTGGACGATGCGGGCAGGCCTAGTGCCCACCACCACCGCCTCGGCGCCGCTCGGCAGGCCGATCATCAGGTCGGCTACGGCGTTCTGCGCACCCTGAAGCTGATCGCCGGGACGAGCGTCGACGACCACGCCGATGCGCAGCGCCGACCCCGGAAGCGATTCCACGCGAACCGCCTTCGGCCGCCCGTTCTCCCATAGCCGAAAGGCTTGCGCCTTCAGCGGCGTGTCCGAGCCGGGAACCGCGACGATCACACCGGCGTGTGACGAGTCGACCGCAATGGTGCCAACCACTCGAACCCCGAGGCCCGGCGTATGGCTGGTGGAGGGGCCGACTGCCGCTGGTGCGGCCGTCGCCGCCACAGCGATGACAACGGCCGTCACGCTCAGCAGCCGCCCTCGCACTGGTCGTCCCCGTCGCGCTACGGAAACCGCCTGATTGCTGTGCATAGCTGGCCCCGACCATCGTAGAGCCACGTGGCCCTGACTTCCAGGTAGGGGCCTAGCGCCCAACGCGGATGGTGGGGTTGCCGCGTGGGCCACACTGAGATCGCAACACTTAACGGATTCCGTCCCAGCAGGCGCGCTCGTCGCCGGCCGGGTCGTCCACGGCATTGACTCGATCAGACAGCAGGCCGGTGGTGCGGCGGTCGGTGTCGTAGGGAGCCCAGCCCGGGTCTCCGCGGGTGATGAAGTCCACCCACACCTTGTGCACCTGATCCGCGACCGTCTGCGACGGCGTGTCGCCAATCAGAGGCCGGACGTCATCGCGGGCGATGGTGTCGAACACGAACGGGACCTCCACCGCGTGGCAAGCGCCGAGCCCGTGGTTGTCCCCGGGTTCGGGATGGTCGAACCGGTAGGTCCAGGTGTTGGCGGTTCCCCGTCCGGCGCGCGCTTCGGCGATCCGGGTGGGCGGGATAGCGAAGAACCAGTCGGTGATCACGGCGGCGAGGATGTCGCCCGCGCTGGCCTCCGGCCGGTTCGCCCGGTAGCGGGCGAGAGAATCTGGGGATAGCCCGTACGCGCCCGCGGTGGCCTCCAGCATCGTGTCATCGATCAGGTCCATGGTGCTGGCCGCGACAAAGAACAGCCGCGCCTCGTCGCGGTTCGAGCCGATCAGCAGGCGCACATCACCGCCCTGCCCAGCGGCGATCGCGGGCAGCGGGGCCTCGGGCAGGACCGTACCGTCGACGGTCGGCGCGAACGGCAACAGACTCAGCGCGAGCTGACCCCACTTGGCCGGGTCGGGGGCGGTCTGCACCTCCACGACCAGATCCGACGCAGCCTGAACCAGCTTCTCCAGCGGCACTGCCTTGATCGAGTCCCGGTCGGCTGGCACGCCAAGCGCGTCGGCGAGGTAGCCGCTGACCATGAGGCCCTCGTCCCGGGTCAGCGTGTGGGCCCCGGCGCCACTCTGCGCGATGGCCTGGCTGAACAAGCCCTCGGACAGCGGCATCGACAGCAGCGTGATGATGCTCATGGCCCCGGCCGACTCGCCCGCGACGGTGACGAGGGCCGGGTCGCCGCCGAACGCCGCGATATTGCCCTGCACCCACCGCAGGGCGGCCAGCTGGTCGAGCAGGCCCAGGTTGGCGATGCCGTCGTCGAAGAACAGGAATCCCTCGGCGGCCAGCCGGTAGTTGATGGTCACGCACACGACACCGTCGCGGGCGAACGCCGCGCCGTCGTACGCGCCGACCGACCCGGACCCGTTCATGAACGAGCCGCCGTGGATCCAGACCAGCACCGGCAGCCCGGCGGCGCCGGGGTCGGGCGTCCACACGTTGAGGTTCAGGCAGTCCTCACCCGGGATCGTCTCCTCAGGGAACAGCGTGGCGTACTGCGGCGGGTAGTCGCCCTTGGGCACCGTCGGCCCGAACGCGGTCGCGTCGCGCTCGCCGTCCCAGGGCGGCACGGGCCGGGGCGGCAGCATCCGGTTCGCGCCAAACGGAGGCGCGGCGTAGGGGATACCGAGGAAGGCCGAAACGCCGCCTTCCGTACTGCCCCTGACGGCCCCGTCCATAAGCGCAACCAGCGGACCTTGCGTCGTCCCGCCCATGAGTCTCTCCGATGCCACGTTTGCGCGATCTCGCGCAAACTGTCTCACCGATCGACCCCCACCAGCAATAACCTGCGGAAAGCAGGTCTGGGTCACGAAGCGGTTCCGCTGGCCACCGCCAGCCGCTGGCTCAGGGCCGCGACGGCGTGCTGGAGCCCGGCTGACCCGAGGACCCGGAAGGGCGCCGGGATGGCGGCGAGCTGCCGGGCGTACCAGTCCAGCTCGTCGGTCGTGGCCCGCAGGCGGGTCCGGCCCTCGTCGTCAGGTTCCAGGCGGGCCAGGCTTCTCGGCACCCACCGCGACGTCTCCTCGACAGTGGCGTCGACCACCACATCGACCGGGTGGGTCCAGCCCTGGGACAGGTGCTCCTCCAGGGTGCGCAGGGCGTCGAGATCCGCCGGCGGCGTGAACGTGTCCGGCAGCGCCTCGACCGTGACGATCCGGTCCACCCGCAGCACGCGCTGGGCCGCCGCGGTACGGGACCAGCCCAGCAGGTACCACCGGCTGTGCCGCAGCACCACAGCCCACGGATCGACCTCCATCACCCGGTCCGTGACCCGGCCCATCCGGTACTCCAGGCGTAGCCGCCGCGCCTCGGTGCAGGCCTCAATCAGCTGAGCCGTCAGCTCGGGGCTGACCCAGGGCTGGGCCGGCGGAGGGTTGGTGACCTCACGGACGCCCCGGACCGGGCCCGCTACCTCTTCCGGCAGCACCCTGAGAATCTTGGCCAGCGCGCCACCCACCAGGTCCGCCGGGTCCGCCGCGTTCCTGTGGCCCTCCAGCACGGCCATGGCCAGGCCCATGGCCTCGGCGGCCGTGAACATCAGCGGCGCGAGCCGCAGACCGCGCCCCACCCGGTAGCCCCCATAAGGACCGCTGACCGACTCGATCGGCAGGTCCGCCTCGCGCAGGATCGCCACGTAGCGGCGGGCTGCCCGCTCGGTGACCCCGAGCCTTTCGCCCAGCCGGTGCGCGGTGATACCGGGGCTGTTCTGGATGACCTCCAGGGCCAGCAGCACCCTCGCGGCCGGGCTCACGTCCTGTGCCATACGCTTCCATCCCGGAACTAGATCGTCCGGAACTGACGCTATCGTGCCTGGTATGGACACAGACAGCGAGGCGATTCTGCGTGAACCGCCAGCGGCGGGCAATGAGCTCGACACGCTCGTGGGTCGCCCTGGAACGTAGGCCACGACCGATGCCCGATCCCCAGTGACGGCACCCAGCATCAGGCGAGGTCCGGTCCTGGCCGCGCAGCTGAAGATCGTGCCCGCGAACCAGGCCTCCTGGACCGACCTGGAGGCGATCTTCGGCACCGCCGACTACCCGGGCATGTGTTACTGCCAGCACTTCAAGACCCGGGACTGCCACTGGAGTTCCCTGAGCCATCAGGAACGGCGCAGCCGCCTGCGCGCGCAGACCCACTGCGACGAGCCGCAGGCCCGCACCACCACCGGGCTCGTGGCCTACCTGGACGGGGAGCCGGTCGGCTGGGTGGCGGTCGAGCCGCGCACGGCCTATCCACGCCTGCCGAAGGTCCGGACCGTGTGGAGCGGCCGCCAAGAGGACAAGGCGGACGACAACGTCTGGGCCGTCACCTGCTTCGTGACCCGTAAGGGATACCGCAAGCGCGGGATCACCTACGCGCTGGCCGCCGCTACGGTCGGCTACGCCCGCGAGCAGGGTGCCCGGGCGCTGGAGGCGTACCCGATGATCACCGAACCGGGCAAGGAGATCACCTGGGGCGAGTTGCACGTCGGAAGCCGCCAGGTGTTCGCGGACGCGGGCCTCGCCGAGGTGAGTCACCCTAGCCCGCGGCGCGTGGTGATGCGGATCGACTTCGCGGCCTGAGGCCGGCGTGGGCGCTGACCACGCATCTGGTCAGCATGCAGAGGCGAGATGCCGGCCGGGGAACGGCGCTGACGTGCACTGGGCAGGTGACCTCCACCCATCCGCGTCCCCGGCCAGTTCCCCGTAGCCAGCCGCCAGGCTCGCGAGCCTCGCCACGGCCCGCAGCGTTCCGGGCATTTGTGGGAACGGCTGCCCGCTCACCGGGCCAGCAGCGCTGGTGCAGCCCACGACCTGGGTCGGCTGAGGAGAGGGAACTCCGGCATCTCATAGAGACAAAACGCCGGGCGCGGTCGTGGTGTTACACCGTGCTGCTCTCGGGCGCGACCCCCCAGACCCGGACGGGCGGGCGGACATCTCCGGAATCGCTGCGGATGCATCGGGTTGGTGTCGATACTCGGGTTCCGTGATCGGCGATGAGTTCCCGGCGGTGCTGGGCGCCGCGCAGGACGGCGACGAGGACGCCTTCGCGACGCTGTGGCGGGACGGCAACCCCGCGTTGCTGCGCTACCTGCGGGTGATCGCGCCGGAGGACGCGGAGGATGTCGCGGCCGAGACCTGGGTGCAGGTGGTCCGGGGGCTGCCCCGCTTCCGTGGGGACGAACAGGCCTGGCGGGCCTGGCTGTTCACCACCGCGCGACGGCGGGCGATTGACGAGGGCCGCCGCCGGTCACGGCACCCGGTCACATCGCTCGGGGAGCTGCCGGGGGACCTGGAACCCTGGGCCGAGGACACCGCCGTGCTGGCCATGCAGAACCTGGCTACCGCCGCCGCGATCGCGGCGATCTCGGCGTTGCCGCCGCTGCAGGCAGAGGTGATCTTGCTGCGGGTGCTGGCCGGCCTGGACACCGACACGGTCGCCCGCATCGTGGGCCGCAGCCCGGGCGCGGTCCGGGTCGCCGCTCACCGAGGGCTGCGGCGGCTGGCCCAGACCCTGACTTCCACGGGTGTAACGCTGTGACCGGCCCCGGCGTTTCTGACGATGACATGCCGATCTTCCCGTGGCCAGCACGAGGCGGTATCCCCCCAGCTGGGGACGCCGCTTTTGACGCCCTGCTCACCGGAAAGGTCCCGCCGCAGGACGCACCCGAGGGGCTGCGCCCGGTGGCGGAGGCTATCGCCGCACTCCACGTGGCGCCAACGAGGAGAGAACTGGCGGCCGAGGCGAGCGCCCGCGCGATGTTCCGCGGTGCGGTCGGCAGGTCTGCCGACCCAGTCCGCTCACGTCTGCAGGAGCCGCCCCGTGCTCACATCCCTGCTCAGCGCCAAACTGGCCGCGGCCGCTTCGGTCGCCGCGGTTGCCCTCGGCGGTACCGCCGCCGCAGCCTTCACCGGCACCCTGCCCGCCCCCGTTCAGAAGCTCGCGCACACTACGATCGGCGCGCCCTCGGCGCACCACAGCGCTCCCGCCACCCCGGTGGGCTCGCAGCCGACTGGAAACGCCGGTTTCGGCCTGTGCACCGCCTGGGCGAACGTGAAGGCCCACGGCACCGCCACGCAGAAGGCGGTGGCCTTCCGCAACCTGGCCGCAGCGGCCGGCGGGCCAGCCAACGTCAAAGCGTTCTGCGCGTCGGTGGCCCACCCCGGAGCCACGCCGTCCGGCCAGCCGGCTTCCCATCCCACCGGTAAGCCGACCGCTCACCCCACGGGCAAGCCAACCGGCCTTCCCACCGGCAAGCCGTCCTCCCATCCCACGGGCAAGCCGAGCGGCCTTCCCACTGGCGGGCCGAGCAGCCATCCCACCGGAAAGCCGAGCAGCCTCCCTACCACTACCCACTAACCCACTGGGGGGGGCGGCGCCTCTGATCGCCTCTTCTCGCAACGGGCCCCGCGCTGTAAAACCGGGGCCCGTTGTCGTGGTGTGGTGCAATCACCCTCCGGCGCCTCGTAGGCGCCGACTGGGTCAGACCCTGGCCGCGGTCAGGTGGCGACGCGGGCCCCGCGTGATGGCGGCCCGGGCTGGTGTAACGGGATGAGCAACTCCAGCGCTTCGCACGGTGAGAGGCCTGCGCCCCCCTTCCCCGGCCTGCCAGGCCGCGAGCTGACCACGTTACTGCCCGACGCGCTGACTGACGGGTGGTCCTCCACCCTGACCGCCGAGCAGCGGTGCGCGGCAGCAGACACGCTCGCCAGCCTGGATGCACAGCGTGGCGGGGCAGGCGGGCACAGGCGAGTCGGCCCGGGGGCTGAGCGGGGCTAGGAGCTTCCCCGTATCTGCCCCCGGCCGACGCCTCGTCGGCTGCCCGATCAGCCCTGCGGACGTGGTCCGGCCCCCGGTCTGCGGCTGGTCGCGGCAGTCGGCGGTATCGCCGAGACAGACGGGGCGCGGGAGCACTCTATGCGTCCCGCCGGGTGCCGGGCTTGCGCAGGGAACATGCGCAGGAGGGGAGCAAGAGGCCATGGACGCACTGGTCGAAGAGATCATGGGGCTGATCGAGGCGGGGGCCGATGATCCACGGCTGCGGTGGTCACCTGACCGGAGGACGGTGCGAGCTAGTGCTCAGCCGGCTCATTCTGGACGCTTCGCCGCAGCCGGATGCCTCGGGCCGCCGGGTTGGGTTCGGGCAGGCCTGGCAGGCGGCCATGGCTGAGCACGGCTGGGTTCCGACCGGTCAGCGCGGTGTGTTCGCCCGCCCGCCGGCTGAGGCCTGACCCGGCCGCGCACACCGGGCATTAGGCGGGAGGCGCCACCGCCTGGGGTGCTTCTTCCTGGGCGCCGGGCTGGGCGGGTGTGCCCGGCCGGGTGAGCGGGCCCCAGCGGAACAGGGTCCCGGCGATCACCGCGCCGCAGGCGAAGATCGCGGCCGACCACCAGAACGCCGTGGTGTAGCCGTGGATCAGCGCCTGGCTGACGAGGGCCGGGCTGGCCGGCGGTGCACCAGGGTCGCGGGGCTGATGTGACTGGCCACGTAGCCGGAGACGGCGCTCGCCGCGAGCGTGTTGAGCAGGGCCACGCCCACCGACCCGCCGAGCTGCTGGGCGGTGTTGACGCTGGCCGAGGCCACGCCCGCGTCCGAGGAGGCGACACCGAACGTGCCGGTGTTGATCGCGGGAGCGATCACGTTCCCGAGCCCGGCCCCGGTGACCAGCAGCGGTGGCAGCACATCGGCCGCGTAACCGGAGTGGACACCGATCCGCGTCAGCCAGGACCATGCCTAGCGCGGCGACCAGCATGCCGAGGGTGACCAGCGGCCTGGGCCCGAACCTGGGCATGAGCACGATCGTGGCCAGGTTGGCCGAGACCATGACCAGGGCGATCATCGGCAGGAAGGCGACCCCGGTGATCACGGGGGAGTAGCCCAGGGTGACCTGCGGATAGTAGGTGAGGAACAAGAAGATGCCGAACATCCCGCTGCCCGCGATGAGGATCGACAGGTAGGCGGCGCCCCGGTTGCGGTCCAGCACCACCCGCGGCGGCAGCAGTGGCGCCGGAGCGCGGGTCTGCCACCAGGCGAATATGGCGAGCAGAATGACCCCGGCGGCCAGGAAGCCCCAGGTGGACGGGGTGTGCCAGTTGTGGGTCGCGGCGTTGGAGAACCCGTACACGATGCAGAACATCCCGCCGGACACGGTCAGCACGCCGGGTATGTCCAGCCGGGGCCGGTCTGTCGATGGCTCCCGGCGGCGCAGCAGGACTGAAGCCCCGACGGCCGCGATCGCGGCGAAGAACAGGTTCACGTACAGGCACCAGCGCCAGGTCAGGTACTCGGTCAGCAGGCCCCCGAGCAGCAGGCCGACCGCGCCGCCCGCCCCGGCGATGGCCCCGAACACCCCGAACGCCTTGCCCCGCTCTTTCTGGTCGGTGAACGTCGTGGTCAGCAGCGACAGCGCCGCGGGGGCTAGCAGCGCGCCGAACGCCCCCTGGCAGGCCCGCGCGGCGACCAGCATCCCGAAGCTGGTCGCGGCGCCGCCGACGGCTGAGGCCACGGCGAACCCGATCAGCCCGGTCAGGAACGTGACCTTGCGGCCGAACAGGTCGGCCAGCCTCCCGCCGAGCAGCAGCAGGCTGCCGAACGCGAGCGCGTACGCGGTGACGATCCACTGCCGGTCCACCGGGGAGAAACCCAGCGACCGCTGCGCCGACGGCAGCGCGATGTTCACGATCGTGACGTCGAGGACCACCATCAGCTGGGCCAGCCCGACCACGCCCAGGATCAGCCACCGTCTAGAGTCCGGCGCGCTCGCTGCGTGCCTGGCCGCAGCGGGATCCGTGCCGTTGGGGATGTTCATCGCCGACATCGCCCTCTCCTATCTGGAGCAGTTATCTCCGTTTCTGGCATGAGCGTAGCATAACCGGAGAAGATGGCTCCACTTTGATAGGGTGATTTTATGAGCGTCGTGCCGAAGGCGCGCCAATGAGCGCAGCCGCACCCGCCCGGGTGCCCGGCAGAACGCCGCCGGGACAGGTTCTGGGCGGGCTACTGCCGGGGCGCAGCCCGGGCGCGCCGCGGCCCGGGCGGGGGGCTCAGCGGCTGACCCGGGCGTGGCCGCGAATGGGCGGCCACTGAGGAAGGACGCTGAGCGTAATCGCCAGAAAATACTGGCTGCGGCCGCCGAGGTATTCACTGAACGGGGACTGCAGGCCACGCTGGACGATGTCGCGCGCCGGCCGGGGTCGGGGTGGGCACGGTGTACCGGCGGTTCCCCGACAAGGAGGCTGGTCGAGGCGCTGTTCACCGAGCGGCTGGACATGCTGGTCAGATTCGCCGAGCAGGGCCTGGCCGAGCCGGACCCGTGGACGGGCCTGGTGTTCTTCCTCGAGCAGGGCGCCACGGGATCGCCGGGGACCGCGGCCTGCGGCAGATCCTGATGTTCGCGACGTACGGGCGCGACCGCGTGGACCAGGCCCGCCAGCGCCTGCTGCCGGTGGTCCTGAGGATGGTTCAGCGGGCCCAGGAAGCCGGTCAGGTGCGCGCCGACCTGCGGCCGACCGATGTGCCGCTGATCGAGTTCATGCTCAGCATCGCGGCCGAGTACCGCCCCAGGTCCGCCCGGAGATCTGGCGCCGGTACCTGGGCCTCATCCTGGACGGGCTGCGGCCCAGCCGGACGGGCCCGACCGCGCTGCCTGAGCCCGCGCTGAGCCCGGACGAGATGGTGCAGGCCATGCGTTCCGGCTCTCTCGGCCGCTAGACCGGTGCGGGATCCAAGATCATGAGCCGAGAGTGTGCGCTTCGGCCACTGGGGAACAGGACGGAAAAGGGGGATTCAGGCCGGGGCGTGGGACGGGTGCGGGCCCTGCTCATCGAGTCGGGTCGTTCGCAAGGCCCTTCACCGGCCACGGGGGAAGGAGCTGAATCGATGTCATCTCTTACAGCATGGAAGTTCGGCGGTACGAGGGGGCCGATGCGGCGGTGCTCCGGCTCAAGCAGCTGGATCATCAGGAGCTCATCGACGTGCTCGATGTCGCCGTGGTCCGCTGGCCGGAGTACTCGGCCGAGCCCCTGGCGCAGGAGCACGTGACCGACGAGGGCACCAAGATGTCCGCGCTGGTGAACAAGGTCCGCAAGGCCGGTATCGACAGCGCGATGGTCGAGTCGGTGAAGAGTGACATCACGCCCGGCACCTCGGCTCTGCTGCTGCTGAGCTCCGACGCCACGATCGACACCGTCGCCAAGGCGTTCGAGGGGCCAGGGCATGGAGCTGATCCGCTCCGATTTGTCGGTACAGCAGGAGGATCAGCTGCGTTCTGCCTTCAGCGAGCCAATCGACGGCGAACTCGGCCAGCCGCGAGGCGACGCCCCGCAGAGCTGGTCCACCGCGGCCGGCCTCGGCATCGACAGCACTCGTCGAAGCTGACCTGGTTTCCCGGGATTTACGCGGCGTCGGGGTCCAGGACCATGGCGTTGCCCGTGTCTGTTCGCTTGGGGGCCCGGGTATGCCGCCTTATGGTCGCCCGCTTGGCGATGGCCTCGAGCATCCGCCGCTTGGCCTCGGCCTGCGTCGCTCCGGCCGCGGTGACTCCGGGCAAGTCAGGAGAGCTCGCCGAATAGCCGTCTTCGTCACTGCCTTCGAAAGTTACCCGATACCTTGCCACGACCGTTCCTCCCCAATCGGCGTGAAGCCCACCGTAGTCGGCGGATCTGACACTCAGCCCCGGCGGTCAACCGCCGGGCCCGCAACGCAGCCCGCACGTCATCCGGCCCCACCCGGCCTGTGCGGTATCACGCGCAGGTTCATGCCTTGTAGACGCGAATTAGTGGCAAATGGATGGCATGGCCGACGTTTCCTCGTATGCAGGCGGGCTGGGCAGACCCGCGGCCGGCGACTCTCCCGTCACGCCTGGCCGGGATTCGGCCACGTCGCGCAGGTCCAGGTACGCATCGACGGCTTCCCATAGCTCGTTCTCGGGGTACCGGCCGGACCCGCGATGCTCCCGCCGCCAGTCGCGATCCCAGTAGGAAGCGTGGACAGCTCGCAAGTGGCTGAGCGCCGTGTCCAGCTCGGCGGCCAGCTGCTCCCGGCGGGCGGCCGGGGACGGCGCCTGCCGGGGAAGATCGGCGAACCGGCGCTCGGCGAGCGCACGCAGCACGTCTTCGTCGGTGCCGTCGCGGGACCAGAACCGCACCGGCTCCTGGACATGGTGGTTCCATGCCGGGTCCAGATGAGACCGCCACCAGTAGCAGAACCCGCCCTTGCTCAGCCGGAGCTCGTTGGCCAGCCACAGCGTGCCCCGCGGGCTGGACCCCCAGACAGCCTCCTGCGGAGGCAGGTTCACCGCGAGGACGACCTCGACGCACTCCAGCGAGTCGGCTCCCCGCAGGAGATCCCCGAACACGTATGCCTCCCGCAGGAACGGGTCCTCGGGCGGCCAGACCTTGACCGAGTCACACGCCTCAGCCAGGGCCTGAAGTTTCTCGACAGCTCGGCGGTACCGCATACCCACCATCGTGGCGTGCCCGGCTGCCCGCAGACGACAGATCCCGCACCGCCGTACAGACCCTGACTTACGAGCCTGAACGCTCCGCCGCGGGGCGAGTGCCGCCCGGCCAGCCGGGCAATCCGCGTGCACTGGTCCGCTCGACCAGCCAGAGGGACAGCTGCGCGGGCAGTAAGTTGCCTGCATGTCAGGTGAGGCGGTCGGCGATGTCGTGGACATTTACACCGATGGCGCGTGCAGCGGCAATCCGGGCCCAGGAGGATGGGGCGCCGTGCTCCGGTACCGCGGCCGCGAGAAGGAGCTCTACGGAGGCGAGCCCACGAAGACCACCAACAACCGCATGGAGATGATGGCCGCGATCAAGGCGCTGGAGAGCCTGACCCGCGGGGTTCCGGTCCGCCTGCACACCGACAGCACCTACCTCCGGAACGGCTTCCTCAAATGGCTGCCCGGATGGAAGCGCAACGGCTGGAAGACGGCCAGCAAGCAGCCGGTCAAGAACGCAGACCTCTGGCAGCGGCTTGAGGCCGCGGTGGACCGTCACGACGTGGACTGGCGCTGGGTCAAGGGTCACGCCGGGAACGCAGGTAACGAGCGCGCCGACGCGCTCGCCAACCGTGGCATGGCAGCGGCCATGCCTGGCTCAACCCGGCAACGGGCGAGGAACGCCGCCTTTCCGCCTGAACCATGACCGGCCGCCTCGGTGGCAGGCGACCCGTGTCACTGATGCGGAGATGGCAAGCTGAGAGGCGTGGGAGCTGCTGATAGCCGTCAATCCGGACCCAGACTCCAGGCTGCCCTACCTGATGCGGCTCCCGCTCGCAGGCGGGATGGTGCAGCCGACGTCAGGGACCTGGCCGCGGACAAATGCTCTCTACTGCTACCCGGCCACAACGGACGAGTGGCCGCAGGACCCTAACTTCGTCGAGCGGGTGCAGCTGCGGTCATGCGTCCGCAGGGGCGCCGCTATCGACCTGGTGTTTGGACCGTGGCCGGGAGAACCGTTCCCAGCTGGTCTTCACGAAGGCCCGCGGCCGGGATGCGGTGTCCTGGCAGTCGCCCCGGACCCGCAAGCAAGCCCGCCCGGACGTGCGTACCCCTACCGCCCGCGCGGCCGGGATCGCCGACCTGGAGATCGTCGCCGACAGCCACGAACAATATCCCTACCGGTTCGCCAGCCAGCAGGCCACCGTGGTGAAACGGGCGCTGCCCTGCGGCGACTACGGCCTTATTCATACAGGGCGGCTCATCGCCTCCGTGGAGCGCAAATCCCTGACCGACCTGGTAGCCAGCCTGACCGGCGGGAAGCTCCGCTACGCCCTGGCTGAGCTCGCCGCCCTTCCCCGGGCCGCGGTGGTGGTCGAGGACCGCTACTCGGCCATCTTCAAGCTCGACCGCCGTGCGACGGGCGATGGTCGCCGACGGTCTCGCCGAACTGCAGGTCCGCTGCCCCGAACGTCCCGATCGTCTTCTGCGAGACCCGGCAGCTCGCCGAGGAGTGGACCTACCGGTTCCTGGCCGCCGCCCGCGCCTGGGCCGAAACCGAGGCCGCCGCACTCGACCGCGGCATCCCCCCTCGCCGGGGACACCAGCCTCGGCAACGCCCCCGCCGCTCCGGGGCCAGCGACCGCGGAGGTCCGCGCCTGGGCCCGTGCCCATGGCATTACCGTCCCCAGCCGCGGCAAGCTCCGCCGCGAGATATGGGACGCCTGGCGAACCGCGCACCCCGACGCTGACGGCGAACTCTCCGAGCACGTCCAGCTACCCCCCAGGCCCGCCCTGGCGGGGCCGATAGTCGATGAGCGGCGGCAACGCTGTCGGCGCCGTGACGTGAGTGTGTCGCGCCTGAAATCATAAGGTTTGTGTTTACTTACCGCTAGTCTGCGGTTATGTCGGTTCTTTCTGCCGTGCCGATCGTGCTGTCTGAGGATGAGCGGGCTGAGCTCGATGCGCCGGGCGGCGGGCCGGGGCAGTGGCGGGCTGACCGGGCGCGGATCATCTTGGCATGTGCCGAGGGGATATCGAATGCTGCAGCGGCCCGGAAGCTGGGGGTGGCAGTCAAGTCGGTGTCGAAGTGGCGGCGCCAGTTCGCAGCCGACCGGCTGGCTGGGCTTGAGACGCCGCGCCGGTTGGCCGGCAGGAAGCCGAATTGGTGCTGACGGAGGCTGAGCGGGCCCAGCTTGTTCCGTGGGCCAGGCGCGCGAAGACCGCCCAGTACCTGGCGCTGCGGGCGAAGATCGTGCTGCGCTGCGCGGAGGGCGGGACAAACAGGGAGGTCGCCGCGGATCTGGGGGTGGATGAGTCGACCGTGGAGCGGTGGCGGGCCCGGTTCATCGCCAGGCGGCTGGCGGGCCTGCATGACGAGCCGCGGCCGGGCCGGCCGCGGTCGATCCTGCTGGACAAGGTCGAGGACGTCATCATCGCGACCTTGGAGTCCACCCCGGCCCATGCCACGCACTGGTCGCGGGCCTCGATGGCCGCACGGGCCGGGCTGTCGCAAGTCCACCATTGGGCGGATCTGGCAAAAGTTCGACCTCAAGCCGCACCTGCAGGACTCCTTCAAGCTGTCCACTGACCCGTTCTTCGTCGAGAAGGTCGTCGACGTCGTCGGGCTGTATCACAATCCGCCCGAGCGTGCGGTAGTGCTGTGCGTGGATGAGAAGAGCCAGATCCAGGCGCTGGACCGCTCCCAGCCGGTGCTGCCGATGATGCCGGGCATGCCCGAGCGGCGGACGCATGACTACCTGCGGCACGGCATCACCAGCTTGTTCGCCGCCTTCAACATCGCCGACGGCACCGTCATCAGCGAAGTGCACCGCCGCCACCGCGCCATCGAGTTCCGGAAGTTCCTGACCGCGATCGACAAGGCCGTGCCCGCCGATCTGGACGTCCACCTGGTCTGCGACAACTACGCCACCCACAACCGCCGGAGATCAGGACGTGGCTGGCAGCGCCACCCACGGTTCTACGTCCACTTCACCCCGACCGGATCGTCGTGGATGAACCAGGTCGAGCGCTGGTTCGGCCTGCTGACCGACAAGCTGATCCGCCGTGGCGTGCACACCTCCGTCCAGGCGCTCGAGAACGACATCAAGGACTGGATCGCCACCTGGAACGACCACCCCCGGCCGTTCACCTGGACCAAGACCGCCGACGAGATCTTGAGCTCTCTGGCGCTGATTACCTCGCCAAGCTCAGCACAGGCACGCCCGGAAATAGGTAAGGATAACCAATGGAACTTCAGGCGCAGGACACTAGTGCCGCGTCAGGCAACGTTTGCCCGGTTGACGATCGGCGGGGTCGTTGGTCGTAGGCGTGGTTGTTGCGCCAGATGATGTACCGGCGGATCATGCTGGCCTGCTCGCTGTGGCTGGTGTGGTCGGTGCCGTCGAGGGCGAAGTAGCGCAGGGCGGGGAACTGGGCCTCGATCCGGTTTACCCGGGGACGAACGTCGGCGTGTAAGCGATCTGCACGATACTCGGCTGGCGACCATGCGGCAGCGAACGGGCCGACGGGCTAGCGGCGGTCCAGATGGGGTGCGAAGCTGTGGCAGACGAGTCGCGATCCGGCTCGGCAGGCGGTACAGGGAGCGAAGGTACCGGCAGAGCACCAGGAACCGGCCGCGGGTCGTGCGCGGCGTGGACGTGCCCGAACACGCCGTCCTCCGCCAGATCGCAGGCACCGAACCGGAGCCGCACGCAGGCGGTGCGGGTCTAGCTGGCGCGCTTCCGGCGGAGCGGCTCACGGCGGGGTTTCCTGCGGTTACCGCTGACCGCGGCCCACGGCCGCACGAGTCGGTTACCGCGACGGTACAAACCCGGACCGACAGAATCAGCTAGTGCTGTAGCTGCTTACGATTGCCCTGTGACCGGCCGCGCAGGGCCGCTTTCGCCGGCTGTACCCGCCCGCCTGCCGAGCCGGATCTGGCTGGGCGGGACCTGTCCGTCTGCCTCACAGCGAGGCTTTCGCAACGGGGCTGGGCTATCTCTTGGACAGCCCAGCCCGGTTGTTGCGTCCTTCTCCGTTCATTCCGCTGGTGACGAATGATCTTGGGCAGCCGATGTATGCCTGCCAGTTGCTCATGCAGGCACGTTCAGCTCAGCCGTCCGGGTACCAGGCGATGCCGTGGTAGGTGGTATCGCCGCCGCTCACGTGATCCTCGATCAGGCCGATGTTCTGGTCGAACTGGGTGCCGAAGTCGCTGAACCAGCCACTGGTGAAGGTCTGCCCGGCAAGCCCGCTGGGCGCGGCGGGGTTGCAGGTCACGGTGTCGTATCCGCCCTGTGTGGTGGCGCCTGCCGGGAAGTTCGCGGGCAGGTTGTTGCTGGGGTGATGGACCTCGTTGCAGCTGACCTGCCCAAACAATGGGTCAAAGTAGCTGAAGTGGCCCGGCGTGGAAGCATGCGGGCTGACGGGCCCGGTGGATGCACCGGCCACGCCAGCGGTCCCGAAGGCTAGGCCGAGCGCGGCGATGGCTGAGATAAGCAGACGTTTTAGCATGATTCCCCCTATGAATCCTTGACGTACGTCTTGCTTCTGCTACCAAGTAGAGCCGGCCCCATCCGGGAGACTAGGGCCAAAGGTCCCCTAGCGGTTGCCGTCCGCCGGAGCAGCACCCCCCAGCCGAAGCCCTCGACCGGGGCAAACGTAACCTGCTACGGCACTAGTGTCCTGCGCCTGAAGTTCTATTGGTTATCCTTGCCTGATTGCCGGGCGTGCCTGTGCTGAGCTTGGCGAGGTAATCCGCCAGTGAGTTCAAGATCTCATCGGCGGTCTTGGTCCAGGTGAAGGGCCGGGGGTTGTCATTCCAGGTGGCGATCCAGCCCTTGATGTCGTTCTCGAGCGCTTGGACGGAGGTGTGCACGCCACGGCGGATCAGCTTGTCGGTCAGCAGGCCGAACCAGCGCTCGACCTGGTTCATCCACGACGATCCGGTCGGGGTGAAGTGGACGTGAAAGCGTGGGTGGCGCTCCAGCCAGGTCCTGATCTCGGCGGTGTTGTGGGTGGCGTAGTCGTCGCAGACCAGGTGGACGTCCAGGTCAGCGGGCACGGCCTTGTCGATGGCGGTCAGGAACTTGCGGAACTCGATGGCCCGGTGGCGGCGGTGCAGTTCGCTGATGACGGTGCCATCAGCGATGTTGAAGGCGGCGAACAAGCTGGTGATGCCGTGCCGCAGGTAGTCATGCGTGCGCCGCTCGGGCATGCCCGGCATCATCGGCAGCACCGGCTGAGAGCGGTCCAGCGCCTGGATCTGGCTTTTTTCATCCACGCACAGCACTACCGCCTTCTCTGGCGGATTGTGATACAGCCCCACGACGTCCACGACTTTCTCCACGAAGAACGGGTCGGTGGACAGCTTGAAGGAGTCCTGCAGGTGCGGCTTGAGGTCGAACTTGCGCCAGATCCGCCCGATGGTGGACTTGCTCAGCCCGGCCCGGGCGGCCATGGAGGCCCGCGACCAGTGCGTGGCATCGGCCGGGGTTTCCTCCAAGGTCGCGGTGATGACCTCCTCCACCTTGTCCAGCAGGATCGACCGCGGCCGCCGGCCGCGGCTCATCATGCAGGCCCGCCAGCCGCCTGGCGATGAACCGGGCCCGCCACCGCTCCACGGTCGACTCATCGACCCCCAGATCTGCGGCGACCTGCCTGTTTGTCCCGCCCTCCGCGCAGCGCAGCACGATCTTCGCGCGCAGCGCCAGGTACTGGGCCGTCTTCCCGCGCCGGGCCCACGCAACAAGCTGGGCCCGCTCAGCCCCGGTCAGCACCAGTTCGGCTGCCTGCCTGGCCAACCGGCGCGGCGTTCTCAAGCCCAGCCAGCCGGTCGGCTGCGAACTGGCGCCGCCACTTCGACACCGACTTCACCGCCACCCCCAGCTTCCGGGCAGCCGCGGCATTCGATATCCCCTCCGCACATGCCAAGATGATCCGGGCCCGGTCAGCCCGCCACTGCCCCGGACCCGCCGCCCGGCGCTCGAGCTCAGCCCGCTCATCCTCAGACAACACGATCGGCACAGGAGAAAGACCCGACATGACCGCAGACTAGCGGTCGGTAAACACAACCATCATGATTTCAGGCGCGACACACTAGCATCACGGCGCCGACAGCGTTGTGCCCCCGCGTCATCGACTATCGGCCCCGCCGGCACCTGGGGGGTAGCTAAATATCGGAGAGTTCGCCGTCAGCGTCGCGGTGGGCGGTTCGCCAGGCATCCCACACCTCGCGGCGGAGCTTGCCGCGATCGGGGACGGCGATGCCGTGGACGCCAGCCCAGGCGCGGACCTCTGCAACTGTCGGCTCCGGCGCGGCGGGCGCCTCGTCGAAGCCGGTTTCTCCGGCGAGGGGTGTGATGCGCCCGGGCACGGCAGCCTCGGTCTCGGCCCAGGCGTGGGCGGCGGCGAGGAACCGGTAGGTCCATTCTTCGGCGAGCTGCCGGGTCTCGCAGAAGACGATCGGGACGTTCGGGCAGCGGACCTGCAGTTCGGCGAGGCCGTCCGCGACCATCGCGGGCCGCAGGCGGTCGAGCTTGAAGATGGCAGAGTAGCGGTCCTCGACCACGACGGCGGCCCGGGGAAGGGCCGCAAGCTCAGCCAGGGCATAGCGGAGCTTTCCGCTGGTCAGGCTGGCCACCAGGTCGGTCAGTGATTTGCGTTCCACGGAGGCGACGAGCCGCCCGCCGTGGATCAGACCGTAGTCACCGCAGGGCAGCGCTCGTTTCACCACGGTGGCCTGCTGACTGGCGAACCGGTATGGGTACTGCTCGTGGCTGTCAGCCACGATCTCCAGGTCGGCGAGCCCGGCAGCGCGGGCGGTGGGGGTGCGCACGTTCGGGCGGGCTTGCTTGCGGGTCCGGGGCGACTGCCAGAAGACGGCGTCCCGGCCGCGGGCCTTCGTGAAGACGAGCTGGGAACGGTTCTCCCGGCCACGGTCCAGCACCAGGTCGATAGCGGCGCCCCTGCGGACACATGACCGCAGCTGCACCTGCTCGACGATGTTAGGGTCCTGCGGCCACTCGTCCGTTGAGACCGGGTAGCAGTAGAGCGCATTGGTACGCGGCCAGGTCCCTGACGTGCGGAATACCATGCCGCCTGCGAGCGGGAGCCGCATTAGGTAAGGCAGCCTGGAGTCTGGGTCCGGATTGACGGCTATCAGCAGCTCCACGCATCTCAGCTTGCCATCTCCGCATCAGTGACACGGGTCACCGGGCAGCCGGTCGTACAGGCGGGATGGCGCAGGCATGGCCGCTGCCATGCCACGGTTGGCGAGCGCGTCGGCGCGCTCGTTACCTGCGTTCCCGGCGTGACCCTTGACCCAGCGCCAGTCCACGTCGTGACGGTCCACCGCGGCCTCAAGCCGCTGCCAGAGGTCTGCGTTCTTGACCGGCTGCTTGCTGGCCGTCTTCCAGCCGTTGCGCTTCCATCCGGGCAGCCATTTGAGGAAGCCGTTCCGGAGGTAGGTGCTGTCGGTGTGCAGGCGGACCGGAACCCCGCGGGTCAGGCTCTCCAGCGCCTTGATCGCGGCCATCATCTCCATGCGGTTGTTGGTGGTCTTCGTGGGCTCGCCTCCGTAGAGCTCCTTCTCGCGGCCGCGGTACCGGAGCACGGCGCCCCATCCTCCTGGGCCCGGATTGCCGCTGCACGCGCCATCGGTGTATATGTCCACGACATCGCCGACCGCCTCACCTGACATGCAGGCAACTTACTGCCCGCGCAGCTGTCCCTCTGGCTGGTCGAGCGGACCAGTGCACCGGTTGCCGGCGCGTGCGGGCGGCGACGTGGCCGGGCGGCACTCGCCCCGCGGCGGAAGCGTTCAGGCTCGTAAGTCAGGGTCTGTACGGCGGTGCGGGATCTGTCGTCTGCGGGCAGCCGGGCACGCCACGATGGTGGGTATGCGGTACCGCCGAGCTGTCGAGAAACTTCAGGCCCTGGCTGAGGCGTGTGACTCGGTCAAGGTCTGGCCGCCCGAGGACCCGTTCCTGCGGGAGGCATACGTGTTCGGGGATCGTCCTGCGGGGAGCCGACTCGCTGGAGTGCGTCGAGGTCGTCCTCGCGGTGAACCTGCCTCCGCAGGAGGCTGTCTGGGGGTCCAGCCCGCGGGGCACGCTGTGGCTGGCCGACGAGCTCCGGCTGAGCAAGGGCGGGTTCTGCTACTGGTGGCGGTCTCATCTGGACCCGGCATGGAACCACCATGTCCAGGAGCCGGTGCGGTTCTGGTCCCGCGACGGCACCGACGAAGACGTGCTGCGCGCGCTCGCCGAGCGCCGGTTCGCCGATCTTCCCCGGCAGGCGCCGTCCCCGGCCGCCCGCCGGGAGCAGCTGGCCGCCGAGCTGGACACGGCGCTCAGCCACTTGCGTGCTGTCCACGCTTCCTACTGGGATCGCGACTGGCGGCGGGAGCATCGCGGGTCCGGCCGGTACCCCGAGAACGAGCTGTGGGAAGCCGTCGATGCTTACCTGGACCTGCGCGGCGCGGCCGAATCCCGGCCAGGCGTGACGGGAGAGTAGCCGGCTGCGGGTCTGGCCAGCCCGCTGACACAGCGCTGTGCACTCGGGGACGAGGAAACGTCAGCCATGCCATCCATTTGCCACTAATTCGCGTCTACAAGGCATGAACCTGCGCGTGATACCGCACCGGCCGGGTGGGGCCGGATGACGTGCGGGCTGCGCTGCGGGCCCGGCGGTTGACCGCCGGGGCTGAGTGTCAGATCCGCCGACTACGGTGGGCTTCACGCCGATTGGGGAGGAACGGTCGTGGCAAGGTATCGGGTAATTTTCGAAGGCAGTGACGAAGACGGCTATTCGGCGAGCTCTCCTGACTTGCCCGGAGTCACCGCGGCCGGAGCGACGCAGGCCGAGGCCAAGCGGCGGATGCTCGAGGCCATCGCCAAGCGGGCGACCATAAGGCGGCATACCCGGGCCCCCAAGCGAACAGACACGGGCAGCGCCATGGTCCTGGACCCCGACGCCGCGTAAATCCCGGGAAACCAGGTCAGCTTCGACGAGTGCTGTCGATGCCGAGGCCGGCCGCGGTGAGCACTAGCTCTGCGGGGCGTCGCCTCGCGGCTGGCCGAGTTCGCCGTCGATTGGCTCGCTGAAGGCAGAACGCAGCTGATCCTCCTGCTGTACCGACAAATCGGAGCGGATCAGCTCCATGCCCTGGCCTTCGAACGCCTTGGCGACGGTGTCGATCGTGGCGTCGGAGCTCAGCAGCAGCAGAGCCGAGGTGCCGGGCGTGATGTCACTCTTCACCGACTCGACCATCGCGCTGTCGATACCGGCCTTGCGGACCTTGTTCACCAGCGCGGACATCTTGGTGCCCTCGTCGGTCACGTGCTCCTGCGCCAGCGGCTCGGCCGAGTACTCCGGCCAGCGGACCACGGCGACATCGAGCACGTCGATGAGCTCCTGATGATCCAGCTGCTTGAGCCGCAGCACCGCCGGATCGGCCCCCTCGGTACCGCCGAACTTCCATGCCGTAAGAGATGACATCGATTCAGCTCCTTCCCCCGTGGCCGGTGAAGGGCCTTGCGAACGGCCCGACTCGATGAGCAGGCCCCGCACCCGTCCCACGCCCCGGCCTGAATCCCCCTTTTCCGTCCTGTTCCCCAGTGGCCGAAGCGCACACTCTCGGCTCATGATCTTGGATCCCGCACCGGTCTAGCGGCTGAGAGAGCCGGAACGCATGGCCTGCACCATCTCGTCCGGGCTCAGCGCAGGCTCAGGCAGCGCGGTCGGGCCCGTCCGGCTGGGCCGCAGCGCCGTCCAGGATGAGGGCCAGGTACCGGCGCCAGATCTCCGGCCGGACCTGGCGGCGTACTCGGCCGCGACGCTGAGCATGAACTCGATCAGCGGCACGTCGGTGGGCCGCAGGTCGGCGCGCACCTGCCCGGCCTCCTGGGCCCGCTGAACCATCCTCAGGACCACCGGCAGCAGGCGCTGGCGGGCCTGGTCCACGCGGTCACGCCCGTACGTCGCGAACATCAGGATCTGCCGCAGGCCGCGGTCCCCGGCGATCACCGTGGCGCCCTGCTCGAGGAAGAACACCAGGCCCGTCCACGGGTCCGGCTCGGCCAGGCCCTGCTCGGCGAACCCGACCAGCGTGTCCAGCCGCTCGGTGAACAGCGCCTCGACCAGGGCCTCCTTGTCGGGGAACCGCCGGTACACCGTGCCCACCCCGACCCCGGCCTGGCGCGCGACATCGTCCAGCGTGGCCTGCAGTCCCCGTTCGGTGAATACCTCGGCGGCCGCAGCCAGTATTTTCTGGCGATTACGCTCAGCGTCCTTCCTCAGTGGCCGCCCATTCGCGGCCACGCCTGGGTCAGCCGCTGAGCCCCCCGCCCGGGCCGCGGCTCGCCCGGGCTGCGCCCCGGCAGTAGCCCGCCCAGAACCTGCCCCGGCGGCGTTCTGCCGGGCACCCGGCCCGGTCGCGGCTGCGCTCATTGGCGCGCCTTCGGCACGACGCTCATAAAATCATCCTATCAAAGTGGAGCCATCTTCTCCGGTTATGTTACGCTCGTGCCAGAAACGGAGATAACTGCTCCAGATAGGAGAGGGCGATGTCAGCGATGAACATCCCGAACGGCAGGATCCCGCCGCGGCCAGGCACGCGGCGCGATGCGCCGGACCCCAGGCGCTGGCTGATCCTGGCCGTGGTCGGGCTGGCCCAGCTGATGGTGGTCCTCGACGTCACGATCGTGAACATCGCGCTGCCGTCGGCGCAGCGGTCGCTGGACTTCTCCACGGTGGACCGGCAGTGGGTGGTCACCGCGTACGCGCTGGCGTTCGGCAGCCTGCTGCTGCTCGGCGGCAGGCTGGCCGACCTGTTCGGCCGCAAGGTCACGTTCCTGACCGGCCTGATCGGCTTCGCCGTCGCGTCAGCGGTCGGCGGCGCCGCGACCAGCTTCGGGATGCTGGTGGCCGCGCGGGCCTGCCAGGGGGCGTTCGGCGCGCTGCTGGCCCCGGCGGCGCTGTCGCTGCTGACCACGACGTTCAGCGACGCCGAAGGAGCGGGGCAAGGCGTTCGGCGTGTACGGGGCGATCGCCGGCGCGGGCGGGGCGGTCGGCCTGCTGCTCGGCGGGCCTGCTGACCGAGTACCTGACCTGGCGCTGGTGCCTGTACGTGAACCTGTTCTTCGCCGCCATCGCGGCCGTCGGGGCTTCGTCGCTGCTGCGCCGCCGGAGCCATCGGCCGACCGACCCCGGCTGGACATGCCCGGCGTGCTGACCGTGTCCGGCGGGATGTTCTGCATCGTCTACGGCTTCTCCAACGCCGCGACCCACAGCTGGCACACCCCGTCCACCTGGGGCTTCCTGGCCGCTGGGGTGGTGCTGCTCGCCGTGTTCGCCTGGTGGGAGACCCGCGCTCCCGCGCCGCTGCTGCCGCTGCGGATCGTGCTGGACCGCAACCGCGGCGGCGCCTACCTGTCGATCCTCATCGCCGGCAGCGGGATGTTCGGCATCTTCCTGTTCCTCACCTACTACCTGCAGGTCACCCTGCACTACTCCCCCGTCGATCACCGGCGTCGCCTTCCTGCCGATGATCGGCCTGCGTCATGATCTCCGCCAACCTGGCCACGATCGTGCTGATGCCCCGGTTCGGGCCCAGGCCGCTGGTCACCGCCGGCATGCTGGTCGCCGCGGCGGGCATGGTCTGGCTGACCCGGATCGGGCTGCACTCCAGCTACGTGACCGCCGTGCTGCTCCCGCCACTGGTCATCGGCGCTCGGCCTCGGGCACGATGATCGCGCCGTCGATCAACACCGGCACGTTCGGCGTCGCCTCATCCGACGCGGGCGTGGCCTCGGCCATCGTCAACACCGCGCAGCAGCTCGGCGGGTCGGTCGGCACGGCCCTGCTCAACACGATCGCCGCGAGCGCCGACGGCCAGCTACATGGCCAGCCACCTCAGCCCGGCCACCCTGGTCCACGGCAGGCCCAGCCCCGGGCTGCTCGGCCTCGGGCTCGTGCACGGCTACACCACCGCGTTCTGGTGGTCGGCCGCGATCTTCGCCTGCGGCGCCGTGGTCGCCGGTGCGCTGATGCGCCGCGGCCCGCTCACCCGGCCCGGCACCCCCGCCCAGCCCAGCGCCCAGGAAGAGGCACCCCAGGCGGTAGCGCCTCCCGCCTAATGCCCGGTGTGTGCGGCCGGGTCAGGCCTACCGGCGGGCGGGTGAACACACCGCGCTGACCGGTCGGAACCCAGCCGTGCTCAGCCATGGCCGCCTGCCAGGCCTGCCCGAACCCAACCCGGCGGCCCGGGCATCCTGCTGCGGCGCGGCGTCCAGGATCAGCCGGCTGAGCACTAGCTGCACCGTCCTCCGGTCAGGTGACCACCGCAGCCGTGGATCATCGGCCCCCGCCTCGATCAGCCCCATGATCTCTTCGACCAGTGCGTCCATGGCCTCTTGCTCCCCTCCTGGGCTTGTTCCCTACGCAAGCCCGGCACCCGGCGGGACGCATAGAGTGCTCCCGCGCCCCGTCTGTCTCGGCGATACCGCCGACTGCCGCGACCAGCCGCAGACCGGGGGCCGGACCACGTCCGCAGGGCTGATCGGACAGCCGACGAGACGTCGGCCGGGGGCAGATACGGGGATGCTCCTAGCCCCGCTCGGCCCCCGGGCCGACTCGCCTGGGCCCGCCTGCCCGGCCACGCTGCGCACCCAGGCTGGCGAGCATGTCTGCTGCCGCGCACCGCTGCTCGGCGGTCCGGGTGGAGGACCACCCGTCAGTCAGCGCATCGGGCAGCGACGTGGTCAGCTCGCGGCCTGGCAGGCCGGGGAAGGGGGGCGCAGGCATCTCACCGTGCGAAGCGCCGGAGCCGCTCATCCCGTTACACCAGCCCGGGCCGCCATGGCGCGGGGCCCCGCGTCGCCACCTGACCGCGGCCAGGATCTGACCCCAGTCGGCGCCTACGAGGCGCCGGAGGGTCATTGCACCACGCCACGACAACGGGCCCCGGCTTTACAGCGCGGGGCCCGTTGCGAGAAGAGGCGATCAGAGGCGCCGCCCCCCAGTGGGTTAGTGGGTACCGGTAGGGAGGCTGGTCGGCTTCCCGGTGGGATGGCTGCTCGGCCCGCCAGTGGGAAGGCCGCTCGGCTTGCCCGTGGGATGGGACGACGGCTTGCCGGTCGGATGGCTGGTTGGCTTGCCCGTGGGGTGAGCGGTCGGCTTACCGGCGGGATGGGAAGCCGGCGGGCCGGACGGCGTGGCTCCGGGGTGGGCCACCGACGCGCAGAACGCCTTGACGTTTGCTGGCCCACCGGCCGCGGCGGCCAGGTTGCGGAAGGCCACCGCCTTCTGCTTGGCCGTGCCGTGGGCCTTCAGGTGCGCGTAGGCGGTGCACAGGCCGAAACCGGCGTTCCCGGTCGGCTGCGGGCCTACCGGGGTGGCGGGAGCGCTGTGGTGCGCCGAGGGCGCGCCGATCGTGGTGTGCGCGAGCTTCTGAACGGGGGCGGGCAGGGCGCCGGTGAAGGCTGCGGCGGCGGTACCGCCGAGGGCAACGGCGGCGACCGAAGCGGCCGCGGCCAGTTTGGCGCTGAGCAGGGATGTGAGCACGGGGCGGCTCCTACGGGTGAGCGGACTGGGTCGGCAGACCTGCCTGACCGCACCGCGGAACACCGCGCGGGCGCTCGCCTCGGCCGCCAGTTCGCTCCTCGTTGGCGCCACGTGGAGTGCGGCGATAGCCTCCGCCACCGGGCGCAGCCCCTCGGGTGCGTCCTCAGGCGGGACCTTTCCGGTGAGCAGGGCGTCAAAAGCGGCGTCCCCAACTGGGGGGTATACCGCCTCGCGCTGGCCACGGGAAGATCGGCATGTCATCGTCAGAAACGCCGGGGCCGGTCACAGCGTTACACCCGTGGAAGTCAGGGTCTGGGCCAGCCGCCGCAGCCCCCGGTGAGCGGCGACCCGGACCGCGCCCGGGCTGCGGCCCACGATGCGGGCGACCGCGTCGGTGTCCAGGCCGGCCAGCACCCGCAGCAAGATCACCTCTGCCTGCAGCGGCGGCAAGGCCGAGATCGCCGCGATCGCGGCGGCGGTGGCCAGGTTCTGCATGGCCAGCACGGCGGTGTCCTCGGCCCGGGGTTCCAGGTCCCCCGGCAGCTCCCCGAGCGATGTGACCGGGTGCCGCGACCGGCGGCGGCCCTCGTCAATCGCCCGCCGTCGCGCGGTGGTGAACAGCCAGGCCCGCCAGGCCTGTTCGTCCCCACGGAAGCTGGGCAGCCCCCGGACCACCTGCACCCAGGTCTCGGCCGCGACATCCTCGGCGTCATCCGGCGCAGACGACCCGCAGGTAGCGCAGCAACGCGGGGTTGCCGTCCCGCCACAGCGTCGCGAAGGCGTCCTCGTTGCCGTCCTGCGCGGCGCCCAGCACGGCCGGGAACTCATCGCCGATCACGGAACCCGAGTATCGGCACCAACCCGATGCATCCGCAGCGATTCCGGAGATGTCCGCCCGCCCGTCCCGGGTCTGGGGGTCGCCCCCGAGAGCAGCACGGTGTAACACCACGACCGCGCCCGGCGTTTTGTCTCTATGAGATGCCGGAGTTCCCTCTCCTCAGCCGACCCAGGTCGTGGGCTGCACCAGCGCTGCTGGCCCGGTGAGCGGGCAGCCGTTCCCACAAATGCCCGGAACCGCTGCGGGCCGTGGCGAGGCTCGCGAGCCTGGCGGCTGGCTACGGGGAACTGGCCGGGGACGCGGATGGGTGGAGGTCACCTGCCCAGTGCACGCTAGCGCCGTTCCCCGGCCGGCATCTCGCCCCTACATGCTGACCAGATGCATGGTCAGCGCCCACGCGGGCCTCAGGCCGCGAAGTCGATCCGCATCACCACACGCCGCGGGCTGGGGTGACTCACCTCGGTGAAGCCCGGCGTCGGCGAAGACCTGGCGGCTTCCGACGTGCAGTTCACCCCAGGTGATCTCCTTGCCCGGCTCGGTGATCATCGAGTACGCCTCCAGCGCCCGGGCACCCTGGTCCCGGGCGAAGCCGACCGTGGCGGCGGCCAGCGCGTAGGTGATCCCGCGCTTGCGGTACCCCTTGCGGGTCACGAAGCAGGTGACGGCCCAGACGTTGTCGTCCGCCTTGTCCTCCTGGCGGCCGCTCCACACGGTCCGGACCTTCGGCAGCCGCGGATAGGCCGTGCGCGGCTCGACCGCCACCCAGCCGACCGGCTCCCGGTCCAGGTAGGCCACGAGACCGGTGGTGGTGCGGGCCTGCGGCTCGTCGCAGTGGGTCTGCGCACGCAGGCGGCTGCGCCGTTCCTGATGGCTCAGGGAACTCCAGTGGCAGTCCCGGGTCTTGAAGTGCTGGCAGTAGCACATGCCCGGGTAGTCGGCGGTGCCGAAGATCGCCTCCAGGTCGGCCCAGGAGGCCTGGTTCGCGGGCACGATCCTCAGCTGCGCGGCCGTGACCGGCTCCCGCCTGGTGCTGGGTGCCGTCACTCGGGATCCTCTCGGGACCAGCCCGTCGACCGACTCCCGGCTGAGGTCCAGGGCACCCACGAGCGTGTCGACCTCATTGCCCGCCACTGGCGGTTCACGCAGAATCGCGTCGCTGTCTGTGTCCATACCAGACACGATAACGTCGGTTCCGGACGATCTAGTTCCGGGATGGAAGCGTATGGCGCACGACGTGAGCCCGACCGCGAGGGTGCTGCTGGCCCTGGAGGTCATCCAGAACAGCCCCGGTATCACCGCGCACCGGCTGGGCGAAAGGCTCGGGGTCACCGAGCGGGCGGCCCGCCGCTACGTGGCGATCCTGCGCGAGGCGGACCTGCCGATCGAGTCGGTCAGCGGTCCTTATGGGGGCTACCGGGTGGGGCGCGGCCTGCGGCTCGCGCCGCTGATGTTCACGGCCGCCGAGGCCCTGGGCCTGGCCATGGCCGTGCTCGAGGGCCACAGAACGCGGCGGACCCGGCGGACCTGGTGGGCGGCGCGCTGGCCAAGATCCTCAGGGTGCTGCCGGAGGAGGTAGCGGGCCCGGTCCGGGGTGTCCGCGAGGTCACCAACCCTCCGCCAGCCCAGCCCTGGGTCAGCCCCGAGCTGACGGCTCAGCTGATCGAGGCCTGCACCGAGGCGCGGCGGCTGCGCCTGGAGTACCGGATGGGCCGGATCACGGACCGGGTGATGGAGGTCGATCCGTGGGCTGTGGTGCTGCGGCACAGCCGGTGGTACCTGCTGGGCTGGTCCCGCACCGCGGCGGCCCAGCGCGTGCTGCGGGTGGACCGGATCGTCACGGTCGAGGCGCTGCCGGACACGTTCACGCCACCGCCAGATCTCGACGCCCTGCGCACCCTGGAGGAGCACCTGTCCCAGGGCTGGACCCACCCGGTCGATGTGCTGGTCGACGCCACTGTCGAGGAGACGTCGCGATGGGTGCCGAGAAGCCTGGCCCGCCTGGAACCTGACGACGAGGGCCGGACCCGCCTGCGGGCCACGACCGACGAGCTGGACTGGTACGCCCGGCAGCTCGCCGTCATCCCGGCGCCCTTCCGGGTCCTCGGGTCGCCCGGGCTCCAGCACGCCGTTGCGGCCCTGAGCCAGCGGCTGGCGCTGGCCAGCGGAACCGCTTCGTGACCCCGGACCTGCTTTCCGCAGGTTATTGCTGGTGGGGGTCGATCGGTGAGACAGTTTGCGCGAGATCGCGCAAACGTGGCATCGGAGAGACTCATGGGCGGGAAAACGCAAGGTCCGCTGGTTGCGCTTATGGACGGGGCCGTCAGGGGCACAACGGAAGGCGGCGTTTCGGCCTTCCTCGGTATCCCCTACGCCGCGCCTCCGTTTGGCGCGAACCGCATGCTGCCGCCCCGGCCCGCGCCGCCCTGGGACGGCGAGCGCGACGCGACCGTGTTCGGGCCGACGGTGCCCAAGGGCGACTACCCGCCGCAGTACGCCACGCTGTTCCCTGAGGAGACGATCCCGGGTGAGGACTGCCTGAACCTCAACGTGTGGACGCCCGACCCCAGCGCCACCGGGCTGCCGGTGCTGGTCTGGATCCACGGCGGCTCGTTCATGAACGGGTCCGGGTCGGTCGGCGCGTACGACGGCGCGGCGTTCGCCCGCGACGGTGTCGTGTGCGTGACCATCAACTACCGGCTGGCCGCCGAGGGATTCCTGTTTTTCGACGACGGCATCGCCAACCTGGGCCTCTCGACCAGCTGGCCGCCCTGCGGTGGGTGCAGGGCAACATCGCGGCGTTCGGCGGCGACCCGGCCCGCGTCACCGTCGCGGGCGAGTCGGCCGGGGCCATGAGCATCACCACGCTGTTGTCGATGCCGCTGTCCGAGGGCTTGTTCAGCCAGGCCATCGCGCAGAGTGGCGCCGGGGCCCACACGCTGACCCGGGACGAGGGCCTCATGGTCAGCGGCTACCTCGCCGACGCGCTTGGCGTGCCAGCCGACCGGGACTCGATCAAGGCAGTGCCGCTGGAGAAGCTGGTTCAGGCTGCGTCGGATCTGGTCGTGGAGGTGCAGACCGCTCCCGACCCGGCCAAGTGGGGTCAGCTCGCGCTGAGCCTGCTGCCGTTCGCGCCGACCGTCGACGGCACGGTCCTGCCCGAGGCCCCGCGGCCCGCGATCGCCGCTGGGCAGGGCGCTGACGTGCGCCTGCTGATCGGGTCGAACCACGACGAGGCGCGCCTGTTCTTTGTCGCGGCCAGCACCATGGACCTGATCGACGACGCGACGCTGGAAGCCACCGCGGGCGCGTACGGCCTGTCACCGGATGCGCTTGCGCTCTACCGGGCGAACCGGCCGGGCGCCAGCGCGGGCGACATCCTCGCCGCCGTGATCACCGACTGGTTCTTCGCTATCCCGCCCACCCGGGTCGCCGAAGCGCGCGCCGGACGGGGAACCTCCAACACCTGGACCTACCGGTTCGACCACCCCGAACCCGGGGACAACCACGGGCTCGGCGCTTGCCACGCGGTGGAGGTTCCGTTCGTGTTCGACACGATCGCCCGCGATGACGTCCGGCCCCTGATCGGCGACACGCCGTCGCAGACGGTCGCTGATCAGGCGCACAAGGTGTGGGTGGACTTCATCACCCGCGGAGACCCGGGCTGGGCTCCCTACGACACCGACCGCCGCGCCACCGGCCTCTTGTCTGACCGCATCAATGCCGTGGACGACCCGGCAGGCGACGAGCGCGCCTCCTGGGACGGAATCCGGTGACTGAACCGATCTCAGTGTGGCCCACGCGGCAAGCCCCACCTCCGTGTTGGGCGCTAGTCCCCTACCTGGACGTCAGGGCCACGCGGCAACCCGCTCTACGATGGTCGAGACCAGCTATGCACAGCAATCAGGCGGTTTCCGAAGCGCAACGGGGACGACCCCTGGGGGGGCGGCTGCTGAGCGTGATGGCAGTTGCCATCGCGGTGGCGGCGACAGCCTCGCCAGCGGCGGCCGGCCCTCTACCAGCCATGCGCCGACTCTCGGGGTTCGAGTGGTTGGCACCAACGCGGTCGGCTCGTCGCACGCCGGTGTGATCGTCGCGGTACCCAGCTCAGACGGGCCGCTTAACGCGCAAGCCTTCCGGCTGTGGGAGAACGGGCGGCCGAAGGCGGTCCGCGTCGATCCGCTGCCGGCGTCGGCGCTGCGCATCGGCGTGGTCGTCGACACCCGTCCCGGCGACCAGCTTCAGGGTGCGCAGAACGCCGTAGCCGACCTGATGATCGGCCTGCCGACTGGCGCTGAGGCGGCGGTGGTGAGCACCAGGCCTGCCCGCATCGTCCAGCCGCTGACCGGCGACGCCGGTTCGGTAGTGCGGGCGCTCACGGGTGCGACATTCTCGGGCCCGCGCGATGATGCGTCGGCGCTGACGCTCGCTGTCCGAGAGGTCGCCAAGGGGCCCCCGGGGCGGCGCGCCGTAGTTCTCATCACGACCGACCCGGTCACCGCGGCGCTGGCGGGCGCGGTGTCTGGGCAGCTTCGTGCCGCAGATGCCAGCCTGTACGTCGCGGCCGTGCCGGAACTCGCGCCGTCGTTCGCCCGGCTCGCCAGCGCCAGCGGGGGCTGGGCGGTCACCGCAGCATCCCCCCGCTCGCTCATGCCAGCCGTCGACGCGATCGGCGCCGATCTTGTTCACCAGTACCGGCTCGCGTATGCCACGTCCTATCCGGCCCTGACCACGACTCGTCTCCGGGTGGCCGTGGCCGAAGCGGGGACGACATCGACCGCCGAAGCGACCGTGCGGGTGCCGACCGCAGGCGCGGGCGGCAGCGGTCATGGTGGCGTGTCGGTGGCCTGGCTGATCGCTGCGGTGTTGCTGCTTGGCCTGATCGGCGCGGCCATCTTCGATATGCGGCGGGTACGGCGCAAGCCAGACCGCTCATCAGGAACCTGAGATCTCAAGCGAATTGCCTAGCTCTCAGGCGACCAACGTCGCGAAGACCACGATGTTGTCGCGATAGTGCCCGCTGGCATAGTCAAACTCACCCCCGCACGTGATAAGCCGCAGCTCACGGCTGAGCGTGGGGAGGTAGACCGCCTCGGTCGGAAACTGATCCTTTGGGTACCGTCTGACTCGCTGCACGCGGAAGACAAGTATCCGGCCGTCCGCCAGGCTCACCCGCACGATGTCTCCCGGCCGCAGCGCACGCAGCTGGTAGAAGACCGCTGGACCGGTCTTCGAGTCCACGTGTCCGAGAATGACCGCGGGGCCGGGCTGCCCAGGCCGGGGCCCCTGGTCGTACCAGCCGGCCTTGTCCCAATCGCGCGGAACCTGCAGGCTTCCGTCGGGAAGCCTGCCGAGCCGCACCAAAGGCGTGGACACGGCGATCGCAGGTATCCACAATCGCACGGGGAGGGCCGGCTGATCGTACGTGCGAACAGAGCGGAACCCCGCCACGCCGGGCGGCTGGCGCGGCTTCGCCGCCGCCGCGGGCCCGCCACGAGGAGATGATGCTGCCGCTGGGCTGCGCCCCGGCCCGCTACAGCCCGACACCAGCAGGCCTATCAACGCCACGGCGGCGAGCGCCAGAGCCGACCAACGCTTCACCGTGTGCGCGCCATCCCCCCACCGCCGGTCTGTGAGCCGCCCTTAGGCAGCCGGGCCGCGATCGTCGGACCGATCGCGGCGGACAGCACCTGGGCGACCATGAACATGTGCTGGTAGCCGTCGTATATCACGCGGTGTTCTGTCGTGTAGTCACCACGGGCGTACGCGTCGAGCTGCTGGACGAGCTCACTGTCGTGCATGCGGAGCACCATCGCGAGCGCGGGTGCCTTGAGCCGACCATCGGTTGATGTGCTCAGGAAGGTGCTCAGATGCCGTTCGAACGCATGGTATTTGGCAATGGCCTTGGCCTTGCCTTGCGGATCCTTGGCCGCGACCGCCGCGGAATAGCTGATCAATGCCTCGATGTGATCGCTCCACACGCTCTCGAACCGGACCCCGCTCTGCGGCCCGAACAGAACGCCGAACGCGCTCGCCAGCTGCGTGGTGTCGGCGTTCACCTGCGCGGCGTCGGCCTTGAACTCTGGACCGCCTCGAAGGGCGGCTCCCATCGCGTCCACAACAAGCTGCATGTGTTCTCCGAGCAGCTCGCCCAGCGCCGACCGCAGCTGCGTGAGTGGGCTATCGAAGCTGGCCGGAAGGTCTTTGGCCCGACCGCCCACGATCCCCGCGGCGATGACTGTGCCGAGCTGGAACTGGCGTTCGTAGTCCATCCGCTCGATCCGGTACGCCGTCGCGTAGTCGCCGGTGCTGTAGGCATCGGTGAACCGCATGAGGTCGTCGAGGTGCGTCCGGAGGCGGGAGCTGATGTCTGCCGTGGCGGTCCCGCCTGAGGTGAGGTCGTGCAGAAACTGCGCTATCCGCCCGGGAGAAGCGTCGAGCTGGCTCCGGGCGGCGGTCTTCGCGGCCTGGTCGTGCTGGCTATCCGCCCGGGCGTACGCGACCAGCCCGTCCTGCTGCGACTCCCAGAGCCGCCGGAATTCCTCTGCCCGCGCGCTGCCGTAGACCCGGCCGATGAGCGTGGTCAGGTCATTGGAGTTGCGGAAAAAGGCGTTGACCGCCGCTTGCGTGAAGTCAGGGTCACCGCGCAGCCGGCTGCGGATTACGCGTACGCTCACGAACACGTCCTGACCGAATAGCTCCTCCAGTTCCGTGCGCAGCTCGACCGCCTGCTGCTTTGGGTCAAGCCGGGACAGCTGCATCTGTGCGCCTGCATACGTGCGCCGTGCGCCGGCCCTGGGCAGGAGGCTGAGAGGCCGGTCGCGTCGGGTTGCTCGCCGCGCAGCCGCAGGTGCCGAGCACGAGCGCGCTGATGAAGGCCAACGCCGCGACGGGCACTCGCCCGCTCATCGGAGCGTCCGCGCGCTCGGCCTGAACGGGCACCGCGGTGCCCCTGGTGACAGTCGTGTCCTCATCAATCATCATCCTCCCCGGGCAGTGGGTGACGGCCCGCCGCCGGAACTCTCACCCGCCGCCGTCTGCGGGCGTCGATGTCGCATCGACTGCGTTGCTGAAGTGCGTGACCGGCGGCTGCTCCAGCGGAGGTAGCAGCTGCGAGCCATGGGAAGTACCGCCGACCTGCGTCGCGCCGGAGCTGGTGTTGGCACCGACTCTGGGCAGCACACCCCAGTGACCGACCAGTGCGGCCGCGACGAGGATGCTGACGGCGGCGAGCGCGTAAAGCAGGAGTCTGCGGCGCCTGATAGGCGTCGGCGCCCGGGCTGGTTCGGGTTCGCAGGGCGGGTGGCGGTAAGGCTTCGCTGGCCGGTTCGGGTGCCGAGGCCAGTTCCGCGGCCTGCACCGGTTCCTGGG
>CAVUBM010000039.1:0-25559 GCA_963739645.1 uncultured Actinomycetota bacterium
GAGCTTGTGGGTCAGGCTGTCGAGTACCCACTGGAACCACGGAATGGCGTCGTCCGCGCGCCCGGCCGCAAGGTAGGCGTCGGCCAGCCGCTGGCCGGCCAGCATCGTGTCCGGGTGCTCGCCACCGAGCAGGCGGGCGCAGGTCGTGGCGAGGTCGCGCCAATGGTCCACCGCGGGTTCGGTCAGGCGGGCGCGGTCCAGGCTGTCCCCCGCCCGCACCAGCAGCGGATGGCAGCCGCCGTCCCACAGCAGGTCTCCTGTGATTCGCCGGAGGGTCGCCACGCAGGATCGCAGGCCGGCAGCAGGCCACCCGGGCAGCTCCCGTTCCGGCCAGGTCTGGAGCAGCGCGTCCGCGACCGACCTCGCCGCCTGATCCAGCACGCCTTCGGGCATCGCGGCCCGCAAGCGCCGCCTGCAGCACCGGGCTGATCCGGACCGTCGGCGGTGCCGTCACCGGTTCGACAGTCAGCAGGCCGACCTGTTCCAGCGCCGCCAGCGCCGCGCGGGCGCGATCGCTGCGGGCCGGCACGTCGCCGCCGCCCGCGAGGAAATCGCCTGCCGCAGGAGCGGCGAGGACGGTTTGGGGAATGCCGTGCCCGTCCAGCGGCGCGACCAGGGCCAGCAGCAACTGGGCCGATCCGCCCGGCGCCAGCTGGTCCGCCCGTCCGACCGAGAACGTCCATGTCACCGCGGCTGCCGGCGGCCGTGCGCTGGACGACTCGGCCAGCTGCTCCCGTCTGCGCACGAAATGGGCCCGGTACTCGCGGCACGACAGCGGGGAGTTAGCGATCACCGCGCTGGCCTGGGCCAGCGCGACCGGCTCCAAGTCCAGGTCCTGAGCCAGTTCGATCGCGCCGTACCGCTTGCCCGGGTCGGCTGACAGGCACCCGTTCAGATAGTTAATGGCCTCGCGCAGGCTGAACGACCCGACCGGCACGACTGGCATGCCGCTGGGGACGGTCGCAGCGTCGGCGGAGATCACCAGAACCTGCCCGGCCGGGCCCGGCCGGCCACAGGCCATCGAGGTTCGCCGGGCCGCCCAGAGTCATCGAGTACCACCAGCCACGAACGGCTGGTCTCGCCCAGCCAGCTGAGGAACTGGGCGGCGACTGACTCACAGCTGCTCGCCTGGTCCCGGCCGGTCACGGCGGCCGTCACCGCGGCGTAGCCGGACAGCACCGAGGCCCGGCTCGTGGCCTCGACCCAGACCAGCAGGTCCACACCGCCTGACTGCCACAGCGACTCGGCGAAAGCTGCGGCGAGCTGAGTCTTACCCGACGACCTCAGCCAGTCCGGCGCATCGGGAGCCGCTACCGGGCCGGGGAAGGCAGCCGAGGCCGCCACCCTATCGGGGACGAGCGCGACCGCGGCCCCGGCCGGCAGCGCAGCCGCCAGGCTGGGCGCCGTCTCCAGCCTGGCATTGAATCCGTCGGCCAGCGCCGGCACCGTCCCGGACCGGATGGGCCAGGACGGCCGCCGGGGGCTGCGCCTGCCGGGCCCGCGGGCGGCACTGCGCTGCTCATGGGGCGCTGTCCACGGCCCGCCGTAATCGGGCAGCGCGGCCGGGGCTCCGGCCCGGCTGGTTGAGCAGGTCATGTCAGGGTGCACCGTCCGTGCATCCGTGACATGCCCAGGCCAGCGCGCGGGGCCAGATCCGGCTCACTGGCTGCATCGACGTCGGCTGGCCGAGCTGAAGAGGCCATATCCTTCTCCCCGCTGGCCACGGCCAAGTCCGCCTTCGTCGGCGAAACCAGCTAGCGGCCAGACTGCACCATCGTTGCCCTAGCCTGCCCATTATCAGCGCGGATAGGCAATCCCCTCCAGTGACTAGGCCGTTTCCCAGGCCGGCGGCATCCGGATGCCGCCCGCTCCGGCAAAGGCGCGAACAGCGTGCCCGAAGTTCCCGGCCAGCCGGCGGCTCGTCAGGCCCTGGCTCAGTGCCCGGCGGTGGCTGACCCAGCGCCGGCCTGGCTCACAGCTCCTCGCTAAAGACCAGCACGGGACTGGTCCTGGTCAGGGTGTGCTTGCGGAAGAAGGCGGGGGCGGTGACGCGCATGAAGGCGAAGCCGATCACTCCGGCCACCGCGGCCAGCGCGGCGATGATGAAGATACCGCCGATCTGCCAGTGCAGGCCCGGCACCGTCCACGTGGTGTAGCTGTTGGACGCGACCCAGTCGCTCTGCAGGCTGTAGAAGCCAGCCGCGTACATGATCAGCCCGCCTAGCCCGGGCAGGATGCCGCGCATCCACAGATTCCGGCCACTGCTGGTCAGCGTGGCCCGGTAGTACCAGACACAGGAGAACGCGGTCAGCCCGTAGTAGAACGCGATGTACAGGCCAATCGCGGTGACCCCGTCAGCGATCGGGTTGCCGCCGGCGATGAAGTTCAGCGGGATGTACAGGGCGATCGAGCATCGCGCCCATCACGAGAGTGGACACCGTCGGGGTCCGGTACCTGGGGTTGATCTTGGCGAACGACTCGGGCAGCGCCCCGTAGGCGGCCATCGACAGCGTCGTGCGTGCGGTCGGCAGGATCGTGGTTTGGGTCGAGGCGGCGGCCGAGCTGAGCACCATGAGGATCAGCAGCCGGGACAAGACCGTGCCGAGCCCGGAGGTGCCAAAGATCGCGCCCCCGGTGACCGACAGCACGTCGAACTGGTGCGCCGGATTCGTCAGCCCCACGCCCTTGCCGCCGATGCCGGCGAACGCCTGCACGGCGATGATCACGACCACATAGGTGACGAGCAGCACGACCGTCGAGATGATCGCCGCTTGGCCCGGGGTCCGGGACTTGTCCGCGGTCTCCTCATTGACCGACAAGGCGGTGTCCCAGCCCCAGTAGATGAACAGCATCAAGATGATCCCGGACACAAAGGCCGAGACGGGCAGGTGCGACGGCCACAGCCAGCTGAGGCTCGGGTGCAGCGAGCCAGGCGGCGGATGACTGCCGAACACCCGGACCAGGGCCGTGAGCGACATGATCAGCAGCAAGATGATCTCGATGGACAGCAGCGCCTTCTGGAAGTTGGCCGAGACCTCGATGCCGCGGTAGCAGATGTAGGTCATCGCGACGATCCACAAAATGCCGACCAGCAGCACCCAGCCGCCGGAGGCATTGGCGCCGATCGCGCTGTTCGGTCCCTGGATGAGGAAGAACAGGTACTGGCCCGGCCACCTGGGCCAGGCTGGCCATGACCAGGACGTCGGCCGCCACGACGGCCCAGCCGCCGGCCCAGCCGGTTTTCGGCCCGAACGCCCGGGCCGCCCAGATGAACGTGGTCCCGCAGTCGGGATCGGCCTTGTTCATCTCGCTGAAGCCAATCGAGCACAGCAGCATCGGCACGAACGCCAGCACGGCGACCAGCGGGGACTTCAGCCCGACGGCGGCCACCACGAAGAACAGCGTCGCGGCCAGGCTATAGGCCGGGGCGGTCGAGGCCACGCCCATGACCACGCTGGACACCAGGCCAAGAGCCCCTGTCTTGAGACCCTTCTCCCTGGGCTCCTCCACGCGCCGCAGGCCAGGACTAAAGATGGCCATGGCTCGCCTTCCTGTTGGTCACCCGATCGTGCAGATTCCGCCCCGATCGTGCCGGGACACGCTAGCGCGGGACCGCCGACGGACTTTTCAGGCTACTGCGGATCTGTCCTGCTAGGAGTAGTCGGCGATAACCTGGCGCGCGGCGCCGTTGACAGTGACCACGCCGCCGTGCGGGACGATCCACTGCGGACGCGTGTGGCCAAACGGAATGCCGACGCACACAACGGCTTCAGGGTTGTACCGGCCGACGAGCCCGACGACGACCTCGCGCTGTTCAGCACGCAGCCGGGCACGTTCCTCAGCAGACGGCCTACGGGAGAAGTCAGACACCGGCGGGCGGGCCACAAGGACCGCGTCGACCGCCGCGAGGATGCCTCGCTCGCCCAGAGACCGGACAATCCAGCCAGCGTTGCGCGCAGGGAGGAGTTCCTCTGAGGTTTCGATGATGAGCACGCCACCATCGAGGACGTCCGGATCGAATGGGAATCGCCCCGCGGTGAGGATCCATTCGATGACCTCAAGGCAACCGCCCCACGTGCGGCCGGTCACTGAACGGGCCGGGCCGTGCCAGCTCCACGGTTCGGTCGGCTCACGTTCACCGAAGGAGTTCAAAGCACGCGGGTCGCCCCAGTCGACACCGAAATCTTCCGACTCGCCCGGGTCTGTGATCTCGAGCGTCTCACCGGTGACCAGGGCGGCTCGCAGCGACCGCGCGTGGACATCGTCGACGCCGGGCCCCGGGCCGAGGTGCACTTGGGACGATCCGCCGTAGAAGCTCGCGACACCGTTCACCCATAGCCAGTGGTGGAGGTTGGTGTTGTCGCTCATCCCAAGGAAGGGCTTGGGGTCGCGCCGGGCGAGCTCGGCATCCAGGTGCGGGATGACAGTGATCTGGTCCTCCCCGCCGACAACCGCAAGGATGCCGCGGATCGCCGGATCAGCGAATGCGGCATTGATGTCGGCGGCACGTGCCAGCGAGGCCGCGCCTACCTCGCGCGTCGTCGGGTACTCCACCGGGATGAGACCGGTCACTTCGGTGAGCCGGAGCATCGCCTGCTCGTGCACCGCAGGAAAAGCACCGGCCGCTGCGAACGACGGTGACAGCACGGCAATATGCTCACCGCGCCGCGCCTTGGGAGGGTGGACCAGGTCGTGCGCCATACGCGTCATCGAAGCACATCACCAGCACGCGCACATCAGACTTTTCGGCCCCTAAGCGACCGGCAGACGAGTTTGCCACGGAAAGGTTACGGACGAGCTCTCCTGCCCGGTATTAAGACCCGGTCTGCCCGGTCAGATCACAATAATCAGTCAGGACGGCGGCTGATGGCTGCTCTAGCGTCGCTGAGCTAAGGTGATGAATGATCTGGCGGAATGACTCAACGAAGCTTTCTTCGCTGTAGCCGAGATCGGTCTCTGCACAGAAGTCCCTGACGAGGCCCTGGACCCGTCGCAGATTGGGCCGGGGCATCGATGGGAATAGGTGATGCTCGATCTGGTAGTTAAGGCCGCCGAGCAAGAAGGTGGTGAACCGGCCGCCCCTGATATTTCGGGCCGTGACCACCTGGCGGCGGGCGAAGCCGGTCGCCATTGCGGATTCGATGATCGGCATCCCCTTGTGATTGGGCGCGAAACTGATGCCGAGGTACAGCGAGAAGACCGCCTGCTGTACGGCGATGAAAGCGAGTGCCTTGAGCGGGGAGAGCACCCACAGCACCACCGTCAGGTACAGCGCGGCATGCAGCAGGAGGAGAGATGCCTCTACCGCCGAGGCATGATCTCGTCGCCGCAGAAGCCGCTTGATCCCGAGTACGTGCATACCACTGCTTCGCAGCAGCATGAGGGGGATGAAGAGCGGCGCCTGCCAGCGTGCCATCCACGATCCGAGAGGGCCGCGCCCGTTTCCCGGCGCGGCAGACGAGGCTACGGCGACTCCTTCGCCGATATCGGGGTCGCGGCCCATCTCGTTGGGATGCGCATGGTGTGCGTTGTGCTTGGGAACCCACCAGCCAAAGCTCAGCCCGATGAGCGCGTTCCCCACGGTGAGGCCGAGCATGCGATTGCGCCGGCGTGTGCCGAAAACCTGGTTGTGCCCCGCATCATGGCCGATGAAGGCCAGCTGGGTGAACATCACCCCCACCAATGGGGCGACGGCGAGGGCAGTCCATGAATTGCCGACCATGACGAACAGGGCCCATCCGGCGAAAAAGGCGAAAATCGTCAGGGCTGATCTTCACTCGGTAGTAGCCGAGCCTGCGGTCGAGCAGACCCATCGCTCGCACTTGCTGCGCCAGTGCACGAAAGCCAGCCGTCGAAGGATCGACGGCAACAGGCAGCCCTTGTGCAACTGAGGCGCGGCCGGACGGCAGGGCAAGAAAGCCGGGTGCTGTTCTCTTCGTCGCTCTGTCCTCCTGGCGTCTTCCGAGCACACCCGCTCGGGGCTTACATCGCCAGGGTCTGGAGCAACGCGGCCGCGGTCAGGGCCTATCCGGCACCGACCGCACCTGCTCTACAGTACCTCCACCAGACGGCCCCGCAAGGCCCGACACAAGGCGAGGTTTTCCTGAGGCGCGTCATGCAAGTTGACGTTCTGCTCAGGACGCGCCGATGCTATCCCGCCGCATTTCCGAAGTACGGCGCCCACCCGCAGCCCGGCGCGCTCTGCGGCAGCTAGCCGGGTCTTGGCCTGCATGAAAGCAAGCCCAGGCGTAGCCTTTGAGTTGCGGAACCACCTGGGTATTGGGCTGTCACCCGCGTCACGCCTGCATCATCGCAGCGGCCAGAAACCACGAAAACAAGATCAGCAAGGCATGGTAGTTATCTGTCAGCGCGCAGGTGCGTGTCTTGCCAGGGGAAATACTCGCTGCGGCCACCGGGTTGCAGCGTGGGTTCCGGGCTGCCGCGGCGAGCGTGTCCGCGCCGCGGCAGCACGTGCTAGGGGTGCGCAGCGTGCAGGCGGGCCGTTGTCGTGGGTCCGCGTCTTCGACCGTGGAGAAAGATGCCCAGGAAAGTTCAGCCGTACGGCTCCGGCGATGAGACCGAGGCTGCCGCGCTGGCCCGGTCCCGGCCGAACCCCCCACCGGGGTATGTGAACGAGCTGGCCGCCACGATGACGATCGGGGAGGTCGCCACGCAGGCGGTGGAGGCTGTCCGGGCGCTGAACCAGCTGATGGGCGATGCCGGGGAACTGGCCGGTCCTGGCGAGGCCCGCGAGGTCGTCGGCCGGCTGGCGCTGATGGGCCACCAGCTGCCAGAGCTGTGCGAGCAGCTCGCCCGGTTCCTGGTCGCGCAGCGTGAGGACGGCCAGATCCTGCGCGGCGCTGGCGGCGACCCGGACGGCGTGCTGGTTGAGGTGTCCGAGGCGCTGTCCGCGGCCGGGCGGGCCGCGGACATGATGGCGGCGGCGCTGGCCGAGGCTGGCGCCAAGGCGGCCGGCCTGGACCTGCCGTCCCGGTAGCGGCCACAGGCAGCGGGGCGAGGCGGTCGCGGTGCTAGATCAACAGACACCTCGGTTAGCGCGCCGACTGTGGGCCTCCAGCAAGATCGTTCAACTCGATTGGTCGGCGGTCAGCTGCGGGCTTCGCGATGGACTACGACCAGGCACCCCGCGGGCACTGCGGACGACGCTGGTCCGCTACGGTCGCAGGTAGGGTATCGGGTCAGTCGTTCACCGAGCCGGGGTCAGTGAGGATGCGCACCCACCAACCAGATGAAGGCGTCTTCAGGTCGGTACTGGCCGAGGATCTCGACTGGGAGCCGTTCGCGGCGTTCCCGCCGTCGGCTCGCCTGGCCGTCGTTGTGGGTCATCCGCCAGAGCCTGGTCCGTACGTGGTTCGGGTAAGGCTGCCGTCCGGCGTGAAGCTCATGCCGCACTGGCATCACGAGGACCGGGTCTATACGGTTATATCCGGTGTTTTCTACATCGGGCTGGGCGAGCAGTTCGAGGAAGAGAAGCTGCAGGCCTACCCGCCGGGCGCGGTCGTGGTTCTGCCGGGCGGCACCCGTCACTTCCACTGGGCAAAATCTGGTGAGTACGTGACGCAGGTAACGGCAGTCGGCCCGATCAGCCTTGAATACGTAGACCCGAGCGACGATCCGCGGAACAAGTGAGGTGGGTTCCGGGGAGGTTTGATACGCAGTTGACAGTGACACCATGCAGGTTGGGCACCCGAGGCTATGAGAGGCACTCATCCGATGCGTCCTGACATCAGACCTGGCGGCATCTTCCCCGATTACGCCCTGCCGGACCATACCGGCACGGTGCGCGCGCTCAGCGAGCTTCAGGGCCGCGATCCGCTGATCCTCACCCTGGCGCGCGGCAACTACTGCCCCAAAGAGCACCAGCAGCATCTCGAGCTGGCGGCCAATTACCCGAAGATCGCGGTGGCCTACACCCAGGTCGCCACTGTCGCCACCGACGACCATCACACCCTGCAAGAGTTCCGCGCGTCGGTAGGCGCCCAGTGGACCTTCCTGTCCGATCCCGGCCGGACCGTCCAGCAGGACCTGGACATCCAGGAGTACACCGACCCCGAGCACAACCCCATGATCCCGCACACGCTGGTGCTCAAGCCGGGGCTAGTCATTCACAGTGTCTATAACGGCTACTGGTTCTGGGGCCGCCCGTCGTTCTACGACCTGTGGCATGACCTGCGTGCCGCCACTAGCGAGGTCCGCCCGGACTGGGATCTGAGCACTCCGGGGCTCCGCGACGCCTGGGATGCAGGCGACTACTCGCACTTTCACGGCTGGGACCGGCGGTCCGGCGAGTCGATGCCGTCATCGTATGAGTGACAGGGCAACGATTGTTGCTGCACATGGTGGCCCAGGTGACTCGTCAGGCCAGGGATCAAACAAGTCGCGTCGCCGCCGCCCTTGTGTGCTGTCCGCGGCGCCGGTGGCCGCGGCGAATGACCCGGGCGGGCCAGGTGACACAAGCTCACCGGGCTTGCTTTGCCGCGCTTGGCTAAGCCGCGGCGAGATACACGGCGGGCCACCTAGTGGCCAGCAAAGATCGCGGAAGGGGCGAGGGCAGTGAGCACACCGGTATGCGAGATGCTCGGGATTGAACAACCGATCGTCCAGGCACCGATGGCTGCGATTCCCCAACTCGCCGCGGCGGTCTCGAATGCCGGCGCACTCGGCATGGTGACGCTGACCTGGTCCGATGACGCCGGAGCCGTCGTTCGTGAGACAGCGGCGCTGACCGCGCGGCCGTTCGGCGGCAACCTCGTTCTCACCGAAGATCATCACCGTCGCCTTGACCAGGCCCTTGACGCCGGCTTGCGGATCGTCTCGTTTATGTGGGGGGATCCCAGCGGCTACGTCGAGCCTGTGCACGACGCCGGGGGGATTGTCATGCTCACGGTCGGCAGTGCCGAGGAGGCACGGCGGGCAGTCGCGTCCGGCGTGGACGTGATTGTTGCGCAGGGCTGGGAGGCCGGCGGCCACGTGTGGAGTACCGTCGCGACACTGCCGCTGGTGCCCGCTGTGGTGGACGCGGTGGCGCCGGTGCCGGTGATCGCGGCTGGCGGGATCGGTGACGCTCGCGGAGTCGCCGCGGTGCTCGCCCTGGGCGCCCAGGCCGCGTGGCTGGGCACGCGGTTCCTGCTGGCCGAGGAGATGCCGATCCACGAGGACTACCGGCGCCGGCTGATAGCCGCGGCCGAGACCGATCCGCAGTTGTACCCGAACCTGTACGAGGTCGGGTGGCCCGACTCTCCCCACCGCGCGCTCCGCAACTCAACGGCCAAGGCGTGGGAGGCTGCGGGCCGCCCCCCACTCGCGCAGCGGCCAGGACAAGGCGACGTGATCGCGCACTTCGCCTCCGGCGAATCAATCGTTCGTTACGAGCCAGCGCCACCGATGGTTGGGACGACCGGTGAGATCGAAGCGCTCTCGATGTGGGCCGGGCAGGGCGTTGCACTCGCGAGACAGCCACAGTCAGCGGCGGAAATCGTGACCGAGCTCACCTCCCGCCTGTAACCCGGGCCGAAGGCGCTCACACCGCGACCACCGACGCTTTGTTCTCGGCCAGCAACAGCACGTGAGAGCTGACGATGGTTCCTCTGTGCGGAGAAAACAGGGTGTCGGCTCGACGGTCCCCCTCGGAGGGGCGCGCGGAGTACCCCCGGTCGGATTATGCGAGCCAGCATGCAGATCTGCGGTATGAGCCAGAAGTGGCTGATATGAGTGCCGAGAGGGCTCGCCCACCGCGCCTACGGCCAGGACGAGGAGCACAATCGCGCCCGCGCGGGGCTTCTTCCGATGACGGAGCAGATCGCCAAGGTGCAGTTTCGAGATGCCCTAACCCGACGCGCTGGCCCCGCGCCCGCGAAGCATCTGGCAGGATGCCGGTAGCTACCCGAGCGGCCTGGGGAGGAAACCGGTGCCTGTCCGCTTTCAGCTGGTCATCGACTGTGCCGACCCGGACCGGCTGGCTCGGTTCTGGGCCGCCGCGCTGGGCTATGAGCTCGCGCCGGCCCCGGCTGGATTCGCGACCTGGAACGACTTCTACCGCGAGCTGGGGGTGCCCGAGGAGGAGCTGGTCGACGGGGCGGACAGGATCAGCGACCCGGAGGGCCACGGGCCGAGCATCTGGTTCCATGTCGTCCCAGATGCCAAGGCGGTCAAGAACCGGCTGCACCTCGACATCCACGCCAGTGGCGAGCGGACGGACCCGATCGAGACTCGCAGGAAGCGGGTCGACGCGGAGGCCAGCCGCTGGCCGGCCTGGGCGCCACCATCACTGGCGCATTGTCCGAGGAAGGGCTGGACCACTACGCGGTCGGGATGAAGGACCCGGAAGGCAACGAGTTCGATATCAACTGACCGCAGCACCCGGGGCTCGAATCACGTAAAGGTTAAGAGCACTAGCAAAGCAGGTGGCCGAACATGTCGACCGGGGTTCGCGCCCTGGCGGCCGTGGGTCGTCGTAGAGCAGAGCAAGGATCGTAGCCGCCTGGCACATGCAGAAGACCCCTCGTTGGCTCTTTGCCGGGCTGTGGTGTCAATGCGGGCATGAAACTTGATAAATCAACAGCGGAATAGCGCACTTCAGAAAGTCAAGCAGAAGCCCTCTGCACCGTGCGGGAACCGTCCGAGAGTTCCGCAGTTTCGTGAATCCGGAAACGGCTAGGCTCGTTGGGTGGCGGTGGGATCAGAGCTTTCGCAGGTGGGTGGTTATCCGTTTGAGGTGCGCTACAGCGATGGATCGCTGGTGCGCGCGCGGGCCGCCGCCGATGTCGCCGCGAACGCCTACGTCTACTTCAGCCGCCTGTTCGCAGCGGTTGAGCCGGACATCGCCGTCATCGTGGCCGACGAAACGGACTGGTCGGGTAACGGCCCGTACGGGCTGCCGTTCTTCAGAGATGATGCCGGCGAGATCCGTCCCGGCATCGTGGTGATGCCAGCCGGAGGCGGAGACTTCTGGATCGAGATTGCGCAGGACCTCCGCGACGCGTCACCCCGCGGGTATGCGAAGTTGCTCGCGACATACCCGGACGGCACAGGTGGCTTGGACCTGCAGCCGTTTTTCGACCTCATCACGATCCATGAGATCGGCCACGCATTCGAGGTGCTCGGAGATCTCCGGCTGCCGACCTTCTGGCTCAGCGAGATCTTCGTCAACCTGGCCATGCACACGTTCGTCGCAACCCAGCTGCAGGCGAGCCTCCCGACGCTCGAGGTGCTGCCAACCGTAGGAGCGGGAAGTCGAAAGCTTGCCGCTCGGATGCGGGCCGAGGGGTACAGCACGCTCGAGGAGCTGCAAGCCCATTACGCGGGTTCTGACGATTCGATGAGCCCGTTGAACTACGTCTGGTACCAGTACCGGTGGCTGCGGCTCGCGGCAAAGGCGTTCGAGGTCGACGGTGAGGACGGACTCGTTCGCTTCTGGGATTGCTTTCACTCAACCGATCGCGTCAACGCTAGCGAGCCCACAGCGGCGTCACTAGCGCCTCTTCTCACAACCGAAGTCAGCCCGACCCTCGGACGGGCGGTCCGAGATTGGCGTTAGACGCAAGTCGCGTCCACACGACCCTCCATGCTTCTCGCTCTGCTGCCCAAGCCAGCTCGTCTAGCACCCGCCAGGCCCAGTGCGAGTCGCGCAGGCTCAGGCCTGGGCAGATGCGGAGCGAGCGATAGTGATGTACCAGTAGCCACCCGCGAGATTCAGCGCCGCAAGAACCAGGAAGAAGGCTGCCCATCCGTAGACGCCGTACGAGAGGCACACGACGCCCGCGGCGGCCGCGGCACTGCCACCGGCAATACGCGTGACCCCAAAGACACGGAGGTGGCGGTATTCCCATGGATTGATTGTGCGGCGCATGCCGGATCGCGGGGGAGATGCCCACCACCCGCGCAGACCTTTCGGGGCGGTGCTTTCGTTGGGTGCGTTCATCGGGATGCCTCCTGTTACCTGTGGTGTCGGCTACCCGACCACTGATTAAAGTGATATCATATTGGTATCTGGATTGTCAACGGCGGCAACCCTGACGAGCCGGCTGGGAAACGGCCGCCGTCCGGGTCCTACCCGGCGGCGATGCACTCGTCCTCGCGGATCAGGTGCACGCACGCGCGGCGGCTTGGTCACCTGCCAGTGCGGCGCTGTGATCAATCTCAGTGACCAGAATGGGGGGACGGGAACATGACGCAGATTGTCGCGCTGCCGGGCGGCCCGCCAGTTACGAGATCATGATCACCGTCGGCGATAGGTGGGCTCCGGCCACCAGGATCGGTGTGCAGCGGTCGGAGCGACCGGTGGTCACCCCGAAGGAGGGTTACCGGGCAGCTCGGCGACACCCTGGGCCACGGCGCACGGCGCGCACAGCGGTACGTCCACGCCACCGTCCCGCCCGGTAGCGAGCCGGCGCGTGATCACCGCGTGGTTGTCACATACCCCTGTGTCGTCCGGGTGTGCTCTGTCGCACACGCAGCGGCAGTCCTGCCGAGTCCAGACCAGCGTGGTGCGCCAGCTCTCCACTGCCGCGCGGACAGCCGGATCGCTGGCTAGCTTATGGATCGCCTCCTTGGCTACCGCCGTTGTCTGTTCCGCCCACTCGGCCACCACGCCCGTGGCGGCCTCCCAGGCAGCGGCGAGCGCCCGTACCGGGTTATCCTCGCTGTCGCTCACCATCAAATCGTCTCATCCGGGACCAGCAGTGACCAGCCCGCTACCGTCATGCGCGGCTGGCGTTCCCCGTTTGGCTCCCTGAATCTTGTTAGCACCGCTAACGTCCGATAACTCGAGCAGGCCGGCAGGTCGCAGCGCTACGAAGAGCCCACCCCGCGGGCAACCCCGGTCAAGCCCGCTCGCCGGGCATCCCGACCGCCTTGCCATCCCGGCCGACGGCCCGGATGGACCCGCCTAGCTCGCTGGGCAACCGACAGCGCGTCGGCGGCACTCCGGCCTCCATTTCGCGGGTCCTCAGGTCGGGCTCTGCTGGACAGGCGTGTTGAAGAAGTTGGCCATGTGCGACAGAGCGGCACGTGAGTTGGCCGACAGATCACCGAGCACGGCGGCGATCTGTGAGCGGCCAGCGAGGGCGTCTGCGACCTGGGCTGCGGGCGGCCCAGCAGTGGTCACTCGGGTGACGGTGAGCGTGACACCGCTGCGGCTGTCCAGATCGAAGACGCCGCCGCCGTCGCCGCCCAGCGTCAGCTTCTCCTGCACGGAGTCGCCAAAGACCGCTGCCACTGCGGCGGCGATGAACAATCCGTAGGCGGTCGCGTAGACAGTGGCGTCGCCGTCGGTGGGGTGCTCGGCGCCTCGGGCGAGCAGCACGTCGCGCTCATGGAGCCACGAATCCCAGAAGCCGTGCAGTACGCGAACAGTCCAGTCCATCGGCCCGTATGGCATGCGGACGTCGAACCTGAGACCCTGGGCCAGCCGGGCACGATCGAGGGCGAACCGCTCTTCGGTCGTCGCCACGAAACGACCGAGGGTGGCACCAGGTGACTCGCCGGCCGATGCGGTCAGCCACTCGCGAGGCGTGATCCTCGGGTCGTAGCCGGCGGTGATGTCGAGCATGCGGTCATCCGGCTCAATGGCAGCGGCTTTCATGTTGTTGTCGCACAGGTGGCGGACGACGTCGTGCGCGGACCAGTCGGTGCACCGGGTTGAAACAGCCCAGTCGTCGGGAGCGAATCCTTGGAGGATCGCGATGAACCGTTGCCGCTGCTCGCCGAACACGTCGATTAGGTGCTCTGGATTAAAGTCGCACGCGTCCCCGGTCCGCAGTTGCAACCTGCCGGAAGCCGGGGCAGGACGGGCCCGGCCCTGGTGAATGCGCGGCCGGTCCTCGCCGGCTGCGAAGCATACCTTGGTCGCCCTCTTGGGATCGGTACCCGAGTTGCCCATCGTGACCCCGTCGCATCCGTCATGGGTGACCATGGCCGGCCCGGCGATCAGCCATGATGACAACCCCGAGTTCCCAGCCCCATCCTGGTGACCCTGCCGGGCATGCCCACGGGCGCCGGGCGCGCTCCCGTGCCACCGCGCGGCGGCACCTGCCTTCCTTCCTCGCATCACCTTCTGCAGGGGCGGTGGAACGGGTATGGAGGTCCGATGGATCTCGGGGCCGGCACCGCACCCAGCCCAACGGGCTGACGGTGCGCGAACTGGACTGTGGAACTCTTGCTTCGCATGATCATCTGGCTCAACCGCGTATTCGGTCACTCGCGGTTAACAATCGCAGGAGTCTGCGGCATTCGCTGAACTCGCATGCTGGTGCTAGGAATTGGCCCGGCGGAGGCGTTCGGCTGCTTGTGCGCGGAGCGCATCGCGGCACACCGTGGTATCGCCGTGCAGTGCCTCCTCTCGGGCGTTGTACGCTGCCATCCACAAGCTGGCCGCCCACGCGATCTCCTGCTCCACGGCCGTGAACAAGCGCCCCCGAGTGTTCTGATAAGCCACCAGGAACACCTCGGAGCTTTCGATCGGCGCCAGCGTGGGCGGCCCGGCACTGGCGAACGCCCCACTTGCCGCTCCCGCCAGCGCCGCCTCCGGCTGCCACGCCAGGCTGTCCCAGTCGTGCACCGTCCACACCTCCCGGCCGTGCCACCGGAGGTTCTGTGCCTCGAAGTCGGCGTGGCCCAGCACGCACGGCAGGCTAGCGGCCAGTATCCGCCCGCGAGCCCGCTCCGCCGCCTCAACGACGTACACGGGCACGACGCTCTGGTCCCGGTTATCGAGGAAGTCGATCGCCGGCCACACCCCGGCATCGGCGTGGTCCCAGCGCACCCAGGGCGGGTTCGGCAGCGGCGGCGCGACGGTCACGTCGGCCAGTTCGGCCATCAGCCGGGCGAATACCTCCGCGTAGCGCGCGGCCACGTCCGGCGAGTCGCCGTGCCACACCTCACCGCCGGGCCGGAACTCCTCGGCGTGCACAGCCAGCGAACCGACACCGACCACCGGCGTGAGCGGCCGGGCGCACGGAAACCCGCGCCCGGCCAACCGGGCCTGCGCCGCGACACACGACACGGCCCGGCCGTCATCGACGCGCGCCTTCACCACGACGTCCGTACACCCAGCCAACCGGAGACCGAACACCATCGAGACCTGTTGCAGCTGGAAGAGCACGTCGGCGGGTTCGCCACCCAGATGGTCCAAACACCAAGCCGGCAACCAGTCCGGCAGATCGCCCAACGGCACAGTCAGGACTGTGCCACAGGCACCGAACTCACGGAAGCGGGATTCGTCTGCTGGACGATCACCGGGATTTTGCATGGGCAGTGGGGGCTCGCCCGATGCCGTTGCTGTCACACGCCCCGTACGGACCAAGCCACCAGAGCATAGTCCCTGGTCAGAGGTGGCGGTCAGGGGCGGGGTCGAACCGCCGACCTTCCGCTTTCAAGGGACGCCCGTACCCGTTCTGGGTGGCTATCGAGCGCGGAACCGACATGCCTGCGGTCTTTGCCGCGACGGGTAATCTGTGCGCGACTGGGAGAGCTGACCAATGCTCGGGTCGCGCCGAGGACGGGATGCCGCTGACTCGGCGATAGGACAGTTGCGTGAACGGGCAAAAGATCTGGCTGGTCGGCTGCGCTGACCGGTCGGTGGGCGCGCGGAGTGAGAGCAAGAGTCAGGCCGCCCGCCGGTGCCCGATTGTGGGCGGAGATCGTCCCTATCGCGACACCGGTCATTGAGAAGGCCGTGGAATGCGCCAACGAAAAGGATCTGCGCAGGCACCGGCGAAAGATATGAAGGCTGGCCGCTGCTTTCTGCAGACCACGGGCGTCTTGGCCCTGTTCACCGTGGCGCGCTCGTACGGGCTGCTGGGCCCACCTCTGGTATCTGGCGGGCTTCTCACTGGAGCGCTGGTCCTGATCTCTTGGAGCGCGGGCGCGACACTGGCTGACCTCGGGCTCGACCGCGCGAATGCGGGCGCCGGCTTGCGTTACGGCGGCGGTGCCTTCGGGATCGTCTTGCTGGTTCTGATCGTGGCGGCCGTGATTCCCGCGACGAACGGCTTCCTGCACGATTCACGGGCGCAGATCAGCGGCGGACGACTGATTTACGAACTAGGGGTATCGATCGTCCTGCTCACGGCGATCCCCGAGGAGTTCGCCTTTCGTGGCGTGCTCCTGGGTTCGGCGCTGAGGCTCTGGAGACCGTGGCGGGCGAGCCTGATTACCTCGGCGCTGTTCGGTCTGTGGCACATCGCGCCGACCTTGCACACGATGTCTGACAACCGCTCGGTCAGTGGCCTCGCCGCCAGTGTCGGCGGGCAGGTACTGCTGGTGTTCGGCTCGATCGCCGTTACGTCCATCGCCGGTCTCGCCTTTTGCTGGCTCCGGCTGCGGTCTAGGAGCTTGATCGCCCCCGTCATGGCGCACATCGCGACCAACGGCCTGGCACTCACCGTCGCGTGGTTCGCGGTCCACTAAGGGAGCCTGCTAGCCCGGCCTGCTCAAGTAGCTGGTTCATCACAACGGGTCGGCCCGCGGTCACCCCCCGGCCGTAATGATTTTCCTGAGGCTGGCCAGGTCCTGGGAGGTGACGCCGGCGGGCTGCATGACGGCATTCCACCCGTCGACGTACTCCGCCGTGTACTTGTGGCCGTGGCCGGCGGGAACGCCGGTCGCGAACGGGAGATCGGCCGTGACCTGCCAGAAGGTTATGAACGGCATCCAGAACATGGTCTTGAGCACGTCCTTGCCGGGAGGCTCGCTGATCCAGTCCGGCTCGCTGAAAATCAGATGCGGGCTCCACCAGACGATCGGATCGGACGGGTGCAGCATGTAGAGGATCCGGCTGCCTTCCCAGGGCTGGCCCTGCGGCGGGATTGCCGTGGCCGGATCGTTCGCGAACCGCACAATCCGTCCGTCCTGGTAGATGGGCTGGACCTCTGGGCTGCCCGCGTCACGGTCGTCGCTGAATTCCCGGAACAGCGTGTTGAAATTGGGCGGTCCGGCGAACAATGCGCCGGAGGTGCGGTTGGCCAGGTCGTTCTCGCCGGTGAAGGCTGCCTCGCCGCCGAACGATCCCAGGCTTTCCCCAGCGACGAACAGCTTGGGGCGGTGGTCCGCGGGCAGCTTCGACCAAGTGCCGTAGACCGCGTCGAACAGTGCGCGGCCCGCCGCGAGGGCCTTTGACTGGTCGACCAGGTAGGAAATCCACGACGGCAGGTAGGAGTACTGGATCGCCACGGTCGCGCAGTCGCCGCCGCTGAGGTACTCGAAGGAGTCCACCAGCGCCGGGTCGACCCAGCCGCTGCCGGTTGTCGTCACCACGACCAGGTTCTTGCGCTGGAAACCGCCCGCGCGCTGAAGGTCCTTGACCGCCAGCGCGGCCTGGGCCCGCGCGCCGGCGGCTGACGCCAGCCCGGCGTAGATCCGGATCGGCTCCATGGCCGGATGGCCGGTGAACTTCTCGGTATCACTCACCGACGGGCCCTTGCCGATGAAGTTGCGGCCCTGCCAGCCCAGCGTGTCCCACGGTATGAGCGAGCCCGGCCCGCCCGACCGCAGGCTCGTCGCGGGCTGGTGCACCCCCTCCGCCGTCATCGTGTCGCGCAGCGAATACGCACTGTTCATGACGTTGACGAAGCCCTGCAGCAACAGGCCGCTGACCACCAGATAAGTGGTGCCGACCACCAGCGCCCAGCCAACCGCCTTCGCGGCGCGCGGCCCGATCCAGCGGCTGAGCAGCTTCGCGGCCCAGCGGTACAGGCCGTGAAGGGCGCGCCCGATCAGTAGCAGCAGGCAGAAGACCAGCGCCGCGACAAAGGGCGAGGCAACGACGAGCGGGATGTTGTAATCCGTCACCCCCATCAGCTTGCGGATCTCGTACTGCCAGTACTGTCCGAGCCCGAAGCAAACCACGTAGAGGACAGCCCCGCTGATGAAAAAGGTGAGCCAGGCCCACCGCCGCGGGCGCCGGGGGTCTCGATCGGCGAAAGCCCGCCAAACCCACGCGGCGAGTACCCCGAGCCCGTAACCGATGGCCGCGGTGATGCCACAGACCAGGCCCTGGACGATACCGCCGCGCGGGAGCAGCGACGGCGTGAAGGAAAGGCACGCGAAAATGAGCGCACCCCAGCAGCCGGAGAGCGTGACATAGAGCAGCTTCCGGGGCTTCCGACGCTCCGGCGATACCTGAGAACCTTCAGCTGCCGCTACAGCCGGGGAGGCTCCGGCCACCCCGGGCGGCTGACTGGCTTCGGCCGGATCAGCCGCACGATGGCCCGCCGCATCTGGATGCTCACTTGGTCCTCCGGAGAGGCCAACCCGATCCGTCATAGCCCATCCCAAGCTCGTCGGCGGTGACGCCTGAGCGTTATATGGCCCGGATTTACCCGGGACCGCATCTGATCCTGTTCGGGTCGTCCCTGCGGTGTCGCCACCCATCCGAGGGTGATTCCCGGTCAGGAACCGGCCGCGCCGAGCGCATCCGTGATCTGCTGAATGGCCTTTGCCTCCGCGGGGCTCATGCTCTGCCCGTGCTCCCTATGGGCGGCGGCGACCTCGTTGGCGAGCGTGATTACGAAGCGCTGGTAGTCGTCGCGTTCCTCGGCGGTCGCCTTGCTCTCGAGCAGCGCTACTGCGTCACGCAGATGCGCAAGTCCCTGATCCCTGAGCTCCTCCGGAGAGTGGTACAACTTGTGGTCCACTTTGGGCTTTGCGGCCACGATCTCGTCGAGGAGCTCGCTCTCGCCGTGCTGGGCACGCGCTTCGGTATAGGCCTTCGTCATCGCGATCGTCTCGCGGAACGTTCCCCCGTGCGCTGCGGTGATCACGATCATCCCCGCGGTCGGCGGGGCCTCGAGCACGACCTTCCATTCCTCGGGGGCAAAGGCGCCCTTTGTCGTCATGTGACGCTCCCGCGTTCTAGAAGGATGTACACCGCGTCAAGGATTTCGCTGGCCCCCGTCACATGCCTCACCCCGCGAGGGTGAGTCCTCACCGTCGAGAACGGCCCCGTCGTCCCGGCTTGAATTCTCGCTCCGCGTGCGGCGCTCAGCGGTCGGGATCCTGGAAGTGGGGCTCGCGGCCTTCGTTGAAGGCGCCGATGCCCTCGACTCGATCGGGATGGACGGCCGAGCGCCAGTGCGCCTCCATCATGATCGCGATGGCTTGCTCGATCGGTTCGCCCTGGCCCATCCGGACCGCCTGCTTGACGGCCTGTACCGCGGTCGGTGAGTTGCTCCCAATCTTCTCCGCGATCCGGTGCGCGGCGTCGATGAGCTCGTCTTGAGCATGGAGTTCGTTGACCATTCCGAGCCGATACGCTTCCTGCGCGCTGATCGGCTCGCCTGTCATCAGCATCTGCATGGCTTTCCCCGGGGGAAGCAGGCGGGGAAGCAGCGCCGGGCGAACCGCCTCCGGCCGCGAGGCCGAGCATCGCCTCGGGCTGGCCGAAGATGGCATTGTCGGAAGCGATGATGAAATCAGTGCTCTGGGCGAGTTCGCAGCCGCCCCCGTAGGCGATCCCGTTGACGGCGGTGAAAATAGGCTTTCGCAGCTGGCGGACGGTGTAGAGGGTGCGATCGAAGTCCTGGCGCTGCCGCAGCCAGTCTTCTTTGGTCATGTCTTTGCGCTGCCGCAGGTCGCTGCCGACGGAGAAGGCCCGGCGACCGGCTCCGGTGAGGATGACGACGCGTACCGCAGGGCGAACCGCGATCGCCTCGAGGATCTCGGTCAGGCGTGCTCCCATCGCTGTGGTGATCGCGTTGTCTGCGTGCGGCCGGTTCAGCGTGATGACCGCTATCTGCTCATCGGGTGTGTACTCGACGAGCACTGGCAGATCGGGCTCCTGTGCACCTGGCTGCGGCGGGCCGAAATCGAGGGTCTTCCAACGGTCGGTGCGTGCGGGGCTGGTGGCCATGGTCTCCTCCCTTCCTGTTCAGCTGTTCCGGGTGTCCAGTTCCGCCAGCCAGCGCAACGCTCGCAGACCCGGGGCGAAGCAGTACTCCCCGCCGCGGGTGATCACGAACGGTGGCAGGCTCTGCAGCCGACGGCGGATCGGCCGCTGCGGGATGGTGAAGGTGCCTGATCGGTCGTTTGCTCCGGCGAGCGGATCTTTCTCGGCCGGCGCGCCGATAAAGATGCCGTCGTTCAGCCATTGGGTCTTGACGAACTCAAACTGGCGCTTGGGGTAAGCACCGGCGAAGACGAAGATGATGCCGCGGTCGGCGCCGTCGTCTTCCAGGACGCCTTCGGGCAGCATCGGGCCGTAGCTCGTCCCGAGCCGGAGCATGCGGTGTAGGCGCACATCGACGCTCATCTCGTGCTCGAGCGCGTCTCTGGGGTTCGCGCGTCGGGCATGCGCGCCGGCAGGACACTTGAATCCACGCAGGTCGTCTCCGTAGCCGAAACGGTTGTTGCGGCCTGGGTCCGCGCCGAGATCAGGATCGTCGTGTTCGGGGCAGAGCGCAAGCGGTGCGCCGCTTTGCCACCGGCCGACCATTTTCGCGCCGAGAAGTGCCTCGTCTTCGCGGCTGGCCGCTTTGGCGCGGAGGTACTGCCGGTATGCAGCGACCCGGGTGTGAAGTTTCCGGAAAGCCAGGTAGGTGCCGTTGCGGCCGAGGACCTCTGGAGTCGGCATCGGTCCCACGCTTCCTGTCTCGTCGGGGTAGCCGAGGATGAACTCGCCCGCCTTTATCGGCGGCTCGTGCGGGTTGGAGCCAGGGATTCCGCTGCCTTCCACCGCCGGCTGTCCGATTCCGTCCTTGAAGCCGAAGGAGGTGCGTCCGGTCGGGAGCTGATAGCAGTCCTGACGCCAGATGACTTCGACTCCGGCGAGCTGCTCGTGTGCGCGGCGCGCCCGCGCGACCAGGCGTTCCTGTTGCACGGCGTCTGGCGATAGCACCGACAGCGCGACGTGGACCGCGGGGCTTCCGAGCGGCTTCTCCCAGTTCTCGGGGCTGCTTTCGCCGGTGTCGCCCAGCTCGGCTGCGCGTGCCGCCATACCTTGCCGGAACTCCGGTGCAAAGCTGCCGAGCGACTCCTGAGGCACGCCGAGCGCCTTCAGCCCCTGGTAGGTGAACGCGACCGAGACCCATGCGTTCTGAGACGGATCGGATAGGGGACCGGGCGGACCCGACCACCGGGAGCAGCCGCTCGACCAGCGTCCGCCCTGCCCCGCGGTCGTCGATATGAAGCAGCAGGTAAGTGCCGACGTAGGAGGCCGGCCGCTGGTGAAGCATTCCGGACTGGATGTCGTCGAGCTCGAGAGCGGTGTTCGCCGCGGTCGTCACGGTGTCCGCGGACGTTCGTTCGCTACCCATGGCGGGGAGCCTCCGGGGGGTCGGGATTCGGGGGTGCCAGGTAGGGGAACGCCCGCGATGCAGGCCTGGTCGCCTGGTCGACGCCGTCGTGGATGGCGGGCCCGTTCCTGGCGTTCACGAGCAGCGTGAAGATCGTGTCCATGACATCGTCATTGAGCGCCCGGCCACCGCAGGTCCGGTGAGCTTGGCCACGCTGGGCGGCCAGCTCGATCTCCAGGAACGAGCCCCGCTCCGCGTACGGTTTGTTGACATCGACGACGAGGTAGTCCGCCAGGATGAGCTCGGTCAGCGGATGTGCGCCATCCTCGCGAGCTGGCCAGTCGGTCTTGCCGTCCAGACCGTCCCAGAAAGCGAGGTTCGCGTTCAGGCGGGCCCGGTACGCGCCCTCGTAGACACCGCTGAGGTCGAACGCGTCCTCCATGTTGTAAAGGTCACGGATCTCAAGGTCGCGGTTGACAGGGTCGAACTGCTTCGGCGCCAGCATCAGGTTGGGCACCTCGGGCCTCCCGGCGCGCTCGAGGCGGACGTTGAGACTGCCGCGTGTCAGCGTCTCCGCGACCACGCCGAGCAGCTCAGCGCCGCCGAGGACCGGGCGGTCGATTTCGACAACCAGGCCCAGGACATTCTTACCGTCGAGGTAGATCGCGCCTGGGTCGGTGAACGCGAGCTTTCCGGTGGCGATCGTCTTCAGTACAGCGGGCGCATCCATGATGAACGAATCCCACCGCGGGCCGGCGAAGACCCGGACGCCGTGGTCCCGGCCTCCATGCTCGTCGTTCACCCTTATCGACACCGTCTCGCCCGTCGGCATAGCGCACGTGCCTTCTTGTGCTGGGCCGTTCGCACCGCGGCCGCCCACGGGGGCAGAGAACGTACAGTCGATCACCGTTTCCTCCCCGCACGGGACGAACGGCGCCCCGTCCCGGTCGCTCGCGGTGAGCGGCCGCAACCGGAAGCGGTAGATCAGCCCGTCGGAGAAGACCGCCGAGGGCGGCGCGAACGGCAGCGTGTTCAGCACTAGGACGAGTCGGCCCGCGTGCTCGGGACTGGGGAACGCGTAAAGATCGGTGATGTCTGCGATCGGCTCGGCCACGGCTCGCGGCCCGGAGATATGGTGCGACATCGCCTGCCTTCGGTTCGTTCGCGGCGGCTCGGCTAGGCGTCTGCGGCCTCGTTGAGCAGCGCCTTCAGCGCGGGGTGCCGCAGCGCGTCCGCGGCGGCAGGATCGTCGAGCACCTGCTGGAAGGCCTCGTTCACGCGCAGCGCCTTGCGGATTTCCTTCACCGTGCCGGGGTAATTCCGAGCGTAGGCTCCGGCAGTAACCTGTGCGCTCAAGATGAAATCCTTCACTGCGGTGAGGTCTGGGAGACCTTCGTAGCCTTCGACGTGCCGGAAAATCGCATCAAAAAGCTGTAGCGGCTTGGACGCGAAGTCCTCCATGTAGGCGTCCCAGGAGCCATCGAAGCTCGTGGCGAAGAGCAACCGTGTGCCCCCATCGAACAGCACGAACCTCGCTTCTTGAATGATCGCGATCGGCAGGTCGTAATCCCCTGGCCGGTAGCCGGGACTGTCCTGCAGCGCCTGCACCGCTTCGCGCAGGTCAGTCTCGTGGCCCCGCCTGACGCGGAAGAACAAGCTGAATTCGCTCGTAGAGCCAACGCGGACGCCCGGTCGGGGCGTTCCTGCTGAAGGGGTGGCCAAGATCTTCCTCCTGTCGGTCAGGGCATGGTTTGGGTACCGCGTACGGCTGCAGTGAGCTCAGGCAACGCCGGCCTCCACTGCCGTTTCGAGATGGTCAACCGCCCACATTCCGGTGTGATCGAGTTCGATCGCGGCGACGATTGCTGCCCGGCCCAGCGCGTTGGCGTAGGTGGGAAATGAGAACGGGACCAGCGCGAGCTGCTCGACGGGCATCTTCGCGGCCATCGCCGTAGCCGCCAGCTGCGCGAGTTCGACCGCGCGCTCTCCCACGACATGGCAACCCAGGATGGTATGGAGTTCGCGGTCGACGACCAGCTTGCAGAACCCGGTCGGGCGGCCATCGATGATCGGTCGCGGGAGCGAGTCGAAGCGCACCTTCGCCACAACCACCTCGTGGTTCTCCCGGGCAGCCGCCTCGGTCAGCCCGGCCGAAGCGTACTCGGGGTCGGTGAAGCTGCCGATCGGGCTCGCCTGGGGAGGCAGTACCGTCGTCGGCCCGAGGACGGCGTTAGTCGCGGCCGCCAGCCCCTCGCGGACCGCCTCGTGCACGACCAGCGCGCGCCCGGTGACATCGCCGGCCGCGAAGACGTGCGGCGCGGTCGTACGCAGGTGCGTGTCGACCTGGACGTACCCGCGCCGGTCGGTCTGCACGCCGGCCCGGTCGAGGTCTAGCCCGGCGGTGGCCGCGACCCATCCGGCCGCGACCACGGCGATCGTGGCATCGATGCTGTGCTGCCCGTCGCCTGTCGAATGGACAAGCCGCACGCCAGCAGCACAGCGCTCGAAGCGGTCAATCGTCCCGGCTTGCTCGACGACCTGGACACCGGACGCAGCCAGGGCGGCACGGACGGCTTCGGAGACCTCGCGGTCCTCGGTCATCAGGATGCGGGGGGCGACCTCGACGAGGTGGATCCGTGAGCCGAACGCGTTGAAGATGGACGCTACCTGCACGCCGGTCGCGCCAGCGCCGATCACGACCAGTGACGCCGGCACCGAGGAAAGGTGCCACGCGTCGCTGTGCGTCGCGGTCAAGTCGAAGCCGGGAACGGCCAGCGGCCGCGAGGTTCCCCCGGTGCAGATGATGATCTTGCCTGCTTCAAGCCGCGGCGCGTTGTCGCTTTCGACCGTGTGAGCGTCGGCGAACCGTGCCGTGCCAGCCTGCTCGTAGACCTCCACCCCGGCACGCTCCAGATCGTCGCGCAGCAGGGCGTGCCGGCGTGCGTCCTCGGTCACGTCGCGGACACGCGCAAGCAGCCGGGGATAGTCGAGCGAGGGTTCACCGCCCGCGATCCCGTAAAGCGGGAGCTGCCTGGCCTCGCGAATCAGGCGCGCGGCCTGAGCCAGGGTGCGGACCGGCACGGGGCCGTCGTTCGCGGCCATTCCCCCGAACTGATCGCGGGTGATCAGCGCCGTGCTGGCTCCGAGACGGGCCGCGCGGAGCGCCGCGACAACGCCAGCAGGTCCTGCGCCCACGACCACGACGTCGAATGGCGAAGGCGGTGATGAGGCCATGACTTGATCATCCGAAGCCGCCACCACCGCTGTCATCCCCCTTCGGGGGTGAGGCGGACGCGACAGCCGGATACGACGATGCAGACATGCGCGCGATGACAGTTCTGCATTGGCTTTCGTATTCGTCGTAGGGGCGGATCCAGAGCTGGAACCCGTCGGCCTCGCCGCGGCCTTTCGGCGCCCGGTCGAGGACCGGGTAGTAGCCCATCAGGAACTCGACCCCGCGGCCCCCAGTCGAATAGGTGTGGTAGACGTCGTCGTCGTCGTCCAGAGCGAAGACGCTGAAGCCGAGGTTCTCGGTCAGGTACCCGACGATGTCGGTGCCGGTCTCTCTCGGCGTTACGGGCGGCGATCGGTGGCAGCTGCTCGAGCACCGGCTCGGGCCACTCCTGCGTCTGCTCCTGGCTGCTCGGAGAAGCCGAGGTCGGTATTGAACTCACTGTTGGCTGACGACACCCAGGGGAAGCTCCAGCCCATCCGCTGCTTGAACGCCTGCAACGTCTCGAGCGGGGCCTGCGAGACGAACAGCATGGTCACATCGCGTGCGTTCAGGTGCGGGAGGACGCCGTTGACGCTGTCGGCGACCGAGGAGCAGGTCGGGCAGCCAGCCGCATAGCTCGGGCCGAACATGAAGTGGTAGATGAGCAGCTGGCTGCGGCCATCGAACAGTTCCGCCAGCGCGCGCGTGCCGACGTCGGTGTCGAAGCGGTATTCCTTGTCGAACCGGACCCATGGCAGTTCGCGCCGCTGCCGCGCGAGTTCGTCGCCGAGCCGGGTGTGCTCCTTCTCGCGGACGAGCAGCTGCTCGCGGGCAGCTGCCCACTGCTCCCGTGTTCCGATCTTGTGACTGGTCATTTCTTGTTTCTCCTTTTTCTTGTGGTACGGCCACGTGCTGAATGTCACATCGGCGGGTTCAGCTACACCACGACGCCTGCCAGCGCCCATACACCGAGGTACGACCCGGCGAACAGCGGTGCGGCCAGGAGCCAGCCGCTCCCCCGGGGCGTGCCGCGCGGCCGCCGCGATGCTCGTGACGGCCTGCCCGCTCGTTTTGCGCACCTCTCGTGCCTCCTTCCT
>CAVUBM010000040.1:0-47575 GCA_963739645.1 uncultured Actinomycetota bacterium
AGCCAGCGAAAGTCGACACGCCGGGCCGTCGTGGCGCGTGTCGATCGGCAGATCCTTGCAGATCAGCCGCATTGCAGAGGGTCGCTGGCGGCCAAACGCGGCGGCCAGGACACCCAGGCCGGCTGACTCTGCGCGACCAGGGGGACCAGCCGTCCGCCGGCCCGCGGGAGGGGTAGCGGGAAACCTGGCGAAGCCATTCAGGAATCAGCGGGGCAACCATGCAGAAGCCCAGAGAAAGCAGGAGCCGTCCGTGCCGGCGGGGGAAAGCGCGTAGGATCCGTGAGTCGGTCGGTCCGTCGATGTGCGGCATTACACTGAGGCAACATCTTGATGCAGTTAGCGTCACAGCTGATCGTCTGGACCGGACACGCAGGTCGTCTATCTCCCGAATTCGGCGGATAGATGACGCCATCGCAGCAGGTCACAAGAGCAGATGCGCAACAGACACACATCCGCCCGGCGACTTCCCGCCGCCGGTAAGATGTAAGGTATTCCTAACCTCAACTAACCTCAACGCCCCGGCCCAGGCCAGGGACAGGGGCGGCGCCAGTACGAATGCACGCCGTCACCGTGTCCACAGTGTCCTCACTGCCCGGCCTCGGCGCGTGGAGGAGGCCTCAGACTGTGACCAAGCAGGTCCAGCAACTCGATCGTGTCATTATCAGGTTCGCGGGCGACTCGGGCGACGGCATGCAACTCGCCGGCGACAGGTTTACGCAGGAGACGGCCACCTTCGGCAACGACCTGTCGACATTGCCCAACTTCCCCGCCGAGATCAGGGCCCCCGCCGGCACGCTGCCCGGGGTGTCCAGCTTCCAGGTTCACTTCGCCGACCATGACATCCTCACGCCGGGCGACGCCCCCGACGTGCTGGTGGCCATGAATCCGGCGGCGCTCAAGGCCAACATCGGCGATCTGCCGCGGGGCGCGGACATCATCGCCAATACCGACGAGTTCAGCAAGCGCAACCTGAGCAAGGTCGGCTACGCGCAGAATCCGCTCGAGGACGGGTCGCTGTCCGCCTACCAGCTGCACGCGCTGCCGATCACCTCGGTGACCGTCAAGGCGCTTGAGGGCTATGACATCAGCCGCAAGGACGCCGAGCGGGCCAAGAACATGTTCGCGCTCGGCCTGCTGTCCTGGCTGTACAACCGGCCCGTCGAGGGAACGATGACGTTCCTCGAGTCCAAGTTCGCCAAGAAGCCCGAGATCATGGCGGCGAACAAGGCGGCCTTCAAGGCCGGCTGGAACTACGGCGAGACCACCGAGGCGTTCTCGGTCCAGTACGAGGTCAAGCCCGCGACGCTGGCGCCGGGCACCTACCGCAACATCACCGGCAACACCGCGCTGTCCTACGGGCTCGTCGCCGCCTCGCGGCGGTCCGGCCTGCCGCTGTTCCTCGGCTCCTACCCGATTACCCCGGCCTCGGACATCCTGCACGAGCTGGCCAAGCACAAGCGGTTCGGCGTCCGCACGTTCCAGGCCGAGGACGAGATCGGCGGCGTCGGCGCGGCGCTCGGCGCCTCGTTCGGCGGCGCGCTCGGCGTCACGTCGACGTCGGGCCCGGGAATGGTGCTCAAGGGGGAGACGATCGGCCTGGCTGTCTCGCTCGAGCTGCCGCTGATCGTCTGCGACATCCAGCGGGCCGGCCCGTCCACCGGCATGCCGACCAAGACCGAGCAGGCCGACCTGCTGCTGGCCCTGTTCGGCCGGAACGGTGAATCACCGGTCGCCGTGGTCGCGCCCGCAACGCCGTCCGACTGCTTCGACATCGCGCTCGAGGCGGTCAGGCTCGCGGTGAAGTACCGCACGCCGGTCATCATCCTGTCCGACGGCTACCTGGCGAATGGCTCGGAACCGTGGCGCATTCCCGAGGTATCGGCCCTGCCCAGGCTCCGGGACGACTTCTCGTTCTCCAATCCGAACGAATGGCGCAAGCTCGACGAGAAGCCCGAGTTTGAGCCGTTCCGGCGGGACCCGCAGACCCTCGCCCGGCCCTGGGCCATCCCGGGGACCCCGGGCCTTGAGCACCGGATCGGCGGCATCGAGAAGGCCGACGTGGCCGGCACGATCTCCTACGACCCTGATAACCACGACCGGATGGTCCGGCTGCGTCAGGCGAAGATCGACGGCATCGCCGCGGACATCCCGCCGCTCGAGGTCGACGACCCCGACGGCCACGCCAAGGTCCTCGTGCTCGGCTGGGGCTCGACGTTCGGCTCGATCGGCGCCGCCGTCCGCCGGGTCCGGCTGGCCGGCGGATCCGTGGCCCAGGCGCACCTGCGGCATCTGTCGCCGTTCCCGGCCAACCTCCGTGACGTGCTGTTCACCTACGACAAGGTGCTTGTTCCGGAGATCAACCTCGGCCAGCTTGCGCTGCTGCTCCGCGGGCGCTTCCTCGCCGACGTGATCTCCTACAACAGGGTCCGCGGGCTGCCGTTCCAGGCCGCGGAGCTAGCCGGCGTCATTCAGGATGTGATCGCAAATGTCTGAAGCCAGCGCGGCCAACGGCGCCAACGGAAGGGCAGCCCACGGCAAGGCGGCCAACGGCGCGGTCCCGGGCACCCGGGCCGGCCACGGCCGGACGGCGAACCGCGCGGCAAACGGCCGCTCCGCCAACGGCACCGCGGCACCCGGCACGGCAGCAAACGGCGGTGCAGCAAACGGCGGTGCAGCAGAGAGCGATGCGGCCAACGGCACCGGGGCCGGCGGCGCGCCGCAGGGCCGGCACGCGCGCGGCGGCGTGGCCGACGGGGTGCAACGCAGGCCCGCATCCCTCACCCTGGTGCCCACCTCGGACGAGAAGCTCAGCACCAAGGAATTCAAGTCCGACCAGGAGGTCCGCTGGTGCCCGGGCTGCGGCGACTACGCGATCCTGGCCGCGTTCCAGGCGTTCCTGCCCGAGCTTGACGTCCCGCGCGAGAACCTCGTGATCATCTCCGGGATCGGCTGCTCGTCACGGCTGCCCTACTACGTGAACAGCTACGGCATGCACTCGATCCACGGGCGCGCGCCCGCGATCGCCACCGGCCTGGCGTCGTCCCGCCCCGACCTGTCGGTCTGGGTGATCACCGGCGACGGCGACGCGCTGTCCATCGGCGGGAACCACCTGATCCACGCGCTGCGCCGCAACGTGAACATCAAGATCATGCTGTTCAACAACCGGATCTACGGGCTGACCAAGGGCCAGTACTCCCCCACCTCGGAGCAGGGCAAGGTCACCAAGTCGACCCCGTTCGGCTCCCTGGACACCCCGTTCAACCCGGTGTCGCTGGCGCTGGGCGCCGAGGCGAGCTTCGTGGCCCGCACCATCGACTCCGACCGCAAGCACCTGACCAGCGTGCTGCGCGCCGCGGCCGACCACCGTGGCTCGGCGCTCGTCGAGATCTACCAGAACTGCCCGATCTTCAACGACGACGCGTTCGCCGCGATCACCGGGCCCGAGGCGCAGGCCCAGAACCTGATCCGGCTCGAGCACGGCATGCCGATCAGGTTCGGCCCGGACCAGCGGTACGGGCTCAGGTTCTCCCGCTACGGGTCCCTGGAAACGGTCGACGCCACGACCGCGGACCCCAACGCGCTGCTGGTGCACGACGCGCACACGGCCGACCCGTCCTACGCGTTCGCGCTGTCGCGGCTGGACAACGGCTCCGGGGTCGGGCACACCCCGATCGGCGTCATCCGGCAGGCGCCGCGGCCAAGTTACGACGACCTGATGTACGGCCAGATCGAGACCTCCCGCGAGCAGCAGGGCTACGGCAACCTGGCCGAGCTGCTGGCCGGCGGCGACACCTGGCAGGTCAGCTAGGGCCAGACGCGACGGCCCGCTCGTCGGCCATGTAGCGGGAACGGGGAGGTGGGTGGGGGCATGCCGGGGGGTTCCGGGGGGTCGGCCCCCCGGATAAGCACAGTGCGAGTCGAGCGGAGCGGGCCGGTCACGACCGTCATCCTGAACCGCCCCGCCGTGCGCAACGCCGTCGACGGCCCGACGGCCGCCGCGCTGGCCGAGGCGTTCAGCGACTTCGACGCGGACCCCGACAGCGCCGTGGCCGTGCTGGTCGGCGAGGGCGGCACGTTCTGCGCCGGCGCCGACCTCAAGGCCATGGGCGGCCCGGACGGCAACCGGACCGAGCCCGACGGCCGCGCACCGATGGGACCCACCCGGATGCAGCTCTCCAAGCCGGTCATCGCGGCGGTCTGCGGCCACGCCGTGGCGGGCGGCCTGGAGCTCGCGCTCTGGTGCGACCTGCGGGTGGCACAGGAGGACGCGGTGTTCGGGGTGTTCTGCCGCCGCTGGGGGGTGCCGCTGATCGACGGCGGCACGGTCCGGCTGCCCCGCGTGGTCGGGCTGGGCCGGGCCCTCGACATGATCCTGACCGGGCGGGCCGTACCCGCCGCGGAAGCGCTCCAGATGGGGCTGGTCACCCAGGTGGTCCCGAACGGCACCGCCCGGGCCGCGGCCGAGCAGCTGGCCCGGGACATCGCCGCGCTGCCCCAGGCCTGCCTGCGCAGCGACCGGCAGTCGACGCTCGAGGGGCTGTCGCTCCGCCACGACGAGGCGATGGCGGGCGAGTTCCGCCACGGCCTGGCCGTGCTCGCCGGGCCGGGCGTGCTGGAGGGGGTGTCCCGGTTCCGCGGCGGCGCGGGCCGCGGCGGCGCACCCGTGCGGGCCAGGCCGGAGTCCGTTTACCGCTCGTGACCATGTGCCGTTACGCACCGCCCCCGCCTCATCCCGCGCCCACCACCCCCGGTCCCTCGTGGATGTACCAGTAGGCGTGCTGGAGGCCGCCCAACCGTCCACCCACGACCCGGGCCAACCCATCGGCCCGTGACGCCGTCTCAGTGAATGGTGCGTGACGCTGAGTAACGGGGGACGACGATGAAGCACAACAGCGGCTGCCTGGTGCGGGCGGCCCGGCGAGGGGGCGGGTTAGTCATCGCGACCGGGCTGGTGCTGGCCCTCGGCGTGGCCGGTCCCGCGGGCGCCCGGGCGGCCGGGACGCGGATCTGCGAGTCGTCCAGTCACCCGGCGCTGGCCGCGCGGCTGTCCAGCGGCATCCTCGCGGCGCTGCGCGGCCGCTCCTCGGCGGTCGGCCTGCAGGTCGTCGACCGGCGCCGAGCCTGCAGCACTTCCTCGACCTGGCCCAGATGGGGCAGACCGAGCTGGGTCCCGGCGGCTACTGGGGCCTGACCGAGATCACCGCGCACGACGAGATGCTCCTGCTCAAGCTGCTGACCGCCAGGAACACCGTGCTCAGCAGCCGGTCGCGCGGCTACCTCCTCTCGCTGATGGCCCGCGTGATCAGTTCCGAGCGCTGGGGGGTCACGGCCGGGGCCCCGCGCGACGTGACCGTGCACGTGAAGAACGGGTGGCTGCCGCTGGAGACGCACGGCTGGCGGATCAACAGCATCGGCAGCTTTTCTGGCCGCGGGCGGGACTACATGGTAGTGATGCTCACGATGGACAACCCGACCATGGCCTACGGGATCGACACCATCCAGGGCGCCGCCGAAGTGATCAACCGCGAGCTGAACCCGGGCGTGACCGACGTCGTCCCGCGCGGCCCGGCCCCGGCGTGGGGCGCGCCGGACGAGCCGGTCCCGCCCGAGTCAATAGTGCGAACGGCACTTAGTGCTGAAACAGCAACAGCTAAGTGCCGTCGCACTTGGGCGGCGCCATTGAGCGCGGCGGCCGGGGCGCAGACGGCCGGCGGGCGGCGGAGCGCGGCGCCGGCGACGCCAGGGCACACGCGACCCCCGCCGGTGGCTCCGGGCGGCGGACCGCGACGGCCGACGATGCCGCGGCCCGGGCGGCGTTTCCCGACTGGCGCTTCGCACCCAACGCCGGCGGGCGTCCCGACGTCTACGAGATCGAGAACCGCGCCCTTGACCCCAGCGGTCACCTGCTCGCCGCGATGCGCCGGCTGGCTCCCTGGGACGGCCGCAGGCTCGTTGACCTGGGCTGCGGGACCGGGTTCTGGCTGCCGGGCTACGCCGGGGACGCCGCCCGGGTCATCGGCGTCGAGCCTGACCCTGCGCTGCGGGCCCGGGCGGCGGACCGGATCCGGGATCTGCCCCGCGCCGAGGTGATCCCCGGCTCGGCGGAGCGCCTGCCGCTGCCCGACCGGTCCGTGGACGTGGTGCACGCCAGGTTCGCCTACTTCCTCAGCCCCGGCATCGTCGCCGGAGCCGGGGGCGCCCCGGGGGACGCGGGGCTGGCCGAGGTCATGCGGGTGCTGGTCCCGGGCGGCACGCTGATCGTGGTCGACAACGACTACCGCTGGGGTGAGTTCGCCGGGCTGCTCGCGGCCGGGTCGAAGGTCCCGCCGCAGCGGCTCGCGGACGGCATCGACGCCTGGTGGCGGGAGCGCGGCGCCACGCGGCACGAGGTCAGGTCGCAGTGGAGCTTCGCCAGGCGCGCCGACCTCGCGGCGGTGCTGGACATAGAGGTGCCGGCCACGGTCGCGCGGGCCTGGCTGGCCCGGCACCCCACGGCCACGGGCCTGTCCTGCGGCTACGTTCTCTTCGCGGTCACCCGGCCCGAGCGTGTATGATCCGGTGCCATGACCCGTTGGTATTGGCGCTTTAAGCTGGCTCTGGGTGGAGCCGGCGGCGAAGCGCGCTGACTGACGGTCCACCCAGAGCCAGTAAGGCAGAGACTCCAGTCTCTGCCTTTCGTCGTTAGAGGCGGCTGGCCTGGGTCCTTGCGGCTGGCCGCCGGAAGGGACAGCCGTGGACGCTCCGTCCGGCACCAGCAATCTGCACATTGCAGGCTTCCAGCCGTTGATCGCGCCGGAAGAGCTGCTGGCTGAGCTGCCGCTGGGCAAAACCCAGGCCGCCGTGGTGCAACGTTCCCGGGAGGCGGTCCGCCGCGTCCTGGCCGGGGAGGACGACCGGCTGCTGGTCGTGGTCGGCCCGTGCTCGGTCCACGACGTGCGCGCCGCGGTCGACTACGCGGTCCGCCTGGCCAAGACCGCCGCCGACCTCGCCGACGAGCTGTGCGTGGTGATGCGGGTGTACTTCGAGAAGCCGCGGACCACGGTTGGCTGGAAGGGCCTGATCAACGACCCGGACCTGGACGGCAGCCACGACGTGCACCGCGGGCTGCGCACCGCGCGCCGCCTGCTGCTGGACGTGGTCGACCTCGGCCTGCCCGTCGGGTGTGAGTTCCTGGACCCGAACTCGCCGCAGTACATCGCCGACACCGTCAGCTGGGGCGCGATCGGCGCCCGCACCACGGAGAGCCAGGTGCACCGGCAGCTCGCCTCCGGATTGTCCATGCCGGTGGGCTTCAAGAACGGCACGGACGGGAGCGTAAAGGTCGCTGTGGAGGCGTGCCGGGCGGCCCACGGATCGCACGTGTTCTTCGGGCTGGACGCATCGGGGCGCGCGTCGGTGGTCACCACCACCGGCAACCCCGACGTGCACGTGATCCTGCGCGGCGGCACCGGCGGCCCGAACTACCAGCCCGCGCACGTGGCCAGCGCGCTGGACGCGGCGGCGCAGGCGGGCATGCCGCGGACCGTGATGATCGACGCCAGCCACGGCAACAGCCGCAAGGACCACGTCCGGCAGGCCGTGGTGGCGCGGGAGATCGCGGCCCAGGTCGGCGACGGGCAGCAGGGCATCGCCGGCGTGATGCTGGAGAGCTTCCTGGTCCCCGGCCGCCAGGAGCTGACCGAGCCCGGCTCCCTGACCTACGGGCAGAGCATCACCGACGCCTGCCTGGGCTGGGATGTCACGGCCGAGGTGCTCACCGATCTCGCCGAGGCCGTGCGCAAGCGCCGCTAGGACAGCACGCGACGGCGGAAGTTGCGCAGCCCGATGGCCAGGAATACGGCCCCGAACGCGAACACCACCGGGTAGATCACGTACAGATGCATATGGGGTGCCTCGGTGAACGCGGCCCGCATCCCCTCGTTCACGTAGATGAGCGGGTTGATCAGCACAATCGTCTGCAGCCAGTGCCACCCGCCGACCGTGACCGGCGCGAGCCTCGTCCAGGAGTAATAGGTACCGCCCAGGAACGTGATCGGCAGGATGATGAAGCCGAACATCAGCCCGATGTTGCGCGGCTCGAAGCTGGTGCCGAGGACCAGCCCCAGGCCGGCCATGGCCACACACGCGAGCGGCACGAACGTCACGATGATCCACCAGTGCAGCGACAGGTGCGCGTGCACGCCGGGCGCGTGCACGACCGAGGCCATCGGCAGCACGATGATCGCCGACAGCACGCCCTGGGCCGCGCCCGACAGGACCTTGGCCACCGCGACCAGCCAGATGGGGCAGGGCGCCTGCACCCGGTCCTCGATCTCGCGGGTGAAGCCGAACTCCTGGGCCATGGCCAGCGCGATCGATTGCACACCCTGGAACATGACCGAGATCCCGACCACCCCGGGCACCAGGATCGTGGCGAACGCGGACTGGGCCGCGGTGCCGTGCCCGCCGATGCCCTGCCCGATCTTGGGGAACACGAACAGGAACACGAAGCAGAGCAGGAACGGCTGGATGATCGTGCGCAGCACGAACTCCCAGATGTGCTTGCGCAGCACCACGAGGTCGCGCAGCATGAGCGCGCCCAGCGCGGTCCAGCTGGCCGCGGCCACCGACCGGGTGGGGCCGCCGCCGATCCGCCGGGACGGCGCCTGCGGGGTGGTCAGTGACGTGGCCATCAGTCCCGCAGCTCCTTGCCGGTGAGTTGGATGAACACCGTCTCCAGGCTGGGCTCGGAGACCGACAGGTCGACCAGATCGAAGCCGCCGCGCTCCGCCGCGGTGACGATGCGGGGCACGAGCCGGTCGGTGCCCTGGACGTGCAGCTCGAGCCCGCCGTCCACCTCGCGGGTGCGGGTGACGCCGGTCACGTCGCGGGTCAGCAGCTCGGCCAGCCGGCCGGTGTCGCCCGCGGCCTTCACCGTGACCACGGTGTCGGCGCCGATGCTCTGCTTGAGCGCGGCCGGGGTGTCCAGGGCCAGGATCTTGCCGTGATCCATGATCGCGACCCGTTCGCAGAGCCGGTCGGCTTCCTCCATGTAGTGGGTCGTGAGCATGATGGTCTGCCCCTCGCCGTGGAGCTCGACGAGCAGGTCCCACAGGGCCAGCCGGCTCTGCGGGTCGAGCCCGGCCGTGGGCTCGTCGAGGAACAGCACCGACGGGCGGTGGAAGATGGCCCGGGCCACCATGAGCCGCTGAGCCATCCCGCCGGACAGCGCGTACACCGAGGCGTTGGCCCACTTGGACAGCTGGAACTGCTCGAGCAGCTGGTCGGCGATCCGCCGGGAGTCCTTGGCCCCGATCCCGAACAGCCGGCCGTGGAAGTAGAGGTTCTCCCAGACCGTGAGCTGGCGGTCGAGCGTGTTCTGCTGGGAGACGATCCCGCTCAGCTGCTTGGCCAGCGCCGGGTGGGCGGCGACGTCCACCCCGGCGAGCAGCGCCCGCCCTGACGTCGGCACCACCCGCGTGGTGAGCATGCCCGCGGTCGTGGTCTTGCCCGCGCCGTTGGGGCCCAGCAGGCCGAAGATCTCGCCCGCCCGGATGTCCAGGTTGAGCCGGTCCACGGCGGCGAAGTCGGTCCCCGGATAGACCTTGGTCAGGTCCTCGGTGTGGATGACGGCGCCAGGCTCACCATTGAGCTGGCCCGCCGCGCTGGCCTGCGCCTCTGCTGTGCCCATCGCCCCATATCGTAACGCTGGCCCAGGGCGTCGCGCGGGGCGGCGGGCCGCGCCGCTGGCCGACGGCATCAGCGGCCGGTTCTTGCGTTCAGGCCCGGGTTAGGGATCCCAGACCACGGGCAGCCGCTTCGCCGCCCGGACCGCCCAGCCGTGCACGAGCGGCGGGCTATCCGGGTCCGGCCGGAGATGGGGCAGACGGACGAACATCTCCTCCAGCATGACCTGCTCCAGGTGCCGGGCGACGTAGTGCCCCAGGCAGAAGTGCAGGCCGAAGCCGAAGGCCACGTGGCTGAGCCGCGGCCGGTCCAGGTCGAAGGCGTCCGGGTCGTCGTACCGCGTCTCGTCGCGGTTGGCCGAGCCGAGCACCAGGGACACCTCGGTGCCCTCGGGGAACAGCGCGCCGCCGACGGTGACGTCCGCGGTGGTCAGCTTCTCTGTCTGGCTGAACGGCGCCAGCCAGCGCAGCCCCTCGTCCACGGCGGCGCCAGACCACGCGGCCGGGTCCGCCGCGACCCGCGCGGCCTGATCGGGCCGGGTGAACAGCCCGTGCAGGCTGTTGGCCGCGCCGTGCGCGGGCTCCTGGAATCCGCCGACGATCATGACGCCGATGTCGCCGATGATCTCGTCGATGCTCCGGACCGTGCCGTCGGGCATCCCGTGGTGCAGCAGGTGCGCCAGCGTGGTGTCGTCGGGGTGCGCGGTGAGCTCCCCGACCCGGCTCTCCAGGTAGGCCGCGACCTCGGCCTTGACCGCCCGGCCGGCCGCGGCGACCTCGCTGCTGCGCCCGAAATCCCCCAGATAGGCGGAATAGGTGTGGAACCAGCGGGCCAGGGTGGCGTCGTCTACGTCGCGGAACCCGAACACGTCGCCGATGGCCCGCAGGCTGATGCGCTCCAGGATGTCGGCGTTGGCGTCGGCCGCGCCCCGATCGCGCACCTGGTCGATATACCGGGCCGCGGTGGCACGCAGGATGCTGTCGCGGATCTGGCCGACCGCGCGGGGCCGGTAGCGGGGGTTGAGGGCCGCCCGGTGCGCCAGGTGATCGGGCCCGGACAGGCTCATCACGTTCGGGTCCCCGTAGACGGCGTGGAAGACATCCCGGGTCGGGCCGAAGACCTCATCGTTGTTGCCCGCCTCGGCGCACAGGTCCCAGGTGGTGATCCAGACGCGCCCGGTCTCGGGCACGTAAGCGATCGGGCGGTGACGCCGCATCCACTTGTAGACCGGGTACGGGTCGTCCTCTAGGGCCTCAAGCGAGACATCGTGAATGATCTCAGTGGCCACCGTCGGTGCCAGCGTCATCGGCGCATGGCTCCATCCCTGGAATTCGGTCAGCTTATTGCGACGCTAGCCGGTGGATCTCGCTCGCTGCAAGCCATTCTCGGCTTACGGGAAGCGGCCGGCTCTGGCCCTGTGAGCTGCCAGTTCATCCGGCGACAGAGTACGAAACTGTTGACTCGGGCGATAAACGGTCTATATTTACCCCCTTACGCTACACTCATGCGCGTGCCCGGCACGAGGGCGGCGGCACGGTCTATATGGGTCCTGGCGCCAGCGTCGGGTCCCGGGCGGGCCGGGCAGCGTTATATCGCATCTACTACTTCATCGGTAATCACGCTGACGGAGGATTGCCATGACCCAGCAGCCAGCCACCGGTATACCGCTGGCTCCGGACCAGGTCTTGGACACGGTAGCCGCAGGCGAGGAACGGAAGAAGTTCCGGCGCAGTGTGGGACGGCTCGACACCGCGTTCCTGATGCTCGCGGCCATCATCGTCCTGGATACGCTCGGCGCGGTATCGAGCTATGGTGCTCAGTCGTTCACCTGGCTCGTCGTCCTGCTGGTCTTCTTCCTGCTCCCGTACGGCCTGATCGTCGCGGAACTCGGCACCGCGTTCCCGGAGGAAGGCGGGCCCTACGTCTGGGTGAAGCTGGCCTTCGGCCGGGCCGCCGCCGCCGTGATCGCGATCATGTACTGGGTGGACAACCCCATCTGGATCGCCGGGACGCTGGCGATCACCGCCATGGCCACGTTCAGCACGTTCTTCGTCGGCCTGTCCCTGGCCTGGGAGTATGTCTTCGGGCTGCTGTTCATCTGGGCCGCCATCGCGGCGGTCGTCACCGCCCTGAAATGGGGCAAATGGGTAGCAACGGTCGGCGCGGCGGTCCGCATCATCCTGATCGCTTTCTTTACGATCACCGTCGCGATCTACGCCGGCGAGCACGGCGTGCACGGCTTCGGCGCCGGGGCGTTCTCACCCACCTGGGTCGTGTTCCTGGCCGCGGCGCCCATCCTGATCTTCAACGTGGAGGGCTTCGAGCTGCCGAGCAACGCGTCGGAGGAGCTGAAGAACCCGCAGAAGGACGTGCCGTTCGCCATCCTGCGCTCGGGCATCGCCACCGTGATCTTCTACGGCGTCCCGATCCTGCTCATCCTGCTGGTTCTCCCGGTCTCGCGGCTGTCCAACGTCGGCGGTTTCGTGGACGCGATGAAGCAGGTCTTCGTGGTCTACGGCGGTCACATAACCAAGGATGGGGTGGTGCTGTCCGGCGCGGGCACGGTCCTGGCGGACATCGGCGCGATCGGGGTGATCTTCGGCCTGCTGTCCTCGGGCGTGATCTGGCTCATCGGCTCCGACCGCACCCAGGCGGTCGCCGGGTTCGACGGTGCCGCGCCCCGGTGGATGGGCTACTTCTCCCAGCGGCTGGGCACGCCGATCGCGGTGAACCTGACCTCGGGCGTGGTGGCCACGATTGTCCTGATCCTCTCGCTGCAGCTGACCAGCGGCAACACGGCGAAGTACTTCAGCGTGACGCTCGGCCTGGTGATTTCCATGGTCACGTTCACCTACGTGCTGATCTTCCCGGCGGTGATCAAGCTGAGGTACAGCCACCCGAACGTGGCGCGCCCGTACAAGATTCCCGGCGGGATGGCCGTGGTGTGGATCTGCGGCATCGTCGCGGCGGCCTGGTGCTTGCTGACCACGATCGCCATCATCTACCCGGGCATCGGCACGTCGAATCCGGACGCCTCGCTGCCTGAGGGCTTCGGTGGTCAGCGGCTGCAGTACACGCTGTCGCAGGTCATTCCGCTCGCGGTGATGATCGGCATCGGGCTGCTGTTCTACGCCCTCGGGGCTCGTACCCGGCGGCAGACAGTCGTCCCGGCGGTCGCTACCGCAGGCGGGCCAGGCGCGGTGGATGCCGCTACGGCGGGCGGCGGCGTGACAGATACCGCCCCGGCGGACACCGACGGCGCGGCAGATACCGCTCCGGCGGACACCGACGGCGCGGCAGATACCGCCACGGCAGGCACCGACGGCGCGGCAGATACCGCCACGGCGGACACCGACGGCGCGGCAGATACCGCCCCGGCAGGCACCGACGGTACGGAGTCCTGACCGGATCCTGCTGTAACCGGCCCCGCCGGAGCCCTGACCGGGCTCTGGCGGGGCCGGCGTATATTCCGGGTGCGGCGGTCGGAACACGGCAGAACGGGGAGACCTAGTGCGCGACCCGAGATACGACATCCTGTTTGAGCCGGTGCGGATCGGCCCGGTCACGGCCAGGAACCGGTTCTTTCAGGTGCCGCACTGCAACGGCATGGGCCACCGGGACCCGGCCGCCGCGGCGGCCATGCGGAAGGTCAAGGCCGAGGGCGGCTGGGCCGTGGTCTGCACCGAGGAGGTGGAGATCCACCCCACCGGGGACATCTCCCCGTACGTCGAGGGGCGGCTCTGGGACGACCAGGACATCCCGGCGCTCGCGCTGATCGCCAAGAGTATCCACGAGGGCGGCGCCCTGGCCGGGATCGAGCTCGCGCACAACAGCATGCACAGCCCGAACCTGTACAGCCGGGAGGCCCCGATCGGCCCGGCCCATCTGCCGGTGGCCTCGCTGGCCTACGACCCGGTTCAGGCCCGGGCGATGACCAGGTCCGACGTCGCCGACCTGCGACGGTGGCACGCCGACGCGGTCCGCCGCTCGATCGCGGCCGGCTACGACCTGGTGTACGTGTACGCCGGGCACGGGCTCAGCGGGCTGCAGCACTTCCTGTCCCGCCGGTATAACCACCGCACCGACGAGTACGGCGGGAGCCTGGAGAACCGGGCCCGGCTGCTGCGCGAGACCCTCGAGGACACCATCGAGGCGGCCGCGGGCCGGGCGGCGGTGGCCTGCCGGATCAGCACCGACGAGGACGACGGGATCACCCGCGCGGAGATCGAGGAGGTCGTCGGCATGCTCGCCGAGCTCCCCGACCTGTGGGACTTCTGCCGCGGCAGCTGGGAGGACGACTCGGGCACGTCCCGGTTCGAGCCCGAGGCCGCGCAGCAGGAGTTCGTCCGCGGGCTCAAGCAGCTCACCACCAAGCCCGTGGTCGGCGTCGGCCGGTTCACCTCGCCGGACACCATGGTCGGCCAGATCAGGGACGGCATACTCGACCTCATCGGGGCGGCCAGGCCGTCGATCGCCGACCCCTTCCTGCCCCGCAAGATCGAGGACGGCAGGCTCGAGGACATCAGGGAGTGCATCGGCTGCAACATCTGCGTGTCCGGCGACATGACGATCACGCCGATCCGGTGCACCCAGAACCCGTCCATGGGCGAGGAGTTCCGCCGGGGCTGGCACCCGGAACGGATCCGGCCGCGGGAGTCGGACGCGCGGGTCATGGTGGTGGGCGCCGGCCCAGCCGGCCTGGAGGCGGCCCGGGCCCTGGGGCAGCGGGGCTACGAGGTCGTGCTGGCCGAGGCCGGGCGGGAGATCGGCGGCCGGGTGACCAGGGAATCCCGGCTCCCCGGGCTGCACGCGTGGCAGCGGGTGGTGGAGCACCGCGAGCAGCAGCTCCGCGGGCTGCCGAACGTGCAGATCTACCGGCAGAGCCCGATCGACGCCGGCGACACCGCCGATTTCGACCAGGTGGTGCTGGCCACCGGCGCGCGCTGGCGCCGCGACGGCGTGGGCCGCTGGCACACCACGGCGATCCCGGCGGAAGGCGCGGCCGCAGGTCCTCACCCCCGACGACATCATGGCCGGCGAGCGCCCGCGCGGGCCGCGGGTCGTGATCTTCGACGATGACCACTACTACCTGGGCGGCGTGCTCGCCGAGCTGCTGGCGGCCGAGGGGCACCAGGTGCGCCTGGTCACCCCCGCGGCCCAGGTCTCGGCCTGGACCGTGAACACGCTGGAGCTGACCCGGATCAGGCGGCGGGTGATGGCCGCGGGCGTGGCCGTGGACACCAACCGCACGCTGCTCCGGCTGGCCGGCGACAGCGTGGTCACCGGCTGCGTGTTCACCGCGGCCGAGGAGACCATCGGCGCGGACGCGGTGGTGCTGGTCACCGCGCGGCTGCCGGACGACGCGCTGGCCAGCGAGATCCGGTCCGGCGCAGGCCGGCGGGCGCGCGGCGGCCGCGGTCACGGTGATCGGCGACGCCTGGGCACCGGGGACCATCGCAGCCGCGGTCTGGTCCGGCCGCCGCTACGCCGAGGAGCTTGACGGGCCGCGGCCGGAGGGCCCGGTCCCGTTCCGCCGCGAGATCACCGCGCTGCCCTAGGCCGGGCTGGGCGGAGCACGGGCTAGCTGCCGAGCAGGGACTCGAGCCGCCCGCCCGCCCGGAGAACCGCGAGGTCCGGGTCACGGGCGGCGTTCGCGCGCACATCGGGATTGAGCGTGATCGCCTCGCGGAGGGCCGTGGCCGCCTCGCCGGGCCGGTCCGACTTGGCCTGGGCACAGGCCAGGTTGTAGCTGGCCATGCCCCGGGCCGGGTCAGGCGCGCCGAGGTAGCGAGCCGTGGTCACGCCGTGTTCGGCCAGCGCGACCGCGCGGTCCGGCTGGGCGTGCGCGAGGTAGTACTCGCCGAGATGACCGGCCGGGTGCCAGAAGCCCCGGACGATGATCTGCAGCCAGAGCTGGCGGCCCCGCAGCCACGGGTTCCGCGACGGGTCACAGAGGTCGTCGTCGCTGACCGAGCTCAGGCCGCCGATCAGTTCCGCGGCGACCCGGCCGCTGTCCGCGGCAGTGCCACGTTCAGTCAGCGTAAGGGATCTCTGGTAGAGATCTGCCGATGAATGATCAACATCAGGGAAGTCGGGCGGGGTCCGGCCGGCCTGGATCGCCTGCAGCCGCTGCACCTGCTGGCGCTTGAACTCGGTGTTGTGCGCCACCAGCGGCCGCGCCGCCCAGCACTGCGGACTGCCGTCCTCGTCGGCGGGAGCGGTGGCCAGCAGCATCTGCTCCTCGGCCGCGGCGAAGCCGAGCAGGCCAATGGTCGCGGCTCTCAGGTCGCGGGCGCGGGTCATGCCGCCGCCTCCGGCTCTGGCCCGTCGCCGCAGGCGTCCTGCCCGTCGGGCTTGTGCGCGACGAACCTCAGGTCCCAGTCCACCATCATGGTGATCTTGCCGAAGCCCAGGGTCTGCAGCCGGACGAGCAGGGCCGCCGGGTCGACCGGGTTGTAGGTGTCGTCGGCGTGGAAGTGGTGCAGATCGTTGCTGGCCAGGCTGTCCGAGCCGATGAGCACGCCGCCCGGCCGGAGCACGCGGAAGGCCTCGGCCAGGATGCTGACCTGGAGCGCCTGCGTGGGGACGTGGTGCAGCATGGTGAACGAGCCCACCGAGTCGAAGGAGCCGTCCGGGTAGGCGAGCTCGGTCGCGCTGCCGGCGGTCACGTCGACGTTGCCGCCGCGGTAGCGGGCAGCCAGCGTCCCGGCGGCCTCGGGGTCGGCCTCCACCGCGGTCAGCCGCTTGACCCTGTGCCGCAGCCAGTCGGTGGCCCCGCCGGGTCCCGGGCCTATCTCGAGCATGTCCGCGCCGAGGTCGGCGTGGAGCGTGAGGGCCGGCAGCACCTCGTCCTGGAGGCAGGCCGCCCATTCGGGGCTGGAGCACAGCTTGGCGTGTTCTTCGTTCATAGTCCGACGCTATGGAGGTATCGCTCCCAGGCCAACGGCGTAAGCTGCCATCCTGTGTCGCAGGACGGACATTGTGCGGGGCCCGCGGCCGACCCCGCAACCGCTGTCGCGGTCGTCACCTTCCCCATGCCCGCGGGCCGGGTGTTCGACTGGCACACGCACGATGATCATCAGGTGGCCTGGGCCGCCAGCGGCGTGCTGACCGTCCGCACCGCCGACTCCGCCTGGGTGCTGCCGCCGACCCGGGCGCTGTGGATCCCGGCCGGGGTGCGGCACGAGACCCTGTCGGCGGGCATCGCCACCATGCGGACGCTGTACGTCAGGCCAGATCTGTGCCCGATCAGCTGGCCCGAGTGCACGCCGGTGACGGCGGGGCCGCTGCTGGCGGAGCTCATCGGCTACCTGGAGGATCCCGGCCTCGCCGCCGACCAGCGGGCCCACGCCGAGGCCGTGCTGGTTGACCTGCTGCGGCCGGTGGCGATGACGGCGATCGAGGTGCGCATGCCCGCTGAGGAACGGGCCAGGGAGGTGGCGCAGGGGCTCGCTGACGACCCGGCCGACCACCGGACGCTGGAGCAGTGGGGCCGTCAGGTCGGCGCCAGCGGGCGCACCCTGGCCCGCGGGTTCGCCGCCGGGACCGGGCTTCCGTTCGGCCGCTGGCGGGCCCTGCTCCGGCTGCAGGCGGCCATGCCCGCGCTGGCCGCGGGCGAGCCGGTGGCCAGCGTGGCGCGGCACGTGGGCTACGAGTCAGCCAGCGCGTTCGTGGCCGCGTTCCGCCGGGAGACCGGGCTGACCCCGGCCACCTACTTCCGCCAGGGCGGGAATCCCACGTGATGCCGGGCGGGCTATCCGGCCGCACCGCCGTGCCCGTCAGGGCTTGCCGACGCCCGGCCACTCGTTCGGGATGTTCGACGGGAGAGTCCCGAACGGGGCGTCGCCGGCGTTGGGCGCGGGGGCCACGCCGACGGCCTCGAGCAGGTTGTCGAAGCTGACCCCGACCCTGGTCGGGAACGGGCCGCCGCCGCCGACGCTGCCCGCCTCCGGCAGCTGGGACTCCGCTGAGGCCCCGTCCGGCATCGCCCATCCGGTCTCGATCCCGGCACCGCCGTTGAACATGTTCGCGATGACGGTGCTGGCCGTGACCTTCTCGCCGACCTGAACGGTCGGGGTCACGTCCTCGGCCAGGTAGACCTGCAGCCCGGCGGCCGGGCCGTCGGTCATCTGGTAGGTGATCCAGCCGCCTCCCGGCCAGCCCGGCGAGTCGCCGGTCGCGTTCGTGATGACGGCATCGCCGAGCGCGTAGACCGGGCCCGCCCCGCCGAAGTCGACGCCCATGTCAATGCGCTCGAGTATCAGCCCGCTGACGGCGCGCAGCGGGTTGAGGTACGTGACCTCCGGCTGCGGTGGCGGCTGAGTCTTGGACGGCCGGGGAGCGGGCCTGGCCGTCGGCTTGGGGCGCGCCTGGGCGGTGGCCGCGGCGCGGGACACGTCCTCCGCCAGGAGGCTGCGTGCGTCCATCGCGGTGCCGTCCGCCAGCGCGCTGGACGGGGCGTTCTCCTGGGCGTGCGTGTTCGGCCCGCTACCGACATCCTCGTGGCTCGGGCCGGACGGGGTCGTCTGCGCGGTCAGCTTCGGCATCAGCGATATCGCGGCGGCACCGCCGATGACGGCGACTCCCGCCAGGGCGACGATCTTCGTGGGCGTGTGCTTCAGCGCCCCCGAGGTTCGCGATTGCTTGCGGTGCCGCCGGTGCGCGGCGGGCGGACCGCCGCTGCGAGAGGAGGGCCTGGGCCCGGCCGTCACGCCGGGGTCGGCCGCAGGGTGATCCGGAGGCGGCACAGGCGGCTGCGCAGCGGAGGATCGGGACGGCTTCCTATGCCGGGCAGAAGTGCGGGACACGGCGGGCCTTAGTCGGGCGCAGTCATTGCGCTCAGTTGTCACCTGTTTGCTGGCCGGGCACGAGTCCATCGGTCCAGCGGCGGTGCGGGCGCCGTGCGGTTCAGGGCAGCGGGAACGCCAGAGGGGTGGCCGTCTCGCACGCCAGGTGCTGTCTGGCTCCCTACCCTGCACCAAGATCAGCGTTCATATGGCCGGAACAGGAAAAACGTGGATATCGATCATCAGCCTTAGATCGGGATGCAAGCGCCGGAACGCTGACCGCCCGGGCCTTTCCGCGCCGGCGGAGCCTGACCGGAGACGCCGCTTCAGCCGTAGCTCAGCTCGGGATACCAGTCGGTTCCGCGCCCCTCCGGCACCAGATCGAAGAGGTTCCAGAGCGCGTCGATGGAGTCGGTATGGCGGGGGTCCTGGCCCGGCTCGCTGGGTGCGTAGAGGAGCTCCGAGCCCCAGAAGTGGCGGATTGTCCCGCTGTCGCGGCGGAACACGTTCAGCATCGGCATCTGGGAACCGTCCGCGGCTTCCCCGAGGTAGTCGCGGTTATAGGTGCTGCCGGCCGAGGAGAGCAGCCGCAGGTGGCGCCAGCCGCGCTGCCGGGCGTGATCGAGGAGGCGCGGCAGTCCGGCCTTGACGACCACGACCAGGTTGACCCGCTGGGCGATGTGCCCGGCAGCGCCGTCGAAGGAATCGAGGAAGGCGGTGCACGACGGGCAGGGCAGATCCTCATCCAGGGCCCGCGGGAACATCATGTTGTAGATCACGAGCGAGTCCTGGCCGGGCCCGAAGAGCTCCGGCAGGCTCACGTCGACGGGCCGGCCATCCGGCCCGCGTCCCTGGAACACGTAGTCGTCGGGAACCGTCCCGCCGGGCGGAAGCGCGCGCCGCGCGGCCGCCACCGCTTCGGTGGCGCGGCGCAGTTCCGCCTCCTGCTCGAGCAGTCGGTCGCGCACCTGCCGATACTGCGCTGACTCACCGGGAAACGAGACGCCCATGTCTCTCCTCTCTCAACCAATTCCTGCCAGAGGAGACTGTGCCATGCCGCGGATTTCATCGTTGAACCGCGGGATCGCCAGGCAGATCGGCGTCCGCCCGCGCGGAAGCCCGCCTCGCGGGAGCTAATGCCAGCCGCGGCCGGCCATGGTCGCCAGGTAACGGGGATTGAAACCGTTCGGCGCCGTCTTAAGTTCATCGCCCGGCTCATCGTAAACACTCATCCGGGTGGGAGTGCAGAGGCTAAGAAAGCGCTCACGACGTTTTCTGCGAATCGCTGAACATGAAACACGGCAGTGCCGAGCCCTTATAGCGTCGGGCTTGAGGCCGCCTCGAATACCCACGGCCCTAACGGCGACATTCTCGTACAGCGGTGGCCCGGCGCCAGCCGGGCGTGCCACGGACCAAATTCACTGGCGCCCTGCTGACGGGCGCTTGCACGATGGAACCGTGACGTGGACAGCACCGGAGTACGGGCGGACCGACGAGCCGTTTGCTGGCGGCGAGCGGCCGATGCTCGACGGATTCCTCGACTACCGCCGGGCCAGCCTGCTGATGCGATGCTCGGCCCTGACCGCCGGGCAGCTGGCCGAACGCTCCGTGCCACCGTCTAGCCTGTCCCTGCTCGGCCTGATCAGGCATCTCACCGACGTTGAAAGGACCTACTTCCGCCAGCGCTGGGGCCACGAGGAGATAGCAAGCTACTACTCGACGCCAGACCGGCCGGATGGCGCCTTCGACGATGTGGATCCCTGGCACGCGCAACGGGACCTGGAACGGCTGGTTGCCGAGCAGGACGCGGCTCGCCGCGCCGTGGCAGGCCTGCCACTGGACACGATCTTCGTCAATGTGCGATGGGGTGAGATGTCGCTGCGCTGGGCGCTGCTTCAGATGATCGCTGAGTACGCGGCACACACCGGCCAAGCCGACTTGCTCCGCGAGCGGATCGACGGCAAGAGGGGCTGGTAGCCGCCCGTACGGGTGCTTGGTGCCCGACAGGTACTGCAGGCGGTAGGGGTACCTGACAGAACTCAGGCGCAGTCGCGCGCCACCCGCCTCATTCTCACCATGAGGGCCGCCGAGGGCACGACCTTCCCTGCCATGTAAGTCGACAGGCGAGATCGCGACGTGCCCATCCGGTCAGCAAACTCGTGCTGAGACAGGCCGGAATCGCCCACCAGCCTTCGCACCTCAGAGGCCACCTCGCCGCGCTCTGAATCAGTAGCCAGCTTGCGGGCGCGGGCGACCACTCCTTCCAGGAGTTCGGCAGTGCCATAGGGGCGAGAGAGGTGGACGGCCTCGAGGACTTGCTGAGCCACCGGACCCCACGGATCAGCCCGGATGACCTTGGCCAGGCGGCGCCAGTCGGGAAGGGTACCCCGCTCGATTGCGGCGAGGATTCCCTCGAATGGCCAGGTCTCAACGGGGTCGTCCGGAGAGGCAGTGAGGTTCCGGAACTTGAGGGCGGTAGTCATCGCACCATCTCCACTGCCACAGACCGGCAAACGTCGGTCACGTTCTTCCAGTCCGCCCAGCGGGCATCGAGGCCCTTGTACTGGTCAAGCTGCGTGATGGTCCGGGCATCTGCTGGTTTCGGAGCGGCCAGTTGCCGGGCGAGCTGGGTCGCGACACCTTCCGCCTCGGCACCTCGCTGGTCCGAGTAATAGTCATCGATATGCCCAAGCACGTCTGCGGCGTGTGAAATCCCGTAGCGGTCGGAGAGAGCAGCCACGTCGAGGTAGTCCCGCACCTGGTTGCGCCGGACAATCAGGTAGCCCTTGATTCGCAGGATCTCGTCCGGCGTGGGCACGCGGAGCGTTTGCCCCGAGGGCAGCCTGACTTCTACCACTTCCAAAGGGACTTTCCGGATGAGCTGGCGCACGCCAGATTCGATATCGCCCAGTTCTCCCAGAATGATCTTTCCGGGCGTGACCCTGTTGGTGACCCACCCGTCGGTCGCTTCGAGCGCCTCCAGGACGATATCGAAGCGCGCCGCGAGATCTTCCAGCACGTGATCATGGTCATAGGAAGAGCGGTGACTGGCCCACAGCGCCGCAGCCGACCCACCGACCAGCACAGCATCCGGAACGGCCTCCTGAAGCTTCGCTGCTGATTCAAGCACGCGAAGCAACTCAGGCCGGTTGAACCCGGAAGGGTCCCCGCTGCCCATGCCGCCTTCGGGGTGTTGGTTTTCACGTGATGATTGTATCAGATCTGATACAGTCACCGCCCAGATCATGCCACGTCGGCGCTGACAATCACGCTCAGCGTGTCCGCTAGCGCTGACAGGCGGCGATCAGATCCGCGGTCGCGGGCAGGGTCTGCCGGAGAATGTCCTCGGCCTGCGGATAGTCCAACGAGGCACGAGCCAGCAGAGTGACCGCCCGTAGTACGTGCCGCGAATCCAGCCCGGTCAGGCACACAGCGGCGAGGTCCGGTGAGAGCTGATCAGCTCCTGTAGTACGTGCAGCTAGGCGGACGGTCGGACTGCAGCGACCCGATCCAGTCCGTGTCCCGGGTCCGGTGGGTACAGGGCCGCGGGCCCCAGGTCTGTCAGGTCAATCAGGTCGGTCAGGTCGTGGTGAGCTCGCCGGGGATCGGAGGGCTCTCCTGCTTCGGATTGTCTCCGTGGCCGGCCAGCCTGTCCGCGACACGCTCTAGCCACGATCCGGCAGCCAGCGAGGTCAGGACGGAGAGCATGACGAGGCTCACAAAGAACGTCTCGTTGATGATGCCTGCCGCGTAAGCGGTCGAGGCGAGCACGATTCCCGGCCCGCCACGGGCGTTCATCGCGATCGCGAGACTCTTCGACATGAACGTGTCCTCGCCCGACAGGCGCGCGCCCAGATACACGCTCGCGGCCTTGGCGATACAGGCGAAGACCAGGAAGCCGAGGAAGAACAGCACGTCGAAGTGGTGGATCAGGTCGAGCTGGATACCGATGATCGCGAAGTAGATAGGGATAAAGAAGCCGAAAGAGAGCCCGGCCAGTGCATTGCGTTCCGGCACGATCTCGCCCTCGTTGGCGACTGCCACGCTGATGCCCGCCACGAACGCGCCGTACAGCGGGACCAGGCCAAGTGCCAGCGCGGCAGCCGACAGGGCGAGCATCCAAATCAGCTGGAAGGCGACCGGGCTCCGGCGGGCCAGCGGGTTGGCCCGCATCCCGGCCAGCGCCTTGTAGGCACGGCTCCCGAACGTCAGCGCCAGGCCCAGGAAGACCACAGCCACGATTGTGTGGTAAACGCTGTTCTGCCAGATGGTGTGGATGTTCAGCGCCGTCGGCAGCCCGAACGCCTCGCTGCCCGGTCCCTGGACAAGCCCGACCGCAACGGCCAGGACGACATACAGCACGATGTCCTCGATCACTGCGACGGACAACACGATCCGGGAGAAGCGCGTGCCGAGCAGGCCGACGTCATGCATGATCCGGGTGATCACCGGGATGCTCGTCACGGCTACCGCCATGCCGAAGACGAGAACCAGCGCCGGCTTGTTGCCCGCGGTACCCATGAAACTGCGAACGCCCAGGGCCGCCACCAGGCCGAGGCCAGCTGCGAAGGGTATGACTAGGCCGAATGTCGCGGTGAGCGCCACGGGCCGGATGGCATCGCGCTGCAGAAGCCGGCGCGTCTCGGTACCAGCGGCAAACATCAGCAGCAGCAGGCCGATCTGGTAGAAAGCTCCGAGCGCGGCTGCCGACGAGCCGGTCGACGGGAAGATCCAGTGCTGGACGGACGGGAGGGCTGCTCCCAGGGCCGATGGGCCCAGAAGGATGCCGCCGACAATCTCGCCGATAGCGGGCGGCTGCTTGAACTTGGCGAAAAGGGCTCCGACGCCCTGCGCGGCCAGCAACAACACTGCCAGTGCGATCAGCAGCCGGGCAAGGTCGACATCGGTGAATGACATGTAGTCCTACTCTGCCCGGTAACGGGTCTCTGCGGGGACCATCTCCGGGATTTGATAAGAATATGGACATCCATGCCAGATCGCGTCTGCAAGGAGTGCAATTCAGTGACACTCGCGGACTACCGCCCCGGACTCGGGCTGGCCAGGGCAGCGGCTCGAACCGACCTCGATAAGAAGGAGCCACGCGATGGCTGCAGGACGAAGTATCGACGTGTCAGGCTGGCTGACCTCCTTGTAGGTCGGATTCGGCGTGGACCGGCCGACGCCGCGGTGCCGGAATGCCCAGCTGGCGGCGGCGGGCGGCCCAGCCCGCCGGCTGACCGCCTGCGTCGATTCCGCCGTGCCCGTACATCCCGATCGCACCGCAGCCTGCGACTAGTGCCGCTACTGTTGACAATCCTGGTCACAACAGTTACATAACACCCGTTGACTATCCGCCGGCAGGCATGGTGCCATCTGTTCAAGGTATGTACGATCGTTCGCAAAGCGAACGTGACATCGGTCGGTCGGCGCCGTGGCCGGGCGGTCTCCGTACGGCAGCACCCCGCACGGCACCCTCCCCCGCGAGCAGCAGTGCACAGAGCAAGAGCGATGACAGCCCGCACACCAGGCGTTCCGCACCGAGATCCGCGCAGCCCCGAGGTCGCACGCTCGCTGCAGTTGCCGATGAGACGCAATAGACGAGAGTGATTCTCATATGATGCGACAAGTCCTGCTGCGCCGGAATTCAGGTGATGTTAGCCTCACGACGCCGAGCAGCCATGCCCCGGCAAGGGAGACCACGGTGTCCCTCACAGGCGGTCCCGCGCTCTGCGACGCGACCTCATAAGGAGATCGATTACGGATGAGTGACAAGACTGCGCAATCCAACAGCACTGACATGATCGGCAGCATCAGCAGACGGGGCCTGCTGCGCGCGGCCGGCGCTGGCGCAGCCGTCGTAGGGGCGGGCGGGTTGCTCCAGGCGTGCAGTTCCGGCATTAAGGGCGCGAACTCGGGGTCGAGCAGCACCAAGGCCATCACGATCGGCTGGATCCACCCGCTGACCGGTGCCCTGGCCGGGTTCGGTGCGCCGGACAACTGGGTGATCTCCAAGATCAAGCAGACCACGCCGTACAAGAACGGATTCAAGATCGGCGGCAAGACCTACTCGGTCACGATCAAGTCCTACGACACGCAGTCCAGCCCCACCCGGGCCGGGGACCTGGCCAGGACGGCCATCCTGAACGACAACGTGGATCTGCTGCTGGCGTCGTCCACGCCGGAGACCGTCAACGCGGTGGCGAGCCAGGCCGAGTCGCTCGGCACGCCGCTGATCTGCTCGAACATCCCGTGGGAGGCCTGGTACCTCAACCTGTTCCCGAAAGGCAACCCGGAGCACGCGACGGAGAAGGCGAAGTACGTGGTGATGTACTTCCTCGGCGCCGAGCACTTGGCGAAGTGCTTCATCCCGATGTGGGACCGGATCCACGCCCAGCTCCACACCAACAAGATCGTGGCCGCCGCGTTCCCCAATGACTCGGACGGCAACGCGTTCCGCGCGGTGTTCCCGCCGATCGTCACGGCGGCGGGCTACAAGATGGTGCTGTCGTCGCCCTACCCCGACGGGACCACGAACTACTCCTCGATGATCTCCCAGTTCAAGGCGGCCAAGGCCGACTTCTTCACCAACGTGCCGCTGCCGCCCGACTTCGCCACCATGTGGAAGCAGTCGGCCCAGCAGGGCTTCAAGCCGAAGCTGGCGACCGTGGCCAAGGTGCTGCTGTTCCCGCCCGACGCCTACGCGCTGGGGCCGCTGGCGTACAACGTGGCCACCGACGCCTGGTGGGCGCCGTCGCTGCCGTGGAAGTCGTCGTTCACCGGGGAGACCTGCCAGCAACTGGCCAACGATTTCGAGACATCGACCAAGGGGCAGTGGAACTCCAACATCAGCAACTACAGCCTGTTCGAGGCCGCCCACGCGGCCCTCACCTCGGCGAGCGACCCGCACGACAAGGCCGAGGTCGCCAACGCTATCCACCAGGTGAACCTCCCGGACGCGGTGGCCGGGCCGCTGAACTTCGCCTCCGGCGGGCCCGCGCCGGGCGTGGCGATCACCCCGCCGGTTGGCATCCAGTGGCAGAAGGGCACCAAGTTCCCGGTCGAGGCCCAGGTCGTGGACAACACGCTGCAGCCGCAGCGCGAAGATCACTGCCGATCTGAAGCCGACCAACCAATGACCGGATGACCAGCCCTCTGCTCGAGCTCGACCACGTGACGAAACGGTTCGGCCAGGTCGTCATCGCGGAGGATCTGTCGCTGCGCCGTCGGCCCCGGAGACGTGGTCGGGATCGTGGGGCCGAACGGCGCTGGCAAGACGAGCCTGTTCGGCCTCATCTCCGGCGATCTGGCCCCCGGCGGGGGCCAGATCCGCTTCGGCGGGCGCACGGTCACCAGGCTGGACCCGGCCGCTCGGTGCCGGCTGGGCATCGGCCGCACGTACCAGGTGCCGCGGCCGTTCGCGGACATGACCGTGTTCGAGAACCTGCTCGTCGCCGCCCAGCAGGGCGGCGGGCTACGGCGGCGGGCCAGCTACGCGGCAGCGGTCGAGGCGCTGGAGCGGACCGCCATGTCCGCCCACGCGAACGTGCCCGCCGAGCGCCTTGGCCTGCTGCAGCGCAAGCGGCTGGAACTCGCCCGCGCCCTGGCCACGCAGCCCAGCCTGCTGCTGCTCGACGAGGTGGCGGGCGGCCTCACCGACCCCGAGGTCGCCCAGTTGGTCGAGATCGTCCGCGGCGTCAACGCCGAGGGCATCACGGTGATCTGGATCGAGCACGTGGTGCGCGCGCTCACCGCCGTGGTGAGCCGGCTGATCTGCCTGGCCGGCGGCGCGTTCGTCGGCGACGGCGAGCCGGCCGCGGTGCTGGCGGAGCCCGCGGTCCGCGAGGTCTTCCTCGGCACCGAGGTCACCGCGGCGCTGGCCGGCGGCTCCCTGGACGCACGTTCGGACGGGAAGGGGGACGGGGCGGTCAATGGGGAACGGAGCGAGCCGTGACCACAGCGGGAGACGGTGACCGGGCGCAGAGCGGCACGCCACTGCTGGAGGTCAGCGACCTGGTCGTGCACCACGGGCAGCTCAGGGCCCTGGACGGCATCTCGCTGCGGGTGTTTCCGGGTGAGGTGTATGCGATCATCGGCGCGAACGGTGCAGGAAAATCGACGCTGCTGCGCACGATCGCGGGCCTGCACTACCCGACCACGGGCTTGGTCCGGTTCGACGGCACGGACGTGACCAGGCTGCGGACCGAGCGCCGGGCCACGCAGGGGATCGTTATGGTGCCGGAGGGCAGACGGCTGTTCGGGTCGCTGTCAGTGGAGGAGAACCTGAAGGTCGGCGCGTCCTATGCGCGGCCGGGCCAATGGACGATCGAGCGGGTGTATGAGATGTTCGGCTGGATGCGCGAGCGCCGCAACCAGCTCACCGCCCAGTTGTCCGGCGGTGAGCAGCAGGCGGTCGCCATCGGCCGGGCCCTCGTCGCCAACCCCCGCGTGCTGCTGCTCGACGAGCTGTCACTCGGCCTGGCCCCCGTAGTCGTCCAGCGCATCTACGGCATGCTGCCGCAGATCCTGGGGACCGGCCTGACCGTGCTGCTCGTCGAGCAGGACGTGAGCCAGGCTCTGCGGGTAGCGTCGCGCATCCAGTGCCTGCTGGAGGGCCGGACTACCCTGGAGGGCAAGCCCGCTGACGTCACCGCGGACCAGGTCGAGGCGGCCTACTTCGGCCTGGCGGGCACCACCTCCGCTAGTCCGTCCGGCGAAGGAAGTGAGCCGTAATGGCCTGGGTCAACGCCATCATCCAGGGGGTGCTGATCGGCGGGCTGTACGCGCTGTTCGCCTGCGGGCTGTCGCTGATGTTCGGGGTCATGAAGGTGGTGAACCTCGCGCACGGCGACCTCGCGGTGGTCGCGGGCTACGTCGCGATCGGCGTCATCACCGTCACCCACATTCCCGTGCTCTTGTCGTTCGTCATTGTGGTACCGCTGATGGCACTGCTCGGGTACGTGCTGCAGCGCACGATTCTCCAGGGCGCGCTCGACCGCAGCGTGCTCACCACGCTGATGGTCACCTTCGGCCTGTCGGTGGTGATCGAGAACGGCCTGCTCCAGTTCTTCACCGCCAACAGCCGCGCGATCGGCACCGGACTGGCCCTGGTGACCGGCTCGTTCACCATCGGCTCGCAGATCCAGATCGGTTACCTGCCCGTGGTCATCTTCGTGGTCGCCGTGGCGGTGCTGCTCGGGCTGCAGTACTTCCTGTCCACGTCCAAGTACGGCCGCCTGATCCGCGCCGTGGCCGACGACAAGGAGGCGGCGCAGCTGGCCGGGGCCGACTACCGGCACGTGTTCGGCATCGCGGCAGCGATCGCGTTCGGCACCGTGGCGCTGGCCGGCATCGCCTACGGCATGTACTCCCAGCTCTCCCCGACCACGGGCACCGACACGATCCTGCTGTTCGCGTTCGCGGCCGTGGTGATCGGCGGGCTCGGCTCGCTGTGGGGCACCCTGCTCGGCGGCGTGGTGCTGGGCGTGGCCCAGCAGATCGGCGCCCAGATCAACATCTCCGACGAGGTCCTCGCCGGGTTCATCGTGTTCCTGGCTGTGCTCGTACTGCGCCCGCAGGGCCTGATCTCCCGGGGGGCACCGTCGTGAGCCTGGCCACGGAAACCACCGCTCGCTCCGGAGAGACGTTCCGGGTCACCCGGTCGCGCAGGAACATGGCCTGGACGGGTGTTGGCGCACTGATCGTCGTCATCGTGTTCGCGATGTTCCCCTACATCGTGTACGCGGGCACCACCGCCATCCTGGTCCAGGCGTTCATCGTGCTCACGATGGCGAGCATGTGGAACCTGCTGGCGGGATACGCGGGCCTGGTGTCGGTGGGACAGCAGGTGTTCGTGGGGCTCGGCGCGTACTTCGTGCTGATCCTCGCCATCCACGGCACCTCGCCGTTCGCCGCGCTGCCCGTGGCCGCGATCGGCTCCGGCGTCGCGGCGCTGCCGTTGTGGTGGCTCGTCTCCCGGCTGCGCAGCGGGTACTTCGCGATCGCGACCTGGGTGCTCGCCGCGACCGTCATGCTTATCATCGAGAAGTTCTCCTCGATCGGCGGCGGGACCGGGATGCCGCTGCCGGGCTTCTCCGGGATGGACCCCACGCTGCTCACCGCCTATACCTACTGGGCCGGGCTGGCCGTCGCGGTGGTCACGCTGGCTCGTGATCTACCTGCTGCTGCGCGGCAGGCTCGGCCTGGTGCTCACCGCCATCCGCGACGATGAGCTGGCCGCGCGCAGCTCCGGCGCGCGGGTCGGCCTGGCCCGGATGCTGGTGTTCGTGGTGGCGGGCGCCGGCTGCGGCGCCGCGGGCGCGGTGCTGGCGATCAGCCAGCTCCAGGTGCAGCCGAGCGCGGTGTTCAGCATCCAGTGGACCGCGGAGATGGCGTTCGCGACCATCATCGGCGGTCTCGGCACGATCGAGGGCCCGATCCTCGGCACCATCGTGTTCATCGTGCTGCAGCAGACGCTGGCCTCGTACAACGCGTGGTACCTGATCATCCTGGGCCTGGTCGCGATCGTCGTGGCCCTGTTCGCCCGCCGCGGGCTGTGGGGGCTGGTGGACGAGCACCTGAACGTCAGGCTGTTCCCCGTCGGGTTCTGGCTGCGGACCGCGGACGACGCACGCGGGCGCGGCGCCCGCGGCAGGAAAGCTCAGCATGCGGGATAGCCGCGCCGGTCACGGCGACGACTGGGCCTGCAGGTCGGCCTCGATCTGCCCGGCCGTCTCCAGCAGCGCCGGGAGGATGTCCGACCGCATCGCGGCCATGCTGACCCGGCTGGCGTGCGCGGACACGTTGATGGCCGCGGTCCCGACGTCGGCGGCGCCGCGGATCGGGGCGGCCACCGCGCGCAGGCCCTCCTCAAGCTCCTGGTCGACGATCGCGTATCCCTGCCGGGCCACCTCCTGCACGATCACCCGAAGCCGTCCCGGGTCGGTGACGGTCCGGGCGGTGAACCGCTCGAACTGTGCCTCGGCGAGATAGCGGTCGAGCTCATCGTCCGGCAGGTCCGCGAGCAGCACCCGGCCCATCGACGTGGCGAACGCGGGAAACCGGGTCCCGACCGAGATCGCGACCGTCATGATCCGCTTGGTGGGCATGCGGACGACGTAGACGATGTGGTGCGCGTCCAGGACCGAGATGGATGAGGACTCGTGCAGCTTCGCCACGAGCTCCTCCATGTGCGGCGCGGCCACCTCGGGCAGGGCCAGCCCGGACAGGTAGGCGTAGCCGAGCTCGAGCACCCTGGGCCGCAGCGAGAACTCCCGGCCGTCGTTGCGGACGTAGCCCAGCTTGACCAGGGTCAGCAGGAACCTGCGTGCGGCCGCCCGGGTCAGCCCCGTCGCCCGCGCCACCTCGCTGAGGCTCAGCCGCTCCCGGTCCGGGCCGAAGGCCCGGATCACCGCCAGCCCGCGGTCCAGCGACTGCACGAAATCGCTGTTTCTCGCGGCGAGGCCGTCCTCCGGCACCTGGATCGGCGTCTCCGCGTCTGGCACAGCCACCTCCGGGAATGACTCAGGCGCCTGCGATGCGTTGTTCGCTGTGCGACCCGGTGTGCTCCCAGAGGTTCTCATTGACCTGCATGCTAGCGCGCCGATCAGCCGGTCCGCTCGACCACGAACTCGCAGAGTGCCTCGAACGCGGCCCGGGCGGGCACCTCGGGCAAGGCGAGAATCTCGTCTCTGGCCCGGCCAGCCCACCGCCGTGCGTCCGCACGGGCCATCTCCAGGGCCGGGTGCGCCCCCAGCAGGGCGAGCGCCTCCGCGTGCAGCGCCGGGTCGGTCAGCTCCCCGCAGCCGAGCAGCTCCACCAGCCGGGCGTCGCCAGGACCCGCCGAGCGCAGCGCGTGCAGCATCGGCAGCGTCAGCACCCCCTCCCGCAGGTCCGTCCCTGGGGTCTTGCCCGACTGCGCGGAGTCGCTGGCCACGTCCAGGATGTCGTCGGAGAGCTGCCAGGCGACGCCGATCGCCTGGCAGGCGGGCGTGATACGGGCGGCCACGCTGGCCGGCGCGCCGGAGAACATCGCGCCGAACCGGCCCGCGGTGGCGATCAGCGACGCCGTCTTGTCCGTGACCACGCTCAGGTAGTGGTCGAGCGGGTCCTGGCCGGGCTGCGGCCCGACGGTCTCCGCGATCTGGCCGCTCACCAGGCGGGAGAACGTCTCGGCCTGGATCCTGACCGCCTCGGGTCCGAGGTCGGCCAGGATCTGTGAGGCCCGCGCGAACAGGAAGTCTCCGGTGAGGATCGCGACCGTGTTGTCCCAGCGGGAGTTCGCGCTGGGCAGGCCGCGGCGGACCGCCGCCTCGTCCATCACGTCGTCGTGGTAGAGGGTGGCCAGGTGGGTGAGCTCGATCGCCACCGCCGCCGGCACGATCCGCTCGTCCCTGGGGTCGCCGAACTGGGCCGCCAGCAGCACCAGCGTGGCGCGGAACCTCTTGCCGCCCGCGCCGATGAGGTAGCGCGACGTCTTGGCCAGCAGCTCGTGCGGGCCCTGGGCCGCCTGCAGCAGGCCCTCCTCGACCTGGGCCAGGCCTTCCTCGACGTCGGCGGCCAGCGCGTCGTCCGGTAGCTCGATGGTTACTACGGTGCTCATCGACGCGCCTCCGGCACGGTATTCATTGGCACGCCTCCGGCACAGTACTCATTGCGCGCCTCCGGCACGACGCTCACTCGGACTCCCTCAGCGGTATCCCCGCGCCGCCCACTAGCCAGACGCCGTCATGGGACATATGCCACGCCACCCCCACGATATGTGCAAGGCAGCGTAATCCGAGTCTTGCCCCCGGCGCATCAGGCGAACACCAGCGATCAGTGGACGAACAGCTGCGTCGCCGCTTGCTGGGCCAGGTTGAGCAGCGGGCCGGGCACGATACCGAGCACCAGCGTGCCCAGGACCCCGATGCCGACGGCCGCGCCGGTGTACAGGCTGGGCCTGACCACCGACGGCCCCTCGGGAGCCGGGTCGCTGAAGAACATGAGCACGATCACCCGCACGTAGGGGAACGCCAGGATCGCGCTGCTGAGCGCGCCCACAATCACCAGCGGCGTCGCACCGCCGCTGATCGCCGCCTGAAACACGGCGAACTTCCCGGTGAAGCCGCTGGTCAGCGGGATCCCGGCGAAGGCGATCAGGAAGAACGCGAAGCAGCCGGCGAACAGCGGCGACCGCTTGCCCAGCCCGGCCCAGCGGGACAGGTGCGCGGCCTCGCCCGCCTGATCGCGGACCAGGGTCACCACCGCGAACGCGCCGATGACCGTTATCCCGTACGCGGCCAGGTAGAACAGGCTGCTGGACAGGCCGACCGCGCTCGCCGCGACCACGCCGGTGAGGATATACCCGGCCTGGGCGATCGAGGAGTAGGCCAGCAGCCGCTTAACGTCGGTCTGGGTGATCGCGACGATCGAGCCGCCCAGCATGGTGAGGATGGCCACGGTCCACATCGCGGGCCGCCAGCTCCAGGCCAGCTGGCCGAACGCCACGTAGAAGATCCGGAGCAGGGCGCCGAACGCCGATACCAGGGTGCACGAGGCCATCAGCGCGGTTACCGGGGTGGGCGCGCCCTGGTACACGTCCGGCTTCCAGCTCTGGAACGGCACGGCGCCGATCTTGAAGAACAGGCCGATGCCGAGCAGCGCGATGCCGGCGTACAGCAGCGTGGAGCTGGCGGTGTTGGATGAGGCGGCCGTGGCGATGGCCGACAGCCGCACCGAGCCGGAGAAGCCGTACAGCATCGCGACGCCGAACAGGAAGAACGCCGAGGAGAACGAGCCGAGCAGGAAGTACTTCATGGCCGCTTCCTGCGACAGCAGCCGGCGCCGCCGGGCCAGACCGCAGAGCAGGTACAGCGGCAGCGACAAGACCTCGAGGGCCACGAACATGGTCAGCAGGTCGTTCGCGGCGGGGAACAGCAGCATGCCGCCGATGGCGAACAAGGCGAGCGGGTACACCTCGGTGTGCGTGATGCCGGCCTCCAGCGCCTCACGCTCCTCGGCGCTGCCCGGCACCGCGGCCGCCTGCGCCGTGAACGCGCTCACCTCGTGCGAGGACTCCGCGATCAGCAGCACGCTGATGAACGCCAGCACCAGGATCGTGCCCTGGATGAACAGGGTGGGCCGGTCCACGGCGACCGCGGTGACCGCCGTGAGGCGGCCCGGACTGCCGTGGGCGAAGATAGAGCTCGAGGCGACCAGGATCGTGGCCACGAACGCGGCCACGAGGCCGGCCAGCGCCACCGCGAGCTGGATGGGCCGCCGCAGCGGCCTGGACACGAACGCCTCTACCAGCACACCGATCACCGCGGCGCCGAACACCAGCAGCATCGGCGAGAGCTGGCCGTAGTTAATGTGCGGCGCGCTGATCGTCGGGGCCGCCGCGGCTAGGGTCCCGGTCACGGGGAGCTCCTCGGGGTGAGCGCGCTTGAGGTACCGGGGTGTGGCGGTACCGGGTCGGTGGAATGCACCTGCACCAGCGTCTGGTGGACCGCGGGGTTGATGACGTCCAGGACCGGCTTGGGGTACACGCCGAGCGCTATGACCAGCACGATCAGCGGGCCCACCGCCCACAGCTCGCGTGCCTTGAGGTCCGGCATGGCCTTAACCTCCTCGCGCACCGGGCCGGTCATCGTGCGCTGGTACATCCACAGCATGTAGATCGCGGCCAGGATGATGCCGACGGTGGCGAGGATCGCCGGCACCTCGTACCGCGTGAAGGTCCCGATCAGGACCAGGAACTCGCTGACGAACGTGGACAGGCCGGGGAGGGCCAGGCCGGCCAGGCTGGCGATGAGGAACAGCCCGGCGAGCACCGGCGCGACCGACTGCACGCCGCCGTAGTCGGCGATCATCTGCGACCGCCGCCGCGCGATCATGAACCCGGCGATCAGGAACAGGGCGCCGGTGGCGAACCCGTGGTTCACCATGTACAGCACGCCGCCCGCCTGGCCCTGGCTGGTCATCGCGAAGATGCCCAGCGTGATCAGGCCCATGTGGGACACGGAGGTGTAGGCGATCAGGCGCTTCAGGTCCCGCTGGCCGATGGCCACGATCGCGGCGTACAGGATCCCGATCACCGAGAGCACGATGACCAGCGGGGTGAAGTAGTGCGCCGCGGACGGGAACAGCTCCAGGCAGTAGCGGATCAGGCCGAACGTGCCGACCTTGTCCAGCACGCCGACCAGCAGCACCGCGGCCCCGGGCTGCGCGGCCGTGGCCGCGTCAGGGAGCCAGGTGTGGAACGGCCACAGCGGCGCCTTGATCGCGAAGGCCACGAAGAACCCGAGGAACAGCCACTTCTGCGTGGTCGGGCTCAGCGAGACGTGGATCAGCTGGCTGAACAGGAACGTGCCCTGGTGGCCGTGCTGAGCCGAGTACACGTACAGCGCGATCACGGCCACCAGCATGATCAGCCCGCCGAGCAGGCTGTACAGCAGGAACTTGACCGCCGCGTACTGCCGCTGCCCGACGCCGAAGCTCCCGATCATGAAGTACATCGGGATCAGCATGGCCTCGAAGAACACGTAGAACAGGAACACGTCGGTGGCGGCGAAGACCATGATCATCATGGTCTCGAGCACCAGCATCAGGGAAAAATATGCCTTTACGCTCCGCCGCGGGCCGGTCTCGCCCGCCGGATTGGACTCGCCCTCGACGTCGTTCCAGGACGCGAGCACCACGACCGGCATCAGGATCGCGGTCATCACGATCAGGACCAGCGCTATCCCGTCCGCGCCGACCGCGTAGTGCACCCCGAACTCAGGGATCCACTGGTAGGTCTGGGTGAACTGGAAGGTGGGGCCGTTCGGCTTGAAGCGCAGCGCCATCGCGATCGTCACCACGAGCGTGGTGAGCGTGAAGCCCAGGGCCAGCTGCTTCACGAGCCTGGCGCGGGAGGCAGCGTTCTCGGACCCACCCGGCGCGGACTGGCCCGGGGTCAGCGCCACGGCGACGGCCCCGACCAGCGGGATCGCGCCGATAACGGTCAGCCAGGGAAATGAGCTCATCTAAATCCTCACCAGAAGCAGCGCGCCGACGAGCAGCGCTGCGCCGAGGAACATCAGCAGTGCGTAGGAGCGGACGAAGCCGTTCTCGACCCTGCGCAGCCGCCCGGAGGTGCCGCCCATGGCCGCGGCGATGGTGTTCACCAGGCCGTCCACGCCCCGGTTGTCGAAGTACACCGAGAGCCTGGTGAGCCACTGACCTGGCCGCATCAGCACGGACTCGTTGATCGCGTTGCCGTACAGCTCCTTGCGCGCCGCGACCGTGAGGATGCCCCCGGCTGGCGCGGTGACCGGTACCTCGCGCCGTCCGTACATCACCCAGGCGATCCCGGCCCCGATCACGACCAGCACCAGCGCGGCCCCGCTGACCACGGTGAAGATCCCGTGTGAGGTCGGCGGTGAGCCGACCACCGGGGACAGGAAGTTCACCAGCCGGTTGTCGATGATCAGGAAACCGCCGGCGCAGAGCGAGCCGATCGCGAGCACGATCATCGGCGAGGTCATGACCGGCGGCGCCTCGTGCGGGTGCACCTTGTCATCCCAGCGGCGTTCGCCGGTGAAGGTCATGAACACCACCCGGGTCATGTAGAACGCGGTGATGCCCGCGCCGAGCAGGGCACAGGTGCCGAGGATGGCGCCGGAGGTCCCGCCCTTGTCGAACGCGGCCTCGATGATCGGGTCCTTGGTGAAGAAACCGGAGAACGGCGGTATGCCGATGATCGCGAGATAGCCGAAGATGAACGTCACGGTCGTGATGGGCATGACCTTGGCCAGGCCGCCGAAGCGGCGCATGTCCACCTCGTCGTCCATCTCGTGCTTCACCGAGCCGGCGCCGAGGAACAGGCCGGCCTTGAAGAAGCCGTGCGCCAGCAGGTGCGCGATCGCGAACGCGTACCCGGCCGGGCCGAGCCCAGCCGCGAGCACCATGTAGCCGATCTGGCTCATGGTGGACCCGGCCAGCGCCTTCTTGATGTCGTCCTTGGCGCAACCGATGATCGCACCGAACAGCAGCGTGGCGGCACCGACGACGGTGACCGCCAGCCGCGCGTCCGGCGACAGGTTGAAGATCGGGTTGGACCGGACGATCAGGTAGACGCCCGCGGTCACCATGGTGGCCGCGTGGATCAGGGCCGACACCGGAGTGGGGCCTTCCATCGCGTCGAGCAGCCAGGACTGGAGCGGCAGCTGCGCGGACTTGCCGCACGCGCCGAGCAGCAGCAGCAGCCCGAGCGCGGTGACCACGCCGCGGCTGGCGCCGTGCACGGCGCCGAACACCCCGGTGAACGTCACCGTGCCGAATGTCGCGAACATCAGCATGATCGCCAGAGACAGCCCGGCGTCGCCGACCCGGTTGGCGATGAAGGCCTTCTTGGCCGCGGTCGCGGCCGCGGGCTTGAACTGCCAGAACCCGATGAGCAGGTAGGAGGCCAGGCCCACGCCCTCCCAGCCCGCGTACAGGCCGAGGTAGTTGTCGGCCAGCACGAGCAGCAGCATCGCGGCCAGGAAAAGGTTCATGTAGCCGAAGAACCGGCGTCGCTCGGGATCGTGCGACATGTACCCGACGGCGAAGATGTGGATCAGCGAGCCGACCCCGGTGATCAGCAGCACGAAGCAGATCGACAGCGGGTCGAGCAGCAGGCCGATGTTCACCCTGAGGCCGCCCACCGGGATCCAGGAGAACAGGTGCAGGTCCCGGCTGCGCTGGTTGGCCGGGTAACTCAGCATGGCGATGAAGGCGATCAGGCCGTACACGAAGGCCGCGACCGGCATGGCCACGCCGACCAGATGCCCCCAGGAGTTGCTGCGTTTCCCGCCGAGCAGCAGGATCACCGCGCCGGCCAGGGGGAAGACCAGCAGCAGCCACGCGGCGCGCTGGGCGCCGACAGCGGTCATCGTGGTCATGACCGCAGCCGACGGCGCGCCCGCAACAGAGCCCGTCACTGGCTACCTCTCTACTGCGTTGGCCCGGGGGGCGCTGTGCTCCCCGGGGAAGGCACCCGGGCCGCGGCCCGGAGCCTCCGCGTCTAGTACTTCAGCAGGTTCGCGTCGTCCACCGACGCGGACCTGCGGGACCGGTAGATCGTGGTCAGGATGGCCAGGCCGACGACGACCTCCGCCGCTGCGACCACCATCACGAAGAACGCGATGACCTGGCCGTCCAGGTTGCCGTGCATCCGGGAGAAGGCGACGAAGGCCAGGTTGACCGCGTTCAGCATCAGCTCCACGCACATGAAGATGACGATCGCGTTCCTCCGGACCAGCACGCCCACGCCGCCGATCACGAACAGGATCACGGCCAGAGCCACGTAGTGCGCCGGGCTTATCATCGTGCCCCCTCGTGCTCGCTGGCCTCGCTGTCGCCGGCACCGGACTCCGCGGCACCGAGCTCGCCCGCATGGGGCTCGGCTGCACCGAGCTCACTGGCGGTGAACTCGTCCGGACCGGGCAGGCTGGGATCGAACTCGCCGCGGCTGGCTATCACCGGGCTGACCGATATTTCGGAAGGCGAGCCGTCGGGCAGCAGCGCGGGCATGTCTACCGCGTTATGCCGCGCGTAGGTGCCCGGGCCGGGCAGCGGTGCCGACCGGCCGCCGGCCACCCGGCGCCTGGCCAGCGTCCGCTGGGTCGGCTTGGGGGTGACGCGCTCCCGGTGCGCGAGCACCATGGCGCCCAGCGCCGCGGTGATCAGCAGGGCGCTCGTCACTTCGAACGGCCACACGTACGTGGTGAAGATGAGCGTGGCGATGCCCTGCAGATTCGAGACGGAGTAAGCAGGCCCTGACGCCGCGGCCGGGCCGATCGCCGCGTGCCCGATGACCAGGCTGAGCAGGGCCAGCAGCCCGATCCCGACGACCGCCGCGGCCAGCCGCTGCCCCCTGATCGTCTCCACGATCGAGTCCGCAGAGTGGACGCCGACGATCATGAGCACGAACAGGAACAGCATCAGTACTGCGCCGGTGTAGACGATCACCTGCACGAAGGCCAGGAACGGCGCGCCGAGCAGCGCGTACAGCACCGCTAGCGACAGCATCACGATCGCGAGCAGCACGGCACAGTGCACCGCCCGCCGGGCCAGGACCATGCCCAGGGCCGCCCCCACCGAGACGATGGCGAGCGCCCAGAACGCGATGCTCCGGGTTGTGGTGGCCGCGCCGGTGGCCAGCACGAGGTGGCCGCTAGTCATCGGCCTGCCCCGCCTCGTCCGGGTCGGGCGACTGGCTCGCGCCCGCGATCCCGGAGGAGCCGAGCAGGTAGTAGTCCTGCTCGGTCTCGCCCAGGCGCATGGGGTGCGGCGGGGCCTCCATGCCCGGCTGCAGCGGCGCGACGAGCTGCTCCTTGGTCCAGATCAGAGCCTCCCGGCTGTCATCGGCGAGCTCGTATTCGTTGGTCATGGTCAGCGCGCGGGTGGGGCACGCCTCCACGCAGAGCCCGCACAGGATGCACCGCAGGTAGTTGATCTGGTAGACGCGCCCGTACCGCTCACCGGGCGAGTACCGCTCCTGCTCGGTGTTGTCCCCGCCCTCGACGTAGATGGCGTCGGCCGGGCAGGCCCAGGCGCACAGCTCACAGCCGATGCATTTCTCCAGCCCGTCCGGCCAGCGGTTCAGCTGGTGCCGGCCGTGGTACCGGGGAGCGGTCGGCTTCTTCTCCTCTGGGTACTGCACGGTGTCGACCTTCCGGAACATCTGCCGGAAGGTGACGCCGAACCCCTTGATCGGGTTGAGGAAGTCAAGCACCGGTGACCTCCTTGGCTTCGGCCGCAGACGACTCGGGCGACGCCCCGATGGATCTCTCCACATAGACGCCGACCCCGTGATAGTGCGGCAGGTCCATGGGCGGGACGGGGAACACCCCGGCCTCCGCTTCCGCTTCGGCCTCGGCGGCGTCGGTCTCGGACTCCTCCTGGGCGCGTTTGGCCGCGTTCGTGTCCCAGGCCCAGGCCAGCAGCATCAGCACCACGATGATGGCGCCACCGACGATGTACACGCCGGTGCTGCCACCCTGGCGGCGCCACACCCGGATGGTCGCGATCATCAGGGTCCACGCGAGCGCGCCCGGGATGAGCACCTTCCAGCCCAGCCGCATCAGCTGGTCGTAGCGGATCCTGGGCAGCGTGCCGCGGAGCCAGATGAACACGAACATGAAGATCGACACTTTGCCGATGAACCAGAGCAGCGGCCACCAGCCCGTGTTGGCGTCCGGCCACACCGAAATCGGCCACGGCGCCCGCCAGCCGCCCAGGAACAGCGTGACGGCCAGGCCGGACACCGTGATCATGCTGACGTACTCGGCCAGCTGGCCGATCGCGAACTTCAGCGAGGAGTACTCGGTGTGGTAGCCGGCGACCAGCTCGCCTTCGCCCTCGGGCAGGTCAAAGGGCAGCCGGTTGGTCTCACCGACCATCGTGACCAGGTAGATCAGGAACGACGGCAGCAGCAGCACCGCGAACCAGGACGGGTAGTGCAGCCCGACGCCGAACCAGTGGAATTCGGTGCCGTGCGCCTGCGCCTGCACGATCGCGGTGGTGGACAGCGACCCGGAATAGAGGAAGACCGGGACGAAGGCCAGCCCCATCGCGATCTCGTAGCTGATCACCTGGGCCGACGACCTCAGGCCGCCGAGCAGCGCGTAGGGCGACGACGCGGACCAGCCGGCCAGCACGATCCCGTACACACCCAGGGAGCTCATCGCGAGCACCAGCAGCACGCCCACCGGCAGGTCGGCGAGCTGCAGCGGGGTCTGCACCCCCGCGATCGAGACAATGGGCCCGAACGGGATGACCGCGAAGCTGATGAACGCGGGGATCACCGACAGCGCGGGCGCGATCACGAACAGCGCCTTGTCCACGCCGCGGGGGACGATGTCCTCCTTGAGCGCCAGCTTGATGCCGTCCAGCAGCGATTGCAGCAGGCCGAACGGGCCGGCCCGGTTCGGCCCGGGGCGCTGCTGCATCCGCCCGATCACCCGGCGCTCGGCCCAGATCATGAACAGGGTGCCGAGCAGGAGGAACAGGAAAATAGCGAGCACCTTGATGATGATCAGCCACCAGGTGTCGTGCCCGAAGTCGGCGAGCGTCGGGTCCTGTGCCTGGACGGCCAGGCCGGTCATGGGGCACTCCTCACGGTGACGACGCTTCCGTGGCCAGCGCCGAGCTCGCTGCGGACCGCGCAGCCCGCCGAGTTGGCCGGCAGCCAGATCACCCGGTCCGGCATGTCGGCGACCTCGGCGGGCACGGTGATGGTCCCGCGGTCGGTGGCCACAGTGACCTTACCGCCGTCGCTCACGCCGGCCTTCCGCGGCGGTGGCCGCGGACATCTTCGCGACCGCGGCGCGCGCGGTGCCGGCCAGATTCGGCTCGCCGTCCTGCATCCGGCCGGCGTCGAGCAGATTATGCCAGGTGGCGAGGACAGCCTGACCAGCGCCTGGGTGAGCGCGGCCGAGCTGACCGATGTCGCCGGACTGATGTCCCGAGTCCTGAGCCTGTGTCGGCTCCTGGTCGGTCAGGGACGGCACCAGTGCGTTGAGCTCCCGGCGGGCGGCGGCGTCGTCCGGGAGGCCGAGGTGCACGTCCATCGCGTCCGCGATCGCGGCGAGCACCTGCAGGTCGGTCTGGACCGCGGGGACGGCCAGCGCTGGGCCGAACGAGCCCGGCCGGCCCTCCCAGTTCACGAACGTGCCCGCCTTCTCGGCCACGGCGGCGACCGGCAGCACCACGTCGGCGCGGTCGGTCACCGCGCTGGCCCGCAGCTCCAGGCTGACCAGGAACGGCGTGGCCTCCAGCGCCTGGAGCGCCGCCTCGGGATCAGGCAGGTCGGCTGGGTCCACGCCCGCGATGACCATGGCGCCGATCTCGCCCGCGGCCGCGTCGGCCAGGATCTGCCCGGTGTCCCGGCCGGGGTCGCCGGGCAGCGACGCCACCCCCCAGGTCCGGGCGACCTCGGCCCGCGCGGCCTGGTCGGTGACGCCGCGGCCGCCGGGCAGCACGATGGGCAGCGCGCCTGCCTCGATGGCGCCGCGCTCGCCCGCACGGCGGGGTATCCAGGCCAGCCGGGCACCGGTCGCGTCGGCCAGGGCGGCCGCCGCGGTCAGTGCGCCGGGCACCTCGGCCAGCCGCTCTCCGGCCAGGATCACGGCGCCGGGTTCGCGCAGGGCGGTGCTGACCCGGGGGATAACCCCCGGACCCCCAGACCGGGAGGCTTCGCCCCCGGAGCCCCCCGCCGTCGCTCGGCCGGCAGGCCTCTCGCATCCGGCGTCTCTGGACCCCCGCGCCGCTGTCACCGGCTTCGTCGGCGAGGGCTTTCAGCATTGCGGTTTCCTCGCCGGGCACGGTCGGCAGCAGCGTGCCGGACATCAGGCTCAGCCCAGGGCTGGCCAGCGAGGCAAGCGAGTACACGGCCAGGCGGCCGGTCCGGGCCGCCTTGCGCAGACGGAGGAACACGATCGGCGACTCGTCCTGCGGCTCGAACCCGACCAGCAGCACGGTGGCGGCTCCCTGCAGGCACGCGTAGGTCACCCCGGACGAGCGGCCGGCCACTGGCCGGCCAGGAACTGCGTTTCCTCGGCTGAGTGCGGGCGGGCCCGCATGTCGATGTCGTTGCTGGCCAGAGCGAGCCTGGCGAACTTCGCGTAGGCGTAGGCGTCCTCCAGGGTCAGGCGGCCGCCGGTGAGCACGGCTGCGCGGCCCCGCTCGGCGAGCAGGCCGGCCGCGGCCGCGGCGATCGCCTCCGGCCACGAGGCGGGCTGGAGCACCCCGTCGCCGTCCCGGACCAGCGGGGTGACCAGGCGGTCGGGCTGCGTGGCGTAGGTGAACGCCCACCGGCCCTTGTCACAGTTCCATTCCTCGTTGACCTGCGGGTCGTTGCCGGCTAGCCGCCTGGTGACCGCGCTGCGCCTGTGGTCGGTGCGCTGCCTGCAGCCGGCGGCGCAGTGCTCGCACACGCTGGGCGTGGACACCAGGTCGAACGGGCGGGCCCGGAACCGGTACGACGCGCCGGTGAGCGCCCCGACCGGGCAGATCTGCACGGTGTTGCCGGAGAAGTAGGAGTTGAACGGGACACCGTCGGCGATCGCGATCTGCTCCTGCGGCCCGCGCTCGAACAGCTCGATCAGCGGCTCCCCGGCGATCTCGTCGGCGAACCGGGTGCAGCGCGTGCACTGGATGCACCGCTCCCGGTCCAGCAGCACCTGCGTGGACAGCGGGACCGGCTTGGCGAAGGTGCGCTTGACGCCGTCGAACCTGGTCTCGCCCCGCCCGTTGGACATGGCCTGGTTCTGCAGCGGGCACTCGCCGCCCTTGTCGCACATGGGGCAGTCGAGCGGGTGGTTGACCAGCAGTTGCTCCATCACGCCGTACTGCGCCTTCTCGGCCACCTTGGAGGTCAGCTGGGTGTGCACGACCATGCCCTCGGTGCAGACCGTGGTGCATGACGCGGGAGGCTTGGGCTGGCCCTCGATCTGCACCAGGCACTGCCGGCAGGCCCCGACCGGCGACAGCAGCGGATGTTCGCAGAACCGGGGGATCTGGATGCCGAGCTGCTCGGCCGCGCGGATCACCAGCGTGCCCTTGGGCACGGTGATCTCGAATCCGTCGATGGTGACGGTCACGCCATCGGCCGGGCGGGCGACCTCGCCGCCCGCGGAGCCCGTGGTTGAAGGCCCTGGTTGAAGGCCCCGTGCTTGAGGACCCCGTGCTTGAGGACACTGTCATCAGGCTGACTCCATCGCAAACAACGTAGAGGCTGCCGGGTCGAACGGGCAGCCGCCCTGCCGCTGGTGCTCGATGTACTCATCCCGGAAGTACGTGATCGACGACTTCACCGGCGCCTCGATGGAGTCGCCCAGGGCGCAGAACGCCCGGCCGGTGATGTTCGTGCAGATATCCAGCAGCTTGTCCAGGTCGGCCTCGCTGCCCTCGCCGTTCTCCAGCTGGTGCAGCAGCTGCACGACCCAGTAGCTGCCTTCCCGGCAGGGTGTGCACTTGCCGCACGACTCGTGCTGGTAGAACTCGATCCAGCGCAGCACGACCCGGACCACGCAGGTCGTCTCGTCGAACAGCTGGATCGACCGGGTGCCGAGCATCGAGCCGGCGGCGGCCACCGACTCGTAATCCAGCGGCACGTCCAGGTGCTCCTCGGTGAACAGCGGCGTGGATGACCCGCCCGGCGTCCAGAACTTCAGCCGGTGCCCGGCCCGGATGCCGCCCGCCAGGCCGAGCAGCTCACGCAGGGTGGTGCCGAGCGGTGCCTCGTACTGGCCGGGTGTGGTGACGTGGCCGGACAGCGAGAAGATCCCGAACCCCTTGGACCTCTCGGTCCCGTACGCCGCGAACTCCTCGGCGCCGTTGAACAGGATGTAGGGCACGGTGGCGATCGACTCGACGTTGTTGACGACCGTGGGGCAGGCGTACAGGCCCGCGATCGCCGGGAACGGCGGCTTCAGCCGGGGCTGGCCGCGGTAGCCCTCCAGCGAGTCGAGCAGCGCGGTCTCCTCGCCGCAGATGTAGGCGCCGGCGCCCGCGTGCACCACGACCTCGAGGTCGTAGCCGGAGCCCAGGATGTTCTCGCCGAGGAAGCCGGCCTCGCGGGCCTCGGCCACGGCGTGGTGCAGCCTGCGGATCACGTGCAGGACCTCGCCACGGATGTAGATGAAGGCCCGGTCCGCCCGGATCGCGTAGGCGGCGATCACGATGCCCTCGATCAGCGCCTGCGGGTTGGCCAGCAGCGTGGGCATGTCCTTGCACGCGCCCGGCTCCGACTCGTCGGCGTTCACCACCAGGTAGTGCGGCTTGCCGTCGCCCTGCGGGATGAAGCCCCATTTCACGCCCGTGGGGAAGCCGGCGCCGCCGCGGCCGCGCAGCACCGAGTCCTTGAGGGTCTGGATGACCTGGTCCGGCTCCATGGCCAGGGCCTTGGGCAGCGCCTGGTAGCCGCCGTCGCGCCGGTAGGCCTCCAGCGTGAACGAGTCGGGCTCGTCCCAGTGCGCGGTGAGCTCCGGGGTGAGGATGGTTGTCACCGCATCTCGCTTTCCGGGGTCCAGCCCTGCTCCTTGGCCTTGCGCAGGCCGGCCAGGCTGGCATCGCCCGCGGTGTGGCCGCCGGTCGCCTGGCCGTCGGGAAAGCCGGCCAGGATCCGTGACGCCTGCTTCCAGGTGCACAGCCGCGGCGCGCCGCGGGTGGGTGCCACATCGGCCCCCGTGCGCAGCCCGTCGACCAGGTCCCGGGCCGACCGCGGGGTCATGCCGTCGAAGAACTCCCAGTTCACCATCACCACAGGGGCGTAGTCGCAGGCCGCGTTGCACTCCACGTGCTCCAGGCTGACCTTGCCGTCCGGCGTGGTCTCGTCGCTGGAGACCTCGAGGTATTCCTGCAGGTCGGCGAAGATCGCGTCGCCGCCCATCACCGCGCACAGCGAGTTAGTGCACACGCCGACGTGGTACTCGCCCACCGGCTCGCGCTTGAACATCGTGTAGAAGGAGGCGACCGCGGTGACCTCGGCCTCGGTCAGCCCGAGCTGCTCAGCACAGAACGTAATGCCGTCCGCGGAGACGTAGCCCTCCTCGGCCTGCACCAGGTGCAGCAGCGGCATCAGCGCCGAGCGCGGCTTCGGGTACCGGCCGATGATCTCGGCGGCGTCCGCGGCCAGCCGGGAACGAAAGTCGTCGAGCTGCGCCATCTACCTGTCCACCCCCCCGATCACCGGGTCGATGCTGGCCACGGACGAGATCACGTCGGCGAGCATCCCGCCTTCGGCCAGCGCGGGCAGGGACTGCAGGTTGTTGAACGAGGGGTCACGCAGGTGGACCCGGTACGGCCGGGTGCCGCCGTCGCTGACCACGTGGCAGGCGAGCTCGCCGCGGGGCGACTCGATCGCCGCGTTCACCTGGCCGGCCGGGACCCGGAAGCCCTCGGTCACCAGCTTGAAGTGGTGGATGAGCGCCTCCATGGACTGGCCCATGATGTGGGCGATGTGGTCGGGCGCGGGGCCCAGGCCATCCGGGCCGAGCGCCAGCCGGGCGGGCCAGCCGATCTTGGCGTCGTCGATCATCACCGGGTCGTTGGCGGGCCGCTTGGCTGACAGCCGGTCCAGGCACTGCCCGATGATCCGCAGCGACTGGTCCATCTCGTCCATCCGGAGCAGGTACCGGCCGTAGGCGTCGCAGGTCTGATTGGTGGGCACGTCGAACTCGTACGTCTCGTAGCCGCAGTAGGGCTGGCTCTTGCGCAGGTCCCAGGGCAGGCCGGTGCTGCGCAGCATCGGGCCGGTGACGCCGAGCGCCATGCAGCCGGTCAGGTCCAGGTACGCGATGTTCTTGGTCCGCGCGGTGAAGGCCGGGCTGTTGTCGAAGAGCTTGTGTATCTCGCTGAGCTGCCGGGGCATGATCGCGAGGAACTCGCGAATCTTCTCGATGGCGCCGGACGGCAGGTCCTGGATCACCCCGCCGGGCCGGATGTAGCCGTGGTTCATCCGCAGGCCGGTGATCAGCTCGAACAGGTCGAGTATCTTCTCCCGCTCCCGGAGCCCGTACAGGAACACGGTGGTGGCGCCCAGCTCCAGGCCGAACGGCCCGATGCCGGTCAGGTGCGAGGAGATCCGGTTCAGCTCCATCATCAGCACCCGGATCACGTTCGCGCGGTCCGGGATCCGGTCCTCGATGCCGAGCAGCCGCTCCACCGCCAGGCAGTAGGCGGCCTCGTTGAAGAGCGGCATCAGGTAGTCGGCCCGGGTGATGAACGTGACGCCCTGGGTCCAGGTGCGGAACTCCATGTTCTTCTCGATGCCGGTGTGCAGGTAGCCGATGACCGGGCGGAGCTCGGTCACGGTCTCGCCGTCCAGCGTGAGAATCAGCCGGAGCACGCCGTGGGTGGACGGGTGCTGCGGGCCCATGTTGACGACGATGTGCTCCTCGCCCGAGCGCTCGGACGCGTCGGCGGCACCCGCGACGACCTCGTCCCAGTCCGCCCCGCCGACGTTGTAGACGCGTCCCTCGGCGGTTTCGGAGTCAGCGGCGTTGGTGGTCATTCGTACGCTCTCCGCTCTTCGGGCGGCGGGATCGTCGCGCCGCGGTACTCGACCGGGATGCCGCCCAGCGGGTAGTCCTTGCGCTGCGGGTGGCCCTTCCAGTCGTCCGGCATCTCGATCCTGGTCAGGGCCGGGTGCCCGTCGAAGACGATCCCGAAGAAGTCCCAGGTCTCCCGCTCGTGCCAGTCGGCGCTCGGGTACACGTCGACCACCGAGGGGATGTGCGGGTCGCTGTCGGGCGCCGACACCTCGAGCCGCAGCCGCCGGTTGTGGGTGATCGACAGCAGGTGGTAGACGGCGTGCAGCTCGCGGCCCTCGTCGCGGGGGTAGTGCACGCCGGAGACCCCGGAGAACAGCTCGAAGGCCAGCGCCGGGTCGTCCCTGAGCTGCTTCGCCACCCGGGGCAGGTGCTCGCGGCGGACATGGAAGGTGAGCTCGCCGCGGTCGGCGACCACTCGTTCGATCGCGTCGCCGAAGCTCGACCCGGCCTGCTCCAGCGAGCTGCCGAGCGCGTCGGCGACGTCGTCGAAGTACCCGCCGTAGGGCCGCGGGCTGGACAGCGGCGGCGGCCGCCGGACCTGGAGCCCGCCGTACCCCGACGTGTCGGACGTGCCCTGGACACCGAACATGCCGGTCCTGACCACCTGCTCGGACAGCCGCTCCCGGCCCGCGATCTCCGCTGGGTCGGGGGCCTGCGCGCCGTTGGCCTCCGCGCCGGGCTGCCCTGGCTGGTTCGTCTCGGTCACCGGCCCGTCTCCGTGCTTGCTGTGCCCGTGCTTGATGGAGCCGTGCTCGAAGACGCCGTGTCGTCCGTCGCGGTGCCGGCCGGCGGCCGCGCCGTGGTGCCCGGCACCGCGTTCAGGCTCGGCACCAGCGGCAGCCGCCGCAGCCGGGCTTCCTCAAGCTCGGTGATCTGGTTCTCCCGGTTCACGCCGAGCTTCATGTTCTGGATCTTGTCGTGCAGCTTGAGAATGGCGTCCAGGAGCATCTCGGGCCGGGGCGGGCAGCCCGGCAGGTAAATGTCCACCGGCACGATATGGTCCACGCCCTGAACAATCGCGTAATTGTTGAACATGCCGCCGCTGGAAGCGCAGACGCCCATCGAGATCACCCATTTGGGCTCGGCCATCTGGTCGTAGATCTGCCGCAGCACCGGCGCCATTTTCTGGCTGACCCGCCCGGCCACGATCATCAGGTCGGCCTGCCGCGGCGTGCTCGAGGCCCGTTCCATCCCGAACCTGGCCAGGTCGTGCCGGGGGCCGCCGGTGGAGAACAGCTCGATCGCGCAGCAGGCCAGCCCGAACGTGGCGGGCCAGACCGAGTACTTGCGCGCATAGCCGACCACCTTCTCCACGGTGGTCAGCATGAAGCCGGCGGGCAGCTTCTCTTCGATACCCATTGGGCTAATCCCATTCCAGACCGCCGCGGCGCCACACGTAGGCGTACGCGACAAGAACTGTGGCGACGAACGTGACCATCTCGACCAGCCCGAACACCCCGAGCCGGTCGAAGGCGACCGCCCACGGGTACAGGAAGATGATCTCGATGTCGAACACGATGAACAGCATCGCGGTCAGGTAGTACTTCACCGGGAACCTGGTGCGGTTATTTCCCGGGGTCGGCTCGATGCCGCACTCATAGGTCTCGAGCTTGGCCCGGTTCCACCGCTTGGGGCCGGCGATCGAGCCCGCGACCAACGAGAAAATGGCAAAGACCGTGGCCAGGCCCGCGAGCACCACGATCGGGACGTACAGGTTCATCTCCTTGTCACCCCCTTGCCAAGAGCAGGTCACCGTTAAGCCGCCGGGGTCATCTTAGACAGCACGTTGAGGACGCGGTCGACCGCGTCGCCACCCCTGGCCTCGGTCAGGTTACCGAGCAGCTTCATGGTGAAGCGCATGATCGCCGGACGCTTGACGCCGTGCCTGGTAGCGAACCTCATGAACGCGGGATGGCCGATCGCCTGCACAAAGGTGCGCGCCAGCGTGTAGTAGCCGCCGTAGGCGGCCTTCAGTTCCTTGGGATAGCTCTGCAGCACGGCCTCCATGCCCGCTGCGGTCGGCCGGGCCAGCGCCTGGGTGACGACCCGGGCCGCCATCTCGCC
>CAVUBM010000041.1:0-35337 GCA_963739645.1 uncultured Actinomycetota bacterium
GGTGTTATGTACGTCTACTTGGTTCGGGCACGTCTATTGTAACATCCGCGCCGAGCACATTGGCTCGGCGACCGGTCTGATGCTCACGCTTGCGGCGATCGGCGGCTTCTTCATTCCCATCATCTTCGGGCACCTCGTGCCCCACACGAGCTACGGCACGGGCTGGGTCTTCCTCGCCGTCGTGTCCGTCGCTTTCGCGCTTGTCGGCTTGAAGGGAGGCAACCCGGTCACGGCCGGAAGCCCGTGATGGCAATCGGCTCGGAGGCTGGTTCAGCCTCACGCAACGCCACCCTTGGTACCGCCGGGGCAATCTGGCCGTTGCGGCCTACCTTCCGCAGAGCATCAAAGGGTTCGCGCCCTACCTGCCGTCCAACGCCGCCGGGACCATCTTGGGGGCCGGGAAGCTGTACGGCGGCCATCAGCTAGACCCGTGGACCGGATTCGCGGTGCTGTGCGGATACGCGGTCGTGCTGACTGGCATGGCCGCCTGGCGGCTGCGCCGCCGCGACGCCTGAGCACGCGGCAAGGCTGCGAGGATACAAGTATGTCCGTCTGGACACCGGTCGAGAACCCGGGAACGCGCCCGCCGCGTTTCCCGGCCTTCGACATCGAGTGATGTCTGACGGCGAGCAGTGGGCCGACGTCGATCGTGGTTCGGGTTATAAAAGTGAGCATGACCGGATCGAGCCCGAAATGCGAAGGAGTTACAGCGCAGGAGAGATGGCGCCAGAACTGGCTGTTCTGCGCCGCCCGGCCGCCCGTTCCTCACGATCAATAGGCAACGCATAGTCGGCAGGGAGGATGTGGATAAGTGCTCCCGGCCCTGCCTCCCCGGTTTTGGGGTGGTTCGGGCGTAGGGTCGGGATCATCCTGGGTTCCGGTCTGACCTCCTAATCGGCTGACGCCGTTTCGGGCTGTCTTGGGATCGATTTGTCGGCCGGGATTCCCAGGTTTTCAGGCACCCACCGGCGTGCCGGTCTGATCTGCCTGGCCTGGGAAGAGGCCGGGGTTCACAGGGTCCGACGGCCAGCGGGTGCGTGCCACCTCTTCAACTAGCGAAAAGAGATGGCAATGCCCATCGTAGAGACACGCGCAATTACCGGCGGCGTAGACACCCATGCCGGTACCCACGTTGCAGCTGCCCTGGATCCGGTCGGCGGGCTGCTCGGCGTCGCGGAGTTCCCCGTCACCGCGGCCGGGTATACCGGGCTGCTGGGCTGGCTGGGCGGGTTCGGGACGGTGTGCCTGGTCGGGATCGAGGGCACCGGCAGCTACGGCGCCGGCCTGGCCCGCCACATGTCCGCCGCTGGCGTGCGGGTTGTGGAGGCCGGCCGCTCGGACCGGCAGGACCGCCGCCGCCAGGGCAAGTCCGACCCCCTTGATGCGGTCAGCGCGGCCCGGGCCGCGCAGTCCGGCCGGGCCCGCGGCGCGCCGAAAGGACGCGACGGCGCGGTGGAGGCGGTGCGCGTGCTGATGGTGGCCAAGCGCAGCGCCCGCTCGGAGCGGACCCAGGCGATCAACCAGGCCCGGGCGCTGATCGTGACCGGCCCCGAGGATCTGCGGGCCCGGTTCGCCGCGCACGCCACCGCTGACCTGGTCGCCGGCCTGGCGGCCCTGCGGCCCCGGCCCGGCGCTGTCGTCGGCTACCACACCCGGATCGCGCTGCGTGAGCTGGGCCGCCGCGCCGAGTTCCTGGACAGCCAGATCGCCTGCCTCGACGCGCTCATCGTGCCCCTGGTCACCGGCCATGCTCCGGGCCTGATAGCCCTGTACGGCGTCGGCGCCGACACCGCCGCGCTGCTCCTGGTCGCCGCCGGGGACCACCCCGGGCGGCTGCGCTCCGAGGCCGCCTGGGCGAACCTGTGCGCGGTCGCCCCGATCCCGGCCTCCTCCGGCAAGACCGTCCGGCGCCGCCTCAACCCCGCCGGGGACCGGCAGGCCAATCACGCCCTGTGGCGGATCGTGATCACCCGGATGAGCTCCCACCCGCCGACCCGCGGCTACGTCGAACGGCGCACCGCCCAGGGCCTGTCGAAGAAAGAGATCATGCGCTGCCTCAAGCGGTACGTCGCCCGCGAGGTCTACCCTCACCTCCGCCACATCGCTGACTGACAGCCTCTAGCCTCGCGCTTTCGCCTGAGCATTGGCTAGCTTGATCGTTTACATGTAAAAAGTGCCTTTGACCTGGGAGGATGGGGCTTGTCGAAGGTCCTGTCCGCACCAGCCGAAGGCACTTTCCAGATGCAGAATACCGCCTGCCGCCCGAAGATCACTGTGTCCGCTGACGGGACCGGGATCGTGTCCCACGCCGGGGCGGTGCTGCTGACCCAGACGCTGCGGGTCAGCGGGCCTGGACGCTGGCCTGGCCGCCGCGCTGGCGCGGTGGCAGACACCGCGGGCGGTGCACGACCCGGGGAAGATCATCGCTGATCTGGCCGTGACGCTGGCGCTGGGCGGTGACTGCCTGGCCGATATCGCGCGTGCTGCGGGCTGAGCCGGCGCTGTTCGGGCCGGTGGCCTCGGACCCGGTGGTATCCCGGCTGGTCAGCCCGCTGGCCGCGGATGCACCGCGGGCGCTGAAGGCGATCCGGGCGGCGCGGGCCGCCGCCCGGGAACGGGCCTGGGCGCTGGCCGGAGACGCCGCGCCCGGAGCGGACGGGGGCCTGGTCACCGTGGACATCGACGCGACGATCGTGACGTCGCGCTCGGAGAAGGACCAGGCCGCGCCGACGTGGAAGAAGACATTCGGGTTCCACCCGCTGACGGTGTTCGCCGACCACGGCGCCGGCGGGATCCGGCGAGCCGCTGGCGATCTTGCTGCGCCCGGGCAACGCCGGGTCGAACACCGCCGCCGACCACATCGAGGCCACCAGGCTGGCGCCTGGCCCAGCTGCCGGCCGCGCTGCGCCGGCGGGTACTGATCCGCGCCGACTCCGGCGGCGGCACCCACGAGTTCCTGACCTGGCTGACCCGGCCCGGCCGGCGGCTGGCCTACTCGGTCGGGTTCACCATCACCGACGAGATCGCCGACGCCATCCTGGCGATCCCCGCTCGGGCCTGGACACCGGCCTATGACAGCGACGGGCAGGTCCGGCCCGGCGCCTGGGTCGCGGAGATCACCGGCATGCTGGACCTGTCGTCCTGGCCGAAGGGCATGCGGGTCATCGTCCGCAAGGAACGCCCGCACCCCGGCGCCCAGCTGCGGTTCACCGACATCGACGGCCACCGGTTCACCTGCTTCGCCACCAGCACCAAGGGCGGGCAGCTCGCCGACCTGGAACTGCGGCACCGCCGCCGGGCCCGCTGCGAGGACCGGATCCGCTACGCCAAGGACACCGGCCTGCGCAACCTGCCGCTGCACGGCTATGCCCAGAACCAGATCTGGTGCGAGATCGTCGCCCTGGCCTGCGAACTGCTGGCCTGGACCGCGATGCTCGCCCTGGCCGGCCCAGCCCGCCGCTGGGAACCCAAACGGCTGCGGCTGCGGATCTTCACCTGCGCCGGGCGCATCGTCCGCGGCGGCCGCCGCCTGCGGCTGCGCTTCGCCGCCCGCTGGCCCTGGGCCAGCCAGATCACCACCGCGATCACCCGGCTGCACGCCCTCGCGCCCGGCTGACCAGCCGGAACCATCCCAGCTACAGGAAAGGAACCAGCCAGGGCCCGTGGAACCCCGCACACCCGGCGCGACAGCCGGGCCACCAGGCACCGCCAAGCCCGGAAAAGGGCAGCCGACCAAAGCCTCAGGCCACGACAGCCAAGATCACGAAAGATCGAGGCTAGCTCGTCGTGATCCGTTGCGTATACATCGTCTTGACCTCATTGCCATGGACGCTGCGCTAAGCGCCACGAGGGATTTCCTAATGCAACGGAACGATCCATCGCTCCTCAGCAAACTCGCCGATATCGAAGAATTGGTAGATCAACAGAGCCAGAATCTGTGCGGTGGCTCGAGGGTCGGACTGCCGTGGGCAGAGCTCGACACACTTCGACGCGGCATCGGCTTGGAGCCGAGCATGAAACTCAACCACAAGCAATGATTAGCCCAGGCGAGCTCTCGGTAACACGTGATGTGCTGGTTTCACTAGCCATCATAATTGGTGGAGGATGGACACTATATACGTTTGGGCTCCAGCGGGCACGCGAGTCTTACATCAGCCTTGATCTGGAAATAACAGACACTAGGCCCAGTGGTGAACACAGGAATATCATCCTAAAGACAAAGGTAGTTAACGTCGGCCGAACTGGAATGGGCAAAAAGCTAGCATGGATGGAGGTGTTCCCGCTCGCTTGCTCAACGGCAGATGTCGACGCCATCCAGTCACTCCAGCTCCAAAGAGATGCCCGCGGTCGCCGGTTTGTCATCTTTGGAAGGAGCTCATACCTAGAGCCGGGCGAAGAGTTCCTAGATATGCTGCTGCTGCAAATCCCTGGCGATGTTTCCTACATCTTTGTCCGCCTCATCTTCTCGGGAACAAAACGGGGAAAGACGTGGCACACGCAGCATGTTATGTATGTCGGCAAATAACTTTGCCGGTGGCTCGCCAGGCGCAGGTGCTTACTATCAGTGACACCACGACTGCGGGTAGCAGGTGGGAAGGCGTGGCTACGGCAGAGACTGCAGATAGGCAAAGGCTTGGCAGCCGACTCAGCCCCTGATGTGCTGCTGTGTCCGAGCATTCGCCGTAGTTCAGTAAGAGGCTCTGATCTTGTCGTGGGCTAGGGCTGCCTCGTACCAAATACCGTCCGTTCGGAATGCTGGATCGCCTTCGTGAAATCGGGCAGCCCAGCTGCGCGCCATTTCGTGCACGGCACGGGTGCCGTCGCCGGCAATAAGGTAACGGGCGCCTGGGTCGTCTCCGGTTAGGTTTCGACCAGCCAGCGGGATCAGTCGTGTCGGCGAGCGGACCCTTCACCCGGGCTGAGGAACACGGTTTGGGCAGCATGCCGGTCAATTGAGGCCGGCGCCGGGGAAGATGATCTTTGTCTGTCACCAACGCTTCGATCTCGATCTGGCTCAGGTGCGAGCGAGTGCGGCACGCGCGACGGCAAGCGCGACTGCGTCGCGATCTATCAGCCCGCTGAGACGTCCTCCGGCCGTCGTCGGTACGTACCGATCGGCTGCGGTCAGCACCGTGCGCAGCCGGTCGCCGCTCAAGGTGTCACCTGCCGACTCGACGACCGGACCAGCCGGTGAAACGACAAGTTCGTTCAGGCGGTCGGCGCTGACGAAGCCAAACACAGGATCATTGTCCGCACTGGAGTTCAGGGGAAGATGGGCTTGGAGCTGAGCGAACGCGGTTGCCAACTGCTAGGCCGTGTCCGTGTTGGTGAGCTCGCTCCTTTGGGGCAGTTGCACAGCGCCCCGGGCCGAGTCGTAGGCGGGAACCGCATGCTCTACCTGTCGGCGGAACTCGCCGGGGCGGCTCATTCGCACGAAGTAGCCGTCGATGCCGCGACGCATCTCGGTGAAAAAGAGCATAGCCACGACGGGATCGACCTCGAGCAAGACCGAGAGGTAGTACAGATTGGGAAGCCGCCACTTGGCGCCTGTCTGAAGGTCGATGATGCCGCACGGCACCCTCCCTGGATCCTCAGTGTGCGCAGTGAGGCAATTACCTCGGTGATGCCCGGACCGGAGGAAATCGCGGCCAAGTCGTAGGGGTGGCTGGGAAGCACGTTTCCTCCGCTGGTGGGTACGGCGATCGCGTCATCCGTGACGTCACCCAAGTCGAGTTGTAGCGCCCCGATGCCCACCCGGCTCACGTACCGCGACATGTTCTGGAGGAACCCTCCGAGCCGAGGTAGGGCCCACGGCAGCAACGGAATCAGGGCGAGCGCGATGAGCCACCCGATACCGATGAAGTCAAGGCTGTGTACCGTAGCACGCAAGAAAATGAGCGCCGCGATCGCGACGACGAGATAGCCAAACATGATTGCAATGCGGCCCGGATGTGAGGCATGCTTCGGCGAGACATCCGCACCCGGCTGCCTCGGGTGCTGAGTTTGGGGCCCGGCCGCCTGTCAATGCTTCAAAATGCGCTGATTGACCTTATCGACATGCTTGATCCAAATTTCGTTCGGTTCCCCCAGCACCTCCGGCATCGCATGACAGTGCCACCTGAAGTGGCAGTTCTGCGGAGCCGGTACGAGGACTAATTTGCTCCGTCTTCTGCAGGCGCCGAGATCCTGGTGAGTGGGTGCCGGGTCCAGGGTCGGGCATCAGCCGATACGCGCAGCGACGCCGTCAGGCGCCCTGAACGTGGCGGCCAGGAACTGGACAATCGTACGAGAGGAAGACGGCTGCGTGCAGAACCGGTCGGCATGCCGAGTGGGCCCAGCCAGCCTCAGTCGGCCAGGGTGCGCGGCAGGCCGAAGGGTGACAGCGTGGCGTTGTCGAAGCGTGTGAGCACGCTGACCCGGCTGCCGGACAGGGTGACCACGAGCAGCCCGAACGCCCGGCAGAGCCCGTTGACCGGGTCGCGCAGGTAGACCGCGAACGCGGGCTGGCTGTTGGCCCGGGTCTGGATCAGCCGGTACCGCCGGCCCTGGCGGAACGCCACGACGGAGAAGAACTCGCCGACCAGCTTGCGGCCCTGGTACTCCAAGGCCACCGGCGGCATCCGCAGCCAGGCGTCCTCGGTCATCAGGGCCACGATAGCGTCGACGTCGGCCGTCTCGAACGCCTCCACCAGCCGGGCGACCAGCTCCCGCTCGGCGGGCGAGTTGGGAGACGGCGGCGGTTCGGTGTCGGCGGACGGCAACTCCCGGCTCAGTGTGGACCGGGCCCGCTTGAGCGCGCTGGTCACGGATTGCTCGGTGGTGTCCAGCATGCCCGCGACCTCGCTGGCCGGGAAGTCCAGAACGTCGCGCAGGATTAGCGCGGCTCGCTGGCGGGGCGGCAGCAGCTGCAGCGCGGTCACGAACGCCAGCGACATGGCTTCCCTGGCCTCATATCGGGCTCCTGGCCCGGCTGACGCGTCGGGCAACTCCTCCAGCAGCAGATCCGGATACGGCTCGAGCCAGAGCACCTCGCTGATCCGGGACGGCTCGGGCGGCTCGACGCCTGCTGGCAGGGTCATCGCGGGGCGCCGGCTAGCCGATCGCAGGATGTTGAGGCAGCGGGTGGTCGCGATCCGGTACATCCAGGTCCGGACCGAGGCGCGCCCCTCGAACTGCCCCAGGTTCCGCCACGCGGTGACCAGGGTCTCCTGCAGCGCGTCATCGGCGTCCGCCACCGAGCCGAGAATCCGGTAGCAGTGCACCTGCAGCTCCCGCTGGTACGGGCCGGCCAGCTCCTGGAACGCGGTCTCGTCCCCGGACCTGGCCCGGTCGATCAGCTCTGTGCTCACCGTTCCACCCTCGCATCCCTGCCCCCCGCTGCGGACATGCCTGCGCTGATACCGACATCGCCGCGGACGCGAAGTGGGCGCTCGCGGGCCGCCCACTTTGGTGCGAGGCCGGTATCTGCCCCAGTGACCGGCCCAGCCAGCCAGAAGGTTGGGGCCACGAGCAAGGAGCAGATCGATGGCGAACTTCGTCTTCACCTACCGCACCGCGCCCGACGCCGTCCGCACGCCGGAGTCGGCCGCAGCCTGGAGGTCCTGGTTCGACGGCCTGGGCAGCCACGTCGCCGACATCGGCAAGCCGGGCCTCGAGACCGGCGCGGTCGGCAACTGCGGCCCGGACACCAAGCTGGGCGGCTACTCGCTGATCACCGCCGCGGACCTGGACGAGGCGCTCCGCCTGGCCAAGGACTGCCCGAGCCTGGCCCGTGACGGCGGCGTCGAGGTGGCTGAGCTCGGCGAGGTGCCGCCCAGGGCCAGCAGCCAAAGACAAATCCCGATCGAGCAGCGCCTATCGCGTTCAGGAAAGTCTCTGACTGGAGCACGTGATGACTACCAGCACCCGGGTGGCTACGCGAGCAAAGCTTCGCCCGGCGCATCGCCGGGCCGGCAGGCGACGACCCTGGCCCTGACCGCGTGTCGTTCTTCAGCGTCGACACCGGGGACTGGCGCTGTTCACCGTGGCGTCGGCGGCCTGCGCGCTGGCGGCGGGAGTCGGCCTGCTGATCATGGCGCGGGTCCAGCGGCCGGCGGCGGGTCGCAGTCGTGTTCATCCAGGCATGGATGAGGGCGGGGCTCAAGGCTCGGATCTCGGGGCCTCCGGCCCGGTTGATTCGGAAATCGCACAGCCGCCCGGGAGTCGGTCCTTCGTTTCGCAGGCGAGCCGCGGAATCCGGTAGCGGCCTACGCTGATGTGCGTGGCTGGTGTTGAGGTACGGGTGGCCGGGCGTGGAGATGCGACGGAGACCGCTCAGATGCTCGCCCGCGCCTTCCATGACGATCCGGTGTTCGGCTGGTTCTTTCCAGCTGAGGGCTCGCGGCATCGGCGACTGCGACGTTATTTCGTGACCGAACTGCACCACGAGTCGCTTCGCCACGGCGCAGTGGAAGTGGCCTGTGCCGACGGGCGCGTAGCCGGAGCCGCCGTGTGGTTCCCGCCGGGCGCCTGGTCAGGGACCGAAGTGTCCGCCCTCCCCGGCTATCTGCGGGCCTTCGGCCGTCGTCTCGTCATCGTCTCGCAGTATCAGTCCGTGGCGGTCTCTGCCCATCCGCGCAAAGAGCCGCATTGGTATCTGGCAATCATCGGGGTCGATCCGGTCCGGCAAGGATACGGGGTCGGCGCAGCCCTCCTGCGCTCGCGGCTCCGGCGGTGCGACGAGGAGGGACTGCCCGCCTACCTCGAATCCTCGAAGCTGGAAAACGTGCCGCTCTACCAGCACTTCGGTTTCCACGTCACCGGCACCCTGGGCCTGCCGGAGGGTGCACCCGTTGTCAACACCATGTGGCGGCCGGGCTGATCGCCTCAGTCCCGACAGCGCCGCCTGACCTGATCGGCTCTGTCGTATGACTCGAATCCCCCCGTAGCTGCTGGAAACCAGCGACTCTCGGCCGGGTTCGGTCAAGGGCCGCAGGCCATCGTGCAGCGACGCGAAGCGCCCCTGGCGGGTTCCGGCTGACGCCGGACAATGGGAAGCGGGGGACCAGCTCGGGCGTGGCCGGCGAGGGGGCTCCCCGATATTGAGCCGCCGCGGCGGATGCGATGTTGGTGACCGACATGAACAGTACGGACGCCAGGCCGACGCGTTGCGCTGGAGTCCGTGTGTGAGCTGGTCATCCCTCCTCCGTCTTCGTCACCGTCGAGGAAACTGCGGGACGCATCGCGTTGAACCCGCCCGCTCATCGGCGGCCCAGCCGTAGCGCGGCCCCATGTCGGGGGCGTGGGCTGCATCCGCTACCAGATGCTCTGGGTCAGCAGCAGCTCGCCTCCGGTGGAGCCAGCGGGACCGGCCGGGGAAGTGGCCGCGAAGCTGAGATCGCCGGTCTGCTGATTGATGCTGAACCTCGACACGGCACCCCCCTGTTCGGGGAGGAGGTACAGCCACTGACCGGACGGATCGACCTGGATCGCGGCCGGCGTCGTCCCGGCTGGCGCAGGGATTGTGGTGCCGACGTCGAAGCCGTCGTCGCGCATCAGGAGCATCGTGATGGTCTTGTCAGTCCGGTTGGCCGTGTAGAGAAACCGGCCGAGCGGGTCCACGGCGACGGAAACTGGCTCGCTCCCGGTTCCGCGAGTATCCGACAGCTTGAACACCTGGCCGGACACTTCCACCAAGTAGCTGCTTACCCAGTTGTTCTTTTTGTCCAGCGAGTAGAAGTATTTTCCCGCCGTGTCGGTCGCCACCGTTTCTTTAGCGCCTGCGAACGTCCCGTCGACCTTCGGTGAGCCGAGCGGCTGGGTCCGCAACAACACCGTGCCGCCGTTCACACACGATACGTAAGTGAAGCGGCCGGCCGGGTCGATAGTGACACGCGAGGGCCGGCAGCCGAACCCGAGTGTCACGTAGGACGACGGCTTGATGGTGATCGCGCCAGTATCCGGGTCTCTGTCGGCGATGAGCAGGTCGGTGGTCAGCCGCAAAGCGATGAACAAGAAGCGCCCGGATGGGTCGACCGCCATGGAGGCTGGCTCGAGCGAGGGTGTGGTGAATGGCCCCAGCGCGGCGGTGCCAAGGGATGTCAGCTTGCCGTCGCTCTCAACCCGGAAGCTGGTCAGCGAGTTGGCTGCGCTGGTGACATACAGATTCCGGCCATCTGGATCGCTGGCGATCGCCATAGGCTGCGGTACGCTCGCTGAGCTGTTGATCGGTTCGGGTGCGCCGTTGCCCAGGTTCACCGCATACCCGGCCACGCCGCCAAGTTGGCGGTTGGTGACGAACATGTACCGTGGCTGGAACTGCACCGGGCGTGATCCGTAACTCAGCGCCGTGAAGAACGATCCGGTGATGCTGCGCACCGTCGATACCTCGGCAAGCGTGCCCTTGGCCGGGTCGATCTCCATCACCCGGAGGAAACGGCCAGGCACGTACATGAACTCGCCCGCCCGGTCGATGCTCACACCTTCTGATTGCACCGGAAGTGCCTGAAGCGCGCCGCCCAGCGCGCCGGTGGCCGGATCAATGTGGAAGACGCAGAGGCAGTTGGCACCGCCGGTGTTTGGCACAACGAACGTTGAGACGTACAGATATCCGCTCGACGGGTGGATCGTCAGCTGTCTCGGCTCGCCGGGCACTGCCGTGGCTGAGGCCCGCGTCAGTGATCCGTCGGCCTGGCGCTTGAACACAACGATCCGTTGGCCGGCCAGCGTTGTCCCCCGCTCGGCCGCATACAGGTAAGGACCGTGTGGGTCGACGGCCAGGTCCCCAGAACCGGTGACCGGCTGGGGCGAGCCCACGGGCAGCAGTGTGCCTTTTTGTGGATCGAACGCGTATGCCCGGACGTCGCTGCTGGTGAGACTGCTGGCGTAGAGGTACTTCCCCGTGGGGTCGAATTTGACATCGACGACGGATATCCCGCTGGTGGCCGCCGCGCGGTAAGTCAGCTCTCCCGTCTCCGGGTTGATCTCGTAGCTCTTGATCCACATGGTCTTTGCCAGAGAACCGTTGCCGCGCACGAACCCGACCACCAGGTAACGCCCGGACGGGTCCAGGGCGATGGCGGACGGCTTCGCGCCCGTGGTGGTCGGGCCGCCCAGTGGCGCGTTCTCCGCGAGGAGGGCCAGAGCCCCGTTCTGGGCATCGAAGCGGAAGATGGAAAGCCCGAAGCCCCCGGTGAGCACGAACGCGAGTCTGGAGCCCGGGTCCGGCAGGATCTCCCGGGCTCCCTTCTTAGGTACCGTGTACCGGACCGGGCGCAGGTCCCCCTTGTCACCGGAGGGACGCCAGGTCGGGCCGTGTGGCAGCTCGGTGACGTTCACGGCATAGGTGGCGATCGCCTCACCGCTGAGCGCGAGCAGGAACCGGGGGGTGTTCTCCGGCGCCGGCTGCTGCACTGGACCTCCCCGGCACCCAGCCAGCAGCAGAACGACAGCGGCGGCCAAGGCCGGTACCCAGCGAGCTGGCATGATTCCCCATTTCCCGGCGTTCGGGTCTATCGGCGACATCCCTATGACGGAGCTCCCCGGTCGTCACCCTGATACATCCGGCCTGACGCCAGAATGGTGAAGCGATCGCGGATGGCGGTTAGTACCTGTATGACAGCTCCTTTGGGGGTGCGGGTAATGCGGGGCCGGAATCGGCGGCAGCACTCGGCAGGGCTGACGCCGAGCGCCTTGAGGCGGCACGGCGCATCGCCTTGGGGTGCCATAGCCGCATGCGTGGGCGGATTCCTCGGTGCCGTCAGTGGTGTCTTCCAAGTGGCGGCGGGCAGCCCCGATCCTGGTGTGGTCGACGTGTCGGCCAGGGGTCACGCCGACCTCGGCGGCGAAGGCGCGGGCGAACTGGCGCTCCGAGGCCGGCGCGGCGCGCGAGGGCCGCAACCGACGGGGTCTTCTTCCGGATGCTCAGCGATCCACTGCTGCATCTCGCGCGGCGGCTGGCGGCTCGCTGACTGCGCGCTGAACTACGCCTGGCCGCCGGGCCTGTGCAGGAAACGATGAGCTGCCTGGCGACGGCGGGGTGGTGTCCCGGCCGGGTCATCCTCGATGAGGGCCGGCCCCGAGGTCGTCCGGCCGGCCTGCGTCCAGGCGTGTCCACTGAGATATCGGGCGGCCGCCCGGTCACTCGGCGACTGGTGACCAGTCAGGCGGGCCACTGCTGCGGCCAGCCGGCCGGAGAGTCCTCCCAAGCCTCCTGGCGCCCGGTGCCGGGACGAAGGACGGTCATGCTGCCGTCCAGGTTCAGCTCCGCCACGGTCGCTTCGCTGGTGACACAGGACGGGCCTGCGAGCATGGCGCGTCTGATCTTCTCTTGTTTGATGCCTTCGGCCATGATCTGGGAGGGCGTGTCGGCGTTCATAACTTCCCCCCAGGCTCTTTCTTCGCGAGTGGTAGTCCAACGAATTGCTGGTGGCTGTCTTTGCTGGAGCCGTGGCTGGCTTCGAACAGGAATCTGATCGTTATGGCGGCGAACGGCACGGATGAGTGCGGCCGGCTCGACCGAGCCACGGTCGTGGCAGCGCGCGTCCGTGTCCGGTCCCTTGTCTAGGTGCGGCCTGCGCCAGGAAATGCTTCTCCGGGCTCGACCTTGGCGGATGTGCTGATGTCGATGTTTCGCGATCTTGAATTGTCCGGCTGAGGCTTCGGACGTTGGCTGATTTTCAGCGCTTGGCCGTGGCGGGCTGCCCGGCTGTCGCGCCGGGTGGGCGGGGTTCCACGGGCCCTGGGCTGTCCTTCCTGGCGTAGGGGCGGTTTTGTGCTGGTCAGCCGGGCGCGTGGGCCTGCAGGCGGGTGATCGCGGCGGTGATCTGGGTAGCCCAGGGCCAGGTCGCCGCGAGGCGCAGCCGCAGCCGCCGCCCGCCGCGTGCGATGCGGCCGGCAGTGGAGAACAGCCGCAGCCGCAGCCGTTTGGGTTCCCAGCTGCGGGCGGGGCCGTCGAGGGCGAGCATCTGCATCCAGGCGGTCAGCTCGCAGGCCATCGCGACGAGTTCGCACCAGATCTGGTTCTGGGCGAAGCTGTGCAGGGGCAGGTTGCGCAACCCGGTGTCTTTGGCGGCGCGGATGCGGTCCTCGCAGCGCGCCCGCTGGCGGTGGCGCAGTTCCAGGTCAGCGAGCTGGCCGGACGTGGCGTCGGTGGCGAAACAGGTGAACCGGTGCCCGCCGATGTCGGTGAACCGCAGCTGCGCGCCGGGGTGAGGGCGTTCTTTGCGGACGATCACCCGCATGCCCTCCGGCCAGCCGGTCAGGTCCAGCAGGCCGGTGAGCTCGGTGACCCACGCACCTGGCCGCACCTGCCTGCCGGCGTCATAGGCCGGTTCCCAGACCCGGTCCGGGACAGTGAGGATGGCTTCGGCGAACTCGTCGGTGATGGTCATGCCCACCGAGTAGTGCAGGCGGCGGCCGGGGGTGGCCAGCCAGGCCAGGAAGTCGTGGGTGCCACCGCCGGAATCGGTGCGGATCAGCACCCGCCGCCGCTGGCGGCGGGGCAGCTGCGCGAGCGCCAGCCGGGTCACCTCGATGTGCTCGGCCGCGGTGTTGGATCCGGCGTTGCCGGGCCGCAGCATAATGCCCAGCGCCTCCCCGGCCGCCCCGGCGCCATGATCGGCGAACGCCGCCAGGGGATGAAACCCGAACGTCTTCTTCCACGTCGGCGCGGCCTTTTCCTTCTCCGAATGCGCGAGCACGATCGTGGCATCGATGTCCACCAGGATCAGCGACCCGTCCGCGCCGGGCGCGCGCTCGCCGGCCAGTGCCCAGGCCCGCTCCCGGGCGGCGGCGCGTGCCGTGCGGATTGCCCGCAGCGCCCGCGGCGCGTCCGCCGCCAGGGCGCTGACCAGCCGGGACACCACCGGGTCCGAAGCCACCGGCCCGCACAGCTCTGGCTGGGCGCGCAGCACCGCGACATCGGCCAGGCAGTCCCCGCCCAGCCCGAGCGCCACCACCAGGTCGGCCAGGATCTTCCCCGGGTCATGCACCGCCCGGGCCGCCCGCCACCGGCCCAGCCCCGCCGACAGGCCCTTGCCCAGCCCCGTGACGCGCAACGCCTCGGCCAGCAGTAACGCCCCCGCCTGCGATACCAGCCCCTCTCCATCAGCGGACACAGTGATCTTGGATCGGCGCGCGGTATTCTGCACGGGATAAGTGCCTTCGGTTTGGTGCGGACAGGACTCTCGACAAGCCCTATTCTCCCAGGCCAAAGGCACTTTTTATATGCAAACGATCAAGGTTAGCCGATCACCGGCGAAAGCCCGAGGCTAGTCGGTGGTTGTCTCGGATTGCGCGGCGGAGAGCTGGGCGATCTGGGCGCGGGCTGCTGCGACGAGTTCGGCGTTGGTATTGGCATGCCCGGCTAGGCCCCATCCGCCGTCGGGTGCCTCGCTGAGCAGTACCCAGGTCCGGTCGGTCAGGGCCGGGTCGTCGGCGGCCCCGGCGATGAGGTCGGTGAACTGCCGGACGACAGCGATTTGCTTGTCGCGGTCGAGCGCGCCTGCGTTGGTGAGGACCTGCACCCGGACATAGGTGCTGTCGCCGTCCACGTTGGACAGCGAGTCGGCCGGCAGCTCATGGATGAACGCGGCGGTGTTCTTGCGGAACATGGGGATGTCGGGTACCTGCTCGATGCGCATTAGAGTGCCGGCCAGGTCCGCTGCCAGCTTGTGCTGGTCGGCGAAGGTGCCGGCGGCAGCGTAGACGTCGATCATCGGCATTGCGTAGCCCTTCCTGTTATGTGGCGGTGGTGCTGGAGGCTGCGCCGTGGACGGTGGGCCCCGCGAGGGCCCACCGCGTTTGGGCGCGTGGTTCCTCGACGCGAGCCGCTGGACTCATCCCCGCAGCCGACCAGCGGCCTGCTACTAGGCCGAGCCGCTGCGAATGGTGTCCGCGGCTTCCTTGATCAGCTTTGTGACAGCATGCGGATGGGAGACCATCGCGAGATGGCTCGACGCGACCTCGATCGTTGTTGCGCCCATCCGGCTGGCGAACATCCGCTCGGCGTCCGGCGGGATGGCCTGGTCACCGGTCGCGACCAGGTACCACGACGGTCGCGACTTCCACGCGGGCTCACCCATGACGTCCTCGAACGTGCTCATCGAAATGCCCTGCTGTACCGCGCACAGGACGCGAGCTTTCGTCGGGTCGACGTCGGCGGCGAAATGGTCGACGAAGTCCGCCTCGGGCAGCCATCCGAACCCCTGCTCGTCGACGATCAGGTGGGCCAGCGCGGGTTGCGGTGGTCCCCCGCCAAGGAGCGCGCCCAACGACTCCCCCTCCTGGAGCGCGAACGCGGCGATGTACACGAGCCCGGCGACCTTCGGTTCATCAGCGCCGAGGGCCGTGATGATCTGCCCACCGTAGGAATGGCCCACGAGAATCGTCGGGCCGTCCTGCCGGCCGAGGACCTGCCGCAGCCGCGCAACATCGGCAGCGAGTGAGGTCTCGGGGAATTGGGGAGCCGTGACCTGGTAGCCGTCCGACTGGAGGGCCTTGATGACGTCACTCCAGCAGGATCCGTCGGCCCAGGCGCCGTGCACGAGGACTATGTTCGGCAGCTCGCTCATTTGGACTCCTATGGTGGGCGGCGGTGCACGCTCCACCGTGCCCGGGCCGGGCCGGGCTTCGCTTGAGTCAGGTGACTCGTTCTGAGAGTTCGCCAGTGGCGTGCAGGAGAGCGTCGCGCAGCTGTGCGCGCCCGGCGATCCCAAGCTTCGGGAAAATCCGGTACAGGTGGCCGCCGATAGTGCGGTGCGAGAGGAAGAGCCGCTCTCCGATTTCGCGGTTGGTCAAGCCCTGAGCGGCGAGCTGGGCGATCTGCAGCTCCTGGGCGGTGAGGCGGTCTCGGGCGTCAGGAACCCGTTGTCCGATCCGTTCGCCTGTCGCCCGCAACTCATGTCGTGTCCGCTCGCTCCAACGCGTCGCCCCCAGCGCGTCGAAAAGCGCGATAGCGTCCCGAAGGGGCTGACGCGCCTCGGTGCTACGGCGCCGGCGGCGCAGCCACCGGCCGAACGAAAAGAGCGTCCGCGCGCGCAGGAACGGATGCCCGCTTGCGGCTTGTCCTAGCGCCACGGCGAACAACGCCTCCGCTTCGCGGTCGTCGGCCAATAGCGGCCTCGCGCTCGTCAATCCGGCGACCAAGATCGGCGGCTGCGCGCGTCTGGCGACCTCCTCCAAATCCAGCAGAACCCCGGTCAGCCGGCTGGAGTTTCCGCTGTGCACGCCGGCTTCGACCAGGTCGAGCACCACCGGCCAGCGCATGAAGCGATGGAACGCGGGCGCGGATTCGTCGAAAACCGGCCATAGCTGGCGGAAGGCATCCTCGTGGCGTCCGTCGCCGAGTGCGCTCGCGGCCCGCGCCATGTGCGCCGGCGCGAGCATGGGCCCGCTGTTAGTGGCCACGAGCATCTGCTCCGGCGCGGCGAGCAGCTCGTCAAGGTGGGCGTCGCGCCCCCGCAGGCCTTCAACGACTGCGGAGAGCAGCTCACTCGTGACCCCGAACTGCGGCTGGCGGGTGTCAGCGGCCAACCTGGCCGCCTCCGCGGCGGCCGCGGCGGCCGCACCCCAGTCGCCCGAATAAGTGGCCGCCCAGGCATAGTGAACGAGGGCCTGGGTGAGCATCCCCAGCCTGCCCTGCTCCCGGAGACGATTGATCGCCCGGCCAAGGAGCCGGGCCCCCAGCGCGAAATCTCCGGCCTTTTCTGCCGCGATGCCGACATACATCGCGCCAAGGGGATCGGCAAGCTCCTGCGGCTCGATCCCCGAGATACGCCGGAGGACCGAGGGACCGGTCACCTCAGGATGAGCCATAGCCATCACCGCCAGCAGGCGCGGATCGTCGTCAGCGGCGCCCATGCCCTGGGCGGTGTCAACGAGATAGCCCCGAGTTCTGTTCTGAGTACGCGTCCACCAGCAACGATGAGCGATCGGCACGAGCGAGCGCAGCGCCATGTCCGCGTCACCGCCCGAGAGCATCTGGCCGGCGATGCTGACGAAGATCCTCGCGGCCCCTTTCTCGAACCAAACGTCACCGTTGATCATCTGCGTCAGCCAGGCGAGGCGTGCCGTCTCCAGCGGTTCGAGTTCTAGCGAGTCGGCCTGCTGCAGCAGACGGCGGGCGACATCCGCAAGCCCAAGCTCGTCGGCCACTTCAGCCGCCCGCACCAGGCGCTTGCCTTTCCTTCGCGGCTCTGCCGTCAGCGCCGCCGCCCGCTCAAGCGTGGGGGCAGCGACCGTCATAGCCCCGCGCCGCCGCGCTGCCTCGGCGTAATCTTCGAGGTCAGCCGCAAGGTCCTCGTCATACCCGACCGCCGCCATCGCCCGATGCCACAACTTGCGCTCTGGATCAACGACGACCTCGGCCAGAGCTGCATACGTCGCGATTCTTTGCGCCACGGTTGCCTTCTGCCGCAGCGCCGATCGGATGAGCGGGTGACGGAAGCGCAGCTCCAGAGCATCAATCTCAACCAAGCCAACCTCAACCGCCGGGTCGACCGCCGAAACCGGAACGACGTTTCCGGTGACCGTCGCCGCGCAGCGGATGACCTCATCGAGCGAAGGCCGCCAGTCCAGCGCCGCGGCCAGCAAGCAGACGCGCGTGTGCGCAGGCAACTCATCGAGCCGGGCGGTGAACGCCCGCTCGAGACGCACCGTCAAAGGCAGGGCCGGGAACGACAGCTGCTCGTGAATGCCTGATTCCTGTGGCAGCGAACGCGCCAGCTCGACCAGCGCTAGCGGATTCCCGGCGGCCGCTGCGAGGACCCGGGCCCGCACGACCGGATGGAGCTCCGGCGCTCCGCGATCCAGGAGGTTGGCCGCTGCCTCGGCGCTCAGCCGCCTCAGCTCAATCGTGGAGAGCCCGCCCTCCGCCAGTCTCGTCGGATATCCAGATCGAGCCGCGGCCAGGAACGCCACCGATTCAAACTCCAACCGTCGGGCGATGAAAGCCAGGGCCCCGAGGGAGGACTGATCGAGCCAGTGCGCATCATCCACAATCAGGATCAGCGGAGCGGACTCCGCCGCTTCGCAGACCAGTTGATGCGCCGCCAGCGCCACCCGGAATGGGTCGGGCTCAAGGTCGCCGGCGATGCAGAACGCCGCCTCAAGCACGCGCCGGGGCCGATCGGGCAACACCTCTCTGATCCCGAGGATCGGTTGAAGCAGCTGATGCAACCCGGCGAACGCAAGCTCGGCTTCCGACTCGACACCCACGGTCACCAGCGATCGAATCCCCGCGGCATCGGCGCGCAGCCGTGCGTGATGCAACAGCGCTGACTTACCTATGCCCGGGTCGCCAAGGATGAGCAGTGCATCGCCACCGCGCCCAAGACGGTTGAGGATCGCATCGATACGCCCCGTCTCGGCCGACCGGCCGACCAATTCGGCCGCGGGCTCCGCTCCCGTAGCCACGATCACCAGCCGAGGATAACCCCGCCCGGCCGCTTGGTCCGATACGTGTCAGACGAGCGCTCACTGGGCTGCGGGTTCGCGGCCACCGTAGCCTTAAGACGCGGTGGCGAGTGATCGGCCGGGTACCAGTCCGCGGGACAGGCGGCTGCCTGCAGGCCGCCTCGTGGCCAGAAGGCTTAACCCGTCTGGCTCGAGGCCGGCTAGCGGGAACCACTGCTCCAGCTCGGCGACGTACCACTGCGCGGCAGATCCGGACGATCCCTCGGTACAGAGCGTCGCTGCTCACAACGCGGCGGCGGGTCGCCGCATCGATCACGAATCGAGAAGCACCAGCGGTCGCGACGGGCCTAGCCTTTCGTTCAACTGGCCGGTATCGCGCCGAGCCTAAGGGGGTCGAAAGGTAGGGTGACAATGGCCGCGAAGAGTTCCCAGACCGGGTCCGAAGGCTTCACTGCTGCAGAGCGTGCCGCGATGAAGCAGCGCGCCGCAGAGCTGCGCGCTGAGGGCAAGAAGGGCGCCAAACAGGCCGACGGGCTGCAGGCGGTCCTCGACTCGATCGCAAAGATGGCGCCGGAGGATCGTGCGGTCGCCGAGCGCGTCCATGCGACGGTGAGTGCTACCGCCCCGAAGCTGTCGCCGAAGACCTGGTACGGGATGCCCGCCTACGCTAACGCGGAAGGCAAGGTCGTCGTCTGCTTCAAGAACTCGGGCAAATTTAACACCCGGTATTCAACACTGGAGTTCCAGGACCCTGCGAACCTCGACGCCGGGGACCTGTGGCCCGTGTCGTTCGCGCTGCAGAAGTGGAGCCCTGCGGTAGAGCAGAAGGTTGTCGAACTGGTGAAGGCTGCGGTCTCCTGACGGGTGGCGCAACCGCCGCATGGAGCGCTCGGTAGCGGTAAGCCCGCCCGATTCCCGCCGTTGGACCAGGCTCAAGGCGGCGTCAAGGATGTGCTGGCGCGCCGGGGTCGGCATGATCGTCTTCTGCGCGTGCGACGAGCCTCTTGACAGTAGAGTGCGCGTTCACTAACACAGATAGTGATGTGAGCACTCGCCTTTCTGGAAACGCCTGCTGACCGCAGCCGCCATGACAGCGGCCCCCGCTTAGCCTCGATCCACCGCGTATATCGGGGTGATCATTTCTTTGGATGGGCTGACGGGCGGATGATCTTGGGAGTTGGCGTGGGCGTGGTTGTCTGGCCGCTCACGTTTTTGCGGGGTGTCCTGGTGGCTGGGTTGCTTGCTGGGCCGGGGCGCCGGGAGGCGTTGGGGGTGCGGTGACCGGTTTGGGGCTGGTCAGGCCGCGGTGGAGGGTGGCCCGCATGCGGCTTCGAACAGGTTCTGCCATTCCTGGTCGCGGTGCCAGCCTTCGGGCAGGTGCAAGGTGAGATGACCGTGGCCGTGGCGGGCGGTGCGGGCAGCGACGTCGATGAGGTCGCGGCGGATGGTGGCGCCGCGGGCCTTGGCGTAGGCGAGGCTGGCCAGCGTGCCGGCGGCCCGGAGCAGGTTGGCGCTGATCGCGGCGCAGGCCAGCCACGCGGCGTTGGCGGGAAACGATCCGGACGGCAGGTGCGCGAGGGGGCCGTCGTTCCAGTCGGCGAAGACCTGCTCGATGATGGCGTGGTCGCGGTGGTGCCCCTCGGCCTGGATCATCTCGAACGGGCTGTCGGTGAACACCGCGTGATAACGCCAGGCCGCGAACAGCTCCTGCTGCACGTGACCAGCATTTTTGTTCATGTCGCGGACCCTGCGGACGATCAGCCGGGCGGTGAGCGGAACGGGCGCCCGGTCCCGGCTCGGGTGTGCGGCGAACGCGGTGTATTTCACCTCGGCGACCTCGGCGTCGGAGACCCAGCAGCGCAGCTGGTCATCCCACAGCGCCCGGGGATACGCGATCGGTGTCCAGGCCGTGGCCGGGATGGCGGCGATCGCGGCCTTGACGGAGGCGTTCAGCTGCGCAGTGACCGAAAAGAACGCCCCGGCCCGGCGGACGGCCTGCACGGCCGCCGAACTGTAATACGCCGAGTCCATCCGCACCACGATCGTGCCGCTGCACCCGGTGTCCCGCGCGGTGCCGATCGCCTCGGTGAGGAACGACGCGGCGCCGCGGGACGAGCCGGCGCTGCCGCCGCGCAGCCTGGTGGTGGCGATCACCGGCGCCGCCAGCGGGGTGCTGATCGTGGCGGCCAGCACGTTCAGGCCGCGCACCAGCAGGCTCTTGCCGCCGATCTTGGTGAACCCGAACGCCGCCCCCTGCTTCTGATAGCCGAATACCCGTTTTTGCTGGGAATCGACGTCAACGAACGCCAGGACGTCCTTGCCGGGCAGCAGCGGCGCCCGCCGGGCAAGCACAGCCAGCAACTCCCGGTGCACCGCCTCCGCCTGCCGGGCGTTGCCCCAGGTGAACGACCGCAGGAACGACCCCAGCGTGGACGGCGCCCGCAATCCGCCGAACAAAACCGGCATCGCGCCGTGCCGCAGCAAGTCCAGGTCATCGATGCAGTCCGCCCCCGCGACCATCCCGGCGACCAGGCAGCTCACCTTCAGCCCGGCGTTCCCTCCGGCCCGGCGGCTGATCCGGACATGGCCGCCGGCCAGCTCCGCCAGGCCGCAGCGCTGCGCCAGGGCCATCACCGGGACCAGCCCGGCCCGCGACACCAGATTCGCCTCATCAAACAACGCGTGCGTCTTGGCCAGATCATGTAACAATCGCACTTGCGAGGTGTCCTCTCCAACGGAACGACGGAAGCGTCAGCAACTCCCATCGTCCCAGTTCAGAGGGCACCTTTCGCGTCAACACACCCAACCCAGTCCATAATCACACGGTGGATTCAGGCTTAGGTGGTGAGGCAGATGGCTGAACTCCCGGAGACGTCGTCGCGGCAGCGGTGGACCCTGGTCCTGGTGTGCACGGCGGTGTTCATGCTGCTGCTGGATATCACCGTGGTGAGCGTGGCGCTGCCGTCGATTCAGCGGGATCTGCGGGCGAGCCTGCCGGACCTGCAGTGGGTGAGCGCCGCCTATGCCCTGGTGCTGGCCGTGCTGCTGCTGCCGGCGGCCACCCTGGGTGACCGGCTGGGCCGGCGTCGGCTGTTCCTGGCCGGCCTGGTCATCTTCACCGCCGGGTCGCTGGCGTGTGCGCTGGCCCCGACCGCGCTGGCGCTCCAGTTGTTCCGCGCGCTGCAGGGAGTCGGCGGCGCGGTGCTGTTCGCCACCGGCACGCCGCTGCTGCGCGCGGAGTTCTCCGGCGCCGCCCTGGCCCGGGCGCTGGGCGCCTTCGGCGCCACGATCGGCGGCGCCACCGCCATCGGGCCGCTGGCCGGCGGGGTGCTGACCGACACACTGGGCTGGCGGTCCATCTTTTTCATCAACCTGCCTATCGGCGTGGCGGCGTTCGCGGGCGGGGTGGCCCGGCTGCGCGAATCCCGCGACCCAGCTGGCGGCCGGGCCGACTGGGTGGGCACGGCCCTGATCACCGGGGCGCTGACCGCGCTGATGTTCGCGCTGATCCGCGGCAACGCGATGGGCTGGACAAGCCCGGCGATCGTGGCCCTGTTCGTGACCGCAGCCGTGGCCTTTGCCGGGTTCGTGATATACGAGCTGCGTATCGCCGCCGCGCCCATGGCCGACCTGCGCCTGTTCGCCCGGCGCAGCTTTGCCGCGACCGGGTTCGTGGCGTTCGCGATCTCGGCGACGGTCATCGGGATGATCATCTACCTGTCGCTGTATGTGCAGAACACCCTGGGCTACTCCCCGGTCCAGGCCGGGCTGCGGTTCCTGCCGCTGTCGCTGGTCTCCTTCGCGGTCGCCCTCCTGACCGGTCGGCTGATCGGCAAAGTGGCGATGCGGGTGCTGCTGGGCGTGGCCATGGTCGCGGCCGCGGCCGGGCTGGCCTCGATGGCCCACCTGACCGCCACTTCCAGCTGGCTGGTGCTGCTGCCCGGCTTCATCCTCGCCGGGATCGGCCTGGGCGTCACCTCCACCGGCCTGGCCTCGGCAGCGCTTTCGGCGGTGAAGCCGGCCCACGCCGGGATGGCCGCCGGCCTGGTGAACACGCTGCGCCAGGTCGGCACCGCCACCGGCGTGGCCGTGCTCGGCGCCCTCTACGCCTCCCGCGTCACCACCGCCACCCTGCACGCCCTGGCGGGCCTGCCCGCCCCGCCCGGCGCCGCCCACCGGCTGGCCGCCGCTGTTGCCTCCGGCGCCGGCACCCGGGTAGCCGCCGTGGTCCCGCCCGCCGCCCGCGCCGCGGTCACCCACGCCGCCCGCGCCGGCACCGCCAGCGGGCTCAACGACGTCTTGCTCGCCGCGGCGGCGTTCGCCGCGCTCGCCGCGATAGCTGGCTTCGCCTACGGACCCGACCCAGCCAGGCAGCCGCCGCCCAGCCCCGCCCCCGGCGTACTGTCCGCCCAGCCGGCCCCCGCCCAGCACCAGGGCCAGCGACCGGACGGGCCCGAAACAACGGCACCATAACCTCATCAAGACACCGGTGCAGACCCGTTGGCTCGCCCCCAGGTGAGCATCCCTGCACAGCGATCAGCTCGGGTGGCAGCGCCACTGTCTTGCGCGGCGTTCCTTGCTGGCTGCCGGAGTCGACGACGAGCCGTTGAATTGAGCGGGACAGGTTCCAGCCGGCGCGGTCCTTGCTCCCCCGGCCGGCCGTAGTGCCGCTCTCAATAGGTATTCATTTCTGGAAAAGTATTGCTAGTTTTGTGATTCCAATGTAGCTTGAGGGCAGCACCGGAAGTCAGCCGCCGTCGGCGGACAGCTACCCGGAGCTAGCGGAGGAACTCTTGCGCACCGGCCTGCTCATCATGACCAGGCCCGCGCCCCTGACACTCGCGTTGCCGCGCATCCGGCTGACTCTGCCGGCGTCCGGCGCAAGCTTCCGGGCCAGACCCTTGATCTAGCAGCCGGCCGTAAGCGCGCCGGCCCGGTTCTGGCATCACCACCCCGAACGTGTCACCCGCGTGGCCTCAGCCGGAGGCCTGCGGCACCCAGGAAAGGGAGACAGCGCGATGAGCGCAGAAGACAAGGTCAAGAACACCGCTGAGACGGCCACGGGCAAAGCCAAGGAAGGCGTCGGCTAGGCCACCGGCAATGAGTCCCTCGAGGCCGAGGGCCGCGCCGATCAGGCCAAGGGCGACCTCAAGCAGGCCGGCGAAAAAATCAAGGACGTCTTCAAGAAGTAGCGGACGCGGCCCCCCGGACCGCGTCCCCCGCGCGGCCCGGGACCGCTAACGTCCCCAGCGCCTGGCCAGCCAGGTACACCCAGCTCCGTCCCGCGAGGCCGGTGCGCATCCGAGAGGAACCCCATGTTTATCGGCATCGGAACCATCATCCTGATCGTGATCATCGTGCTCGTCATCATGATGCTGCGGCGGCGCTGAGCGCGCCTGCCGCTGCCGTCCCGAGGCGGGCGTGAGCGTCCCGCCATCAGCCAGCCGACCGCCGGCATCCCCGCACCGCGGGACTGGGACTGACGTACCACCGCCGCGACCCGGAGATTCCGGCGCGGGACCGCTGACACGGATCAGCTGAAGAACAGGAGACACGCGATGCGAACACTCGGATACACCACGGCAGTAACCATGGCGGCCACCGCCGCGGCCCTCGGGCTGCTGGCGGCCATGTCATTGCCGGATATACGGCAGTACTTGAAGATCAGGAAGATGTGACCCCTGAGGATTACCAGCCACGTGCCGTAGGAAAGAGCGACCTGCCTGCGCGAAATAGAACAGAACAGTCCAGCAGGAAACGGGGGTGTCGTGAACACGGCACCGAGGAAAGGAATTCCCGGCATGAATACTCAACCGAATATCGTTCTTGTGCACGGCGCGTGGGCTGACGGCTCCTGCTGGAGCGCCGTCATCGAGCGGCTGCAGGCCCACGGCTACAACGTCACCGCTCCCCAGTTCCCTGAGTCCTCCCTGGCCGATGACGTCGCCCGGCTGCGCCAGGTACTGGACCGCCAGAACGGCCCGGCCATCGTCGCTGGCCATTCCTACGGCGGCCAGATCATCACTGCCCTGGGCACGGACGCACCGAACGTCGCTGGCCTGGTCTACATCGCGGCCTTCGGCCTTGACGAAGGCGAATCGATCGGCGGACTTCTGGCGCAGGGTCCCCCGACCCCGGCCCTCGCGCACCTGGACATCGACAAGCAGGGCTTCGCCTGGCTGCCGGAAGAGGACTTTGTCAGCCATTTCGCCGCGGACGTTGACCCGGTGCAGGCCCGGGTCATGTACGCCGTGCAGCAGGCCCTGGCGGCATCCACGCTTGAGGACGTGATGGGCGTCCCCGCCTGGAAATCACATACATCCTGGTACCTGGTCGCCGAGAACGATGAGGCGATCCCGCCCGACGCCGAGCGCCAGTTCGCCAAGCGCATGGACGCCACCACCATCGAGATCCCATCGGGTCACCTGGCGATGGTCTCCCACCCCAGCGACGTAGCCCAGCTCATCGAGACCGCCGCCCAGGCAGTCCAAGCCGCAAACTAACCTCGGCTTTCGCCTCGTGCTCGCACCGCGACGAGTGATGTCCCTGAGCCGCGTGGATTAGGAAACCGTCGGCTCGGCCTACGTTGGGTCGAACCCGACATGACCTTCCGTGTGATCTCTCAAGACATCGAGGACACCCTGAACCCACGCCGGTTCAGGGTGTTCTTGGTTTCGGGCCAGGTGGCCGCTGAGCTGAGCCGGGCCCATCAGCATCGCGGGACGCACTGCTCGGTGCCCTGGAGCTCGCGCAGGACAAAGTTGAGGAGTTGCGAACGTTTACCTATTGGGGTCCGCTACAGCCGAGCGCCCAAGTGAATCTTCGCCGGTGAAATCGACGATCCGCTGGAGCAGGGGAACGGCTTGGGCAAGAACGTCTTGTTCGTGTTGATCTAGCTCGTGGGTCAGGCGTTCGGCCAGCCAGTCCTGTTTCACCGCCCTGGCGTCGTCGAGCGCGCGTCGGCCCGCGTCGGTGACGGTGACAATGCTCTGCCTGCCGTCGCTGGAGTCTGCCGTTCGTTCCACGAGCCTTTGAGCCTCAAGCATGGCCACAATCGCGCCCATTGACTGGGAACGTGTTCCCTCAGCCCGGGCCAGCTGTGAGGTGGTTTGTGGCCCGTCGGTCTCCAGCCTGAGCAGAGCAGCCTCTTGCGACCACGTCAGGTCGCCGGGGCTGGCCGTCGACCGCAACCGCCGGATGAGCCCGACAGTCACAGCCCGAAGCTGAGCTGCGACAGCAGCCTGGTCGATCGGTGAAGAGTCGCCTTGAGGTCTCACCTGCCCATCGTCTCCCAAAATGTGTACGAGCTTGCAGGTCCTAGATGTGATGGTTGCCTTCGAAGTCTACCTTCATATATAGTCGAACCATCAGGACGAGTCCACGAAAGGACTGAGGATGACGTCCTACACGACCATCTCGCCGCAGGAGGCCGCCGACCGGCTAGCGATCCGCGAGCTGATTGACGCCTACGCTCACTGCGCAGACCAGCGCGACGCCAGCGGCCAGATGGCACTGTTCACCCCCGACACCCGCTTCATAGTCTTCATGGACACAACCGCCACCGAGCCGACTCAGGAACTTCACGGGCGGGACTCCCTGGCTCCAGTGTTCGACAACCTCAATACCTACGTCGCGACCATGCACTTCAACGGGCAAAGCACGATCGCCCTGAACAAGGACCGCGCGAAAGGCGAGAGCTACTGCTTGGCCCATCACCTTTCAGTCGGCCAGGATGGTCAGCGCACCTTGATGACCGCGTCCATCCGCTATCTAGATGAATTCGTCAAGCAGGACGGACAGTGGCTCTTCGCCGAACGCCGCCTGATGGTCAATTGGACCGACACGCGGCCGTCCATGGCCTGACGGAAAGAACACAGGCGAGCGACACGCAGGATGGCATGGTGCCACTCGCCGCTGGCTGTGGCGGCAGATGGATCGTTATGGCCCGGGTCGGCGTCGTGCCCTCAGTTGCGGGCCGGGCCTGTCGCTAGGACGGCGCACACGGGTAGCGTGCGAGTCATGATCGAGACCGCGTGGCTGGATGCCACCGCACAAGCTGGCCTTGTCCGCAGCGGTGAGATTAGCCCCAAGGAGCTGGCAGAGGCGGCCATCGCCCGGATCGAGGCGGTCAACCCGCAGCTGGACGCTGTGATCAGGACGCGGTTCGATGCGGCACGCTCGGAGGCTGACGGAGGCCTGCCCGATGGCCCGTTTCGCGGGGTGCCGATCCTGTTCAAGGATCTTGGTTGTACGGTCGCGGGTGAGCCCACGGCGTTCGGCATCGGGCCGCTGCGTGACATGGCCTGGCCGGTGACGTCCTATCTCGCGGAGCAGTTCCGGGCGGCCGGCTTCGTGCCGCTCGGACGCACCAATGTGCCGGAGCTTGGCACCACAGTGACCACTGAGCCGCGAAGCTTTCCCCCGGCGCGCAACCCGTGGGATCCCGCTCATTCGACGGGTGGCTCCTCGGGCGGGTCGGCGGCCGCGGTGGCCGCCGGCATGGTGCCAGTGGCGCACGCCAACGACGGCGGCGGATCCATCCGCATCCCGGCGAGCGAATGCGGGCTGGTAGGACTGAAGCCGACCCGTGGCCGGGTGAGCCAGGGCCCGCTGATCGGGGAAGCATGGGCAGGTGGTGTGATCGACGGCGTCATCACCCGGACCGTGCGTGACGCCGCCGGCGTGCTCGATGTGATCAGCATGCCCATGCCGGGCGACCCGTACTACGCGCCGCCGCTGCCGCGTCCGCTCGCGCACGAGGTCGGCGCCGATCCGGGCCAACTGCGGATCGGCGTGCTCGACCGGCCAGCCGCGGAGGGCTACCTCGATGATCCGCAGTGCCGCGCCGCGGTGGCCAGCACGGCCCGGCTGCTGGAGTCGCTCGGCCACCACATGGGCGAGTCCTCGCCCGCAGCCATGTTCGAGCAGGAATTTCCCCAGCACTTCAACACGATCATCGCCGCCGACGCCGAAGCGACGTTCCAGGCGTTCGAAATGCTGCTCGGCCGCCCCATCGACGAGGACGAGATCGAACCGCGTAACGTCGCCTATCGGCGATCCGGCCAGGCACTGGGCGCCGTACCCTACCTGGCGACCCGGGCGTGGTTCGGGATGTGGGCACGCCGCATGGCAGCCTGGTGGAACGATCATGACCTGCTGCTGACGCCGACTCTTGGCGCACCCCCGCCCGAACTGGGCTGGTTCACCGCTGCCGGGCCGGAGGGCGAGGGAGCGCGAATCGCCAGCTTCATCCCCTACACCGCACAATTCAACATGACCGGCCAGCCGGCCATAACCCTTCCTCTGCACTGGACCCCCGGCGGCCTGCCGGTCGGCGTGCAACTGATCGCCGCATACGGCCGGGAGGACGTGCTCATCCAGGTCGCCAGCCAGCTTGAGCAAGCGGCGCCATGGGATGAACGGCACCCGCAGATACACGGCTAGCGGCACAGGTCCTCCGGCGCGCCCCGCCACATCGTGCGTTCACAATCGGCTATCGCGTCCCACGGCACGCCGGAGCCGCCTAGCTGAGCGACTTCACCGTTCGTGCCGGAGCCAGCCCTTACCTGGCGCGAGCGGGCAGGCCGGATATCACGACGAACCGGGCGTAGTGCTTGATCACCGGGGTCCAGCCAGTCTCATATCCGGCGCGGGCCGCAGAGCCGTCTGGCCTGCTGTCCCAGCCGGAGTGAACCAGCTCCACCACGGTATGGCCCTGCTCGCCAGGAGTGAACGTCACCTCGACGCTGGTTGCCTCGGTCACCGGCGTTCCGGCATGCCAGGTGTAGGCGACGCCATGCGGCGGATCCCAGCCGGTAATCGTCCCCCATACCGACGTGGTGCCATCGGCGAGCGACTCGACGATGCTGCCGCCGATCCCCTCTCCGAAGACCACGCCCGTGGCCTGGTCCTCACCGACGGAGTGGGTCGCGAGCGGCCACCACTCGCCGATGCGGGCGGTGAAGAGCTCGAATGCGCGCTGCGGCGTGACCGGCACGGTCACGGTCTTGCGTATGGGCATGGTGTCGTCCGCTTGCTCACTCATCGGGTAGTTCCTTTCTCATCGCCATGCTGTTTTGAGCGGCCTGAGGCAGCGTCCTTCCTGGCGGCCTCGGCATAGGTGTCGAGAACTTCCTGCCAGAAGCCGTCCATCCAGGCCCGCAGGTCCCTCAGGCCAGTCGGGTCGAGCCGGTACACATTGCGCGTGCCGGATTCTTCGTAGGTGACCAACCGGCTGTGGCGCAGGACCGTCAGGTGCTGCGAAACCGCGGGCCGGCTGACAGGCAGACGCGCGGCCAGCTCGGCGACCGAGGACGGGCCGCTGCGTCTGAGCACGTCCACGATGCGCCGCCGGGTGCTGTCTCCGAGCGCTTCCAGCACCGCTTCGTAAGTTTCCACGAACCGTAAGTTAAATCGAACGAAAGCCCGTCGTCAACCCTCCCGAGGGGCTGAGAGACTGACTGAGCAACGATGGTCCGCTGTCGCTGATGGTGCAGAATGAACGCTCATGCCACCTGAGCCGCCGCGTCACTTTGTCAGCGTCACCGGCGTCGTGTTCCGTGACGACGGCCGGGTTCTTGCCATCGAGCGATGCGACAACGGCCGCTGGGTCACACCCGGCGGCGTCCTGGAGCTGGCCGAGTCACCATCTGAGGGAGTAGCTCGCGAAGTCTTCGAGGAAACAGGGCTCCAGGTTCAAGCCGGGCAGCTCACCGGCGTCTACAAGAATATGAGCCTAGGCGTGGTCACCCTTGCTTTCCGGTGCGAGCTGATCGGCGGGCACAGCCACCCGACCGACGAGGCACGCCAGGTAACCTGGCTCACCGTCGAGGAAGCACAACGCGACATGGTTGAGGCCAGCGCCATCCGCGTCACCGACGCGCTAAACCGAGACGGCCCCTTCGTACGCGTCCACGACGGCACCCGTCTCCTGTGACGGCCACGTGCGGCTGCGCGGCCGGCGGAATAGATCGGCCGGCCGGGTCGCTCACACTTCTGGAGCCGGTGAGCAGTGCGGGGACTTGGGCACGGCTGGCACTCGGGATGGTTTCCCCGGGGTGGGGCCTTACTGCGGGGGTCAGACGGCCCTGGGCGTCCGGCGCCAAAATACAGTTGCCATGGTGAGCATGAGGCTCCTACTCTCATTAAGAGAGAAGGAAAGGAATCCCCAGTGAATACGTGGTCCGGTTACCCGCTCGAGCGAGGCGTGAGGCTTCTCGTTATGCCCGCGTCCTTGCCGCCGTGCCTGACCCCGGACGCCGGGGAGGCTTCTGGATAGAGGGTAAAAGCATCTTCCGGAAGCCGCTCGCAGGGGTACGCCCGGCGGGCGGTTTTCATGTATCTGGACATATGGACGTAGCTCAATCAGGAAGAGCTCTGGTCTCCAAAACCAGTGGTTGCAGGTTCAACTCCTGCCGTCCATGCGAAGCACCACCCGAAGGGTGTATGTGCCTGCGAGTTGACAACTGCACAGCGGAACGCAATTGAACGAGGCAGGCCGATAAGCGGACGGATATGTGTACGTCCGCGAAAGGCCTGCTCTGGCTGCCCGACACCCAGAAACGGGCAGCCGCATGGGCTGCTAGCTCCAATTGGCAAGAGCAACTCCCCCGCAAGGAGAAGGTTCCCGGTTCGAGCCCGGGGCGGTCCACGGCCTGGCCATAGCCGAGTGGTAAGGCACGTGCTTTGGGAGCACGAGATCGGAGGTTCGATCCCTCCTGGCCAGACTGGTGCCGTGTCAGGCCACGTTTGCCCCGACCAGCCCGGTGTTGTGACCCTCCGGAGGCCTACTCAATCCGTCGGGGAGCCGCCCCGCCAGACCGGCAGGTGGTCGCCGACGGCGGTGTTCACAGCGGCGCGGGCGAGCAGATCGGTCGAGTCCAGCGTAGGCAGCGGCGAGACTTCCGGTGAGATGAGCAGCGGGAACTCGGTGCACACCAGGGCCACGGCGTCGCAGCCATCCGCACCGAGCTGGGTGATCACCTCGACGAAGCGTTTCCGCGCGGCGTCGGTGAACACGCCCTTGACCAACTGGTCGAACGTGATCTGCTGGATCATCTGCCGGTCCTCAGGCCGCGGGGATCGGCTCTGCAGCCCATGTGCGGCCAGCGTCCGCGGGTACAGCGGGGCCTCCATGATCCAGCGGGTGCCGAGCACCCCGACCGTACGGTGGCCGGCCATCGCGGCTTGCCGGGCCACGACCTCGGCGATGTGGAGTCCGGGCAGGGCAAGCTCGGGGCCGGGACGCTCAAGCGCGAGATGGGCGGTGTTGTCCGGGCAGACGAAGAAGTCCGCACCCGAGCGGGCGAGCCGCTCGACGCTGTGGGCGAGGGTGGCGCGGATGGTGTCATAATCGCCTGTTTCCCAGGCCGGCATGCTGCGTCCCATGGCGATGCAGTCCAGGCTGACGTCGGGATGCTGGTGGACGCCGAGTTCTTGCTCCCCGTAGCGGGCTACCGCCTGGAAACACTGGGCAGCCCCCGGCACGCTGTGCGCAACGATCCCGATGTGCCGCATCCACCAGCCTCCTCTGATCGCCCGGTCTTCCGATCTCAGCACCTCGGCGGCCGGCAAGGCAAACGTTGGCTCCAGGCGCCGCGAGCTATACGGGTGAAGCACTGGACTCTTAATCCAGGGAAACGGGGTTCGAGCCCCTGGCGGCGCACCAGGCGGGAGTGAGGCAACTGGCAGACCTCGCGGGCTCAAACCCCGCGGCATGCGCGTTCGACTCGCGCCTCCCGTACCGATGCCCGCTGGTCCAACTGGCAGGACGCCGCGTTCTGGGCGCGGATGGTCGTGGTTCGAATCCACGGCGGGCAGCGACGCCGCCGCGCACGGCTGCGGCCCCGCCCTCGTAAGGCGGGCGGTCCGGGTCGGCACCGGACGGCGGCTCCAATGTCCTCGTAGCCCAATTTCTGGGTGCCGGTGCGAATTCGGCCGAGGGCTCGACGCGGATGTAGCTCAGCAGGAAGAGCGCTTCCTGGCCAAGGAAGAGGTCCGCCGGTTCGAACCCGGCCATCCGCTCTCATGGCGCTCTAGGCCAACTGGCAGAGCCACCAGGCCCAGACCCTGGGTGATCTCGGTTCGAATCCGAGGAGCGCTACGCAGTGGACGTCGAGCCAGTGACTACAGCAGCGGAAAGAGGGCCGGCGCATGACGCCGGGCGAGGCGCTGGCCGAGCGGGCCAGCAAGAAGAAGCAGCTTGAGCAGATTGCGGCGCGGGCTGCCGCAGTGGCCCGCTACCAGGAAGGCAAGCAGCCAGCGGAGAATGCGGACGAGCTCCTGGCCAGGGGACGGGCACTGATCCGTGAGCTGCAGGAGCTGGCGCGCAGGATTGACCGCACGAACAGCGCCACCGACCTAGATCCGGCCATTACGCTTACCGACGCCCTCGCGCTCCGGGACGCGTACGCGGCCCAGCACAAGCTGGTGACGGCCATTGCCGACGCCGGGGCTGGTGCGACGGGAATGACCTGGGCGCCCCAGTTGCGCAGCAAACTGCCGCAGGTCTCCGCCGTTCGGGTAGCTGACCTGCGGGCCGAAGCAGATCAGATCGCCGACTCGCGCCGGAACCTGGATGTGCGGATCCAGCAGGCCGGCTGGGTGACTGAGCTGCTTTGATCCGGTGTAGTTCAACGGCAGAACAGCGGGCCGTTAACCCGTCGATGCTGGTTCGAGCCCAGCCGCCGGAGCGATGGTTGTGTGGACCAGATGGCTAGCCCGCCGCCCACGCCAGGGGGTCGGAGCCTCGACCGCATGGGCGTTCCGCTGGGCACAGCCGAAAACGGGCTGGCCCCGGCCTCATGGCCGGGGCCAGCCCAGTTCGGTCCGATCTCAGTCGGCGGGGCCGTTGGCCAGCACCATCGTGGAGGTACTGGTCTGGCCGGACCCGTCTGTCCAGGTGACGCTCACCTTGTCACCAGGGTGGTACTGCTGGAGCACCGAGCTGAGGTCGTCGGGCGACGACACCGTGTGGCCGCCGACCGAGTCGATCACATCGCCTTCGGCCAGGCCAGCCTGAGCGGCGGGCGAGCCGGAGAGCGCGCCCGAGATGGCCGCCCCGGTGCTGCCCTGGCTCCCGCCCCCGAAGCCACTCTGGGAGGCGTCCTGGGACGCGATCTCCACGCCGAGGAACCCGGTGGCGCCGATGTGCACCGTGGCCGAGGCGTGGCTCGCCTCGATCTGGCTGGCGAGCGACAGAGCCCGGTTGATCGGGATCGCGAAGGCCTGCGTCACGGACTGCCCGGACGAGGGCTGGCCCGACGACGATCCCCCGGAGGGAGACTGCCCGAACGGCGACTGGCCGGAGGGAGACTGCTCGGATGGCCACTGCCCGTACGGGTCCTGGCCGGACGGGGACTGCCCGTACGGGTCCTGGCCGGACGGAGACTGCCCGAACGGGTCCTGGCCGGACGGCCACTGCTGGTCCGGGGACTGGCTCCCGGCCGAGGTCTCGGAGGCGGACGAGGCTGCGGTGTTGATGCCGACCACCTGCCCGGCCGTGTTCACGAGCGCGCCGCCCGAGTCACCAGGCTGGATGTTCGCGTTGGTCTCGATCATCCCGGTGAGGCGCTCGGACGCGCCGCCGCCCTCGTCGCTCGCGGTGATGGCCTGGTTCAGCGAGGTGATGTGGCCGGCCGCGACCGACGGGGTCCCGCCCTTGCCGCCGGCGTTGCCCAGGGCAACAACCTTGTCGCCGGACTTGACCTGCGACGAGTCGCCCAGGGACACCGTGGTCAGGCCCGAAGCGTTCTTGAGCTGCAGCACCGCGATGTCGTCGGTCTTGTCGTAGCCCACGACCGACGCCGTGTAGGTGCGGCCGTTGCCGATGTCGGTGACCTTGACCGACGTGGCGCCGTCGATCACGTGGTTGTTCGTCAGGATCTCACCCGTCGAGGTCAGGACCAGGCCGGTGCCCGCGGCTTCGGCGCCCTGGTAGCCGAGCGAGGAGACGACGTCGACGAGTCCGGGGTCGGTCTTGGCCGCGATCTGGGACGTGGTGAGCGGCGTGCTCGAGGCCAGAGCCCCGGAGGCGCTCAGGCCCCAGGCCGTGCCGGCCCCGGCCACGACGAACGCGGCAGCGGCCGCCACCGCGGCCCGGCTGTAGCGCCGGCGCTTGGACGGGCGGGCCGGCTCGTCGTCCCACCCCTGGTAGCCGTGCCAGCCACCCGGGCCGGCCGGGCCCCCGGGGCCGGTCCAGCCCCCGCTGCTGCTCCACCCGCCGGAATCCGCCGCGTGGCGCGAGACATACTCGGGAGAGGGCGGTGGAGGCGGAGAGACCGGCTGGACCTCCGGGCGTCCCGCCGGGTTCGGCTGGTCCTGGTTCGTGCTCATGGAAAGGCTCCCCTTTTGTGCCTTAGTGGTGCGTTACTTCGATAATGGGAGCCGGATCTGCAAGCCAACCCTGACGATCCGCTGAGTTCCCCCAGAGGATTCGGGCGCCCAAGCGGCGTTCAGCTAACGGTCAGGAAGCGTACAGTCGATGGTCAGCCGCCGGGGCAGCGGCGGCTGGTCCCCGGGACTGAGAAGCCGCGCGGGCAAGCCGACACGCCGGCGCCGGTCCGGGCGCAAACGGAGTTTCGCCGACGACAGCATCGGTAACGTCTACGATTACCTGCCGGATGAGCCAGAGGGTTGACCAGCAATGGCGAATAAGGCAACGGAGCTCTCGGACCGCTGGATTCTCCCGCTCCGCGGAAGCCGGGTCACCCAGATCGGCTGGGGGGACCGTGTGCGGTTCCAGCTGGAGCCGCCGGGGGAGGTGGCCGTCGGATCCGGCGCGTTGTTTACCGAGGGCCCGAAGACCGCGCCCGCCGACGACGCCAAGACCCTCGGCCAGCTGGGCCATGAAGAAGTCGAGCGTTCTCGCGGCGCACAGATCCTGTCGGCGGTCGCGTTCAAGAACGGCGCGCTGCGCGTCGTGCTCGACAACGGCTGGCACCTGAATATCCGCGCCGGCGAGCCTTTCGTGCCCGCCTCGGTGACGTCCGGCGATGAGGTCATCTGGACGCGGTCAGGCGGGTGACAGGCGGCTCGTTTCGTCGTTCACCCACAGGCCGACCAGGCCGCGGAAGTGCGCGACGAACTGCTCCTGCTCGTGCGCCGGATAGGTCGACCGCACGGTGTCGGTGAGCAGCTGGTCGAACGCCGGGCCACTGACCCAGTCGAGCACCCGACGGTCGATGTCCGGCAGGTGCTTCTCGCAGAAGTCGCGGTAGGCGCCGACGTCGAAGTAGGCGTCGGCCAGCCGCCGGTACTCGGCGAGTTTCTGCCCGTAGTCGAGGTCATCACGGTCGCTGATGTCGAAGTAGCAGCGCGTGTCCTGGTCGATGCGCGGCCGGCGGCCTGTGGCCAGGCAGAATACGGTCCACTTCACCATGGTCCGCATGGCCCAGGGGAAGTAGTAGTGCAGCGACGTGACCGACACGTCCGGGCAGGCGTTGGCGTAGTCGATGGGATAGACGTCGTCGCCCCTGACCAGCATCTCGCAGGAGTTGAACTCCCAGCGGAAGAAGCTGTTGACCACCCGGGAGATCGTCACCACCTCGGTCCCGGCGGCGGGCTCGAGGAACTCGTAATCGACCTGGTACCGCTCGTGCATCGGCTTGCCGGGATCGAAGCGCGTCACCATCGTCTCGGCGCCGATCGACAGCGCCCGGGCGAATGCGTCATAGCCCTGAACGGAGGCCTGCAGGTGCATCAGCATGCCGCCGGACTCGTCATAGGCGCGGTGCAGCTCGGCGGGGTTATTGACCCGGGTGACCCCGCGCCACCCGCCGCCGTCGTAGGGCTTCATGTACATCGGGTAGCCGACCTGCTCGGCGACCGCGTCCAGGTCGAACTGCTGGTTGTAGCGCTGGGACGTGAACGCGTACTTGTCGTGGTCGACCGGGTTCTTGTACGGGACCAGGACCGTCTCCGGCACCTTCAGGCCCAGCCGGATCA
>CAVUBM010000042.1:0-16266 GCA_963739645.1 uncultured Actinomycetota bacterium
GGGCCAGGTTCAAGGTGGGCTACACCCTGGCTGGTGTGGACCTGCTGCTGCACCGGATCGGGTGGAGCGTGCAGGTTCCGGCCCGCCGCGCCGCGGAGCGGGATGAGGCCCGGATCGTCGCGTGGCGGCAGGAGACGTGGCCGGTGGTAAAGGGCGGCGGCGGACCTGGGCGCCTGGCTGATCTCCGGGGACGAATCAGGCCAGGGCTTACGCCCGCCCAAAGGACGCACCTGGGGACGCCGCGGCGCGACCCCGGTGGTGAAAGTGACCGGCGCGCACAACACGCGCGTATCCCTGGCCGCGCTCATCGCCGTCAAGCCCGGGTGCCGGCCCCGGCTGATCTACCGCGTCCACCACCGCCGCGCCGGTGGCAAAGACCGGCGCAAGGGCTTCACCGAGAAGGACTACGCCGGCCTGCTGGACGCCGCGCACCAGCAGCTCGGCGGGCCACTGGTGGTCCTGTGGGACAACCCGAACACCCACGTCAGCGCCGCCATGGCCGAGCTGATCACCGCCCGGGACTGGCTGACCGTCTACCAGCTGCCGCCCTATGCTCACGAGCTCAACCCGGTCGAGCTGGTCTGGTCCCACCTCAAGAGATCCCTGGCCAACCTGGCCAAACGCAACATCAGCCAGCTCACCGCGCTCGTGAAGACCAGGCTCAAACGGATGCAGTACCGGCCCGCCCTCCTCGACGGCTTCCTGGCCAGCACCCGCCTGGACCTCACACCCTTCTGTAACCCCCACCCTTAAGGATCGTTAGCCGTGTCGTCACGGCAGGTCCGCGAGCAGGTTCTTGTTCCAGACCAGCACCTCGTACGTTCCGACGTACGAGGAACGCGCGGGCGGTCCAAAGGTGGCCAGCACGAGGCTTTTGTCGGTAAGGCGAGAGAATCTTGGCGGGCCGCCGAGAACGACGAAGTTCGCTGCCTGCGTGCGTGGGTCATACCACTGGAGATTCGTGTCCCATACAGTCGGAACCAGCTTCGCGTTTGGTCCGGGCTCCCCGGTGGGCAGGCCGTGCGCGGCCGCAAATGAAAGTGAGCGGATCCGGATTCTGTTGCTGGTCGCGAGGGTTACGTCATTTGACTGCCAGTAGCTGCCGAGGCCCGAGGTGAGATGCTGGGCGGTCAGCCATGAGATCAGGTGCTGATCCTGAATCGGCGCGGGAGGCTGGACGACGGAGTAGGAAAGTCCGGCCAGGTAGCCGGCCAGCACGACGATGAGGGCAGGTGCGAGCCGGGCGGCCAGGATGCGCTCGGCTACTAGCCTGCCGGCCAGCACCGCGGCGAACGGCAGCACTGGCGCGATCTCTCGCGTTCCGGCAATCCCGTATGCTCTCGTGCTCACGATGTATGCCGCGAGGTTGGCCGCGATGGCCACGACCAGGAGCTGATCAACGAGGTTTCGGTCCCGCAAGAACCGTTTCGCGGCCACCCAGGTGCCCAGGCCGGCGAGAATCACGCCTCCCAGGTGCAGCAGGAGGACGACGGTACCCAGGCTCAGCTGATGTCCTAGGAAGTCAGCGCCGCCGAGCACCAGCAGGCCCTCGCCCGTGACGCTGAGGCTCCGCGGGATGAGCTGGACATCAGCCATGAGCTGATCGGGCAGGGGGTGCAGGAGATAGCCGCCCGACGCCCGGAGGATCTTGAACGCTACCTCCGCTGCCGCGGCAGCCGTGACGGCTGCCGCCAGCAGGGCGAGATCATATCGCTGGCGCTTCAGAGGGTGACGCTCAATCACGACAGCTTGGTAAAGCCGGGTCGCGGAGACAATCGCCAGCGGCAGCACGCCGATGAGCAGGACGAGCTGATCTGCCACGACCGCCCAGGCCAGCAGCACCGCCGCCAGGATGGGCACGTACCACCGCGGCCGGGCCCGGTCCAGGATGAGCCAGACCACCAGGACTGGCACCGAAGTGCCGAAGTGGTCCGGGGAGGACATGACGATAGAGACGCCCGACGCCAGCTGCGGGGCAATCATGATGCCCGCAGTCACCAGAACGCGGGCAAGGGCCGCGCGGCCAGTAGCCGTGCTCCTGGCCAGCAGCGCAGCCAGGACGACCGCCATTGTGTACGTCATAGCGCTCGCCACATGTACAACGTCAGCGTTGAGCCCTCGCAGGAGCTCTACCAGCATGTACTCCGGTAGCTCCGTGGTGTAGAACGAGACGTCCGAGAGCTGCCAGCCATGCAGCACCAGGTTTCCGTGGAGCATGTCCCATGCCTGCAGAGCCTGCGATGCGCCGTCGGAGTTTGTGGCCAGGGTCCGCGAAATACGCAGGTAGCACACGAAGGCGAGCAGAGCGCCAAGGGTCCAGGCGGCCGGCTCAAGCCATCGAAGTCGAGGCCCGAGCTCACGCACCGTAGCGATAGCCGGAAACTTGTCGATGAGCCAGTATCGCGACCTGCAAGCTCCGTGTCGGACGTACGTGCTCGTCGGCACCGTAGTTTCTCCCATCGCATTCGCGAAGAGACCGACCTACATGTGCAGCGCGCTTCCGGCGACCGTCACATTAGCAAGCGAAGCGGACCCGTCCGCGGACTGTCATGAGACGCGAGTGCGACAAGCCTCATCAAGCCGCGCCGTGCGCCGTCTCGCGCCAGGTCCAACAGGCTGGAAGCCTCATCGCGAACGGAATCAAGCTCCGAAGAGCTGAACTCCACGTCGCCGTGTTCGTCAATCCGGCTACGCAGCGGAAGAGCGCTGGCGAACGGTAGCAGCCGATCGAAATCGCCGGCAGCGTTAGAGGCGCCGCAAGCAGGATCCGGCAACGTGACAACGTCCCCGTCGAACTCCAGGATCACCCTTACGCCCATGCTCGCAGTATGCCAACGCACTCTGCCGCGAGTCGCGTGCCATAGCGCGTGTCACAGCGGGGTGAGGATCATGAGTATCTCATCGCGGTCGTCACCTGGGGCAAGCCGGAGCGCACCGGGCCAACGGCCAGCCACTGTCCAGCCGAGCCTGGCGTAGAAGTGCTCCAGCCCGGTCCCGCCGCGTACGGCGAGGCGAAGTTGCTCCAGGCCCATCTGCGATCGCGACCTGCCGGGCATGCACCATCAGGGCACTTCCGATCCCCTGGCCGCGTGAAGAAGGAAGGCTCTGGAGATGACTGATGGTGCCCCAACGAGCGACGAGCGGGCTCGGATTGCGCTGGATGTGCACCCAGCCGGCCAGGGTATCGCCGGTCCGCCCGATGAGGAGCCGGCTGCATTCAGGGCTGAGGCCAGCGAAGAGCCTGTCAGCGACCAGTGCGACGTGGCTGATATCGACAGGAAGAAACGGGAACCCGACCGCCCCTCCGGCGTTGCTGACCAGGATCCAGCAGTCGATAAGTTGCCGTCCCAGGCCAGGGTGACCTGCTCCGGGCTGGTTATCTGGCTCGTCAGCGGATCAATACGCTCGCCCATCCAGGGAGTCTGCCAGGACGCTGCGTCGAGCTGCAGGTGCCGTCCGCGTCTGCCGCAATGAGACTGCACACCGCGCGCCGAACTGGATGTTCCACGAGTCCAAGCACTATCGGCCCAGCGCCGTCCTTGGTGCGCCAGAGTCGGCGATCTTGTGCAGTAAGCGATGGCAGAGCCCTCTCACGCCGCTTACCCTCTGTGACAGCAAGGGCCGTATGTCAGATCAAGACGCTTCCGGGTCAGCGAATGCTCGCCGGTGGTCAGCGTAACCAACGCTGATCCCAGGCCGACTGTACAAGCAGGTGAGGCTGTGACCTGCGGCTATGCGTGGAAGTACGAGCGTCCGCTTGCGGTAGATGGCCTAGAAATGAGACTACAAGCGTCGCCAATTGCACTCCGACGATCACTGGACCCACGTTCACGCAGGTCAGAGTGGTGGTCAGGGGCGGGGTCGAACCGCCGACCTTCCGCTTTTCAGGCGCATCCGCCCGATCGCTACACGTGGATGGCCAGGGCCGGAAGGGTGATCTAGCTGCGGAAACCATGGCTCGCCGTCGCCTTATGGAGCCTGACGCCTGCCGGCATTGGCTCCCCGTTTGGCTCCCCAGCCTCGTTAGCCCCGCTCATGCGTATCCGGTTTTGTCAGGGAGCCGGTCTAGCTTGCGGGCATGGGACGAGTGGACTTCCCGATGAGCATCCTTGAGTTCCAGCGGCGGTTCGCCGGCGGCGCGGCCTGCCTGGGCTATCTCGCCATGTCGCGGTGGCCAGAGGGCTTCTGCTGCCCGGGGTGCGGCGGCCGCCGGGCATGGGTGCTGGCGCGGCGGCATCTGCGGGAGTGCGCCGCGTGTGGCCGGCAGACCTCGGTCACCGCGGGCACGATCATGGATCACACCCACCTCCCGCTCACGTTGTGGTTCTGGCCGGCCTGCCTGATGGCCACGCACACGCCCGGGATCTGCGCGGTGCAACTGCAGCGCCAGCTGGGCATCAGCCGGTACGAGACGGCCTGGTCCATCGTGCACAAGCTGCGGCGGGCGATGATCGCTCCCGAGCGCGGCCTGCTGGCCGGCGAGGCCGAGGTGGACGAGGCCTTCGTGGGCGGCCGCAATCCCGGCCGCCGCGGCGGCCGGGACCGGACCGGCAAGGCCCTGGCCGCCGTGGCGGTAGAGGTGCGCGGCGCCGGCTCGGGACGGATACGCCTGCAAGCGCTGCCCAACGCCAACGGCGACACGCTGCCCGGCTTCGTCCAGGCAACGATCACGCCGGCCGCGATCGTGCACACCGGCGGCTGGAGCGGATACCGCTACCTGAAGACGGCCGGCTACGACCACCGCCCGGTCAGCCAGCACGACCGGCTCGCGGACCGCAAGCTGATCTTGCCCCGGGCTCACCGGGCGATCTCCAACCTCACAACCTGGATCGCCGGAACCCATCGCGGCACCTCCGCCAAGCACCTGCAGGTCTACCCCGGCGAGTTCACCTTCCGGCACAACCGCCGCCGCACCCCGATGGCCGCCTTCCAGACCCTGCCCGGCCTGAGCGCACACCACGCACCCGCCACCTACCGGGAAATCACGACCTGAGAAAACCGGATACGCATGAGCCCCGCTAACGATCGGCAACCTGGGTCAGGCTGACAGATCGCAGAGCTCCCCGGGAGGCCAAACCCGGACGGCCCGCCAGGCCACACGCGGACCTCATTGCCTCGCGGCTGACAGCTCTGAGGAGGTCACTTTTGCTCGCCGCCGACGTACTCTCAACGCGTGAGAGTGCACCCGTCCGCGGAGCCGTCTCGACCACGGCAACGATCCTCGGAGGACCCAGAGCGAGGCCTAAGACCGCGCTGATGTAAGGATGCATGCCGGTGCGGCCTTAGGCGTCAGCTTTGCGAGCGCAGACTAGCTGCTGCCTCCGAAAGGCCCGCGTGGCGGTGCGGCGACCTGGCGAGGCGTTCGTGGTAGGCAGTGGTGGCCTGCGACCAGATGGTGCTAGCAGCGGATCGAGGCGTGTTCCGTGCTCGTAGGCGATCAGCCGGCGTTGTCGGAGCCGTCGCAGCGCGAAGGAGGCGCTGCGGCTGCCGAACGGGGCTGGCGATCGGGTGGATGCAGCTGCAGGATGACCCGGCGTTCGTCGCCCCGTCGCAGGCGCACTTCGATCCGCTGATCGCCGCCGCCCCAGTCCGCGACTCCGGCTGGAGTGCTGGCGGCGGTCAGGTGTTCCTGAAGTTGTCACAGATGACCGCGCTGCGGACCTGCGTGGGTAGAGCCTGTGCGCAGCGAGGTGCGCTAGGATCCGATCTCCTGGTCGCGCGGTTTTGCCGGATCCCGCTCGATGGCAAGGTGCCGCATCCGCCCACGCTGATAGGCGGCGACAGCTGCCGCACCCTGGTGCGGTGAGCAGGTCGGCGCGCACCGCGGCTGCAGCGACGGCCCTGCTCAGCGCCATTACAGCTGGCGGCGGCGCAAGCTGCTGGCGCACGGGCGGGGCCGCAGGCCGAGCAGCCGAACGGTCGTCCACGGCAGAACGATCACCTCCGGCTCGGCCCGGACTCAGGGACGACTCGCGGCCGGCGATCGCGTAGCAGGTGCTCGACCGCGGGGCTTCTGCGGCCGCGTAGTGCGGAGCCTCGAGCTACTGTCCAGGTCGTGATCCGTCGGCAGCTGACGCCGTCCGCTCGGAGCAGCGTGCGCAGTCGCACTCAAGGCTGATGTCGGGATGAGACCACCGCGGCCCTCAGCGACCAGGAACTCCGCCAGCTTCGACAAGCTCCAGGTGGAAAACGGCAGGCGCATGGTCGCCGCGGCCTGGACTTGGCGATCTTCTTAATCGCCCGCCGCTGCGGCCAAAGTGAACTTCAGCGGCCGGCTGCGCTGGTACTTGCGGCGGGCAGCTGGAGGCGAACCGCGTCGGCGTTGAACGCTGCGGCATCATCATCACGCAGACCCGGTCCGGCTCGCCGGTGCAGACGCCGGACCGGCGCGATCCGCCTGGCGGCGTCCATGACCCCGATGCCCGGCCGACAGCAAGGGCACGCATCGGCGCCCGGCGCGACGTTCGACCACCAGGCCCAGCTGCCCCGCACGCACGATCCGCACCAGCCGCCGGCCCTACATCGTCGAGTACGATCGCCACGAACCCGCAGGCCGCTGCCGTCACCGGCGCCAGTCTGCAAGACCGCCGCGGACCATCGTCTTCTCGCGGGCACCGCTGTTCGCAGCTACGACGAGCTGCCGTCAAGCGCGGCTGAAGGACAAAGGCAGGTAAGAAGGGGTCCCCCGCCAGGCGAACCTGAGCTCATCAAGCTGCCCCTCTTCGAACCAGCCGATGGCGTCATGCTCTTCCGGCTGGCAGGTGTCGAACACGGTCCCCCGCCAGCGCCACGAGACCCAGCTACAGTCAGGTCCAAACGCAGTCTGAGGGACGACCCGGTGCAACGCAGGGCCGCCATCGACACCCTCAAGCTCAGCCCGCAGCTCCGGCCATCTCCCGCCGGAGCGCATCTTCGGGCCGCTCGCCAGGCTCGACGTGACCACCGGGGAAGTCCCACACATCCGGAAACCAGCCGGCCTGGCGAACGGTGACACAGCAACAACTTGTCCCCAGACGCAGGACCACCGCGAGACAGCCGTGGCCGATCCTGCCATCGCCCACGCTCTCACCGCCGACGGGCAACCGTTTTCAGGTCGCAGCAGCTAGCTAACTATGTCACCATCGCCTATGGCGCCCACGAGCCCCTAGCCGCCCATACAGGCGGATATCGCTCATCCTGCCATGGATAGCGCAAACTACATTGCGGGCGTCTTCGAGGCCGCTGGCGCGAGGATCGTGCGCACCGCGGTCCAGGTGCCCCGGATGAACGCGATCTGCGAACGCCTGGTCGGCACCCTGCGCCGCGAGCTCCTCGACCGGACCCTGATCCTGAACCAGGCGCACCTGCGCGCCGTCCTGGCCGAGTACCAGGAGCACCACAACACCGCTCGGCCCCATCAGGGCATCGACCAGCGCGTCCCGGACCCTGGCCCCGCTCCCCGCGTCACCGCAGCTGACCTCGGCGCGTGCCAGATCCGCCGAAAACAGGTCCTCAGCGGCCTGATCAACGAATACGACCGAGCCGCCTGAAACCGAGAAGGCCCAGGTCAAAGATGGAATCCTATTTTCGAGCGGCACAGCTCAGCCGGACACCTGGCATCAGAGGTTCGCGTCGTTCCTCCACAGAAAGCCTGGCAGGCGCCGCCACCGTTCTCAAGCCGAGACCTCACCACCGCGGGCCGTGATGCGGACGTCGTGAGCGGCGATCACCCGCGCCGTCTGGAGCCGCGCGTCACCGATCAGGCACTGCAGGCAGGACGGGCCAAAGGCAGGCGTTGAGGGACTTGAGCGAGCACAACTGGGGGACCCGCACGAAGTTGTCTTCAATGACCGTGGAGAACATGTTCGCTGTGGTGACCCATTCGGGCGTGAGCAGCACCGATGCAACAGGTATCCGGTCCTGCGGGTCGGTAATGCTCCCGTTTACCAGGCCGACCGGCGATGCGGCCACGGCCCGGCGGTAGGTGGTCGGCGGTGTGACCCCCGCCCACAGGTAGATGGCCAGCGCCGCTGCAGCTTGGGCCTCCAGGTAAATCGGCTTGTACACGGTGCCGCACTGGTAACCGGTCAGGACGTTCTGCAGTCCGGGCAGCGTGGCGTCCAGCCCGGTGGTCGGGAACGTCCTGGGCTTAGCCTTGATCGGCTTGCTCTGCAGGTATTGGATGATCGGCGCGGCGTTCGTGTCGTTGGGGATGAGCGCGGCGTTGATGTCGTGGTGCGCGTCGTATTGTGTCTGGAACCCTTTCAGTGCGGCGGCCTGGTCCCAGGTGCCGGGACTGACTTTCTCCCACCGGCCGTGGAACTGTCTGGCCAGGATCGCATTGTATCCCTGAGCATACAGTGCCGAGTTGTAGTCGGTGGGTCCGCCATTCATCACGATGATGTGCGGGTTCTTGACTTTCCAGGCGGACAGGCAGCTGACCAGGCCCTGGCCGAGAAGCACGCCGATCTTCCAGCTGTCGAAACCGACGTAGTACTTGCGGGTGCCGCCGATGGTCAGCCAGTCGTAATCGATGACCGGGACGCCGCGGGACTTGGCGTACGTCTCGATCTGGACGCCGACACCTGAGTAACGTGCGTCCAAGATCAGCACGCTGGCGCCCCCGTTGATGGCTTTTTGCGCGGCAGTGAACTGCTCGCTGCCCGGCGGCTGCTGCACCGTGTACTGGGAGGGCTTCAGCCCGGCCTGGCGGAAAGACTTCTTCAGGTCCGGCGCATCGAACTCGCCGAAATGCTGGGCCGTCACGGTATCCGGCAGGATCACCGCAATGTTCCCCGTGCCCTTCCCGGCCAGCGGCTTGAGGGCCGACATGGCCGAGAAGGATTTGTTGAGCTGGCTCAGCCTGAACTGTGGACCCGGCGGGCTGCCTTTTCCGGATGAGCAGGAGGAGGAGTCCTTGCTGAGGCAGAACTGCGGCCGGTACGAGTTGCCGCAGCTGCAGCAGGCAGCAAGAAGGAGGGCTGTGCCGCCAGCGCAGAGCTTCCGTGCGGCTCTCCTCGTGATTGGACGCAACCTTCCACCTCGCTCTGCGGCGGGACGAGTCTGATCAGCGGCAGGTCGGGCTCCTCGCGGTTTTTCCGGGGTTCCCGGCCGGGCTGGTGGGCCGCCGCTCCAAGCGATCTGAGTGGGAATTTCGCTGCCAGCCTGCCGGGACCTTCACACCATGGGGCCAGAACGCACCCGTGAGGTTCGCCCCTGTGAGGGATCTTCTGGAGAGCTTCGCGGCGTAGAGGTCCGTGCAGGTCAGGTTCGCGTCCACGAAAGTCGCGCCGGTGAGATTCGCCCCGTAGAGGTCCGCCTGGGAGAGGTTCGCGTAATTAAGGTTCTCGCCCGTGAGCCTCGCCTGCCGGATATCGGCACCGGAGAGATCCGCGCTGGTGAGGTCCGCGCCGGTGAGGTCCGCGTTGACGAGCTTCGCGTGCTGGAGATCCGCCGTGACGAGGTATGCGTAGCTGAGTCTGGCGCCGGAAAAGTCCGCGTATTCGAGGGTAGCGTTGGCAAAGGAAAGACGATGCAGGTCCTCACCGGCAAAGATCGCGCGGGTGAGGTCCGCGCCGTAGAGATCCGCGCCGGTGAGGTCCGCGCCGGCCAGGACTGCGCCCTCGAGGCTGGCGTGGCTGAGGTAGGCGTGGGTGAGGACAGTGCCGGTGAGCTTCGCGCCGGCGAGTTTCGCCTGGAACAGGTCTGCGCCGCTGAGGCGGGTGTGAACCAAGCTTGCGCCAGAGAGGTTGGATCGGCTCAGGTTCGCGCGGGCGAGGTAGGTGTAGTTAAGGTTGGCGCCGGTGAGTCTCGCGCCGGCCAGGTCCGCGGCGGTGAGCTGCAAGGTTGCCAGTTGAGCACCGGGCAGAAGCGTGTGATCAAGATCAATGACGGTCGCGCCGGTTGCGGGCTGAGGGGTGCCAGTCCCATCAAGAGCCGCCACTACATCCGTCGGCAACATGAGAGCCGATGGCGTTTGCGGCTTTGGGGTCTGCACGGGGTTGGCGGTGCCGAGCACAGTAAGTGCCGCCTGAACGTCCGTCGGCAGCAACGAGGCCGATGAAGCCTGCGGCTGGGTGGTTGACGTGCTCGATGGCTGCGGGGTTGCGGTTGCCGTAGCTGAGGCTTGCGGCTGGATGGTTGACGTGCTCGATGGCTGCGGGGTTGCGGTTGCCGTAGCTGAGGCTTGCGGCTGGATGGTCAACGTGCTCGATGGCTGCAGGGTTGCGGTTGCCGTAGCTGAGGCTTGCGGGGTCCCGTTTTCCTTGCTCTGGTCTCGGACGAAGGCGCACAGTACCGCCACGACGGTCGGCTGGTCGGGGGGTGAGTCGATCATGATGCGCCGGAGTGCGTAGATGCCGCCCAGCCGGATATCGATGGAGTCGGAGCCGAGGTTGGTGATGGCCGCGTTGTAACGGTCAGTGATCTGTCCCTGCTCGGTGATCGCCAACTGTTTGGTTCCGGTCTGAACTTGCTTGTTGCTGAAGTAGAAGGCTGCGAAGGCTGCGATGCCGGGCAAGACAGCCGCCATAGCAGTTGCAATGGGAAGCCAGTCACGCCTCGGCCTGGGCGTGGCAGGGCTGCGTCGGCGTGACCGTTGTCTTCGGCGACCGGCTTGAGGTGGCGGCATATGAGAACCCAGAATGATTCGTCCTGCACGTCCGGCTAATTTAACACCCGGCAGGTGGTTTGTTCAGCACACAGCGGATCAGGACAGGCCAAAACTGGAAGGCTCTCGGGCGGAAACGCTATCTGCGGCCTTCACTATGCGTGCGGGCGTTCGCGCTCGCGGCGGCAGAAATCCAGACCCACGTGAAGAGATAAATGTGTATCACGCGGATATGCGGGGAATTTTCCGAATTATCCGGTTCAGTGCTTACAATGTGATGCCCGTTTAAATGTCCCGCGCGGCTTGAACCGTGTGCCCCGACGAGTGGGTACGCATGCCTCTGCGGGTCCCGTAACTGACGTCCAGCGAGACGGTACTATGGTTCCCCGCCGTCTACGGTGGCATGACGTGCCACGACGTGGTAAATCCGCCCTGCACAGGTCCGGGCCGATGGGAACAGAATCCGGTGGGGCCAGGCAGGTGGCTATGGACCGCGCTGCCCACTTCCCAGCCTGACAGTGGGTCACGGCTTCGGGAACGTCGCCGCCCTGAAAGAACGCGGGGTGCCCACCCTCACCGGGGCGAAGTGGAACACCAACATCCTGCGGTGCCTGCTGCTGCGCCCCGCATCGCCGGGATCGCCGTGGTACGGAAGAAGGAAGTGGCCACCGCGAAGTGGCCCGGCATCCTCGGCGAGGGGAGTGGCGCGACATCCTGCGGGGTTTCAGAAGTCGGCCACCGGCCCTGACCTGGGTCTCTATGCGGTCCGCTCGTATTCGTTGATGAGGCCGCCGAGGAGGGGCCGGCGCCTGATCCGCTCCTGGGAGAGATCAGTGACAGGGTGGTCGGGCCGGGGCGGGCGGAGATGGCGGCTGCGGTGAGGCCGCCGGCCGTTGTAGTGCGCCTCGTACTCGGCGAGGATTGTTCGCAGATGCCGCGGGCCGAAGATCAGCATCCAGTCGGTGGCCTCGGTCCGGGCGGTGAGCACGAACCTTTCGGCATAGACGTTCGCGCACGGCTTCGGGGCGGAATCTTCACCTGTGGGTGCCGAAAACCTATGCCACCAGGCGATATTCATGAATCACGCCTCCGGCACGGTCGCGCCGCTGGACCCGGAACTGATCCAGGTCGGTGACGCCATCGGGCAGCGGGCGCAGCGGCGCGGCCTGGTTCAGGGTGCGGTGCGGCCGGTGGGTGTTGTAGAAGTCCTCGTACTCGCGCAGCACGATCATCAGGTGCCGCTGGTTCCAGATCAGGGTGCGGTCCAGCAGCTCTCGCCGGCAGCTGCCGATCCAGCGTTCCATGGCCGAATTCATCCGCGGCGCCTGGATTGCGGAGCGCATGACCCTGACGCCAGCGGCCCGGAACACCCCGTCGAACGCGGCCGTGAAGCTGGCGTCCCGGTCATGCAGCACGAACTTCACCCGCGTCCCGGCGTCCTCCAGGTCCATCAGCAGGTTCCGTGCCTGCTGCACCACCCAGGCCTGGACCGGATGCTCGGTGGCACCCAGAACCCGCACACGCCGGGTGCCATGTTCGATCACGGCCAGGACGTAGACCGTGGCGCCGTTGAGCAGGTTGGTGGTGAAGAAGTCCAGCGCCAGGATCCCCTGCGCCTGGGACCGCAGAAACTCCGGCCAGCCAGGGCCGTCCCGGCGCGGCGCCGGGCCGGTCCCCGCGTCCTTGAGGATCTGCCACACAGTGGACGGCGCCACCGTGACGCCGAGCCCGGCCAGCTCGCCGTGGATCCGCCGGTAGCCCCATGATTCGTTCTCCCGGGCCAGCCTCAGCACCAGCGACCGGACGTTGCGGCCCGTCGGCGGCCGGCCGGACCTTCCCTGACGCGACCGGCGCGCCCACCGGCGGCGGACGAAGTCGCGGTGCCAGCGCAAGATGGTGCCCGGGGTCACGATCAGCCGCATCACGGCGAGGCGCCCGATGGGCAGCGTCCCGGCGAGCAGCGCCAGCCACGCCCGGTCCGGCCACGTCAGACGCGAATGAGCACGAGGATGCTCGCGCTCGGCCACAGCGAGCTGATGGCGCAGCATCAAGATCTCGGCGTCCTTCCACCACGACTCGCGGTGCGACCAGCCCAGCAGCGACACAGCCCGGGTAACAATCAGGAAGACCAGCCTCAAGCCCACAAGCCGACGATCATCGCACGTCCGGCGAGGCCAGGACCTGCCAGCCACGTACCGGGCACGGGACCGAGTTGCCAACGTCAGGAGGATGCATCTGCCCAGGTGGCGCAGGTTTTCGGCACCCACAGGTCAGCCATCCCCTGCAGGCCGGAGGCACTGCGCGCGCTGAAACGCCAGATCAGCGACGCCATCTTCACCTGCCTGCAGGCAGGCGCCCGGCACGCCGCAGCGAAGAGCCCGGGAGGGCAACCGGGGAACGGCTCTGCCTCCAGCGCGGCCGGCTCACACCCCGAACACCGGCTCTTCGGACAAGCCACTCCCGGGCCTGCCACCCACCCTACGACCCCCACTGCTCCCTTTCCCGCACAGCTGCCATCCCGTGCGAGTGGGCGGCCGGGTCCAGGACCGGGCGCAGCCCGGCCGCGCAGCGGCGCCCGCAGGGCGTCCTCGACGTGGCCACCCGCGAGCCGATAATGCCCCCGCAGCGGGAAAGGACACTCACGCCAGGCGCCATCCCATCAGCACTCGACCTTGACTTCGATACAAAGAGGCGTTCGTTCTGTACGTCAGGGTGGTCCGCCCAAGAGATCATTTGTGCCGCGCATATGAGGATGATCGGCATGGCAGCGGACGCCCACTCATTGCATGGCCGGTAGCCTGTGAGCCTGTAGAGAGGGCCTGATGAGTCACGTGGTTGACCGGCTGGCCGCGGCCATGAACGCGCATGATCTCGATGCCGTGGCCGCGCTCATCCACCAGGACTACCGCAGCGAGCAGCCGGCGCATCCGGGCAGGGCCTTCACCGGGCGAGCCCAGATGCTCGCCAACTGGGAGGCCATGCTCGCGGGGATCCCGGACTTTTGCGCCCGGATCTGCCGGTCGGTCCACGACGGTGACACGACCTGGACCGAATGGCGCTGGTCGGGCACCCGCAGCGACGGGCAGGCCTTCGAGATGCGCGGGGTGACGCTGTTTGAGGTCACTGGCGGTCGGATTGTCGCTGGGCGGTTGTACCTGGAGGACGTCGAGCGGGACGTCGTCGGTATCGAGCAGGCCGTAGAAGACCTGTCCGGTCGCCGACCGCGGCCCGCGCACTAGGGCACCTTTGGTGCCCTAGTGGTTCTCCGCCACGAACTGGCTGGCGGTGAAGGACGCGCCAGCCGGATCGGCAAGGACGGCGAATCGCACCCACGGCGCATTCTGCGGCTCGGCGAGGACCGAGCCTCCGAGCTCGCGCGCTCGCGCAGCGATCGCGTCCACGTCGTCGACGGCGAAGGTCACGCTCCAGCGCGCTGGGCCACCCTCCCGGGGCAAGATCGTCGCCACGACGTTCTCGAAGCCTTCGGGTGCGCCCATCTGCTCCATCCCCGCGCGCATGCCGGGGTTGAGCTCCTCGAGATGATCGCCGTAGCCCGGCAGAGCCCACATCGGCGAGCCGGCGTCGATTGTCGTCCAGCCGAACACGGCGCCGTAGAAGGCCCGTGCGGCCTCGACATCGTCGGTGTGCAGGTTGTTGAAGTTCACCGCGCCATGCTCGTTGACCGCCGCCGAGCCGCGGTGCGATCCGGGCTGCCACACGCAAAAGACCGCGCCCTCGGGATCGGCGAACACGCCCATCCGCCCCGCGCCAAACACGTCGAAGGGCTCGGAGAGCACCCGCCCGCCCGCCTCGCGCACCCGGGCTGCGGCGTCGTCAGCGGACTCGACCCGGATGTAGGTATTCCACATGGCCTGCGGCGGTGCGCCGGGGGGCTGCGAGGAGATCGCGGCCACGTCCCGGCCGTCGATGCGGGCCATGTAGTAGTGAGCTCCCGCGTCGGGGGGCATCGCGTCCTCGGTCTGCCAGCCGAAAAGCCCGGAGTAGAACCGGGCGGCGGCGGCGGGGTCGGGCTGGTTGGTGTCGGCCCAGCACGGCACCCCGGCTGGGTAATCCTCGCGCGTGCTCATCACGGCAGCCTACAGCGGCTCTCACCGAGCATCCCGGCAGCGAGCCGCCAGAACTAGACCGCGCGGATGTCATCGCGGCACCGGATGGCATCGCTCACCTGCGGTACCCGATCAAGCGATGACGTCCGCGAGCCACGCCGGCCACGCTGTACGTCAGCGCGCGTCGCGCAAGCGGATCCCTTGCGAGACCGTCTCCAGCCGCGCAGGTAGGGCTGATCCGCGCTTGATGTGCTTCGCACGTCCGGGCATCGAGTGGCATCCAGAGTCGGGAACTCGGCGACCTGCCACGTCCGCACACATGGTGTGTTCGGCCCTCGACCTGAGCGAAGCGCGCACTCCCGCCGCTCTGCGCGGATTTCGGCTCGCTGCCGATCACGATGCTGGCCGTCCAGTTCTGGGCATTCTGTGCGTCCACGAGCCGGGCGGGCGGGGATGGCTGGTTACCTCCTGGGGCTGGCAGCCGTCGGTCGGGTCAGTCGAGGTAGTCCCGGAGGATGTTGGATCGTGACGGGTGGCGCAGCTTCGACATGGTCTTGGACTCGATCTGGCGGATGCGCTCCCGGGTCACCCCGTACACCTTGCCGATCTGCTCCAGGGTCTTGGGCTGCCCGTCGGTCAGGCCGAACCGCATGGACACCACGCCGGCCTCGCGCTCGGACAGGGTGCCGAGGACTGAGTGCAGGTGTTCCTGGAGCAGTGTGAAGCTGACCGCCTCGCCGGGCTGGATGGCCTCGGAGTCCTCGATCAGGTCGCCGAGCTCGCTGTCCCCGTCGTCGCCGAGCGGGGTGTGCAGCGAGATCGGCTCCCGCCCGTATTTCTGTACCTCGATGACCTTCTCCGGGGTCATGTCCAGCGCGGCCGCCAGTTCCTCGGGGGTGGGCTCCCGGCCGAGGTCCTGCAGCATCTGCCGCTGCACCCGGGCCAGCGTGCTGATGGCCTCCACCATGTGCACCGGGAGGCGGATCGTGCGGGACTGCTCGGCCATCGCGCGGGTGAGGGCCTGCCGGATCCACCAGGTGGCGTAGGTGGAGAACTTGTAGCCCTTGGTGTAGTCGAACTTCTCCACGCCCCGGATCAGGCCCAGGTTGCCCTCCTGGATCAGGTCCAGGAACAGCATCCCGCGGCCGGCATACCGCCTGGCCAGCGAGACCACCAGCCGCAGGTTGGCCTCCACCAGGTGGTTCTTGGCCGTCCTGCCGTCTTCGGCGACCCGCTCAAGGTCGATGCTCTGGCCGGGGCGCAGCACCCCGCTGCCTTCGGCGAGCTTGTGATCGGCGAACAGGCCCGCCTCGATCCGCTTGGCCAGCTCGACTTCCTGCCCGGCGTTGAGCAGCGGCACCTTGCCGATCTGCTTGAAGTAGTCCTTGACCGGGTCGGCCGTAGCCCCGCCGGCTGCCACCCGGGCGGCGGGCAGACCCCCGCCGTCGTCACCGGAAACGAACGGCCTGTCCTGGCTCTCCTCGCCCGCTGCCTGCGGCGGGCGGCCGGCAGCAGCCGCGACGCCGCCCTGGCCGGTGCCTGGCTCCGGCTCGCCGGCCGGAGCAGCCGCACCCCGCCCGGCTTCGGCGGAGCGACCAGGTAGTTGCCGGG
>CAVUBM010000043.1:0-20543 GCA_963739645.1 uncultured Actinomycetota bacterium
GCCTGGAGCAACTTCGCCTCGCCGTACGCGGCGGGACCGGGCTGGAGCACTTCTACGCCAGGCTCGGCTGGACAGTGGCTGGCCGTTGGCCCGGTGCGCTCCGGCTTGCCCCAGGTGACGACCGCGATGAGATACTCATGATCCTCACCCCGCTGTGACACGCGCTATGGCACGCGACTCGCGGCAGAGTGCGTTGGCATACTGCGAGCATGGGCGTAAGGGTGATCCTGGAGTTCGACGGGGACGTTGTCACGTTGCCGGATCCTGCTTGCGGCGCCTCTAACGCTGCCGGCGATTTCGATCGGCTGCTACCGTTCGCCAGCGCTCTTCCGCTGCGTAGCCGGATTGACGAACACGGCGACGTGGAGTTCAGCTCTTCGGAGCTTGATTCCGTTCGCGATGAGGCTTCCAGCCTGTTGGACCTGGCGCGAGACGGCGCACGGCGCGGCTTGATGAGGCTTGTCGCACTCGCGTCTCATGGCAGTCCGCGGACGGGTCCGCTTCGCTTGCTAATGTGACGGTCGCCGGAAGCGCGCTGCACATGTAGGTCGGTCTCTTCGCGAATGCGATGGGAGAAACTACGGTGCCGACGAGCACGTACGTCCGACACGGAGCTTGCAGGTCGCGATACTGGCTCATCGACAAGTTTCCGGCTATCGCTACGGTGCGTGAGCTCGGGCCTCGACTTCGATGGCTTGAGCCGGCCGCCTGGACCCTTGGCGCTCTGCTCGCCTTCGTGTGCTACCTGCGTATTTCGCGGACCCTGGCCACAAACTCCGACGGCGCATCGCAGGCTCTGCAGGCATGGGACATGCTCCACGGAAACCTGGTGCTGCATGGCTGGCAGCTCTCGGACGTCTCGTTCTACACCACGGAGCTACCGGAGTACATGCTGGTAGAGCTCCTGCGAGGGCTCAACGCTGACGTTGTACATGTGGCGAGCGCTATGACCTACACAATGGCGGTCGTCCTGGCTGCGCTGCTGGCCAGGAGCACGGCTACTGGCCGCGCGGCCCTTGCCCGCGTTCTGGTGACTGCGGGCATCATGATTGCCCCGCAGCTGGCGTCGGGCGTCTCTATCGTCATGTCCTCCCCGGACCACTTCGGCACTTCGGTGCCAGTCCTGGTGGTCTGGCTCATCCTGGACCGGGCCCGGCCGCGGTGGTACGTGCCCATCCTGGCGGCGGTGCTGCTGGCCTGGGCGGTCGTGGCAGATCAGCTCGTCCTGCTCATCGGCGTGCTGCCGCTGGCGATTGTCTCCGCGACCCGGCTTTACCAAGCTGTCGTGATTGAGCGTCACCCTCTGAAGCGCCAGCGATATGATCTCGCCCTGCTGGCGGCAGCCGTCACGGCTGCCGCGGCAGCGGAGGTAGCGTTCAAGATCCTCCGGGCGTCGGGCGGCTATCTCCTGCACCCCCTGCCCGATCAGCTCATGGCTGATGTCCAGCTCATCCCGCGGAGCCTCAGCGTCACGGGCGAGGGCCTGCTGGTGCTCGGCGGCGCTGACTTCCTAGGACATCAGCTGAGCCTGGGTACCGTCGTCCTCCTGCTGCACCTGGGAGGCGTGATTCTCGCCGGCCTGGGCACCTGGGTGGCCGCGAAACGGTTCTTGCGGGACCGAAACCTCGTTGATCAGCTCCTGGTCGTGGCCATCGCGGCCAACCTCGCGGCATACATCGTGAGCACGAGAGCATACGGGATTGCCGGAACGCGAGAGATCGCGCCAGTGCTGCCGTTCGCCGCGGTGCTGGCCGGCAGGCTAGTAGCCGAGCGCATCCTGGCCGCCCGGCTCGCACCTGCCCTCATCGTCGTGCTGGCCGGCTACCTGGCCGGACTTTCCTACTCCGTCGTCCAGCCTCCCGCGCCGATTCAGGATCAGCACCTGATCTCATGGCTGACCGCCCAGCATCTCACCTCGGGCCTCGGCAGCTACTGGCAGTCAAATGACGTAACCCTCGCGACCAGCAACAGAATCCGGATCCGCTCACTTTCATTTGCGGCCGCGCACGGCCTGCCCACCGGGGAGCCCGGACCAAACGCGAAGCTGGTTCCGACTGTATGGGACACGAATCTCCAGTGGTATGACCCACGCACGCAGGCAGCGAACTTCGTCGTTCTCGGCGGCCCGCCAAGATTCTCTCGCCTTACCGACAAAAGCCTCGTGCTGGCCACCTTTGGACCGCCCGCGCGTTCCTCGCACGTCGGAACGTACGAGGTGCTGGTCTGGAACAAGAACCTGCTCGCGGACCTGCCGTGACGACACGGCTAACGATCCTTAAGGGTGGGGGTTACAGAAGGGTGTGAGGTCCAGGCGGGTGCTGGCCAGGAAGCCGTCGAGGAGGGCGGGCCGGTACTGCATCCGTTTGAGCCGGGTCTTCACGAGCGCGGTGAGCTGGCTGATGTTGCGTTTGGCCAGGTTGGCCAGGGATCTCTTGAGGTGGGACCAGACCAGCTCGACCGGGTTGAGCTCGTGAGCATAGGGCGGCAGCTGGTAGACGGTCAGCCAGTCCCGGGCGGTGATCAGCTCGGCCATGGCGGCGCTGACGTGGGTGTTCAGGTTGTCCCACAGGACCACCAGTGGCCCGCCGAGCTGCTGGTGCGCGGCGTCCAGCAGGCCGGCGTAGTCCTTCTCGGTGAAGCCCTTGCGCCGGTCTTTGCCACCGGCGCGGCGGTGGTGGACGCGGTAGATCAGCCGGGGCCGGCACCCGGGCTTGACGGCGATGAGCGCGGCCAGGGACACGCGCGTGTTGTGCGCGCCGGTCACCTTCACCACCGGGGTGGCGCCGCGGCGTCCCCAGGTGCGTCCTTTGGGCGGGCGTAAGCCCTGGCCTGATTCGTCCTCGAAGATCAGCCAGGCGCCCAGGTCCGCCGCCGTCCTTTTACCACCGGCCACGTCTCCTGCCGCCACGCGACGATCCGGGCCTCATCCCGCTCCGCGGCGCGGCGGGCCGGGACCTGCACGCTCCACCCGATCCGGTGCAGCAGCAGGTCCACACCGGCCAGGGTGTAGCCCACCTGGAACCTGGCCCGGATCACCTCAGCGATCCGGGCCAGCGTCCAGCACTGATCCTCATCCCACCCCGATGCGGCCGGGCCAGCGTCCAGCACCGTCTCCAGCTCACGCAGCTGGGCGGGGGTGAGCCTGCACTTCGCACCGCCCGCACCCCGCGACGCCAGCGCCGCCCGGCCCCCGGCGGCCAGCGCCCGCCGCCACCGGTTCGCCGACATCCGCGACACCCGGAACCGCCGGGCCACCTCCCGGTCACTGGCCCCGTCCTCGATCAGCTCCGCGGCCGCTAACCGCACCTGCTCACGCCGGGACCGCTCACCGGCGTCCAGCCCACCGCCATCGGGATACCTCATACCCCTGAGATACCGCAGCCCGCAGAGGCCGTCAGCTGAATCCGTAACCCCAGCCATTAAAGATCGTTAGACCTAGACCGAGTGAATGACACCGTCGCGCCCCGCCGGGGCAGCGGTGCGGGGCAGGCTATGCGACGCCGGGCACTGTTGCGTTCGTCCATCGCAGATGGCTGCAGACTGGTGCAGTGACCTCGCCGGGCTCGTCCTCAGTGTTCGCTGGCTTCCGGTTCCCACCCGAGGTGATCTCGGTCGCGGTCCGCTGGTACCTGCGGTATGGACTGTCTTACCGGGATGTCGAGGAACTGCTGGCTGAGCGCGGCGTCACCGTAGATCACGTCACTATCCACCGGTGGGTCCAGCGCTTTACGCCGGAGTTCGCGGAGGCCGCTCGGCCGTGTCGGCACGTTCCCGGGGACCGGTGGTTCGTCGATGAGACCTACCTGAAGATCGCCGCGTCTAGAGCGCTCCCTGCGGTCGCGTCGCATGCGATCGGCTACGCCGACCCCAGACCCAATGCCACTTAGCCTAGTTTGATCTTGTTCCGGCGCGGCGTGCCTGCGGTCGGTTGCCAGGCCGGCAAGATCGCTGGTCATGACGCACAATGGCGTGGTGACCGCGAGTGGCCGTCTGGCCGACTGGATCTCGCTGGGAGTGCTGGCCTCCTCGGTCCCGCGGGATGCCGTCGATGAGGCGGTCATGGCGGCGGGCCGGGCCGCGAAGCGGTCGGATGGGAAGCTGCCGCCGCACGTCATGGTCTATTTCGCGATGGCGCTGGCGTTGTTCGCCGAGGAGGACTATGAGGAGGTCGCTGCCCGGCTGACCGAGACGCTGGCGTCGTGGGGGTGCTGGGATGCGTCCTGGGCCACGCCGGCCTCGGGCGGGATCACCCAGGCGCGCAAACGGCTGGGGCCCGGGCCGCTGGAGCTGCTGTTTGGCAAGGTGGCCGTTCCGGTGGCCGGGGTACTGACCCGCGGGGCGTTCCTGCGGGACCGGCGGCTGATGGCCATCGACGGGTTCGAGCTGGACGTTCCCGGCACCCCGGCCAGCGCCGCGGCGTTCGGCTACCCCGCGGGCGCGCGGGAGCGCCCGGCGTTTCCCAAGGTGCGGGTGGTGACCATCGGCGAGTGCGGCTCGCATGCGAAGGTGGCCGCGCAGATGGGCCCGGTCGGCGGGAAGGGCAGCAGCGAGCAGGCCCTGGCCCGCCGCCTGTTTTCCCGCCTGGAGGAAGACTGGCTGCTGATCGCCGACCGCGGGTTCTATAACTGGCCGGACTGGCAGGCCGCTGCCGCGACCGGCGCCGCGCTGCTGTGGCGGGTGAAAGCTGACCTGCGGCTGCCGGTGCTGGAGCGGCTGCCCGACGGCTCCTACCTCTCGGTCGTGGCCAGGCCCGCGCTGCACGGCAAGGCCCGGGACAAGCTGATCGCTGCCGCCCGCGCGGGCGAGTATCTCGATCCTGCCCAGGCAGCGCGGGTGCGGGTCATCGAGTATGAGATCGGCGACCGTGATGGTGACGGCGAGCTGATCGCCCTGATCACCACCATCACCGACCCCGCAGCCGCGTCCGCGCAGGAACTGGCGCAGGCGTACTGCCAGCGATGGGAGGAGGAAACCGGTAACGACCAGCTCAAGACCTGCCTGCGCGGCCCCGGGAAGGTGCTGCGGTCCAAGGCCCCCGGCATGGTCCACCAGGAGATCTACGGCTACCTGCTCACCCACTATGCCATCGCGGCGCTGATCTGCCGGGCCGCCGCCGAAGCCGGCATCGACCCCGACCGCGTCAAGTTCCTGCGCACCGTCCGCATCATCCGCCGCCGGGCCGCTGACCCGGCCGTTCCCCCCTGACCAGGCTCGGCGCTCGCTGGCCGCGGTCATGGCCGATATCACCAGCCCGCGCAACCTCAACCCCGCGCGGCGGCACCGGTCCTATCCCCGCGTCGTCCGCCGGGCCCGGCACAACTCCTACCGAGTCAAACGGCCAGGCGACACCGGCACCCGCTACCACGGGCCACCCACCATCAAGCTGGTCAACCTGCCAGCCACAGTAATGATCAACTTAAGCTAAGTGGCATTGACCCCAGACCCGGTGGCCACTCACCTGGAGATTGGCGCCTATCGAGGAGGACGGGGATGGACCAGGACACGGTCCGGGGGTTCAGCTGCCGGTGCACCCCTGGCTGGTGGCCACGAGGCGGACGCCGATTCTGGATAGGTTGGTGGGGGTGATGATCTGCACCCCGGCCCCTGCGGGGAGGGCTGAAGGACGGATCGCCAGGATCGCGTGTCCCGGCCCAGGGGCTATTGAGGGGACAACCTTCGGCAGTAGCCCAGCGTGGTTGCCGTGGTACCACTGACACGGCTCCGGCTGGACGTTCGGCGGGTTTCCGAAGACGACACTGGCCGGTACGCCGTCGGCGCGGAGCTTGCGCTGCAAGCCGGCCGGATCGCGCAGCTGGTTGATCGTGACATAGACCGTGCCGTCGGCGTGTTTGACTACCGTCCACGCGGTCAGGTGGATGCCGGGCTGAGGGGTGGTCGAGTGGCCCGGCAGTAGCGCAGTCACGGCGAGCACCGCGGCGGCCACCACGGCCATGCCTGCGGCTAGGCCGGGAATCCGGCGGCGGTTGCGTATCGCGTGGCTGCGGCTGATGATTTGATCTGCCGGGATCGTCATGTGCACGTCGGTGACGGACGCCTTCACCACAGTGGCCAGTTCGTCGTCGTTCATGATGGGCTCTCCTGCTGTCGCTCGGGCGTAAGGTCGTTGCGCAGCGCGGACAGGGCGCGGGCCATGTGGGCCATGACCGTGTTCGGGGTGATGCCGAGCACCTCCGCGGTGGCCCTGGTGTCCAGATCGAGGAGCAGCCGCAGGGCAACCACCTGCCGTTGCCGGGCAGGCAGCCGCATCAGGGCCGTCTTGAGCCGCGGATCGACGGAGCTGTCGGCCACCCCATCGCCCGCAGGCAGATCCGCGACCACACTGGGATCGGGGACCGCCATCTCCCGGCGGTAGCGCCGCCACCGGGAGATGTTCATGTTCAGCGCAGTCCGCACCACCCATGCCGCCGGGGCCGGATGCCTGCTGACAGTGCGCCATGATGCACACGCCCGCGCGAAGGCCTCGGCAACAAGCTCCTGCGCCGTGTCCTGGTCACCGACGCTGATCAGGACGGTACGAAGGCAGTCATCCCTGGACCTGCGATAGAACTCCGCGAAGCCCAGTCGTTGGGTTCCCACACTCACTCAACGCACAACCGGTTCCCCCGGGATTAGCCGTGCCCGTTGCGTGCCCGATCGACCGGTCAGCCCCGGGCACTCACGGTTACTCGTGGAACCTGCGCCATAGTGATGACCTGCGTCAGCGCTGGTCCAGCGGGGTACAGTCTCAGCCTTCCAAGCGGGGCTACCGACCTCAGCGAGCAACCGTTAAATGGGCCACCGGTCCTTCTCTTTGCGGGCTGGATCAAACTCGTCATACATGTCCTCAGCCCTGCGGTCGGTTTTGCGGGTCATCTGGTGCGTTATAGAACGGGTGAGCACCACGAAGCCATAGATGCCCAGGGCTATCACGGCCACGATAATGATGTCCTGCCACCACACTACGATCACCTCGACGGAGCTGCGCCTTCTTAAGGGCTGCCCCGGCCAGCCCGTGCCAAACACGACCGCCCGGTCAGCTACCCAGCCGTGGCACGACCATCTCCAGCGTTGGCAATCCAGCGGTAACACCTTGGTAAAGACATGGAAAGGGCTGGTCAGTGGGTAACAGATTCGTTCTGTCTATTAGTTGAGGCCCTGTACGAGCCCAGGGGTAGTGTCGCCTCATACCTTTCCTGGGCGGCCCCCGGTCGGGTTGCCCCCGTACCCGACCCACGGGCTGTTAAGGGACCCCTGGGCTGGCGTTCCCTCGATAGGCCCAGCCCGGGGTGCCACGGCCGGTGAAGGCACCCAGAACCTGATGTGCGCCGCCCAGGCCGCCGAGGTCCTGCTCGCCCCGGTTGTGGTCGTCGTCTGGCCGGGCGGCTGGCTGATCGACCCGATCATCGCGCCCGGCGTTGTGCAGCACATCAAGCCCTGGACGCCCCCGCCAGTGAAAGTCCGCGACGACGAACTCCAGCTCGCCGATATTCACGACGTGCCACAGCAAGCGAGCGCGGCAGACGACGCGCGAACCGGAAACATCGGGGGCCTGACACGGACCTTCACGCCCGAGTAGCCAGCTGGCATGGGATATGCGTGGGATAGCCATGCGCCGACACCGCCAGAGCTGCATACACGCAGGTCTGAATCACTGAGTCAACGAGCTGGCACCGTCTGTAACCGTAGGCTTAACCAGCATGTGCTCGGCGAGTGTGCCCGCTGCGTGCCCGTCAGCACGGGTGCTGACAGTCGCCTACGGTCACTCACGGAAGATCAGGCGAATCGGCGCAGGTCACGGCGCCCGCAGGTCATGAGCCACCAGCGACACAGACTTCCCAAGCTGATGGCCACAGAGCAGCAACGCGAGCAGCAACCCCGCCGCACCACCTCGGACGGCGCCACATCGATCCAGCCGTGGTATCGCAGCTAGGACCGACAACTCGGACGGACCCGGACGCCTTCGATCGTGGCCGAGCCCGTCTTTTAATCCGTGGGTCCGGCTGTGTCTGTTGCAAGGTCTCGTTTCGCGAGAATGACCAGATGAGCACAGCAGCGATCACCGTCCTTAGTGGCAACGGAACGCACGAGGCCGAAGCCCTCAGTCGGCTCTTCGCGCAGGTATCCAGCAGCGCCGCTCCGCTCACCCCCGAGCGCGTCCGCGTGGTCTTGCGAACGCCGTCGACATCCGTCCTAGTCGCCAAGCTCGACGGAAAGATCGTCGGCATGGCCCTGCTACTGACCCTCACCACCCTGGCCGGTGATACCGGTTACATCGAAGAGGTAGTCGTCGATGAGGCAGCTCGCGGCCAGCACATCGGCACCGCGCTCATGCAGAGCCTGCTCGATCTGGCCACTCAGAAGGGCCTGCGGTTCGTGGACCTGACTTCCCGACCCTCCAGAGACATCGCCAACAGCCTCTAGCAGTCTCTCGGGTTCCAGCTGTGAGCGACCAACTGTTACCGCCATAGCCTCGGCGCCCGCCCCCAGTGAAGAAGATCGTGCCCGATATGTGCCCGATCGACGGGAGCGGAGCAGGCTCACCGCGTGCACCTGTAGCTACTCAGCAAGCGTCAGCGGTGAGGCCTGTTCCTCGCCAATGATGATCCGGTGGGCCAGGTCTGCGCCTGCGTTTGATGGCGGTGGCTAGCAGAATGGCCGGTGGTTCAGCGAGGTTCTCCGGTGCCGGTCAGGTAGTCGCGCCAGCTGCGGGTTGCCTGCCAGCCCAGCAAGCGCTGAGCTTTGCTCGAGTCGATGCCGCTGGCGTCGGGCCTGGAGATGGGCCGCAGTTCGGTGGTGGAGCCGGAGTTGGCGGTGCGCCAGGACGCGTGCAGGTCATAACCGCCAATGGTGTCGGGTGCCGCGATGTAGAAGGCCTCGTGTCCGGGCAGGTCGCTGTCGACTGCCAGGCGTACCGCTTCGGCCAGGTCGCGGACGTCGATGTAGGGCCAGCCGGCGACCCCCCGTGGTTGGCCGGCCCGGATGAGCGGGCCGAGGTCAGCAGCGTAGCTTCCGGCGTCTTGCACCCAGGCTGGCCGCAGGGAGATGCAGCGCAGCCCTGATCGCCGGACGGCGGCATCGCACAGCTGCTCGCCGAACAGCTTCGACAACCCGTAGGGATCTTGCGGGCGCAGCCGGTGCTCCTCATCGATCGGCAGGTAATCGGGAAGGAACCGGCGCTGGGCGTAGTGCAGGCCCAGGACGCCGACGCTGGATATGTTGACCAGGCGCCGTACGTCCGACTGCACGCACGCTTCGACGACGTTGAACGTCACCATCATGTTGTTTGCGAACACCACGTGCGGCGGGTGGTTGCCTGGGGCGGGGATGGCTGCCGCGTGCACCACCGCGGTGAACGCCCCTTCGCCAATCAGGGCGTCTGCCTGCCCTGCGTCGACCAGGTCGGCGTGAACGTCCGCTGCGCAGGCAGTGTGGGGCAGGTCGGTGGCGACGACATGATGCCCGGCCGACCGCAGCACCGGCACGACAGCGCGCCCGACCACGCCGAGAGCACCGGTCACCAGCACACTCGTATCTCCGGTCATCACCATCTCGTTTCCGCACCGCAGGCCAAACAGGCTACGGGCACCTGACCAGCGCCCTCCACGCCTGGTGCGGAGTTCACCTGCTACGCGACCTCACAGACCTGTACGACTTCGAGCCGGCGAAGCAGCAATGGGCATCCCAGATGGCTGCTCTGCTGATCGAGGCCCACGACGTCGCCTCGGCCGCCCGCGCTCGCTCGCGAGCCGAGTAACCAACTGAGTAACAATCGGCACGTTCATCACCAGACGCTGGCGGACGTTGACGGACGGTCGTTCCCAGATCAGGCGGACCGCAGCCCTGGCAGTCTGGACCGCGACTTGGCTTCGGGACGAAGAGGCCCGCGCTGAAAGCAGCAGCGGGAGCAGCAAGGACATTGCAATCGGGCGGACCGCACGGGCCTGCTCGTTGCCCTGGGACAGAGCCTGGGCTCCTTCCCGGCGCTGGATGCCAATGCACCGGGCCTTCGCATACCCTCCCTGCCCGCACGGCAGGCCGGGCACAGGATGATCTGCTTGACGTCAGCCCAGGTCGGCTAGCCTTCGCTCAAGCCGGTCCACCACGTCCTGCAGGCGCTCGACCACGCTCATCCCGCCTTCCGTGTCAGCAGACCCGTGCTCTCCAGCCGCACGATCACGCTTTGCAGGCTCTCCTTCGATTAGGTTGCGCAGGGCACCCAGGATGCCAAGATTCACCACGCCGATGAATAGCAGGCTCACACCGACGTTCTGGAAGAAGCCTTGCCACCAGCCACGGAAGACAATGCCGGACACGACCAGGCAGGCAGTTGCGGTGACGACGAAAGCGAGTATGAGGGCTCCCAGGAGGATCGGGCGCCGCAGGGCAGCCCAGATGACACGTACCGCCCCGTATGCGACTTCACTTGAGGCGGCGGCAAGGGCGGCGACAATCAGGGTCACTGGGTCCATGGCGGAAGCGTAGGGGAGAGAACGGTGCAATACCGCACCTCGGGATCGCGGGGTTGTGCATCGCTATCGGCGGCGGCGATGACCTCTAGCGCTGCGAGAACATCAATCATTGACGTCTCAACTTAGAGCGGGCATGTTAGTAGGGCTGAGCCCCAGAGGTGAGGTTGACAGCGTAAATAATGAGCAACACGAGCAAGGCAACCGCTACGATAATCACGAGGATAATCACGGATTTTCGGTTCATCGGGGAACCTCCCCAGCGCCGTGCCCGATACGAACCCGGCCCGTCAAAACACAGCCTACTCCTGGATACTTTCTTTAAAAGATCAAGTTGCGCGGAACGGCCCCAGGTACCCCTCATATGCACGTCACCGCGCGCGACAGGCGCCGGGCGGCTCCTTACCAGCGAAGGGTCAAGCAGGCCACGAGCCAGCTTCCGACCAGGTTTACGGCATGCCGGCTACGTGCCCGAACGATTGGTGAACGACGGGGACTCGCAGTCACTCTTGGCGGCGCCAGCAGGCAGCCGGACCTCCGGCGGGCCCCGTCACTGATGCACGCGGCACTATCTACGGATCAGGGGGCTAGGGACGGTTACGCTGTCACCTGGGACCTCAGCGTGTCGCTGGGTTTCCAGCCCTCTGCCCCCGGGCAGGCGCCCCGCCGTCGGCAGTCAACCGTCGCCTCCTCTTACAGCCAACAGTGCAGCCGAAACGCCAGACGGCCGGGGGCATCCTGCGAGCCTTCGGCCCTTCAGGGGCCTATGCGGTGCCGTTGTCTGTTTCGAGGCCATGCTGGCGCACAATGGCCCGGAGCCGCTCCAGCTCAGCGTTCATCCGGCCGAACTCGGCGGCCAGTGACGGACGGTCCCCGGTGGCCCCCGCCCACTGCTTCTCCCTGCTGTCACGTGCGGCGAGCAGCTCCTTCTCCTTGTCGCGCAGCGCGGCGGCGGTCTCAAAGTCCTGGGTGTCGATCGCCGCTTCCTTCTCCCGGCGCACCTGCGCGATCTCTTGGTCAACATCGTCCAGGTCGGGCCGCATGCCCACCCAGCGCTCGATCTCTGCCAGCCGCCGGTCCAGCGCATCAATCCGGGCAAGCGCGTCATCCATCAGCCGGGCCCGTGCCCGCTTGCCCAGGCGGGGACCAGGATCGGCAGGCTCCTTACCCTGATAGCCGTGCAGCAGCTGGATGACCTGCTGGCGCACCCGGTTCAGGTCCGCGCCCAGCTTGACCAGCACCTGCGCGGCCACGCCCTCACCCTCGCGGATGAGGCCGAGCAGGATGTGCTCGGTGCCGATGTAGTTGTGGCCAAGCTGCAGCGCCTCCTGCGATGCCAGCTCAAGCACCTTCTTGACACGTGGGGTGAAAGCGATGTGCCCTTGCGGAGCCTGCTGCCCCCGGCCGATGATGTCCTCAACCTGCTGCCGCACCGCCTCCAGGCTGATCCCGAGCGACTCCAGCGCCCTGGCCGCGACGCCTTCGCCCTCGTGGATCAGGCCCAGCAGGATGTGCTCGGTGCCGATGTAGTTGTGGTTCAGCATCCTGGCTTCTTCCTGCGCCAGAACCACAACCCTGCGCGCCCGGTCGGTATACCGCTCAAACATCTCAATCAGCACTCCTCCGCCCACCGCCGTCACCCTCAGAACGCGATGACCGCCACGATCAGTTCCCGCCGCCAGCCCTCCGCGCCGTCGTTCACCCAGGGTGCCGTCCGGTCCAGTTCCCCCGGCCAGGTCCTTGCAGTTAAAATCATGTGGCCCGGTACACATCCCGTCGGTGAGCCAGGGGCGAAGAAGGTCGTTCTCAGCAGGTGTGAGCTTGATCATTGATCACCCGTTGGGAGAAGCCCGTGGGCCTGCTGACCGTGGGCCAGATGACAGCAAATCTATGGGCCAGCCCACCTGGCGGACGACCACGCAACAACGAGTACGGCAGGGTGAGACGCTGAACAGCGCCCAGCCTTGGCTCGACTCCCCGCTGCGAAGCGGGAGGTCAGCTGGTATCTCCGACGGCAACGATGACGGCAACGACCGCAGTCATCAGCGCCCTGACGCAGCCGCAGACAGCCGAGTACTCTCGCACATCCCGCCTGAGCTGGGCATCCGCTACACCTAAAAAGCGGAAGGTCGGCGGTTCGACCCCGCCCCTGACCACCACTTCTGACCAGGCCATACTCCTGAACTGAAGATCCTTCAAGGTCGGCGTCAGGCGCTGCCAGTCTCAGTTTCAGTCTCATTTGACGCCCAGAGGAATGCGTTCAGGCGGTCGGCGATGTCCCGCCGAAGCCGCGCGGTGACGTGGGCATAGCGCTTGACCATGGCAGCGTTCGACCAGCCCATGACATCCATGACGGCTCGTTCCGGGACGCCGAGGAGCAGCAGGCTTGTGGCCGCTGTGTGACGTGCGTCGTGTAGCCGCGCTTCGCGGACGTCGGCCTCTTTCAGCAGGGCCTTCCACTCGTAGTGGTCGCGCCGGGGATCTATCGGCTTGCCCGTCGGCTGGGCGAACATCCATCCTCCCTCATGTGCGCTTCTCGGCGACCGCGGCGAATAGCTCGGCCATCGCCTGTGCGTCATCGGCCTGCACCGGCCTGACCTTGAACTCCGCCATTGGCACATGCTCGCGCCCGGCCCCGGGGGCCCGCGATCCCGCGTCTGGTCCGGGCGCGATCTGCTGCGGCGATCGGCAGAACGTCCTCGGGTGTATCTGACGCGTGACCGGGGTGTCTGTACAGGTAGGCACATTGCCGTTGGGCGTCGTATGACAGGTTCCGTTGGGGGTGCTGGATCATGGGGATCGGGGCCGGCCTGCTGACGCTGACTGCTGCCGAGGAAGAGCTGATCAGGGCGGCTGGCCAGGATGCCGAGGATGCCCAGGCGGCCGGGGCGGAATCGGGTGGGCGCTCGAACGGCCACCAGCCGGTCATCCGCGCTGAGGTGCTGCGCGCCCTGTGTACCGATGCCTACCCGAAATGGCCGGTCACGGGCCAGATCAAGCTGGACGGGGTTCGGGTCCGTGGCCGTCTCGACCTGTCCGGCACCGATCTGGCGCACGCCCTGCGTTTCGCGTGGTGCGTGTTTGAGGATCAGGTGGATCTGCGGCGGGCCCGGGCGGCTAAGCCGATCGAGTGGGCGGGCGGCCAGATCGACTCGGTTCTCGCCGACCATTTCTCCGGTGACAGTGACCTTGTCATCCGGGACGTCACAGTCACGGGGCTCATCTCGCTGGAATGGGCCTCGGTCCGCGGCGACGTGATCCTGTCCGGCAGCCGCTTGCTGGCCCGGGGCGGCCAGGCGATCTGCGGTAATGACCTGCGCGTGGGTGGATCGCTGTTTATGGATGGCGAGGATTTCCAGGCCCGGGGAGAGGTCTGCCTGAGCTCGGCGCGCATTAACGGTCAGCTCAGCTGCAGGCGCGCTTGCTTCAGCAACCGGGCCGGGCACAGCATCCGGGCCGACCATCTGGTGGTGGGCGGGGACGTCCTGCTGGAGGAGGGCTTCAGGGCCGAGGGGGAGGTCTGCGTGCGGTGGGCCCAGGTTGGCCGGCTGCGCGCCACCGGCGGCAACTTCACCAGCACCACCACCTATGCGCTGCACGCGGATGCGTTGCGCGCGGCCAACGGCGTGTACCTGGACCGTGGCTTTCACACCACCGCCACGGTGCGGCTGGTCGGCGCGAATATCACCGGCGAGCTGTGCTGCACTCAGGGGTGCTTCGACAATCCGGGCGGCCGGGCGCTCAACGCGGAGCGGATCGTGGCCGAGGACGTCTACCTCGACCGCGGCTTCACTGCCCACGGCGAGGTCCGGTTCACCGACGCCGAGATCAGTCGTCAGTTCAACGCCACCCGGGGCGACTTCCGGAACGACCGCAGCGGCGAGTACGCGCTCAACTGCGATGGCCTGCACTGCGGTGGCGAGGTCTTCCTCAACGAGGGGTTCCGGGCCGAGGGCCAGGTGCGGCTCACTGGTGCCCAGATCGAGAGCGAGCTGAACTGCACGGCCGGGTCATTCTTGACCCCCGGTGGCGATGCCCTGTTCGCGGACGGAATGACCACTCAGGGCTTCGTCTACCTGGATCAAGGTTTCCGGGCCAGCGGAGAGGTGCGGTTCGCTCGCGCGACAATTGGCCGCCAGCTGGTATGCACAAAAGGCGTCTTCGACAATCAGCACGGCACCGCGCTTGACCTCACGGGCCTCATCACCGCCGGTGACGTGCTGGTCAAAGGCGGCTTCCGGGCGACCGGCAGGGTGCTGATGCGCAGTGCGGATATCACCCGGGACCTAGACTTCACAAACGCCCAGCTGCACGGCCCGGAAGGGCTCGACGCGCGCGGGATCAAGGTCGGCGGCCGCCTGATCTGGCAGATGGATCACCCCCCCGAGGGGCTGGTCAACCTGACCTCCGGCCAGATCAGCCGGCTCGACGACACCATGCCCAGCTGGCGGCACTCGAAGTATGTGCTATCAAGCCTGATCTATCGTCCGGCAATGGACAGGAAAGTAACTGCGGACCAGCGCATTACCTGGCTCCGCCATACCAGAGGCTACGCCCCGACCGCCTATCAGCAACTGGCCCGGGCCTACCGGCTCAGCGGCGAGGAAAGCACCGCCGAGAAGATCTCTATCGCCGGCCTGCAGGACATGCGCAAACGCGGTCACCTTCCCCGCCGCGCCCGGGCCTGGAACAAGTTCCTGGACCTGACGGTCGGCTACGGGTACCGGCTGCACCGGCCCTTCCTGGCCCTGCTGGTTTTGGGCACGCTCGGGGCACTCCTCTACTACCTCGGGGAACACGCAGGCCTGATCTTCGCCACCCAGGGCAGCCACGTGTCAGCGAGCAAAGCATGCGCGCCCGGCTACCCCTGTTACAACCCCATCGTCTACTCGTTCCAGATGCTGATCCCCGGCCTCGACCTGCGCGAGGCGACGTACTGGTGGCCGGACGCGGGCAAGGCGCCGTGGGGGTTCCCGCTGGTGCTCTACACCTGGCTAATGATCATCTTCGGCTGGGTGCTGACCACCGCCGTCGTCGCGGGCATAACCCAGGTCTTCCGCCGTCGGTGAAGGCAGCAAGATCACTGGGAAATCAGCAATACAGGGAGCCTGACCCGTTCCCCCAGGAGCATGAATCTTTCCACCGGCCAGCGGCGGTGTGCAGCTTGGCCGTGTCGCCGGTGTTGTTCCACACGTAGTAGCCGTGGTTCCAGTAACGGTTGGTTGACGTGTTCCTTCCGCTGCCCGTGTGAATGACTACCTTCCAGCCGGGCTTGAGCGTGAAATGGCCGAACTTATACACATGGCCAGCCAGGTCCTCGATCGTCCAGCCGGTCAGATCGCGGCTGGTCGTGCCGGTGTTCTTGAGCGTCACGAACTCCTGGTTCAGTTTGGCGTTGCTTACTGGGAGATCAGGCCCAGGAGTGTTGTACTGAATCAGGCGGAACTGTATCTGGCCCGCCGTCGCGGCTTGCGCGCCCGGCGCGAACGGGAATATGAGCGCCGCAGACCCCAAAAGAGCAGCAGCTATGGTGCGATAACGCATTGCCCCCCCGTTTAGAATTACCGGCCCAGCCGAGATGGCTAACCTGGAGGCAGTGTACAGATGGCAGGACCCGCGTGGCATGAAAACTGCAAATTGTGCCCTGCGGACGTATAGTACAAAACGCTCAGAGCAGAGCAAATTTAATCTATGCCGCTTTCCGGACTAAGCGCAGAGCCGGGTTTCAGGCGCCGGGTGGCGGCGTGAGGTGGTAGCGGGAGATCAGGTCGGGCAGCCAGGCGGGCTGGCCTAGCTGCAGGCCGTACCGGTCGGCCAGGTCCATCACGTCGGGGGGCGGCGGGGGGCCGTCCGCGGCCATGTCGGCCAGCTCGCGGAAGAAGTGCTCGAATCCGGCCGGGCCGCTCGGTGCGGGTAGGCGGGGACACCAAGACGAAGAAGAGCCGCCGTGGGCTGGAGCTGCCCGGGATGGCCGTGGAGGCTCTGAGGGCTCACAAGCTGCAGCAGGAGGCGGACCGTGCTAAGGCTGGCTCAGCGTGGGTGGAGACCGGTGTGGTGTTCGCCTCCCTGGTCGGCACCCCATTGGATGCGGCCAACGTGCGGCGCGACTTCAAGGCCATCACGGAGGCGGCCGGGCTGGGCCGGGACTGGACGCGGCTGCGGGGGAGCCAACGTGGCGGGCTCCGGCCACCTGACGACCCATCCAGAGCCGCCAAGCGAGCGATCCCCTCGGCTACGCAGGCGGCGGGTGCTGCGATGCGCATCATGAGCGGCCAGGATCGGTCCGCGGCGGCCGCCCACGAGACGATCAACGTGCTCCACAAAGTGAGAACCCTGGCGGTGCAGCAGACACCGGTCAGGGACTACCGAACGCCGACTGACGTATCCATTCATCCGGCCGTCAGCTGGCCGTGGCTAAGGCGCAGATCACCTGCTTATGCACCGATCGGGTCTGTAGCCATCTGGCAGCCGCACCCGCGCAGTTCGGCGGGTCGGTCGGCGCGTTGCGGTTGCTGGGGGGGCTGGGCGGGGGGCGCTGGCCGTCTAGCGTGGGGTAGCGGAGGCGAGCGCGTGGGTGAGGGCGTGGATGTCGTCGCTGGTGTTGTAGGCGTGCAGGGATATCCGGATACGGCCGTCGCGGGAGCTGGTGTTGATGTTGTGCTGGGTTGCCAGCGTGGCCTGCACGTGGCTGGCTGGGGCTGTGGGGTGGCTGAGCGAGACGATGTGCGCGCTTGCGGAACGGTCGCCGGGTGCCCGGTAGGGCGCCCAGCCCAGCGGCGCGGTCTGGGTGGCCAGATCGGCTGCCAGCTGGCTGGCGTGCTCGCTGATCGCGGTCAGCCCGGTGCCGGTGAGCAGCCTGATCGACGTGAGCAGGCCCGCGGCGGCGCTGTAGGACATGGTTGACAGCTCGAACCTGCGGGCGCCGGGGGCGAGTGAGAGGTGCTGCGGGGTGAAGCCGAACGGTGTGGCGCTGCCTTTCCAGCCCACGATCATGGGGGTGGCCGCCGCCAGGTTCTCGGTAACGGCGAGCAGCGCAACGCCGGGCGGCGCGGACAGCCACTTGTAGCCGCTGCACACCAGCGCGTCCACTCCCCAGCGGGTCATGGTGACCGGGGCGGCACCGGCCATCTGGGTCACGTCGGCCACCACCCGGGCGCCAACCTCCCGGGCGCGCGCCACCAGGGCCGCCACATCGACCTGGCTGCCGGTGGCGAACTGAACCGCGCTGACGCACACGACCGTGGTCCGTTCGCTGATGGCATCGCCCAGCGAGAGCGTGAGATCGCGGGCCGGGGTGTCGCGAACCCAGCGGATGGCCATGCCCAGGCGGTCCCGGGCGGCCAGCCACGGGTAGGTCACGCTGGGAAAGTCACCCGACACCAAGACCACCTCACCCCCGGCGGCAGCCAACAGCGCGGCCAGCTGGCCCAGGCCCTCACTCGCCCCGCCCACCACCGCGACCGACGCCACCGGCGCGCCGAGCAGCCCAGCCGCGGCCGCTCGCAGCCCGTCCAGCACCCTGGCCTCGGCCTGGTCGGGCAGGCGCAGGTTGCCATACTGGGCCACCTCGGTCAGGAACCGGACGCTCGCCTCCACCGAGGCGCGAGGTATCAGCCCCAGCGAAGCCTGGTTCAGATAGGTGCAATAAGCAAGCGCCGCATACTCCCCGCGATCAATCAGCGCGTCCACAATCACCCCTCCGCTGCCACTGGACTGCCGCCGGTCCCAGCCCGGGCCGCGGCCGGCCTACCCAGGCCGCACACAGTCCAGGTCAACGTCACGCTCCCACCGCGGCCCTCCCGCACAACCCCTCCCAGGCGCCCTTGATCGCCCTGCCGCCGCCAGAGAACACCCCAGTGCAGCACGGCCACAAGCCCGGAAGCCTCTCGCCACAGCTTCCAGACACCATCGTTCAGGCTCATCTGGTAGATGCGGGCGACTCCGTGCGAGTCGTAGTAGTGCTGGCAGAAGGAACACTCTGCCGTTGCTGAATAGCGGACGCTGTGACTGGCAGCCCAGGCCTCAGACACTGCACTGAACCTGCCGCTGGTCCGCGTGAACGATGAGTTTTAGTATCACTTGTAGGGCCCGCGTGACTCGCGGGCTTCCGGAAGCTTCCCTTTAAGGAGCACCCGATGACCTCCCACGATGCAAGCGCTGATGAGTCGCCCCGGGCTCGCGCCCAGGTGGAAGTGGAAGAAGTCACCCCCGAGTCGGCCCCGACCGGGCCTTTGACCGGCGACCCTACCGGGCTGGGCCTCGCGTGCTTCATCATGGGCGCGGTGGCGCTCGGCCTGACGCTGGCTGGCGTCGTGCCCGCGCGGGCCCTCGGTGCTCCCTTGGCCATCATTCTCGGGGCGACGTCCGTGGGGCTGATCATTACGACGGTCTGGGCCGCTGCCCTCGGCCAGAGCGCGGTGGCGACCGTCTTCGGCATCTTCGCCGCTTTCTGGCTGAGCTACTTCCTGCTCGTGACCGCGCTGATCCGCAGCTGGTTCGGAATCCTGGCGGCCGACGTGACTGCCACCCTGGAGCTGTTCCTGATCACCTGGCTGGTCGTCGTGGTGATGCTCACCCTGGCGACGCTCCGGCTTCCCGTGTCCTTCACGGTGGTGTTCGTGCTCGTGGCTCTTACGGTGCTGCTGGTGCTTCTCGGCACCGAACAGGCATCGACCGGCCTGACGAAGACCGCCGGGTACGTCCTGCTGGCGGCTGCCGCTGGGGGTGTGTATCTGTTCTTCAACTCACTGTCGCTGGCCACCGGCGGCAAGGCGCTGCCGCTCGGCAGGCCGATCCTGCGCGGCTGACCGGCCGCAGCTGAGCCGTGCGCGGCGAGGGTAGTCACCTGCGCGCGGGCCGGCGGTTGCGCGGGTGCCTTGTCAGGCCAGGTTCCGCGCGCACAGCGGCAATTGCAGCGTTCTTACTGAAGCGACGGCGTACAGGTATGCACATGCAGTTGCCCGAACGCACGGCACACCTGTCCAGCGATCCGTTCGCCAGGGCGGCCGGCACCATGTACCCATACTTGGGGCCCTGGCCCGGGACGGCGAGGCTGCTCTTCGAGACGGCCGCGGTCAGGACCGGCGGGGCTGGCGGCGAGCATAGGCAATGTTGATGACCGCAATGACGGCCCAGATCAGCGCGACCAGGACCAGCTGGCCGGTGCTCACCGAGTTGGTGGTCGTCATCACCGATCCATGCAAAGGCCCCAGATGGATTGATGCCTTCGGTACGACTCCGCTGACCGAGTAGGCATGCAGCGTCACAGCGGTGGCGCCGATGCCCAGCCCGACCGAGCCCAAGCCCATAGCGACGTTCGCCCATGCCGCCCGGCTGGACTGGATGCCATGCTCTGCCAGCCTGGCGTCTACTTGCTTGTCGATCTCCGAGCTGATCCTCTCCACCAGCCCCTCGGCCACGGCCCCCTCGTATGCTCGGCCCAGTTCGGTATGCACGGCTGCCGCTGCAGCGATGTCCTCGTGCGCCCGCTCGTCCATAAAACCAAGCTATATCGCGATTGACCAGCCAGACAATGAGCTGCGCTGCCGCCTGTGCGGGCGCCGTGGCTCGGCCAGCTTTACCGAGACGGCCGGAGGCAGGTTCCCGCGGTCCGGTTGCCGAGGATAGGGAAGACGCCGTGGCAGAGCACTGGACTCACGTTCGGTCACCGCTCACCTACATATCAAGCATGAGCGGGTGATCGAAGATCACCGTGTCCTTCGGGCTCACCTAATGCCTTCTCATGCGACTGATCGGGGCGCAGAGTCGTTGGTCCTGGAGCTCACGGTCACCTTCATATCAGTCATGACCTGCCGGCTTACCATGCATATCGGGGAGGCCCGTTGCAGTGGGCCAGGCGGCAGGGCTTCTGCGGAAGGGTGCTGTCGCTCGTGCGTTGAAACTCCGTCGTCGGCGGCGAGATGAACGGGCACCTTCGGAACTGTCGGCCGCGAGGCAATCAGGTCGGCGTGTCGGCCTGGCCGGCCGCTGGGGCTTGGTCTCCGGGAGCTCTGCGATCTGTCAGCCTGCCCAGGTTGCCCGATCGTTAGCGGGGCTAACGAGGTTGGGGAGCCAAAC
>CAVUBM010000044.1:0-15995 GCA_963739645.1 uncultured Actinomycetota bacterium
GATCTCAGGCCGTGGCTTACGCGCGGATGGCTCGGCGGGCGAGGCGCAACGGTCTGCGGTTACAACGCGCAGGTCAGCGGCATGTTACGCAGGCATGGGAGAACCAGGCGCCGGTCGGCACGCCCCTATCGGTAGGCGAGGACCACCCAGACCTGGCCCGGGGCGAAAGTCATCCGCTGCCCGGACGCGGTAGTGAAGGTGGTGCCGCCGTTCGCGTTCGGCCGGGACCAGTGCGTGGTCCAGGCCTTGCCGTCGCGCAAGACCAGGGCCGAGCCTGACCCGACGCTCTCCGCGTACGGCGGAGGCTTGCCGTACTCCAGGAACCGGGAGGTGCGCACCGTGGTGTGCTGGATCACCACGGTGGCGGGCGATAGTCGCCCGCCGTCGGTGGTCACGGCCGGCCTGCCGTCCATCGACACCAGCCAGCGGCCTTTCTCCGCCGACCAGGTGAAGCGAAACGAAGCCGCCGGGTAGGACACCGACGCCGACTGGGTGGCCTTGCCGCCTGGCGGCGGCGGGCCGAAGCGGAACCCGATGTCATGGGCCATGCTCGCGCGGTGAGCTTGCCGCAGCAGCTGCCGGGTGCGGGCGTACAGGTTGTAGGGAGCGATGCGGCTGTTGTCCCGGAAGTACCCGCTGGCGATGCCGTCGTAGAGGTCCACGATCCTGGCGGTCCGGTGGATGTACGGGAGCAGCGTGGCCGTCGCGCCCGAGTAGGCGAAGGCGGGCCGACCGAACTGGCGAAGCAGCTCCAGGTCGTCCTCCCGCGCGCTGCGCACCGGGCCGATGACACGCGGGTAATCGGAGGAGAAGATCGCCAGGAATCGGCTCAGCCCGCCTTCGACCGGGAGCACATAGACGATGTCCGCGTGGGTAAGCCCGGTCTGCGGCCTGGCGTTCACGATGTTGTCGATCTTCACCGCGAGCACCCGGTTCAGCGAGGGCACCGGCTTGCCAGTGAACGGTGACCGGAGCTGGGGCGCGTGCGACGGTGCCGACGCGTGCCCGCAGGCCGCGAGCAGCACGGTTACGAAGCCAGCAAGCACAACCACTGCCGCCACGGTGATGACGGCCTGGTGCCTGATAAATCTCATCGCATCATCTCGGGCCGCGCACCTCACGCGGATGCGCCACCACACCTCTGGGTATCACAACGGGCTACCCGGCGGCAGCCTTACGCCGCGGGCCACTCAGGAAGGCCAAGCCGTACAGCACTGCGACGGCGGTAGCCCCTTGACCTCAAGCGGACTTGAGGTACCAGAGTGGGCATCGGGTGGCTGGAACCGATGGCGGCAGAGGTTGATGGGCCGCAGCGGCGAGGAGGACGACATGAGTGACACCACGCCAGCTCTGGACGAGGCGTTCGAGCGGATGGCGGCGGCCAGCTTCGAGCTGCCTAACGGCTTCGTCAACCACGGAGCCATGGCCTGCGAGGCGCTGGCCATGCTCGACTGCACCGCCGACATCGACAGCTGGGCGCGCCGGTTCGCCCGGGCAGGCGGAGCATCGGTCGACCCGGCGGTGCCGGCCGGGTTCGAGTGGCGGCAAGCGCTCGGCGATTACCACCGGCTCGGCGAGTGGATCGGCTACTTCACCCAAGCCATCGACGACGACGGCTGGCCCGCTGTGGTCGCCACCTGGGTGCCGCGGCTGATGCCCGCGCTGCGCACCGCGCTGTTCCACGGTGCCATCCGGACCGCCCATGCGGTGCGGGCCATTGACGCGGCCGACACACCGCCGCGCCGCGGCGAGCTGGCCCGGGCGCTCGGCTACTGGGCGGCCCGCTACCGCGAAGGCCAGCCCGCCGGCCCGCTGCCCCCCGCCGGTGACGTCCAGATGGCGGTCGTGCAGGCTGCGGCCGACGGCGCACGCCGCTACCTGGCCCGGCCCGACATCGTCCACCTGCACGGCGTCACCGGCGCGATGGCCATCGAAATCCTTGCCGCCCACATCCCGGCCACCGACGGCGGCGCCGCGCTGGCCCAGGTGCACGCCGAGCACGCCGCGCTATACGCGGCCACCCAACCGGTCACCCAACCTCACCCGGCCCGCCCGCCCGGCAGTGACCTCACCGCCGCGGCCGTGCGCAGCCTGGACCCGCACCAGGTGAAGCTCGTCGAGGCCTGCCAGCGCGGGCACGCGGCAACCGGCGATCCCGCCTTCGCTGCCGCCGCCGAAACGGTCACCGGCCTGCACGCCTGACCGGCAAGCATCGGCCGGCCAGCCGCCTGACCGGGGAGCGGGGCCAACTACACCGGCCTGTCGACGGGCAGGCCGGACATCCGGTGTGAGGAAGGTCGGTCCCTCCGCCAGCTCGGCCCGGACCAAGTTTGCACGCAGGCAGAAGTGCGAGCCCGTCGGCCAAGCCGCGTGACGAGCTGTCGCGCCCGCAGGAAACAAAGAGCTACAGCACCGTCACCCTTCTCAAATGCGGCTCGCGCCCCGGAATGAGCTCCGCGCCATAGCCTGATCCACCCACAGCCAGCTGCAGATCACTCCGTTCTGCGCGGCTCAGCCGACAGGCACAAACGCACTCGAAAGCCGCGCATAAGGTCAGGATCGGTTTCCTCGAGCGAACGCATTAGGGCGTCACGACGACGGCGGGTACTTGGCCGAGTGGTTGATATGGCCGCTACTTAGCCACTGTCGCCGGCCCTGGGGTCGCGGGTTGGCGTCCAAATAGGGCTACCCGTGGGCCCAGGCGCTCCCGTGGAGCTGCGCTTACGCAGGTGCGGCGGCTGGACAGTGCGGCGGCGGTAGGGCTTTCGCTCGATAGCGGCGAGGATGAGGCGGACGGCGGCGCGGACGATCGCGTCGATATTCCAGTTCATCGTGGTGAGCGCCGGTGTCAGCAGCGCAGACATTGGGTGATCATCGTAGCCGGAGATCGATACCTCGTCCGGGATGCGCAGACCGAGTTCGCGGGCGGCTGCGTAGGCGCCGTACGCGATGGAGTCCGCGAAACAGAACAGCGCCGTTGGCCGGTCTGACTTCGAGAGCACCTCATGCGCCACCCCGGTTGCTGCCGTGAGCGCCAGCGGTGAGCTGATAATGCTCACGTCGATGCCGAGCCGCTCGGCTTCTGCAGTGACGTGGATGTCGGCCGGGCGATCCGGCGTGCTTGGCTGGGTCGGGGTCAGCACCCCGATTCGCCGGTGGCCGAGCTTGTGCAAATGCTCCAGGGCGAGTGTGACCCCAGCGCGGTTGTCGAACACTACCTCACCGGCGGCCTGACCACCGGGCAATGCGTCGCCGATCGACACGATGGGCAGGCTCGCCGCCAGCTGTGACCATCTCTCATCCGACGGGTCGAGTGGTTGCACGATGAGACCATCCACCCGCTGGTCCCGGAGCTGGTCGGCAAGAAGCAGCTGCCGTTCGGGGTCGCCGGCGGCGTCCACGAGGAGGGCGTAGTGGTCACGGGCCAGCAGCGCGCTGCCTATCCCGACGCCGAGCAGCTGCTGCCACAGATCCTCCAGCGAACCGAAGAGCAACCCTACGGTGCCGGTCCGGCCGCTGGCCAGGGCGCGAGCGATGCGGTCGACGTTGTAGCCGAGCTCAGCCGCGGCGCGTTGCACCCGCTCCTGTGTTTCCCTCGAGGTCTGGATACCCCGCAGGGCGTACGAGACAGCGGCAGGTGACAGCCCTGTCGCCTCTGCCACGTCACGGATCGTCGCGCGCTTGTGGTTGCTGCGGCACCGTTTCCAGCCTGGGGATTCGCCGGCCCTCTGCCAGCCTAGTTGTCGCGGCCACCGTCCAAGCTCGCCACGCCGTTGCCATGAGCCTAATGGCAGTTCTGTGCTCAGCGGCTGCAGGCGGTCAAGACCTTGACGCAGCGAGTACTTAAGCGGTTCACTGAAACGGGTAAGTGAACCGCTTAAGTGAACCGGGTCAGCAACTGTCCGGCCATCGCCCCGGGGGGACGCCCCTCGCGACCGGCGCAGCGATCAGCGGGGAGGAGCACCGTGCACGTGGACATCCATCAGCACGTCTGGCCGGACGCGCTCGTCGAGGAGTTGCGGCGGCGATCACAGCCACCGCGGCTGGATGGCTGGACGCTGCTCACCTCCGGGGAACCGCCCTTCGGGGTGAATCCCGCAGACCATGACATCCCACGGCGCGCGGTACAAGCGACCCTCGATGGTGTTGGCCTCGTGGTCATCGGCCTGTCGAGCCCGCTCGGCATCGAGTACCTGGCGCCGGAGGAGGCCGAACCACTCCTTGACGGTTACCACAACGGGGTTGCCGAGCTAGGCCCACCGTTCGCTGGCTGGGCGGCGGCCTGCCTGACAGAAATTGACGCGGCCGGTCTCGTCAAGCAACTCGACCGCGGGTTCACCGGGCTCCAGCTGCCAGCAAGCGCGGTCGCCGGCGAGTCCGGCTACCGCTGGTGCAGCCCGTTGCTCGAGGTGCTCGCCGAACGAGACCTCCCGCTCTTCATCCACCCCGGCCCCGCGTCCGGGGCGGCGGGCAGCCCGGCGTGGTGGGCCGCCCTCGTCCCCTATGTTCAGCAGTTGCACGCGGCGTGGTTCGCGTTCCGCGCCTTTCGGCCGGCCTACCCACGGCTGCGGGTCTGCTTCACCGCGCTGGCGGGTCTCGGGCCGTTGCATGGTGAGCGCTTTGCCGCCCGCGGCGGGGCCGACCCGCTGGCGCGGGGTGTGGTCGATCCGCACATGTTCGTCGAAACATCCAGCTACGGGAACCGGGCCGTCGACTCCGTGCTGCGTGTGCTCGGCGTTGACGCGATCGTATTTGGCTCGGACCGGCCGTATGCGCAGCCGCACCCCGATCTCGGCCTGGGTGAAGCTGCCCGCCATGCGATCCGCGTGACAAACCCGGTCCGGCTGCTTCAGGGCGACCGGACGCCCGCAGAGGCCGGGATCTGATCGTCCACCAGCAAGGAGAGGAGTGACCGCAATGCGTCTTCCCGCGCTACCCGCCCGGTATCTCGACAAGGGCGAACTGACTGAACTCGTCGAGGACCTGGCTGGCCGCCCGGACGTGTGGCGCGACCAGGTTGCCTACGCCGGGGGGCGGCGGCACTACGCATCGATCCACCGCGACGAGTACGTAGACGTCTGGCTTATCTGCTGGTCGCCGGGGAACGACACGGGCTGGCACGACCACGACGTGTCCTCGGGAGCGGTTCACGTGGTGCAGGGTGCACTCATCGAGTCCAAACCCCGTATCGGGGGCGTACACGTGCAAAAGGTCGTCGCCGAAGGCTGCTCATTCTCCTTTGGGCCTGACCACATTCACCGGCTCACCGACGAGGCTGCACGGACCATCTCCCTGCACTCCTACTCACCCCCACTATGGCGGCTGGGTCAGTACACCATTGATGACGGCGGGGTGATGCGCCGCGTATCAGTCTGCTACGCCGACGAACTCCGCCCGCTCGACTCGGCGCCTACCGTCCAGGTTGCGTAATGCACGCATGGTGCGCTGCGATGGTGGTGGCCTTGCCGGTGATGTACGAGGCCGGGATGGCCAGGCATGACCGGTCTGGCCGCGCTGGGGTCGGTGGCCATGGATAAGTGATCTCTGCCGATCACGGTCACGGGTATCCAGGAAACCCCGAAGGCCGCTGCAGCCCGAGGCAGCACCGAACTAGGCACCATCTGAGCCCCTGGCGGGGACGCGACAAGGAGCGTGATCTGTTGGCGAGGCAGCGGGGCAGACGGGTGACGATCATCGGTGGCGGAGTGATGGGTCTCATGACGGCCTACTATGCGGCGCCGCTGGCAGAGGCCGTGACGGTGCTGGAGAGGTCCTGGGTGGGAGACCCCGCTACTGCCTCCTTCGGCCTCACCAGATCTGCCCGTAACGACTACCGGGATCCCGGGTATGCGCGGCTCGCCTTCGAGGCACGACGGCTGTGGCTGGAGTTTCAGGAACACTCTGGCCAGCCGCTGCTAGTTGATTGTGGCTGCCTGAACCTGGCGAAGGGCAGCGTGACGCCAGATCTGAATAGCACCTACGCTGCGCAAAGTTTTGCCGTCCTCGAGCAGCTGCAATTGCGCCGTGAAGTCTTCTCGTCAGCGGAATTGCGGGAGAGATTCCCGCAATTTAATGCCGACAGGGCATGGCTGGACGTGGACGCCGGGTTCCTCGATGTGGCCGCGGTCACCCAGGCTCTGCGCAAAGCCCTGCATGTTCGCGGGGTGCGCGTGGCCGAAAACAGCGTGCTGCGCGGCATTGCCCGGTCGGGCCACGCCTGGAGCGTAGCCACCGAATCCGGGCTGGTGGACTGCGATGTCCTGGTGATCACCGCCGGCCTGGGTACCAACGACGTGCTCGAGCTGGTGCCGGGCTGCTCTGTCCGGTTTCCACTGCGGCCCGACCGCCCATCGCAATCGAAGTACTTCCTTCCGCCGGCAGGGATGCGCAGCCTCTTCACCGAGGCGGTGCTGCCTGTTTTTGCGTACCTGGATATCGGGATTTACGGGCATCCGATATATGACGGGAAGACGCCGGGGGTGAAGATTGGTTTCTACAACCCGCCCGACGCGGCACTGGTGCCCAGCCAGATCCGGAGCGTGGAGGACTTTGTGACTGAATGCATGCCCGGGCTGCACGGCGCTGAAGCCGTTGACGTGGCCGACGCCAGCGGCGTCGATGCGTGCTCGTATGACCTCGTCGCAGACGATGATTTCATTCTCGGCCCTGTCCCCGGCGCGGATGATGTCTTCACCGGGGTCGGGTGGCGCGGCACCGGATATAAGTTCGCCCCCTGGGTGGGACGGGTGCTCGCCCAGCTCGCTTTGCAGCAGGGCACCGTCTACGACATCCACCGCTTTTCGCCCGGCCGGTTCGCTGGCGACCATGCGGCGAGCGAACTAGAGGCAGGAGGTGCGGCTTCATGAACGGGCGCTCCCCTAAAGGGATCGTCGAGCGGCTGGCAAGCGGCACCGTGCTCGGCGCCGAGGGTTACGTCTTCGAACTGGAACGCCGCGGGTACATCAAGGCTGGCCCCTACGTCCCTGAGGTGGTTCTGGACTTTCCCGACGCAGTGCGCCAGCTGCATCGGGAGTTCCTGCGCGCAGGCTCGGAAGTGATGGTCGCGCTCACCTATTACGCGCACCGGGAGAAGCTGCGCCACGTAGGCCGCGAGGGCGACCTGGAGGCGATGAACCGGTGCGCTGTGCGGATCGCCCGGGAGGTCGCCCAGGAGGGCGATGCCCTGGTGGCCGGCAACGTCTGCAACACGTGGGCTTACGACCCGGATGACCCGTCAGCCCGGGACGCTGTCCGCGTCACGTATGCGGAGCAGCTGGGCTGGGCTGTGGAGGAGGGCATCGACTTCGTCATCTCCGAGACCAACGACTACCTCGGCGAGGCGCTCATCGCGCTCGAGGTGATCCAGGGCCTGGGGCTGCCTGCGATGGTGACGCTTGCACCAACGCAGCCAGATCAAACGCGTGACGGCTATACCTACGCGGAGGCATGCCGCATTCTCGCCGCCGAGGGAGCCCAGGTCGTCGGCCTCAACTGCGACCGCGGACCGCAGACGATGATGCCGCTGATGGCGGAGATCCGGGAGAAGGTCGACTGCGCGATCGCCGCCCAGCCGGTGCCGTACCACACTGACGCGGCCGCTCCGACGATGCAGGCCCTCCGGTCCGGGACCACGCAGCGGGCCTTCCCTCTCGCGCTTGAGCCTTTCGGATGCACACGCTTCGAGATGGCGCAATTCGCACTCCAAGCACGCGACCTCGGGGTCGACTACGTGGGTATCTGCTGCGGAGCCGGTCCGCATCACGTGCGGGCGATGGCCGAGGCACTAGGCCGCGAGGTCCCGGCCAGCAAATACTCGCCGTCGATAGACCTGCACCCCATGTTCCGGGAACATGTCTCAGCAAAAGATGCCATGTTCCTCAAGACCTGGAACGCGTGATCAGCAAGCCGCGATACATGCCCAATCGCGACGCATTCGATTCCCAGAACGGGAAGGTCGGCACGAATCCGGCTCTGGGCGAGGTCAGGCGTTTGGCGTAGTGCAGCCCGTTTCCATCTATACGGGGGTCCCGTCTGCAGTGGCTCGGACAGCTCGTCCAGCGCTGCGAGCCCCGTAGGGCCGACGCGGGCGAGGTGATCCTTGAGGATGCCCAGAACGGGTACGCATGCGGCTAGATCAGCGACACAAGATTCACCCAGGCAGAAGTATGCCGGTGTGATGCGCTCGGCCAGGCGGCGTGCCTGCCGCTGGCCGGGCCTGGCCAGAAGGAGGCACGGTGGCTAGCACGATGACTGCGGGCCAGAGCCCGTATCCAGTTCAGTTCGCGGTTGAGTACCCGGATCGGCCGCTCAGCCGGCTGACGTCGTTCTTCCGTATCTTCGTGATCATCCCGATCTCGATCGTGCTCGGCACCGTCGCCGGCGGGACCTGGCAGTGGACGGGAGGTCATTCCAGCATGGCCTACGGGGGTGCGGGCGCCGGCGGGCTGCTGTTCCTGGCCCCGCTGCTGATGATCTTGTTCAGGCAGAAGTATCCCCGGTGGTGGTTCGAGTGGAACCTGGAACTGCAGCGTTTCGTCAACCGGGTATGGACCTACCTGGCCCTGATGAACGACCGCTACCCGTCGGCTGATGACCATCAGTGGGTCCAGCTGGACTACCCCTATCCTGACGCGGCCGCTGACCTTAACCGGTGGCTGCCACTGGTGAAATGGCTGCTGGCCATCCCGCATTACATCGTGCTGTTCTTCCTGGACATCGCGGTGTTCTTCGTGCTGATCGTGACCTGGTTCGCGATCTTGTTCACCGGCCGCTACCCACCAGGCATGTTCAGCTTCGTGGAAGGCGTGTTCCGCTGGCACAACCGCGTCGTCGCCTATGCACTCACCCTGGTCACCGACCGGTACCCGCCCTTCAGGCTGGCCCCATGACCAGCATCTGCGAGCGGCCGGGCCCGGCTGCGGCCAGCCCGCTTACCCCCAGACGCAGGCCACCGGGGCGCCGCTGACGCGACCGGTGGCCAGCCCGGCCCCGGTGAACGACGGCGAGGTCCACATCATCTGGGCAGGGCCCGAAGCCACCAGATCTTCACCCGGTCCCTGACCAGCGTGCTCTCAGCCGCCGATCGCGATGCTGAATGGCGCGGCCTCGCCGGGGTCAGCCGTTGCGCAGGGAGATCCGGTCAGACCCGGCGATGCTGCCAGCCCCGACGGCTCGCAGTCCTTCACCCAGGCGTTCGCGGGCCTGCCGCAGAAGCTTCAGCGAGTTGGTGGCCGGGTTCTGCGCAGCGGCCCGATCCGGATCAGCCCCATGCTCCTCGATGAGGTGCACCTGAAGTAGCCGCCGCGACCTCATCGGCCGCCTTCAGCGCGTGATAGATGGCCCGGTCCCGTGCACTGTCGTCAACCATGCGGCCAGTATCTCCCCCCCCTCCTTCGGCTGCACCATGGACATCCGCCGACAGGCAAGTGCCAGTCTTGCCGTCCTAGAGGCAAGCGCATTCCAGGCAGGTCCCCGCGCCGGCTCTCGGTCGTTTAGCCCAGCTCCCGCGGTGCGACGCAGCTTGGGCGCTGCGTTGCCGCAGGCTAGGACTCGCGCTGGGATGGCGCGGTGGGGCGTTGAACGAACCCGCTGGGCGAGCGCGGTGGTCTCGGTTTCTACGCGCAGGTCAGCGGCGTGCGGAGAGCCTGGGTGGCGCGGGAAATTACCGAGCTCAAGGAGAGCACTGGCTGGACGACGGCCGGGATCGCCAGGGTGCTGGCCGGGGGGCAGGCCCGCACGATCGCTGCCGCGACGGGAGCCTGACCAGCGGAAAACGTGTTGCCGGATGCCTGGCGGCGTGTCAGCCTGGCAGCCCGCATCCTTGCCGTCGCCGCCCGCGATTGGCGGACGCTCGCTGAGCAGGAAGGAGGGACGCAGATGAGGACCATCACGAGTTTCTTGCTGCCCGCCCGCACTTCCTGCACCAGGAGCTTCCGCCATGTCCAGCTCTCAGTTCCGCCGCGGCAAGCGGCGGTTTGACGACGACGAGTCCACCTTCCTCAAGCGCGACCGGCACCGCCGGCGCCTCCCGCCGGCCGACTTCGGCTCCGAGACGTTCGGGCTGCCCGAGGGTGACCGGTGGTCCACGTGGGATCAGTCCGCGCCCACGGAGCGCGGCCCGCAACCGCACCCGGACTGGCTTGTCACCGACCTCGCGGCCATCGACACCGAGCTTGGCGTCCTGAAGACCGGCAAGGAGGCCGACGTCTACCTGCTGCGCCGCGGCGTGCCCGGCACCGACCGGTCCTGCCTGCTCGCAGCCAAGCGGTACCGGGCCGCGGAGCACCGGATGTTCCAGCGCGACAGCGAGTACCTCGAAGGCCGGCGCGTCCGGGAGTCGAGGGTGAACCGGGCGATCGCGGCGCGGTCCGCGGCGGGCCGGGCGATGATCTCCACCCAGTGGGCGAGCGCCGAGTTCGCCGCCCTGAGCCAGCTCTGCGCGGCCGGCCTGCCAGTGCCGTATCCGGTGCAGATACTCGGGACCGAGCTGCTGCTGGAGTTCATCGGCGAGCCGGACGGCACGGCCGCGCCGCGGCTGGCCGAGATCAGGCCGGCTGGAGCCGAGCTCGCCCGCCTGTGGGACCAGCTGGTGAGTGCCCTGTGCGGCCTGGCCCGGCTCGGCTACGCGCACGGCGACCTGTCGGCCTACAACCTGCTGGTGCACAGGGGCCGGCTGGTCATGATCGACATGCCGCAGATCGTCAACGTGATCGCGAACCCGCGCGGCGCGGAGTTCCTGACCAGGGACTCGGCGAACGTCACGCGCTGGTTCACCGCCCGCGGGCTGACCGGAGTGACGCCGGCGCCAGCCGACCTGGCCGGCCTGCTGCTAGCCGAAGCACGCTTGCCATAGCTGGCCCGTCCGCTGACTTGTTACTCTCCGCCTGACCACAACCATCCGAGATCGCCCCGCGAAGGTCACCGGAAAGAGTAAGAAGCCCCAGCGGCGGGCGCCCCTTGACGGCGAACGCGCCGCCAGCCAGACGATATCGACCGTATTGGGGTGTCGATGCCCGGGAAGTGGCCCGCGCATCGTTCGAAAATCAGACCAGGAAGCGGCCGGCAGCGGATATGAGGGCCAAGCCCACCGGGCCTCAACGTGCCCCGTCCTGTCAGCTGATTGCGCCTGCCGGAAGTAGCGCATGAACGCCCCAGGACTGGTTCGCCACCTGCGTGACTCTCAGGTCGAGCACCGGGCTGGCCAGCGCCAGCGCCGTTGCCTTGCCAACTTTGTAGCTGGCCTGCAGCCAGGTCAGCATCGCATCGAGCGCATCGCCCATTGCCGCATTGAGATCCGGGCTGAAGCCAAAGGTGATCTGGCCAGCGGGAGTCTCCGCGTGCACTCCTGGAATCGGCCGGCCGGTGACCAGCTCGAGCTGAAGCTCGGTCGTCATACCGCACTCGATAGCGGTACCCGCCACCTCTCCGTCGCCCTGGGCGGCATGGCCGTCGCCAATGCTCAGCAGCGCACCAGGCACGGCAACCGGCAGGTACAGGATCGATCCGGCGACCAGTTCCCTGCAGTCGATGTTGCCGCCGCCGACCGGCCTGGGCGGGATGGTCGAGTGCTCGCCTGGCTCGTCCCAGGCCACACCCGTCACGCCGTGGAACGGGGCTATCCGCACCGTGTGCCCCTGGTCGCTGGTCGCTGTGCCCGCGTCGGCGTCAATCTGCCACAACAGCCAGGCAGGCGGGCTCTCGTGCAGGCCGAGCCGCCTGGTCAGCGGGGTGTCGCGGCCCGCGGCGACAGTGTAGCCCCAGGTGTCTGGCCGCAGGGAAATGAAGCGCACCGCAAGCACCTCGCCGGGCACCGCACCGCGAACAGCGATCGGCCCGGTCAGGCAATGGCCGCTGCGCCTCTTGCTGGCCATCGCCGGCACCCTCTCGCCAGGGAACGTCTGCGGCTGCAGGTGCCCGGACGCGTTCAGTGAGCGCAGCACGATCGTGTCGCCGGGGTCCACGGTCAGTACCGGCGGCAGATCACGGGAGAACACGTCTACTGTCGTCGACGGTGACGGATCGAGCTGGTGGCCAGTCATGCAGCGATCTTCCCCGCCCTGCCCGAGCGCGACAATGCGATCCCGGCAGCTCGATACAGCGCCGAATGCCCGAGAAGCGCTCTATGACAGTTGAGCTGTTGCTCGCTCAGCGGTGGCCGGCCGAAGGTCCGGCCCGGCTCGCTGGCGAGCTGCCCGTTTGGGTGGGCCACGGCGGCTGGCCGCGGCGTCCGGCGCCGCCCCGCAGCTCGGGCGGTTCACGGATCCTGCCGTGACGTCGGCGTAGGCGACGGCCGAAATGGACGTGCGGCTATGCCGGCGTGACGTTTTGGTTGAGGTGGAAGACGTTCTCGGGGTCGTACATACGCTTGACCTGTTGCAGCCGATCCCAGCAGGGCCCGTACGCGGCCTGCACCCGCGCGGTGTCGTCGTCGGCCAGGTAGTTCACGTAGACCGAGTCGGCCGTGTACGGAGCGAGCGCGTCGAAGGTGTCTTTGACCCAGGCGATGTTGGCGTCGTCGTCTCTGGCGTCGGGCCACACGCCGGTGATGACGAGGTTGCAGCCCGGCTTCCGGTGCGGGAACGCGGTGGCCGTCGGGGGGACGCGGGTGACAGCGCCGTGGAAGTGCTCGATGACCATTCCCGTCATGATCGACGGGGTCTGGGCGAACCGCTCCACCATGACGGACACGGTGTCGGCCGTGATCTCCTTGAAGTAGGCGGACTTCCAGTAGTTGCGGGCACCCTCAGGGAACCCCGCGTCGAGCAAGGTGTTCTGTACGGGGTATGGGAGCGGCCCGAGCATGTCCACCAGCGGGGTCGCGGCCCCCCGGATGGCGGCCGCGGCCTTCTCGCCCTTCGCCAGGTCGCCGCAATGGCACATGGCGACAGCGGCGATCTTGTGTCCCGACCCGTCGGGAGCGTGCACGAGCGCCATCATCAGCACCAGCTCGTCAGGGCTCTCCGCGGCGAAGTCACCGAAGAACTCCCACACCTTGGGCGCGTCGGGCAGGGCGAAGGCGATCAGTCCGCCGTAGATCATCGACACGGGATGGGCGTCGTACTCGAACGACGCTGCCACGCCGAAGTTCCCGCCCCCGCCGCGCAGCCCCCAGTACAGGTCGGGATTCTGCTCGGCGTCGGCCGTGTGGATCTGACCGTTGGCGTCCACGAGCTCCACAGAACGGACGTTGTCGACGGCCATCCCGTACTTGCCCATCAGCCAGCCGAGCCCGCCACCGAGCGTCAGCCCGGCGATGCCGGTTGTTGACACGACACCGCCGGTCGTCGCCAGGCCGTAAGCAGCGGTAGCCCGGTTGTACTCGTTCCAGCTCAGCCCAGCCTGGGCCCGCACGCGCCGAGTGGCCGGGTCAACATGAACGCCCTTCATGGTCTGGGTGTCGATCATGAGGCCCCTATCGGTCACCGCGCGCCCCGCCACGTTGTGGCCACCGCCGCGGACCGAGATCTCCAGGTCGTGCTCTCTGGCGAACTTCACGGCATCCGCAATGTCGGCGGTGTTCTGGCACCGGACAATGACGGCCGGGCGCTTGTCGATCATGCCGTTGTGGACCTGACGCACCGCGTCGTAGGCGGCATCGACCGGAGTGAGGGTCTCACCCGAGATCGTCGCCCGCAGCTGGTCAACCGCCTCGTGAGGAACAGAACCGCCCGTCATTGCACCCTCCCCCGAATCGCGCACCCCGGCCCGTCTCGCACGATGCGCCCCACATCAACATAGCTCAACGATCACGGCTTCGGCCTCGGCTGGCCATGCCGCTCGTGGCATGGTGAGCGGTTTTGCGGGGCCGGTCTTGGAGTCGTGGAGTCATCCTGCCAGGAGCGGTGAGGGCTTTCGCACGGGATTCTCCGGGCGGATCCGACCCGGAAGGTGTAAACCATGTGCTGCTGGCGGCGTCTTGCCCTCGGCAGCAGTGGGGTGGGGGGACCTGCAGTCATTGCGCTGTGACTCGCAGGAGGCCCTGGACCGCAGGAAGGTTGCGGCTTTCATGGCTGAGGGTCATTTCAGCGCGGCTGCGGCGCAAGCCGGGTACACCTTGCGGCTGCAGCGCCGGCTGGGGGAAGTGTGGGACGCGGCGACGCGGGAGAATGCGGGGCCGCTGAGTGAGCACCTGCCCCCTGCGGCACCGCCCGTCCCACCTCCAGCCGCTGCGCGCCTCACAACTGAGCGGAAGAAGGATCGCTTCTCCCTGTCACGCCTGGCCACCGGCCCGTGGCCGCTGCTGTGCATCCTGGCGGTGCAGGCCGGGCTATCCCTGCGGCTGGTGTGGTCGAACACGGCGTACCAGGATGAGGCGCTGTATTTGTGGGCCGGGCGTCTGGAGTGGGCGCATTGGCTGCACGGCGCGACTGTGCCGGACTTCGCCACATACTTCTCCGGCGCCCCGGTCATCTATCCCGCCCTGGGCGCACTCGCCCGCAGCATTGGGGGGCTGGCCGCAGCCCGGATCCTGAGCTTGTGCTGCATGCTCGCCGCAACCGCCCTGCTCTATGCAGTGGCAAAGCACCTGTTCGGACGCTGGGCGGCCATCGCCGGCTCGGTGGTGTTCGCGGCGATCGGGCCCACTCAGTTCCTCGGAGCCTTTGCCACGTTCGATGCGCTGGCTGTCCTGCTCCTGGCGCTGGCGTCATGGTTCGCGGTGCAGTCGGGTCAGGCGGGCGAGAAACGGCTGGCGTGCTGCGCCATCGCCATGGCACTTGCGGACGCAGTGAAGTACACCAGCCTGCTCTGGAACCCGGTGATCATCGCCCTGGTCGTGCTCGGCCCGGCCGGCACCTGGCCACGGTCGGCGAGCCGCGGGGTCCGCCTTGCTGGCTACACAGCCGCCTTGATCCTTCCCGTGCTGTTCCTGGCTGGCGGCCACAGCTACCTGACCGGGATAATGTCCACCACGTTGGCGCGGCCGGGCAGCACGGTCCCCGTGCTCCGCGTGCTCAGCGCCAGCGCTGAGTGGATTGGCGCCGTTGCGTTCCTGGCCATCACCGGCGCGGCCGCCATAACCCGCAGACGAGCAGGGCGGCTTACCTCCCTCGCATGGGTCCTCGCAGCTGCGGTGTTCCTGGCCCCGCTCGGGCAAGCGCGCATCCACACGAATTTCAGCCTCTTCAAACATGTCGGGTACGGCGCGTGGTTCGCATGCATCGTGGCTGGGTACGGGCTCACAGCGCTCGCCCGCGCTGTCCAGGCAATGCAGGTTAGGAACGTCAGCGTGGTCAGCGTGATGCTGGTGTTCATGCTCGGCGTTTCCGGGGCCGCGCTCAGCGCCATGCACTTCGCCGCATGGCCCAACTCGGCGCAGATGATCCGGGGTATGGCGCCGGTCATCGACCGGACCGGCTGTCCGTGTCTGGTCGCCGAGAACGATGTTGTCCACTACTACCTGATACAGCAGACTGCGCAGCAGACTTTCACGACTGTCTTTGTCATGAAGTACCGGGAAGGTGGGCGTGAGCTAAGCGGCGTCCCCGCTTACCGTGCGGCCATCCGTGATCACTATTTCCGCCTTGTGGAAATGGACCCTTCCGAGATGCCCGCTCTCTACGCGCCGATCGTGTACGCACTTTCAGCATCGCATTACCGGCTCGTCGTCACCACCTCATCGAACGTACCCGGCGAGCCCTTCGAGATCTGGGTCCGGGACAGTGCACGATGACAGCCATGACACCCGGGCTGGGTCGGAGCGGCAGAGTTGGGGCTTCGCGCGGCCTACATCGTGATGACGGTTTTCCCTTCCGTGTGGCGGCCGCCCAGCAAGGCGGGGACGTCGTCCAGCCTGATCCGGGTGATCGGCGACGTAGCGGGTGGAGAGCGCGGTGCCACCGGGGCGCACGTGGCCCGCCAGCGCGGCGAACTGCGCGGCGTCGCTGGCTACGTCGACCAGCACGTCGATGCCGGCCGGATGCGTGCGCGATGGCCTCAGGCAGTGGCATCGCCGCACGGTCGATCGTCTCGGCGGCTCCGTAGCCTGTCATGCGCTG
>CAVUBM010000045.1:0-17300 GCA_963739645.1 uncultured Actinomycetota bacterium
ATCTGCGTGGCCTGTGGCATTATCGCCGCTGGCCGTTGAGGTGTGCAGATCTCGCCAGTCTGGCGCGGGGGCAGTCCCCGGTTGGGGGTCCGGGTTCAGGCGTGGTCGTTTTTGTTCCACAGCTGGTGAGTAAGGCCGCTAGGCGAGGTGACCGACTCGACGGTGAAGCGGTCTTCGAGGCCGCTTGATCCCTCCCAGAGGGATACGCCGCGCCCGAGGGTAATCGGCACGATCACCAGGTGCATGAAGTTGACCAGGTCGGCCTGGAGGAACTGACGCACCGTCGAGGGTCCTCCCCCGATGCGGACGTCCCGACCACCAGCAGCCTGCTGGGCTAGGCGGAGCACCTCCTCCGGCGGCCCGTCCACGAACCGGAAGCTGGTCCCGTTGGGAAAGTCAATCGTGGGATGCGGGTGGTGGCTCATGACGAACACCGGTGTCTGGAATGGCGGCTCGTCGCCCCACCAGCCCCGCCACCCGTCGTCGGGCCAATCACCAACCTGGGGACCGAACTTGCGCCGTCCCATGATCTCGGCGCCGATGCCCTGGCTCCACATGCTGGTCAGAGCGCGGTCCAGCGTGACGGGGGCATCCGCCTTATCGACGCCATGGATTACCCGGCCATCGAACCACCTGAACAGCCGCTCGGCGCCGCCGATCGGGGCGTCGAACGTCACATGCTCGCCGGCGGCGTAGCCGTCGAGGGAAACGTTCATGTTGTGGATCCGGGTGCGGGGCATCACGACTCCTTCTGCGATCGGATGAAGCGTTCACAACATAGACCGGCGGGATGGCCGGTACTTATCGCTGAACGCTGACATCGTGTTGCGGTGGCCCAACCCCCGCATCCGCACCACATGCGACCCGGCATGGCGAGCCGGAGTAGTGACGGCGATGCTCACGGCAAGCCCCCCCGCGTCGGTACCGAGCAAGAATAGTCTTCGCGCTACCCCCAGGGGCCGGGTGAACCGGTCCGAGTAGCGCCGGCCCGGCGGCCATGCTAGACAGGCACGTGGTCACGCTCAGTGACTAACGCTGGTCGCTGAACGCCGCGCACTGCCGCCGTTACGTGCGGTCTTGTCATGCTGAGATTGGCGCTGCGGGGACGGTGCATAACCAGGTGGTCTGTGTATGGTCCGGCTTGGCTGGGGCCAGCGCGTTTTGATGATGCCAGGCGGGCCCATGGATCGGGACGGTGCCGGGGGGCACGTCGTCTGCTTGCCGGGCGGGCTGGTCCTGGTCCGGGATGATTTCTGGGCGCGGGTTTAGCCTGCCGGAGGGCAGTCGGCTTCCCGGCCGGGAAGCCAGGGCTGGGCCATCGGATGCTCGATTGACCTTAGTTGTTATCGGTCAGGTCGATGCGGTTGGTGGCCGGCTCTCGCTAGCGTGGGGGGCGCGGGCCGGTTGTGAGGCGTGAGTGGGTTGCGATCAGCTCGGCCGCGTGCTGGGGGTCGACGAGCCAGGGGGCGTGTCCGCTGGGCACCTCATAAAGCCTGGCGCCGTGTATCTGGTCGATCGACGTCCGTGCGCGCTCGATGGAGAGGTACGGGTCGTCGGATCCGATGATGAAGATCGTGGGTGTGGTGATCGCGGCGAGTTCCGCGGTTGTGAGGACACTTTCGGGGCGTGGGCGGCGGAACCGGTCGATCGCGTGCATGAGCGACGCCACGGTTCTCGCGTTTTCCGGCCGGCGTGCGGACAGGCGTAGCGCCTCGATCAGCGAGTCCGGCGCGGCCGCTACTTCGGCGGAGCCTTGCCCCTGGGCGAGCAGGGTGCGGTAGACACGGCGTGGGCTGGGTGAGCGCAGCACGGCGGCGCCTAGTCCACGGACGGTCAGCAGCGACAGCGGCATGCGCACGCGTACGCCCGGGAGCGCGACGGCGGGCTCTCCGATCGCGATCACCTCGGAGATCCGCCCGGAACCGGTGGCTACGTGCCACAGGGCGAACATGCCGCCCAGCGAGTGGCCGATCACCGGCACCTCGTCGAGCCCGAGTGCGTCCAGGATGTCCTCGATCAGCGCGTGGGCGTGCTCGCGCACCTGCCCGCGCTGGAAGGTGATCGGGTCGGACAAGCCGTGGCCGGGAAGGTCCACGGCGAGCAGCCGGAAATGACCGAGCTTGGTAAACAACGGCGCCCAGATGGCGGCGCTCTCCGACACACCGTGGAGCAGGACAACCGCCGGGCCGCGTCCATGCGAGAGCACTCGCACCCGCAGGCCCGTCTGCGCGAGGTCGAGGAAGAACTCGCCGACGTCCGCGCCGAGGGCGGCGAACAGGTTCCTCTCCGCGTCGTGGATGCGCCGCTCGAGATTCCCGGTCGCCCGGGCCTGATGGTTCATGACTTCTCCTTTCGCCCGGCCCCGGCCTTCTGGGGGCTTGTGGTCATGGCCGCCAGGCTGGCGAGCCACGCTCGTACGGTTCGCTCGTCGTCGCGGCTGAGATCTGTGAGTGCGGCGTGCTCCACCGCGCGCACCCGGCGCGTCGCCGCCTCCAGGCACCTGCGGCCTCGCGTCGTCGGGCGCACCAGCACGACCCGCTGATTTTTCGCGCTGCGCTCAACCAGCCCGGCCGCCTCGAGGCTGAGGACGGACGTGTGCATCGTCTGCCTCGTGACCTGCGAGATGCGGGCAAGCTCGGAGGTGGACAGCTCGGGCCTGGTCTCGAACACGCTCAAGATCCCGTAATCCTGCGCGGACAGCCCGAGGCCGTCCAGTTCGCTGTCCAGCAGCGCCCGGAAGCGCTGGTATGCGAGCCGGAACAGGTAGCCGAGGTTCGCCTCCGGCTGGGGACCCGGCCGCACTGATTTTGTCAGTTTCTCTGACATAACTGACACCGTACAAGTTGTCAGTACATCTGTCAACTAGAGCCGGCACAGTTGACACCGGGCGTCACCGAACCGTTCGGTCTGCGCGCGGCTCCCAGGCTGCCGGCGGAACTCCGACAGCGCGGAATCGGCGCTCGGGGTCCGCGGGCCTGGTTGCAGACCGGCCTGCCGGTGACCTGGCGTGACTGTCGCGGTCGCTTTACGGTGAGGTTCTCGTTGTCTGCTGGGGCCTTGGCTGGCCCAGTATCGGGGTCTCAGCCTGAGTCCCCGAGGTGCCTCATGGCCACCACGATCCCGTCCACCGCCCTCGTCCCGACCGCGCCTGTCTTCACCAACACCGAGCGGCTGGCATTAGCCGGGTTCCTGGCCGGGTACAGCGGCCTGACCCGCCAGGTCTACGGGCTGGACCTGCGCCAGTTCGCAAGCTGGCGCCAGCACCACCAGCTGCAGCTATTCGCCGCCCACCGTGCCGATATCGGGTTCTTCGCCCGGGATCTGGAAGCCCGCGGCCCGGCCCGGGCCACCATCAGCCGCCGCCTGTGCACCGTCGCCGGGGTTCTACCGGTACGCAGTGGAGAAAGAACTGCTCGATCATTCACCCGCCGCTCACGTGCGGTGGCCGCGGCTGGACTACGAGTCCCATGCCACGGGCCTGGACCGTAACGAGCTTGGCGCACTGCTAGTCGCGGCCGGACTTGGCCCGCTAACCGGCCACGCGCTGACCTCCCTGCTCGCGCTGAACGGGCTGCGGGTCTCCGAAGCCACCGGCGCCAGCATCGAAGCGCTCGGCGTCGAGCGCGGCCACCGAACCCTGGTAATCACACGCAAGGGCGGCAAGGTGGTCACCATCCCGCTCGCACCGCCCGGGCGATCGACCTGGCCATCGGCGAACGCACCGAAGGACCCATCTTCCTCGCTGCCGATGGCCGCCGGCTGGACCGGCACGGCGCCGCCCGGATCGTCCGGCGGATAGCCCGCCAGGCCGGGATCACCAAGCACGTCGGGCCCCACACACTGCGGCACGCGTTCATCACCGCCGCGCCGGACGCCGGGGTGCCGCTGCGGGATGTCCAGGAAGCCGCCTCCCGCGCTGACCCACGCACCACGATGAGATACGACCGGGCCAGGACCTCCCCCGACCGCCACGCCACCTACATTGTCGCGGCCTACGTCGCCGGAGCCGCCCGCTAGACAGCCTTTGACCTGACACATCTCCGCCCGGCCGGACTCCAGCCAGGCGGACCGCGACCGGAAACCAATCGTGACGTTAGAAGCGCTCACGAACCGCCGATCGGCGCGACTGATCCGCGGTGGTGGGTGCCTGTGTTTGGGACGCAGACCTGGGTGATCGGTATCCCGGCGGGACTGGCGGCTGCATAGACGCGTTCAGCGTGGGGCCCGGATCATGACAGATGTCATCCCCGGCTCATGACATCAGGCGGTCGCGCCTGGGGTCGGCTAGCGGCAGATTGGTGTCAGGCAGAGGGACTGCACTGCTTTGGCGTCAATGCGCCAGGCAGAAGACAGGCAGGTAACGATGAACGCGGCGCAAGACCGGTACCGGCTCCCGCAGATGAGGGCCTCCGATGCCGACCGCGATGGGGTGGTAGCGGCGCTGAGTGAGCATTTCCAGACGGGCCGGCTGACCCGTGAGGAACTCGATGAACGGACCGGGCGTGCGCTGACGGCCCGCACGCTGGACGAGCTCGATGAGCTGACGGCCGATCTTCCAGCCATCCGCCCGGCTGGGCCGGCGCCGGTGGTCCGGCCGCGAGGGCTGGGGTACCCGTTGCTGGCACCGGTTGCTGCCGCGCTTGCCGCGCTGGCCATTGCCGCCTTGGTGCTCGGCGTGGGCGATGGCCGCCACGGGTGGGATTGGTGGTGGGTCATCCCGGCCGGTCTGCTCTTCGCGCGGAGGCTGGCCGGGCGGGGCGGTGTCCACCGGGACTCCGGGCCGAATTGACCGCAGAGCGAACGGGACATAGGCACCGGAACCGCGTGAGCGCCAGAACGGTGCCTTGCCCGGGAACCGGGCACACCGAGTCAGATGGTCTCGCGGGAACGTGCAGGCCCACCTCCTGGCGCCGGCGGGCGCCAGCGTCGCGCTGGGGGCCGTGATCGTCACACCGCAACCACCATGCCCGCCACCTGACGCGCAAGTATCCGCCGTTCGGCGCGGTCGGCGAGTCGATACCGATCACTGCGCTGGCGATGCCGATCCGGGTATTCTGCCCGCCACCCGCCGATCACGCGGCAGAAATCACTGATCCCCCTGGCGGTCCGCGTGCCCGGTGCGGGTTGGAGCTGGCCGCACCGGTATGGCGGAGCGTCTCGGGTACGCAAGTCAATCGTGCCTCCTGGGCTGGCGGCCCGGGCGCGTCGGCTTTGCGTGAGGGCGGCCGGGCTAGCTCGCCGGATGAGTGCACGATTCGCGCGTGCGGGTCAGCGGTCACAGGTCCGGCGGCATCTGCAGGCCTGACCCGGTTTGTGCCTTCTGCGATTGCGTCCCGGCGGCGGAGGCGCCGCAACGCGCCATCCCGGGTACCGCCGCCGCCGCCGGTTTGCGTGCCCGGCCGGGAACGGGACGGCCGTCAACGCTGCGGGGCTGCGGGGTGATGACCTTGCCGGGTGGGGATCAGGTGCCGGCGCCGGTGGTGCCATTCCCCGGTCAAGGCGACCGGATTTATGCCGTCGCTTCATCGTCGGCGCCGGTCAGGAGTGCCAGGATCTCACCGATGGTGCGTTCCCGGCTGCCGGTCTGGAGGAGCGGCGGGTGGGCCTGGATCTGGTAGCGGTTGCGGCGGCCGTCTTTGTGCTTGACGACATATCGGGCCTCGGTGAGATCGGTGACGATGCTGTAGGCGGTGCGCCCGGTGATGCCGGTCCTGGCCGCAATGTCGCGCAGCCGCACGCCCGGTCGTGGGCGATGCACAGCAGCACCCGGGCGTGGTTGGCCAGGAAGCTCCCGTCCGCTACGCCCGCAAGTTATCGTAGTTCATTTCCGGAAATCTATTGCTAGTTTCTGGCTGCAAACGTAATGTGAAGGCAAAGCCGTGGGGCCGGTGATCCGCCCCGGCCGGTGCCCATCGTGTGCCGGTGTCATGGATGTGGCGTCCGCGGGCACCGAGGAGGAGGAAACCATGGACCAGAACTATCCCGTGCAGGTGCGCGCTCGCCTGGATGAGCCGCTGAGCCGCTGGCTGTGGCTGGTCAAGTGGCTGCTGGCGATCCCGCACTACATCGTGCTGTTCTTCTTGTGGATCGCGTTCGCCGTTGTCACTGTCATCGCGTTCTTCGCGATCTTGTTCACCGGCCGCTACCCCCGCGCGCTGTTCGGCTTCAATCTCGGGGTGTTGCGCTGGTCGTGGCGCGTCGGCTACTACACCTACAGCGCCCTGGGCACCGACCGCTACCCGCCGTTCAGCCTGGACGCCGAGCCGGACTACCCGGCCACGCTGGACATCGCCTACCCCGAACGGCTCTCCCGCGGCCTGGTCCTGGTCAAATGGTGGCTGCTGGCCATCCCGCAGTACGCCATCGTCTCGGTGTTCGCCGGCGGCGCTGCCTACACCGCCACCGGCACCTCGGGGAACATGTGGGCCGATGCCTTCTATGGCGGCCTGATCGGGCTGCTGGTGCTGTTCGCCGCGATCGCGCTGCTGTTCGCGGGCCGTTACCCGCGAGGGCTGTATGACTTCGTCATGGGCATGAACCGCTGGGTGCTGCGGGTCGTCGCCTACGCCGCCTTGATGACCGACGCCTACCCGCCGTTCCGCCTGGACCAGGGCGGGGCCAGCGTGCCCGCCGCCCCCGCACCCGATGACCTCACACCAGCCGCGGCCGCTTCTGCTCCGGCTCCGCCCGTACCGGTCAGCTGAAGGACCCTGACCGCGGCGGGCCGCCTACAGCCGTGCACCAGCACAGCGCGTAGCGGAGGAGGCAACGCCTCCCTGACCGCGGAACCGACACAGAGGACGATCATGAAGGCAGCAACAAGCGCAGCCGGCCAGGCCGCGACGCCCGGAGATACCGGCGGCCGAACCGCGCCGGTATCGCGACGGCAGACGATGCGGGCGATCGTGCAGGCCGGATGCGGTTCCGCCGACGTCTTGCATCTGGAGGCGATCGGCCGGCCAGCGGCCGCTGGCGGCGAGGTCCTCCTCCGGGTCCATGCCGCCGGGCTCGACCGGGGCACCTGGCACCCGATGGCGGCCAGCCGTACGTGACCCGCCTGGTCTCGGGCCTGCGCGCCCTCAAGAACCCGGTGCCCGGCCTGGACGTGGCCGGCACGGTCGTGGCGGCCGGCGCCGATGCCACCGAGTTCGCGGTCGGCGAAGAGGTGTCCGGCATCGGCCAGGGTTCGTTCGCCGAGTACGCGCGCGCGCGCCAGGACAAGCTCGCCCCCAAACCGGCCAGCCTCACCTTCGGCCAGGCCGCGGTCGTCGCGGGTCTCCGGGCTGACCGCCCTGCAGGGCCAGACCTACCCGGTGCACCAGGCACCCGACGCCATGTACCACCTCCAAGCCGGGCACGCCCGCGGGAAGCTCGTTCTCACGATGACAGACGCCGGGTGAGCCCGCCGCGAGCTCCCGGCTGGCGTGCGGCGCGCGACGGCCTGGAAGCGCCGTCACCGCCCTGGCTCGGGCCGTGCTCGTGGCCGGAACTGCTGTGCGGCCGCTGGAGAAATCATGACAACGTCATCCGAACCCAGGTCAGGCCGCTTACGGAGGCCGCGGAACACCAGGCCCGGCTTCTGCCACCCGCCCGCTACCGGCATCAGGGTGATGTGATCCGCCTGCATGTGGAAACCGCCGGTTAGCGTCGATCACCACGACAGGGCGCGAGGGCACGAGGTGACCTGATGAAGGCGATTGTCCAGGAGCGGTTCGGGCCGCCGGACGTCCTCCAGCTGGTGGACACCGACCCGCCCGAGATCGGCGCCGGCGACGTACTGGTCCGGGTGCACGCCGCCGCGCTCAACCCCTACGACTGGCACATCATGCGAGGCGACCCTCTCATCGCGCGGCTCATGGGGGAAGTGGGGCTGACCAAGCCGAAGGCGCGGGTGGCCGGGGTCGACGCGGCCGGGCGGGTGGAGGCGGTTGGCGCGAACGTGCGCGGGCTGCGGCACGGTGACGAGGTGCTCGGCTTCTGCCGGGGCGCGTTCGCCGAGTACGCGTGCGCCGGGGCAGACACGGTGGTGCCCAAGCCGGTGAGCCTGACCTTCGAGCAGGCGGCGGCGGTCCCGATGGCGGGGGCGACGGCGCTGCGGGGGATCCGGGATGTGGGTGCGGTGCGGGCCGGGCACCGGGTGCTGGTCAACGGGGCCGCCGGCGGCGTCGGCACCTACGCCGTCCAGATCGCGACATCGCTGGGCGCGGACGTCACCGGGGTATGCAGCACGCACAGCGCTGGGCTGGTGCATTCAATCGGTGCCGCGCACGTCATCGACTACACGACGGAGGACTTCACCGACGGGCGCGCGCGTTACGACGTGATCCTCGACAACGTGGGCAACCGGCCGCTGAGCCGCCTGCGCCGGGCACTGACCCCCACGGGGACCCTCGTGCTTAACGGCGGCGGCTCACCCGGCCACGTGTTCGGGCCCGTCGCTGGCATCCTGCGGGCGGTCGTGATCAACGGCCTCGTCCGGGAACGGCTCCGGCTGATCCCGCACGAACAAAAGCGGGAGCAACTGCTCACCCTCACCGGGCTCATCGAGGCCGGGAAGCTCACCCCGGTCCTCGACCGGACCTATCCGCTCTCCGGCACCGCCGAGGGCCTGCGCCGCGTGGAGCAGGGGCACGCACGCGGCAAGGTCGTCATCACCGTGGCGTAAGACCGGCGGGGGCGCCCGGGAACCAGCGAACGTCCTTCGTCCATCCTTCCACGGCCGCCGCCACGGGCCCTGAGACCGCGCGCCTGCCGGCACGATTCCTCTCCTGTTAGGCAGGCCGCCGCCGCCGGGTACCACGGCTGTCCATGGCGGGCCGGCCGTGAGCATGTGCGCCAGGCGAGACTGGCGGGGTGAAGATCCGCTGACGTCCGGGCGGCTCTGAGCCGCCCGTCCGGGCGGCTCTGCCGCCCGGACGTCAGCGGCGGGGTTGTTGAGCCTTGCCTGGGCCGAATGGCCGTCGGCCTGGCTTAGGCTGGCTGAGGAACCCTGCCTGCGTCAGGGCATGGCAGCTAGCATGACGGCGGCGGCGATCAGCCGCCGGGCTCCGGCGATGTCGATGTCGGTGCGGCCCTGGAAGTAGCTGGCCCGCGCCTCCTCCGGCCCGAAGTCGGCGATCTCGCCGAAGCCGTGTCGCGCAGCAGCTGGTCGATCTGGCCGGGCAGGAACCGGCTCACGAACGGGTCGCCCATCTCGGCGGCGATCCCCGCAAACGCCGCCGCGATCCGCGCAGTGGTGCCCCCGAGCACAGCCGGTGGCTGGTTATAGGTCAGCACGACCCGGCTGCCCACCCGGCAGCCGGCCATCGTGGCGAGCGTGGCGCTGATGGCCCCGAGGGTGAGATACATCGTCACGCCCACCCACGAAAACACCGCCAGCTGCCGGAAATCGAACCCGGCCTGTTCCAGCCCCTCCCGCAGCGTCTGCCGCTCAAAATCCACCGGCGCGAAGACCAGGCCGGCCGGGATGCCAGCGCCGAAGCCACCGAGCCGGCGCCGCTTCCACCGCTGGGTCACCGGATGATCGACCTCGAAGACCCGCAGCCGATCCAGCAGATCGCGACGGCGGTAAGCGAAGGAATCCAGCCCGGCACCCAAAATCACATACTGGCCCACCCCCTCGGCGGCCGCCCGCTCCACGGCACCCTCAGCAAACCGGGCCCGCACACACACCGAGCGGCTTAAAGCCACCATGAACGGCGCGGGCAGCTCAGCCTGCAGCCGTTCGCGCAGCACCAGCCCTTCCCGGCCCGCCAGGCCGGGCGCCAGATAATCGTCAATGACCCACGGCCGGGGTTCCTCACGATGAACGGCCCGGGCAACCGCCGTCAGCACCGCAGTGCGGCTCGGGCCCTGGTCACCGTCCCCCACGCGAGCAATCGTAGTGATCCAGTATCCAGCCAGCCGCAATCTAGCCAGACATGGTCGTGCTGCGTGGTTGGCGCCTCAGATGGTGATGACGATCTTGCCGCGAGTGTTGCCTGCTTCGAGCGCCCGCATGGCCTGGGGGACCTCACCCAGCGGGTAGGTCCGGCCGATGCGTGGGGTGAGCTTGCCGGCCTCGAGCAACTCTCCCAAGGTTTGCAGATCTTCCTGGTTCTCCTTGGAGGCCAGCATCCGCAGACGCTGGCCCACGAACCGTGACAGCACCGGCGCCCGCAGGTTGCGGAGGAACCCTCCCATCCACCGCCCGCCCCCCTCACCGCCGACAATCACCAGTGTCCCCTTGGGTGTGAGGGCACGCCGCAGCTGCGACAGGGTCCGGCGGCCCGCGGTGTCGATGATGAGGTCCCAGTGGCGCGACCCGTCGGTGAGGTCGGCGCGGGTGTAGTCGATCACCTCGTCGGCGCCGATCAAGCGGACCAGGTCGACCTGGGTGGTGCTGGCCACCCCGGTCACCTGCGCCCCGAACGCCTTGGCCAGCTGCACCCCGAACGACCCCACCGCGCCGGCCGCCCCGATGACCAAGACCTTCTGCCCCGCTTGGATCTCGCCCGCATCCCGAAGCGCCTGGAGGGCGGCGAACCCGGAGATGGGGACGGCCGCGGCCTGCTCGAAGCTGAGGTTGGCTGGCTTGGCCGCGAGCTGGTCCTGTGGCGCGCTGGCGTACTCGGCGAAGGAGCCCTCGCACCAGCCGAACACCTCGTCACCCGGCTGGAACCGGGTCACCTTGCTGCCGACCGTCTCCACCCGCCCGGCGACGTCCATGCCCAGAACGGGGGTCTTGGGTTTCCGCAGCCCGAGGGCTGGGACAACGATGCGGATCAGATAGGGCAGGCCGGTCATGACATGCCAGTCGCCCCGATGCAGACCAGCCGCCTGGACCTGCATCAGTACCTCGTTGCCGGTGGGTACCGGCTGGTCGATGTCTGCGAGCTCCAGGGCATCGGCGGAGCCGTATCGGTCTTGGACGATGGCCTTCATCGTGGTGCCGCGGCCCGTGACGGGCCTCTGCCCATGGTCGGCCATGACGGCGGTGACAGGGGCGGACGTCGTTGCCTTCGGTGCATCCATGTTGGTGCTCTCCTCGATCGGGCGGTGGACCTGGCCCAGGGACGAGCCGGCTGATCCTCCACAGCGCCCTCCGGCGTCCGGCGGGCTTACGATGCCGGATTGGTGCGGTAGGTGGCCAGGGTGCCGGCCAGGGCCTGGTCCAGCGGCACTGGCCACCAGCAGCCAGCCGGTCACCCGGCGCAGCTCATCACAGCTAGGCGGTCGCGGCGGCCTGCGGCTGCGGGGATGGTGCGGCTGGGGTGGCGGCGTGCAGCCGGTCCAGCAGGATCCCCGACAGGGCCATGACGGTGATCGCGCCGAAGGCGCCGAAGACTGCGTACTGGCTGTCGACGCCAACCCCGGCGGCGGCGGTGACGGTCCAGCCCAGCGCCCACAGCGGCGGCATGGCCACTGCCCACACCCAGGCGTGGGCCAGCCGGTCGCGGAGCAGGAACGCCTGGGCGGCGCCGACCGGGAGCCCGGTGATGGCGCCCATCACGGCCAGCTCGCCGACGCTGGTGCCGTAGCCGACCACCCAGGCGCCGGCGAGCAGGCCGATGCCCATGGCCGCCGCGGTGGCCGCGATCCAGGCGAGCGGGTCGCCGAGCAGGCGGCGGGCGACCAGCCACTGGCCGGCGCCGATGATCGCACCCGCGATCAGGCCCCCGATCAGCGCCGCGACGGCGTCATTGATCCGGCCGACGGCGGCCTGGGCCGCGATCCCGGCGATCGGGAAGCTGACGAAGGCGGCGGTCCACAGCAGCCAGCTCTTGACGTTGAAGCGGCGGGGGTCCCCCCTGGCCTGCCCGGGCATGGGCGTGGCGGCCATGCCGGTGCGGGTGCCGCTGGTATCTGTGCTCATGGTGTACCCCCGTGGGTATTCGCTTGGTATTCAGTTCTGGAATTCAGTTTCTGGAATTCAGCCGACGGCGGGCGGGTGTGGGCGCCATACGGTCCGTGTGGAGGTCGCGTGGAGATCCGGATGGAAATCGCGTGGAGATGCGGTGCCCAGCTCCTGGGCCCCGGCCGCCACCGGGCCTGGTTGCTACACTCCGGCGTCAGCGATGGTGACGCGGTGATGCGCACAGGTTCTTGACGCCGGTCATGCTGGGGGGTCGGATGCCTTGGAACCGGGTGCTGGCGGCCGGCGGCGTGGCGGGACTGGCCGTTTTGGCGGGGCGGGTTCGAATCCTGCCAGGCGCACCAGGTCAAAGTTACATTCCGATCTTGACCGATCGCGCGGGCGGCGACACGAAGACCCACAGGTCCAGGAGAACACTCGCCCTGGCCCGCCGATGTGCAGCCGCGCTACGCGAGCAGAAGATCCGGCAGGCAGCAGACCGGCTCGCTGCTGGGCGGCTATGGCAGGACCACAACCGGGTCTTCGCCTCCACCATCGGCACGCCGCTCGACGATCACAATGTCCGGCGCCAGTTCCGCAAGATCACCGAATCTGCTGGGCTCGGCAATACCTGGGTGCCGCGGGAGCCGCGGCATACGTTCGTGTCGCTGCTGTCCGCCCATGGCGTCCCGGTGGAGGCGATCGCGCTGCCGGCCGGGCACAACCAGACCGCCACGACCGAGCTTGTCTACCGGCATCAGACCGTCCCCGCCCTCACCTGAGGCGCCGAGATCATGAACCAAATCTTTGGTTAGCAGATCATTGCCCAGTAGGCGTCCCTGCTCTGCCGACCCAGTGCCCGCTGCACCATGCCTCGGAACTGCCGTGACAGTCCAGCGGCCGCCTCGGCGGGGATACCTACATCCAACTCGACATCAGAGATCACGACCTGCGGACGAACGCGCGCTGCCCATGAGCGCACGAACGCAAGGAAGATCACAAGGGCTACCGCGACAGCGGACACCGCGATAACCCATGCGGTGATCGCCTGAGCCCAAGCCCCGGGTCAGCCGCTAGCACGCCGCTCATTCCCCGTGCACCACTTAGGAGATCGTTAGGGAGCGTCCGATCGTCTGTGTAAGTGATCGTGGCGGGTTTCATGGGGTTGGGATCCGCCCGTCGAAGTAGATCGTGAACGCCTGGAGCGCCTGTTTCCAGCCCGAGCTGCGGATCCCGACGTTCGGGCCGCGGAATTCCTCCAGATTCCGCACCGCCAGGTAGAGGACCTTGAGGGCGGCCTGCTCGGAGGGGAACTGGCCGCGGTTGCGGGTGACCTTGCGCAGCCTGGCGTTCACCGGCTCGATCAGGTTCGTCGTATAGATGACCCGCCGCACCTCGGGCGGGAACACCAGGAACGGAGTGAACTCACTCCAGTGCGCCCGCCACAGCCGCACGATCGCCGGGTAGCGGTCTTCCCAGGCCCCGGCGAATTCCTCCAGCGCCGCGGCGGCAGCATCTTCGTCGGCGGCGGTATAGATGGGGCGCAGGCCACGGGCCAGCGGCACCCAGTACTTCTTGGAGGCATAGCGCAGCGAGGCGCGGATCAGGTGCACTACGCACAGCTGGACGACGGCCTGCGGCCAGGTCACGCTGATGGCGTCCGGCAAGCCGGTGAGGCCGTCGCAGCATACGATGCACACGTCGGCCACGCCCCGGCTCTTGAGCTCGGAGAGCACTGACATCCAGAACTTGGCTGATTCCCCGGCGGTGGGGCCGACCCACAAGCCCAGGACCTGCTTGGCACCCTCACAGTCGATGCCGATGGCCAGGTAGACCGGGCGGTTGGTGACCACCCCGTCCCTGACCTTGATCATCAGCGCGTCGATGAAGATCACTGGGTAAACGCGGTCGAGCGGCCGGGACTGCCATTCGGCCAGTTCTTCCAGCACGCCGTCGGTGACCCGGGAGATCAGATCGGGCGAGACCCCGGCGTCGTACATCTCGCGCAGGTGCGCGCGGATGTCGCGGGTCGTCATCCCGCGCGCATACAAGGCGATGATCCGGTCGTTGAACCCCTCCAGCCGGGTCTGGCCCTTCCGCACGATCTGCGGCTCAAAGCTGCCAGCCCGGTCGCGCGGCACCGCCAGGTCCACCGCCCCCACGTCGGTGAGCACGGTCTTGCCAGTGGTGCCGTTGCGGCTGTTGCCGCTGCCCCGCCCGGCCGGATCGTGTTTCTCATAGCCCAGGTGGCCGGTCATCTCCTCCGCCAGCGCCCGCTCCAGCACCGCCTTGGTCACCTGGGACAACAGCCCGTCCGGGCCGAGCAACTCCGCGCCCTCGGCCTGGGCCCGGCCCAGCAGCTGATCAGCCAGCTCGTCATCGACCAGCGGGCGGCGGGCCGGCTTCCCGTCATCATGTGTACGGCCCATCTTCGCAGTGTCTGACATCGTGCGTCCTTCCGCGAGCCGCCTGCCTGCGGCTCATCGTCAGGCCACGTCACTTACACAGCTGATAGGACACGCCCGGGCAGATGGAGCTGATCTGGGCGTGTCCTTCGCGATCGCGTGCGCCTGCTGAAGATCACTGGCCTGGTCTCTGGCGTCCGGCAGACCGGCTCGCGTACCAGGTGCGCCATGCTCAGACGGGCTGGTCCGGCCAAGCGGCGCACTGGGTAAGGGCCCTGGAGGCGGCTGGCCGGATCTGTCGCCGACCGCTGCGCCTGCCTAGGCTGTGGAGTCATGGCCGAGACGGATCTGATCCGCACGCCTGACCAGCGGTTGCGGGTCTTTGTGAGTTCCACGCTGCAGGAACTGGCCGCTGAGCGGCAGGCAGTGCGGGACGCGGTGACCCGTCTGCGGCTGGTGCCGGTGATGTTCGAGCTGGGCGCCCGGCCGCATCCGCCGAGGCAGGTATACCGCTCTTACCTGGCGCAGAGCCAGGTGTTCGTGGGCGTGTACTGGCAGAGCTATGGCTGGGTCGCGCCGGGGGAACCGGTTTCCGGGCTGGAGGATGAGTACCTGCTGTCGGCGGGGCTGCCCAGGCTGATCTATGTGAAGTCGCCGGCGCCGGAGCGTGAGTCGCGGCTGGCGGAATTGCTGACCCGGATCAGGGATGACGGTGACGTGTCCTACCAGCACTTTTCTGCTGCCGCCGAGCTGCAGCGCCTGGTCGAGAACGACCTGGCGGTGCTGCTGAGCGAGCGGTTCGAGGGGGCGCCATCGGGGGACGGCGCCGCGGCCGGGGCGTCGCTGGCAGGGGCGGTGCCGGTGCCGGCGACGCCGCTTGTGGGCCGCGACGATGACGTTGCGGCGGTGGGCGACCTGGTGCGTGCCGAGGGTGTGCGCCTGGTGACCCTTACCGGCCCAGGCGGGGTCGGGAAAAGCAGGCTCGCGGTGGAGGTCGCGCAGCGGGTGGGTCCAGGCTTTGAGGACGGGGTCCGGTTCGTTGAGCTCGGCTCGGTTCGGGCGGCCGAGCTGGTGACGGTGGCGATCGCCGCCGCGCTGGGGCTGAGCACCTCGGGCGGCGCGCTGATTGCCGACCTGAAGTCGTACCTGCGCGCCCGGCGGCTGGTGCTGGTGCTGGACAACTTCGAGCAGGTGATGGGGGCGGCCCCGGTGGTGGCTGAGCTGCTGGGGGCGGCTCCGGGCGTGGTGGGGCTGGTGACCAGCCGGATGGTGTTGCGGCTCAGCGGTGAGCACGAGTTCCCCGTGCCGCCGCTCCCGGTGCCACCGATCGGGGCCGGCGGGGACGCCGCGGACGTGCAGCGGTGCGCCTCGGTGCGCCTGTTCGTGCAGCGGGCGCAAGCCGCGTCCGCGGGTTTCGAGCTGACCAGCGGGAACGCCGGGGCGGTCGCTGAGATCTGCCGGCGGCTGGACGGGCTGCCGCTGGCCATCGAGCTGGCCGCGGCCAGGGTCAGGCTGCTGCCACCGCAGGCCCTGCTGGCCCGGCTCAACGACAGGATGGGGCTGCTGACGGGCGGAGCGCGCGACCTGCCCGAGCGGCAGCGGACACTGCGAAACACCCTGGACTGGAGCTTCGACCTGCTGTCTGCCCGCGAGCAGGCGCTGCTCGCCCGCCTAGGGGTGTTTGCAGGAACCTTCGACCTGCCCGCCGCGGAGGCTGTCGGCACCGCCGCCGCCGGTCCGGCGGACCGGGGCCGGGCCGGGCACGTCATGGACACGCTGGGCTCGCTGGTGGACAGCAGCCTGGTGCAGCCGCAGACCCGCGACAGCGAGCCGCGCTTCGCGCTGCTGGAGACCATCCGGGAATACGCGCTGGAGCGCCTGCTCGACGGCGCTGACTGGCGGGAGGCGCACGACCGGCACGCGGCCTACTTCGGGGCGCTCGCCGAGCCGGCCCCAGCCGAACTGCAGGGTCCCGGACAGCTGGTGTGGCTGGACCGGCTCGAGACCGAGCACGGCAACCTCGGCGCCGCGATGTCCTGGCTGGTGGAACAGGACCAGCTTGAGTCGGCGATACATCTGTCCTGGGCGACATGGAGATTCTGGTGGCTGCGCGGCCACGCCGAGGAACTCGCCTCCTACGTGGACATCCTGGCCAAGAGCGAGCACCTGCCGCCGCGGCAGCGTGCCCTGGCGCTGAGCGGCACCGGCTTCGGCCTCTTCGCGTCCGGGGACCAGACCACAGCGCAGCCGCTCCTGGAGCAGAGCCTGCCGCTGTACCGCCAGGCCGGGGACATGCTGGGCGCAGCCACGACGGCAGCCATGCTGGGTCACCTCCTGGCATTGCAGCACCAGGACGCGCGGGCCAGCGAGCTGCTCGAACAGACGCTCGCACCGCTGCAGGCGGCAGGCAACGACCGGCTCGCCGGACCCGAGCGTGCACAGCACCTGCTGGACGTGGCGCTCGTGTGCAATTTCCTCGGCCAGATCCGGCTCAGCCAGGCAGATCACGACCGCGCAGCGCAGCTGTTCACCGAGGGCCTGAACGCGGCCCGCAGCGCGCAGGACCGGTTCACCATCCTCGTCTCGCTCTACGACCTGGCGCTCAGCAGCCAGGCACAGGGCGATCTGACCGGCGCTGCGAAACATTTGCAGGAAGGGGTGTCGCAGTCGGCCGAAGCTGGGGACGAACCAAGCGTCGCCTACTACCTCGAGGCGCTCGCCGCGGTCGCCACGCGGCAGGACAACCTCGAGCGCGCCGTGCGTCTGCTCGCCGCCGCAGGCGCGCTCCTGCAAGCCAAGGGCAGCGGCTGGCTGCACGCACTCGTCCCCCGCGCCGCCCACGACGACCATCTCCTGGCCGCGCTGCGCTCCCGCATGGGAGATGCAGCATTCGAGCAGGCCTGGACACGGGGCCAGTCCCTGGGAGGCAGCCGCGCCATTGAGTACGCGCTACAGGACGCACCACCCGACCCCACCCGGCCAGAAGGCTCGCCAAGAGCCGGCGATACCGGAGCCATCAGCTAAGCACCCAAACCCGCTGCCAAGCACGTCCCCGGGACCCA
>CAVUBM010000046.1:0-30908 GCA_963739645.1 uncultured Actinomycetota bacterium
TGGGTACGCTTGGCACGATTCGAACCCGCGACCCGCTGCTAGAAGACATGGCCTTGCCGTACGGCAATGTCCGCCACCTGGGCTTTCTCGCCGTTGGCATCCATCAGGGTCTGTCTGATGCCGGGATCGTTGGTGTCAGCCGTGGGTGTCAGCTGGCTCGCGCGTCTTGACGTCTCAGTGCCAGAACGCCACCGGCCGGTAAAGTCGGCCCGTGCCGCCACCGGATACCACGCCCGGGCCGCTCAGCCCTCGCCATGCGACTAATATCTTGCGCCACCAGCCGGTTCTGTCAACGCCTTCGACAAGCCCGCGGCCAGCCCGACGTTGTCAGCCAGCGCCCGGATCAGCGGCGTAGACGCCGGCCGGCGAATTGACAGCGTGCTGACCGATCCGCGCTCGTCCCGTCGCTCTCTCCCGCCCGCGGAGAAAACCCGTTGCGAGTGGCCGGTATCAGATGTTTGGTTGATCGGCCACCAATCACGGGAGGGAACATGACGCGCATGTCGCTGCCCACCCCCACGCTGCACACCGCTCGCCTTCGACTGCGTCCCTTTGACGACGCGGATGCGAATGACCTCTTCGCGCTGCACAGCAGCGCCTACGTGCTGCGCTACTGGGACGCGCCGCCGTGGAGCGAACGCGTGCGCGCCGAGCGGTTTATCACGGCTTGCCGGCAGATGGCAGAGGGGGGCACCGGGGCGCGGCTGGCCGTGGATCGTGTCTGCGACGGGGCGTTCATCGGCTGGTGCAGTCTGAACCGGTGGAATCCGGACTACCGCAGTGCATCGTTGGGCTACTGCTTCGACGCTGCGGCGTGGGGCCACGGCTACGCGACGGAGGCCGCGCGCGTTTTGCTGTGGTGGGCATTCGACACGCTGGACCTCAATCGCGTCCAGGCTGAGACCGATACACGCAACGTGGCATCTGCCCACGTGCTGGAAAAGCTCGGGTTCGTGCGTGAAGGGACGTTGCGGGAAGACTGCGTCGTGAACGGCGAGGTCTCTGACTCGTGGGTCTACGGGCTGATCAGGCGGGAGTGGCGGCCGTCGCCCGAGCCGGTTCCCGCCCGCTGAGTCCTTGCTCCCTCGCGAGACGTCGCCTGGCATCCGGGTGCTTCGCTTAGCCGCGTCGAGGGCCGGCACCGGGCCCTCTCGTGCCGCTGGTGGTGCGCTTGCGTGGCGGGTCCGATCGAGGCTGGAGCCGCATTTGTTGCCCCCGGTCACCGCTGCAGCCGGCATTAGGGTAGGGGTATGCGGGTGCAGGTAAGCCAGGAAGCTGCCGAGCTGGTCGCTGCCCAGGGCGGGAGGCTGTGGGTGTGGGCTGCGCACCCGCGCATGTGCTGCGCGGGGACGCCGGCTTACATGCACGCGGCGATTGGCGTACCGCCAGGCCTGTCAGGATTCACCCGAATTCCAGTGGCAGGGCTGGAGTTGTGGTTCCGGGCTCTGGCCGGCGTCCATCCTGATGTTCTGGAGATCGGCGTGCGGGGGAAGCGCCGCCCGCGGGTGGAGGCCTACTGGGACGGGTGCCTGTTCGCGCTCGGCGCCTGACACGATTCCGCCAAGCCAGCAAGGCTGATCAGCCTGCGGCAGCCATCCGCGCATGCCGCGATCGGCGCTTTGGAGTGCCGCACATCACCTGTCGGATATGCGTCGCACATCAGTTGAACCCGCCCACGGCGGCTTCACTTGATGGGTGACACTCTCGAGATCTCCGCAAAGCGAATCGGGCAGACCGACAGGGCGGAAGGATTGATCGAGGCTTCGTGTCTTGGTTCAGCGTAGCGCCACGGCGAATTCGGTGTCCGGCCCGGCTCCCTGGTTAGCGGGGTTGAAGACCAGCACGCTGCGCACGTCGGATGGCTGGCGCTGCTGCTCCGATGCCCAGGTGATCAGGGCTTCGATGGCGACTTCGATTTCGGTTCCGTTGTCCCATATCCCGGGCCTCCCCTGGCCGACGAATGCCTCCTGGTGCGCGGGCTCCGTGCGGAGGGTGAGGTCGGGGAACCTGGCGGCGATCTCGGCGGCCTGGTCGCTGGGGACGGGCCAGCAGAACTCGACCGGGCCGTCGCTGTCCCCGCTCACCTCGCCGTAGTAAATCGTGAACGGCGCTCCGGCGATCCCTTCGACCCGTGCGACGCCGCCACGGGCCATTCGGTGGATGAAAAACTCCCGGCCCATCTGCATCAGCTCGTCCTGGTGCGCCCTGCGCATGAGGCTGAGCAGGCTGCGCGCGGGAATGTCGCGGACGGCGACTTCGTACATGGCGGGCTTCTTTCCGTGAAGGCGGTCAACGAGGTAGCCGACCAGTTCCCGCTGGGCGGCGTGCTCTATCTCGGTCCCGGCCCAGTAGGCTTGGATCTGCTCAGCGGCCGACGGTGGATCCAGCGCCAGCATGGCCCTGATCTGGGCCAGCGGGACACCGATCCGGCGCAGCAAGGCCACCACGCGGGCCTGGTCCAGCTGCGTGTCCGCATACCAGCGGTAGCCGGTCGCCGCGTCGACATGGTCCGGCACCAAGAGCCCGAGTTCGTCGTACAGGCGCAGCGCCTTGGGCGACAGCCGCGAGAGTCGCGAGAACTCACCGATACTGACCAGGCCCACGGACGGCTCCCTCGTTCCGGGCGGGTGCCCGGTCACGACCAGTGTGCGGCTTCCCCAAAGGTGAAGGTCAAGAGCGCCCGTGTTTGGCTACGCAGCTCCGCCGCCCGGCGAGGCTGACTGCGCGGAGCCGGGCGCCGCTGGCTGCGCGAGCCATCGCGGCACCGGCGCCGAGAACTTGTTGTACCGCGCGAGCAGCCGTATCGCGTTCTTGTTTTTGGGGTCGTCGAAGCCGAGGAACCGCAGTGCGGTCCCACCCCGGAAATCGGCTGTCGCGTTGGGCCCTGTGAATGCTGCCGTGGCGATGTTGGTGGCTTCCGTTAGGAACTGGTTTGCGTTGGGGTTGAGTGCCTCTAGGTACCAGTCGGTGCCGAACATGAGCCGAGACTCGATCGTGGGGTTCTGGGCGGCCGCGTCGGTAAGGTACTTGGTGTAGGCGGCCCGGGTCGCGGCATCGTCAATCCGGTCGCAGCCGACGTCGCCGTACAGCTGGGTGTAGGTCGTCATAGCTTTGCGGATCGCGTCCGCCCACACGTAGTCCGCCGCATTCTGGTGCGCACCTCCGCAGTGGCCCAGGTTGAGATGCAAGCCCGGGTAGTCCTTCAGCAGGCTCGCCCATTCGTCGGGCTGGCCCATCCCGACGTAGTCCGGTGACGCGTAGTTGGAGTTGTTGCAGTGCGCGGTCAGCGGCACGTCTTCCTGCTCGCACCACGCCGCTAGGTCAGACACGATGGCGTTCAACGTGTCAGCGTCGGCCTGGGTGAGCCCTGGTCGCGCCGTATTGCCGGTAGGTCGCCAACCCATCGGCGGGTACACCTTGACACCAATGAACCCGTAATCGGTCACCGCGAGCTTGATCAGGTCGAATGCGGTCCGGATTGAGCCCGTCTTCACGTCGTTCAACTGTCGTAGCGGGTCGAAACACACAAACGGGTGAACTCGCATGCCCCCGACCCCCGGTAGGACGTCGAGCATGCTCGCGCGGCTGATCTTTTCGAACAGTTCCACCTGCTGAGCGATCGTGGTCGGAGGCTGCTCCCCGAGGCTGGTGCCGAGGTCCACCATCAACGGCACCGCGAGCTGAACTGCGTCGCCAAAGAAGCTGGCGTAGTCGGCGGCAAGGTCGAGCCGTGAGCGGGTGAACAGGGTGGCCCAGCGGATGGCGCGCAGCACCGTGTTGACGTCGAATTGGGGCGCGAGACCGGCAACGTCCGGCGCGGGGCGAACGTCGGGTGGGGGCGGTGGGCCCGCGTTGATCGCCGCCATCGCCGTCGCGACCCGGCCGATTAGGTCCGGGTGCTGCGTCTGCAGCACGTTCAGCTTGGCGGTCGCGACGGCATCTATCTGATCCGGTGGTGCAACTAATCCTGCTGGCGGCGCTTTCAACGGCGCCACTGCGTGGGGGCCCGTCGTGCCGAGCAGGGTGTTCACGCGTGCGAGATCGTCGGCGTAGCTGACGGTGCCCGAGGAGAGGATCCAGTCGGCGAGGTCGGCCAGCGGCCCGCTGACCGGGTCGCCGTGAAGAGCGACGTACTTGACGAAGCCCCTGATGGGCAGGTCCGAGGCGTTGAACATATGACAGTGGACGTCCACTACGGTGTTGTCCATGGCAACCCCCCGTACGCTCGCGTAGGGGAAGGCTATCCGCGTGTGAGGCGTGGCGTCGAGGCTGCCAGTACGATCCGAGGTCGTCCATGTCCGTCGTTAGCAAATCCGTTAGCAAGATCAGCCCGGGCCTACCACGGGTCGGCGTGCCAACTGCTCGACCTCCTGGCCCAGCGGCCGCCGGTAGCCGAACATGCGGACGTAGAACCGGTCGATGATGTCATGTTGCTCCCGGAACAGCAGTGCCCGGTTGCCCTCAGCGAGGGCCGCCGCCGCAGCGTCGCGGCGGGTTGGGGGAAGGTCGTGGGGTCGTCGGCTCCGGCTGTCCCTGGCGCGATTCGGTCGAAGTGGGCACGATCGCGGGAACTTCATCGAGCGTCGCGTCTTCCCACCGCCACATGCGGCTGTCGTCGATCTTCTCGCATGAGTTGCAAGCCCCATGCCCGCCTCGGCGTACACGCCGCGGGTGGGCAGACTGATCCGCCACGGGGGAGTCGGCGCTGCCGGAGCCCACGCCCATTCGCTTGACGACAGGTTAGAACGTCACCGAGACCACTTTCGTGTACCGGTCGGCGTGTATCTGGTGGCTCATCTGCGCCTCCAAATAAGTGTGCAAGCTGCTGCGGTGCGTCGTTACACGGTCGCTGGGATCGCTGGGCCAAAGGTCTGGGAGGCCTCCAAGTCATGTGGCCTGGGCCGGGCGCACCCGGCAGAGTTCCGATGGCGGGGCTCCGTTTGGGGTGCTGGATCATGGGTGTCAGTACAGACCTGCTAACGCCGACAGCGGCGGAGACAAAGCTGATCAGGGCGGCTGCCGAGGACTCTGAGGCCGACCTGTGCGGGCATAGGAACGGTCAGCAGCCAGTAATCCGTGCCGAAATGCTGCGTACCTTGTGCACCGGCGCATGTCCGAAGTGGCCGGTCAAGAACCGCATCCGCATGGCCGGCGGCCGCGTGCGTGGCCATCTCGACCTGTCAGGCGCCCATCTTGCGCACGCCCTGCATTTCACCCGCTGTGTGTTCGAGGACCGGGTGGACCTGACGCGGGCACGGGCGGATAAGCCGGTCGAGTGGAACGGCGGCCATATCGACTCGATTCTCGCTGACCATTTCTCCAGTGAGACCGACCTCGCCATCCGGAATGTTACGGCCGCCGGGCTCATCTGCCTGCAATCGGCGTGGGTGCGCGGTGACGTGAAGCTCTCGGGCAGCCAACTGACGCCGCGGGGAGGGCAGGCGATCTGCGGCGATCACCTTCGGGTGGGCGGCACGCTCTTCCTGGACGGCGAGGATTTCCACGCCCGGGGTGAAGTCGACCTGCGTTCGGCGCGCATCGAAGGCCAACTCGACTGCAGGCACGCCAGCTTCAGCAACCCGCCGGGCCACAGCATCAACGCCGACCACATCGTTGTTGGCGGGGACGTCTTGCTGGAGGACGGCTTTTGTGCCGATGGGGAGGTTTGCCTGCAGTGGGCCAGGGTTGGCCGTCTGCGGGCGACCGGCGGCAACTTCACGAGCACCACCACCTATGCGCTGCACGCGGATGCGCTGCGCGCTGCCAGCGGCGTGTACCTGGACCGCGGCTTTCACGCCACCGCCACAGTGCGGCTGGTCGGCGCGAACATCACCGGCGAGCTGTGCTGCACCCAGGGCTCCTTCCGCGATCCAACCGGCCGAGCGCTGGATGCGGAGCGGATTGTAGCCGAGGACGTCTACCTCGACGGCGGCTTCACCGCCCGCGGTGAGGTCCGGTTCAACGACTCCCAGGTCAGCCGCCAGTTCAACGCCACCCAGGGCAAATTCCAGAACGACCGGAGTGGTGCGTACGCGCTCGACTGTGACGGCCTGCTTTGCGGCGGTGACGTGTTCCTCAACGGTGGGTTCCGCGCTGAGGGCACGGTGAGCCTCACCGGCGCCGAGATTAAGAGCGAGCTGAACTGCAGCGCCGGGTCCTTTATCACTCCCGGCGGCTATGCCCTGTTCGCGGATGGAATGACCACCCAAGGTACCGTTTACCTCGACCAGGGTTTCCGGGCCATGGGCGAGGTCCGGTTCGCCCGGGCAACAATCGGCCGCCAACTGGTATGCACGGGTGGGCTGTTCGACAACCAGCACGGTCTCGCACTCGACCTCACGGGTCTCATCACGTCCGGTGACGTGCTAGCCAACGAGGGCTTCCGCGCCACCGGCGAGGTGCGGATGCGCAACGCGGACATCACCCGCGATGTGGATTTCAGCAGCGCCCAGCTGCACGGCAAGGAAGGACTCGACGGGCGCGGGATCAAGGTCGGCGGCCGCCTGACCTGGAAAATGGATCAACCTCCTGAAGGGCTGGTCAACCTGTCCTCCGGACAGGTCAGCCGGCTCGATGACGCGATGCCAGCCTGGCTGCCAGGAAACTATGTGCTGGCAGGCCTGAGCTACCGCCCGGCCATGGACGGCGAGGATCAGGTAACGGTGGACCAGCGCATTGCCTGGCTCCGCAACACGAAGTGCTACGCCGGGACCGCCTATCAGCAGCTCGCGGAAGCCTACCGGCTCAGCGGCCAGGAAAGCACCGCCGAGAAGGTCTCCATCGCGAGCCTGCAGGACCTGCGAAAACGCGGCAACCTCCGCCGCCGGGCCCGGAAGTGGAACAAGTTCCTGGACTGGACAGTCGGCTACGGCTACCGGCTGCACCGGCCCTTCCTGATCCTGCTGGTGCTGGGGCTGCTCGGGGCATTCCTTTATTACCTGGGTGAACACGCAGGCCTGATCTTCGCCACCCAGGGGAAAGGTAATAATCCCCTGCCGGCGAACGAAGGGTGCCCGCAAGGCTATCCGTGCTTCAACCCGTTCGTGTACTCGTTCCAGATGCTGATCCCCGGCCTTGACCTGCGTGAGGCCACGTACTGGTGGCCGGACGCCAGCAAGGCCCCGTGGGGGTTCCCACTCGTGCTCTACACCTGGCTGATGATCATCCTCGGATGGGTGCTGGCCACCGCGATCGTCGCAGGCATAACCCAGCTTTTCCGCAGGCGGTGAGGCGGTATCCGCTGTCCGGGAAGCGGAATCGAAAATTGCCGCCTGGGCGTATGGGGCACGGCCCGGGAGCTAGGGGCAGGCGCTGGTGCTGCGCGGAGGCGGTCGAGCGGGTCCGTGTCTCGGCCTGCTCGGGCCGTCGGGCCAACACTAGGCGCCTGGGGCCGGAGGCGGGCCAGCCGCGGGTTGGGACCGCAGCGGCCTCATAGCACCGCCTCACCCACCCGTCGGCCGGAGGTGCTGATTAGTCCCTAAGCCGGGAGCCTGCGGTACTTGGCCGGTGCTGACTCACCTCATTGGTGCGATGCGGCTCACCCGCCGGGCGGCGAGGCTGCGAGCGCGCTGCCCGACGCAGTGACGGCGACGTGGGACGCCCGAGATCGGAGGTCACAGGCGCGCCACGAATATTGTCGTTCAGGCGATGCGGCCCGCGTAGCGGCGGCGGAAGCCGTCAGCGGTGTTGGCGGTGATCACCACGTCGTAGTAGCCGTACCGATCGGTCGGCCAGTTAATGGTCCTGGTGCTGACAGGCCCCACGGTAACCGTCTCGCGGCAGCCCTCGTAATCGTTCGGGGTCAGGGTGTAGACGATCCTTTCGTGGCCCTCGTTGGCCAGCGTGAGGTCGAGCGTTTTGGTCGCGGCCCGCCGCGGAGCGGCGGTGACGCCCGGGACCGGGCCGCCGTTCTGGCTCGCGGGCACAATCTCGCCAGCGAAGCTGGTCAGGAACCCGTCCGGGCCGTAGACCGAGAAGGCGTACCTCCCGGCTGTCTGCGTCGCGTCCCAGACGTAAGAGCGCCGGGAGGAGTGAAGCACGGTCATCGGCGTGCAGGTGAACGGCACGTGGGCATCCGGATAGATGGCGAGGGAGACACCCACCTGGCCGGTGTTGGTGAGAGCGGCCGTGACCTGGCCGGTCGCACGGTTCACGGTCACGTCGGCGAAGGGCTGGTGGACAGTCGGGCGGTGCGGCCGGGTTCCGGACTCCTGGGCAGGCATCTTCTGGTGGCCCTCGGCCGGAGGCGTCGTCGATCCGCCGGTGAGCTGGGTGAGGGCCCAGGTGTGGTCGAGCGTCGGGATCTTCGGGATCGAGAAGTCCGGGTGCTTGAAGTCGAACGCGGAGGTGAGGTCACCGGTCACCGACTCCCGCCACCCGGTGACGTTGGCTGGCTGCGCCCCGGTCCAGGCGGCCAGGAACTTGAGCATCGAGGTGTGGTCGTAGACGTTGGAGTCCACGTAGCCGCCGCGGGTCCACGGCGAGCAGATGAGCATCGGGACGCGGGTCCCGGGGCCTATTGGCAGGCCGTCGATGTACTCACCGGTGACGCTCGGCTCCGGGTAGGGCGGGAGCTGGTGGTCGAAGAACCCGTCGTGCTCGTCGTAGGTGATGAATAGCGCCGTGGTCTTCCACAGGTCAGGGTTCGAGAACAGCGTGTGAAGCACGGTGTTCACGTAGTGGGCACCGTAGTCAGGGGTGTAGGCCGGGTGCTCGCAGTAGCCAGCGGGGGCGACGATCCACGACACCTGGGGGAGCTTGTTGCTCTTGACGGCTTTGATGAATGACGACAGCACGTAGGCGGCATGGGTCTTGCTTAGCGGCGGTGCCCCCCCGTTGCTCTTCCACGGCGTGACCGCCCCGTGGGCAGCGAGCACCCCGGTCCCGCCTTGGGTGCTGTTGGTGGGGTTGTACTGCTGGTAGAACCACAGCGGGTTGTCGCCGTAGTCACCCAGGAAGTAATCGGGGTAGCTGCCGCTGTCCCCCACCTGGTCGTTGGTGTAAACCTGCCAGCTGATTCCGGCTTTCTGCAGCCGTTCGGGGTAGGTCGTCACCTCGGCCGTCCCGGCGTCGGGCCCGAAGTCGACCTTGTAGTCGTCCGGGTTGCTGGTCCAGCCGGACGACGTCCCAGTCCAGAGGTACATCCGGTTCGGGCTGGTGGGCCCCATGATCGCCTGGTGATAGCCGTCACAGATGGTGAACGCGTCGGCCAGCGCGTACTGGAACGGGATCTCGGCCCGGGTGAAGTAGCCCATCGTCTCTTCGGTCTTGGCCGGAACCCAGTTGTTCCACAGCCCGCCGTTCCAGGCCTCGTGGTCGCCGATCCATCCGTGGTCGAGGTCGCCATCGGTCTGGTCGGTGAGGTTGTACGGGAGCAGGTACCCGAGGTCAGTGCGGGCCGCGTCGGGCTGCCGGAAGATGTTGTGCCCGTTCGGGTACGTGAGGATCTGCTTGTCGCCGAAGCCCCGGACTCCGCTGAGCGTCCCAAAGTAATGGTCGAACGAGCGGTTCTCCTGCATAAGGATCACCACGTGCTGCACATCGGCGATGGTCCCGCTCCAGCCTTTGGGCAGCGCCTTGGCCACCGCCGAGGTGCCGTGCACGGCCCCGGCCGCGGCGCCGGCGGCCGCGGCCGCCGCGCTGGCCAGTGCCGTGTATTGCAGGAAGCGGCGTCGGGTGACGCCGGCCACGACCGGTTGGCCAGGCTGCCAGGGTGACCTGGTTGCGCCGTGCGGATGCTCGCGTGAATCATTGGAGCTGGTCATAGCACTCCCTCCTCTTGTGCAGGGCGTGGCTCTGTGGGCGGCACTGGTGCAGAGCCGGGCGCCCGGTGAAGTCAGTGCGGCATAGACGACCCGCCGGGCAGGAATCCGCAAGGCGGCGGGACCGCCCTGGTCGCCGTCCCCTGGGGACTCTCAGCCCTTGACCACGAGCATCCTCCGTGATCAACCCTGCGCTGCCAGCCGATTCATACTTGCCGTGACAAGCCTTGGTGGTGTCACGGGTGCCCAGTGGCCCGCCTTGGGGTGAACGCGCTATGTCGATCTCCTGACGCGAATACGCCGCACCGGCGGCCAGCTCGAACCGCGCCGCGTCCGCCCCTTTTCAGGAGCGGACGTGACGGTCTCCCATAATCCTCCCATCATCGGCGCTCAATCCGGCCCAAGGTCCTTGGCCCCGGTCGGTGCGGTTCCCCTGATCAGCCAGTGGCACGGCGACCTCGGCGGGGCCGCACAGATACTGCGTGCCCGGGCTAACACCGGCGACGAGTCCGCTGCCGGGCGGCTGGCCGCGAACGAGGCGACCGCCGGCGCATCGGCCTCGATCGCCGCGTAGAACTCATCGTGCGCCATCCCGATGGCGGCGGCCGCGTATGCCTTGCCCATCACGGTCTGCACCCGGGCCAGGGGCACCCGTCCATCCGGCACATCTCCTTGAGCACGCCCGATTCATCGGTGATCACCACCGTTACGGGCACCGACATGGCGGTCGCCTCAGCCACCGCCGCATCCACCAGCCGCCGCGAAACCGCACCCGGCACCGCCGGCCGCGCTACCCATACGCCCCGGCCATTCACCGTGGTTCACCTCCACCACCGCCCTGGCCTTCCGGCCGCGGGGATGGGCAACCATGCTCGCGGACACCGTCACCCTCCGGCCCGAACCCGTGCCAGTAGCCCCATGACAGCCGGGCAGCAGCACCGATGACACCTGCCTCGTCTTCCCGAAGCCGGGAGCTACCGCCGGGTACGCGCCGTCGTCCGGGCCAAGGTGATGGCGGCGGCCGCGATCCAGACGGCTTCCACGATCGACATCACGACGGCGAGGATCAGCCCGACCGTGGCAAACGCCGCCGCGAGGCCCGCGATCAGGAAGAGCCCGGAGATCAGCACCGCGGTACGGGCGAACACCCGGGGCAGGATGCTGGTCCCAGACAGGGCGAATCCGATCCCGGCGAAGACCAACGGTGCCGGGGCGAGCGGGAAGATGCGGACGAACACCCCGTTGCTGAGAGCGAACGCGGTCGCGACCGTGGCCTGGTCGCCGTTCGCGGCGGCGACGGGCACCGCCTCCAGCAGGGCGGCCTCGATCACCACCACAGACAGCAGCAGGGCGCACCCGGTGACGGTGGCAGACCCGGCTAGGGTGCCGCGGGCGCCGCTGAGCTGCAGCAAAGCCAGGAAGAACACGATGCTCAGCAGCGCCCCGGAGACCTGCAGCCACCCGCCGCCGTAAAACAGCAGCCGGTGGGCGGTGGCGTAGGCGATCAGCGTGCCGGGGGACACTCCCGCGGACGGCCAGCGAGCCAGCGCCGGGGCGGTGAAATACACGGCCAGCAGCACCGGGCCGGTGATGCCGGCCAGCGCGCCCAGCACCCGCAACCGCCGAGCGGCCTGGCTAACGGGTACCGTCCGAGCCAGCGGCGGTGTCATGGCGGCTACCCGGATATCGCCGGCCGCGCGGTTGGTATCGGATGCAGACATTGTTCCTCGCTTGCTATTCAGCTCTAAATTCGAGCACCTCTTGAGTCGAGTGAACTCGGCGCGACCTGGGCGGCGGGTCCGGGCCGATGGAGGCAGACCGATGGAGGTAGGACGGAGGGCGCGGACCATGGCCTGGTGCGATTGACGGCCGTGGTCACCCTTGGGCGGAAGCGAGCTCGGTGAACAGCTCGTTCATGTCCTGATGGTTGAGGTAAAGCACGATGCGCCACGCCCCGTCGTCCTTGCGCAGGATGAAGGTCGAGCGCAAGCAGATGGGGCCGCGCGGCGGCTCGTGGTGCATCCGGAGATTCCATGACGTCCGCACGAGTGTGTGCAGGTCGTCCAGTGGCATCTCGCTGATGTCCGCCAGCTCCAGGCCGTCGCTGCCGATGGCCTCGAAGAGCTGTTTGCGGCGCGGAAGAGCCGCCAGCAGCGCTGGCCGCGGCAAGGCGACTGCTGAGCTCGCATCCATGCTCAAGAACACCTCACCGAACGAGTTCGCCAGCGCCTCACTGTCGAACTCGTGGGAGGCGCGATCATAGCGCTGGAAGAAAGCGCGGACATCGGGACGGACACCGGTCATAGTCAGTTCCTCCTACGTCGGGTCAAAGACTCTTGGCCAGGCGGTTGAGCAGGGGAACCACGGCCTCTAGCTGGCGCCGCTCAGCCGGTGTGTACTCATCGGCCAGCGTTCTCACCATGGCGCCGACGACAACGTGCTCCCGGTTCATCAGAAGTTCCCGCCCGGCGTCAGTGATCGCCACAGCTACCCGTCGGCGGTCGGTTTGGCCGCCGGTTCTTTCCACCAGCGCCCGCCGCTCCAAGTCGCGAACCACGCCAGCGATCGCTTGCGAGGTGACGCCCTCACCCGCGGCGAGCGTGCTCGGGGAAGTGGGGCCCTCGCGCTCAAGGCGCACAAGGATGCCCAGCTCGATGAAGTTCGCCGCGCCCTCACGCTCGGTTGCGTACAGCTGCCGCAGCCGGCGCGCTACCCGGCCGATCGCAAGCCTCAAGTCCTGTGCAGCTACCACATCCGGGCCATCACGCATGAACGTAAGGTACTTTACGTAAGCTCACTGAGCAATACCGTTTTTGCGGGAGCTGCACATGCGGCGCTCGGCCATGTCAGCCGCACCAGCAGACGGCGCCAGAAGCGGTCGTTCTGCATGGCTCGACCCACAGCGAACCGGTCATCGACTGAGGGTGCGGAATCGGCAATACGGAACCCACCGATGAGCGTTGCTGTCTCGCTGCCGCGCAGATCAACTGGTTCTGGTTGCGACATGCTTCGGATGCGCCCGCGGGATCATGGCTGTCGTGGAACAGCCGGGCTAGGCCGTGCCGGGGAAGGACGGGTCGGGCAGCTCATGGGTGCGATGGCCGGTGGAGCGATCGTTGATCGCGTCCACAGCTTTTGTTTTCACAGGCAGGTAGCGCTGCGTGAGAGCGGGCACGCCTGGCGTGTCATTAGGGTTATCGCGTGGACGAGGGGGATCTGACGGCGCTGCTTGGTCGGCACGCTGTGCGCTATTTGGTGCCGGGGGCGGCAGTCGGGGTCGTTCGCGAAGGGTCGGCCACGACCGCCTGTTACGGGGTCGGGGACATGAGGACCGGTGAGCCGGTCACTCCCGAGACGCGCTTTGGCGTTGGCTCGTTGACCAAGTCGATGGTCGCGACGGTGATCGCTCGTCTGGCGGAAGCGGGCCGGTTGTCGCTGGATGATCCAGTGGCGGCGCACGTGCCGGAGCTACGCGCAGGCGGCTGGGCCGCACGCGCCACCGTTCGTGATCTGCTGGCGAATCGTTCTGGGCTTCCGCTGCGCGCCGGGCTGGAGTTCGGCTTCGACGGCCGGAGGGACCAAGACGACGGCGCGCTCTCGCGGCTTGTCGCCGATGCCGCCGCGGGCGTGCCGGGGGGCAGTTTCTGGTCCTATACCAACGTGGGCTGGTGCGTGCTCGGGCGGGTGATCGAGACCTCGGCGGGTGCTGCGTGGGAGGACGCCATGCGGCGCCACCTTTTCGGCGGGATAGGCATGAGCGGGACGACCTTCGCAGCCGGCGCCGTTCCGGAGCGCGCATCAGGGCACGAGGTCACGGCGGACGGCCCGGTCCCGGTCGGGCCGCTGGTCGCACGCGCCTACGGCCCGGCCGGTACGAGTGTCGTCTCGACGGTCACCGACCTGCTTCGGTTCGCCGCCTTGCACCTTGAGGATCCCTCGCTCGCGGTGTTGCGTGCGGTGCACGCGGAGGTCTCGATCTGCGGCTGGCTCGATTCCTGGTGCCTGGGCTGGGCCTGGTTCGACTGGGACGGCGGCCCAGTGTGGGGGTGGGACGGCCTTATCAACGGCGAGCGGTCAGTTCTGCGGATCGTGCCCGGGCAGCAGGCCGCCGTCGTGCTGGTGACGAACAGCAGCACCGGGCGGGCGATGTACCGCTCGCTGTTCGCCGATCTGATGGGATCGATGTTCGGGATCAGCGTCCCGCCGCTGCGCCTCAAGGCCACCGTCCGCGCGGCCGGTGACCTGTCGCGCTTCGCCGGCGTCTACGCGTGGCCCGACCGGCAGGCCGAAGTCACCGCCACCGCGAACGGCCTCCTGATCAAGAGCGAAGACCGCGAAACCCAGGCGCTCCCGCTCGACGAGCGGACCTTCCTCGTCGACCCAGCCGATCCGGATAACCCGACAGTGACGTTCGGGGCGTTCGACACCGCCGGCCGCCCTCAGGTGCTCTACGAGATGCTGTGGGGCCTGCCGCGTCTGGGCGGGTAACCGGGCGCTCGCTCACGAGGCGGATGCCTCAACAGCGGCGGCGGCCGGATCTGGAGCCCCCTGCTTATGATCGCGGCAAGCACGCACGTCCCGAAGGGACCAGCCTGATGCACATTGACGTGAATGGGACCCGGCTGTGGTTCGACGTGGATGGTCCAGCACTCGTGCCGGACGGGAACCAGATGCGGCAGCGGCCGACGGTGGTGCTGGTTCACGGCGGCCCCGGGGTCTACGACCATTCCTACTTCAAGCCGGACTTCGCCCGGCTCGCGGCGCATGCCCAGGTCGTCTACCTCGACCTGCGCGGGCACGGGAGATCGGCCTGGGGCGACGCAGCCGGGTGGAGCTTCCAGACATGCGCCGACGACGTCCGCGTCTTCTGTGACTCGGCCGGGATAGACAGGCCGATCGTGTTCGGGCACTCGATGGGCGCCCCCGTTGTCTTGCTCTACGGGGCGCGCCACCCGGGACACGCGGCCGGGCTTATCGTTCAGTCCGGGTTCGCACGGTGGGACATGCCGCGGATGGTTGAGGGCTTCCGCCGCGCCGCAGGCGATGACGTCGCGCAGATCGCGGGGCGCAGCTACGCCGGCGAGAACCTGCCCGACGAGGAGGAGGCCCGCGTCTTTGCTGCCTTCGGGCCACACCTGCCCGACGAAGAGCGCGAGGCTCACACGCCCAAGAATCTCGCGCTCAACACGTACGGGATGGAGCTCATCCGCCGACTCGACATCGTCGATCAGCTGAGCAGTGTCGGCTCGCCAACACTCGTCTCGGTCGGTCAGCTCGACCCCGTCACACCGGTCACCGCCGCCGAAGAGATCGCCGGCGCGCTGCCCGAAGGCATCGCGCAGCTCGAGATCATCGATGGAGCAGGCCACTTCACCTGGATGGACGCTCCGCACCGTTACTGGCCCATGATCATCGAGTTCATCAACAGCACAACCGGACCCGAACTCACCAATACCTAAGTCCCGCATACGATCGGGAACGCCGCACGGCATTTCTTCACACCCACCACCGGGACGCTGGGCGCGAAGTGCAGGAGGGCATACAGAGCATCCGTATCTGCGCAACCGCCGGCCCGCCCGAACGTGACGGCGCAGCCGACCATATCGGCGGATCCGGCGCGCAACGTGTCACGGATGGCGATCAGGTACGTAACCAGCCTGCGGGCCCAGCATGGGCGGGTCAGGAGCGCGGAGGCGCCACCTCGGTGCGGCTTTGGTTGCGCTTGGTCGCGGCCGGGCGCCGGGCCCAGACTTGGAGGATCCGGGGGCCGCTGATGACGGTATCCGGGGCCGCTGTGAAGGCCGCAAGGTCCTCGATCGCTGCGGTCACCTCGCCGGTGCTGGCCAGAGCCGCGCTCACGATCGCCTCCGCGGTTGCCTGCAGGGTCAGCAGGGCAAGTGTCTTGGCCTCGCCGGCAGCGTCGGCGTTCTGCACCAGGTGAAGGCCGGGATCAGGGATGCCGGCCTGCAGGAAATACCGGTAGAGCTTGGCGCCCGATCCGGGCGTCGCCGCCATGGTGGCCAAGGACCCGCGGGTACATCTGCTTATGGAATTCGAACCCGTCGTTGTGGGGGTCGCAGAACAAGCCGTCGAAGTCGGTGTCTTCGACCGCGATCGCGCCGCCGGGCCTGACCGCGGCCCACATCCGCCGCAGCAGCCCGGCTGGCCGGCTCAGGTGCTGGAGCAGGAACCGGCAGTAGACGAAGTCATAGGCCGCGGGCTCGTCCCAGTCGTTGACGTTCGCGGCCACGAACTCGATGTTCGCCAAACCTCGCTCGCGGGCCGTTTCCCGGGCCAGTGCCAGTTTCACCTCATCCATGTCAATCCCGGTGACCGCACCGGCCGGCCCCACCAGCGAGGCAAGCTCGAAGGTCACCTGACCGCCGCCGCAGCCCAGATCCAGGCATCGCATGCCGGGGCGCAGCCCCGCGCGCCCGACCAGCTCCAGCGTCTCGGCCCGGTGCGCCCGGGCCAGCACTCGCAGCCGGTCGTAGCCCGCGCGGCCGCCCCGAAGCACGTACCGCTCCACCCACAAGATCCTAGAAGCTGCACAGATGCAGGCCAACAGGCACCGCATCGGGGCGGCCGGCGATGGCCACCACCTGCCGCATCCACCCGGATCTCTAACACCGGCCGGGCGACCAGGGCAGCAGAAGGGATCACGGTGGTCATGAGCACCTCCCGGGCCCGGCTGAGACCCGAAGCCTCAGTCTGCCCCACCCCCTCGATCACTTCGCGAACGCCATATCGACCCGTTTCGTGCGCCTCAGCGGAGGAGTGCCGAGGCTGCCTTGAGCACCCAGATCGGCGGTGCGGCGCGCATGCTGGGTAAGCGGCACCGGTTACGGAACGTCATCGCCAGCAGTTCCCGTGCTGGCCCGGCCCTGCCGCCAGCTCTCCGGCAGGGTGCCTGCCGTGGTCCGGGCGTGCAGATTGGCAGCTCGCGCTCCATCCTGGTCGGCAGCTCATGCCAGGCGGCCCGCCGTCCGTCACCGGTCAGCCGGAAAAGCCCGTTAACCGCCCGGCTAGGGAATCGAGCAGATCACGGTGACGGAGCGCGCGGGTTGACCGCGGGAGACGTGCAACTCCGCTGTCGCGGCGCACATCATGCGCCCGGACTGCATCAGCGGGCTGCGGCCGGTCACGCGGTAGGAGCCGGGCGGCAGCGACAGCTTGAACCGGCCATCCCGGCCTGGTGTGGCCCTGAACGTCTCGCCGGTGGCGGCGCGGGCAGTGATCGTGCCTGGCAAGGGGAACGGTGAGCCGGGTGCCGGGCCGCCCACCCGCACGAACGTACCGGGCACAGTCTGGTGATAGCCCGGGTGACCGCCGCAGCCGGCCAGGACCACGATGGCCACCGCGAGAACCACAATGGCGTTCCAGTCTCACGTGACTTGGACGGCTGCGCGGGCACGGAGGTTGCGGTCTACGGCATGGCCGTGAACGCGATCTCGCACTCGGGCCGGAGGCGAATGCTGGAGCATGCCCGTGACGCCGCCGCCCGGCTGCCCTTCACGCAGCCCGCGCGGCGCGGCACCGCCTGCGGGCGGCTGCCGCTGACTCGCGGCCGGTGCAGATCGCCCAGTTCGGTCCTGCACATCCGCCGAGGGTCCGGCCAGCCGACGCCGACCAGATCGGCGATTCCATGCGCGCTGGCGCCATCCGGCGCTAAACAAGCTCCTCAATGGCGGAGGTTACGGGCCCCAGGCTGAGCAGCGTAGGGATTCAGTTGAGTCGTCTCAGGCCTTGCGAAACTTGCCGGTTTGGCACCGGGGGGTCGGGGGACCGTGGCACAGGGGAGTTGCCGGCTTCTTCTTCGCGGCTTTGGCTTGCGCACCGCTGGCAGCCCCGGCGCTGTAGCCGGTCTGCCCTGCTCCTGCGTCATCGGGAGGGCATCTGGATCCGACGTAGGCGAGCCCGGCTAAAGACGCCCCGCTGGGTCTGCCGGGTGAAGGACCCTCGAAGCTGCGGTTGAAGTTGCGTGGTTCGATCGCAGTGCCGTGACGGGTGGTGAACACCAGGCCGCTGTCGATCCAGGCTTCAGCAGACCGGGCATGGTCGGCGTCCCGCTGTTGTCTGCGAAGCTTCAGAGCGGCTATGCAGACATGCGGAAGAGGGAGTGGGCCCTCGGACGTCTCGGTCTTGGGCTCGCGGCGCAGGAGCTGGTGGCCGACACGCTGAACCTGCTCACCCACGTAGAGCTCACCGGCGTCCAGGTTGACCAGCTCCCGGGTGAGCTCCAGCAGCTCTCCTTTACGCAGGCCGAGGACCAGGACCAGAACGTAGGCGGCGTACAACACGTCGTCATCGCGACGGGCCGATTCAAGGCGGCCCGGAGGGGCCGCTCGCGCCGCCGACACGCCGGTCCGTCGGAACTCTCGCTAGCGCTTCCATGCCGACGAACCAACACCGCAGGCCGGTCGGCTGGCGCGAACCTAGACTATTCAGACGGTGGAGACGTCAGACGATCGCCAAGTGCTAGGTCCACGGATACAGATACTGGCTCCGCTTCGTCATTGTCCGGGGCGGCCAGAACCCGTCAAGAGCGCCTTCGGACAGGACGGTTCCGGCGGCGGGCTGCGGCTGCGCGGCGCCGGCCTGGGCGGCACTAATGTGGCGGGCGACGGGCTGCAGCACGTTCTGGCTGGTGCCAGCCCTGCAGGTGCTGGCCGTCGTCCGAGATGACCGGCAGGCCGTCGCGGCCGTAGAGTTCCAACTGGTGCCCGGCCTGGTGAGGGATTCGCTGGCGAACAGCACCTACGGGGAGCGCTGGCGGGTGACCGGTCCCGGCAGAGCCGGATGGCCAGCGGCCGGCACGCCGGGCAGGCCGGACGGCCCGTTCGCCGCGGCGAGCGGCGCCGGGAAGCGGCGCATCGCGTCGGCGGCGGTGAGGTCCTGGAACGGGTCAGCGGGCGGGACGCGATCGATGTCGGTGCCGCGGCGCAGCAGCTTGGTCGTGTAGATCGTGCCGTAGCTCAGTCCGCGGGAGGTGGCGATTTCGACGTCGAGCATGACCGGCAGGGTGAGGGTGAAGTCACCGGTCATCTCAACGACGCTAGCGACCAATGTCAGCGGCACCCGGGCGGCGGAGGCGAACACTGCGCCACGCTCATGGCAGGCGGCACCGCCGACATCCTTCCTAGTGGTAGACATCCAGCGACCGGCAACGAGGGGTAGGAACACAACGGATCTCAAACCGACCGAGTTTCTGCAACAGGAGGAGAAGCTATGGAGCCTACGACAGGCAGGCTGGATGCCGACGCCGCCGAGTTCCTCGAGTTCCTCGAGCGGTGTCATGACGCCCTGAGGCAGCACACCGGCGGCAACCCGCGGCCGTATCTTGAACTGTGGTCACATGCTGACGACGTTTCGCTCATGGGAGGGGTCGGCGGTCACCAGGTCGGTATTGACGAGGTGAGCGAGCTCCTGACCGCAGCAGCTAAGACGCTCAACTACGAAACCTGGAGCGCCGAGAACCTCGTCACCGGTTTCGACGATACCTTCGGTTTCACAGTCGAGCTTGAGCGGCTCACTCGGCATATCCACGGTGGGACGGAGGAAATGAGGCTGCGAGCGACGTCTGTCTACCGGCGAGAGAACGGCGCCTGGAAGGTGGTCCATCGTCACGGTGACAGTCTGATGACCGTCGAAATCGACCCAGAGGGCAGACGCTGAGACCGCCGAAATGACCCTCTGAGCAACGTCCAGAAGCCTTGCCCTCCCGCATATTCCCCAAGCTGCTGCTGCCTGGCCGGGAGCGGCCTTTTTGGTCCTGCCTCGCCCGGCGGCAAATGTGGAACCCAGCGCCCTCACCGAGGACGACATCGATGAAATGGTGCATTCGGCCGGGCGGCCAGGCCCGGCAGGCGATGGTAACAGACTGTGACGAATAATCTGTGACTAATCGTTTGCTATACGCGCATATCGCCGACTCTGTATTGGGTCATGTGCTTGTCATGGCGCCTCGACCGCCAGGGCGGTTCCTGCCAGCGCGCGCCAGCCCTGACGGTGCTGCTCGGGTAGGTATCGTGGCACGGCTGCACGGTAAAGGCCGAACTCGTCCCCGAATCTCTCGCCGAGTTCTCTCTCCTCGCGCAGGACCGTCCGGTGCACCAGTGCGGCGGCGGCGGGGAAGGCCGCCAGCATCGGGACGGAGCGGCAAGTCACTGCGGCCCCGAGGTGGAGCAGCGCCCAGCCGGCATACATTGGATTGCGGCTGACCGCGTACGGCCCGGTGGTTACCAGGCAGTTGGGATGGTCGAGGTCTGCACGTCCTGCCGCCTCCAGCGACCACATGACAAGGATGGTCCCCGCAGCGATGAGCGGATAGCCGGCGAGGCGGTGCGTCAGCCGGGATCCGGGCAGCACCCAAAGGCGCATCCGGCTCAACCAGGCAGATGCGGGGATAGCGAGTAGGTACGGCCAAGGCAGCGGTACGTTGCTCAGCCGCCAAGACGGAGGCTGGTTTGTCAGCAGCATGACGCGCATGCCCGGGCTTGCGCGCCGTCGTGTCTTCCTGCGGGCGGGTGCCGATCCATCGCAGGGGCGCTGGTCGCGGTCATAAGCCTGCCGCGCCCCGGCACCGTCATCCCTGCTCTTTGGTCGCATCGGCGAGTGCGTCCAGGAACGCCTGGGGCTGTTCGATGTGGGGGACGTGCCCGGCATCGTCGATCACGTGCAGCGGCCAGCCAAGCCTGGTACTCGCCGACTCGGCAAATCCTACCGGCACGAAGCGGTCGTGCCGGCCCCACAGCAGCGCTGTCCGGACGTCGATGCGCCGGAGCTCGGCGTCGGGCACCTGCTTGGTGCCACTTCTCACGAGCTGCCGCATCGTCCGCTTGACGTGCGAAACGACTGCACGGGACCGCGTGTAGTCATTGAAGGCCTGGAACCACTCCGGGTCCATCTGGCGAGCCCGGTCGAAGTCGGAGAACGCCCAGCGGTCGAACCGCTCCGCATTGGACTCCGAAGGCCGCAGCGCGAACCGGATGGCCACCACTCGTAGCCCTAGCGGCATGCGGTAGGGACCGATCCCCGGTGCAGCGTAGAGCACCAGTCCTCGAAGCAGATCGCTGTGCTGAGCTGCGAAGCGGGCGTCCATGCTGCCCAGCAGAGAGTGCGCGACCAGCGTCGGCTTCTCATCGCATGTCAGCCGGAGCAGCGCAGCGAACCAGTCGTCGAACGCATCCGCATCCAGCCGCCCCACCGGCTCGGACTCCCCCAGGCCGGGCACGTCGGGGATGATCAGCCGGTGGCTCTGGGCAAGACGCGGGATCACCGGCGCCCAGTACGCTCCGCCGCACTCGATCCCGCCGTGCAGCAGCACCAGTGGCGGACCCTGCCCGCCCGCCAGCACGAAGGTGGCGATGCCGTTGACCTCGAGACGCTGCCCCTGGACGGGCAGGTCCTTCAGCAGCCTGTCCCGCAGCCGACCTTCCGCACGCCGGCGTTCCATCTCGCCCTGCCGTAGCTGCAGCATCGCGGTCACCCCTCACCAGATGCGATGACACTGTCGATGCTAAGCAGCAGAGGCGGGCGCGGCTTCGGTGGAAATGCCCATACAACAAGAACCGGCAATGGGTAGAAATGTGTAGTCCGGGCTGGTGGCCAGTTAATGATCAGGCCAGCCACCTTCGGGCGCTCGCCTACTTGTGTCAGGACCGAAGTCTGGCGAGGCTCGGTCCAGGCACCCGGGCGGGTCGCTTGGCGGTCCGGGATGTGAAGACGTCCTCCTGATGCGCTGTTCGGGCTTGGTATCCACGCACAAGAGGAGGACGTCCGTGTCTGACCGTAGTGCCGGAATTCGCCGGTACCGGGGTCAGCCAGGAGCACATTCGTGGCCCCATCATGCCCTGAAAGAGGTATCCGACCAACAAGGAGAACCGAATTGCAGACAGTAGGCCGTGGTGACCGTCAATCCGGGCCGCAGCGGCCGGACCATACCTTCCAGCGTCATGGCATAGAAGCGGCTCGGTGTGCGGCCCGCTCGCTATGAATGCCCTATGTAGACGGGTATGCGTCTGGCGAGGGCCCACCGAGTGCGCTGCGGCGCGCCGGCGTGTTGAGGGAGACCATCCGCCGCCAGCCACCAAGCCTTTCGTAGGCATACGCTCCCTGGATGCCCGTCGCCAGCGTAGCTGACTTCGGCTTGGACCAGCGCAGAATGCGTCCCAGGTGGGTCATGACAGCCTTGCTGACGTCGCGGTAAATACCGATCTCGGCGAGGGCCGTAGTGCGAAGTATGTGGCGGACGGTGGCTGCATGCCCGGCTGCGGCCAGGCTCAGCAGCTCCTCGTGACAATAAGCGAGATGGTTGTCTTCGTCATTAGAGATCATTCTGATCGCGGGAGCGACGTCCTGGTGGCGGCGAGTGTATTTGCGCAGCATGTGCATCTGCTCAGACGCACGCTGCTCGGTGACCCGGCTGTGCGCCAGGTACGTGATGATGTCGCGCTCAGTCAGCTTCTTGTCTCGGGCCAGTTGATTGTGCGCCAGGCCGATCCCTCTATCCTCGAGCAGCATCGTGTAGTTGGTCTCAGCGGGTACGGGCACAGGTTCGAGGCCCCGCTTCCGCAGCAGCGCATTGAAAATGCGTCCGTGCTTGTCCTCGTCGGCACCGTGCCGGGCAATCTTTCGCGCCATGCCCTGATAGGAGTCCGGTACGAGCGCCGCGATCCGGCCGTTCTCCCAGCCGCCCTGGGACTCGCCGCTGGCTGCGATCGAGCAGAACAGCTGAAACGCCTCATCGTTGTCGAAAATTTCATCGAAGACTGCGCTCGCAGAGAGCATCTCTGAGCACCCCGGTGGTTCTCCCCTGGTCTGTACGACATCGTCACACTCTGAGACCACGTTATGCCCTGACAAAGCGATGTCGCTGGCCCTGGCTTTTCAAGCTGGCTTGGTGCCTGACCGGTGCACCGACAGATTCGCCAACGATGTTGGTTGTGCCTAGGACAGATCGGTCGCTGAGGCTGCTGGCTAGTGCGCGCAATACCGCGACCATGGCCAGGCCCCCGACCCTACGCCCGCGCCAGCCCAAAACCACAGAAGCAGGGCCGGAGCCGGACGACCAGGGCCAGGAAGCACTATCCACATCCTCCCTGCCGAGTATGAATGGTGAACAGCACGACCAACTGGACCATCATCTGCGCGCATACCTGCTGGTTCGGCGTGGCCATGGGCAGTGGGGCTCGGGGGGGCCGAGGGATCTGGACGATCCATTGCGCTGAACACGAGCCCAGGCCAGATCAGGCTGGCGGAGGATCTCAGGCCGTGGCTTACGCGCGGAGGGCGAGGCGCAACGGTCTGCGGTTACAACGCGCAGGTCAGCGGCATGTTACGCAGGGCATGGGAGAACCAGGCGCCGGTCGGCACGCCCCTATCGGTAGGCGAGGACCACCCAGACCTGGCCCGGGGCGAAAGTCATCCGCTGCCCGGACGCGGTAGTGAAGGTGGTGCCGCCGTTCGCGTTCGGCCGGGACCAGTGCGTGGTCCAGGCCTTGCCGTCGCGCAAGACCAGGGCCGCGCCTGACCCGACGCTCTCCGCGTACGGCGGAGGCTTGCCGTACTCCAGGAACCGGGAGGTGCGCACCGTGGTGTGCTGGATCACCACGGTGGCGGGCGACAGTCGCCCGCCGTCGGTGGTCACCGCCGGCCTGCCGTCCATCGACACCAGCCAGCGGCCTTTCTCCGCCGACCAGGTGAAGCGGAACGAAGCCGCCGGGTAGGACACCGACGCCGACTGGGTGGCCTTGCCGCCCGGCGGCGGCGGGCCGAAGCGGAACCCGATGTCATGGGCCATGCTCGCGCGGTGAGCTTGCCGCAGCAGCTGCCGGGTGCGGGCGTACAGGTTGTAGGGAGCGATGCGGCTGTTGTCCCGGAAGTACCCGCTGGCGATGCCGTCGTAGAGGTCCACGATCCTGGCGGTCCGGTGGATGTACGGGAGCAGCGTGGCCGTCGCGCCCGAGTAGGCGAAGGCAGGCCGGCCGAACTGGCGAAGCAGCTCCAGGTCGTCCTCCCGCGCGCTGCGCACCGGGCCGATGACACGCGGGTAATCGGAGGAGAAGATCGCCAGGAATCGGCTCAGCCCGCCTTCGACCGGGAGCACATAGACGATGTCCGCGTGGGTAAGCCCGGTCTGCGGCCTGGCGTTCACGATGTTGTCGATCTTCACCGCGAGCACCCGGTTCAGCGAGGGCACCGGCTTGCCAGTGAACGGCGACCGGAGCTGGGGCGCGTGCGACGGTGCCGACGCATGCCCGCAGGCCGCGAGCAGCACGGTTACGAAGCCAGCAAGCACAGCCACTGCCGCCACGGTGATGACGGCCTGGTGCCTGATAAATCTCATCGCATCATCTCGGGCCGCGCACCTCACGCGGATGCGCCACCACACCTCTAGGTATCACAACGGGCTACCCGGCGGCAGCCTTACGCCGCGGGCCACTCAGGAAGGCCAAGCCGTACAGCACTGCGACGGCGGTAGCCCCTTGACCTCAAGCGGACTTGAGGTACCAGAGTGGGCATCGGGTGGCTGGAACCGATGGCGGCAGAGGTTGACGGGCCACAGCGGCGAGGAGGACGACATGAGTGACACCACGCCAGCTCTGGACGAGGCGTTCGAGCGGATGGCGGCTGCCAGCTTCGAGCTGCCTAACGGCTTCGTCAACCACGGAGCCATGGCTTGCGAGGCGCTGGCCATGCTCGACTGCACCGCCGACATCGACGGCTGGGCACGCCGGTTCGCCCGGGCAGGCGGAGCATTGGTTGACCCGGTGGTGCCGGCCGGGTTCGAGTGGCGGCAAGCGCTCGGCGATTACCACCGGCTCGGCGAGTGGATCGGCTACTTCACCCAAGCCATCGACGACGACGGCTGGCCCGCTGTGGTCGCCACCTGGGTGCCGCGGCTGATGCCCGCGCTGCGCACCGCGCTGTTCCACGGCGCCATCCGGACCGCCCATGCGGTGCGGGCCATTGACGCGGCCGACACACCGCCGCGGCGCGGCGAGCTGGCCCGGGCGCTCGGCTACTGGGCGGCCCGCTACCGCGAAGGCCAGCCCGCCGGCCCGCTGCCCCCCGCCGGTGACGTCCAGATGGCGGTCGTGCAGGCCGCGGCCGACGGCGCACGCCGCTACCTGGCCCGGCCCGACATCGTCCACCTGCACGGCGTCACCGGCGCGATGGCCATCGAAATTCTTGCCGCCCACATCCCGGCCACCGACGGCGGCGCCGCGCTGGCCCAGGTGCACGCCGAGCATGCCGCGCTGTACGCGGCCACCCAACCGGTCACCCAGCCTCACCCGGCCCGCCCGCCAGGGAGTGACCTCACCGCCGCGGCCGTGCGCAGCCTGGACCCGCACCAGGTGAAGCTCGTCGAGGCCTGCCAGCGCGGGCACGCGGCAACCGGCGATCCCGCCTTCGCTGCCGCCGCCGAAACGGTCACCGGCCTGCACGCCTGACCGGCAAGCATCGGCCGGCCAGCCGCCTGACCGGGGAGCGGGGCCAACTACACCGCCTGTCGACGGGCAGGCCGGACATCCGGTGTGAGGAAGGTCGGTCCCTCCGCCAGCTCGGCCCGGACCAAGTTTGCACGCAGGCAGAAGTGCGAGCCCGTCGGCCAAGCCGCGTGACGAGCTGTCGCGCCCGCAGGAAACAAAGAGCTACAGCACCGTCACCCTTCTCAAATGCGGCTCGCGCCCCGGAATGAGCTCCGCGCCATAGCCTGATCCACCCACAGCCAGCTGCAGATCACTCCGTTCTGCGCGGCTCAGCCGACAGGCACAAACGCACTCGAAAGCCGCGCATAAGGTCAGGATCGGTTTCCTCGAGCGAACGCATTAGGGCGTCACGACGACGGCGGGTACTTGGCCGAGCGGTTGATAAGGCCGCTACTAGCCACTGTCGCCGGCCCTGGGGTCACGGGCTGGCGTCCAAATAGGGCTACCCGCGGGCCCAGGCGCTCCCGTGGAGCTGCGCTTACGCAGGTGCGGCGGCTGGACAGTGCGTCGGCGGTAGGGCTTTCGCTCGATAGCCGCGAGGATGAGGCGGACGGCGGCGCGGACGATCGCGTCGATATTCCAGTTCATCGTGGTGAGCGCCGGTGTCAGCAGCGCAGACATCGGGTGATCATCGTAGCCGGAGATCGATACCTCGTCTGGGATGCGCAGACCGAGTTCGCGGGCGGCTGCGTAGGCGCCGTACGCGATGGAGTCCGCGAAACAGAACAGCGCCGTTGGCCGGTCTGACTTCGAGAGCACCTCATGCGCCACCCCGGTTGCTGCCGTGAGCGCCAGCGGTGAGCTGATAATGCTCACGTCGATGCCGAGCCGCTCGGCTTCTGCAGTGACGTGGATGTCGGCCGGGCGATCCGGCGTGCTTGGCTGGGTCGGGGTCAGCACCCCGATTCGCCGGTGGCCGAGCTTGTGCAAATGCTCCAGGGCGAGTGTGACCCCAGCGCGGTTGTCGAACACTACCTCACCGGCGGCCTGACCACCGGGCAATGCGTCGCCGATCGACACGATGGGCAGGCTCGCCGCCAGCTGTGACCATCTCTCATCCGACGGGTCGAGTGGTTGCACGATGAGACCATCCACCCGCTGGTCCCGGAGCTGGTCGGCAAGAAGCAGCTGCCGTTCGGGGTCGCCGGCGGCGTCCACGAGGAGGGCGTAGTGGTCACGGGCCAGCAGGGCGCTGCCAATCCCGACGCCCAGCAGCTGCTGCCACAGATCCTCCAGCGAACCGAAGAGCAACCCAACGGTGCCGGTACGGCCGCTGGCCAGGGCGCGGGCGATGCGGTCGACGTTGTAGCCGAGCTCAGCCGCGGCGCGTCGCACCCGCTCCTGTGTTTCCCTCGAGGTCTGGATACCCCGCAGGGCGTAGGAGACAGCGGCAGGTGACAGCCCTGTCGCCTCTGCCACGTCACGGATCGTCGCGCGCTTGTGTTGCTGCGGCACCGTTTCCAGCCTGGGGATTCGCCGGCCCTCTGCCAGCCTAGTTGTCGCGGCCACCGTCCAAACTCGCCACGCCGTTGCCATGAGCCTAATGGCAGTTCTGTGCTCAGCGGCTGCAGGCGGTCAAGACCTTGACGCAGCGAGTACTTAAGCGGTTCACTGAAACGGGTAAGTGAACCGCTTAAGTGAACCGGTCAGCAACTGTCCGGCCATCGCCCGGGGGGACGCCCCTCGCGACCGGCGCAGCGATCAGCGGGGAGGAGCACCGTGCACGTGGACATCCATCAGCACGTCTGGCCCGACGCGCTCGTCGAGGAGTTGCGGCGGCGATCACAGCCACCGCGGCTGGATGGCTGGACGCTGCTCACCTCCGGGGAACCGCCCTTCGGGGTGAATCCCGCAGACCATGACATCCCACGGCGCGCGGCACAAGCGACCCTCGATGGTGTTGGCCTCGTGGTCATCGGCCTGTCGAGCCCGCTCGGCATCGAGTACCTGGCGCCGGAGGAGGCCGAACCACTCCTTGACGGTTACCACAACGGGGTTGCCGAGCTAGGCCCACCGTTCGCTGGCTGGGCGGCGGCCTGCCTGACAGAAATTGACGCGGCCGGTCTCGTCAAGCAACTCGACCGCGGGTTCACCGGGCTCCAGCTGCCAGCAAGCGCGGTCGCCGGCGAGTCCGGCTACCGCTGGTGCAGCCCGTTGCTCGAGGTGCTCGCCGAACGAGACCTCCCGCTCTTCATCCACCCCGGCCCCGCATCCGGGGCGGCGGGCAGCCCGGCGTGGTGGGCCGCCCTCGTCCCCTATGTTCAGCAGTTGCACGCGGCGTGGTTCGCGTTCCGCGCCTTTGGCCGGCCGGCCTACCCACGGCTGCGGGTCTGCTTCACCGCGCTGGCGGGTCTCGGGCCGTTGCATGGTGAGCGCTTTGCCGCCCGCGGCGGGGCCGACCCGCTGGCGCGGGGTGTGGTCGATCCGCACATGTTCGTCGAAACATCTCAGCTACGGGAACCGGGCCGTCAACTCCGTGCTGCGTGTGCTCGGCGTTGACGCGATCGTATTTGGCTCGGACCGGCCGTATGCGCAGCCGCACCCCGATCTCGGCCTGGGTGAAGCTGCCCGCCATGCGATCCGCGTCACAAACCCGGTCCGGCTGCTTCAGGGCGACCGGACGCCCGCAGAGGCCGGGATCTGATCGTCCACCAGCAAGGAGAGGAGTGACCGCAATGCGTCTTCCCGCGCTACCCGCCCGGTATCTCGACAAGGGCGAACTGACTGAACTCGTCGAGGACCTGGCTGGCCGCCCGGATGTGTGGCGCAACCAGGTTGCCTACGCCGGGGGGCGGCGGCACTACGCATCGATCCACCGCGACGAGTACGTAGACGTCTGGCTTATCTGCTGGTCGCCGGGGAACGACACGGGCTGGCACGACCACGACGTGTCCTCGGGAGCGGTTCACGTGGTGCAGGGTGCACTCATCGAGTCCAAACCCCGTATCGGGGGCGTACACGTGCAAAAGGTCGTCGCCGAAGGCTGCTCATTCTCCTTTGGGCCTGACCACATTCACCGGCTCACCGGCGAGGCTGCACGCACCATCTCCCTGCACTCCTACTCACCCCCACTATGGCGGCTGGGTCAGTACACCATTGATGACGGCGGGGTGATGCGCCGCGTATCAGTCTGCTACGCCGACGAACTCCGCCCGCTCGACTCGGCGCCTACCGTCCAGGTTGCGTAATGCACGCATGGTGCGCTGCGATGGTGGTGGCCTTGCCGGTGATGTACGAGGCCGGGATGGCCAGGCATGACCGGTCTGGCCGCGCTGGGTCGGTGGCCATGGATGAGTGATCTCTGCCGATCACGGTCACGGGTATCCAGGAAACCCCGAAGGCCGCTGCAGCCCGAGGCAGCACCGAACTAGGCACCATCTGAGCCCCTGGCGGGGACGCGACAAGGAGCGTGATCTGTTGGCGAGGCAGCGGGGCAGACGGGTGGCGATCATCGGTGGCGGAGTGATGGGTCTCATGACGGCCTACTATGCGGCGCCGCTGGCAGAGGCCGTAACGGTGCTGGAGAGGTCCTGGGTGGGAGACCCCGCTACTGCCTCCTTCGGCCTCACCAGATCTGCCCGTAACGACTACCGGGATCCCGGGTATGCGCGGCTCGCCTTCGAGGCACGACGGCTGTGGCTGGAGTTTCAGGAACACTCTGGCCAGCCGCTGCTAGTTGATTGTGGCTGCCTGAACCTGGCGAAGGGCAGCGTGACGCCAGATCTGAATAGCACCTACGCTGCGCAAAGTTTTGCCGTCCTCGAGCAGCTGCAATTGCGCCGTGAAGTCTTCTCGTCAGCGGAATTGCGGGAGAGATTCCCGCAATTTAATGCCGACAGGGCATGGCTGGACGTGGACGCCGGGTTCCTCGATGTGGCCGCGGTCACCCAGGCTCTGCGCAAAGCCCTGCATGTTCGCGGGGTGCGCGTGGCCGAAAACAGCGTGCTGCGCGGCATTGCCCGGTCGGGCCACGCCTGGAGCGTAGCCACCGAATCCGGGCTGGTGGACTGCGATGTCCTGGTGATCACCGCCGGCCTGGTACCAACGACGTGCTCGAGCTGGTGCCGGGCTGCTCTGTCCGGTTTCCACTGCGGCCCGACCGCCCATCGCAATCGAAGATTCTCCTTCCGCCGGCAGGGATGCGCAGCCTCTTCACCGAGGCGGTGCTGCCTGTTTTTGCGTACCTGGATATCGGGATTTACGGGCATCCGATATATGACGGGAAGACGCCGGGGGTGAAGATGGCTTCTACAACCCGCCCGACGCGGCACTGGTGCCCAGCCAGATCCGGAGCGTGGAGGACTTTGTGACTGAATGCATGCCCGGGCTGCACGGCGCTGAAGCCGTGAACGTGGCCGACGCCAGCGGCGTCGATTCGTGCTGCATGTACGACCTCGTCGCAGACGATGATTTCATTCTCGGCCCTGTCCCCGGCGCGGATAATGTCTTCACCGGGGTCGGGTGGCGCGGCACCGGATATAAGTTCGCCCCCTGGGTCGGACGGGTGCTCGCCCAGCTCGCTTTGCAGCAGGGCACCGTCTTCGACATCCGCCGCTTCGCCCGGCCGGTTCGCTGGCGACCATGCGGCGAGCGAACTAGAGGCAGGAGGTGCGGCTTCATGAACGGGCGCTCCCCTAAAGGGATCGTCGAGCGGCTGGCAAGCGGCACCGTGCTCGGCGCCGAGGGTTACGTCTTCGAACTGGAACGCCGCGGGTACATCAAGGCTGGCCCCTACGTCCCTGAGGTGGTTCTGGACTTTCCCGACGCAGTGCGCCAGCTGCATCGGGAGTTCCTGTCGCGCGGCTCGGAAGTGATGGTCGCGCTCACCTGTTACGCGCACCGGGAGAAGCTGCGCCACGTCGGCCGCGAGGGCGACCTGGAGGCGATAAACCGGTGCGCTGTGCGGATCGCCCGGGAGGTCGCCCAGGAGGGCGATGCCCTGGTGCGCCGGCAACGTCTGCAACACGTGGGCTTACGACCCGGATGACCCGTCAGCCCGGGACGCTGTCCGCGTCACGTATGCGGAGCAGCTGGGCTGGGCTGTGGAGGAGGGCATCGACTTCGTCATCTCCGAGACCAACGACTACCTCGGCGAGGCGCTCATCGCGCTCGAGGTGATCCAGGGCCTGGGGCTGCCCGCGATGGTGACGCTTGCACCAACGCAGCCAGATCAAACGCGTGACGGCTATACCTACGCGGAGGCATGCCGCATTCTCGCCGCGAGGGAGGACCCAGGTCGTCGGCCTCAACTGCGACCGCGGACCGCAGACGATGATGCCGCTGATGGCGGAGATCCGGGAGAAGGTCGACTGCGCGATCGCCGCCCAGCCGGTGCCGTCCGACACTGACGCGGCCGCTCCGACGATGCAGGCCCTCCGGTCCGGGACCACGCAGCGGGCCTTCCCTCTCGCGCTTGAGCCTTTCGGATGCACACGCTTCGAGATGGCGCAATTCGCACTCCAAGCACGCGACCTCGGGGTCAACTCCGTGGGTATCTGCTGCGGAGCCGGTCCGCATCACGTGCGGGCGATGGCCGAGGCACTAGGCCGCGAGGTCCCGGCCAGCAAATACTCGCCGTCGATAGACCTGCACCCCATGTTCCGGGAACATGTCTCAGCAAAAGATGCCATGTTCCTCAAGACCTGGAACGCGT
>CAVUBM010000047.1:0-181992 GCA_963739645.1 uncultured Actinomycetota bacterium
ACTCCGCGCCCTCCTTCCTCGCGGGAAGCGTAACCGCAAAGGTAGAACGCGCTCACGGCGGCGCTCCGCTTCCAGCGTGCGTGTCCTGGCTGTAAGAAGATCGTCGAGCGAAACCATGCCTAACAATTTGTGCCCGCCGTTACGCTCGACGACCGGAAGACGGGTCAGGCCTGTCGCAGCCATGCGATAAACAACCACGCGCAATGGCGCGTCGGGATAAGCAACTTTGGCGTCCTTCCGGAAGTTCGCTCAGACCACGCTTATCTTTCTGCGCGACTAACTCTTGTAACAGGCGGTGACTAACCACCCCGACGAGGTTCTTCGTCATCGAGAACTGGATAGAGTCTCTGTCGCCGTGGACTCTGTGGGTCTGTTAGAGCCTTGGCAAGCTCATCGATGGAAGCGTCCCCAGATTGGGAAATCGAATTTGATGCGCCGGCTAGCCTGCTTCCTGCCTGGATTTCGGTTGGACCGTTCGTTCGACCAATTCCGATCTGACGCGCCATCCTGGCTCCCGAACGAACTCTTCCTCTAGCGGCGCAGCCTCGCTGCCATAACTCCCGATCGGCCGAGATAACCGACCGGCTTCTTCGGATCGTCGCGACTCACTACCGGCATACGTCCAACATCCGCGCGCAGCATTCGTGCCGTAGCGTCGTACAGCACTTCGTCGGGATAGGCCACCACAAGATTGGACGATCCGGATTCCAGCACCGTACTCTTTCCCGAGGGATCGTTTTCAAGGCACGCATGAGGTCGCCACGCGTAATCATCCCGACCAGTTTCTATTGTCGTCCACGATGAAAACACCTTGATGCTTGGTTACCGATGGATCATGCTGCCGATCCGCTCCGCCAACTCCCACGGTCAGCGTGGCGGAACCGTGTCGAACTCCTTCGACATGGTCTCGCCGACGGTCACCTGTTGCAGCACGTCAGGCTCGTAGTCCGGTGTGGATGTGCAGCCCGCGCCGCGCCAGCTTCTCCGTCATGATGGAATTCTTGGCGTAGCGCACGGCGATGGCATCGGCGATCACGGTCACCAGCATCAGCGGCAGCACGGAGTTGTAATCGCGCGTGATCTCGAAGGCGAAGATGATGAAGGTGAAGGCCGCGCGCGAGGCCGCTCCGAAGACCGCGCCCATGGCCACCAGCGCGAAGGCTCCGGGCGAGAGGCTCGCAGCCGGCCAGAGCTTGTCCACGACCATGGCGAAGACCGAGCCCATCGCGGCGCTGGCCATGAACATCGGCGCCAGCAGGCCGCCGGAGGTGCCCGAGCCCAGCGAAATCACCAGCGCCGCCGACTTGAAGACCATCACCGCGAGCAGCGCGCCCAGCAGCATGCTGGCGTTCAGGATGTCGGAGATGGTGTCGTAGCCGACACCCAGCACGCGCGGAACGAAGTAGCCGATGATGCCCAGCCCGAGCGCGCCGATCGCCGGCCACCACATGTCGTGGATCGGCAGCTTCTCGAACTGGTCTTCGACCCAGTACAGCGCCTTGCTGAACCCGAGCGCCGCGACGCCGCAGAGCACTCCGAGCACCAGGTAGAACGGCAGCGCGTGCGGCAGACCGAAATCGAGTGCGCCCACCTGGAACATCGGGCCCGGGACCCATGCAGCCGGACGTGGACGCTGGTAGCCAGCGTGCTGGCGATCACCAGCGGAATGAACGAGCGCGACTTGAACTCGAACAGCAGCAGCTCGATGGCAAGAATCACTCCGGCGATGGGAGTGCTGAAGGTCGCGGCCATGCCCGCCGCCGCTCCGCAGGCCAGCAGCACTTTGCGCTCGGCCGCGGTCGTGTGCAGCAACTGGCCCGACCAGCGAACCGACCGCGCCGCCGGTCTGAATGATCGGGCCTTCCGCGCCGAACGGTCCGCCGGTACCGATGGCGATCGCGGCCGAGATCGGTTTCAGGATCGCGACCTTGGGCTCGATGCGGCTGCGGTTGACCAGCACCGCTTCCATGGCTTCGGGAATGCCGTGGCCACGTATCTTGTCGGAGCCGTAGCGCGCCATGATGCCGACGATGATGCCGCCGATCACCGGCGTGACGATGACCAGCAGTCCGAGATGATTGTTGCGCGCGCTGACAAACGCGAACGAGAAGCGATGGTAGAAGAAGATGTTGGTGAACAGACCGATGAGGTTGTACAGCAGATAGGCGATTACGCCCGCCACCAGGCCGATGAATGCCGCCAGCAGCGACACCAAGCCGGTGCGGAATTTCGCTTCCGGCAAGACTTGAGTATCCTCATTCTTTCCGTCGGATGGAGAGGATTTACCCCGTCCGTTCCTAGTGTCTCCGTGTATTCCTGCAAGACTATCCTTTCGGCGGAACCGAAGACTTTCGCCCTGTGTGGGCGCCGTTGCGGGTGCTCTTGGTGAGTTTGCGCAGCGTCGTCACAAGCGCAGGAATGGCGGATCGCAACTCCTCCCGCGTGTGATAAGTCAGGCCTTCCAACAACCGCTCGCCGCGGGCTGTCAGTTGCACAACGCACTTGCCGTTCAGCGGCCCGAGGTAGCAGAAAAGCACGAAGAAGATCAGCCCGGCCAGCCCGAGCACGGCCAGCCGGTTCTGGGCGAACTCCCGCATCGCCAGCCGCCAGCCGCTCTGGACCGGGCCGATCTCACCGCCTTCCGGCGCGGGTGGGAGTCCCGGCGGCGGGAGTTCTGGGGCGATGTTGGTCACAGGGCCTCGTCTCCTCGATCCCGCGCCATCAGACGAGCCGGATCCGCGGGTCGGCGACCGTGAGCGAAATGTCGGCGATGAAGTTCCCCGCGATGGTCAGGACGGCGCCCACCAGGGTGTACGCGAGCAGGACCGGGTAATCCGCGGTGCCCAGGCTGTTGTAGAACAGCAGCCCGAGACCGGGGAAGTTGAACACCGCCTCGCAGATCAGGTTGCCGGCCAGCAGCGCCGGAATCGACAGGCCAATCAGCGTGATCATGGGCAGGAACGCGTTGCGTACCAGATGCCTGAGCAGTACCAGGCGCTCCGGCAGCCCCTTGGCCCTGGCCGCCTTGATGTAATCCTGGGCGAGCGTATCGATCGCCGCCGACCGCATGTACCGGGAGAACCCGGCCAGTTCCAGCAAGGTCAGGCAGACGATCGGGAGCGTCATCGCGCGCCAGTCGAAGATGATCGACCACATCGACGTGGTCTGCGGGCCCTCGAAGCTGAAGATCGGGAAGGTGATCGCGAACAGCTGGATCGCGATCAGGTAGAGGAAGAAATCCGGCATCGCGTAGGTCACGAACGCCCCGGTCGTCACGATGCCATCGCCGACCGTGTTCCGCCGGACCGCCTGGTAGATGCCGAGCGGGATGGCGATCACCACGGAGAGGAAGAGCGTGATGCCGGACAAGTAGGCGCTGCGCATCCAGCGCTCCTGGAACAGCGCGGCCACGCTCTGGTTCAGCTTGTACGAGTAGCCGAGGTTGCCGTGCAGCAGCTGGTTGAGGTAGCGCAGGTACTGCACGATCCACGGGTCATCGAAGCCGTGCTGCTGGTTCCACTGGTTGATGGAGAACTTGTTGGCGTGCGGGCCCAGCACCTGGATGGCCGGGGTGGGGTAGATCACGTGCAGCATCAGGAAGATGAACACGGACACGCCGAGCAGCACCACGACCGCCGTCAGCGCCCGGCGGATCAGGTAAGCCGTCACAGCCTGTACCTCTTCTTGGGTGACGCCCTGTGCGCCCGGTGCCTCATCACTTCGTCAGGTACATCAGCTCCGTGTTCAGCTGGTACTGGGTCATGGCCTTGATCGCGGCCGACTGCCCGGAGATGGTGTTCTTCCAGACAATGATGATGTCGGAGTTGGGCTGGAACAGGCTCGGCTGCTGCTGGACGATATAGGATGCCTCGGCCTTCACCGCGTCCGGGCTGCCGCCGGTGACCGACGCGGTGATGAGCTTGTCCGCCTTCGGGTCCTTCCAGAACCCGCCGTTGAACGACCCGCCCGAGGTGAAGATCCCGAACGTGGTCGGGTAGGTCGCGTTGGTGAAGCCGCCGTAGGCCGCCATCGCCCAGTCGTTGATGGTCTTGGGCGATCCCGGGTCGTCCGCGACGTCGATGACGTGGTTGAAGGTGTCGGCCTTCAGCACGACCTGGATGCCGACCTTCTTGGCCTGCGACGCCCAGTCGGTCAGCATCTCACCGTTGGTCGCGGGCGAGTTCGCGTAGAGCACGTTGAACGTGAGCTTGGTCCCGGCCGGGATCCCGGCGCCGCACTGGCCCGCGCCGGTGCCCGGCTTGGCGCAGGTGGTCTGGCCGCCAGGCACCACCTTCCAGCCGTGCGACTTCAGCAGGCTGGACGCGGTGCTCACGCTGAACGGGAACGGGTTCTTCAGCGCGTTCTCCGGGGCGTACGGGGACACGGGGACCGCCGGGATCGGCCCGTAATCCGCGCCGCCCGCGCCGTGGAAGAAGGCCTTGATGTAGCCCTCCTGGTCCTCCAGATGCGCGAGCGCCTCCCGGATGTAGAGCTGGTTGATGATGTTGTTGAAGTCCCCGGTCTTGTCGGCGAAGTTGTAGTTCACGTAGGAGAAGCCCCAGTCGGGGTAGCCGAACACGTTGTAACCGGCCCGCTTCACCGCGTCCAGCTGCGGGATGTCGGTCGACGGCATGTAGCCGATGTCGACGGCCTTCGACAGCACGGCGTTGAACTCCGCGGTGTCGGAGGTGTAAGGGACGGCCGACAGGCTCGGGACCTTGCCCGAGGTCGGGCCGCCGTAGGCCGGGTTCGGCGCCATGGCGTACGCGCCGGTGGTGTTGTTGAACGAGGTGAGCTTGTACGGCCCGTCCACCACCTGCCACAGCGGGTTGGTCGCGTACGTGCTGGTGGAGCCGGACGCCTTGTTCAGGAAGTCGTAGATCTTCTTCGCGTTGGCCGGGTTGGTGAAGTCCAGGATCGGCCCGTTCGCCGAGGCCCTGGCCCAGGCGTGCACGGGCATCGGCACGACGAGCTGGAGCATGTCCTGGGTGAACCACAGCGGGTTGACCGGCTTGTTCAGGTGGAGCACCAGCGTGGTCGCGTTCGGCGTGCTCGGCGCTGACCACCTGGTCGGGCAGGCCGAGGCCGGGGTTGTACTGGCCCCAGTTGGACCCGCTCTCCTTGACCGCGGCCCGCACCTCGTCGATGAAGAACAGCGCGTCCTTCGAGGTCACCGGCTGGCCGTCGGACCATTTGTAGTTGGTCTTCATCGTGACCGTGACGGTCTTGTTCCCGTTGGAGTACGTCGGCTGGCTAGGCCAGGCTCATCGACGGCGTCTCGGTCGGCGCGGTGCCGTTGGTGTACCAGTACAGCGGCCGCCACAGCTCGAACTGGAAGCTGTTGACCGTGTAGCACGGTCAGGTCCGCGCCGGGCACTACGGGGAAGATGTAGGTCGGCGCGGTGCCGGGCGCCTCGGCCCAGGTGATCGTGCCGGAGTGCGGCGTGCCGCTGGCGGCCGGCACCGAGCCGAATGCCCCCGACGTAGAGGTAACTGATCCCCCGGAGCTGCCCTTGCTGCTGCAGGCGGCCAAGGCCAGGGCCGCGGTCACGGCGCACACCGCCGCCAGCTTCATCGGCCGAGGTGATCTGATCATCGGCTTGCCTCGCATTCTTCCCGTCCGGGGGTGCTGCCGCGATCATAAGCACCGTCATATGGCGAACAAGGGCGAATATTGTCACAGCTTGCCATCGATGTGAAGGCGGGCTCGGTCGCACGCGACCGGATCCGGGCCGGAACGGTCCGCGGCCGGCCGTGGCCAACACCTCTCGGCAGATCGGGGCGGCGATGGCCTGCGCCCCGGCCGCCGCCGCACCCTGGTCAGGCACATGCCCACGGCCCCGTTGCCGCCGCTGCCGCATGCCCCGCCCGGCCCCGCGTGTTTGTTTGTACTAGGCTCCTCGTTAAAATAGTGATGTCCACGGGGACCTTGTGCGGAAGGGGAACGTACGGATGACCTACGTGATCGGCGAGGCATGCGTTGACGTGCTGGACCGGACATGCATCGAGGAATGCCCGGTGGATTGCATCTACGAGGGCGAGCGGATGCTCTACATCCACCCGGACGAGTGTGTGGACTGCGGGGCGTGCGAGCCGGTGTGCCCGGTCGAGGCGATCTACTACGAGGACGACCTGCCGGACGAGTGGAAGGCCTACACCGCCGATAACGCGCGGTTCTTCACCGAGCCGCTGCCCGGCCGCAGCGAGCCGCTCGGCTCCCCGGGCGGTGCCGCCAAGGTCGGCGTGGTAGGCGCGGATACGCCGATGGTGGCCGCGCTTCCGCCGCAAGAATAGTTTCTACTATCACGATTTGATGTAACTTTGTCCCCCGTGGATGTGAAGGCGCTTCTCGCACCTGACGCCGGTCCGCCGCTCGGACGGACCCGGGCCCGGGTGCTTGACCTGCTCCGCGCGGAGGACGGCGCGGTCGGCGTCCGAGAGGTGGCCAACCGGACGGGCCTGCACCCGAACACAGCCCGCTTCCACCTGGACGCGCTGGCGGACGCAGGCCTAGTCACCAGGGAACCGCAACCCCGGGCCACCCCGGCCGGCCGAGCGTCGCCTACCGGTCGAAGACGAACGGAGACACGGCGGGTCAGCGGCGCTACCGACTGCTCGCCGAGATGCTCACCGGCCTGATCGCCGGCGTCATGCCCGGCCCGGGCGAGGCGGCCACCGAAGCCGGCCGGCAGTGGGGGCGCTACCTCACCGAGCAGCCGGCCCCGTACCAGGCGGTGGACGCCGACGAGGCCATCGCCCGGCTGATCGCGACCATGACCGAGATCGGGTTCGCCCCGGAGGTCGTGCCGGACGGATCGGGCTATCAACTGCGGCTCCGGCAGTGCCCGTTCCGCGAGGTGGCCGAGCACCATCAGGACGTCGTGTGCAAGCTGCACCTCGGCCTGCTACGGGGCATGCTGGACCAGATGCGGGCGCCGGTGACCGCGGACCAGGTTCAGCCGTTCGCGGAGCCCAGCGTGTGCACCGCGGACCTGGCGGCCCGGCCAGCCGCCCGCGACGAGCGCTGACACCCCCGCAGCGGATCCCGCGCTCTGGCAGGCGGCCAGCATGGCCGGCCGCTGCCTTCCCTCCGCCCGGTTGGCTGGCCGCCAGATTCGTTCGTTATTACGATACTTATAGTAAAAATGATGATCTGCCTCATCCGCCCGGCGGGCCGGACCGCGCGGCCGGGATCACGCGGGCGCCCGGTTAGGCGTCACGCAGCCGGAACAGCAGCCCGCCGGCCAGCAGGGCCAGCGCGGCCCAGACGGCCAGCACACCAAGGCCCGGCCACGGCCCGATCGGCAGCCTGCTGACGTTCCTCGTGGCCTGGATGGCGAGCCCGGCATTCACCGGCGCATACCGCTGGAAGCGGCGCTCCCAGTTCGGGTCCAGGATCAGGCCGCCGATCACAGGGACGATGTAGAGCAGGCCGAGCACGGCCGCGACGGCCGCGCCCGAGTCCCGCAGGGCGGTGGCCAGGCCGAGGCTGAGCAGGGCGATCAAGACCAGGTAGAGCACCGAGCCCGCCGCGGCGCGCAGCGTCGGCCCGTGGCTCAGGGACAGCGGCAGAACGCCGTGCGCGGCGGTGAAGCCGTTGCCGGGCAGGATGATCCGGCAGGCCAGCACCGATCCGAGCACGCCGACCGTCCCGGTCACCAGCACCACGCCGGTGACGACGACCGCCTTGGCCGCGAGAAGGCCTGCTCGCCTGGGCACCGCGGCCAGGCTGACACGGATCATGCCGGTGCCGTATTCACTGCTGATCGCCAGCACCGCCAGGATGGCCACGGCCGCCTGGCCGAGCAAGATCCCGGTGAGGCTGACCTTGGTCGTGTCTGCGGAGCACGAGGCCGGGCACTTGACGACCTCAGCCGTCACCGTGCTAGCCCCCACCGTCAGCACGACCGCGGTAAGGAGCAGCCAGCCGGTACCCGCCACGGTGCGCAGCTTCGTCCACTCCGCGTGCAGGGCCCGCATCACACGTCCCTGCGCCGCAACAGGATTATGGCCCCGCCGAGCGCGACGGCAGCCCAGGCGCACAGCACGCCGAAACCGGCCCACGGCGCCAGCGGATAGCAGCCGTTGTAGGGCAGGCAGGCGAAATTCACCTGAGCGTAGTGCGGATTGCCCTGCTGGAGCCCGAACGCGGCGGCCGGGGTGAGCCGCAGCAGCCACTGCGCGGGCGCCTGGGGCAGCACGGTCGCCAGGATCAGCGGCAGGACGAGAAGCACGACGGCGGCGGTGATGGCTCCCGCGCTGCGCCGCAGCGCGGCGCCGGCGGCCAGGGCGAGAACAGCGGCCACCGCGATCAGCGCGGCCGTGCCCACCACCATCTGCACGGCAGGCCCGCTGAGCAGCGACCTGACCGGGTACATCGAGACCGGCCAGCCCCCCGAGCGCAGCTTCTGCTCGGCGAGGGGAAACGCGACGGCGGTGCCGACCAGGCCGGCGGCGAACGTGACCGACCCGATCACAATGGCCTTCGCGGCCAGCACCCGGCCGCGCCGCGGGCTCGCCGCGAAGGTCGTGCGGATCAGGCCCCGCCGGAATTCGGCGGTGATGAACAGCGCCCCGAGCGCGATCGCCGCGAGCAGACCGATCAGCGAGGCCTTGAGGGTGACCCCGATAGGGTCGACGATCGGGATGTACGGCGCGATGTCACCGGAACCGGCCACGGTGAACGTGCCCCCGCGCTCATGGGCGCCTCCGGCCACGGCCGGGCGTTTCTGGCAGGGTCCTGGCTGGCAGTACGAATGAACCGGCGGGCCGCTCCCCGTGTTCTCGTTCCCGCCCACCTGCTGGCTGCTCCACGTGCGGCCCGGCCAGTCGCCCTGACGGCTGACGTGGTCGAAGCGGGCGGTCGCGTCGGTGCTGAGGATGTCGCCGTTGTTGCTGGCGAACGTCTGCCGTGTCTCGTCGTCCGGCGGGGACGCCACGAAGAGCCCGGCCTGCACCGTGGCCGGCAGCCCGGCGAGACGGGCGGTGCCGATCTCGGTCCAGTGGCGGCCGTCGGCCGAGTCATAGCCGGTGACCGTGGTTCCGGACCGGGTCAGCCGCAGCCAGCGGGGCGATGCCGCGGTGACCGCGCCGGGCAGGCCCGCGGTGTCGTGGGTGTAGTCGTACTGCATCCGCACCCCGTGGCCGGGCGTGGCCATCACCGCCGCGTAGGCCGATCCGGGCTTCGTGCCTGCGGTGATGATGATCCCCGCCTTGGCCCAGGGCTGGGATACATGCACGGCCTGGAGGCCCGGCTGCGCTTCCGTGCCGGCCAGCGAGGCCACCCGGACGGTGATGCTGCCGTTCCCGGTCAGCGGCTGGTGCACGAACTCGAAGTTGTCCGTGACCGCCTCGCCACCCGGGCCGGTGGCCACCGTCGGCAGGGAGTTGTTGTTCCGCGCGGTACCCGCGAGGGCCGCAATGGCGAGCGCGGTCAGCAGCGCCGCAGCCACCGCCGCGAGGACCCAGCCGCGAACGGTCCGGAACTTGGTCCACTCGGCGCGCAGCAACTGCGCGAACCCGTCGCGTCCCGGCCGCTGGCCGGACCGGTACGGCGTCACGGTGCCCGTGCTCATGTCGCAGCCCCCGTGTTGTCCCCGGCGGGCACCGCCGAGGCGGCGCGGCGCGGAACTCGACCGCATCCCTGGTGAGCTCCATGTAGGCCTCCTCGAGCGTGGCGCGGTGCGCCGACACCTCAGAGAACGGCACCCCGCCGCCGCTGAGGATGGCCACGATCCGCTCGGCCGTCAGCCCGGAGACGGTGAGTGTGTCGCGGCTGGTGGCCGCCACGGTGCCGCCCGCGCGCGCCAGCGCCTCCATCGCATCCGGCCGCGCTGTGGTGCGCAGCAAGACCCGGTCGCTGGACGCGGCCGCGATCAGGTCCGCCACCGTGGTGTCCGCGACGACCTTGCCCCGGCCGACCACCACCAGATGGCCGGCAGTGTCCTGCAGCTCGGCCATCAGGTGGCTGGATACCAGCACCGCGCGGCCTTCGGCGGCCAGGGCCGCCAGGAAGCCGCGCATCCACACGATCCCCTCGGGATCCATGCCGTTGAACGGCTCGTCGAACATGAGCACCGGCGGGTCGCCGAGCAGTGCCGCGGCGATCCCCAGACGCTGCCGCATACCCAGGGAGAAGCCGCCCGCCTTGCGCCGGACCGCACTACCCAGGCCCGCCTGCTCGATCACCGCGTCGACGCGCCTGGCGGTCAGGCCCTGCGAATGGGCGAGCCACAGCAGATGGTTGCGGGCGCTGCGGCCTGGCTGCAGCGCCCCGGCGTCCAGCAGCGAGCCGACGTGGCTCAGCGGGTGCCGGAGGCTCTGGTAGCGCCGTCCGCCGATCAGCGCGTGGCCCGCGTCCGCCGCGTCCAGGCCCAGGATCACCCGCATCGTGGTGGACTTGCCCGCGCCATTGGGGCCGACAAAGCCGGTGACCTGCCCCGGCGCCACGGTGAAGGTCATCCCGTCCAGGGCCATGGTCGGCCCGAACGTCTTCCGCAGGCCGCTGACTTCGATGGTTGCGTCCATGCCTGCCACGGTAGGAAGCAGCGGCGCCGGTGTCGTCACGCCGGCGAGCCGTCTTGGCTGCCGCTGGCATGAGGGAGACCGGCCGCGCCGCATCCCCCGCACGAGGGACGCCAGGATGCTCGCCTGGAGGGACGCACGCACGCTGGCCAGCGAGGACAATGGCTACGTGGACCGAGCCGGGCCTGGCACGCGCGCCGACCCGCTGCGGCGGCTCGCGACCGCGCGGTACGCGCCCGCCGCGGCCGGAACGCTGCTCGCGGCGGCTGCCGTGGCGCAGGCGATCGCGATGCCCGTGGGCCACGGCCGGCCCGACGGCGCGGACCTTCAGATCGCGTTCGTGCTGCTCGCGCTGTTCAGCACGCTGCCGCTCGGGATGCTGTGGGCCTACCCGGCGACCGCCGCCGTGGCGGTCTGCGCGGCGACCGCGCTGACGCTGTCTGCCTTCCACGCGCTGACGATCGCGGCCTCATCACGCAGCTGATACTCCTATACCGGCTGGGCCGGAGCGGATCAGCAGCTGCTCGCCGCCTGCCTGGCGCTGCCCTTCCTGGTGCTGGCCCTGGCCGACCCTCGGCACGCGGCGGCCAGGATCCCCGCCGTGCTGCTGACTGCGCTGAGCCCGGCGGCGGCGTGGGCCGGGGCCGCCCGGCGGGCCCGCAGCGAGGCCGTGGAGCACAGCGCCGCCCGCCAGGTCATCGCCGGCTCGCTGCTCGAGCACACGGCGCGCGGGGAGCGCGCCCGCGTCTCCCGCGAGCTGCACGACGTCGTGGCGCACCACATTTCCATGATCGCTGTGCAGGCGGAGACGGCCAGGCTGACCACCGCGGGGATGCCCGCCGCCGGGGCCCAGCGGCTGTCCGCGATCGGCGACACGGCGCGGGCGGCGCTGACCGAGATGCGGCGGCTGCTCGGCGTGCTGCGCGAGGACACCGGGGACACCACCGCGGACCGGCAGCCCCAGCCCGGCCTGCGGCAGCTCAATGAGCTGCTCGACGAGGCCAGGGACGCCTCGGGGTCGGGTGTCCGCCTCATCGTCCGGGGCGCCATGACCAGCACTCGACCCCGGCGTCGAGCTAGCCGCCTACCGCATCGTCCAGGAGGCGCTGACCAACGCCCGGCGGCATGCCGGGGGCGCCGCCGTGGACGTGGAGCTGCGCTACACCGCGGATGCCCTCTGGCTGCGCGTCCGTGACAACGGGCCCGGGCCCCCGCCCGCGGCACCCCCCGGCGGCCACGGGCTGCTCGGCATGCGCGAGCGCGCCGCGGCGGTCGGCGGTGAGCTGCGCACCGGCGCCGGGACCGGCGGCGGCTTCGTCGTCGAGGCCAGGCTGCCCGCCGCGGCGGAGGCGGCCGCGTGATCGCCCAGGCCCCGGCGATCCGGGTCATCGTCGCCGACGACCACCAGGTGGTGCGCGCCGGGTTCGCCGCGCTGCTCGACACCCAGCCGGACTTCACGGTGGTCGGCACGGCCTGCGACGGGATCCAGGCCGTGGAGATCGCCCGCGAGCTGCGTCCCGACGTCGTGCTCATGGACGTGCGGATGCCCAACATGGACGGCATCGAGGCCACCAGGCAGCTCGCCGGACCCGGGTCTGACGGCCCGCGGATCCTGATCCTGACCACCTTCGACCTGGACGAGTACGTCTACGACGCGCTGTGCGCCGGCGCCAGCGGCTTCCTGCTCAAGGACGTCACCGCCGAGCGGCTGTTCGACGCGGTACGCGTCGTCGCCACCGGGGAGGCGCTGCTCGCGCCGACCGTCACCCGGCGCCTGATCAGCGAGTTCACCCGGCTGCGCCCCCGGGCAGCAGCCGCGCCCGCGGCCGCGCTCGACGCGCTCACCCCCCGCGAGACCGAGGTGCTCAAGCTGGTCGCCGAGGGCCTGTCCAACCCGGAGATAGCGGCCCGGCTGGTCGTCACCGACGAGACCGTCAAGACGCACGTCAGCCGGATCCTGAGCAAGCTGGGGCGGCGCGACCGCACGCAGGCCGTGGTGGCGGCCTATGAATCGGGCCTGGTCGTCCCCCGCTCCGGCGCGCGCTAACCGCCCAGCGCCTGGAACTACGCCGAGACGAACGCCGGGTCGATCACCCACCCGGCCAGCAGCAGCAGCGCCCCGGTCAGGATCGGGTCGACGATCAGGATCTCCGGCCGGGTGCCGGTGGTGAACGCCAGCGGCTCGGGCAGCAGGTGGAACCGGTAGGTCGACAGCGGGAACCCGAGCATGCAGCCGGAGTCGGTCAGCATGTCCCCGACGATGTGGGTGCAGCAGCCGAGCAGTACCGCCAGCGGGATCAGCCGCAGGCCGTAACCGAACCACACCTCCCAGGAGGCGACCGCGATCCCGATCAGGTCGGCGGTGTGGCCGCGGGCCAGACGCAGCGCCTCGAGGCCGGCGGACACGCTGAGCGTCATCAGCAGCGCGAGCCCCGCCTTCCCCGCCCAGTCACCCCGGTAGTGACAGGAGATCCAGGCCAGGCCGGTGAACAGCGCTACCCCGAGGAAGGAGTGCGTCGCGTGCCGGTGACCACCGCTGACCCGGCCGATGAGCCAGGCGATCGCCTCGGACAGGAAGCCGAGGCTCCGGCCGGCGACGACCCGCACTTGTCCAGGTCCGGGAGCAGCGCCATGCCCGCGGTGAAGCCCGCCAGCGCCGCGGCCTGCCCGACCGGCAGATGCAGGATGATCCCCGCGGCCGCCCCGGTGACCCCCCCGGAGAGCGCGTGCGAATGCCCCAGCATCAGGCCCGGCCCGGCCGTCGCACGTACGCCATTCCCACCGCCCCCGCGTGCGCCACTCCCACCGCTCCTTCGCGGGCAGATGCTAGCGAAATCGGGCAAGCCACCGGGCCTTCTGCGCCCGCGACATGCGGGTGAGCTCACTGCGACGGCCGGCCTGCGGGAGCCGATAGCGTCGGTGCCTGACGACACGGGTCAGGCGCAAACGGGGGGCCGGGCCCGGTCCGACCGGGGGACCTTCCATGAGCATGCCGGGGGCATCGCAGGCCGGGCCGCCCGGTGCCGACCAGGACCTGACCGCCCGCGGCGCGGGCACCAGGCGGCACCGGCGGCCGAAGCGGCGCCTGCTGCCGTTACGGCGCCTGACCCCGGAGCCGGGCGACGCCCGGGGGACGAACGAGCCCGCCCGGGGCAGGAGCCTGGCCCGGACCGTGGCGCCAGCATCGTGCGGTCCAGCGGTGTCATGGCGGCCGGCACGCTGGCCTCGCGGATGACGGGGCTGCTGCGGACCCTGGCCCAGGCCTACGCGCTCGGCGCGGTGTCCCTGGCCGACGCGTACAACGTGGCCAACTCGCTGCCCAACGCCGTCTACAACCTCATGCTCGGCGGCATCCTCACCAGCGTGATCGTGCCGCTGCTGGTCAACGCGGCGACCAGGGACACCGACCGCGGCGAAGCCTACGACCAGCGGATGTTCACCCTGCTGACGTTCACCCTTTTGGCCATTACGCTGACCGCCACCCTGGCCGCCGCCCCCCTGGTCCATCTGTACGCCGGGCCGGTCACCGGGCCCGAGCTGCACCTGATGGTGATCTTCGCGTACTTCTTCATCCCGCAGATCTTCTTCTACGGCGTCAGCTCGCTGGCCGGGGCGGTGCTCAACTCGCGGGACAGCTTCGCGGCCCCGATGTGGACCCCGTGATCAACAACATCGTCGTGATCGGGGTCCTGCTCGGGTTCATCGACGTGGCCGGGTTCGGCGTCCGGCCGGCCACGATCACCACGCCCGAGGCCCAGCTACTCGGCCTGGGCACGACGCTCGGCGTGGCGGCGCAGACGGCAGCGCTGATCCCGGCGCTGCGGCGGGCCGGGTTCCGCTGGCGGCCGCGGTTCGACTTCCGGCGGACGGAGCTGGGCGAGATCCGGCGCATGGCCACGTGGATGTTCGGCTACATCGCCACCACCCAGGTGACGCTCCTGGTCACCACCCGGGTGGCCAACGACGCGAGCGTGCTGGCCGCCCGTGCGCATGTCGGATACGGCGCCGGGTACACGCCGTTCGCGTACGCGTGGCAGCTGTTCCAGATGCCGTACGCGATCGTTGGCATCTCTGTGATCACCGCGCTGCTGCCCCGGATGAGCGCGCACGCGGCGGCCCGCAGGGCGGACTACGTACGGGCCGATTTCTCGGCCGGGCTCAGGCTCTCGTCGGTGATCGTGGTGCCGTCGGCCCTGGTGCTGGCCGTGCTCGGCCCGGATCTCGCCGAGGTGTTCCTGGCGCACGGTGCCACCAGCGTGGCCAGCGCCCGCTACATGGGCGAGGTGTTCGCGGTGCTCTGCCTCGGCCTGGTCCCCTACACGGTGTTCCAGCTGCAGCTGCGGGTGTTCTACGCGCTGCACGACAGCCGCACTCCCGCGCTGATCGGCGTGCTCACCATGATGGTTAATGTCGGCGCCAACTACGCCGCCCTGGCCGTGCTGCCGCCCGGGCTGGTCGTGGCGGGCCTCGGGTTCGCCTTCGGCCTGGGCAACCTGGCCGGCTCGGCGCTGGCCTGGCGGCTGCTCAGCCGCAAGCTCAGCGGGATGGACGGCCGCGTCATCGGCGGCTGCCTGCTGCGGACGCACGCCGCAGCCGTCCCGGCCGCGCTTCTTGCGCTCGCCATATCGCTGGCTGCCGCGACCGTCCTGCCCGGCGGATCGCTCGGCGCCCTGGGCACCGTGACCGTCGCCGGCGGCGCCGCGGTCCTGCTCTACCTGCTGCTGGCCCGGGTCTGCCGGGTCACCGAGCTCACCGACCTGCTCGCGACGGTAACCGCGCGGCTGCGCCGGTGATAAGCGGGCCCGCCTGCCCGGGCCCGCCGAGAGCGGCTCTCTGGCCCGGCCCCCCGTCCCGGGCCAGAGAGCCGGTGTGCGCCGTTACCGGCGCACTGCCGCGAGCTTCTGCTCCGCCGCCGGCACGCGCTCGGCGCCCAGCTCGCGGCTGATCCAGCGGTCCAGCACGTCGTCGCTCACCCAGGACGTGATCAGCGCGTAGCGCGGACGCGGGCCCGGGTGCCAGACCACGTGGTAGAGCCGCTGGGTGTCGATGACCAGCTGCATGGCCGGGTGCAGCGGGATGCGGGTCTCGGTCGCGGGGTCGTCGGCGTCCTCGCGCAGGATGAACACCGACTGGCCGGGCTGGTTGTCCAGCTCGAGCCAGGACCTGACCACCCAGCCCTGCCCATCAGGGTTGAGGCGGTTGTTGTCGTCCAGGTGCAGCTGGCGCAGCGCCGCCGCCTCGTCGCTGGGATTGAGCTTGATAACCCGGACCCGGCCGAAGTTGCCGCCAATTTCCTCGACATACTTAGCGAGGCCCGGCGCCAGTTCGCGGTTCTGGGTCCAGAGACCGTCACTGTCCGGCTTGCCATGATCCCAGAAACCGCGGCAGTCCATCTCGCCCGTCGCCGAGGTCAGCGGCGCAAAGTTCGTGTCGCCCCCGCTCTTCCAGTCCATGTACTCGAGCGATTCCCACTCGGCTGGCGCAATGGGCTTTCCTGGCCGGTCGCGCAGAATTACATAGCCTTTGTCGGCCAGGATGTCGAGCTTGCGATGCATGCATTCCCCCTCGTGCGGACGTTACTTTCGTATTCGGTCCGCCCGGACCTATATCCTCTGGTCGCTGGGGCTACTCGCACTCAACCGCCGCCTTATTCAGCCGTGGCGATGATTTTGTGCTCCCATTGCCAGAGCTGCCGACCACATTCCCCGCGCTGACGCATGGCCTTACCGGGCCCAGATCCCGCCTCGACTTAGCAAAGATTTCTTAAAGGAAACCGCCCCGCCGCTTGCGCCTGCTGGCTGTGGGATACCTCACATCGGGGAGGGGACACGATGGCAGCGACAACACATGGATCACGCCGCACCGATTATTACGACGACCCGGAATTCAACTACGCCGAGTGGTGGCGGGGCCGCGAGTACGAGCACGAGGCCGAGGTCATGGCCATCCAGCGGCTGCTGGAGGACAGGCGGTTCGGGTATGCCGTGGACATCGGGGGCGGCTTCGGGCGGCTCAGCGTGATCCTTGCGGATTACGCGGACCGGGTCACCCTGGTCGACTCCAGCATTCAGCAGCTGGACCTGTCCAAGGATTTTCTCGCGCGCCATCCGCGCGTTGACAGCCGCCTGATGGTCGCCAGCGAATTGGGATTTGCGGACGCGAGCGTGGACCTGGTCACGATGATCCGGGTGATGCACTACCTGCCCGACCCGGCCGCAGTTTTCAGCGAGGTATCGCGGATCCTGCGCCCGGGCGGCACCGCCATCATCGAGGCCGCGAACACCCTGCATGCCGTCAGCCGGCTGCGCTATATGATGCGTGGCGAACGGATTCCGGCCGCGGCCGTGGACATCGGGTCGCATGGCGATATCCCGTACGTGAATCACCACCCGGAAACTGTCGAAGGCCAGCTCGAAGCGGCCGGGCTGCACGTCAAGCGCAGGCTTTCGGTATCCAACCTGCGTCATCCGGCAGTCAAGCTGGTTATGTCGAAGCGCATCATGCTCGCCGTGGAAGAGAAGGCACAGGAGCGGCTGGCCAGAATTCACTTCGGCCCGAGCATTTTCTTCCTGCTGAGGAAGTAGCCACCACCCGCACGTTCATGAGGTACGGGAACACCTGCGGCGGCACCTTGGACAGCGCGGTCAGCTGGGCCGCGTACGGCGTCACGGTGGCCAGTTGGGGGGCCACGGCGATGACGCCGTCGATGGCCTTGGTGTTGGCGGAGATGGTGGTCAGGATCACGGTTCCCTTGGCGCCGCCGCCCGCGGCCGTGACGGCCTGGGCCAGCAGCATGGGCGGGATCGTGGCCGGGTTGGGGTACGCAGCCAGCTGGGTGAACAGCGCCGGATTAGCCTTGATCACCGCCAGCTTGGGCGCGAACTTGGAGGCGCAGGCTCATGTGCGCCCAGCAGGCCAGCACCACCTCGTCGGGCGCGGTGCCCTGCAGCTGTTCGGCCAGCCACCGGCCCAGATCGGGCGCGCGCCGCGCGAGATCGAACCGGAGGGTGAACAGGTCGAAGTACCCGTGGCTGCGGCCCGCGCCGTCCCAGTCGACCACGCCAGTGACCGTCCCGGCCTGGTCGATCAGCACGTTCTCGGGGTGGAAGTCGAAGTGCACCAGGTCGGTCCCGGCCAGGTGCTCGGGCACGGCGGCGCCGACCTCCTCGATCGCCGCCAGCAGCCGCGCGGTCCGCCGGTCGTAGGCCGCCAGCGGCTGGTGCAGGCAGAAACCCGGACCGTCCTCGCGCAGGTACAGGGACGGGGCCGGGCCGTCGCGGTCCGCCAGGATGCCGCGGCAGCGCCGGTTCACCTCGATCATCGACTCGACCGTGCGGCGGCCGGGAACCGCGGGCGGGGTTCCGGGCAGCAGCTCCTGCACGATAACCGTGGCGTCGGGCAGTTCCTGCACCATTGCGTAACGGGGCGCAGGGACCCCGTGCGCCCGGCCGACGGCGAGCAGCGCTTCGGTCCGCTGGGCGGCGGCCGCGGTGCCGGGCGGGGCCAGCGTGAGCACCGACCGCCGCCCGCCGGGCCACCGGACGTAGGCGGCACCGACCTGGCCGCCGGGGCACGGGCCCTCCACCTCGAGCCGGACGCCGGCCACCTCGAGCAGCTGGCGGACGGCCGCGACCGCGTCCAGCCTGGTCACCCGGGAGAACGCAGGCGGTGAGACCGCGCCGCCGTGGTCAGCCACGGGGGTCGATGTGAATCTTCGGGCCGGGCCCGGCACCCGCCGGCCGCCACCCCGCGAGCACCTCACCCGCTTCCGCGAGGCTCACCGTGGCCATCACCAGCGGGTGGGGATCCACCGACCCGGCCGCGTACTGCTCGATGGTCCCGGCCAGGCCCGCAGACGCGCCCAGGATGCCCACGGCCGTGACGTCCTTCAGCACCAGCGTCCGGGTGTCGATGGTGCTCGGCTGGCCAGCCACGCCGATGTACACCACCCGCCGGCCCGGCTCGACCAGCTCGAGCGCCTGAGCCGGGAGCTCGGCCGAGTTCGAGGCGTCGATGACCGCGGCAAACGGCAGCCGGGGGATGTCCGCCGCGGTCCACGCACCGTGCACGCCGAGGGTGGTGGCGAAGTCGAGCGACTCCCGGGTGAGGCCGAGGACGTGCACCTCCGCGCCCTGCGCGAGCGCGAACCGCGCGACCAGCAGGCCGATGGTCCCCGGCCCGAGCACCAGGACCCGCTCCCCCGGCTGCAGGCCAGCGGCCCATACCGAGCGCAGCGCGCTCCCGCCCGGCTCGACCATGGCCCCGGCCACGTCGTCCACGGCGTCAGGCAGCGGGTTCAGCGCGGTGACCGGCATGGCCATTCGCTCCGCCAGCGCGCCGGGAAAGCCGCGCCTGATCCCGACCTCGTAGCGGTCCTCGCACACGTGCGGCCGCCCGCTCCGGCAGCGGTCACACTGGCCGCACCCCAGCATGGTGTCGCCGGTGGTGCGCCGGCCCATCCAGCCCGGGTCAACCTCGGTCCCGACGGCGGAAACGGTGCCGGACCACTCGTGCCCGAGCCGGATCGGGTACGCGGCGTGCCCCTGATGCAGGTAAGCCATCTCGCCGGTGAAGAACTCGACATCGGTGCCGCACACGCCCACCCGGTCGATGTCGATGACCACCTGCCCCGGCGCCGGCAGCGGATCATCGACGTCCCGGACCTCCCACCGGTGCGGCCCGGTGACCACGAACGCTCTCATGCCTGAGCCAATGTATCCCGCGCCTTGCCGCCCAGGTCACCCAGTTTTCCACGGCCGGCACCACGAGTAGGTTGAGGGGACATTTGGGGATCTCAGGCGAAGTTCCAGGAGGCGGAAGAGCGTCAATGTCCGAGCAGCACAGTTCCCAGCAGCGCAGCTCCCAGTGGTACGCCGGCACCGACCGGAATGCCTATCTCCATCGTGCCTGGATGCGCCGCGGTCTGCCGGCGCATGCGTTTGACGGGCGGCCGCACATCGCGATCGCGAACACCGCCTCGGACCTGACCCCCTGCAACTCGCACCTCAACGAGATCGCCGAGGCGGTCAAGCAGGGTGTCTGGGAGGCGGGCGGCGTCCCGATGAACCTCCCGGTGGTGTCGCTCGGCGAGACGCTGGTCCGGCCGACGGCCATGCTCTGGCGGAACATGGCCGCGATGGCCACGGAGGAGATGCTGCGGGCCAACCCCATCGACGGCGTGGTCCTGCTGGGCGGGTGCGACAAGACGATCCCGTCGCTGCTGATGGCCGCGGCCTCGGTCGACCTGCCCGCCGTGGTGGTCCCGGGCGGCCCGATGCTGACCGGCACGTTCCGGGGCATGCCGCTCGGCTGCGGCACGGACGTCTGGAAGCTCAGCGAAGAGGTCCGGGCCGGGACGCTGTCGGACGAGGACTTCCTGACGTCCGAGTCCTCGATGATCCGCAGCCGGGGCCACTGCAACACGATGGGCACGGCCTCGACCATGGCCTGCATGGCCGAGGCGCTGGGCACCACGATCCCGGGCATCGCCGGGACGCCCGCGCCGGACAGCCGGCTGCTCGAGACCGCCCACGACACCGGGCAGCTGGCGGTGTCCATGGTCGCCCGCGGGCTGCGGCCTTCGGCCCAGCTCAGCCGGGGATCGTTCCTGAACGCGATCGTCGCGCTGGCCGCCATCGGCGGCTCCACCAACGCCGTAGTGCACCTGCTCGCGATCGCCGGGCGGCTCGGGATCGACCTGTCGCTGGACGACTTCGACGCCGTCGGCGCCGACGTGCCGCTGCTCGTCGACCTGCAGCCGGCCGGGCGTCACCTGATGGAGGACTTCCACCGGGCCGGCGGCCTGCTCGCCGTGCTGCGCGAGGTGCAGGACCTGCTCGATCCCGACGCGCTGACGGTGACCGGCCGGCCTCTCGTCGATCATCTCGCCGACGCGCGGATCTGGGATGAGACCGTGATCAGGCCGCGCACCGACCCGCTGCAGACCGAGGCGGGCATCGCCGTCCTGCGCGGTAACCTGGCGCCGGCCGGCGCCGTGATCAAGCCCGCGGCGGCCTCCCCGGAACTCCTGCGCCACCGCGGCCGGGCGGTGGTGTTCGACAGCGTCGAGGACTTCCACCAGCGGATCGACGACCCCGGCCTCGACGTCGACGCCGACTCGGTGCTGGTGCTGCGCGGCTGCGGGCCCAAGGGCTACCCGGGGATGCCCGAGGTGGCGAACCTGCCGCTGCCGCCCAAGCTGCTGGAGCGGGGCGTGCGGGACATGGTGCGGATCTGCGACGGCCGGATGAGCGGCACCGCGTACGGCACCGTGGTGCTGCACGTCGCGCCCGAGGCTGCCGACGGAGGGCCGCTGGGCCTGGTCAGGACCGGCGACATCATCGAGCTCGACGTCCCCGCGCGCCGGCTCGACGTGGAGGTCGCCCCGGAGGAGCTGCGGAGGCGTGAGCCGGCCGCCGCGGCCGTGGCCGGGTACGCCGCCCCGTCCCGCGGCTGGGAGCGCCTCTACGTCGACCACGTGCTCCAGGCCGACCGGGGCGCGGACCTGGATTTCCTGGTCGGGGCCAGCGGTCACCAGGTGTCGCGCGAGTCGCACTGACGGCGGCGTGCCGTCACCGGGCCGCCGTCAGGCGAACAGGGTGTCGCCCCAGTGCTGGCCGGGCCGCAGGCCCGGCGGGCAGGCGAACACCGCGCTGCCCGTGTGATGGATGTACTCGTTAAGCGCGTCGCCGGCCAGCGCCTGCTGCAGCTTGACGAACTGGCTGGGGTTCTTCATGAACGCGATGAAGAACAGGCCGCCGAGCAGCGTGCCAGGCCTGGGGGTCGATGCCGTCGGTGAACGAGTAGCCGCGGCGCAGGATCCGGGTCCCGCCGTTGTGCTCGTGGCTGGCCAGGCGGATGTGGGAGTCGGGCGGGATCGCGTGCTGGCCGGATTTCCTGGCCGCGAAGTTGGGGGCGGTGAACTCCGTACCGCCGCTGAGCGGGGCGCCGGAGACCTTGGCCCGGCCGATGACGTTCTCCTGGTCCTGGAGGTAGTCGCGGTCCCAGTTCTCCACGAACATTCGGATCTTGCGGGACACCAGGTAGCTGCCGCCGCGCAGCCACGGCTGATCGGATTCCGGGCCGACCCAGACATGCTCGTCCATGAGCTGGGTCTGCTCGGCCTTGATGTTCCGGGTGCCGTCCTTGAACCCGAGCAGGTTGCGCGGGGTCGCCTGCGCGGTCGTGGTGGTGGACGTCCGGCCGAAGCCGAGCTCCATCCAGTTGTGCGCGACCACGCCCATGCCGAGCCGGGCCAGGTTCCGCACCGCGTGGAAGGCCACGAGCGGGTCGTCGGAGCAGGCCTGCACGCACAGGTCGCCCCCGGAGAAGTTGGGATCAAGATTCTCGTTGGGCAGCGGCGGCAGCGGGGCCAGCGCGGCTGGCCTTTTGCCGGCGAGGCCGAACCGGTGGTCGAACAGGGACGGCCCGAAGCCGATTGTGATCGTCAGCCGGGATACCGGCGAGCCGACCGCCTCGCCGGTGTCCACCGGCGGCGCGCTCATCTCGGTGTCCTCCCCCACCAGGTGGCCCCGGGTCATCCGGGCCGCCGCGTCGGTCCAGGCCCGCAGCAGGTCCCGGACGTCGGCGCGGGCCGCGTCGCTGACCACGTTCAGCGAGCCGAACGCCAGCCGGTCCTGCGCCGGGGTGGCGATGCCGGCCTGATGCGCCCCATAGAAGGCAACGGTCTGCGCTGCCCCGCCCGCGCCGGACGCCGGATTCCCGCCGCGGTCGGCGAGGTAGGCGGCCACACCGCCCGCTACAGCACCGGCCCCCAGCGCGGCGCCGGCGCCGGTGAGCAGGCGGCGCCGCGAGGGATCGCGCCGGTCGGGCCCGGGTGCGGCCCGGTCGCCGTGGCGGGTCGTCGGCTCATCGGCTCAGCTCACCTGGCTGGACACTTTGGACAGGGCCTCCGCCAGGGCGTTCACGGACGTGGCCAGCTGACGGCGCTGGTTGTCCAGGACCGTGGAGTACTCGACATAGCCGGTGCCGTCATAGCCGGGGGTGGCCTTGTACTGGGTCATGAGCTTGGCCACCGCCGCGTCCCGCCGCTGGATCAGCGCCAGCAGGCTCGGGTCCTTCTGCTGCAGGTACGGCCGCAGCAGCCCGACGATCTCCATGGCGCCGTCGACGTTGGCCTGGAACACGGGCAGGTCGGTGTTGGAGTAGCGCTCCTCCTCACCGCTGATCTTCGACGTGGCCGCCTCGTTGATCAGGTCGGTGGCCCCGCTGGTCATCTCCAGCGGGCTGTACTGGGCGTTGCTGACCAGATGGGCCAGCTGCTGCTCGTGCTGCACCAGCCCGGCGCAGAGCTTGGGCGTGCCCGCCAGCGTGTTGTCCGCCCAGAGCAGCTGCTCGATCTTGTGGAACCCCATGAACTGGGACGGCACCGTGACCGGGTTCTCCCACCGGCCGTCGACCTGCGTGTCGAGGGTGCCCCAGACCTCGGCCACCGGCTCGATGTGCTCGTAGTACACGCGGGCCTGTGGGTACAGCAGCTTGGCCTGGGCCACGTTGCCGCCATCGATCGCGCGGCAGAACGCCTGGGTGTGGCTGACCAGGGCGGCCGCGTTCTGGCCGATATAGCCGGAGTAGCCCTGCACCGCGGCCGACAGCTGGGGATTCGACTGCCAGGCCGGCCCTGTGGCCTTCCCGGAGACGGTGAACGTCCAGCGCGACTGCGCCGCCCCCGGGCAGCTGATCTTGTAGCTGCCGGGCTGGATGTTGAGCGAGAAGCCACCGGACAGGCCCGGCGAGACGTTCTCCTGCTCACCGAGGATGCGGCCGCTGTCGGCGGTGCGCAGCTCAGCCTCGGATACCGCGTCGGCGTCCTGGTTGGCCACGTTGAAATCAACCTGCCCGGCGCTGATCTTGGCGGGCTTGGGCATGCACCCCTGGGGCGTCAGCTCGATGGTGACCTGGCTCGTCTTGCTGGAGGCGGTGCTGCCTCTCGATCCGCTCGATCCGCTCGAGCTGGAGCAGCCCGCCGCGGCCGCCGCGGCCAGCGCGAACACCGCGCCGATGGCCCACGCCTTCTGCCGGGGTCGAATCAGCCTGCCGTCGGTGTCCACGATCCTGAGCTCCTGTCTCTTGCGTCTCTTCTGTCTCACTGATGAAGATCACTACCGCCTGGCGGGCGGCTGTGCTGCGTGGTTGTTCGGTTTGCTCACCGTGGCCGCCCGGCTGTGCCGCTGGCTGGCCGCCGCTACTGCTGGACCGGCTGCGGGGTGGCTGCTGGCGCGCCGGGCAGCCGCCGCGGCCGGCGCCGGCCAGGCCACGATGATCGTCATCGGCACCAGGTAGGCCAGCCAGGCGGCCACCTCGATCCACACCGGATAGGGCTGGATCCCCAGCACGCCGGTGAACAGCGAGGACACCGGCGTGCCCGGCCGGACCAGCCAGGACAGGTCGAACGCCTGCACCTGTCCCGCGTTCAGCCAGCCTGCCTCGTTGGCGGTGTGCACCGCGGTCATCACCAGTCCGGCCGCGACCACCACCAGGACCAGCCCGGTGACCCGGAAGAACCGGGACAGATTGAGGCGCACGCCGCCCCGGTAGATGCCGTAGCCGATCCCGGCGGCGAGCACGATCCCGATGACCGCGCCGGCCCAGGACAGCGTGGCGTCCGCGGACGCGTGGAACGTGGCCAGCAGGAACACCGCGGTCTCGAAGCCCTCCCGCAGCACGGCGAGGAACGCCATCACCACGAGGGCCCGGCCGGACCCCGAGGCCAGGGCCGACGCGGCCGCGCCCTCCAGGTCTCCCTTCAGGCCCTTGGCGTGCCGCCGCATGAAGATGATCATGTAGGTGACCATGCACACGGCGAGGACCCCGACCACGGTCTCGAGGCCCTCTTGCTGCCGCTGCGGCAGGTCGGACGAGAGCACCTGCAGGCCGATGCCGACGGCGATGCAGATCGCGATCGCCGCCGCGGTGCCGATCCAGACCTGGCGCAGGGCGTCCCGGCGGCCCTGCTGGCCCAGGAAGGCTGCGATGATCCCGACGATCAGCGCCGCCTCCAGGCCCTCGCGCAGCCCGATCACGAAAGTCGGCAGCACCGGCGCATCCTCCGTCCTGGGCGGGCGGCTGGCCCAGGATGGGGAGTCCTGGCCGACGTGACCCGCCGGGCGATGAAGTTCGGGCCGGGCATACCGCGAGCTCCGGCGGTCCGTCAGTTTAGGTAAGGCAACCCTAACAAAGCCTTACCTAACATCACCACCGCCCCTGCCGTCAAGGCACCTCACCGCGAAAGCCAGAACCCGCCAGAAGATCGCCGCTCGCCGAGCGCGCCTCCGGCGCCATACCCAGGCCCACCACAACGCGGGCCACGCCCAGCCAGAGAACCCGCCAAACCCCAAAGAGCATCAGCGAGGAAGGGATGCGGCTGGGGCGCGCACGCCGCATCAGCACCAAGCATTCCGCCAGCCACAACAGCATCAGGTCTCAGGGGGTGCGCGATGTGTGGATGTACCGGAAGGGTCGCCAGGACGACCCTTCCGGTACATCCACGTTTCCAGGCGGGTCCGCGCCGTCGGTCACGCGGGTGTGGTTGGACAACCACGCGGGCGGTTACCCCTCGCGGTAGCGGGCGAGGATGGCGTGGGCTACTGACTGGAGGCGGGCGCGCACTGAGGGTGGGGAAAGGACCTCGACCTCTCCCCCGAAACCGGCCAGTCGGTGCGCCGCGGCCAGCTCGTGCTCGAACCGGAGCGTCAGCTTACGCCAGCCCAGGCCGTCGGGCGGGAGCGCGGCGTCGAGCGCCTCCTGGGCACCGCTGCCGAAAACCTCGCCAAACGCGGCAAGCGCGTGCGGCGAGGCCCGGAGCCGCACAGGGAGATGGGGACGGCTGGTCATGAACTCCTCCGACCAGCGGGCCCAGAACGCGGCCAGGCTAAAGTCCGCCGGGCGCGGCGCCGCCTTGGTCAGCACACGGGCGGCGGTGATGCGCGAGACGCGGAAGACCGTGGCCGGGCTGTCTGGCCCCGCCCGCCCAGCCCCCGACGCCACGAGATACCAGGTTCCGGCCTTGTCCACCAAGCCCAGCGGGGCGACCTCACGGCGCCGCGCCGGTCCCTGGCTTCCGTCTCCCTGGTGGTTATCGCCGCGCCGGTACTCGATAGTCAGGCACCGGCCCTGGCGGAGCGCCTCGGCCAGGGTCTGCAGGTGCGGCACCTGCTCTGGGACACGGAACCAGCGGGGCACATCGAGATGAACGAGGGCCGAGCCGGATCCGCCGGGACCGGGCAGGCCCGCGGTCACCCGTATCTGCCGGTGCGCCGCGGTAGCGGCGGCGTCCAGCCCGAGCTCGCGCAGCGCGCCGGGCACGCCCAGGATGAGCAGGGCCTCGGCTTCCTCCGGGCGCAGGCCGCGAAGCGGGAAGCGGTATCCCTCGACCAGCTGGCAGCCGCCGCCGGGCCCGGACTCCGCCCGGACCGGGACGCCGGCGCCGCTGAGGGCCTCGAGGTCCCGGTAGATGGTCCGCACGCTGACCTCGAGTTCCGCGGCGAGCGCGACGGCGGTCATCCGGCCCCGGGCCTGAAGCAGCAGCACCAGGGACACCAGCCGGTCGGCCCGCATCCCCGAAGACTAGATCAGATTGCTGACATGAGATGTCAGTGACCGGTGTGTAATGTCCGCGGGATGATGAGCTGGACGGACTTCGAGCGCGAGCAGCCTGCACTGGCGGCCGCGGGCCGCAGGCAGTTCTATCAGCACGGCATCGGCCTGGGATTTCTCGCCACGGTGCGGGCCGACGGCGGGCCGCGGGTGCACCCGGTGTGCCCGGCGATCAGCCCGGCCGGGCTGTACCTGCTGGTCATGGCCGGCCCCAAGCAGGCTGACCTGCGCCGGGATGGGCGGTACGCGCTGCACAGCGAGACCTGCCCGCCGCCGCGGCAGGATGACGGCTTCGCGGTGATGGGCCGCGCCCGGGAGGTGACCGATCCGGCGGAGCGCCGTGCGGTCCACGACCAGGTACTGGCCGAGCGTGACGGGGCGGTGTGGCCGAGCTTCTACGACGACGCGGTGTTCGAGCTCGGCATCTGGCGGAGCCTGCTGGTGCTCACGCAGGCCGATGGCGGCTTTCCGAAGGGGCCCACGGTGTGGAAGGCGGGCGCCGCACGCTCATGACGCCGCGCCGGCCAGGTCGTTCTCGAGCGCTTGGCCGGCGACCGGGACCCCGAGCTGCAGCACCAGCCAGATCCGGCTCCGGTCAGCCAGAAGCCCGAGGTCCGCGAGCGGGTCGCCGTCGACGACCAGCAGGTCGGCGAGCTTTCCCGCTTCGACGGTGCCGACGTGCTCGTCGAGGTCAAGAGCCTGGGCCGCGGTCTGCGTCGCCGCCGTCAGCGCCTGGCCCGGGGTCAGCCCGTGGTGGACCATGCGCTGGATTTCCAGCCCGGACCCGAGCGCCACGTCGCTGCCCATCGCGATCCTGACGCCCGCGTCCCTGGCCGCCCGCATGCTGGCCGAGCCCTGCTCAATGTTGTGGTTGGCCAGCTCGACCAGCTCGGGCGGCATTTCGGTCACACGCTCCGCGTCGGCGGGATCGATGGCGTCGCCCAGCCCGGCCATCCAGTAGTAGCCGGACAGCGTGGGGACGAGCACCTGGCCGCTGGCGGCCATCGCGTCCAGCAGATCGGGCCGCTGGTGCAGGTACATGCCGTGCTCGATGGTGTCGGCGCCATGCGCGATCGCCGCCTCGCACCCGGTCAGGCCCTCGGCGTGCGCGGACAGCCGGAAACCCATCCGGTGCACCTCATCGGCCACGGCGGACAGCTCGCCGGTGGTCAGCTGCAGCGGCTCCGGGTCCTCGAGCTCGTTCGACCGGGCGCCGGTGGTCATGACCTTGATGAAGTCGGCCCCGGACCGGATCTGCTCGCGCACGGCGCGCCGCATGTCGTCGGGCCCGTCGGCCTCCCGGTACATGTCGCCGTAGAACCGGCCACCCGGTGCCGTGGCGGAGATGATCTTGCCGCAGGTCAGGACCCGGGGGCCGCGGAACGCGCCGTAACGCATGGCCTGACGAGCCTCCTGGGGCCGCTGGCCCTGGGAACCCGTGATCCGGATCGTGGTCACGCCTCCGCGCAAGTACTCGCGCAGCTCGGTCTGGAGGAAGTGTCCCGCGGTCCCGGGCAGTTCGGCCTCGGCGCCCCGCAGCGTCGCGGGCATCCGGCCCGCCGTGTGCAGATGGGCGTCGATCAGCCCGGGCATGAGCGTCCGCCGCGCCAGGTCCAGCTCCCGGGCGCCGTCGGGACAGGGCTCTGAAGCGCTGGACACGTGCGCGATCACGCCGTCCTCGACGAGGACCGCGGCGCCGTCGCGCGCCGGGCCGCCGGTGCCGTCGACCAGCCGGGCGCCGGTGAGCCAGAGCCGTCCCGGCCCTGGTGCGGGCGCGGCGATCAGGGCTGGGAACCGATGCGGCAAGACCGCTCCCCTCTGTCAGGGCGCGGGCTCCGCCGCCCGGCCACCACGGCGATTCTGCTACCTGCCCAGGTCACCGCGACAGGGAGGGTCAGCGACGAATGTTCATCATCCGGGGCGGCACGGACGACCACCCCGGCCGGGCGCGGGGCAGGCCAGGGCATGATGGGCCGGTGCCACTGTTTGCATTTGAGGGCCGCGAGCCCACAGTCAGCCCCGACGCCTGGATCGCGCCCACCGCCACGCTGCTCGGGGACGTGCGGGTCGAGGCCGAGGCGTCCATTTGGTACGGGGCTGTGCTGCGAGCCGACTTCGGGCCGATCATCGTGCGGCGCGGAGCCAATGTGCAGGACGGCTCGGTCCTGCACGGCGGTGACGACCCGGTCACGGAGATCGGTGAGGGAGCGACGATCGGTCACCTCTGCGTGGTTCACGGCGCGGTCATCCACGCGGAGGCGCTGATCGGCAACGGCGCCACCGTCCTCGACCAGGTGATCGTGGGCCTGGCGGGCCCTGGTCGCGGCCGGGCTGCACGGTCCCGCCCGGGATGAAGATCCCGGACGGCATGCTCGCCGTTGGCGTGCCGGCCCGGATCGTGGGCGAGGTCAGCGGCGGGGCCAGGGAGTGGGTCGAGACCAACCCTGAGACGTACCGGGAGCTGGCCCGCAGGCACGCCGCCGGGATCCGGCCGGTCAGCCCCTGACTCGCAGGCGGGCGCCTCGCCGCGACCCGAATCGCGGCCCGGCTGACCGGACAGCTCCGGCTACGGGTCGGCGTAGCGGGCGGGCGGGATACCGATCAGTGCGGTGAACTCCCTGGTCAGGTGCGACTGGTCGGCGTACCCGAGATCGGCGGCCAGCTCCGCCCAGGCCACGTCCGCCCCCTGATCGGCCCGCTGCGCGGCGTCGTGCAGCCGGGCCCGGCGCATCACCCATTTCGGCCCGACCCCGACGTACTCGGCGAACAGCCGCTGCAGCTTGCGCACGGACAGGCCGGTCACCGCCGCGAGCTGGTCCACCCGCAGCAGCGCAGGGTCGGCGTTGATCTGCGCCACGATCCCGGCCACGCTCTCGGCCACCGGGTCGGGTTCCGGACGTGCCGCGGTGAGGAACTCCTCGGCGCGGGTGACCATCGCCGCGTCGTCGGCGGCGGTCAGGATCGCTTCCTGCACCGCGGCGACGCCGGCGCCGAACACCTCAGCGGCCGGGATCGTCCGGTCGGTGAGCCGGGAGACGGCGGCGGTCCAGAACGGGCGGAAGCCACCGGGGCTGAACCGCACCCCCAGCACCCGGCCGCGGCCGCTGATCTGGCGCACGAACAGCCTCCGGTCGACCCCGAACACCGCCGTGCCGGACGCCTCGAACGCGAGGTTCACGTTCGGGTGCGGCAGGATCTTCTGCTCGTGCGGCGGCTGACCGCGCAGGTCCCACTCGACCACCCAGTAGAAGTCGAGAAACGGCGCCAGTAGGCCCGACGGCTCGTAGCGGCCCAGTCGGAACCTGGCCCCGGCCGCCTCCGGGTGCAGCACACCGCGGCCCAGCTCCGGCTTCACCCTGACCACAGTAGCCGTCGCGTTTGTTCAAGACCCCCGCCCGTGACCTGCGTATCGTGGCCAGAAACGATGACCGCGGCCGGCCCGGATCCAAACGTAGGCCGGCCACCCGAGGAGGGAGTTCCATGAATCGGCACCCCGAGATGGCGGCCGCTGCCGCCGAGGCCGCGCGTGTCGTAGGCGGCGTCCGCAGCGATCAGCTCTCGGCCGCCACCCCGTGCGCGGACTGGGATCTGCGCACGCTGCTCAACCACACGATCCTGTGGACCGCGTACTCCGCCGAGCGCCGGGCCCGGGACGAGGCCGTGCCCGACGAGCTGATGAACAAGGACTTCGTGGCCGATCCCGGCTATGCCGCCGACTATGCGGCCCAGCTGGACAAGGCGGTCGCCGCGTGGTCCGACCCGGCCGCGTGGGAACGCGACCTGAACGTGATGGGATCGCCGACGCCCGCGGCCGACGTGGCCGCTCTGCTCATCGCCGAGATGGTGCTGCACGGCTGGGACGTGGCCAAGGGCAGCGGCCAGGACTTCAGCTGCCGCGACGACGTGGCCGCCGCCGTGTACGAGGCGGTGCAGGCCAACGCCGAGCTGTTCCGCAAGTATCAGGGCTTCGCCGACGAGGTGCCGGTGCCGGACTCGGCCTCCGAGCTCGACCGGGCCCTGGCCCTGTCCGGCCGCGACCCGGGCTGGGCGCCCTGACGCACGGGCCTGCGGTGCTGGCCGACCGCTAGGCCGGGGGGGCGCTGGGCACCAGGGCGGCGTGCACGGTGGGCCGGTGCCGGACCGGGAAGTTGACCGAGCGTGCGATGAAGCACAGCGCGCCGACCTCCTCGTGCAGCGCCTGGGCTTGCTGCGTCATCGACGGGTCGGCCACGGTCACCGCCGGGCGGAGCACGACCTCGGTGAACTGCCCGCCGCCGCCGGTCTCGTCCATCGCCATCGTGCCGACCGGGGTGTCGGTGTAGTCGGTGACCACCACGCCCCCGACCGCGCACAGGTGCAGGTACCACAGCATGTGGCACTGGGCGAGGGAGACGACCAGCAGTTCCTCGGGGTTCCAGCGGGCGGCATCGCCGCGGAAAGCCGGGTCGGAGGAACCGGGGATGGCCGGCTTCCCTGCGCTCTCCACCTCGTGGTCGCGGCGGTAGCCGCGGTAGTCGCTGGTCCCTGAACCGGTGTTCCCGGTCCAGCGGACGGTCACCTCGTAGCGGTGCGTGGGACTGGCGCTCATGACCGCAGCCTAATTCGCGGCCACCGCGGCACCGCCACTCGATAACTGCGCCGGCCTGCCCTGCCGCTTGGCCGCTGGGGAGCCGTCACCGTGACCGGCCGCAGGTGCGCGGTCCAATGCGATGAGCCGGTAGCAGAGTTCCACCAGGATCAGGCCGATCGCGGCCTCGATCAGGCCCTCACCGATCCCCCGGACGGCCAGAACCTCCAGGATCTCTGCCACGTCGTCCGGGTGCGGGATGAAGGACTCGATCATGCTGGAGAGGATCACCGGCAGCGTGGCGAGCAGCGCCACGGTCCAGAAGCGCTGCCGGGTCAGGCGTATGGAGCGGCACAGGGCCGCGTAGACCTTGCGGCCCTCGATCTCGATGACCGGCCCGATGATGGCCAGCAGCGTGAAGGCCACCAGGCCCGGGATGATCAGCGCCAGCACGCCGATCACCACGATCACGACCACCAGGAGGTCGGCGCGGATGAGCCTGCCCCACGGCAGGTGCCGCACGACCTGCCGGACCGTCGCTGGTTTCTGGCCGTGCTCGGTCGCGCCCACAATGCGGCACAGGAACCCCGACATGAGCACGGTGCCGAGGATGCTCACCGCCGAGGCACTCAGATCGGCGGCGACCGACACCGCCACGTCGGCCCGGTCGATGAACTCGTCGACCAGGATCTCGGCCAGCGCGCTGACGGTGGACACCGCCACGGCCACGGCCAGGATGACGCGCAGGTGGCGCCGGCCGGACCGGGCCGCGGCGGCGATGACCTCACGGGCGGGCAGGGGCGGCCGGGGCCGCCTGGCCTCCGGCCCCGGCTGCACCTCCCCCCGGCTACCGTTCGTGAGATCTCGGTCACGGCGAGGGATCATTCCTGTCACGCTACGCGAACATGATGAGGCCGGTGAGCGGGGGCTCCCTTGCGCACGGACGGCCCGCGCATGACCATGGCGGGGTGGAATCTGAGCTGATTTGCCTGGCTCATGCCCGCCGGGGCCACTTCGAGCTGGGCACGGGATATCACGGGGATCTGTGGCTGGATCTCGATGCTCTGTTCCTGCGGCCCGCCGCGCTGCGGCCGCATGTCCAGCGGCTCGGCGACCGGCTGGCCGAGCTCGAGATCGACGCCGTGTGCGGGCCCATGACCGGCGGGGCGTTCCTGGCCCTGACCATGGCCGAGTTCCTGGGGGCCGCCTTCCTGCCCGCCTACAGCTGCCCGGCACCGTCCGGGGGTCCGGCCGGGTACCGCCTGCCCGGCAGCACGCGGACCATGATCGGCGGCTGGCGCGTGGCCATTGTCGACGACGCGGTCAACGCAGCGACCGCGGTGCAAGCGTGCTTCCGGCAGGTACGTGACAGCGGGGCCGTCCCAGTCGCGGTGGCCGCCCTGCTGGCCCTGGGCCCGGCGAGTGACATCGTCGCGGCCACGATGGCGGTGCCGTTCTACTCCGTGGCCACCGTGCCGAGCCAGGTGTGGCCTGCGGCGGACTGCCCGTTTTGCGCTTGCGGCACACCGCTCGGGCCGGTCTGACCGTCAGCCTGCGGCCGCGTCGGCCACGGGCCGGATCCCGGACATCCTGGCCTCGTCGACGACCACCGCGGGCAGCGCGTCCCAGCCCAGGATGTGCAGGATCTTCCTCAGCTGCGGGGGCACCGCGTGCAGCACCACGCGCCTGCTGGGATGGGCCTCGCCCGGGGAGCCGGTGGCGCAGACGATGGCCCGGAGCCCGGCAATGTCGCAGTACTCGACTCGGCCCAGGTCGACGTGGATGTCGCCGCGGCCGACACTGGCCGCCTCGGCCAGGCTCGACGTGAGGTCGGGGTAGCTGAACTCGTCGATCTCCCCCGCAAGGACCAGCTCCGGGCGGTCGCCGTTCCTGGTGATCCACAGCACGCGGTCGTCAGCCACGGCGCGGGGATCCTCCTGCGCCTGCGCGCGCCAACCTACTCGTGCCGGTCATGGGCCCACCAACCCTCTTCAAGCTCTCGCCAGGTTGCCGAGGGACGTCGAAGAGCATATGGAAAAGACTACTCCCGGGCAAGACCACAGTGAAGAGTTTCTGTAGAATACTTGACGAGGAGTTGAAGAAGAGTTAGGTAAGAATTCTGGCAACTGTTAGAGTGAGTCGCCGATGAAGAGCTTTGATGCGGCAGGTACGGGCACAGCCCGCCCCATCCTCAGCATCAGTGCCGTGGCCCGGATGCTGGGCGTTCCCGTGGCGACGATCCGTACCTGGGAAGACCGGTACGGGCTGGTCGTCCCGGACCGGAATGCCAGCGGCCACCGGCTGTACAGCCGCGATCAGGTCGAGCAGCTCAGGTTCGCGCACGCCCGGATGGCCGAAGGCCTGAGCGCGGCCGATGCTCACCGCCTGCTCGCCGAGTGGCTCGACCGGCGCCCGGAGCAGGCCGGGCCGCCGGAGCAGGCGTCGCCGCAGCAGGCCGGGCCGCCCGCGCCCGCCGTCCCCCCTCAGGTGGCCGTCCTCCTGGCTGAGCGTGACCCGTATACCGCCGAACTTCAGGAGCACTTCCTCAGGACCGAGGGATTCGACGTCGAGGTGGTGCTCAACGGGGAGGCGGCCCTGGGCGCACTGACCGTCAGGCCCCCGGCGGTCGCGATCATCGAACTACTCATTTCGGGCGGCACCGGCCTGGATCTGTGCCGGTCCTTCAAGCGGCACGGTGTGCCCGTGATCGCGGCCTCGGTTCTCCGGTCCCGCGACCAGGCGCTCGAAGCCGGCGCCGACGCGTTCCTGGGGAAGCCCCTGGACCCGGCGCAGCTGGCGTCCGCCATCCGGGAGCTGCTCAGCATGAGCCCGCAACTGCGGCCCGAGCAGGAAGCCGCGTCATGACCGACCGCATGCTGAGCGGGCATGAGCCGCTCGATACCGTGCTGGGCGGCGGCCTGCCCGCGAACGCGATCAGCCTGATCATGGGGCTGCCCGGGGCCGGCAAGACCATCATCGCGCAGCAATACGTCTTCCGGAATGGGCACCCCGGGCGTCCTGCGGTCTATTTCTCCACGGTTTCCGAGCCGCTGGACAAGATCGTGCGCTTCGGCCAGAGCCTGGATTTCTTCGACCACGCTGCGATCGGCACGTCGGTGCTCTATGAGGATCTCGGGGCGACGGTAACCAGCCAGGGCCTGGCGGGCGTGGCCAGGCAGATAGCGGCGGTGCTCGAGGATCGCCAGCCGAGGCTGGTGGTGATTGACAGCTTCAAGGCCCTGCACGCTTTCGCCGACAACTCCGGCGACTTCCGCCGGTTCCTGCATGAGCTGACCGGGAGGCTCAGCGCCTACCCGACCGCATCGTTGTGGCTGGGCGAGTACGAGGAGGCCGAAGTCGGCTCGCTGCCCGAGTTCGCCGTGGCGGACGCCATCGTGGATCTGGCGGCCGAAAGGATCGGCCAGCGGGAGATCAGGTATCTCCAGGTCCGGAAGCTGCGCGGCAGCGGCTTCCGGTCCGGTCGGCATGCCTACCGGCTCAGCAGCAGCGGCGTTCACGTCTTCCCCAGGCTCGCCGATATCCCGGACGTGACGGGCTACGAGCTGAGCGGCATGCGGGCGTCGTCGGGGATCCTGGCCCTGGACGAGCTGCTCGAGGACGGGTACTGGGCGGGCTCCTCCACCCTGATAGCGGGCCCCTCCGGGTCTGGGAAAACGCTGATGGGGCTGCATTTCATTTTTAACGGAGCGCAGCACGGAGAGAGCGGGATCATCGCCACGCTCCAGGAGAACAACACGCAGCTGCAGCGGATCGCCGCGGGCTTCGGGTGGTCACTGACCGAGCCCGGCGTCGAGGTGATGTACCGCTCGCCGGTTGACGTTTACATCGACGAATGGGTCGATGACCTGCTCCGGGCGGTGGAGCGCAATGGGGCCACCCGCGTCCTCATCGACAGCCTGGGTGACCTCAGGCTCGCGGCACCGGACGAGACCCGGTTCCGTGAGTTCGTCTACTCGCTGGTCCAGCGTTTCTCGCGGCAGGGCGTCAGTACCCTGATGACCCTTGAGGTGCCCGACCTCTTCGGGTCCGGGCGCCTGTCCGATGGGGCCATTTCTCATCTATCCGACAACGTGGTGCTGCTTCGGTATGTTCAGGAGCAGGCCTCAATCAGCCGGGCGATATCCGTCATCAAAACCCGCGCGAGCCATCACCAGCCCTCCACCTGCCGGTTCGAGATCGGCCCGGGCGGCATCACGCTCGCGGAGCCGCTGGCCCCCGAGCAGCTCGACGCGGGTCGCCGGAATCCGGCCGGTCTCACCTCGGCCCGGGGCCAGGCCCCGGGCCAAGCGGACGGAAGCGAGCCGGGATGACCGCGACGGTGCTGCTGGTGGAAGACGAGCGCAAGCTCAGGGAACTGGTGCGCTCGTACCTGGAACGGGCCGGGTTCACGGTGCTGTCCACCGATTCCGGCGCGGAGGCGATCAGCCTGGCCACCTCGGCCGCCCCAGACCTGGTCATCCTGGATCTCGGCCTGCCCGACGTGGCCGGTGAGACCGTGGCGCGCGAGATCCGGGAGGCCGGTTCCACGCCGATCCTGATGCTCACCGCCCGGAGCAGCGAGGAGGACCGGATCGCCGGGCTCGAACTGGGCGCCGACGACTACGTGACCAAGCCGTTCAGCCCCCGGGAGCTGGTGCTGCGGGTACGGGCGATCCTGCGCCGCGGCGCCCCGGCCGCCACCGAGCGGGGGGTGAGCCGGTTCGGCGGAGGCATGCTGGTCATCGATGAGCCGCGGCGGCAGACCACGGTCCGCGGCAACGCGGTGGAGCTGACCCCGACCGAGTGGGGCATCCTGGTCGCGCTGGCCACCGCGCCGGGCCGGGTGTACTCACGGTTCGAGCTGATCAACCGGGTCCGCGGGTACGAGTTCGAGGGCTACGAGCGGACCATCGACTCGCACGTGAAGAACCTGCGCCGCAAGATCGAGGAAGACCCCGGCAACCCGGTGGTGATCCAGACGGTCCTCGGCGGGGGCTACCGGCTCGGCCTGACCAGGGATGGCTAGGCCGGGCGGCGTCGGGCCCATCGCACTGCGGCTGGCGCTGGCCTTCGTCGGTGTCGCCCTGACCGCGGTCGCCCTGCTCGCGGGGCTAAGCGCCGCGTTTGTCGCCGCTGACGTCTCGCATCTCGTCTCCGGGCAGCAGGAGAGCCTGACCCGCGCCGTCGCGGTGGCCGCCGGATCGGCCTTTGAGCGGCGCGACACGTGGGGCCGAGCCGACCTGTCGCCCGTGCTCGACCTGAGCTCCAGCGTGGGCGCGGACGTAGAGGTCAGGGACGGAACCGGGAGCGTGGTCCGCTCCTCGCCCGGCTTCAGCCAGCTGGCGTCGGCGCCCGAGCGCCAGATGGCGGTGTTCGCGCACGGGCATCGCGTCGGGCAGGTCACCGTACGGTTTACCCGCAGCGGCCTGCGCGGAGCCGACGAGACGCTCCGGGCGGACCTGTGGCGCGCCATCGCCGGGGCGGCCGGCCTGGCGGCGCTGCTGGCCCTGCTCGTCGCGCTGGGGGTATCACGCCGGATCACCTCGCCGGTCACCCGGCTGATCGGGGTGGCCAGGGCCACGGGCCGCGGTGACAGGACGGCCCGCATCGGGGACGTGCGCGGCCCGGGTGAGCTGCGCGACCTGGCCATCGCCTTCGACCAGATGGCCGATTCCCTGGCCCGCCAGGAAACGGTGCGGCGCAACCTGGTCGCCGATGTCGCGCACGAGCTGCGCACCCCGATCGCGGTGCTGCAGGCCAGCCACGAGGCCCTGCTGGACGGCGTGGCCGAGCCCACGCCCGCGCAGCTGACCTCGCTGCGCGATGAGGTGCTGCGGCTGGCCCGCATGGTCGACGGGCTGCAGCGGCTGGCCTCGGCGGAGGCCGCCGCGCTGCAGCTGACACTGGTCCCCTGCGACATGGCCGCGATCGCCGCGGCAGCGGTCGACAGCCTGGCCGCCACCTTTGACGCGGCCGACATCAGCGTCGAGTGCCGCCTGACCGAGGTGCAGATCCTGGGCGACCCGGGACGGCTGCACGAGGTGATCGTCAACCTGCTCACCAACGCGGTCAAGTTCACCCCGGCGGGCGGCCGCGTGACGGTGGAGACCGGGCCCCACGGCAACCGGGCCACCCTTCGGGTCTGCGACACCGGCCAGGGCATCCCGGCCGATGAGCTGCCCCGCATTTTCGAGCGGTTCTTCCGCGGCCAGGGTGCCTCCGGGGTCGAGGGCAGCGGCATCGGCCTGGCGGTGGTCTCCGAGCTGGTCCACGGTCACCATGGCGACCTGGACGTGACCAGCGAGCCAGGGCGTGGCACGCAGGTCACCGTCACCCTCCCGCGGGCGCCGGTGCGGTCTCAGGCGGCGTCGTCGGACCGCTGACGGCCCGCACCGTTGCCGGCGCGGCTGGCCGGGGCCGGATCTGGGGACCCCGGGTCGTCGTGACGGCCGGACCGCAGCCGGCCAAACACGCGCCACGGCCGGGTGCGCCGCAGGACCTCGATCACGACGCTGATCGCCACCGCGGCCCCGAACGCGAGCAGCAGGCCAATCCACGGCTTGGTTTCGAAGGCCTGGCCACCCAGGCGCCCGATGAAGAACGCGTAGCTGGCCCAGATGACCGCGGCGACCGCGGTCGCGACCACGTAGCTCCGCCGCTCGTACCTGACCAGCCCGCAGGTCAGGGTCACCACCGTGCGCCCGCCGGGAATGAACCGGCAGCCGATGATGATGCGGGCGCCGAACCGGTCCAGCGCCTTCTCGGCCCAGGCCAGCCTGGCCGCCCCGCGCTCACTGGAGAAGAACCGGCGCTGGACAGCGGGACCGAAACGCCGGCCGAGCAGGTAGTTGACGTTGTCGCCGATGAAGGCCCCGAGAGCGGCCAGCAGGACCAGCACCGCGATCCTGGGGTCCTCGCTGCCGGCCGTGGCCACACCCAGGGCGATCACCGCGGTCTCGCTCGGCAGCACAGGCACGATCGCGTCCAGGGCCGGGACCAAGACCGCGACCAGGTAGGACGCTGGTGACGAGACATCCAGCTGGGACAGGTCGATCATACGTGCAAGCGTCTCCGATCAGGCTCGGCCGGAACTGGGGTTCCCGCCTGGCCGTGGGTCACTCGGGGTCCCTTCCACATGCTCATGCCCGCCGCGACCCCGATAATCACGATGATCGCGCCGAGACTCACCGCGGTCGGGATGTGCAGCACCGGCGACAGGATCATCTTGGCGCCGATGAAGGCGAGCAGCACCGCCAGGCCCAGGCTGAGATACCGGAGCCGCTCCAGCGCCCCGGCCAGCACGAAATAGAGGGCGCGCAGGCCGAGGATGGCGAAGGCGTTGGAGGTGAAGACCAGGAACGCGTCCGTGGTCACGCCGAAGGCAGCCGGGATCGAGTCGAGCGCGAAGATCACGTCGGTCGTCTCGATCGCGACCAGCGCGACCAGCAGGGGTGTGGCTACCCGCCTGCCGTCGATCCTGGTGAAGAACCTGCTGCCGTCGTAGTCGTCGCTGACCGGCACGACCTTGCGCACTCCGCGCAGAACCAGGCCGCGGCTCGGGTCGGGCGGGCCGCCGCGGCGGGCCATGCGCATAGCGGCGATGAGAAGAAGACCGCCGAAGGCCGGGAACGCCCAGCTCAGGTGGTCAATCAGGGCGGCACCCGCGGCGATGAAGGCGCCTCGCAGCACGAGCGCGCCTGCCACGCCGGCGAGCAGGACCCGGTGCTGGCTGGCGGCCGGCACGGCGAAAGCCTGGAAGAGGACGGCGAAGACGAACAGGTTGTCGACACTCAGCGACTTCTCGATGAGATAGGCGGCAAAGTACTGCTGCCCGGCATCGAAGCCCTGCCACAGGATGAGAATCAGGCCGAACCCGATCCCGGCGCCCACCCACGCCACGCTGAGCACCACAGTCCTGGACATGCCCGGCTGGCGCCGGGTGGTGACCATGTCGATGGCCAGCAGGCCGCAGATCACGGCCACAGCGGCCGCCCAGGCCCAGGCCGGAGCGCTGGTCATCGGCCGCGGCGGCGATGCCCGTTGGACTTGCCGCGGCTAGAGAGCAGGACATAGCCGATCACCGCGATGCCGGCCCCGAAGATAAGCCACGGAGCCAGCGCCAGCAGATCGCCAGTGGCCACCTCCTCGCCTCCTTCTCCCTGCATCAGCCCGATCGGTCAGCCCAAGGACACCGCAGCGGAGCGCACGGCGTGTGAAGCCGATGTGGGGACGGTGTGAAGCAGCGGCCGCTGATCTCCATCCGGTCACCACAGGCACCGCATGCCGGCTGCAACCGTCCTGGCTTGGCTGGGACGAGCGGCGGCCGCGGTCCTGATGGGGGAGGTAACTGGTGAATGGCGTGGTCGGAGCGGCGTTCGCCGCGGTGGCCGCGCTGGCGGCGGCCGGTTCGTTCGGCGTGTCCGCCGTGCTTCAGCATCGGCAGGCTCACGCCGCCGCCGGCGCCCGTGCTGACGGCACGCGCGGGCTCCGGCTGCTCGGTTACCTGGCCCGCAAACCCCTGTGGCTCGCGGGAATTCTGCTGGCCGCCGTCGCGTACGGCCTGCAGGGCCTGGCGCTGGCCTACGGCCCGCTCGCGCTGGTGGCCCCGATCGTGGCTACCGACCTGCTGTTCGCGGTGCCGCTGGCGGCCTGGTGGTCACGGCGGCCGATGCGCTCGCGCGATCTCACCGGGTGTGCCCTGGTGGCGGCCGGCGTCGGCACCTTCCTGGCGACGTCGCCGCCGACCGCGGGCCGGTCCGACGCCCCGGCCCGGGACTGGCTGCTCGCGTTCGGCGCCGTGACCCTGGTGTGCGTGGCCGCGGTCGCGGTGGGCCACGTCGGGAGTGACACCGTCCGGGCCGGAGCGCTCGCGGTGGCGGCGGGCCTGATCTTCGGCCTGACGGCGGCCGTCACGCTCAGCGCCACCCGGCTGCTGCGCGACGCCGGCCCTGCCGCGGTCCTCGGCCACTGGCAGCCCTGGGTCCTGATCGCGCTCGGGCTCGCCGGGCTGCTCCTCTCACAGAGCGCCTACCAGGCAGGTCAGCTGACCGCGAGCCTGCCGATCATCGACACCCTGGAACCCATCTCCGCCGTCGTCCTCGGGGCGGCCATCTTCCACGAGCGCCTGGCGTCCTCCCCGCTTATGCTCGCGGTCCAGCTTTCCGGCGCGGCCATCGCCGTGGCCGGAGTCGCCCTCCTCCGGCCATTCCTCGCCGAAGCCGAGCCCGGCGCCGGCGCCGGGCGGGCCGCCGGCCGCGCACCCGCCGCCGAGGCCAGGCCGCGGGCCGGGGTGCGCCCGGGTTGAGCGCGGAATCCGCGGGCTGCGAGCATGACGGCGTGGAGCTAACACCTGCGTACCCGGTCCGGTCCCGCCGGATGGCCCTCCGGCCGCTGGGCGACGGCGATATAGCCGCGCTGGTGGCCTACCGCGGCCGGCCCGATGTCTGCCGGTGGGTGCCGTTCGAGCCGATGACCACCGATGTGGTGATCCGTCACCTGGGGAAGACCTGGGCGCGCACCACGCTCGTCGCCGAGGGCCAGCACCTGACGCTCGGTGCCGAGCTGCTCGCCACCGGTGAGCTGGTCGGTGACGTGCTGCTGGCCTGGCACAGCACCGAGCACCGCGGCGGCGAGATCGGGTACGTGTTCAACCCGGACTTCTCCGGCCAGGGCTACGCCACCGAGGCCGTGCACACGGTGCTGCACCTGGCCTTCGACGGTCTCGGCCTGCACCGCGTTACCGCCAGGGTCGACGCGCGCAACCTCCGCTCCGCGCAGCTGGCGGCCCGGCTCGGGATGCGCCAGGAGGCGCATCTCGTCCAGAACGAGTGGTTCAAGGGCGAGTGGAGCGACGAGCTGGATTTCGCGCTGCTGGCCGAGGAGTGGTCGGCTCAGCACCCGAAGCACCTGAGGCACCCGCTGGACCCCGACGGTATTTAACTAATAAGGTTTAGTGATAGAGTCGCGCTGTGACCGAGAATGGTTCCGGCCTGGCAGCGCTCAGCGGTCTCGATGACCCGGTGCGCCGCCGCCTCTACGAGGTCGGTGGCCGGGCGCGACGAGCCGGTGGGGCGCGATGAGGCGGCCGCCGCGACCGGGATCGGCCGGCCGCTGGCCGCCTACCACCTGGACAAGCTCGTCGGGCTGGGGTTGCTGACCGCTTCCTACCAGCGGCCCGGCGGCCGGGGCGGCCCGGGCGCCGGGCGCCCGGCGAAGGTCTATACCCGGTCGGCGCGCGAGTTCGCGGTGACCGTGCCGCCGCGGGAGTACGAGCTGGCCGCGCGGCTGCTCGCCCGGGCCGTCGAGTCCGACCGCAGCGGCGCGAGCCGGGCCGCGCTGCACGACGCCGCCTGGCGGTTCGGTGCCGAGCTCAGGCGAGGCGCAGCCGGCCGAAGGCAGCGGTGCGGCAGCACCCGCCGTGGAGAGCGGTGCTGCGCGGCCACGGTTTCGAGCCGTGCCAGAGCGAGGACGGCACCGATCAGGCTGCGCAACTGCCCGTTCCATCAGCTGGCCGCGCGAGCACCCGGAGATCGTCTGCGGCATGAACCTGGCGCTGATCGACGGGGCTCGTCGCAGGCCTGGGCGCGACCGGGATGCGCCCGGCGCTCGACCCCGGCCCCGGGCGCTGCTGCGTCGTGATCACGACCGACGATCCGGCTGCCGCTGACGATGCGGACGAACCGCAACGACAGGAGCACCATGACGCAGGAGCTGACGCTCGATTCGCCGCGATCAGCCGGACCCTGGATGAGGCCGAGCTAGCCGTCCCGCCCGGAGCGTGGATCGAGAGCGGCCAGCAGGCGGGCGTCGACCTGGCACGCGGCGCAGCGGGCCGCCGCTGACTTCCTCGCCGCGCTCGGGATCGAGCTCGACCGGGAGGAGCTGCGTGAGACCCCGGCCCGGATGGCCCGCGCCTACGCCGAGCTGTTCGACGCGAAGCCGCTCAGGCTGACCACGTTCCCCAACGACGAGGGCTACGACGAGCTGGTGCTGGCGCGCTCCATCCCGTTCCGGACCGTCTGCGAGCATCACCTGCTGCCGTTCTCCGGGGTAGCGCATGTCGGCTACCTGCCCGGTGAGCGCATTCTCGGCCTGTCCAAGCTGGCCCGCCTGGTGGAGCACTTCGCGGCCAGGCCGCAGACCCAGGAGCGGCTGACCAAGCAGGTCGCCGACTGCCTCGCGGAGCGGCTGAGCCCGCGGGGCGTCGGCGTCGTGCTCGAGGCCGAGCACACGTGCATGACGCTGCGCGGAGTGCGGGCCCTCGGCGCCACGACCGTCACCTCGGCGCTGCTCGGCACGCTGCGCGACCGACGCGCGCTCCCGGGCCGAGTTCTTCGCCCTGGCCGGCGTGCCGGGCTGACCACGACGCCGCCGAGAGGCGGAGCAAGGAGAGGATCCGAATGACTGACTCGCTAGCGACGCTGAGCAAGGCCGGGGTCTCGATCTGGCTGGACGACCTGAGCCGGGACCGGCTGGTCACCGGGCAGCCTGGCCGACCTGGCCGCCCGCGACCACGTGGTGGGGGTGACCACCAATCCCACCATCTTCGCCAAGGCGATCACCGGCAGCGACGCCTACGCGGCCGCAGATGCGTGACCTGGCCAGCCGCGGCGTTGACGTCGGGGAGGCGCTGCGCGCGCTGACCACATTCGACGTGCGCTGGGCCTGCGACGTGCTGCGCCCGGTCTACGACGCCACCGACGGCGTGGACGGGCGGGTGTCGATCGAGGTCGACCCGCGGCTCGCCCACGACACCGAGGCCACGATCGCCGAGGCGCGGGCCCTGTGGTGGGCGGTGGACCGGCCGAACCTGTTCATCAAGATCCCGGCCGCCCGGCAGGGCCTGCCGGCGATCGCCGCGTGCCTGGCCGAGGGAATCAGCATCAACATCACGCTGATCTTCTCCCTGCAGCGCTACGACGCGGTCATGGAGCGCCTTCCTCGACGGCCTGGAGCGCGCCCGCCAGGCCGGCCACGACCTGTCCTCGATCGCCTCGGTGGCCTCGTTCTTCGTGTCCCGGGTCGACACCGAGATCGACTCCCGGCTGGACAAGATCGGCACCAGCGAGGCGGCCGCGCTGCGCGGCCGCGCCGCGATCGCGAACGCGCGGCTGGCCTACCAGCACTACGAGCGGGTGTTCTCCTCGGCCCGGTGGGCGGCGCTGCAGGCGGCCGGGGCCCGGCCGCAGCGGCCGCTGTGGGCCTCCACGTCGGTCAAGGACCCGGCCTATCCCGACACCCGCTACGTGACCGAGCCTGGTCGCCCCCGGCGTGGTCAACACGATGCCCGAGGCCACCCTGCGCGCGGTCGCGGACCACGGCCAGGTGCCCGCCGACTCGATCCACGGCCACTACGAGCGAGGCGCAGCAGGTGCTCGACCAGCTGCAGGCGCTCGGCATCGACTACGACGACGTCATGCAGGGCCTCGAGGACGACGCCGTGACCAAGTTCGACGCCGCCTGGGAGCAGCTCGGCGAGCAGCTGGCCGCCACCCTGCGGGCGGCCAGCCAGCACAGCAGCAAGGGAGCTGACCATGACCACCGATGCGACCTACGTGATCGTCGGGGCGAGCCTGGCCGGGGCCAAGGCGGCCGAGGCCCTGCGCGCGGAGGGCTTCGACGGCCAGGTGATCCTGATCGGCGAGGAGACCGAGCGGCCCTACGAGCGGCCGCCGCTGTCCAAGGACTACCTGCTCGGCAAGGCCGACCGGGAGACGATCTACGTCCACCCGGAGCAGTGGTACGCCGAGCACGACGTCGACCTGCGCCTCGGGGTGACCGTGACCGGCGTCGACCCGGGCGCGCACCAGGTGAGCCTCGCCGACGGCAGCCAGCCTCGGCTACACCAAGCTGCTGCTGGCCACCGGCTCGTCGCCGCGCCGGCTGCCCGTCCCCGGCGCCGACCTGGACGGCGTGCTCTACCTGCGCAGCGTCCAGGACAGCGACCGGATCAAGGAGACTTTCGGGACCGCATCGCGGATCGCGGTGATCGGCGGCGGCTGGATCGGCCTGGAGACCGCGGCGGCCGCCCGCGCGGCAGGCGTCGAGGTGACCGTGCTGGAAGCGTCCGAGCTGCCGCTGCTGCGCGTGCTCGGCCGCGAGGTCGCCCAGGTCTTCGCCGACCTGCACCGCGAGCACGGCGTGGACCTGCGCGCCAACGTCGGCATCCGGAGATCACCGGCCAGGACGGAACGGCCACCGGCGTCCGCCTCGCCGACGGCAGCACCGTCCAGGCCGACGCGGTCATCGTCGGGGTCGGCATCACGCCCAACAGCGAGCTCGCCGCGGCGGCGGGCCTCGATACCGACAACGGCATCCGGGTCGACGCGCAGCTGCGATCCACGCGACCCGGACATCTACGCGGCCGGGGACGTCGCCAACGCGCTCCACCCGCTGCTCGGCAAGCACATCCGGGTCGAGCACTGGGCCAACGCGCTGAACCAGCCGCAGGTCGCGGCCAAGGCCATGCTCGGCCAGGACGCCGTCTACGACCGGGTGCCGTACTTCTTCACCGACCAGTACGACCTGGGCATGGAGTACGCCGGCTACGTCGGACCCGACGGCTACGACGAGGTCGTCTTCCGCGGGCGACCTCGACCAGGCGTGAGTTCATCGCGTTCTGGCTCGGCCACGAAGGCCGCGTGCTGGCCGGCATGAACGTCAACATCTGGGACGTCAACGACGCCATCCAGGACCTGGTGCGGTCAGGCCGGCCCGTGGACCCCGGCGCGCTCGCTGACGCGGCCACGCCACTCAAGTCCCTGGCCTGACGGTCCCGCCTCTCGCGGGCGGCCCGTCCCTGGGCAGGCGCAAAACATCTCGCGCTGTGCCATTGTCGGCGCCGCCCGCCCGGCGGCGATCGGCTCATCGCCGTCAACCGCCTTCTGTATTGCGCTCATGCCCGCAGGCGGTTCACGTAAGGAAGCTTTCTGAAAAGTTCTCCATGTCGGCCAGGACCGGCCTAATCAGCGTCGGCTGGTCTTGGCGCGGATTGCTCGAACACGTATAGGGGGAAGTGCGATGAGGGTAGATGACGTCCCTGTGCCATCCGGATCGAGGACGGCTCTATAAAGTTCTCGAAGACCGGCGGACCGGGAGCGGACGTCTCTCCAGGCTCTTATTTAAGTTCCCGGAGCAAGATGCCAGGAATTCCAGCACCAACTCTGCGGCCGCCATCCGCCCCCGGTCTGACGTCAGGAAGATAATCTGACCGCTGTCAACTACGACCCGTTGGCGGCCTGGAACCTGACGACCAGCTCGGTGGGCACCCGGCCACGGTCCCTGACCTCTATCCCCTGGGCCTTGGCCCACTCACGAACCTCGGATGGGCTCGGCCCGCCCGTCGCATTCCGCCGCCCGCCACCGTGACCTCGGCGCCGGTTAGCGCTGCTGACCTTGCGTGCGGCACCGACGTACTTTTCCAGAGACTTCCGCAGCGCCTTCGCGTGCGGCGCGCTGAGGTCAATCTCGTAGTCCGTACCATCCAGTCCAAAGCGGACAGTGCCTTCCGCCTCGCCACCGTCGAGGTCGTCGATGAAGAGAGTCTGAATCTTCTGGGCCATAAGTGTTCCGTTCTCTAGGAGGCCGAGAGATAAGCATAACCGACCCGCGACGCTTAGTTAGCCGATCAAGCGCAACTTACATGTAACTTCTGGCCCGCCTCCTGACGCTTCCTGGGCTCAGGATGCGCTCAAATAGCAGCCTTTTGCCAACCGGCCGGGCGCCGCAGGATCGCGAAACCAGCCGTTCTCTTAGCCGGGCCGGCAGCTATTTGCCACCTGCTATGCCGAATCCCGGTCGCTGATCCGCGGCCCGGTGCTGCTGCCGGGCGATAGTCGCGCCACCCATAAATCCTCAGGGCGCGCGATGCCGGCGAAAGCGGCCTGGCCGCAGCCTGCCTATCGGTGTGTACTGCGGCCCGGTTAGCGGGTATACCAAGAGCGGCCACGCGGAACGGCGGCGGGCAGCGTCATGCACGGATCGCTCCCGTTCTGCGGGGATCTCATCGGCCCGCGCCGATGGCCCGGGGGTTGACCGGCGACGTGAACGCCCGGCCCGGGCCCGCAGGCCCGCTCAGGAGGAACCGCGGACTCCCACAGCCCCTGAAACCAGCCGAGAATCACTCACGCGCGATGAAGGGGAGGACATGTTCTACCGCAAGTTCGTGATCATGGTGTGCGCCGACCTCACCTGGCTAGCGTTCGCCGCCGCCCTGCCCGCCCACGCGGCCGCCAGGGGCAGCAGGCACCCGCTGCGCGTTATCGCCTACGATTACGCCGTCTCCCAGCACGGAAAGCGATACTGCTGGGGCGGTTCCGGGCCGTCGTGCTTCGACTGCTCCGGGCTCGTGTCCGCCGCTTACCGGCACGTCCATATCTTGATTGGCCGGACTACCTACGACATGCTGCGCAGCGGCGGGCTGATCCGGATCAGCCGGTCCCAGGCCCGGCGCGGGGACCTGGCTTTCTACGGCCGTGGCCATGTGGAGTTTTACGACCATGTCAGCGTCACGTTCGGGGCGCATACCAGCGGCACCCGGATCGGCTGGCTGAGATTCGGCTCCTATTGGCAGCCAACCGCCTACTACCGGGTCCGGGGCGCGGGAAAGCCCACGGCCTCGGCATAGTGGCTAGTAGCCGGTTGGTGACCTGATGCCGGTTTCCGGTGTATTGAAGGCGGTACAGGACTCTTGCCTACGGCAATGCCCAGTCCGAGCTCCTGCCGCTGCGTCAAGGAGGCTGTGATGGCGCTTCCCGAGGTTGTGCCGCACGAGCAGTGGCTTGAGGCCAGGCTGCGGCTGCTGGCCGAAGAGAAGAAGGAGACCCGCAGGCGGGATGCGCTCAATGCCGAGCGGCGCAGGCTGCCCATGGTCCGGATCGAGAAGGAGTACCTGTTGGTCAGCCCGCAGGGACCGGTCGCGCTGGCCGGGCTGTTCGGGTGACAGCAGCCAGCTGATCGTCCATCACGTGATGTTCGGCCCCGACTGGGACGCGGCGTGCCCGTCCTGCACGAACTTCATTGACGAACTCTCGGACGGGCTTCTCGCGCACCTGCGCGCCCGTGACACCGCCTTCGCCCTGGTCTCCCGTGCGCCGCTGGCCAAGATCGAGGCGTACCGGGCCAGCAGGGGCTGGACCGTGCCCTGGTACTCCTCGTACGGCAGCGACTTCAACTACGACTTCCAGGTCTCACTGGACCAGTCAGTTCCGCAGCTGCACTACAACTACCGGCCCGAACCGGAATTGCTCGGCGGCGAGCGGTCCGTCGAGATGCCGGGCACCAGCTGCTTCCTGCGCGATGGCAACGAGATCTTCCACACCTACTCGGCCTACGGACGAGGCAACGAGTACACCCCCAGCCTCTACACGCTGCTCGACCTGACCGCTCTCGGCAGGCAGGAAGACTGGGAGGAGCCCAAGGGCCGCGCCACCATCGTGCACGACACGTAGCCGACGCCCCGGCGCGAGAGTGCGCCGGATCGGCCCGGATGGCCGGGCCGGTGCTCGCACGGTCCGGGGGGTAAAGATCTGATGCAGGCCCTATGGGGCGATCGAGACACATCAGGGGGCATACAAAGATGGAGCTAAGTGCACGAAACCAGCTCAAGGGCACCGTGAAGGCCGTCAAGTCCGGGGCCGTCATGGCTGAAATCACGGTGGACGTGGACGCGGCCGCGGTCACCGCCGCGATCACCGACTCGTCCCGCGAGCGCCTGAACCTGAAGGAGGGGGACCAGGTCGCGGTCATCATCAAGGCGACCGAGGTGATGATCGCCGCCCAGTAGCTCCGCAGGGCCAGCCAGCCGTGGCAGGCGCGCCCCAGGCACTGCCAGGAAACGCCTGCCACGGCTCGCTGCCCAAAATGCCCGATTGGCTGATTTGGCCAGCGTGCGCCCCCCTTGCGCAGGCCCTGCCCCAAATTCCCGGCGACCCATATCGGCCCGGCGCTGGCCACCGGCTGCACCGTGGTGCTCAAGCCCGCCGAGCAGACCCCGCTGACCGCACTGCGGCTCGCTGAGCTCATCGCCGAGGCCGGCATGCCCGACGGCGTGGTCAACGTGGTGCCCGGATTCGGTGAGACCGCCGGCGCCGCGCTCGCCGCGCACAATGACGTCGACAAGGTCGCCTTCACCGGGTCCACCGAGGTGGGCAAGCTGATCGTCGCGGCCGCCGGGGCCAGCAACCTGAAGAAGCTCACCCTCGAACTCGGCGGCAAGAGCCCCAACATCGTCTTCGACGACGCCGGGCCTGCCGCCATCGAGGGCGCCGCCAACGCGATCTTCTTCAACCACGGCCAGTGCTGCGTGGCCGGCTCACGCCTGTTCGTGCAGCAGGGCCGGTTCGACGAGGTCGTCGACGGCGTGGCGAATATCGCCAAGTCCATCAAGATGGGACCCGGGATGGAACCCGGGACGCAGATGGGGCCGCTGGTCTCCGACGAGCAGTTCCAGCGGGTCACCGGCTTCCTGGACTCCGGCAAGTCCGACGGTGCCACCGCCCTGGCCGGAGGCGGCCGGTACGGCGACCGCGGCTACTTCATCGAGCCCACCGTGCTGACCAACACCCGCCCGGACATGAAGGTCGTCCGCGAGGAGATCTTCGGGCCGGTCCTGGTCGCCGCGCCATTCACTGATCTGGACGAGATCGCCGCCGTCGCCAACGACTCCGAATACGGCCTCGGCGCCGGCATCTGGACCAAGGACATCTCCAAGGCCCACGCCCTGGCCAACAAGCTCCGGGCCGGCACCGTCTGGATCAACTGCTACAACGTCTTCGACGCGTCCCTGCCGTTCGGCGGCTACAAGCAGTCCGGCTGGGGCCGCGAGATGGGGGCCGAGGTCCTGCACAACTACACCGAGGTCAAGGCCGTCACCGCCCAGCTCTGAGTACGGCATTGGCGGGTGGGACCGGCGCGGCCGGCCCCACCCGCCGCGCGGTGCCCAGGGTGACCTTCAGCTGCTCAGTGTCGCTGAGCAGCCTGGTTCCAAGGGGTCTGCCATACGCGGAGGGGTCCGGCATCACTGCCCTCCGCTAGGCCGCATCGGGCAGGCCCGGGCTTTCGGTGCAGGCCAGCTGCGGCGATGATGATGAGATGACCACGGCGCAGATCCCGGCCGACGCGCTCGAGCGGGCGGGCCTGTCCGCCGCCGCGATCGCGGAGTGGGAGGCCTCGGCGCAGGGGCCTGGACTGTCGTTCCGGGCCGCGGCCGATGCCGTGAGCGTGTTCCTGACTCGCGGGCACGACCTGACCCAGCGGCTGCCCGGGCCGGCCCGCGGCACGGCCGATGAGCGGGCTGCGCGCGCGGCGCTCGCCGGGACGATGAACCAGGCCAGGGAGAGCTTCCTGCGCGCCCACGCGGAGGACCTCTACGACGCGCTGACCGACCGCTGCACCAGGTCACTGCGGCTCGAGGAGCTGCTGCCCGCGGCCGCGGCCGCGGTCCCCGGCCTGGTGCCGGCCTCGGCCCAGATGGACGCCGAGCGCACCCGCCTGCTGCCCGAGAAGGAAGGCATCGAGTTCGCCCAGGGCCTGCTGGTGGGGCACGTGCTGGCCGTGCCGCGGACCGGCCGCCACCTGATCGGGGCCATGCTGCGCCCGGTCCCCGAGGCGTTCGAGCGGCTGGGCGAGCTGCGGGACCACGGCACGGTGGACCTGGGCCCGGTCCGGGTCACCCGCCGCGGCCGGGCCGGCCTTCTCGAGCTGATCAACCCCAGGCACCTGAACGCCGAGGACGACGTCACACTCGCCCCGACCGAGTGCGCGGTCGACATGATCCTGCTCGACCCGGCCATCGAGGTCGGGGTGATCCGCGGCGGCGTGGTCGATCACCCCCGCTATCCGGGCACCCGGGTGTTCGGGTCGGGACTCAACCTCACCCGGCTGTTCCACGGGCGCATCGACTTCCTCTTCTACCTGCTGCGTGACCTCGGCTACGTGCACAAGATCTACCGCGGCATCACCCCGGGCGGGCACGCCGGACCCGGGCGGGTCCCCGCTCGCCGAGCAGACCACGGAGAAGCTGTGGATCGCCGCGGTGGAGCGCCTGGCGGTCGGCGGCGCCTGCCAGCTGCTGCACGTGGTCGACCATGTGATCGCCACCCGCGGGTCGCGCCTGTTCCTGCCGGCCCGCCAGGAGGGCATCATCCCGGGCGCGTCCAATCTCCGCCTGCCCCGGTTCGTGGGTGATCGCGCCGCCCGGCAGGCGATCCTGTCCGGCCGGGAATGGGTCGCGGGCCAGCCGGACGCGGCGCTGCTCTGTGATGAGGTGGTGGAACCCGGCGAGATGGACCGGGCGCTCGAGACCAGGATCGATGCGCTCACCAACTCGGGGCTGGTGAACGCGACCGCCAACCGCGCCACGATACGGGCGGGCCAGGAGCCGCTGGACCTGTTCCGCGAGTACATGGCCATCTTCTCGGTGGAGCAGGCGCGCTGCCACCTGAGCCCGGCTCTGGTCCGCAACCTGGAGGTGCACTGGAATGCACGCGGGCGCAGCATCTGACCCGCGGATCTGGGACCAGGCCGAGACGTTACCGCCGCAGCAGCTCAAGGCGCTCCAGCTGGAGCGGCTGCGGGCCACGGTCAAGCGGGTCCTGGACAGCCAGCCGTTCGGCGCGCAGCGGCTGGCGGCCGCGGGCCTGGGGGCGCCCGGGCACGTACGCTCCCTCGACGACCTGGCCCGCCTGCCGCTCACCAGCAAGGCCGACCTGCGCGCCCACTACCCGTTCGGGCTGCTGGCCGTGGACCGTGAGCAGATCGTGCGGGTGCACGCCTCGAGCGGCACGCACGGCAAGCCGACCGTCGTCGGGTACACCCGCGCCGACCTGGAGAACTGGACCGAGCTGATGGCGCGGTGTATGACCATGGCGGGCGTCAGGCCGGGGATGACCGTCCACAACGCCAACGGCTACGGCCTGTTCACCGGCGGGCTCGGCTTCCACCAGGGCGGGGAGCGGATCGGGGCCACGGTGGTCCCCGTCTCCGGCGGGTTCACCGCCCGGCAGCTCCTGCTGCTGTGTGACCTCGGTGCTCAGGTCCTGGTGTCCACACCGTCTTACGCGCTCGCCATCGCCCAGGCGGTCGCCGAGGCCGGCCCGGCCGGGCTGCGCCTGGAGCTTGGGCTGTTCGGCGGCGAGCCGTGGACCGACGCCATGCGGGACCAGATCGAGCGGGCGCTCGGCCTCACCGCGGTCAACTTCTACGGCCTGTCCGAGATGTGCGGCCCGGGGGTGGCCGCAGAGTGCCCGGCCCGGGCCGGGCTGCACGTCCAGGAGGACCATTTCGCGGTCGAGGTGATCGACGCCGGCGGGCGCCCGGCCGGCCCCGGGGGCGAAGGCGAGCTCGTGTTCACGACGCTGACCAGGGAGGCCATGCCGCTGCTGCGGTACAGGACCGGCGACATCGGGCGCCTGGTCGCCGGGGCGTGCGAGTGCGGCCGGACCACGGCCCGGCTGACCGGGCTGCGCGGCCGGCTCGACGACATGCTGATCGTGCGCGGGGTCAACATCTACCCGTCGCAGGTGGAGCACCTGCTGCTCAGCGACGGCGACGCGGCGCCGCACTACCGGCTGGTCGTCGAGCGGCCCGGCCCCCTGGACGAGCTCACCGTCGAGTGCGAGCCCGCGGACGGCGCCGCGGATCCCGCGCTGCTGCAGGCCAGGCTCGAGCGGCTGCTGCGGGACAACCTCGGCCTGCGGGTCACCGTGACCGTGGCCCGGCCCGGGCAGATCCCGCGCAGCGAGGGCAAGGCGGTGCGGGTGGTGGACCGCCGCCCTGGGTGACCGGCCGGGAGCCCAGGTCGGTGAGCGCGTGAGCCTGGGCGATACTGGCTGGCACCCGCTGCAGCCAGCGGGCAGAGTCAGGAGGCGACGTGTCCGCGACGTTCATCACGACCTTCTCCCCGCAGGGACCCGGACTCCGGGTGGCGGTGAAGGACCTGATCGACATGGCGGGGATACCGACCACCGCCGGCTCCCGGGTCGTGGCCGAGTCCGCCGCCCCGGCCGAGGCCGACGCGGCCTGCCTGGCGGGCCTGCGGGTGGCCGGGGCCCAGATCGTGGGCCGGGCGAACCTGCATGAGCTCGCGCTCGGGGTCACCGGGATCAACCCGTGGTTCGGCACCCCGGTCAACCCGCTCGATCCCTCGCGCGCGCCCGGAGGGTCCTCCAGCGGATCGGCGGTCGCGGTGGGCACCGGCGAAGCCACCGTGGCCTACGGAACCGATACCGGCGGGTCGATCCGGATTCCCGCCGCCTGCTGCGGCATCAGCGGGCTCAAGACGACCTGGGGCCGCATCCCGGTGACGGGTATCCGGCCGCTCGCGCCGAGCCTGGACACCGTGGGCCCGATGGCCGCCGACGTGGCCGGGCTGATCCTGGGCATGCAGCTGCTGGAGCCGGGGTTCACGGTCGCCCCGGCCGGCGGCCCGCCGCGGGTGGGCCGGGTGCGGGTGGCGGCCGCCCCTGAGGTCGACGACGCCGTGACCCGGGTGCTGCGCGAGGCCTCCTGGGAGGCCACCGATGTGGACCCGGCGGACTGGCTCACCGCCACGAAGTGGACGCTGCCGCCGCTGGTGGCCGAGGCCTACCGGTCGAACCAGCACATCGTGGACCGCGACGCCGGGCGGCTCACCCCGGGCGTGGCCCAGCGCCTGGTCGCGGGCCGCGAGGTCACGCCCGCCGAGACGGCTGCGGCGGCCGCGGCTCGGGACAGCTGGCGGGCCCAGCTGACCGCGCTGTTCGAGCGCTTCGACCTGCTGGCCATGCCCACGCTGACGATCCTGCCGCCGACGCTGGACGACGCGGATGACCTGCTGGAGGGCCGCTGCACGCTGCCGGTCAACCTGGCCGGCGTGCCCGCGCTGGCGCTTCCCGTGCCGACCGGCGGGGCCCTGCCGGCCAGCATCCAGCTCGTGGCCGCCTGGGGCGGCGAGGATCGCCTGCTCGCGGCCGGGTCGGTCATCGAGGAAGCGGCCGCAGCTATGTAGGGTGCTGCGCACCGGGGGGACAATGAGCGAGCTCGAGACGATCCTGCTTGAGGACGTGCGCGCGCTCCAGGAACGGTGGCGCCTTCAGTTCGCGGGGCGGCCCGAGGCGGAGCGGGAGCGGCTGCTCCTGCTCGCGCTGGAGCGGGAGCAGATCGTGGCCGTCGCCTACCGGGAGGAGGCGGTGGCGGGCCGGGTCGCCGAGCTCGATGCCGACGACGACGTGCGGGCGCTGATCCGCCAGACCCTGATATGGATCTGGAAGGACGAGCAGCTGCACTCGGAGTTCATGCGCGGCCTGCTGCTGGAATCGGGCGGGCTGGGGTCGTCGCTGGTGGTCTACGGCCGGCAGATCCAGGGTGCGCTGTCCGGGTGGACCTCGTCGACCGCCACCAACCGGGAGACCCGGCTGGCCCCGTTCCGGACCGGGGCGGCCAGCGCGCTGGTCGCGGTGGCGAACGCGCTGCACCGGATGCCGCCGGAGCTGGCCAGAGAGCTGCGCTACCAGACGTTCCGCCGGTACTGCGCGCTGAACGTGGCGCTGGAGGCCAGCGCCGAGTACGCGTACCGGCGCCTGGTCGAGGTGGCGAGCTCCGAGGAGGAGCGGGCCGCGTTCGAGCGGGTGCGCAGCGACGAGGCGCGGCATACGGAGGCGTTCCGCCTGCTGACCGGCGTACTGACCGACGACGACCGGCTGGTTCCCAGCCTGTCGGCCCGGGGCCTGGCCGAGCAGCTCGCCGCGATCAGCCCCTGGTTCCTGCCGGCCACGCAGCGCCCCGTGGTTGACAACACCGGCACGGCTGGTCGTTCTGTGCCGGGACGGCGGTCGTTCGGGTCGCGGGCCCCGGCCGTGGTCCGCAGCGGGTGGACCGACCGGGACAAGGTGGCGACCCTGGAGGAGTGCCTGGACCGGGCCGGCCTGCGTGAGCTGGCCTCCGGCGTGCGGCTGGCCGCGATCCGGGCCTCGTTCATGCTCGGCTACGACCGGCGCGACCGCTCGAACATCAACGACCCGGAGCTCGTCGACGCGCTGGCCAGGTACCTGCGGCGGCACGGTGCGGCGGACGTCGCCGTGCTGGAGTCACCCACGGTCTACGGCAGCTTGTTCGCCCACCGGTCGGTCGCGGACGTGGCGTACTACTTCGGGTTTACCTCCCCGGCCTACCGGATCGTCGACATCGGCGAGGACCTGAGGGCCTGCACCTTCGACCGCGGGTTCGTGCAGAGCTCGATCAGCGGCACCTGGCTGGACAGCGATCTGCGGATCGTGCTGCCGAAGCTGCGCACCGACCCGACCGAGTTCGCGCACCTGAGCCTGTCGACGCTGGAGGGCAGCACCGGCGCGATCGATGAGACCTTCTACGCGGGGCGCCGGGTGGACTTCCGCTCCGCGACCATGATGCTGCTCGACGTCGCGCCCCCGGACTTCGCGGTGGTCGACGCCTGGGCGCCGGTGGCGGACGGGCCGTTCGGGGTGATGGGCTGCCGTCGGCCCGCGATGGTCCGGCACCTCTACGCGGGCGCGGACGCCCTGGCCGTGGATGAGGCGGTGCTGGCCGACCTGGGCGTGGCCGATCCGCGCCAGGCCCCGATCGTGGCCCAGGCGTACCACTGGTTCGGCCTGGAGCCCGCGCCGGTCACGGTCGACGGGGACCGGCCCCCGCTCGGGGGCCAACTGCGCGGCGCGCACGGCTCTGTCCTGCTTCGCGGGCTGGGTACGGCCTCCTACCCTATTTACATGTACCTCAGCAACCGCGGAGAGCTTTTCGTGCCGGCCATGGACACCGCGGCATTTCCTCCGCTCGCGCGTCCCGGCGCCGCCACCCGCTCGGTGCGCTGGCTGAGCCAGCGGGCGTTCGGGCTGCGGGCTCCGGCGTACCCGCGCTGATGCGCCTGAGCCGCACCCAGCTGCACGGGCTCCTGCAGACCGTCCGCGCAGGTCACACGCAAGCACGCACGCTGGCGGTCAGCGACAGCCGCACCCTGGTCCGGTCGCTGTTCCTGGCCTCGGCGGTCCGGACCGGGCTGCTCGACCGCCTGCGCGAGGGACGCAGCTTCGCCGAGCTCTCGCACCAGACCGGCTGCCAGCGCACCGAGCGCCTGCGGGCCTGGCTCGACGTGGGCACCGAGGTCGGCGAGATCAATTGGCGGGCCGGGCGGTACCGGGTGCGCGGCCGCCGGGCCCGCGCGATCGCGGCCGGGGACGCGCTGCTGAGCGCGCACTACCGGTCGATGCTTGACTACCAGACCGGGCCCTACGCCGAGCTCGAGGCCCTGCTGCAGTCGGGGCCCGGCGGCGGCCGCGCCGACCTGGACACCTACGCCGATGTCATCGCCCAGGTGTCGCTGGCGGCGGCGCCGTTCATCGCGTCGTTCCTGACCAGGGTCATCACCGAAAACCGCCCGGCCAGGATCCTCGATGTGGGGTGCGGCACGGCGGTCTACAGCAAGATCGCCGCAAGCGCGGACCGGCGGGTCCGGGTCGTCGGCATCGACCTGGCCGAAGGCGTCATCGACGCCGCCCGCGCGAATCTGCGGGCGGCCGGCCTGGCCGACCGGATCCAGCTGCACGCAGGGGACATCCGGCAGTGGACACCAGGTCCTGGCGACCGCTACGACCTCATCCTGCTGCTGAACAACATTTACTACTTCCCGCGGGGGGAGCGGGTCGCGCTCTACCAGCGGCTCGGCGGGCTGCTCAGCGGCCGCGGGCAGCTGGTGGTGGCCTCGCTCACCGCGCCCGGCTCCATCGCTGCCGCGCACCTGAACTTCATGCTCACCTGCCAGGCCGGCGCGGCCGCGCTCCCCCGCCCCGGCGAGCTCGAGGGGGACCTGGCCAGCGCGGGCTTCGGCATCGCCGACACCCAGCAGATCGTGCCCGGCGAGCCGTTCCAGGCCGTGCGGGCGGCCAGGTCCTGACGCCCGGCGGGCGGCAGGAGAGAATTGTGCGATGACTGAGCCCGACTCCTCAGCCTCGCCGTTCTCGCGGCGCACCGCGTGGGCGCGCCAGCTGGAGACCCCGCTGCGCCGGTTCCTGCGCACCGAGACCGGCAGCGCGGCGGTGCTGCTGGCCGCGACGCTGGTCGCGCTGGCCTGGGCGAACATCGACGCATCCGGGTACGCGGCGTTCTGGGACACCGAGCTGTCGATCCGGGTCGGCAGCGCGGGCCTGGCGGCTGACCTCCAGGAGTGGGTGAACTCCGGGCTCATGACGTTCTTCTTCCTGGTCGCAGGCCTGGAGGCGCGCCGCGAGTTCGACATGGGTGAGCTGCGTGAGCGCCGGCGGCTGACGCTGCCGCTGGTGGTCGGGCTGGGCGGGATGGTGGTGCCGATCGCGATCTACCTGGCGGTCAACGCCGGCCAGGCCTCGGCCCAGGGCTGGGGCACGGCCATGTCCACCGACACCGCGTTCGCGCTCGGCATGCTGGCCCTGGTCGGCTCCGGTGTCCCGGACCGGGTGAGCACCTACCTGCTCACGTTCGCGATCGTCGACGACGTGGTCGCGCTCGTGATCATCGCGCTGGCCTACAGCGGCCATATCGATCCGCTCGCGCTGGGCGTCGGGCTGGCCATCTTGGCCCTGGCCGTGGCTGGGCGGGCCCGGGGCATCCACTCCGGCCCGGCGTACTTCCTGGTCGGGGTGGCGGCCTGGATCGCGTTCTTCAAGTCCGGCGTGGATCCGCTGGTCGTGGGCCTGGTGATGGGGGTGCTGGCGCTGGCCTACCCGGCGGTGCGGGGCGACCTCGAGCAGGCGTCGGAGTCGTTCCGGCTGTTCCGCGAGCAGCCGACTCCGGAGCTGGCCGCCAGCGCCAGGGAGAGCGTGCGCTCGGCGCTCTCGCCGAACGACCGGCTGCAGCAGCTCTACCACCCCTGGACGAGCTACCTGATCGTGCCGTTGTTCGCCCTGGCCAACGCGGGGATCACGATCAGCGGGAGCTTCCTGGCCCAGGCCTTCACCTCGCCGGTCACGCTCGGGATCCTGCTCGGCTACGTGGTCGGGAAGCCCGTCGGCACCGTGGTCACGGCCTGGCTGCTGACCAGGGTCAGCCGCGGCCGGATCCAGCCGCCGATCGGCTGGGCGGCGGTCACCGGCGCGGGCACGATCGCGGGCGTCGGGTTCACCGTGTCCCTGCTGATCGCCTCGCTCGCCTTTCACGGCACGCAGCTGGCCGAGGCCAAGGTGGGAGTGCTGTCCGCCGGGATCGTCGCCTCGGCCCTCACCTGGATCATCTTCAAGGTCACCGCGCTGCTGCCGAAGCGGCTGCGGCTGCGCGCCCTGCTCGGCACCGCCGAGACCATCATCGACCTCGCGGTCCCGGTCCATCCCGAGAGCGATCACGTGCGCGGGCCCGATGACGCGCCGGTCACGCTGGTGGAGTACGGCGATTTCGAGTGCCCCTACTGCGGCCTGGCCGAGCCCGTGGTGCGGGAGCTGCTGGCCGACTACGGCGACGTCCGCTACGTGTGGCGGCACCTGCCGCTCACCGACGTGCACCCGCACGCGCAGCTCGCGGCCGAGGCGGCGGAGGCCGCGGGCCTGCAGGGCAAGTTCTGGGAGATGCACGACCAGCTGCTCGGCCACCAGGACGAGCTGACCGCCAAGGACCTGATCCGGTATGGGGGCGAGATCGGGCTGGACGCCGAGCGGTTCATGAAGGACCTGCGCAAGCACGCCGGGCAGAGCCGGGTGGCCGAGGACCAGGACTCCGCCGACCTCAGCGGCGTCTCGGGCACCCCCACGTTCTTCATCAACGGCAAGCGGCACTACGGCGCCTACGACATCGGGACGCTCTCGGACGCGGTGCGGGCCGCCCGGGCCCGCGTCCTGATCAGCGCGGCCCCGCAACCACGCCGCGCCCGGTCCTGACCCGTGCCGGCGGCCGCGGACGAAGGCACCGGGCCGGGCTCACTGGCGGCAGGAGGCGCCCGGTAGCGCTGGCCCGCCCGGCCCGGGGCCTGCGGCGCCGACTAGCGTGGCGGGCATGGCCCACTACAGCAGGCTGTACACGGTCGTGATTGACGTCCCGGCCGACGACCACGAGCGCGAGCTGGCGTTCTGGCGGGCCGCCATCGGCGAGCCGCTGGACCAGTACGAGCGGTTCCCCGAATACCACGGATCCGAGCTGCTGCACGGCCAGGAGTTCAGGCTGCTCATCCAGCGCCTCGACCACGGGCCGGGCCGGGTGCACCTGGACATCCACACCGACGACCTGGACGCCGAGGTGGCCCGGCTGGAGGGGCTCGGCGCCGAACGGGTGCAGCAGATGCACGCCTGGTGGATCCTGCGCGACCCGGCCGGCATGGTGTTCTGCGTGGTGCCGGATCCCGCGGGCACGCTCAACGACGGCAACGCGCAGCGCTGGGACTGAGCCAGGCGCTCAGTCCCCGGCCTGGCGTCAGGCCAGGGTGTCCGAGGCGCGGAGCAGCTCTACCGGGGTATCGCCCGGCCCGGGCTCGTGGATCAGCCAGATGTTGGGCTCCCAGTACTCGCCGAGGTCGGCTTCCCTGTCGATGCGCACGGTGGCCAGGCCGGCCGGGAACACGTACTCCCCGGACTCAGGGAACGGCATCCGCGTCCACGTCTCCCACTCCGCGACGCTCCCCGTGATGTGCATCGAGCGCGGCAGCACCGGCCCCATCCGCGCGCCGAGCCGACGGTGCACCCGCACCCACGGGTCGAACGGCGACCCGTCGTCCCGGGCCCAGCGGGCGTAACGGTCGATGGGGATCGTGGGGTAGCGCTCCTTGAGCGTCGGGCGGACCGGGGCGATCAGGTGGGTCAGGCCGGCGTCGCGGGCCAGCCGGGACATGGCCCGCAGCAGCACGCCCGACAGGCCGCGGCCGCGGTACCGCGGCACGACCTCGGCGGCCAGCGCGGCCAGCGCCGTGGGCCGCCCGCCGTCCGACCGCAGGCTGAACCCGGCGGTGATCGTCGCGTCGATGCCAGGGCCGAGGTCCTCGTCGGTGCCGTCCCAGGTGACCGGGATCGTGTGGCCCTCGGCCATCACCTGGCCGTCACCGGCGTCGGCCACCACGAACTGCCAGTCGCCGAACACCTCGTACAGGCGCTCCCAGTAGCTCGTTAAGCACGTCGCCGTGCAGGTTGTACTCGGGCCATATCGCGGCCGACAGGTCGCCGATCTTGTCCCACAGTTCCGGCCGCTCGCTGTAACGCACTATCTCTAAGCCCACCCTTGCATTATGAACATCATCGGGCGGCCTGATCACCGGTATGTCTTACGTTTAGCTCTTAGCGGATTCTGTGAGACCGAATACCGATCACCGGCGGTGCGGTGAGAGCCGCCGCCGCGGGCGCCCGGGCTCCGCGCGATCACAGAGCCGGCACAGAGCTGGCTCAGATGTGATCAAGAAGGTGCAGGAACAGCGCGCCGCCCGCCGGTGTTGATACTTGCGGAGGTTTGCCGCCGGCCGCTGCCGGCGGGATAAAGACAATGGCACAATGCATTACGTGCGGGACCGAACTGCATCCCGAACGAGCCAAGAAATACAACTACTGCATGGCCCCCGAGTGCCAGGAGAAAAACGCCAAGGGCCTGACGATGGTGGCCATCGGCATGAATAAGTCGGCCGAGGAATTCCTCATTCTGGATGAGGACACCCGCGAGGATCTGGCCAGCGGCAAATACCGCGATCAGCGGCGCGGGTCGTTCGGCACGTCCGCGGCGGCCGGGGCACGCCCGGCCGCGGCGAGCCCCGCCGCGCCCGCACCCCGCCCGGCTCCGCGGAAGCCAGCCCGGCGCGCACCCAGCCCGCCCCGGCCGTGGACCGGCAAGCAGGAGCGGCTCGCGCTGCTCTACAACGAGCAGGGCCTGCGGCCTGCCGAGATCGCGCAGAAGCTCGGCGTGAGCTCCTACCTGGTGACCCAGATCATCCTGGCCGCCAAGAACAAGGCGAAGATCTAGTGCCATTACGCTACCGGTGCGGCCCGGTCGCCCGCACCGGCCTGATCGCGACGGTCGCGTAACCGTTCGGGCGGGCCGGTCAGCCACGGCGAGGTGATCGCGACCGCAGGGCCGTGGGCGCGCCGGCCACCGGGTTTTCGTGCAGTATGAGCGATTCCATTGGCCCGTTGAACCAGTGGCCACGCGGGCACCGGATCCTAACGCTCTCCAGCGGCCCGTCGGTTGATTCGGCCGCGTACCTGTCCAGCACTTCAGCGGGCAGCCCGCATCGGGCCGCGCCATGCTTATCGAGATATTCCGGGCAGTCAAGGAACATCACGCCGGTTTCCATCAGTAACCCCCGATCAGCGATCGTTTGTGACGATGCCGCTTGCGGGTAAAGAGCCCCTGGTGACACCCGTGATACATCCGGACGCGGGAGGGTGCGACGTGCGAGCCGCTGGGGTCCGCCGCATTGGCGCGGCGGTCGAGCCGCTGGAACTGCCCGCGCCGCGCGCGCCGCGGGCCGGCGAGGTACTGCTCGACGTGCACGCCTGCGGGCTGGGCAACTGGGATGAGATCGTCCGCACCGGCGGCTGGGACACCGGCGCCCGGCCGCCGATGGCGCTCGGCGTGGAGGCGGCCGGGATCGTGACCGCGGTCGGTGACCCGGCCGCCGGGATCAGCGTCGGCGACCGGGTGACCACGCACTCGCTGCCGCTGCGCGAGCAGGGGTGCTGGGCGGAGCGGTTCATCGCGGCCGCGGAGCACGTGGCGCCGCTGGCCCCTGGCGTGCCGTGGGACGCCGCCGGGGCGCTCCCGGTCCCTGCGCTCACGGCCGACCAGGCGCTGCGGGACGCCGCGGCGTCCGGGCCGGGCAGACCGTGCTGGTGCACGGCGCCGGGGGCGTGACCGGAGGCCTGCTCGTCCAGCTCGCCGCGCACCTGGGGGCTACGGTGATCGCCACCGGGAGCCCGCGCAGCGCGGAGCGCATCCGCGGGCTGGGCGCCAGCGAGGTGCTGGACTACCGCCAGCCGGACTGGCCCGAGCGGGTGCGCTCGCTGACCGGCGGCGCCGACGCGGCGGTGAACGCGGCCAGGGACGGCGCGGCGGACGCGGTCCGGGCGGTCAGGGACGGCGGCGCGCTGGCCACGATCACGTCGGACCCGCCAGACCCCGGGCGGGGCATCACCGTGCGGGAGGTCTACGTCGCCCCGGACGGGCCGCGGCTGCGCCGCTGGCCGGGCTGCTCGCGCAGGGCGCGATCACCGTGACCGTGGGCCGGCGGTATCCGCTGGAGCAGGCGGCCGCGGCCCTGGGCCTGGTGCGGCGGGGCGCCCATGGGACGGCGCTGGTCCTGCAGCCGACGTTCCAGTCGGCTGACTGATGTACTGGGGGGCCGACCGCCCTGCCATGCTCAGGATCAGCCGCTCTGCGAGACCCCACGGCGTTGTGAGCACCGGGAATCCGTGGTGGCCTGGTAGGACGGTACTGACCGATCGGTGACCTTCGTCGTAACTGGTGGTTCGCGATGAGCAGTGCAGCCGGGGCGGCTGGCCCGCCCGGCGACCCGGGCCTGGCCTACGCTTCCGCGCGCGGGCGGTGGGTCCTGCTCGCCACCGTGCTCGGGTCCGCGGTCGCGTCCATCGACGCGACCGTCGTGGGCATCGCGCTCCCCGCCATCGGCCGCGACTTCAACGTCGGCATGGATTCGCTGCAGTGGGTGGTCACCGCGTACACGCTGACCCTGGCCGGGCTGCTGCTGCTGGCCGGCTCGCTCGGCGACAAGTACGGGCGCAAGCGGATCTTCGTGACCGGCGTCATCTGGTTCGCGCTCGCGTCCCTGCTCTGCGCCGTCGCACCGACCTCGGAGTTTCTTATCGCGGCCCGGGCGCTGCAGGGCATCGGCGCAGCGCTGCTGACCCCGGGCAGCCTCGCGATCCTCCAGGCGACGTTCCGGCCCGACGACCGCGGCAAGGCCATCGGGGCCTGGTCCGGCCTCGCCGGCGTGGGCACCGCGGTGGGACCGTTCATCGGCGGCTGGCTGGTGTCGGCGGTGTCCTGGCGGCTGATCTTCGTCATCAACCTGCCGCTTGCGGTCCTCGTCGTAGCGGTGGCCCTGCGTCACGTGCCGGAGACCCGCGATCGGGACGCGACCGGGCCGATCGACGTGGCCGGGGGCATCCTGGTCACGTTCGGCCTGATCGGGCTGACCTACGGGCTGATCCAGGGCCCGAACACGGGCTGGTCCGCCAGCCCGGTGCTGGCCGCGCTGATCGGCGGCGTCGTGCTGCTCGCCGCGTTCGTCTGGTGGGAGCGCCGCACCTCGTCGCCGATGCTTGAGCTCAGCCTGTTCTCCTCCACCGCAGTTCACCGCGACCAACGTGGTGACGTTCGTGGTGTACGGCGCGATCGGCGGAGCGCTGTTCCTGCTGCCCATCCAGTTGCAGCAGGTCTCGGGCTACTCGCCCCTGGGGGCCGGGATCTCGCTGCTGCCAGTCACCGCGATCACGCTCGTGCTGTCCTCCCGGTCCGGGGCGCTCGCGTCCCGCATCGGCCCCCGGCTGCAGATGAGCGTCGGGCCCGTGCTGGTGGGCGCGGGCATCGCCCTGTTCGCGCTGATCGGCCAGGGCGGGGACTACCTGACCGAGGTGCTGCCCGGGGTGCTCGTGTTCGGCTTCGGTCTGGCCGTGACCGTGGCCCCGCTGACCTCGACCGCGCTGGCGGCGGTGCCGGCCGAGCACGCCGGCATGGCGTCGGCCGTGAACAACGACGTCGCGCGGGCCGCCGCGCTCATCGCCGTGGCCCTGCTGCCCGCGGCGGGCGGCATCACCGGTGACGTCTACCTGCATCCGGCCGAGTTCTCCACCGGATTCCACACGGCCTCGTTCATCTCGGCCGGCCTGTGCGTGCTCGGGGGCGTGCTGGCCGCGGTCACGATCCGCAACCCGCGCCGCGCAGCCGCGCCGGCGGCGGCACAGCAGCTGTTCAACTGCGCCGTGGACGCGCCACCGCAGGTGGTCCTGCAGCCGGCCGCGGCCACCGCGCAAAGCTAGCCCGCCGGGGAACCCATCAGGAGGGCTGGTAGTTGCTGAGCTCGATGAGGTTGCCGTCCGGGTCGCGGATGTAGACGCTCTCGATGGTCCCGGTCGCGCCGGTCCGCAGCACCGGGCCCTCCTCGACCGCGACCCTGTGGGCAGCCAGGTGCGCCAGGACCTCGGCGATCGGGCTGGCCGCGATCAGGCAGACGTCCGCGCTGCCCGGCGTCGGCCGCGCGGCCTTGGGCTCGAATTCGCGGCCCGCCTGGTGCAGGTTGATCTTGGCGTTGCCGAAGGTCAGGGCCCGCCGGCCGTCGCCGAACGTCACCGCCCGCAGGCCCAGCACCTCGGTGTAGAACTCCACCGTCCTGGCCATGTCGGCCACGGTCAGCACCAGATGATCAAGCCGGTCGATCCGCACCCGGCCTCCTTCCCGCCGCCGGCTAGCGGCCGCTGCCGTAAGGGCGCGTGATGATCTCGAGCAGGTGGCCGTCGGGGTCCTCGAAGTACACGCCGCGGCCGCCGTCGTTGCGGTTCACCTCCCCGGCCCGGGTCCGGCCGGGATCCGCCCAGTAGTCCAGGCCCTGCTCGCGGATGCGGCCGAAGGAGGCGTCGAACTCGTCCTCGCCGACCAGGAACGCGTAGTGCTGGGACGTGATCTCGCGGCTGGTCTCGCTGAAGTCCAGGGAGACCCCGTTGTCGGCCTCGACCACGAGGAAGTGACCGAATCTGGTGGCCGGCGGCAGGCCCAGGATTCCGGTCAGGAACGCTGCGGACCGCTGCTGGTCGCGGCACGAGACGATGGTGTGGTTCAGCTGTACGCTCACCACCTGATTCTAACGCCACGGCATATATCGAACATGTTATCGTACTTTGGTGTTTACCAGCAAAGACTCGGCTGACCCATATCCGGCTGGGCCGGTGGCGGAGCGGATACCCGCGAGCCTGATGATCACGAGCACCCGGCATGAGCCGCGGCAGCGCCGGGTCGAGGTGCTGTGCAGCGACCGGGCCTGGCGGCCCGCGGAGATCCTGGCCTGGGCCCGGTGCCCGGCCGGGTGGGCCGCGCTGATCAGGTGGCCGGACGCCGCGCAAGACTGGCGGGTGTACGACGGCCGGCTTATTCGCCCGCTCTGAGCTGCTCATCGACGAGCACGGGCAGCTCGCGGACCCGTCCGCGGCGGCGCCGGCGTGCCCCACCGTTCCCGTCTGCGCCAGCTCAGCCGCATCAGCGCGGTCAACCTTGCTGACGCTCCCTTGGGGGCATTGATGGCGGTACAGACGGGTGTAGGTTCTGAATGGCGGTACAGACGGGTGTAGGTTCTGAGGAGTGAAGCCGGAGGTCATCGACTCACTGACGGAAAGCTCCGGGGAACGGTACGGCACCCTGCCGGGGCTCAGCTTTGATCTGCCGACGTCGAAATTCAGCCCTCAAGCGGCGCGCCGCGGGGTAGTAATCCGGACCGCGCTCGTCGAGCGGCTAACCGCCGCGCAGGTACCGTTCATCACCGTCGTGGCCCCGGCGGGTTACGGCAAGACGACGTTGCTGGCGCAGTGGGCGGAACGCCTCGGGCCGCGCGTGGCGTGGGTCTCCTGTGACGACGCCGACAACGACCCTGTCGTGCTGTTCAGCGCCCTGGCCGTGGCCCTGGGCCGGATCGAGCCCATCGACCCGACGATCTTCTGGACCCTGGCCTCCTCGGGCGCGGGCATCACGGCCGCGCCCCGGCTGGTATCCGCCGCCGCCGCGATGCAGCTGCCGGTCACGCTGGTCATCGACCACGCCGAGGCGGTCACGAACAAGCGGTGCCTGGACAACATCACCGAGCTCGCCCTGCGCCTCCCGCTGGGCTGGCAGCTCGCCGTGGCCTCGCGCAGCGCCGCGCCGCTGCCCACGGCCCGGCTGCGCGCCCAGGGCAGGATTGTGGAGATCACCGCCACCGACCTGGCCATGAACCCGGCGGAAGCATCCTCGCTCCTGCAGGGCGCGGGCGTAGAACCCGGCGCGGTGGGCATACCCGAGCTTCTGCAGCGGACCGAAGGATGGCCGGCCGGGCTGTATCTCGCGGCGCTGGCCATGAAGGCCGGCATCGGTCCGAACGAGGTCGGCTACGCCTTTACCGGCGACGACCGCTTCATGGGCGACTACCTGCGCGCCGAACTGCTCAGCCACGTCTCCCCCGATGAAGCCTCCTTCCTCACCCGGACCTCGGTGCTGGACCGGATGTGCGGGCCGCTCTGCGACTCCATCCTCGGCGGGACGGGAACAGCCGCCGTGCTCGAGGCCCTGGAGGCCAGGAACCTGCTCGTGGTGCCGCTCGACCGCCGCCGGGAGTGGTACCGCTACCACCATCTGCTCCGGGACCTGCTGCAGGCGGAACTCCGGCAGCGGGAGCCCGGCCTGGTTCAGGACCTGCACTTCAGGGCCGCGGCCTGGTACGAGGCGAACGCGATGCCGGAGGCGGCGATCGAGCACGCCAACGCGGCGGGAGACTACGACCGGGTGGCCCGCCTGGTCCTCGATCTGCAGCAGCCCGTCTGGGCCAGCGGGCGCGTCGGGACCGTCCTGCGCTGGATGGAATGGCTCAGCGATGTCACCGCCGCCGAGCACTTCGGCGCGATCGCCGTGCACGGCGCCCTGATCTACGCGCTCCTCGGCCAGCCGAGCGAAGCCGATCGCTGGGCCGCCGCCGCGGAACTCGTCTCCCCGGAGGGGATCCTGCCCGACGGGAGCACGATGGCGGGCACCCTGGCCTACCTGCGCGCGCTCCTGTGCCGCAACGGGATCGACGAGATGCGCCGCGACGCACGGCGCGCCTGGGAGGGGCTGAGCCCGGCGAGCCCGTACCGGGTGTCGATGCTGTACACCGAGGGCATTGCCTACCTGCTGCAGGGGGACCATGCCGAGGCGGGCCGGATCCTGGCCCGTGCGGTCAACGACGCCACCCGGGCCGGCGCGCTACCGCTGACCGCCCTCATCCTGGCCGAGCTGTGCGAGGTGGCCGCCGAGCGCGGCGACTGGGACGAGATCACGGCCCTCGCCGAGCGCGCGGTGGGCATCGTGCAGGCCGGGCACTTCGACGACTACTGGACCAGCGCGCTGGTCTACGCGTGGGCCACCAGGGCCGCGCTGCACCAGGGGAACATCGCCCAGGCCCGCTACTACCTCGGGCGCGCTGCCCGGCTCAGGCCCCTGCTGACGTACGCCCTGCCGGTCGTGTCACTCCAGACCCTTATCGAGCTGGCCCGCTCCTATATCTCACTCGCCGACCAGGCCGGCGCGGCCACGGTGCTGCGGCAGGCCGACGACATCCTGCAGCAGCGGCCCGACCTCGGCGTCCTCCCGGTGCTGGCCCACGAGCTGCGGTCCCAGCTGGCCAGGATCGGCGCCGGCGCCGAGGGGGCGTCGGCGCTGACCGCGGCCGAGCTGCGGCTGCTGCCGTTGCTGTCCACCCACCTGTCGTTCCGGGAGATCGGCGAGCGGCTGTACGTGTCCGCGAACACGGTCAAGTCGCAGGCGTACTCCGCGTACAGGAAGCTCGGGGTGTCGTCGCGGAGCGAGGCGGTCACCCGCGCCCGCGAACTCGGGCTTGACGCGCTCTAGGCCGAGCTTCATACCAACCGCATGATGCGCAATCGGCGCGTTTGGGCGTTTGCTGGTTATGAACGGCGTGGCGACCGCCGCTTGCGGCCTGCCCACGCGTCCGGAAGGTAAGAGCACGGCGTGGGAGGGACGCGGAACTACCAATGGCCAGCAATGCGGCAAAGAGGCCGGTGACCGGGGCCGGACGGCCAGCAGAAGACGCCAGCGACCCGGTGCTGGCCGCCAAGCTCACCACGCCGGCCGTGCCAGGCTGGGCAGTCGCGCGCCCGCGCATCAGCGAGCTGATCGCGTCGGGCCGCCCGCTGACCGTGGTCACCGGCCCTCCTGGCGCGGGCAAGTCCATGGCGCTCGCGCTGTGGGCCGCGACCGACCCCGGGCCGGTGGCCTGGGTCACCCTGGATGACTACGACAGCCGGCCGAGGGTCTTCTGGTCCAATGTCATCGCCGCCCTGCACCAGGCGGGCATCCGCCTGCCGAAGGCACCATCGGCCGCCTCGCGGGGCCAGGCGGTGGATCACGCGTTCCTGCTGCGGCTCGCGTCGGCGCTGGCCGCATCGGACCGGCCGGTGCGGCTGGTCCTCGACGACCTCCATCTGCTGGCCAAGCCCGAGCTGCTGGCCGGGCTCGACTACGTGCTCCGGCACGCGCAGCCCGTCCTCCGCCTGGTGGTGTCCTCGCGGATGGACCCGCTGCTGCCGCTGCATCGCTACCGGCTGACCGGCGAGCTGGCCGAGATCAGGGCCGCCGACCTCGCCTTCAGCCCCGCCGAGGCCGGCCAGCTCATGGCCCAGCACGGCTGCACGCTGTCGCCTGCCTCGCTGGACTGCCTCATCGAGCGGACGGAAGGCTGGGGCGGCCGGCATCCGCCTGGCCGCGCTCTCGGTGGGAACCCACCCCGACCCGGAACAGTTCATCAAGCAGCTCAGCGCCGACGACAGCACGCTGACCGGCTACCTGGTCGGGGAGGTTCTCAACCTCCAGCCGCCCGGGGTCAGGGAGATGCTGCTGAGCACGAGCATTCTGGATCGGGTCAGCGCCACCGCCGCCAGCGAGCTCCTCGACGATGAGCAAGCGGGGCAGAGCCTGTCCGAGCTGGCGGAGACCAACTCGTTCGTCCAGCCCCTCGGGGACGGCTGGTACCGGTATCACACGCTGTTCGCCGAGATACTGCGCCTCCAGCTCAGGCGCGAGCACCCGGACCGGATCGCCCTGCTGCACCAGCGGGCGGCCCGGTGGTCCGAGCGCAACGGTCTGCTCGCCGCCGCCGTGCAGCACGCCGCCGAGGCCGGCGACTGGGCGCTCGCGGCCGACCTGATCATCGACGGGCTGGCCGTCGCTGAGATCCTCGGACGACCCGGGGGGCGGTCGCTGGCCGACGGGCTGGCCAGGATGCCGTACGCCGACACCTGGACCGAGCTCCGGCCCGCGCTGCTCGCGGCCGCCCTGTCCTGGGCCGCGGGCCGGTATGACCACAGCATCGCGTCGCTGCGGGCCGCGGAGAACCTCCTGGCCCGCCTGCCGGCCGACCAGGAGGTCACCGCGCGGCTGGCCGCGGCGACGATCCAGTTTCGGCGTGGCCCGGCGGGCCGCGGACCTGCCGGCCACCATGACCGCCGTCGCGCGGGCCGAGGCGCTGATCGGCTCGGTGCCGGCCGAGATCCTGGGTCGGCATCCCGAGGCGCGGGCGCGCGTGCTGCTCGGCCGGGGTGTGGTCGGGCTGTGGTCCGGCCGGTTCGATGACGCGGCCGGCGTGCTCGAGGAGGCCGCGCAGGTCCGCGGCCGGGCACGCGCCGGAGCGATCCGCCTGCCTCGGGTACCTCGCGCTGGCCGAGGCGCTGCGCGGGCGGCTGGACCGCGCGGCCACGCTGGCCGGCCAGGCCGTCGCGCCCGGCGCGGCCGGCGGGGCACTGGCGCCCGCCCGTTACCCGAGCCCCGCGGCGCTGCTGGCCCTGGCCTGGGTGCACACCGAGCGCGGCGACCGGGCCGAGGCGGGCCAGCGTCTCGGCCAGCTGGACGCCGCCCTCGGCGGCCGCCCGGACAAACTGCTGGGCGCGCTGGCCTGCCTGGCCACGGCCCACCTGGCCGACGAGCGCACGGCCAGGCAGATGGTGGCCAGGGCGCGGGTCGGCTGGACGGTTCCGCCCTGGCTCGAGCAGCGGCTGGCCCGGATCGAGCCCCGGTTGCCTGCCGGTGACACCCGGGCCGTACGGGGCGGGCCGCCGTCAGCGATCGCGAGGGCCCGGCCGCGGCCGGTGCCAGGGCCCGCACCGGCCCGGCCGCCGTACCCCCCGGCTCCCGGGTCCTCCCAGGGCCGCCCCTCGCCGGGCCGCCCCTCCCCGGGCCGCCCCTCGCCGGGCGCGCAGGCCGGCCCGGCGCAGACGCCGCCCTTGATCGTCGAGGAACTGAGCGAGCGTGAGCGCGAAGTGCTCCGCCGCGCGGCGGAGCTGCTGAGCAATTCCGAGCTCGCCAGCGAGATGTTTATCTCGGTGAACACGGTCAAGACGCACCTGAGAAGCATCTACCGCAAGCTGCAGGCGTCGCACCGACGTGAGGCCGTCCGCCGCGCGAGACAGCTCGAGCTGATCTGACCTGCAGCACGCCGGGCCGGATATTCGGGTGCGTTCACCGCGGGCTGGTCCGTAGGTTGGCCCGGTGATCACCTATGAGTGGCGCGGGCCGTTCCTGGACGCCGAGGTCAGCGCGCTGCACGCGGAAGGCTTCGGCCATGAGCCCGCCGATGACGGCTGGCGGGCCCAGGTCGAGCAGCACAGCCTGGGCTGGGTGTGCGCCCGCGACGGCGCGGCCCTGGCCGGGTTCGTCAACGTCGCGTGGGACGGGGACGTCCACGCGTTCATCCTGGACACCCTGGTCGGGGCCCGCTGGCAGCGGCGGGGCATCGGCACCAGGCTCGTGGCCGTCGCCGCCGGGCAGGCCAGGGCCGCTGGGTGCGAGTGGCTGCACGTCGACTTCGAGGATCACCTGCGCCCGTTCTACGTCGGCAGCTGCGGGTTCACCCCCACGAACGCCGGGCTGATCGCCCTGTGAGCGGCAGGCCACAGCCGGTGCGGCGAGCACCCGGCGACGGAGCGTAATGGCCATTGACGGGATGACGGATGAAGGGAACGCTGGCGGCTGTGACCGGGACACCTGATCACGTACTCCGCAACCGCTCGGCCTGGGACCGCTGGGCCGCTGACTACGCCGGGGCCGGGCTGCGCAACTGGGAGGCGGCCGATCCGACGTGGGGCATCTGGGCCATCCCCGAGGCGCAGGCCGGGATCCTGCCCGCCGCGCTGGACGGGCTCGGCAGCATCGAGCTCGGCTGCGGCACCGCCTACGTCTCGGCCTGGCTGGCCCGGCGCGGCGCCCGCCCGGTCGGCCTGGACAACTCCGCGGGCCAGCTGGCCACCGCGCGGGAGCTGCAGGAGCACTTCGGGCTGCGGTTCCCGCTGATTCAGGCCAGCGCCGAGCACACCCCGTTCGCCGACGCCGCCTTCGACCTGGCGATCTCGGAGTACGGCGCCAGCATCTGGTGTGACCCGTACGCCTGGATCCCCGAGGCCGCCCGGCTGCTGCGCCCGGGCGGCCAGCTGATCTTCCTGGTCAACGCCGTCCAGCTGATGCTCACCGTGCCCGATGAGGACGGGCTGCCCGCCACCGAGCGGCTGCTGCGGCCGTACTTCGGCATGCACCGCTTCGAGTGGCCGGACGACGAGTCGGTGGAGTTCCACCTCGGCCACGGCGACATGATCCGGCTGCTGCGCCGCTGCGGCTTCGAGGTGGAGGATCTGGTCGAGCTCAGGCCCGAGCCCGGCGCGACCGCGTCGCACCCGCTCGCCACCATCGAGTGGGCCAGGCAGTGGCCCACCGAGGAGGTCTGGAAGGCCCGCAAGCGAGGCTAGCTGGCGGCCACCGCCTGCAGCTCGACCTTGGCCCCGAACGGCAGCGCGCCGGCCTGGAACGTGAACCGGGCCGGCGCCTGCGCCGGATCAGGGAACTGCCGCCGCCACCAGTCGTTCACGTCGCCGTAGTGGCCGATATCGGCGAGCACCACCTGCACGTACAGGATGTCGCCGGCCGAGCAGCCGCCCGCCTCGGCGATCGCGACCACGTTGGCCCAGGCCCGGTCGGCCTCCTCGGCGAAGGTGCCAGGCACAAATGTCCCTTCCGCGGTTCAGCGCGGGCATCCCGCTGATGAACAGCGTGCCGTTGGCCTCGGTGCCCAGGCTGAACGGAAAGCCAGCGGGCAGTCCGGGACCTGAGCTGATCCGTCTGATCGTCATGGGGCCCTTCTCCTTGCTGCGGCGGTCTCGATACTGCAGGATGCCGCGCGGCCCAGTTCGCCGTCACGCCAGGGTGAGGAACAGCTTCTCGACCTGCTCCTCGCTCATCGCCGGCTCGCCGTCGCCGGCCAGGCTCTGCCGCATCAGGCTCGCCACGATCTTGAACCCGGCACGGTCCAGGGCCCGCGACACCGCGGTCAGCTGGGTGACGACATCCCGGCTGTCGCGCCCGGACTCCACCATCGCGATGACGCCCGCCAGCTGGCCCTGGGCCCGGCGGAGCCGGTTCAGCACCAGGCCGGTGGCCTGCTCGTCCACCTGCATCAGCCCGTCCTTCCTTTGACTCCTGCCAAAATACCCGCAGGGGTATCAGGGAGCCGGTCATCAAGGCAGGCCGGGGGCAGCGGGAACCAGCGCAGCGCCTCGAAGCTGGGGGCCAGGCCGGTGGGCCCGTCGTCCGCGGCCGCCCGCCGGGACGTCAGCACGGCGCGGGCTTCCTGCAGGTAGCCGGGGAAGGCGTCCTCGCCGGCCTGCCCGCGGCAGCGCGGGTAGGCCAGGATGCCGTCAGGGCGGTAGCACAGCTCGGACAGGCGCAGCCGGGCCTGAGCCGCGCTGGCGTGGCGCCACTGCCCGGTGTAAGGGTCGAAGCGGTACTCCGGCAGCAGCCGGTGCCCCTCGGCCGCCACCAGGTCCACGGCGTCCACGATGAAGCTGGCCGCGGCGGCCGAGATGAAGTAGTTGAGGCTGACCCTGACCCAGCCGGGCTTGAGCCCGTCACAGCCGCGGATGATCTCCTCGCGCAGCGCCTGCGAATGGTCAGGGCGGATGCCGAGCAGCCGGTGGCCGTAGGGTCCCGCGCAGGAGCAGCCGCCGCGGGCCTGGATCCCGAACAGGTCGTTGAGCAGCGCGACGACGTAGTTGTGGTGCAGGTAGCGCCCGCCGGCGTGCCGGACGCAGAACGAGACGATCAGCAGCCGGCGGGCCTCGTGGCTGCCGAGGATCTCGATCTGAGGGGTTGCTCTCCAGCGGCGCCGGACGGCCTGCCACAGGTACTCCTCCCGGGCCTGGATCAGGTCCGTGCCCACGGCCTGCTTCAGGCCGAGCACCAGCCCGGCCCGGATCGATTCCACGATGGCCGGGGTGCCGCCCCCTCCTCGCGTGCGACCGGGCCGCCGGGGAACTTGTGCGGGGACAGGAACACCGCGTCCTTGTGGTCCCCGGCCCCGGGCCGGGACTCGGCCATGCGGATCGGCAGGTAGGGACCGGCCGCGGCGTAGTCCCAGAACGACAGCGCGCCGTGGGCGTGCAGCAGGCGGGCGACGGCGCTGGTGTCGCTGAGGATGCCGGTGACGTTGGAGGCGGCGGAGAAGCTGCCGATCAGCAGCGGCCGGCCAGCGTAGCGGGAGAGCTGTTCGCGCAGCTCGCCGGCATCGATGTGGCCGTCGGCGTCCTCGCCGATGGGCACGATGTCGGCGGAGATGCTGTAGCTCGCGGCCAGCATCGGGGCGTAACCAGGTCCCGGGCTGTTCGGCTGGACCAGGTACTGGAACCAGGCGTTCCACATCTGCATCGAGGTGGCATTGTCCCCGCTCGTCGACGGATCCAGGTCGAGCGGCGCCGTGGCGAAATCAAAGACCAGGTTGCCGCCGTGGAGGGACGGACTCGGGGGTTGCGACTGGCCGCCCGATGAGCAGCCGGCCACGAGGACAAGCAGGCAGGCTGCGATGGCGGTCAGGACGCGGGAACGGTGCAACGTGGTCTCCCGTAGGGACGGCGACGATGCGCCGCACGGTGATGCCGACGGTATGGGCGCGTTCACCGTCCGGCGAGCCTTAAGCCTTGCGTTGCGGGCAGTATGAGCCACGGAACTGGTTTCCTGCATTTCTCTTAAGTTGTTGCAGCGAGAACTTATAGTGGGCGGCATGGGGTGTCAAGGTCGGCCGGACCGCTGGTCGCCGCGGGATGACGGTGCGCCGTACCCGCGGTCAGCCGGCCGAGGAATGTTGGCCCTGCTCCGGCCTTTATGGTTGCATTACACTTCCTGCGGAAGGACAGGCCCATAGATGAGCGCGAGCGAGGAAGCGGCAGGTAATGCCGCCGACCAGCAGGCGCGGAGGCAGCCTCTCGTCCACGAGTACGTGGCCGAGCAGTTGCGCCGCGAGATCGCGCTAGGGCTGTTCGCCCCCAGGAGCTCATTGCCGCCGGAGCGCGAGCTCGCGGCGGTGTTCGGCGTCGGGATCATGACCGTGCACCGGGCCATCCGCCTGCTGGAGTCGGAGGTCCTCGTCACCAGCAGGCGCGGCCGTGGCGGGGGGACCTTCGTGGTGGGCGACAACCGCGACGACGGCGCTACCAAGCAGCTCCAGGAACGGGTCCGCCAGGAGCGGAAGGCGATCGAGGAAGCGCTCGACTGCCGGATAGAACTCGAGCCGAGGATCGTGGCGCGCGCCGCCCGGCATCGCTCCGCGGCCGATCTCGCTGCGCTGCGCCAGCTGCTCGACGACGCGGCAGGCACCGACGACGACGTCGAGTTCACCAAGCTCGACGCCCGGTTTCACCTCAAGCTCGCGCAGTCGGCCAAGAACCGCTTCCTCACCGACGCGCTTGAGCAGGTCCGGGGCCAGCTGTACGTGATCATGCTGCTGCTGCCCGATACGGTGATGTGGCAGCAGCGCAGCCTGACCGAGCACCAGCGCATCTTCATCGCGGTGCAGCAAGGCGACGCCGAGAAGGCGAGTCAGGCGGCGGCCCGCCATGTCCGGCACACCCTGGCCAGCGCCCGGGCCCTGCTGCACTCGCTGTGACGGGCAGGTCACCGGTGCCCGTCGATGCGTATCACCCGACGGGCGCCCGCCGTGACCGACGGGTCCGTTGACCTCAGCGGCCGGACGGCGGTCGTGACCGGGGCCGCGGGTGCTCGTGTTCTCGCCCGAGCTCACGCTGCTGCACGCGCCGCTGCCGAACTCCTATCGCAGGCTCCAGCCCGGTGGGTGGGCACCGTTCGCCGCCTGGGGCTACGACAACCGGGCGGCCATGGTGCGCGTGGTCGGCCGCGGGCCCTCGCTCCGGATGGAGTTCCGGCTGCCCGGGGCGGACGCCAACCCGTACCTGGCCATCGCCGCGCTGCTGGCCGCGGGCGTCGCCGGGCTGGAGGAGGACGGTATCGAACTGCCCGCGCCCGCGGCAGAGCCAGCGGCGCCGGGCATGCCGATGGACCTCACCGAGGCTATCCAGCGGTTCGAGGAATCGAAGCTGGCCAGTCACGCGTTCGGGGACAACATCCGGGATCACGTGGCTGGCATGGCACGTCATCAGCTCCGGCTCGCCCGCCATGCCGTTACCGACTGGGAGCTCGAACATGGCTTTGAGACCGCCTGAGAACCTGGCCCGGCTCCGGGCCTGGCCCGGGGACGCCGATGTCGCCGTCGCGCTCACCTTCGACGTCGACGCCGAGTCGGCCTGGCTGGGCGAGGGCCCCGAGTACGAGCGGCGGCTGACCACCCTGTCGCAGGCGGGCTACGGCCCGGTGCGTGGGCTGGGCCGGATCCTGGACCTGCTGGACGCCCACGACATCACGTCGACCTTCTATGTTCCCGGCCACACCGCCGATCACTATCCCGACTCGGTGTCCGAGATCATCGAACGCGGGCACGAGGTCGGCCATCACGGGTACCTGCACCGGGGCACCGACGGGCTGGACGCCGGCCGCCAGCGGGCCGAGCTCGAGCAGGGCCTTGAGGCCCTGTCCCGGCTGGGCGTGCGGCCGCACGGATACCGGTCCCCGTCCTGGGAGCTCACCCCGGAGACGCTCGCCTTCCTCGGCGAGATGGGCTTCTCCTACGAGAGCAGCATGATGCGCGACGACCGGCCGTACTGGGTGGACGCGGGCGGGCGGGCGCTGCTCGAACTGCCCGGGCACTGGAGCCTGGACGACTGGCCGTTCCTCGGCTACACGGCCTATCAGGGCGGCCTGCTGGCCGACCCGCAGTCCGTCGAGCGCATCTGGCTCGAGGAGTTCGCATCGGCCCAGGCCGAGGACGGCCGGCTGGTGACCTACACCATGCATCCCGAGGTCATCGGCCGCGGTTACTGCCTGCGCATGCTCGAGCGGATCATCGTGGCCATGCGCGACCACGGGCGGCCCTGGTTCACCACGCACGCGGAGATCGCCGCCCTGGCCGCGCCCGCCGGGTCCGGCTAGCTGGTCAGGCAGCCTGCCGAGAAGGGCTGACGCAGGCTGGCTTGTGCCAAATCAGGACAGCGGTGATAATGCTCACTTGCGATGCGCTGGTCATCGCTTCGTGGGTCCAGAGACGCGGCCCGCCTCTCCTCTTGCCCAGATGGGTGGTGACGCGTGTCTCGGGAACGATTCCCGGTGCTATGGCTCGGCCAGGTGGCCGTGGTCTCGCTGCCGGTGGAGATCGACATATCCAACGCCGACCAGATCAGGGAGGACCTGCTCTCGGTCGTCAACCGCGGCGCCACCACGCTGGTCGTGGACATGAGCGCGACCACGTTCTGCGATTCCGCCGGCGTGAACGCCCTGGTCCGGACGCTCAAGCGGGCCGCGGCCAACGGTGCGGGGATGCGCCTGGTGGTCAGCACGCACGCGGTGCGGCGGGTATTCGACATCACCGGAGTCGATCACCTGATCGACATCTATCCCAGCGTGGCCGCATCGCTGGCCGCTACGGATCAGGGGCGGCTGAGCGAGAAGCCGAAACCCGGCCCGGCCGGTATGCAAACGGATCCGGCCGTGCAGACCGATCCCGATGGCTGGGCCGCCCAGCCCCGCTAGCCGGCCAGATCACCCGAATTACTGCGCACAGCGTGATTAGCCCGACTCCAGCGGGGTAGCCCGCGACATACGCCGCGGGCTCGGCGTCTCGTCCCCCGTGCGCCGGGCCCCGCGGCTTCTGCGCTCAGGTCCGCATTTCGCCGTCGTGGCTTTGCGTATGCCCCGTGGCCGGGATACTGTCCGCATGGCTGGAGGAGGCTTACCACGCCGTGACGCGACCTGGCATCACCACCCCGGGCCTGCCGGACGCTGAGTGACATGGCCATCGCGATCTGCCTGATCTCCGCAATGGTGCTCGGCGTGGGCTTCGTGCTGCAGCAGCACGCGGCCGAGCAGGCGCCGAAGGCCTACTTCCTGCGGCTGCGGCTGATCACCGACCTGATGCACCGGCCACGGTGGCTCGCTGGCCTGGCCGTGATGGTGCTCGGTCAGCTGCTGTCGGCCTGGGCCGTCGGTCATTTGGTGCTGTCGCTGTACGAGCCGTTGCTGGCCACAAACCTGATCTTCGCCCTGGCCCTGGCGGTACCGCTGTCGGGCCAGCCGCTGCGGGTTACCGAGGTGATCGGCGCGGTGATGCTCAGCGGTGGCGTGGCCGCACTGTCGCTCGCGCGCTCCGCCGGAGCACCGTCGGAGTCGTTCGGCTCACCCGCCGCGTGGCCGGCCGCGGCCGGGATCGCGGCGGTCGCCTACTGCTTCGTTCACGCGGGCAGGCGGCGTTCCGGCCAGCTGCGGGCCACGCTGACCGGGACGGGCGCCGGCCTGGTCTTCGGCATCTCGGATGCGCTGACCCGCCGCGTAGTCCAGATCATAGACGCGCACTCGTTCGTCACGCTGTTCACCAGCTGGCCGGTGTACTGCCTGATCGCCGCCAGCGTCATCGGGCTGTGGCTGATGGAAAACTCGTTCAGCGCCGCGCCGCTGCATGCCTCGCTGCCGGCGATAACGGCGGCCGAACCCGTCGCCGGGATACTCCTCGGCGTGGTGGTGTTCGGCGACGTCATCACCATCTCGCCGGGCATGCTGGCGCTGCAGGCCGTGGGTATCGCGGCCCTCGTGACCGGCGTGATCATGGTGGCGCGCGCGCCCTGCCTCAGCAGCCTGCGGCGTGTGCCGTCCCTGCCCGGCCTGCCACCGGTTCCGGGCCTGCTGCCGGCCCAGGGAACCGGCTACACCGAGCCCAGCCCGGACCGGCTCGAGATCCGGTAGTCACGGCGCGGCTGTCACGGGCACCGCTGCGTCTCCTGGCTCAGGCTTGCGGGCCGCCCTCATCGGGGCAGACGATCTCTAAAGGCCGCGACCGGACGGCCGCAGACGACAGCGAGGCCAAGCGCTGAGAAGAGTGCCGCAGTCGGCCGCCAGGCTCCGCGAGGCAGTCGCGCCAGCCTGGCTGATCGAGGCTGTCCGGCCGCGCCGGGTGCCGGTGCCGTGGGCGCTGATGATCCGTGCCGCGTGCGCGGTGAGCGCGCCGCTGGCCGTGGGCCTCGCCACGGACCGGATCGCGCTCGGCCTGCTCCCGGCCATGGGCGCGCTGAGCGCCAGCGTGGTGGACATCGGCGGCCCGTACCCCGTCAGGCTCCGGCGGGTGGCGTCGGCCACCGGCTTGGGCGGCACCGTCGGCCTGCTGATCGGTGGCCTGGTCCATGGCCAGGGATGGATCGCGGTGGTAGCCCTGATTCTGGTGGCAGGTGTGTCCGCGCTGCTCAGCGCCGGGGGCAGCACCGCGTCAACGGCCGGCCTGCAGCTCATCGTCTACACCACCCTCGGCACCGGCCCGCTCGGCGCGTTGCGGCCCCTGTGGCATGCGCCGCTGCTGTTCCTGGCCGGCGCCGCCTGGGCGATGGTGCTCATCCTGCCGGGCTGGATCCTCTTCCCGCACGCCGCCGAGCAGCGGAGCGTGGCCGAGGTGTACCGGGCCCTGGCCCGTGAGCTGCGGTCGGTGGGCACGGCGCAGTTCACCGCGAGCCGGCGCGACCTGACCGCCGCGCTGAACACCGCCTACGACCAGCTGCTGGCCGTCCGCGCGGCATCAAGCGGGCGGGACCGGCGGATGATGCGGCTGGTCGCGCTGCTGATCCAGAGCCACCTGACCACCGAGGGGGCCGCCGCGGTGGCCCAGGAAGGCAGTCCGCCGCCCCCGGCGGTCACCGCCGCAGCCGAGCAGCTGGCCGACGCGATCCAGCTGGGCACGGCACCGCCGGCCGTCCCGCCGCCCTGGCGGTCAAGCCCGGGTGCGCAGGCGCTCTGCGAGGCGCTGGCGGGCGCGGCCCGGCTGCTCACCGCCGACCGGATCCCCGCGGCGCAGCAGCGGCTCCGGCGGAAGAGCCGCCAGGAGCGGCTGGCCGACGCGATCGACGAGATCCGCGGCGGGCGGCTGATCCGGCTGAGCGCCGCCCGGCTCATGGTGTGCATCGGGGTGGCCGCGGTGATGAGCGAAATCCTGCCGCTGGAGCGCTCGTACTGGGTGGTGCTCACGGTGGCGATCGTGATGAAGCCGGACTTCGGCTCGGTGTTCGCCCGCGCCATCCAGCGGGGAGCTGGGACCGTCGCCGGAGCGGTGATCGGCACGGTGATCCTGGTCTCGGTGCCGTACGGGGCGCTGCTGCTGATACCCGTGGCCGTCTTCGCCGCGCTGCTCCCCTACGGGCGCAGCCGCAACTACGGCCTGATGTCGGTGTTCCTCACCCCGCTGGTGGTACTGCTCATCGACCTGCCCAACCGCACCGGGTGGCGGCTGGCCGAGGCCCGGCTGATTGACACGCTGCTCGGCTGCGGGATCGTGCTGGTGATCGGCTACGCCCCGTGGCCGAGAATGTGGAACGCGCACCTGCCCGGGCAGTTCGCCGACACGGTGACCAGCGTGTGTGAGTATCTGGAGCAGGCCCTCGTGCAGCGGTCCCCGGAGCGGCACCGGCTGCGCCGCCGGGCTTACCGAGCCCTGTCTGACCTTCGCGCCGAGTTTCAGCGCACGCTCTCGGAACCGCCCGCCCTCAGCCGCCAGGCCACTACCTGGTGGCCCGCTGTCGTGGGCCTGGAGCAGGCGCTGGACGCCATCACGGCGGTGGCCGTGGCCGCCGATCACGGCGCGGCCCTCCCTGCGCCGGAGGCTGTCCGGGAGCTGGAAGCCGTGCTCCGCGGCCTGGTGGACGCCGAGCGGTCCGGTACCAAGCCGACCGGGCCGCCCAGCCTGCCCGCCGACGAGCAGCTGATGCCGGTCACTGACGCCGTGCGCCGGGTACGAGCGGTTTTCGCCTGACCGGTACGGCGCCAGGGCTAGGCTCGCACCGATCTCACGATGGGCGAAGGAGTCTGACGATATGACCCGGCTGGCGGTCACGGCGGAGGTCTGCGCCGCGTTCGGTGATCTCCGGATCGACGCGATCGTGGCCGCTGGTTTTGCCGGGCAGAAGCCGTGGCCCGAGGTGGACGCGCGGCTCGCTGCTCTCGAGGCAGGTGCGGCGGCGGGCGAGGATGACCCCCATATCGCCTCGTGGCATGCGGCCTACCGCGCGTTCGGGACCAACCCGCGGCGGGAGCGGCCCAGCGTCGACGCGCTGCGGCGGCGGCTCGCCCGCTCCGGCCGCCTGCCGCGGATCAACCCGGCCGTGGACGCCTACAACCTGATCTCCGCCACCTTCGGCGTGCCCGCCGGGGCGTTCGACCTGCGCCGGGTCGAGGGCGATGTCGAGATCCGCTTCGCCGCGGGCGCGGAGCCGTTCACCCCGCTGGGTGAGCCGGGGACGGTCGAGCACCCGCGGCCCGGCGAGGTGGTGTATACCGACGCGGCCGGGGTGCTGACCCGGCACTGGAACCACCGCGACGCCGACCGCACCAAGGTCACCGAGGACAGCGACCTCATCGTCTTCCTGCTGGAGACCGTGGAGGCGAGCGTGTTCGGCCCGGTGCTTGACGCGGCCACCGACGATCTCACCGCGCTGCTGCGGGAACGCTCGGAGTCCGTGGCCACGCACCTGATCACAGCCGCGAGCCCGGCCGTGCCGGTCCTGGAAAACGCTCCGTCATGACTCGTGGTCGCCGCGGGCGACAGCGGTCCTGCAGCTTCTCCACGATCCGATAGACGCCGTAGAACGACGCAGGCCGAAACCTGGCCGAAACCTGCCGACGGACCGAAATCACACACGCGTTAGGAGCGCGCATTCAGGGGTAGGCGCAGCGGAACGTGACGGGAAGGTGCGCCCGATGGAGAACGAAACGCAGGTAACGACCCCGGCCCGGGCGGAAGACCGCCCGGCTGGTGAGCTCGTGAAGGACCTGTCTGAGCAGATATCCCGCCTGGTCCGCGATGAGCTGCGGCTGGCGCAGCTGGAGATGACCCGCAAGGGCAAGCAGGCCGGGCTGGGCCTGGGAATGTTCGCGGGCGGCGGCGTATTCGCCTGGTTCGGCCTGGGCTGCCTGATCGCCTGCGCGGTCATCGCGATCGCCGGGGTGGTCGCCGCGTGGCTCGCCGCGCTCATCGTCGGAGTCGTGCTGCTGCTTCTGGCGGCCATCGCCGCGATGATCGGCAGGAGCCGGCTGAAGAAGGCCACGCCGCCGGTTCCAGGAGAAACCATCGGCAGCGTCAAGGCCGACGTCGAGGAGCTGAAAGAGAGGGCACACCGATGAGCGCTGGGCAATCCGGAGGAAAGGGCGCCGACCACGGCCAGGATGCGGAGCTCAGGGAGGACATCGAGCGGACCCGCCAGGAGCTGGGCGAGACGGTCGAGGCGCTCGCGGCCAAGACGGACGTGACCGCCCGGGCCAGGCAAAAGGCCAGCAAGGCCAAGGAGGACGCCGCCGCCCGGGCCGCCCAGGCCAAGGAGCAAGCCGCCGCCAAGGCAGCTCAGGCCAGGGGGCAAGCCACCGCCCGGGTCGATCAGGCGCTCGACGAGCTCACCGAGAAGACGGCCAGGGCTAGGCAGAAGGTTCTCTCCGCGACCCGGCCGGCTGCCGAACAGGTGCAGGGCAGCGCGGAGGTCGCCGGCGCAGGGGCCTGGCAGGCGCTGCCGGACCACGTCCAGGGGGCGGTCAGGCAGGTGGCCACCACCGCCCGGAGAAGCAATCCCGCGGTGCTGGCCGCCGCGATCGCTGCCGGGGCGCTGCTGGCCTGCATCATCATTGTGCGAAGGAGCCGTAAATGATCAAGGTCCTCTATAAGCCGCTCAGCCTGCTGGTCAGTGTTCTGGGCGGGCTGGTGGCCGGGGCGGTCTTCAAGCAGATATGGAAACTCGCGGCTCACGAAGACGACGCGCCCCAGGCGACCGACGCCGACCGGGGCTGGCGGGAAATCCTGATCGCCGCCGCGCTGCAGGGAGCGATCTTCGCCGTGATCAAGGCCGCGCTTGATCGCACCGCGGCGGAGGGAACCCAGAAGCTCACCGGCACGTGGCCGGGTGACGAGGGCTCGTGACGAGCACCGGAGGCCCGGACAGGGCCGAATCAGTCGCTGCGCGCACGGACGCACCCCCCGGCGGAAGCACGTACCGTCCCGGCCACGCCGACCGAGCTCGGGCGCGGCTCGTGGGTGGCCGCGGCAAGCGATCTATCCAGGAGTTCAAGGACGACTTCCTGAGGACAGGGCCGCCGCGCTGACCTACTACAGCATTCAGTCGATCTTTCCCGCGCTGCTGGTCCTGGTTTCGCTGCTCGGTCTGATCGGGAAGTCGGCCACCCAGCCGCTGATCACCAACCTGACCGCCGCAGCACCGAGCTCGGTGCGGCAGCATCATTCGTCAACGCCGTCACCCATCTGCAGCAGAGCCATGGCGCGCGGCCTGGTGGCCGTCGTGGCGATCATCATCGGCCTGTGGTCGGCATCCGGCTACGTGGCGGCGTTCATGCGCGCGTCCAACGCGATCTACGACGTCCCCGAGGGCCGGCCGGTCTGGAAGACGATGCCGCTGCGCTTCGGCGTTACCCTCCTGCTCATCGTGCTGCTCGGCGCGTCAGCGCTGATCGTGGTGGTTACCGGCGGCCTGGCCCGCCACGTCGGGCAGGTGCTCGGCGTCGGCTCGGCCGCGATCACCGCCTGGGACATCGCCAAGTGGCCGGTGCTGCTGATCATCTTCAGCCTGATGCTCGCGATCCTGTACTGGGCCACCCCGAACGCCAAGCACGGGTTCCGCTGGGTCAGCCCGGGCGGGATCGTGGCCGTGGTGCTCTGGCTCATCGCCTCCGGGCTGTTCGCGCTCTACGTCGCCAACTTCGGCCACTACAACAAGGTCTACGGCAGCATCGCCGGCGTGATCATCTTCCTGATCTGGATGTGGATCTCCAACGTCGTCATCCTGCTCGGCGCCGAGTTCAACGCCGAGCTTGAACGCGGGCGCGCCATGGCCGGCGGGACGCCACCTGACCAGGAGCCGTTCGTGGAGCTGCGCGACACGAGGAAGCTGAGAAGCGTCGAAGGCCAGCGACAACGACCAGCCAGCGGAGACTCGCTGATACATCGCGAACGGACCGGCCGAGTTCTTACGAGCCGAGAAACTCGAGCAGCGCGGCCGCTAGCTCGTCGGGAGCCTCCTCGGCCATGTGGTGCCCCGAGACGATCGGTGAGCCCTTCACCTGGTCGGCCCAGCGCCTCCAGACCGCGGCCGGGTCGCCGTACAGGGCGCCCATGTCGTCGAGCGCGGCCCAGAGCACCAGGACCGGGCAGCTCACCTGGCGCCCCGCGGCACGGTCGGCGTCGTCATGGCCCCGGTCGATGCCGAGGCCGGCGCGGTAGTCCTCGCACATCGCGTGCACGGTGGCCGGGTCACGGATGGCCCGCAGGTAGTCCTGCCACGCCTGCTCACCCATCTGCGCCCGGTAGCGGTCGCTGTGATACCAGGCCTCCGGGTCGGCGTTGATGACCCGCTCGGCCCCAGCGGCCGGATTTCCGAGAAAGAACCAGTGCCACCACTGCTCCGCGAAGTTGGCGTCGCAGCGGGCCAGGGCCTCTCCGATCGGGATGCCGTCCAGCACGGCGAGGCGGGAGACGGCCTCGGGATGGTCCATGGCCAGGCGGAACGCCACGTAGCAGCCCCGATCGTGGCCGGCGACAGCGAACTGGTCGTGGCCAAGCTTCAGCATCAGCGCGAGGCAGTCCCCCGCCATGGCGCGCTTGGAGTACGGGGCGTGGTCGTCGGTCGTGGGTGGCTTGGACGATTCGCCGTACCCGCGCAGGTCGGGGCAGACCACGGTGTGGCCGCCGGCCAGCAGCGGGGCGACCCGGTGCCAGGTCCAGTGCGTGCGGGGATGCCCGTGCAGCAGCAGCAGCGGCGGCCCGGATCCCCCGTAGCGGACCCGCAGGGTGGCCTCGCCCACATCGATCTGGTCGAGCGTGAACCCCGCGAACGCCTCCTCCTCAGTCACTGGCACCTCATCGGTAGCCGCCTGCTCCGCATCTTCCTCACGGGCAACCACGGCGTTACTCGCTCCTGGCTCTCCGCGACGGCCCGGCCTCGAGGTTGTCCGCGGAATGCTCCTCGTTACGCACCTCCGCCTCCTGACCGCGTTCCTCATGGTGGCTGGCCGGAACGGGCTCTTCCCGCACCTGGTTACCGCTCGGCTGGTACCCGGTTTCCCGCGACCACCTGTCTGCCTCCGACTCCGCGGCCGTGCGCCGCGCCTGACCGCGTTCGTCTTCCCCGCTCTCGTTGCCGTGGTTCATTTCGAACGCCCCTTTCCCTGCGCCGGGGCGGTCCGCCGTCGGGATGCCGCCCACGGATCACTGGCCGTGAGGCAGTTGCTCTACCCGGATACAGGCCGCCCTCACCTCTGGTGAGCTGCGATGTTTGGGTCCCATCGGCTCAGGTAGCAGGGAAGGTGCGGAGCCCGGCAGCACGTCCGAGGCTCGCCGGGCGCCGCCACCAGCCGCTGGTGCCGACCGCGGCCGCTGAGGACGGGACGTTGACGCTGTATCCGGCAAAATGTTTGAGCCTCGCACGGAGGGCACAACCTGACAAGTTGCCGCTGTGGAGGGGATCTAACCAATGACAGCCTCAGTCATCCACCTGCCGACCAGCACATCCCAGCTCGAAGACGCAACCGACAACGAGCTGGTGCGTCTGGTTCAGTCACTGCCCCGCGGGTCAGACGGCCGCGACATCGCCTGCGAGAAGCTGGTCGCCAGGTATCAGTCGCTGGTCCGCTCCTGCGCGCAGCGATACCGGCAGAGCCCGGAGCCGCAGGAGGAGCTGATGCAGGTCGGCTACGTCGGGCTGCTCAAGGCCATCAACAACTTTGACCCGTCCGTGGGCACTAACCTCGCGGCCTACGCTCAGCCGTGCGTGAGCGGCGAGATCAAGCGGCATTTCCGGGACAAGCGCTGGCAGGTGCACGTCAAGCGGTCCGTGCAGGAGCTGCGGCTGGAGCTCAGGCGGGCTCGCGCCGACCTGACCCAGAGCCTGGCCAGGTCGCCGCGGGCCGATGAGCTGGCCGAGCGCCTGGGGGTCAGCGACGATGAGCTGCGCGACGCGCAGCGCGCGGACCTGGTCTTCCAGGCCTCGTCGCTGGACGCCCCGCTGGCGGACGGCCAGGACACCGCGAGCCTGGCCGATCTCATGGGGGCGGAGGACCCGCAGCTTGAGCACGCCCTCGACATGGAGGCCGTGTGGACGCACTGGGGCGACCTGCCGCTGCGTCAGCAGCGGCTGCTCATGATGCGGTTCTACGGGAACATGACCCAGACCGAGATCGGGGAGCGGCTGGGCATCTCCCAGATGCACGTATCCCGGCTGCTGGCTGGCGCGCTGGACTACCTGCGCGGCCACGTCGTGGGCCCGGAGGCTGGCGCGCGGACCTGAGCTCAGTCGGCCGGGGGCTCGCCGGCCCGCACGGCCAGCATGGTCACGTCATCCCGCATCACGCCGCGGCAGAACTCCACCACGACCTCCTGCACGCGGGAAATCACATGCCCGGGTGACTCGCCGCCGAGCGCCGCGAGCTCGTCGGTGAGCCGGTCCTCGAAGTACACCATGTCCGGACCGCACGCGCTGGTCAGGCCGTCGCTGAAGAAGAACAGCAGGTCACCGGGATCCAGGTCGAGCTCCTGGGTCGCGGGCTCGGCATCGGGGAAGATCCCAAGCGGCAGCCCGCCGCCCTGCAGAACCTGCGTCCTGCCGTCCGGTTTGACCAGCACCGGCCACGGGTGACCCGCGCTGCCGAGCACGACGTGCAGGCGGCCGTCCTGCCAGCTCAGGTGACCGACGTTGGCGGTGACGAAGCGGCCGCCGAACTCCTCCTCCATCATGATCTCGTTCGCGCTGCGCAGCACCCCGGCCGGATCGCGTTCCCAGTGGGCCAGGACCCGGATCGCGTGCCGCGCGGCGGCGGTCACCGCCGCCGCGTCCTGGCCCTTCCCGCAGACATCGCCGATGGACACACCCCACCCGTCCCTGGCGGGGTAGATGTCGTAGAAGTCGCCGCCTGCATCCTGGGCCCTGGAGGCGGGGGTGTGGCCGGCGGCCACCTCGGCCCCCGGGATCTGGCGCAGCTGCCGCGGCAGCAGGCTGGCCTGCAGCGCATCGGCGATCTCGGCGCGGTGCCTGAGCATCCGGCCCGCCCTGATGGCCAGCCCCAGCTGCTCCCCCAGCTCCTCGACCAGCCCGACGTCGGCCATGCCGAAGTGCCCGTGACCGCCGAGCCGGGCCAAGGTCAGCGCGCCGTAGCTGCGCTCACCGTCCGAGATCGGCACACAGAGCACCGAGGTCGCCCCCAGCTGCATGAGCAGCGGCACGCCATCCGGGCCGTCGCCGAGGATGCCCGGATCCTCGACGTGCGCGACCAGCAGGGAGCTGCCCGACTCATGCACGCTGACCGCCGCCGACCTGGGTGGCGGATCGACCGCGGCCACGGCGCGGGCCAGCTCGTCGGACGGCTGGTCCTCCGGTCCCACCGCCAGCTGCCGGCGCAGCCGCTGGTGCCGTTCCACGTCCAGGATCAGCCACGCGGACAGCTCACGCGCCAGCAGGCGCCCGAACCTCTGCATGGTGACCGACTCGCTGTGGGTGGCGTTCTCCAGCAGGATCCTGGTGGCGGAGGTCACCAGATCGAGGCGGCGGGTGACCGACTGCAGCACCCCGTCAGCCGGCTCGCCGCGCGGCGGCTCCGGCTCCGGGTGCGTGCCGGGCGGGACGGCACCAGGCGGGCCGACCGCCACGAGCAGCTGCCCGGCATCGCCCCGCACCTGGACCGGGCACGCGGTGACCGCGTACTCAGCCACGCCGTCCGCGGCGAGCACCCCGCAGTGCAGCTGGCGGACCTCGCCGGTGCGGACCACGGTGGCGAGCTGCGACTGCACCGCTGCCCGGAACGGCAGGTCTACGAACGCGGTGAACAGCTTCCCGGTCGGGTAGCCCGGGCCCGAGCCCACGAGCTGGCCTGCGGCCGAGTTCGCGCGGCGCACGGTGCCGTCGAGCCCGAGCAGGAACATCGGAACCGGGGCTTGCTGGAAAACGGCCTGCAGCAACCGCCGCTCGGCGTGCGGACCGCCGTCGGGATCCCCGGCGCGATCCCGTGCCGCCTGGTCGCTCGCGCCGGCCAGCGCCTCGACCGCGCCGTCTAGCTCAGCCAGCGCCGCGTCGAGCAGGGGCTTGAGCCCCGCTCCCGACAGGCCGGCCGCCTGTCTGAGCGCGTCGCGCCTGGCCTTCAGGCGGTCGGCCTCACCCGCTGCCTCCCGCGGACCCGCAGACTGTGCCATCAGTATTGCTCTCTGTGTGCTCCGCGAGCCGCCCGACCGGTGGTCCGTCCCGATGACCGGGAGAGCCCGGACGATCCAGCCTATCCCCGGCTTTGCGCTGGCTGGACCGCATGCCGAGGGCTAGCGCGACAGGCCGATTTCCGCCAGGTCGCGTGACTCGATCACCCGGGAAGCGACCTCGGTCACCTTCAGGTTGCGCGCTTGTGAAACCTGGCGCATCCGCTGCAGGGCCTCTTCGGCGCTGCAGCCGAGCGCGTGCATCAGGACGCCTTTGGCCTGATCGACGACCGCACGGGATTCCGCGGCGTCCCTGAGCTGCCGGGCCGCGCGCCGGGCCTCGCCGTATTCGGACGCGAAGCCGATCACCGAGCCGCCGAAGGCGACCAGCCGCTCGGCCAGCGCGACCGAATCCGCCTCCAGCATCCTGGGCCGGGCGCCGAACAGGGACAGGCTCACCGCCTCGGTACCGGACCGGTAGGCCAGGCTGAGCGAGCACCTGACCCCCTGGCGCAGCGCCACGCTGGCGTATTCCGGCCACCGGGTCTCCTCGAGCGTGTCGGGGCAGCTCACCGGCTCCTCTCCGCCGAGCGCATCCAGGATCGGCCCGCGCTCGCAGCGGACCTGCACCTCGATCAGCTCGGGCAGGGACGGGTGGCTCGCCGCCACCACCACCGGCTCGCCGTCGCGCCAGAGTATGGCCGCCGCCCCGGAGCACGCAGGCACCTGGCGTGCGGCCAGGTCCACTAGCTGGCTCAGCGATCGGGGCTCGGAAGCATCGCCGAGGCTGAGCAGGCCAGCATCGTCCTGCGCGATGTCTGGGGTGGACGTGGCGACCTCCATCCGGCATGTGCGCCCGGCCTGGAACGGTGGCGCCCCTTCCAGGGTGTCACGATCCGGGCGGCAGCGGTACCCGCCTTACTTACCAGTAGCGGGCAGGACCGCCGGGCCCGTTACCTGGACCCGATCCAGCGCTCCATGCAGCTCAGCAGCTCCTCGGTGTCCACCGGCTTGGTGACGTAGTCGCTGGCCCCTGCGGCGATGCTCTTGTCCCGGTCGCCGTGCATGGCCCGGGCGGTCACGGCGATCACGGGCAGGCCCTCAAGCTCGGGGATCTCGCGGATGGCGCCGGTGGTGGCGTACCCGTCCATCTCCGGCATCATCACATCCATCAGCACGATGTCGATGTTGCTGTCGGTGCAGAGCATCTCGATGCCGGTGTGGCCGTCGGGCGCGTGCAGGACGGTCATGCCGTAGAGCTCCAGGATGCTGCTGATCGCGAAGGCGTTGCGCAGGTCGTCGTCGACGACCAGGACTCTCTTGCCGCGCAGGCTCTCGTGCGCACCCTCGAGCGGGTCCTTGGCCGCGGCGGGCGCTTCATCACTCACCGGGCTGGTGGCCCGTGCGTCGGTGACCTGCCCGTTCCCGGCAGCGGGCAGTTCCGGCCGGGCGCCCGCGAACTCAACCGCGTCGTCCGGGCGCGCGTAGCTGACCGGCAGGTAGAGGGTGAACGTGCTGCCCTCGCTGGGGACGCTCCGCGCGGTGATCCGCCCGCCGAGCTGGGTGGCGAGCTCGCGGCAGATGGCCAGGCCCAGCCCGGTCCCGCCGTAGCGGCGGCTGGTGGTGCCGTCCCCCTGCTGGAAGGCGCCGAAGATGACCTCGAGGTTCGGCTCACTGATGCCGATACCGGTGTCGGTCACCGAGAACGCCAGGAACGGCTCCGCGGTGTCGGGCTGCGGCCCGGCCGCGGTGATCTTCAGCTCCACCTGCCCGTACTCGGTGAACTTGACCGCGTTCGACAGCAGGTTGTGCAGGATCTGCCGCAGCCGCTGCCGGTCGGTGAGCAGCTCGGCGGGAACCCCTGGGGACGGCGCGGCCACGAACTCGAGGCCCTTTTCCGCGGTCAGCGGCTGGAACACGGCCTGCAGGTCGTCCACCAGCGCACCCAGGGAGAACCGCTCGGGGTGCAGCTCCATCTTCCCGGCCTCGACGCGGGACAGGTCGAGGATGTCGTTGATGAGCTGCAGCAGGTCGGCCCCGGACGAGTGGATGACGTTCGCGTACTCGACCTGCTTGGGCGTGAGGTTCTGCTCGGGGTTGTGAGCGAGCAACCGGGCCAGGATGAGCAGGCTGTTGAGTGGCGTACGGAGCTCATGGGACATGTTGGTCAGGAACTGGGACTTATACCTGGAGGCCAGGTCGAGCTGGCGGGCGCGCTCTTCCAGCTCCTGCCGGGCCTGCTCGATCTCGATGTTCTTGATCTCGATGTCCCGGTTCTGGCGGGCCAGCTGCGCGGCCTTGTCCTCCAGCTCGGCGTTGGAGCTCTGCAGCTCGTCCTGGCGGACCTGGAGCTCCCCCGTGCGAGCCTGCAGCTCCTCGGCGAGCCGCTGCGACTCGTCCAGCAGCGCGTCGGTCCTCGAGTTCGCGATGATCGTGTTGACGTTGACCCCGATGGTCTCCGTCAGCTGTTCCATGAAGTCCTGGTGCACCTGGGTGAACCGGCTGAACGAGCCCGCCTCGATGACCCCGAGGACCTGGTCCTCGAACACGATCGGCAGGATCATGAGGTTGACCGGAGCCGCCTCGCCGAGCCCGGAGGAGATCTTCACGTAGTCGGCCGGCAGATCGCTCACCACGATCGGCTTCCTCGTCCTGGCCACCTGGCCGATCAGCGACTGCCCGAGCCGGAACTGGCTCGGCGCCTCGATGTCGGCCCGCAGCCCGTAGCCGGCGATGAGGCGCAGCTGGGTCTCGCCGCCGTTGCTCTCGGCCCGGAAGAACGTTCCATGCTGCGCGCCGACGAGCGGGACCAGGTCGTCCATGATCAGCTCTGCCACCACGTTGAGGTCGCGGTGGCCCTGAATCCGGCCCGCGATCCGGGCCAGGTTGGACTGCAGCCAGTCCTGCTCCTGGTAGGCCTTGGTCGTCTCGCGCAGCGACCGGACCATCGAGTTGATGTTGTCCTTGAGCTCGGAGACCTCGCCCTGGGCCTCGACCGTGATCGACCGGGTCAGGTCGCCGGTGGCGACCGCGCTGGTCACCTCGGCGATCGCCCGCACCTGGCGGGTGAGGTTCCCCGCCAGCTCGTTGACGTTCTCAGTCAGCCGCTTCCAGGTGCCGGACACCCCTTCGACCTCGGCCTGCCCGCCGAGGCGGCCCTCGCTGCCCACCTCGCGGGCCACCCGGGTCACCTCGGAAGCGAACGCGGAGAGCTGGTCGACCATGGTGTTGATGGTGGTCTTGAGCTCCAGGATCTCTCCGCGCGCGTCCACGTCGATCTTCTTCGACAGGTCGCCATTGGCCACGGCGGTGGTGACCTGAGCGATGTTGCGGACCTGGCCGGTCAGGTTGTTCGCCATCGAGTTGACGTTCTCGGTCAGGTCCTTCCAGGTCCCGGCCACGTTGGGGACCACGGCCTGCCCGCCGAGCATGCCCTCGGTGCCGACCTCGCGGGCCACCCGGGTCACCTCACCTGCGAACGCACTCAGCGTGTCGACCATGCCGTTGATGGCCTCGACCAGGGCCGCGACCTCACCCTGGGCGGCAACAGTGATCTTCTGGCTCAGGTCACCGCGGGCGACGGCGGTAGCCACCTGGGCGATGGACCGGACCTGCGCGGTCAGGTTGGACGCCATCACGTTGACGTTGTCGGTCAGGTCCTCCCAGGTCCCGGACACGCCCCGGACCGCGGCCTGGCCGCCGAGGTGACCCTCCGTGCCGACCTCGCGGGCCACCCGCGTCACCTCGTCGGCGAACAGGGACAGCTGATCGACCATCGTGTTGATGGTCTCCTTCAGCTCGAGGATCTCCCCGCGCGCATCCACGGTGATCTTCTGGCTCAGATCGCCCTTGGCCACCGCGGTGGCCACCTGCGCGATGGACCGGACCTGCGCGGTGAGGTTGCCGGCCATGAAGTTCACCGAGTCGGTGAGGTCACGCCAGGTCCCGCCGACCCCCGGCACCCGCGCCTGACCGCCCAGCCGGCCGTCGGTGCCCACCTCGCGGGCCACCCGCGTCACCTCGTCCGCGAACGCCGACAGCTCGTCGACCATCGTGTTGATCGTGTTCTTCAGCTCGAGGATCTCCCCGCGCGCATCCACGGTGATCTTCTGGCTGAGGTCGCCTTTGGCCACCGCGGTGGTGACCTGCGCGATGTTGCGGACCTGCGCGGTGAGGTTGCCGGCCATGAAGTTCACCGAGTCGGTGAGGTCACGCCAGGTCCCGCCGACCCCCGGCACCCGCGCCTGACCGCCCAGCCGGCCGTCGGTGCCCACCTCGCGGGCCACCCGCGTCACCTCGTCCGCGAACGCCGACAGCTCGTCGACCATCGTGTTGATCGTGTTCTTCAGCTCGAGCATCTCGCCCTTGACGTCCACGGTGATCTTCTGACCCAGGTCACCCTTGGCCACCGCGGTGGCCACCTGCGCGACGTCGCGGACCTGGCCGGTGAGGTTGCCGGCCATCGAGTTCACCGAGTCGGTGAGGTCCTTCCAGGTCCCGGTCAGGCCGGGCACCTCGGCCTGACCGCCGAGCCTGCCCTCGGTGCCGACCTCGCGGGCCACCCGCGTGACCTCGGAGGTGAACAGGGCGAGCTGATCGTTCATCCCGTTGAACACGGCGGCGATCTCGTTCATCAGCGGGTCGTCAGCGACGGGCAGGCGGGTGCTGAAGTTCCCGCTGCGCACCGCGGTCAGGCCGGTCAGCAGCCGCTCCAGCCGGCTGTCGTCGGACTCGCCGACCCGCTGCCTGGTTGTTGTCATCGGCGCTCCTTCTCGCCGCAGGACGGGTGCCCGCACGCCTGCCGTGCGCCCTGCGACAGACCGATCCTGTCACTCCATGTGTTGGCGGAGAATAGCCGCTAATAACTAAGCAGGCGGTAGCGTGTGATTCTCCCGCTGAAGGGTGATCGCGGGGAAGGCGGGTGCAGGTGACAGAAGCCAGCGGCGCTGGCGTAGCGAGCGGCGCCGACGTGGCCCGGCTTAACGAGCTTATCGTCCGGCAGCGCCGGGAGCTGGAGGAGATCCGCTCCCAGGCCGCCGCCCGCAGCGTTGTCGACCTGGCTACCGGCATGCTCATGGAGCAGCTCGGCTGCTCGCCGACCGAGGCGCGGCAGCAGCTCACCCGCCTGGCGGAGAAGGCCGGGGGCAGCGTCGCCGAGCTGGCCGCGCAGATCACCCGTCAGCCGTCGCCAGGCGAGGCCCCGGATCCCGGCATGCGCCGGTTCAGCTTGGCCTGGGCGGCCATCGAAGCCGCGCCCGACGGCGCCGCGGTGGCGAGCGCCCTGCTGGACGAGGCACTGGCCCCGGCGGGCGCCGTCGCGGTGGCCCTCTGGCTGACCGAGCCGGACGGCGGCCTCGAACTCATTGGCCAGGCCGGTTTCGGCACACGCGAGGCCGGACGATGGCGCCGGATACATCCGGATATGCGAACATTGCCGCAGGAGGCGGCCGACCAAGGCGCGGAGATCTGGTGGCCCGGCGGCCCCCCGGAGGGCGACGACCGGCCGCTGATGGGCCGCTGGCCCGGCGGCGCCCGCGCCGGGCTGCCGCTCCGCGACGCCGGCGTGACGGTCGGTTCCATGGTGGTCTGCTGGCCGGAGCCGCTCGGCGACTTCTCGGTACCGCTGCACCGGCAGCTCGCGGCCCTGGCCGACCTCGCCGCCCAGACCCTCAGCACCCAGCTTCCCGGCAGTGACCTGGCCGCCCGGCACCGCGCCTCCTGGGTCTTCGGCCTCATGGACGGCCTGCTGGACGGGTTCCTGTTCGCGCACCCGGCCAGGAACGACGCCGGCGAGGTGACGGACTTCCGCATCGAGCACGTCAGCGACGGGTTCCGCGACCCGGAGGGCCGCGGAACCGCCGAGCTGGCCGGCTGCCGCCTGCTCGAGATGTATCCGGCCGCCGCGCTCACCGGGGGGCTGTTCGACCGGTGCCTGGCCGCGCTGACCACAGGCGAGCCGCAGCACGCGGCCGGCGACGTGACCGCCGCGGTCCGGATCGCGCCGCTCTACGACGGCGTGGCCATCGCCTGGCGCACGGCGGATGACGCCGACCGCCTCGCCACCCTGCTGCAGCACGCGCAGCGCCTCGGCCGGATCGGCGGCTGGGAGGAGAACCTGCTGACCGGCGAGGTGCACTGGACCAAGCCGACGTTCGCGCTGTTCGGGCAGGAGCCCGGCGTCCCGGTCCCGGTCGCGGACCTGCACACCCGCGTGCCGACCGAGGACATCCCAGCCGTGCTGGGCTTCAGGGACACGCTGCTGCACGAGCACAGGGAAGGCGCCGTCGCCTTCCGCGTGATCCGGGCCGACGACGGCAGTGTGCGCCAGATGCGGGCCTACGCCGAGCCGGTCAGCGACCCGGCCGGGACCGTGACCGCTATCAGGGGCGCGTACCAGGACGTGTCCGCCGACTACCACACCCGGCTCGCGTTCGCCGTCGCCCGCGAGCAGCTGGCGGACACCGAGGAACGGGCCGAGGAGGAACACCGCCTGGCCCTGCGGCTGCAGCAGGCCATCACCCCGCGCTCATACGAGCCGGTCGCGTCGGCCGGGCTGGACGTCGCGGCACGGTACCGGCCATCCGGCCCGGGCAGCCTGGTCAGCGGCGACTGGTACGACACGGTGCTGCTGCCGAGCAAAGAGGTGCTCGTGGTGGTCGGCGACATCGCGGGTCACGGCCTGGACGCGGTAACCGGCATGGTCACGGTGCGCAACGGCCTGCGCGGGCTGGCGGTCACCGGGCCGGCCCGGCCCAGCTGCTCGGCTGGCTGAACACCGCCGCCTGCCACTTCGCCGAGGGCATCATCGGCACGGCCATCTGCGGCCTCTACGATCCGGCCGGCCGCTCGCTGCGCTGGGCGCGGGCCGGCCATCTACCGCCGATCCTCGTACGCGACGGCCGGGCCGAGATGCTCTCGCTCCCGCAGGGCCTGCTGCTGGGCGCGGACCCGGAGGCCAGGTACACGGAGGTCGCCACGTCACTGCAGCTCGGCGACGTGCTGTTGCTGTTCACCGACGGCCTCATCGAGCGGCGGGACCAGCCCATCGATGACGCCCTGGATTCGCTGCTTGAGATCGCCAGCCAGCCAGTCAAGAACATCGGCCGTTACGCTGACCACGTGGTGGCTGCGGCCACCAGCAACACCGATGACGACGCCTGCCTGGTCGCCGTGCACGTACGCTAGCCGGGCTGCCGTCCCTTTGACTCGGGTGCGCCCTTGGCCGCGCTGGGCCGGGCGGCCCGCTTGGGGGCCTCAGCGCCGCCGCCGGAATCCTCATCGGCCGCGAGCGCCGCATCCACGCTGTCGTAGAGCGGGAGCCGCTCGGCCAGCCCGGTGATCCAGAGCGTCTTGGTATACCGGTACCTCGCGCCGGCCAGCACCAGCGTCCCGCCCGCGGCTTGCAGCCGCTTCCAGTGGCCGACGATCACAGCCAGCGAGCTGGTGTCCATGAACTCGACGGCCGACAGGTCGAGCACGATCCGGCGGTGCTCCCGGCGCGCGCGGGTCAGATGCTCGTCGAGCTGGCGGCTGGTCACGATGTCGAGCTCGCCACCGATCGCGACGACGAGGCTGTTGCCGCGGCGCTCGGACGAGAGCCGGAGCTCTGCCACATGCACCTCCGGAACTCAGGCGGCCCTGACGACGTTACGGTCGCCTCATCGTATGCTGGCTTACTCCCATAGCCGCATGCGCATAGAGATGCGGTCGAGGGGAACTCATCGCTGGGTGGACCGCATGTCTGGTGAACACGAGGCACAGGTAGCGAATGTGAACGCCGCGCCTGCTGCGGACGTCGCGCCAATGGCGGTCAATGTGCCCGTCACCTCTCGCCCTGGCGGGATCGGCCGGCCTTCGCCATGGCTGACACTGCCGATGACGGCCTGCGGCACGTGGCGTTTCTCTACCGCGACCAGGCGGAGTACCTCGCCCAGGTCCTGGGCTTCGCCCGGGCCGGCCTGGCCCGGGGCGAGCCGCTGTTCATCGCGGTCCCCGGAGACAGGGTCAGGCTTCTGGAACGGCACCTGGCCGAAGACCACGGCGAGATCGTCTTCAGGGACATGACCGCCATGGGCCGCAACCCGGCCCGGATCATCCCCGCAGTGCGGGCGTTCGCCGACAAGCATGCTGGTCTGCGGTTCCGCTTCGTCGGCGAACCGATCTGGCCGGAGCGGTCGGCCGAGGAGGTCTGCGAGGCGGTCCGGCATGAGGCGCTGATCAACCTGGCGTTCGCCCGGACTGCGGCCACGATTCTCTGCCCCTACGACGTCACCCGGCTGGGGCCCGCCGCGCTCACCGGAGCTAGGCGCACCCATCACGAGCTGCTGGCCCACGGCCGCCCGGCGGCGGCCGCGGGTCATGACGCGGCCTGGGAGGTTCCGCCGGAGTGCGACCGGCCCTTGCCGCCGCCGCCGGCCAGCGCCGAGGTCCTCGGCTACGACACCGACCTGGCCCCGGTCCGCCGACTGGTGGCCAGCCACGCCGCGCGCACCGGGCTCGCCGCCAACCGCGCCTCCGACCTGGTCCTCGCGGCCAGCGAGGTCGCGGCGAACACCCTCGGCCATACCAAGTCGGCGGGCCTGCTGCACGTGTGGCACGACCAGGATGAGGTCGTCTGCCAGGCCCACGACCAGGGTTTCATCGCCGACCCGCTCGCCGGCCGCGTCCGGCACAGCCCCGAAAGCCGCGGCCACGGCCTGTTCCTGGTCAACCAGGTGTGCGACCTGGTTGAGCTGAGAACCGGCGAGACCGGCACCACCGTCCGCATGCACATGCGCCTGTCCTAAGCCCCCGGTACCGCAGTTCCTGTTCCCCGGATACTGCAGCTCCTGCTCCCCCCGGATACCGCAGCTCCGCAGGTGCTGGCCCGCCCCGCGGGCCCGCGCCCGGCCGGGCCATGCGCCCGGCCGGGCGGCACTCGCTAGGCCTTCCTGCCCCACCGGGCGGGCTCATCGGGCACGGCCTCGCCGGTCACGGGCTCATCGGGCACCGTGTCGCTGGGGCCGGCGCGCATGGGCTCCTCGGCCCGGGCGCCAGCCGGGTCCGTCGGCGGCACCGTGACCGGGCCCGGCCCGTGCGTCCCCTCGTCCGCCTGGCCGGCGGGCTCGCCCAGCAGGTCGGTGAACAGGGTGCGGTAGTGGACCATGGCCTGCCGCAGGTCTTCGGTGGACGCCTGGCCCGCGGCCGCACTCTCGCTGATCGCATGGGCCGAGCGGTACTGCTCCAGCGTGCCGGCATGCTCGACGGACAGGTCGGCCACGGTCTGGTCGTGACCCTCGACCGGGTAGCCCCGGTCCCGCATGACGGCGTTCACCAGGTCCTGCGCCTGGGCGACGGACGTCTCCGGCTGGTCCACGAACTGCTCCTGGATGGCCGCCCAGCGGGCGGCGTAGTCGGCCCTGGCCTGAGCACTCAGGGGCCGGATATCCAGGCTCTTCACGCGCCGCTCCCGGCCCGCCAGTTCGGCCTCGGCTTTGAGCTGGCTCTTCTGCCCGCCGGTCACGCGGTCGTATTCGGGGCCGAAGCGCTGTTGCAGCCTGCGCCGACGTGCCGTGGCCATTGCCGCGACCACGACCGCCACAATGACAACTACGGCCACGATGATGATGACCACCGTCATGGGAACCTCCCTATTATGAATACTGCCGAAGCCGACTCCCCGCGGTCCGGGACCTCAAACCTCCCTGCCGCTGCGTGTCGTCCCACGGGCGGTGGCGCCGCCGTGGCAGCGCGTACGAGATTGGGTCCTAAGGGCGTCCTGTAGAAACAAAACCCGCCCGTGAGTGCGCTGCGAAACCACAGAAAAACTGCGGCCCAGCTTCGTTTAAGCCCCGCCTGGAGGGCAGTTAGGGCGTGCTCATTAGCGAAGGGAGCGAGCGGTGGTTCTGGTTCTTGCGGTGTTGCTGATTGCGCTCATCCTCGGCGGGCTCGGGTTCGCCATCCACATCCTGTGGTGGATCGCGCTCATTGTTCTGGTCCTCTGGCTGCTGGGATTCCTGTTCCGGTCGGCCGAGGGGGCAGGGGGTCGTCGCCGCTGGTATCGGTGGTAGCTGCCCTCACATCTGACCCACCATGCCGCTGCCGCCGGTGCGCACCGCGTACCGGCGGCAGCGGCCGTCTGCGGCCCATCCGGAGTCTCTCCGTTCCCAGAGCCTGTTCCCGCGTCGCAGAAGACCCAGCGTCACCGGGAGCCTCTCCCGTCGGGGGACCTTACGTCGGCGTCGCAGCGGTTCAGACCTGCTCAAGACCGGGGTTCACCTGCGGGAACCGAATGTCCCGCCGCGGGGAATACTTCCGCGAATAGCGGGCAGGCAGTTGACTTTACGACGATCAAGCAGCAGGGACGAGCAACTCGAGGTTCGCATGACTGTTACCGACGACAGGACTGACCGGGCTGTTACCGACAACAGAGCCGAGTGGTGGTCGCTTGGCGCCTGCCTGTCCGCCGATCCCGACTTGTTCTTCCCGATCACTGAGTCCGGCCCGGCCCGGCGGCAGGTGACGGCGGCCAAGGCGGTATGCGCTGGCTGCCAGGTCCGGGAGCAGTGCCTCAGCTATGCCCTCGCTGCGGGCCCAATTTACGGCGTCTGGGGAGGCACGAGCGAGGAGGAACGTCGTGCCCTAGAGCGGCGCGAGAGCCCAGGTCATGCCCCGCGTTCCCGTTCCGCCGTGCGCAGGCCAAAGCAGCATAAGGTGGCCCACGCACCCCGGCTGGCCTGAGACGCGCACCCGGCTGGCCTGAGACACGCGGGGGGCCCGCAGGTTTGAACGAACGCCCGCGGGGCAGTACTGTGACGGTTAGTGCTTACGACGCAGGCACACCCTCACGCCGTCATGGCGTGCCGCTGGGGTGTGCCTTTTTACATTCCCCGTAGCGCCCGGCTCTGAGCCGGGCTGGCTCCTCCAGCTGCGCCGTGACCCCCGGTCAGCAGGAGGAGGCTCGATGAGGATCGCCCTCGTCGCACAGAACAGCCCGATTGCCCAGCACGCAGATACAGACTCGAACTCCACGACTGCCCGCGTGGCCTCGCTCGCGCAGGCACTGGCTCAACTCGGCCATCGCATCACCATCTACGCACGCCGGGACGCGAAGGCCCTGCCGGACAGCGCGATTCTCGCCCCCGGCGTCACGGTCGAGCACGTCACCGCGGGCCCGCCAGCACCGCTGGACCCGGAGAAGCTCACCAGCCACCTGGATGAATTTGGCAGCTACCTGGCCCAGCACTGGAGCCGCAGCCGCCCCGACGTGGCCCACGCCCACTACTGGACCAGCGGCCTCGCCACCCTGGCCGGCGCGCAGGACCTGGGCATCCCTGTGGCCCAGACGTTCAGCTCGCTCGGTGCCGCCGAGCAGCGCTACTACCCATCGCAGCCGCCCTCGGATACCCGCGTCCGGCTTGAGGCCTGCCTCGCCCGCAGCGCCGACATGGTCCTGGCCAGCTCGTCCCAGGAGCAAGCCGACCTGGCCCGCCTTGGCGTGCCAAGGAACACGGTCCGGGTGGTGCCGTGCGGCGTTGACACTGAGCGGTTCTCCCCCGACGGCCAGACCGCGGAACGGACCGATCGGCCGCGGCTGCTGGCGGCCGAACCCCTGACTGCCCCGCGTGGTCTCGGCTCAGCGGTACGCGCACTGGCGGAGATCCCCGAGGCCGAACTCGTCATCATGGGCGGGCCAGGTCAGGCCGAGCTGAGAAAGAACAAGACCTACCGGGAGATCATGCGGTTCGCCAAGCAACTGGGGGTCGCCGACCGGCTGGTCTGCACCGGCCAGATCACCCCCGACGAGCTGCCCGCCCTGCTCCGCTCCGCAGATCTGCTGATCAGCACGGCGAGGTATGAACCAGTCGGCATGTCAGCGATCCAGGCCATGGCCTGCGGCACCCCGGTGGTGGCCTCAGCGGTCGGGGCCGAGCAGGACGCGATCGTCGACCTGACCACGGGTCTGCTGGTTCCGCCCGGGCGGCCTTCGCAGCTCGCCTTGCGGATCCGGCGGCTGCTGGCGAACCCGCTGCAGCTGGAGGCCTACGGGATCGCGGCCGCGGACCGGGCCAGGTCCCGGTATTCGTGGGAGCGCATCGGCCGGGAGACCGTGGCCGCCTACAACACCCGTCGGGCCGAGCCGGCCGCGACGACCCGCACCCCGGAGCCGGATGCCATTCCCGCCCGTGCCGGCGAAGGACGGCGAGTGCCAGCCGGGGCGCGCGCCTAGCGCGGTCTGTGACGGCCCGGGAGGCTCCCGGGCCGTCACACCCGGCGGCCAGATCGGAGGTCGAGGTTGAGCTTGCCCGCCGCTCAGGAGCACCTGCTGTTGGGCATGGAAGGCGAACTGCAGGCATCCGAGCCACGCCTGGCCGCCATGTTCGCGATCTTCACCCGGCTCACCAGGGACGAGGAACTCCCCCGGCTGGAGCAACTGGCCGCCCAGCCCCGGCGGCTCTGGGGATGGCTGAACGCCACACGCCGTCGCTGGTCAGCCCGCATCGGCCGGCTCACCGCCTCGGCCACGTTCAAGACCGGGGCGCGGACGATGCTGCTGCTCGTCCCGCTCACGCTGATGGTGCTGATGTTCGTGTCCATCAGCGTCGGCTCCCCCAGCCCCCGGACAACATGCCGTTACCACGCGCGCCTGGCGACCGGCCACGGGAAGGCCTGCGTGACCGCAGTTAAGGCCCGCGACACATTTATCTGGCGCTGGCCAGGCCGGGCCCAGGCCACCTGACCCGCCAGTCCATGTTTGCGCTCAGTGCAGCGGGTAGGAGAAGCTGCCCGGGAGCCACGCATGCGTTATCCCTCCCTCACCTGGAGACCGCGCAGCGGGGCACCGGCTGGAGTGGGCGGCGACGGCGGACGCGGCCGCCGCCGCTCGCTCCCGTGTAGCTGGCCGCGCCTGTTCCCCGCGTGGCTGGCTACACGATTCTCATCTGATGGAGAGGGCTCCCCAATGCACCATCCGGCCTGGCTGACGTGCCGTCTGATCACGCAGATCCCGAGCTCGTACCGGGCAGACGCCTGATGGCCGCGAACACGTCCGTGGCGGTGCTGGGGGCAGGCGGGATCATGGGACTCCCGATGGCACGCAACCTGGCCCGCGCCGGATTCGACGTGCGGGCCTGGAATCGTTCCCGCGATAAAGCAGAATCTCTCTCCGGCGACGGCGTACGGGTAACCGCCGCGCTGGCCGAGGCTGCCGACGGTGCTGACATCGTGCTGACCATGCTGTCCGACGCGGACGCGGTAATCGGCGCGATGAGCGGTGAGAACGGTGCGCTGGCCACGATGGCCGGCCCCGCCGTGTGGCTCCAGATGAGCACGATCGGCGAGGAGGCCACCGAGCGCTGTGCCCGGCTGGCCCAGGAGCACGGCATCGGCTTTCTGGACGCGCCGGTGCTGGGCACCAAGGGTCCGGCGGAGCAGGGCACGCTCGTCGTCATGGCGTCGGGGCCCGAAGCGCTGCGGTCTCTGGTGCAGCCGGTGCTCGACGTCGTGGGCGGGAGGACGATGTGGGTCGGCGAAGCCGGCGCGGGCACAGCCCTGAATCTGGTGGTGAACAGCTGGGTGCTGTCCGTCGTGGAAGCCGGGGCGGAGGCCATCGCGCTGGCCGAGGGCCTCGGCCTGGACCCGGCGCTGCTGTTCGAGGCGCTGGACGGCGGTCCCCTCGACGTGGCTTACCTCCGGACGAAGGGCCGGGCCATGGTCGAACGTAGCTTCGAGCCGTCGTTCCGGCTCAGCCTGGCGGCCAAGGACGCCGGGCTGGTCGAGCAGGCGGCTGCGCGGCGTGGTCTGGATCTGCCGCTGCACCGTGTGATCCGGGAGCGAATGGCGCAGGGCGCCGAGCAGCACGGCGACAAGGACATGAGCGCTACCTACCTCACCAGCACGCCCCGGGTCCCCGCACCGTAATCACAAGGGACACGAGCGCACTCCCCGCCAGCCGCTCGCAGAATCCGCGGAACGTTCAGGGGGTGATCCACATCCGCAGCTGGATGGTGGTGCCGTCGGAGTCGCTGCGGATGTCCACGTCGTCGCAGAGCTGACGGACGACCCAGATGCCGTGGCCATGACCGGCGTCGGCCGCGGGACGAACGCGGCCGACGAACGGATCGGTGATGTGCCCGTCGTCGTGGACCTCGCAGATCACTTCGCCCGGCTCGACCCAGATGTGCAAGCTGCCGCCGCCCTGGGTGTGCCGCAGGGTGTTGGCGGCCAGCTCGCTGACGGCGATCACAAGGTCGCCGGTGCGAGAGGCGGAGAGTCCGGCCTTACTCGCCCGTATCCGGACGAACTCACGCACCCGAGCCAGATCATAACGATAAGTGATCATGACGGCATGAGGTGGAGGACAAACCGGTGACTGGCTGCTCTCGGTCAAGGTATCGCCGCTTCAGTGCGAAGGGCCGGGCAAGCCGCCGTCCTTGAAAGGATCGGCTGATGCCTGACCACGTGCCCTCCTTCCGGAGCCATCGATCCGTATCGCCTTCCCCCGTTCGACCACATCTAACGCACGGGTTTATCTGGACTCGCAGCGGGCCCATCCGGGCCGTTCACGACGTGGTCAGCGGGGGGATCAATGGCAACCAGCGTCGCGGCCGGGGTACTCATGTTCTTCGTAGCGGCCATGGTCGGCTTGGCGCTGCGGTCTGGCTCAGCGTTCCGCCGTCGACGGCGCCTCCAGTTGCTGTCGCCGGAGTATGAGCGGATGGTGCAGGAACCACCCGAGGGGCGGTAGTCAAGCGCCGTGGCCTGCACCTCAGGTTCCGGGTGCGCCAGCCCGGCTGAGGCCGCCTGGGCACCGTTTTGTCGGCGCCCGCCGGTAGGCAGGAGATATGCGATGGTCTGAGATCGCGGCGCGTCAGCCTACGCTTGGCGACGCCGCGGACAAGAAGATGATCAAGCCAGGCGTCCTGCTCATCGGCACCACCAGGCGCGACGGGTCGGCCCGCATCAGCGGTGTGGAACCGCTGATCATGGAGAGCGAGCTTTGGCTGTCGATGATGCCGGGCTCCGCCAAAGCCCAGGACCTCGGCCGCGATCCGCGGATCCTGCTGCACAGCATCATCGGCAGTCCGGAACCGGACGCCGAGATTAAGATGCGCGGAACCGCTCGCGTCGAGCATGACGGTGACACCCAGGAGCGTTACGCCGCCGCGGCGGGCGCCGAACTCGGCTGGCGACCGGTGGTGGGCCACTTCACGCTGTTCCGGATCGACATCGACGATGTGACCTACATCAGTTACGAGCCAGAGACCGGCGCCCAGCATGTCGCTCGCTGGCCAGCCAACGTCGAGTACCTCCGCCCGACGACCACGCCAACCAGCCTCGGCCCCCCGCAGCCGGTGCGCCGACTGCTCGGCTGACGCCGTCGGCGGTAGCACCTCCTCCTCGCCTGGTCCTTCTTGACCAGACCGGATTCCCGCCGCGTCGACGGTGGCTTACGTCCATTCCGGACGATGCGGATTCCATTGCGTCGGGAGACATGAAACCGGTACGCAGTGGCAGAGACACGGGACGAGCTCAGCGTCCGCCGAGGAGAGACCATGACAGACACGCTTATCAGGCAATCCGGACAGAGCCTGCTCGGCATTTACCTGAACGATCATTTTGCTGGTGCGACAGCCGGCACTCAGCTGGCCCGGCGCGTGGCCGGGTCCCACCAAGACTCGCCCGAGGGTCACGCGCTCCGACGCCTGGCGACAGAAATCGCAGAAGATCGTGCTGCCCTGCTAGACATCATGGCCGCGCTCAGCATCCCGGTTCGCGGCTATAAGGTCTATGCCGCCTTGATCGGCGAGAAGGCCGCACGCCTCAAGCCCAACGGCTACGTGTCGGGCCGGTCGCCACTCAGCAGTCTGGTAGAGCTGGAGATGCTGCGACTAGGCGTGGAAGGCAAGGCCGCCGGGTGGCGGACCCTCCGCTCCCTGGCGGGCCGCGATAGTCGGCTCGACTCCGCTCGGCTGGATGATCTCATCGCTAGGGCGCGGGGGCAGGCCGAGGCTCTTGAAGAGCTCCGTGTGCGCGCTGCGGACCAGATCGTCAGCCTGGGCGATCACGACCACTAAATGGCCGAGCAGGAGATTGACCGCCAGCTCTATATGAGATAGGCAAGGCGTGGCCGCAGAAACGGCTACGGTGGATGGTCGCAGCGTTCGCCTAATTGGGATGCCTACATGATTAGGGGTAAACCAGTGACGGCACTACCTGATGTTAATCTATCGGAGATTCCGCGGGAAATCCTGCGATGCCGCCGTCCGGCAGTCGCGTGCGTGGCAACGGCGATGCTGCTCGCAGCCACGATCCTCGTGGGGGTGTCCCTGGCTCGCGTGCCCCAGGCCGACAGGTTGCCAGCAGCGCTGGCGAAGTTGAGCTCAACCAGCCTCGACACCAGGCTGAGCGGCGTCGGCGCCCTCCAGAAGATCATGTCTGCGTCGCCCACCGATCAGCCCTCGGTCGTGCGGGCACTGTCCGCGTTCATCCGCCATAGATCGCCAGCAAGTAAGTCTGACGGCCCGATTACCCCAGATATCCAGGCAGCACTGGATGCCCTCAGCTCCCGAAACATTTCTCATGACGATGGCGTACGTATCGACCTCGCTGGCGCCAATCTCACAAATGCGAATCTCAGCGGCATCAACCTCAGCGAAGCTGATCTCTCTAATGCAGATCTCACCGGCGCAGATCTAAGAACCGATCTCGCGATGTGAACCGGCCACCAACACCCGATCAGCGGCGGTCAGGCGCGACGGCGGGCGGAGCGGCCGGTCAGGCGGCGGTGGCTGGGGGGCTGTGGCAGTGCAGGGTGCGGGCCGTAGGGGCTGGTGGCGGTGACGGTGCCGTCAGGATTGAGGGTGATGCCCCAGCCCCACCGGTGGATGGCGATGAGGTGGTGGAAGGTGCACAGGTTGAGCAGGTTGGCCAGGCTGGTGGGGCCGCCTTGGGAGCGGGGGATGATGTGGTGCGGGCTGGCAGGCGGTGGCGGGCTGGCGGGCAGCCGGGGAACCGGCAGTGCCGGTCCCGGGCGGTGACCGCCCGGCGCAGGTGGACCGGGATGGTGTCGGTGGCCGCGCCGATGTCCAGCGGCAGGCTGACCGAGGCGGCCAGGTCCGTCGGGCAGCCGGGTCCGCAGGTAGGCGGCCAGCCCGCCGGGCCCCGACAGCAGGCCGCGGCCCGGGACACGATCAGCCGCCGGGCGGCCCGCTCGGCGCGCAGCCGCCGGCCGTGGTCGCGCGCAGCAGCTCCGCCGGTGCCGGCCGGGCCGGGGTGCCCGCCGGGGCCCGGCTGGCCGGCGGGCTGGCCGGGCTGGCGCTGCGGCGGCCGGCGGTGGTGCCGGGCCGGGCGTCGCAGCAGCGCGGCGGCGAGCTGGTCGAGGAGCTGGTGGTTGAGGTGGCCGGTGACGACCGGGACGATCGACGCGTCGCAGTCCGCGCCCGGCGCGGCGGGCGGCCACGCCGCCGCCCACGCCGCCTCGGCTCCGGGCCGGGCCAGGCCGCGGAGCTGGTCCAGGGTCATGTGCACCTGGATCTGGGTGGGCTGCCCGGCCCGGTCCGGCAGGCACCCGGCGGCGATCAGCCGCCGGCACGCCTCCTCCAGCGCGTCGTGGCGGCGCTGCCCGGCGGTGCGCAGGTCCTCGGGCCCGGCCCGCTTGCCCAGCGCGTCCAGCACCGCCGACAGCGCCGCGGTGCACTGCGGGGTCAGGTCCCCGTCCAGCTTCCCCGCCTGCCCGAACGTCACATCCAGCTGAACGGACCGGCCGGTGAACCCGTCATCCCCGTCGCGTGTCCGGGCCGGGCGGTCCGCCGCCGCATCTCCTCGGCCAGCCCCGCCAGATCCGCGCCAGATCGGCGCCGTCCGCCGGCGGCGGCCGAGCAGGATCGCGTCCGCGTCCGCCCGGCACTCGGCGGGCAGCAGGTCGGTCCAGGCGCACACCGCCCGCGCCCACGACCCCGACAGCTCCCCGGCGGCCAGCGCGGCGGCGACGGCGGGGTGCGCCGACAGGCGCCGCATCCAGCCCATCGCCCCGGCCGCGGCGCCCCTGGTGATCCGGGTGCGCCCCGGTTGACCGCCACTACTCGTGGTGTCGTCGTGCCGCGTCCTCATTCGACTTTGATGAGAGTGACCTTCATGGATGACCTGTAGGTCGTTCCGTCATCTTTGTTCCTCTTGCGGTCGGGCCGGAGCAGCACCGTCGCCGAGCGCCCGGTACGTGCCGGACCAGAAGTCGGACTCCACGCCCGAGCTGCCCGGAGCGGCTAGAACCTGCGTGCACAGGACCGCGACCAGGTCCTCGCCGGGGTCGTTGACCCAATCGGTGCCGAACCCGCCGCTCCAGCCGTAACCCTTGACCACCTCGGGGCGGTCGATGATGGAGAGGCCGAAGCCCCAGCCGCGACCGTCGAGGATCGGGCCGGCGCTCTCGCGTTGCGCGGCGGTCAGGTGATCGGTAGTCATCGCGGCCACCAGCTCGGGCGCGAGGATGCGCGTGCCGCGGTGCGTGCCGCCGGCCAGCAGCATCTGCCCGAACGCCAGGTAATCGCCGACCGTGGAGACGAGGCCGGCACCGCCGTCGGCGAACGGCCGCGGACGCGCCCACTGACCGTCGTCGTCAAAGGGCTCCAGTCCACCGTCGGCCGGCTGGTAGCACGGGACGAGCCGGTGCTGCTTGCTCTCCGGAACCCAGAAGCTGGTGTCGGTCATGCCCAGCGGACCGAAGATGCGCTCGGCGTAGAAGGTCTCCACGGGCTGGTCAGCGGCCCGGGCGATGAGCACGCCGAGGATCTGTGAACTTGTGTTGTAACGCCAATGCGTACCGGGCTGGTCCATCAGCGGCAGGGTGCCCATCCGGCGCAGCCACTCATCGGGGCCATACGGCGTGGCCGGTGTGGGCGGCCCGACGGAGTTGAGCTGCAGGGCCTGCTCGGCCTCGAGGATGGGGTACTCGCTGGGCGGGGCCAGGATCATGCCGAAGCCAGACCGGAACGTGAGCAGATCGAGCACGGTGACCGGCCGGTCGGCGGGCACGGTGTCGTCGAGCGGTGCGTTCGGGTGGCGCAGCACCGGCCGCGCGGCCAGCTCCGGCAGCAGCCGGTCGATGGGCTCGTCGATCGCCAGCCGACCGTCCTGGACCAGCGTGAGCGCGGCCACCGCCGTGACCGGCCTGGTCATGGACGTGATACGGAAGATCGCGTCCGGCCGGATCGGCTCGCTGCCGCCGACCGCGGCGGTGCCGATGGCATCGAGGTGGACGTCGCGGCCCCGGCTCAGGGCCAGTGCCAGGCCAGGCACGCGCCCCGCGGTGACGTGACCAGCCATCACCTGATGGAGTTGCTTCAGGCCAGCCTGGGACAAGCCCGGGTCGGTCATGGCCATCGCCCCTTTCATGAAGGTTTCATAGCTCAGCGCCAATATTGATGACTTATTTATTGCCTGCCGCTCATCGGTCGTTCCCACAATAAAGAGAGCTTTCTTCATGCGATCGCGCCGGTCCGCGGCGGCGCAGGGGCCGTCAGCGGGCGATCAAAGCCGCACGGTCTCCGCGGCCGCATTCGGCGCCGAGCACCAGTGCGGGTTCTGGGACGGCTAGCTGGCCTGTTCGCCGAAGCGACCTAGCGCGTCCGGTGCGGCCCCCTCTACGGTGGGACTCTGCCGCCAGGCACCGCAGCTCAGCCGCGGTCTTGCCGGTCTGGGGAGGGCCACATGACCACCACTGGGTCCGCAGTCGGGATCAGGACTCTGGTCTTCGACGTGCTCGGCACGGTCGTGGACGAAACCGGATCGCTCGCGGCCGAGACGGCCGCCGCGCTGGCCACCGCCGGGATCGGGCCGGACCGGGCCCGGGAGCTGTCCGGGGAATGGGCGGGCCGAGTCGACGAGCTGATCGAGCAGATCGCCGCCGGCGAGGCGCCGTGGCAATCCAACGACGAACTGCGCCGGATCGCGCTGCTCGATGCGGTCCAGGCCGCCGACCTGGACGACCTGGACCCTGAGGTGCTCGAGGACCTGGCCCTGGCCGGGCACCGACTCCGGCCCTGGCCGGACTCGGCCCGGGCGGTGCAGGCCCTGGCCGGCGCGTTCACCGTGGTGGCCCTGTCCAACGCCAGCCTGGCCCAGCTGGCCGACATGTCCGCGGCCGGCGGCCTGGCCTGGCACTGCGTACTGTCCGGTGAGCTGACCCAGGCGTACAAGCCCGACCCGGCCGTCTACCTGCTGGCCCTGGAACTGCTCGACCTCGACCCGGAGCAGACCATGATGGTCGCCGCCCACCCCTGGGACCTGCGCGCCGCGGCCGAGCACGGCCTGCGGTCGGCGTACGTGTCGCGGTCGGGTGAGGGCGTTCCAGCCCCGGACGACCGCTTCGACGTGTACGCCAAGAGCCTCGCGGACCTCTCTGAGCTGCTCACGGCCGGGGCCGGGACGGTGAGCGGGTAGCCGCCAGGACCTTCCGGCGCGGATCTTCCAGGCTCCGTGGGGCCAATGAGGACGGTCCGGCACCTTTGACAGTCGGCACAGTGGGCCGGGATCGGCCAGCGGCGTCCCAGCTGGGCAGTGACCACTGACCTGATTCCTAGCGGCACCGGGCGGGCCGCGGCTTTCCAAGGGTCCGGTCCAGATTCCGCGGTTTATCAGCCACCGACCCGGGCATACGGCTTTCGATTACGAACCGTAATTAGCAATTAACGCTCGGTGTTTATACCAGCATGCAACGGCGACACCGATGACGTTCTTAAGACAGGAAAGACGAGTGCAAAGATCGGTCAAGCCCAGACCTGGTTTTAGGCCCGGCGGTCATGAGAATGCCAGGGGTGCGGCTGACGGCGCCCCTATCTCCGGTGAGCAGGCGAGTGATCCGCAGAGGCGCAGCCGGAAGCGGCGGGCTTCGCCCCGACGGCGATTCGTGCGCGTCGCGCTGGCGTTCCTGGCCGCGTTCCTGATCCTGGTCTCCTGGTCGGTGGGGCACGCGCTCACCATGCCGGGCGGCGGGACCGTGTCGGACCGCCTGGCGGAATGGGCCCGTGATCATTACCTCGGGCCTGTGGTCACGTTCGGCGAGTGGCTTACCTATCAACCGCCAAAGGTGGGCGGGAAGCCCTCATTCGCGCTCACCGGCCCGGGGGCCGCCCCGGCCGAGGCACCAAAGGGGACGCACAAACAAAGGAGCGTCGTCGGCTCCTTCGCGCCGCCGGCATCGCTGAAGTCGCTGGCGGGCAAGCCACTGCGCGGTGAAGGCCAATGGCGGGTGCTGGTCACCGTCCACGGGGAGCCCGCGATCTACGGCACCTATCTGCGGTCCAGCAGTGTGTACACGTCCTACGTGGCCGGTATCGCCTCGATCAACCAGAGCCTGGTCCGGTTCCAGCTCCGCCCGGGTTCCGAGGACCCGGGACCCGGCCCGTGGAAGGCCCAGCCCGACATACAGGCCGGTTCCCGCGCCGGATTGCTCGCCACGTTCAACAACGGGTTCAAGATCGCTTCGTCCGGCGGCGGCTTCTACCTCAACGGCGCCACGTCGGGCCAGCTGACCAGCGGCGCCGCCTCGGTCGTCTACTACAGGGACGGGCGCATCGCGATCGGGGTCTGGGGCCAGACCGTGCGCATGGGCCCGGACGTGGTGGGGGTGCGGCAGAACCTGCAGCTGATCGTGGACCACGGCCACATCCCGGTCTCGGTCGATGAGAACGTGACCACGAGCTGGGGCGCGACCCTGGGCGGCGGCTACTACGTGTGGCGGTCGGGTATCGGCATGACCGCCGGCGGGCGGGTCATCTTCGTGTACGGTCCCGCGCTGAACGTGCGGGAGCTCGCCCGGCTGCTGAAGCGGGCCGGCGCGGTAACCGGCATGGAGCTCGACATCAACCCCGCGTGGGTGTCGTTCATGTACTACCTGCCCAAGCACCATCCCGGCGACCCGACCCCGGTCAACCTGCTGCCCACCCAAGTCCAGCCGGCCGACCGCTACTACTGGATCTCCGGCCGCGACTTCACGGCTGTGTACGCCCGATGACTGCCCCCTGCCCGACGGCAACGCGGGGGCCTCAGTCCGGCTCACGCCCGCCCGCTACCCAACCCTCGCGGGCAGGCTCGCGGCGGCGGTGGAGACCGCGCGGCCCCGGCAGTGGCCGAAGAACCTGCTGGTCTTCGCCGCCCCGCTGGCTGGCGCCTCGCTGGGGCGGGACGACGGTCTCGGCTATGCGCTGGTGGCGGCCGCGGCGTTCACGGCCGCGTCGGCCGCGGTGTATTTCATCAACGACGTGGCCGACGCGGAGCGTGACCGGCGGCACCCGGTGAAGAGGTTCCGCCCGGTGGCGTCGGGCCGGCTGCGCCGGGGGCACGCGCTGGCGCTGGCGGGGCTGCTGGTCATCGCCGGCCTGGCGGCCGGCGGCTGGATCGGTGAGCCGCGGCTGTCTTTGGTGGTTGGCGTCTACCTGGTGTTCTCGGTGCTGTACTCGGCGGCGCTCAAGCACATCCCGGTGGTCGAGCTGGCGCTGGTGGCCGCTGGCTTCGTGCTGCGCGCGCTGGGTGGCGCGGTGGTCACGCACGTGCCGCCGTCCGGCTGGTTCCTGCTGGTGTGCAGCCTGGGCGCGCTGATGGTCGCGATCGCCAAGCGCTCTATGGAGATGACCGCGCTGGGTGACGATGCGGCTCGGCACCGCCCGGTCCTGAGCTGGTATAACGGCGATTGGTTGCGTGCTGGCCAGCGCATCGTGGTGGCCGCCATGGTGATGTGCTACTTGCTGTGGGCGCACGGGGAGCACAACCCCTGGATGCGGGGCTGGCACCTGGCCAGCGCGCTGGCGCTGGTGGTGGCGCTGGCCCGGTTCGACTGGCTGACCGGCCAGGCCACGGGCAAGCCGGTCGAGGACCTGATCGCGAGGGATGGGGTCATGACGTACTGCGAGCTGATCTGGCTGGCCATGTTCGCTGCGGGGCTGTGATGAACGGGTTCACCGGCTCGCAGGCGGTGCTGTCCGGCTGGGGCCGGTCGGTGCGCTCGCGCGCGATGGTGGGTGGCCCGGTCGACCGGGACCGCCTGGCCGAGCTGGTGGCCAGCCGGCCGTCCCGGGGGGTGCTCGCCCGGGGCGCGGGCTGCAGCTACGGCGACGCAGCCCAGAACATGGACGGTCATGTGCTGGCGCCGGTGACCGTTCCGCAGCTGGAGGTGGACGTGGCCGCCGGCCGGCTGCGGGCGTCGGCGTCGGTCAGGTTCTCCGACGTGCTGGCGGCGGTCGTGCCGCACGGCCTGATCCTGCCGGTGCTGCCCGGGACCCGCCACGTCACCATCGGCGGGGCGGTGGCCGCGGATGTGCACGGCAAGAACCAGCGCCGGGACGGGTCCATCGCCGCCTGGATCGACGAGATCGAGCTCATCGACGGCCTCGGCCGGGTGCGCACGCTGACCCCCGACGATGAGGGGTTTTGGGCCACGGTCGGGGGGCATGGGGCTGACCGGGCTCATCCTGGCCGTGACGATCCGGCTGCTGCGGATCCGCAGCGCGCTGCTTACGGTGACCGCGCGGCGGCTGCCCGGCCTCGACGCGGTGCTGGACGCCCTTGACTCGGCCACCGCCCAGTACGCGGTGGCCTGGGTCGACACCACCGCGTCCGGCCCGTCGCTGGGGCGGGGCATCGTCGACACCGGCGACCATCTGACCGCACCCGACCCGCTGCGAGAGCGCGACGGCCTGGCCTACCGGCCGCCGCGGGCCCGGCGCGTGCCCGCGGTCCCGTTCTGCCCGGTCACGCCCTGGTCGGCGCGCGGCTTCAACAGCCTGTGGTTCGGCCGCGCGCCCCAGGAGCACCGCGGCGTGGCCAGCCTGGCCCGGTTCTTCCACCGGCTGGACGCGGTCGAGGGCTGGAACCGGGCGGCCGGCCCGCGCGGGCTGATCCAGTACCAGTTCGTGGTCCCCGACGGGCACGAAAAGGTCCTCGCCTGGATCCTGGAGGCCGTGCAGCAGCACCGCTGCGCCCCGTTCCTCGGCACGCTGAAACGGTTCGGGCCCGCGCCCGGCGGGCCGCTGTCATTCCCCCAGCCCGGCTGGTCGCTCGCGATCGACATGCCCGCCGGCCATCCCTGGCTGGGGCCGGTTCTCGACGAGCTCGATTACGAGGTCAGCCTGGCCGGAGGGCGGGTCTACCTGGCCAAGGACGCCAGGCTCAGCCGGGCCGCGTTCACCGTCATGTACCCGGGCGTGCCGCAGTGGCAGACCGCCCGGGCCGACCTCGACCCGCACGGCGTGTTCCGGTCCGACCTCGGCCGCAGGCTGGGCCTGTGCGGCAGCTGAACACCGGACCCGGCCGGTACCGCCGGGTGCTCCTGCTCGGCGGCACCAGCGAGATCGGCCAGGAGATCCTGGCCGCGCTGCGGCTGCCGCCCGGCGCCGAGGTGCTGCTGGCCGGCCGGGACGAACCGCGGATGGCAGCCGCGGCCCAGCCCCTGCCGTGCCGGGTCCGCACGCTGCCCTTTGACGCCACCGCGCTGGGCACCCACCAGGCCGTGCTGGAGAAGGCCTTCGCCGCCGGGCCGGTGGACCTGGTCATCTCCGCGGCCGGGGTGCTGACTCCCCAGCAGGTGCTCGACGGTGACCCGTTCCAGGCCGGGCTCCTGGTGCAGACCAACTTCACCGGGCATGTGACCACGCTGCTCGGCGCCGCGGCGCGGCTGCGCGGCCAGGGGCACGGCACGATCGTGGTGCTCTCCTCGGTGGCCGCGATCCGGCCCCGCCGGGCCAACTTCGTCTACGGGTCAGCCAAAGCCGGGCTCGACGCGTTCGCCCGCGGGCTGGCCGACTCGCTGCACGGCACCGGCGTGCGGGTGCTGCTGGTCCGGCCCGGGTTTGTGATCGGCCGGATGACCGACGGCCTGACTTCAGCGCCGCTGGCCACCACCCCCGCCGCGGTGGGCGCCGCCGTGGCCGACGCGCTCAACGGCCACGCGGCCGTGACCTGGGTGCCGGGCCAGCTCAGCGTGCTGGCCGCGGCGCTCAAGCTGGTCCCGCGGCCGCTCTGGCGCCGATTGCGCACGTGAGGTCGGGATGCGCGGGCCTGCTGCTGGACGTGCTCGGCGGCGCGGTCGACGGCGCGCTCGTGATCTCCAACGACAGTGACCTGTGGTTCCCCTTGCGGCCGACCGGGGGTAGCGCGCTACGTGCCCAGCGCGTCCCTCAGGTCGATGACGTGGTCCTGGGTCTGGGTCAGCAGCGGGCGCAGCGCCTCGGCCACGTCCGGCAGGCCCAGCTCGTTCGCCTCGGCCACGCGGTCCCGGTAGCGCTGCAGCTGCCGCTCTTCCAGCTCCAGGTCGGCCTTGAGCGCGGCCGCCCCGTCCGGGCAGTCGGGGATCTCCGGCACCTGAACGGTGGGCGTGCCGCCCAGGAAGTCGACCTGGGCGGCCAGGACCTTGGCGTGCTCGAGCTCCTGGCCCAGGTGGGTGCCGAGCTCCCCGACGATGGAGCCGTACTCCGGGCCCTTGATGGTGGCGGCGTGCTGGACGTACTGGACAATCGACTGGAACTCCGTGCCCAGATCCTCATTAAGCCGGTCAATGAACTCGCTCTTGTGCACGACAATTCCTCTCCGGTCGGCGCACCGTCGGCATGAACTGTCGACCCTTACCCGTGAGCCAGCCCTGAAACCCGCGCCATGGCCGGGCCCGATTCCGGGTACCGGATGACCGTGGACCCGGTGTGGGCGTTGCGGCAGATCGCGTTCCAGCTTGAGCGGGCGGGAGCGCCGACCTACCGGGTGAAGGCGTTTCGCGGGGCGGCCAGCGTGGCGGAGCGGCTGCCCGCCGGCGAGCTGGAGGCCCGGGTAGCCAGCGGGACGCTGCAGGAGCTGCCCGGGATCGGGCCAGCCACCGCCCAGGTCATCACGCAGGCGTCGGCCTGCCAGGAACCCGAGTACCTGACCAGACTGTTCGGGGAGGCCACGCCGCCGGAGCGGACCGCAATGCGGGCGGCGCTGCGCGGCGACTGCCACACCCACTCCGACTGGTCCGACGGCGGCAGCCCGCCCAGGGAGATGGCCGTGGCGGCCCGTGATCTGGGCCACGAGTGGATCGCGCTGACCGATCACTCACCGCGGCTGACCGTGGCCAGCGGGCTGTCCGCGGACCGGCTGCGCACGCAGCTCGACCTGGTCAGCACGCTGAACGAGGAGCTGGCCCCGTTCCGGATCCTGACCGGGATCGAGGTGGACATCCTCGAGGACGGCCGCCTGGACCAGCGCGAGGACCTGCTCGCCCGGCTGGACGTCGTGGTGGCCAGTGTGCACTCGAAGCTGCGGATGCCAGCGGCGGAGATGACCAGGCGCATGGTGGCCGCGATCCGCAACCCCCACGTGGACGTGCTCGGTCACTGCACCGGGCGCCTGATCATCGGGCGCGGCCTGGCCGGAGTCGTCCTTTGACCCGGATGCGGTGTTCACCGCGTGCGTCGAGAACGACGTCGCGGTCGAGATCAACTGCCGGCCGGAACGCCAGGACCCGCCCGACCGGCTGCTTACCCTGGCCATCGAGGCCGGCTGCCGGTTCGCCATTGACACCGACGCGCACGCGCCGGGCCAGCTCGACTGGCTGGGCAGCGGCTGCGTCCGGGCCGAGAGCCACGGCATCCAGCCGGATCAGGTGATCAACACGCGGAGCGCGGACGAGATATCCCCGAGCACGTGACCAAGGATTCCGCTATGCCGGCCAGGCGTCTCCCGGCCGGGTGACCTTGTGCCCTTGCGCGGTGACTCGAGACGAGGTCCGATGACATTGTGACGGTTTGTGGAGAAAGGAAGGGCTGATGTACGAGAGATTGCTGGTAGCCATTGATCATTCAGAGGTCACCGAGCGGGTACTCGCCGCGGCCCGCAACCTGGCGTCGCTGTCCCAGGCCGAGGTCTGGGTGCTGCACCTGAGGGAGCGGGAGGTCCTGCCCCGGGCCGGGCTGGTCCCGACCGAATCCAAGGACAAGGCGCAGGCCGAGGTCGATGCCGCGGTCGAGGAACTGGTCAAGGCCGGGATCAACGCGCACGGCGAGGTCAGGGACACGGTGTTCGGCTACGCCGCCCGCGACATCGTCGAGGACGCCAATGAGCACGATGCCAGCGTGATCGTCATGGGCTCACGGGGCCGGGGTGACCTGGCCGGCCTGGTTCTCGGCAGCACCGCGCACAAGGTCATCCACCTCGCCGACCGGCCCGTGCTGGTGATCCGCTGACGCGGATAACCAGCGCGGGCCGGTGTCACGGGCGGCGCGGGCGACGGCCGGTTTTCTTGCCTGGGCCACCGAGCCAGGCGGGTCAGACTAGCTCCACGCGGCCATCATCCGGCCGGCACCGCGCCTGCACGGCGCCCGGGTTGCCTGACAGGTAGAGCCGTCCGGCGACCGGCCTCCCCCTGGCCTGCGGACGGCAGCGAAGGAGAACCTGTCATGAACCCGACTCGCCGGTCCTGGCGGCTGGCGACGGCCGCCCTCGTCTCCGCCGGATTGCTCGGTACGGGGGTGGCTATCGGCGCATCGACCGCGGACTCGGCCCCGGTCAGCCGGCCCGCCGCGACCAGCGCGCCAGCCGTCACCGGCACGACGAGCTACGCGTCAGTGGTCCGCCAGGTGGTGCCCTCGGTGGTGCAGATCCGAACCCAGGACGGGCTCGGATCCGGGGTCATCCTCGACGACAAGGGTCATATCGTCACCAACGCGCACGTCACGGGGGACGCCACCAGCTTCCAGGTCCAGCTGGCCGACGACCCGGCCCCCCGCTCCGCGCACCTGGTCGGCAGCTACCCGCCGGATGATCTGGCCGTGATCCGCGCGGATGACGCGGACGGCCTCAAGCCCGCGCGGCTGGCCGACTCCAGCAAGGCCAAGCCCGGCGACGTGGTGCTGGCCGTCGGCAACCCGCTGGGCCTGACCAGCAGTATCACCGACGGCATCATCTCCGCCACCGGCCGCTCGGTCACCGAGCCCGGCTCCGCGGAGGCGCCGGCCGCCACCCTGCCCAACGCCATTCAGACCAGCGCGGCCATCAACCCAGGCAACAGCGGTGGGGCGCTGGTCAACCTGGCCGGAGAGGTCATCGGCATCCCCACGCTGGCCGCGGCCAGCCCGGGCAACGGCGCGCCCGCGCCCGGCATCGGGTTCGCCATCCCGTCGAACGTGGTCCGTGACATCGCCGACCAGATCATCGAATCCGGGCACGTGACCGACTCGCACCGGGCCGCGATCGGCGCCCAGATCACAACGACCACCAACGCCGACGGCACCCCCGCCGGGGCTGGCATTGTGGCCGTGACCGCCGGCGGCGCGGCCGACCGGGCCGGGCTGCGCGCAGGCGACGTCATCCGCTCGCTCGGCTCCGCGCAGACCCCGACCGGCGAGGCGCTGGCGCAGACCCTGGCGGGCATGCGCCCCGGGCAGCACGTGACCGCGACCGTCGTCCGCGACGGCTCGTCCCAGGACGTGCAGCTCACCCTCGGCCAGCTGCCCGGCAGCTGACCACCTCCTGACCGCCGCTGCCGGCCCGGCCGGCAGCGGCCCTTCCTCTCCCGCTGGTGATCTACGCTGCTTGACGTGACCGAAACCGAGGCGCTGGGTATCGAACCGACCCTGGACGACGGCACCCGGCTCAGCAGCACGCGCGTGTGGGACGAGGCCGCCAGGCCGCGGCGGCCCGCCCGCCCGGCCGGGGCGGGCTACACGCGGACCGGGCGCGCGACCAGCCGCCACCTGATCCAGATACACGACATGCTCCGCTCGGAGCTGGCCAGCCTTCGCGACCTCATCGCCCAGGTGCGGGACGGGCTGCTCAGCGCGGGTGAGGCCCGGTCACAGCTCAACGAGATGACCATGCGGCGCAGCAATTGGACCATGGGCTCCTACTGCCAGAGCTACTGCCGGGTGGTCACCCACCACCACTTCGCCGAGGACGCCATGGTCTTCCCGCACCTGCGGTCCAGGGAATCTGGACTCGGCCCGGTGCTGGACCGGCTCCGCGAAGAGCACGGCATCATCCACGAGGTGCTGGAGTCGGTCGACCGCGCGCTGGTGGCCTTTATCGCCCAGCCCGAGGACCTCGCCGAGCTCCAGGAGGCCGTGGATCTGCTCACCGACACGCTGCTGTCCCACCTCGCCTACGAGGAGAGCCAGCTCCTCGAGCCGTTGGCCAGGTACGGCTTCTACGATTCGCCGTTCTGAGGCGGCCCTGGCGCTCCGGGGACGGGCCGGCTGAGATGGGACTATGCCATCCACGCCAATGACCAACCCGCTGCTCAGGCTCGGCCGGCTGACGCTGAGCCCGGAGCTGCGCACCCTGCAGCCGGGCTCGGCCGGATCCGGCCTCGTGGTGACCGCCACGGTCGGCGTGCCGGACTCGGCGTCTGAACCACAGCACGCCTGGGATGTGGCCTGGGACGATGCCGTCCGCGAGGCCGGCCAGGCCCGGCGCCGACCCGGGCACCGCGCAGGCCCTGGCCGCGGGGGCCGGGGATGCCCTCGTCGGCGGGACCCGGGTCGTGGTGGCCGCCCACGGGAGGGTTCTGCTGGCCCGCTGGCTCGCGCCCGGGGCCGCCGTGAACTCGGTGCGGGTCGGCCCGCTGCCGCATCTGCAGGAGGTGGCCGCGGGCGCGGCGCGGCGCCCCGCCTACGTGGTCGTGCAGGCTGAAAGGGACGGCACCGACATCGCGGCGCATGTCAGCGGCGACGAGCAGCCTCCGGTGCCGTTCTCGGTCGGCAGCCGCCCCGGCCTGTCCAGCGATCCGGATCCGGGCCGGCCGCCCGCGCAGCTCCACGGTGAGCGGCACGTGACCGACCGGGAGCCGGAGTCCGGCGGCCAGCGGAACGACGCGTTTATCGCCGGGCGCGTGGCCGAGGCCGCGGCCAGCGTGGGCGCGCACATTGTGCTCGGCACGGGAGACCGGCACATTCTCGACGCGGTCGGGGCGCACCTGCCCGATTCGGTCGGGCCGATCGTCGCCATCGCGGACAGCACCGACGGCCCCGGCCTGAGCGCCGCAATCGGCACGGCCCTGGACAGGGTCACCACCGAGGCCGGCCGCGCGGTCGCTGACATGGTGGCCTCGCGGGCCGAGGGCCCCGACCCGGCCGCGGTCCGGGGCATCAAGCCGGTCGCAGAGCAGCTCGCCGAGCAGCAGGTCGCCGTGCTCCTGCTCGCGGCCGACATAGCCGGGGACGCGGGCGCGACCTACCGGATCGGGATCCGCCCGACCGAGTTCGTGGTGGACGACCCCGACGTCGGCGTCGAGGTGCCGCTGGAGGACGGCCTGGTCTGGGCGGCGCTGCACCAGGACGCGATCGTGGTGCAGGTGCCGGGCCGCTCCGGCCCGCTGGGCGGCGAGGCCGCCGCCGCACTGCTGCGCCGCGGATCTGCGGCCTAAGGCAGCGAGACACAACCCGGGAACGAATACACCAGATTCCGAGGGTTGGGGGCCTGGCGCGAAGGAGAATCAAGGCAGTAGAAAACGCCGCTAAGGAGACCCAGATGGTGACACAACTGAGGAGAGATCCCGCTGACATGGTGGCCGGCTGGGCCGGCACTGGGGATGGATCCTGGCCTTCGGGATCATTACGCTGGCAGTCGGCGTGGTCGTGCTGATCTGGCCAGGCCGGACCCTGATCGTGGTCGCGGTGCTGTTCGGCATCCAGCTGATCGTGATGGGCATCTTCCGGTTCGTCGCCGCGTTCGCCGCTGATGACGTAGGCGGCGGAACGCGGGTGCTATACGCGCTGCTCGGCGTGCTCTCGCTGATCATCGGCCTGTACGCGCTGCGGCACGTCCTGATCACCCTGCTCGCGCTGGCCCTGCTGCTGGGCATCTTCTGGGTCGTCAGCGGCGCGATCGAGCTGTTCAACGCGCTGGTGCACCGCGAGGTGCCGAACCGGGGCTGGACGATCTTCATGGGCATCCTGAGCATCGTGGCCGGCATCGTGGTCCTGGCCTATCCCGGGATCTCGCTGGTCACGCTCGCGATCGTGCTCAGCATCTGGCTGCTGATCTACGGCGTGATGGAGATCGCGATCGCGTTCCGGGTCCGGTCCCTCGCCCACCACGCCTGAACGGCACGCCGGTCAGCTTTTGCCGCCCCGCCTGCGGCGCCGGGGCGGCGGGCTGTCGGGCTCGGGCGTGGTCGCGGTCAGCGGCAGCCGGGACGGCGGCTTGACCTCGGCCAGCCGAAGGTAGGTCACGAGCCGCTGCCCACCCCGGGTGGACAGGCTGGCCAGCACCTCCTGCAGCTCGGTCACGTCGCGGGCCACGACGGAAAGCAGGTAGTCCATCTCGCCGGCCACGTTCTCCGCGGAGATGATCTGCGGCAACGCCCGGATCTGGTCTTCGAAGACCCTGGTTGCGTGCGGGTCATGCCGCGCCAAGGTGGCGAACACGTACAGCTGCAGCGGGAACCCGGCGGCCGCGGGGTCAAGCTGGGCGCTGATGATGCGGATGACGCCGGACTCCTTCAGCCAGCGAACCCGGTGCAGCGTGGCCGCGGGTGACAGCCCGACCAGGCGGGCGAGCTCGACGTTCGTGCAGTCCGCGTCGGCCTGCAGCGCGGTGAGCAGTTTTACGTCAACGTCATCAAGTTCAACAGCCATCTTGCTGCCTATTATTAAGCCTAAGTGCTTCAACAGCAAATTATCGCCTTGCCATCGCCGATCATAGCGGTATGAACGCGAACCGTCGCCGTGCCGTCGCAGCGCTCGTCGCCGCGGGCCTGCTGTGGGGCACCACCGTCCCGCTGTCCAAGCTGGGCCTGCAGTGGCTGCCGCCAGGCTGGCTGGCCTTCGTGCGGTTCGGGCTAGCCTCGGCGATCCTGCTTGCTGTGGCCCCGCGCCGGGCGGTCCGCACCGCCTGCACGCCGCTGACGCTGGCGTCGGGCGCGGTCGGGTACGGCGGGTCGGTCGTGGTGCAGAACGCCGGCATCACCCGGACCAGCGTCACCCACGCTGCGCTTCTGATCGGGGCCACGCCCGTGCTGGTCGCGATCATCGCGGCGCTCTGGCACCGCACCGTGGCGCGCCCCGTGGCCTGGGCCGGGTTCGCGGTGTCGCTAGCCGGCGTCGGCTTGATCACCGGCGGTCAGGGCGGCGGCGCCTCGGCCGTCGGCGATGGCCTGGTCCTGGTGTCGCTGCTGCTGTCGGCCGGCTTTACGGTCGCGCAGGCCCGCCTGCTGCCCGGCCGCGACCCGGTGGCACTCACGGCCGTGCAGTTCCTGGGCGCGGCCCTGGGCACGCTGCTGTTCTCGGCGGCCACCGAGGGCATCCCGCCCGCCCCGCACGGCCCGGGTGTGGTCGTGGCCACCGTCGCCCTGGTGGCGGGGGGCACGCTGCTGCCGTTCACCCTGTTCGCCTACGGGCAGACCTGGGTCTCGGCCGAGGTGGCGGGCTCGTTCCTGAACATCGAGCCGCTGGTCGGCGCGGTGGCCGGTGTCGTGGTGTTCGGCGACCGGGCGGGTCCGGTGCAGTTCGCCGGGGGCGCCGCGATCATCGCGGGCATCGTGCTGAGCTCGCTGCCAGTGCTGCGTGCTGAGCGCCGCGGTGCTGACCAGCCCCGGGTGGACCAGCCCCGCGCCGCCCGGGTCCGGCAGGCGGCCGGGCTGGCCCCGGCGGCTCCGGGCCCCCGCGGCCTAGCGGGACGAGCGGGCCAGGAGCCCGGCTATCAGCACCTCAAGCACCTCGCGCACCGTCGCGGCGAAGTCCAGACGCATCGCGGCCAGCTCCGGGTCGGCCCGGTAAGCCGCCAGCATCGCGGCCGACGGATGCGCGGACGGCCACACCGCGCCGGCCGACCAGCACCGTCGCGCCCGCCAGCCGGAAGCTGTCGTGCTCGCCGAGCTCACCCAGGCATGCCTGAATCAGGCGGCCCAGCGCGGCCGCGTTCGCCATGGCCGTCCGCTTGAATGCCGCGGCGACCAGCGGCGAGACGTTGCGTTCCAGAACTGCGGCTTGGGCGCTGAGCAGATCGCACAGCACGGGCCTTGACGCGAGCGAGCCGGCGAGCGCGGCGGCCAGCTGGTCGCCGCGCTCAGCCGTCGGCGTGCCGGCATCGACCCCGGCGAGGGTCTCCTCGAGCTGCACGAGCCACTCCTGCCACGCCGAGTTGAGCAGCTCGAGCAGCACGGCCTCGCGGGAGTCGAAGTAGCGCAGCACGTTCGACTTGGCCAGCCCGGCCCGGCGGCTGAGCTCGTTGAGCGAGACTTCCGCCACCGGCATCTCGCCCAGCATGCCCGCGGCCGCGTCGAGGATGGCCCGGCGGCGTACCTCCCGCTGCTCCTCGCTGCGGGCCCGCTGGAACGTGGTCATGCGCCTACATTACAGACCGGCGGTCCCTTGTGTACAGACTATCGGTCTGCTAGCGTGGCCAATAACAGACCGGCGGTCTGTCTTAGCGAAGGAGAACCGTCATGTACTCCGTCCCCGACCAGGCGGGCAGGCTCATCGTCGTCACCGGCGCGAACAGCGGCACCGGCCAGGAAGCCGCCCGGCGGCTCGCCGCCGCCGGAGCGCACGTTGTCATGGCGGTCCGCACCGTCGCCAAGGGCGAGCAGGCCCGCGCCGGGATCCTGGCCCGGCACCCCGGCGCCGAGCTCGAGGTGCGCCGGGTTGACCTGGCCGACCTGGGGTCCGTTCGGCAGTTCGCCGACGGCCTGCTCGCGGACGGCACGCCCATCGACCTGCTGATCAACAACGCCGGGGTGATGGCCCCGCCCACCCGGATGACCACCGCCGACGGCTTCGAGCTGCAGTTCGGCAGCAACTACCTCGGGCCGTTCGCGCTGACCGTCCGGCTGCTGCCGCTCGTGCTCGCCGCTCCGGCGCCGCGGGTGGTCACGATGAGCAGCGGCATGGCGAACTTCGGCCGGATCCACCTCGATGACCTGCAGTGGGAGCGCCGCTACCGCCCCAACCTCGCCTACGCCCAGTCCAAGCTGGCCGACCTCATGATGACCCGGCACCTGGCCGCGATCGCCACCCAGCGCGACTGGAACCTGATGAGCAACGCCGCGCACCCCGGCTTCACCCGCACCAACCTGCAGACGGCGGGCGCCAGCCTGGGCCGGGACAAGCCCAGGCGCACGATCTACAACAGCGTGCACATCCTGCCCTCGCAAGGGGTCGAGCCGGGCACCGAGCCGCTGCTGTACGCCGCGACCAGCCCCGAGGCCGTCAGCGGCGGCTATTACGGGCCCGGCGGGTCGTTCGGGCTGGTTGGGCCCACGACCATCGTCCGGATCCCCCGCAACGCCCGCGACGACGCCGCGGCCGCGCGGCTCTGGGCCGAGGCCGAGCGCCTCACCGGCGTGGCCCTGCCCGCCGAGGCCGCCCAGGCCTAAACCCGGCGCCGCGCGCTCCGTCACGGCGCCGCCCCGCACTCCCACCGCCACGCCGCCCACCCGCATCCCTGCCGCGGCGCCACCCCACCCGCTCGCGAGGGGGAGCAAAAGCCTGGTGCCCACGGCGGTTCGGCCGCGCGATGGGGCTGCTCGGCGAGGCCATGCGGGACGTGCCGCCTGAAGACGCGTCGCACGACTCGTTTTCATGATCCGGTGCCACGATCAGCGCGGCCATGGCTACGGCGATGACGATCACCGAGAACGCGGCCAGGCCGGAGTTGCCTGGTGGGTCGGCATCGGCCAGCCAGACCAGGCAGCGGAGCTCGGCGATGCCGAGCAGCACGAACACCGCCAGCCAGATCAGGGCGCTGCCGATCGCTATGATCCGCTCCACCACGTAGAGCTTCGAGAGCCCAGGTACCCCCTTGAGGTAAGCGAAGATGTCCGAAGGGTGACCGCTCAGGTCCAGTTCGTGCTCGGACTTATACGCGGCGAAGTCCCGCTCCCAGCGCTCGTCCGGTCGGCGCAGCCGTTCCCTGATGCCCCGCGCCTCGGCTCCGGCGGCGAGAAGGAAGATCGGGACAGAGACCGTCACCGCCGAAGCGAACGCTTCGGTCATCTGCATGCGCTTACCTTGATGCAGCACGCATACGGCCGTCAATCGGCCGAAGTGCGCGGCCTCGCCTATCTGGCGACCGGCTGCTTGGGGTGGCAGCGCAGGCGGTACGACTCGTCGTCGGTGGACAGGCAGCGGCCGGTGGTCAGGTCGAACTGCCAGCCGTGCATGGTGCAGGTGAGCGTGGTGCCGTTGATTTCGCCGAAGCGGCCGAGGTCGCCGCGCAAATGCGGGCAGCGGCGCTGCACGATCCAGTCGCCGAGCGGGATGTCTTCCTCGTCGTTGCTCTTGTCCGCGTACCAGCCCTCGGCGTACATGAGCCGGTCGGGGGCCAGGCACTTGAAGAACGTGTACAGGTACTCGTTGTACGGGCCGACCCGGCGGGCCTGGAACCGCATGCTGAGGAACAGGCTGTTGACCCAGTCGGTCTCGTGCGTGACGATCAGCTGCTCGAGCAGCGGGCGGGCGATCGTGAACTGGTAGCGGCAGGTCTCCCCCGCGTAGCCGCGCACCTCGCCGGCCGGGAAGTCGATGACGATCGGCGGCCCGTCGCCCGGCCGCAGCAGTACCGGCCCGCCCACGCCGGGCTTGATGTGATCGGCCAGCTCGAGCAGCGGCTCGAACCACTTCTTGAGCTCGGCCAGGATGTCCACCTCGCCGACCGGCCAGCGGCGCTTGTCCGCCTCGATCCGGTCGCGCTGCCGGTCGGCGTAGTCCTTCAGGTACCGCTCCTTGTTGATGAACGGCTCCATGGCCTGCTCGACCGTGGTCGGCCAGCGCACCTCACAGCGGTCGGCCGTCACCTCGAGCGTGGCGCCGGGGGTCAGCAGCCTGCCGCCCTCGATGCCCTGCTCGCGCAGGTAGTCCAGGAAGACCGGCTGGTCGGGGAACGTGTTCGCGGGGTCGCCGTTCAGGTCATTCAGCGCGAACAGGTCGTCATCGAGAAAGCACGCCGGGCCGGCCGACGGCACGATGTATTTGGCCCCGATCTCCTTGACGTACCGGGTGGCGCGGTCCAGGCCGTTGGCCCGTTTCGCCGCGCCGAACGAGCGCTTCGCCGCGGTCGGCAGGTCGTAGGTCCATGGCCACCAGATCGCGCCGGAAAACTGCAGGAAGTGCACGTCGTAGGGGCCGAACGCGCGCAGCGCGTCCAGGTCGGTGGGGCGGGCGTCGTTCTGGTTCAGGATCCGGGCGGTCCCGTCGTCGACGGCCAGGGCCGAGTCGCCCAGCGGCCCGTCCGCCGGGGACTGCAGCACCTCGGCCATCAGCCGCAGCCCGCCGGTCTCGATCACCTTGCCGCTGGACATCACCAGGAACTTGGTGAAACCCAGCTGCTCCAGCTCGTCGCGCAGGTCGGGCACCGGGTAGTCAGGCAGCAGCACCGTGGCGTCACGCGATACGTATTTGGCCAGCAGCTCCGGGTCGAAGTGGTCCTTGTGCAGATGGGACACGTACAGGTAGTCGACCTGGCCGAGCCGATCCCAGTCCAGGCCGCTGTTGTCGGGAAACACGAACCACGAGTCGAAGTACGCGGGATTCATCCACGGGTCGCACAGGATCGTTCCGCAGCGGGTTTCGATATGCAGGCCAGCATGGCCTACGCACGTGATCTGCATTCCACCCTCTCATTGACGCGGGCCCCGGTCCGGTCGGCCCAGCGTGTCTCAATCCGGAGGAAGCAAGCAGTCATCACTGTAGATGGCTGCAGCCGCCCCCGACCGAGCTGCGGTCACCTTGCCTTACGACGCAGTTCTAGCACGTTCGGTTGGGAGTCCTGGTTCAGCGACACGACCGCGTCACCGGCCGGGGGCGGCGGCTCCCGCCTGCGCCACGACCGGACCAGCCAGGCGCCCGCCGCGGCAACCAGCGCCGCACAGAGTACCCAACCCAGAACGTTCACGGGTACCCCGACGTACTTCAGGCCCGAAGCGAAGATCACGAACGTGATGACGGGCCTGATGAACCGGTCCGGGGCCCGCGACGAAAGCAAAGACCCGACCAGCACGGCCGGTACGCTACCGATGACAATCGATGCCGTCACCGCAAATTCGACGTGGCCGAAGGCCAGTGCCCCCAGCGCCGCCGCCAGGGTCAGCGGCACGGCCTGGGTGAGGTCGGTTCCCACCAGCTGGCCGGCGCTCAGCATCGGGTACAGGAACAGCAGCAGCACGATCATCAGCGACCCCGAGCCGACCGAGGTCAGGCCGACGATGAGACCGCCGACCATCCCGATGATCACCGTGGGCACCGGCCGGATGGCGATGTCGCCGACCGCGGCCCGCCGCTCGTTGCCGGACCGCCGGTCCAGGATGTAGCGCAGCACCATGGCCCCGGCGCCGATCAGCAGCGCGGTGCCGAGGGCGATCTCGACCCGGTCCTGCGCGGCCGAGCCGTCGCCGAACAGGTTCAGCAGATAGGCCCCGGCGAACGCCATCGGCACCGAGCCGAGCACCATCCAGCCGACCATCCGCAGGTTGACCGTGCCCTTGCGCAGGTGCACGGCGGCGCCGACCGGCCGCATCAGCACGGCGGCCACCAGGTCGCTGGAGATGGCGGCCGACGGCTGCACCCCGAACAGCAGGATCAGCATCGGCGTCATCAGCGCGCCACCGCCGGCGCCGGTCAGGCCGACCAGCAGCCCGACCACGGCGCTGCCGAGCACGATGTAGATGTCCACGTGCATTGAGGCTCCTCCGGGCGGGCGTCCGCAGGCGGCCAGGACGGGGCCGCACGGTCCAAGGGCGGATCACAACTTACCCTGCATGGATAATCCGAATCGTAGGATTCGCAGTTGGGATGTCCCTTTCGTGCGGCTCCCCGGACACGGGCGTGGCGGCCCGGCGCATCATCGGTAGGCTGTGACGATGCCCGTGCAGTCGGTGTACCCCCGGCTCGAGCCGCTGCTCCCGCTGGTGCGCAAGCCGGTTCAGTACGTGGGCGGCGAGCTGAACGCGGTGGTCAAGGACTGGGATTCGGCCGAGGTCCGGTGGGCGCTGATGTACCCGGATGCGTACGAGGTCGGCGTACCCAACCAGGGCATACAGATTCTTTACGAGGTCCTGAACGGATGCGACGGGGTGCTGGCCGAGCGCACCTACAGCGTCTGGCCGGACCTGGAGGCCCTGATGCGCGAGCATCGGGTGCCGCAGTTCACGGTGGACGGGCACCGTCCGGTCCGGGCGTTCGACGTGCTGGGCGTGAGCTTCGCCACCGAGCTCGGCTACACCAACCTGCTGACCGCGCTCGACCTGGCCAGTATCCCGCTGTCCGCGGCCGACCGGGGCCACGGCGACCCGCTGGTGCTGGCCGGCGGCCACTCGGCGTTCAACCCGGAGCCGATCGCCGAGTTCATCGACGGCGCCGTGCTCGGCGACGGCGAGGAGGCCGTGCTGGCCATCACCGAGCTGATCCGGGACTGGAAGCGGTCCGGGCGCCCGGGCGGCCGGGACGGCCTGCTGCTGCGGCTGGCCGCCGACGGCGGCGTCTACGTGCCACGCTTTTACGACGTGGACTACCGGCCCGACGGCACGATCGGCCGGGTGGCCCCGAACCGGCCCGGCGTGCCGCGCACGGTCGCCAAGCACACGGTCATGGACCTGGACTCGTGGCCCTACCCGCGCAAGCCGCTGGTGCCGGTGGCCGAGTCGGTGCACGAGCGGTTCAGCGTGGAGATCTTCCGCGGCTGCACCAGGGGCTGCCGGTTCTGCCAGGCCGGGATGATCACCCGCCCGGTCCGGGAGCGCAGCGTCACCACGGTCGGCGAGATGGTCGACGCCGGCCTGGCCGCCAGCGGCTTCACCGAGGTCGGGCTGCTGTCGCTGTCCAGCGCCGACCACAGCGAGATCAACGAGATCGCGACCGGCCTCGCCGACCGTTACGAGGGCACGAACACCGGCCTGTCGCTGCCGTCCACCCGGGTGGACGCGTTCAACGTCACGCTGGCCGACGAGCTGAGCCGGAACGGCCGCCGCTCCGGGCTGACGTTCGCGCCCGAGGGCGGCACCGACCGGATCCGCAAGGTGATCAACAAGATGGTCACCGAGGACGACCTGATCAAGACCGTCACCACCGCGTACGCCAGCGGCTGGCGCCAGGTGAAGCTCTACTTCATGTGCGGGCTGCCGACCGAGACCGACGAGGACGTGCTGGCCATCGCGCGGGTCGCGCGGCGGGTGATCGAGGCAGGCCGCGAGGCCACCGGACGGCGCGACATCCGCTGCACGGTGTCCATCGGCGGCTTCGTGCCCAAGCCGCACACCCCGTTCCAGTGGGCGGCCCAGTGCGACCACGAGACCGTCGACGCCCGGCTGACGGCGCTCGGCCGCGCGCTGCGCGCCGACCGCTCGTACGGCAAGGCGATCGGGTACCGGTACCACGACGGCAAGCCGTCGGTGGTCGAGGGGCTGCTGTCGCGCGGCGACCGGCGGGTGGCCAAGGTGATCAGGGCGGTCTGGGAGGACGGCGCCCGGTTCGACGGCTGGAGCGAGTACTTCTCGTTCGACCGCTGGGAGCGCTGCGCGGCCGAGGCGCTGGCCGGCGACGGCGTCGACCTGGCCTGGTACACCACGCGGGAGCGCGCGTACGACGAGGTGCTGCCCTGGGACCACCTCGACGCCGGGCTCGACAGGGACTGGCTCTGGCAGGACTGGCTGGCCGCGATCGACCCGGCGGGCGCGGCGGAGGTCGAGGACTGCCGGTGGACGCCGTGCTTCGAGTGCGGCGTGTGCCCGGCGATGGGCACCGAGATCGAGGTCGGCCCGACCGGCGCCAGGCTGCTGCCGCTGACCGTGGTCGACCGGTCCGGCGGCGCGCTGACCGGGGCGACTGCCGCGCGGGGCTACGCCGGGCGTATCGTTATGGCGAACGAGCAGGAGCGGGGCCTAGATGCCGCGGCCCGTGCCCTCCTAGCACCGCCTGCGCCCGTGGCTCAGCGTCTGGTGATCAGGTACGCTAAAAGAGGCAGGATGCGTTTCGCGAGCCACAGGGACATCGCCCGTGCGATCGAGCGGGGAGTGCGGAAGGCCGGCCTGCCCGTCGCTTACTCCGCGGGGTTCTCGCCGCATCCGAAGATTTCGTATTCGGGCGGAGCCCCGACCGGCACCGCGAGCGAGGCCGAGTACCTGGAGATCGCGCTGACCGCCGTGTGCACCGCACCCGGCGTGCGGGACAGGCTCGACGCAGCCCTGCCGGACGGGATTGACGTGATCGAGGTTGTGGACTGGCTGACGCGCCAGGCGGGAACGGCGCACTGCGGCTCGAGGCGTCGCAGTGGCAGGTGATCCTGCCGGGAGTCACGCCGGGCGAGGCCGCCCGGGCCGTGCAGGCGTTCCTGGCCACGGACCACGTGGAAGTGGAGCGTCTGACGAGCAAGGGACTGCGGCGGCTCGACGCCCGTGCCGCCGTGGTCACCCTGGAGCTTGACCGGCGCGCCGCTCAGGACAGCGACGCCGGATGTGCGATACTTCGAATGGTTGTTCGGCACATGACACCTGCCGTCCGACCCGATGACATCCTGGCCGCGCTCCGCCAGCGTGGCAGCCCTCGCGCCGTCGTCACCCCCGCTGGTGACCCGGCTGGCGCAGGGGCCGCTTGGCATGGAGGCCGATGTTGCGGGGACTACGGCGGCGCTGTCGCCGGATCCGGCGACCTCATGCGGCCTGAGCCCGCGCGGCCCGCGGCGACCGGGCAGGTGCCCGCGCCGGTTGGCCATGACGGGCGCAACGACAGGAAACAGAAACCCGCGCCGGGAGGGGCCGCCGCAGCTGTAGCCAACGCTGCGGCTGCCACCGCACCAGCCAGCGCTAACGAACAACTCCCGCGCGGCGCGCAGGGGCCGGATACCGGCCCGCGCGCCCGGGAGCCCGACGGGAGATTGCCCGGATGCTCGACAGCGAGCTTGACGACAGGGAACCAGACCACGCGGGGCCGGCCGATGCCGGCCGCTCCGATGCGGTAAGCCGGACGGGGCCCGATGCCTCCGGCACCGGGGATTCCGATGGCCCCGGGGACGAGTCAGGGGGCCAGGACCGCAAGGTGGTGCGGCGTGGGCGCCGGGCGGTGACCCGGCCCGCGGGGCCGCCCGCGCACGACGCGCCGGCCCGGCGGACCAGGCCCGGAGGGCAGCGCGGACGGCCCGGCGGCCAGCGAGCCGCCACCGCCCGCAGCGGTTCCGTATGCCGCGGCGCCGACCGTGGCCGACGCCCCGGCCGCGCCGGTTGCGGCACCGGATTTCACCGCCTCGCCTCAGTGGTCCCACGGGTCACAGGACACGGCCGAGGGGGCGCCGGCCCAGGCGGCCCCGTTCCAGCCGCCGCTGGTGATCTTCCAGCCGCCGGAGATCGCAGCGGGCGGCGCGCGCAGGCCCGCCGGCGCACCTTCCGATGAGGCGGACGAGGCCCCAGCCCCGGCCCCGGCCGAGCAGGACGGCGACGGCGACGCGGGCGCCGGCGGCCCGCGGCGCAGGCGCCGCGGCGGGGCCGCGGCAAGGGCCGCGGGGCCGACGATGAGACGGCCGAGGGCGCGGAGGTCAGCGGCCAGCGGCGACGACGCAGGCAAGTCCGGCCGGGGCGCAGCGGATGGCGCCATGGCCGACGAATCGCGGCGAGCGGCACGGCCGGCGCGGAGCGACGGCCGAGGAGGACGCCGACGCGGAGGGACGAGTCGGCGGTGACCCCGGCCCGGCGCCGCAGGCGCAGGCGGCGCAGCGGGTCGGCGGCCGACACCGACCTGCCGTCCTCCGATGACCCGCCGAACACCGTGGTGCACGTCCGCGCGCCCCGCACCGCAGCGGCCGACGGCGGCGGTGACGTCAGGTCGAGTCAAGGGCTCGGATCCACCGGCTCGAGGCCAAGCGGCAGCGCCGCCGCGAGGGCCGTGAATCCGGCCGCCGCAGACCGCCGATCATCACCGAGTCCGAGTTCCTGGCCCGCCGCGAGGCGGTGGAGCGGGTCATGGTGGTGCGCCAGCACGCGGTGACCGGACCCAGATCGCGGTGCTGGAGGACGGCGTCCTGGTCGAGCACTACGTGGACAAGGCCAGCCACCAGTCCTACGTCGGCAACGTCTACCTCGGCAAGGTGCAGAACGTGCTGCCGTCGATGGAGGCCGCGTTCGTCGACATCGGCAAGGGCCGCAACGCGGTCCTGTACGCCGGCGAGGTCAACTTCGACGCCAGCGGCCTGGAGGGCGAGTCCAAGCGGATCGAGTCGGCGCTCAAGTCCGGCCAGTCGATCCTGGTGCAGGCCACCAAGGACCCGATCGGGCACAAGGGCGCCCGGCTGACCAGCCAGATCAGCCTGCCCGGCCGGTACCTGGTCTACGTGCCCGGCGCGATCGATGACCGGCATCAGCCGCAAGCTGCCCGACACCGAGCGGACCCGGCTCAAGCAGATCCTGAAGCAGGTCGATGCCGGAGAGCGCGGGCGTCATCGTCCGGACCGCGGCCGAGGGCGCGACGGAGGAGGAGCTCGCGCACGACGTCACCCGGCTGGCCGCGCAGTGGGAGGCGATCGAGCGCAAGGCCAAGTCGGCGACCGCGCCCGAGCTGCTGTACAGCGAGCCCGACCTGACCATCAGGGTGGTCAGGGACATTTTCAACGAGGACTTCACCAAGCTCGTCATCGCCAGCGACGGCGAGTGGGACATGGTCGACGAGTACGTCCGCTACGTGGCGCCCGAATCTCGCCGACCGGCTGGAGCGCTGGACCGACGACCAGGACGTGTTCGCCGCGTACCGGATCGACGAGCAGATCGCCAAGGCGCTCGAGCGCAAGGTGTGGCTGCCGAGCGGCGGCTCGCTGGTGATCGACACGACCGAGGCGATGACGGTCATCGACGTCAACACCGGGAAGTTCACCGGCCAGGGCGGCAACCTGGAGCAGACCGTGACCAGGAACAACCTGGAGGCCGCCGAGGAGATCGTCCGGCAGCTGCGGGTGCGGGACGTCGGCGGCATCATCGTGATCGACTTCATCGACATGGTGCTGGAGAGCAACCGTGACCTGGTGCTGCGGCGGCTGCTCGAGTGCCTGGCCCGGGACCGGACCAAGCATCAGGTGGCCGAGGTCACCTCGCTCGGGCTGGTGCAGATGACCAGGAAGCGGGTCGGGTCCGGCCTGCTCGAGGCGTTCTCGGTGCCGTGCGAGTACTGCAACGGGCGTGGCGTGATCGTGTCGCTCGAGCCGGTCGACCACGCGCCGCCCGCCCACAGCCACGGCCGCGACGGCGGCCGGGACAGCGGGGGCCGGGACGGCGGCGGCCAGGACGGCGGCGGCCGGAACGCGGTCCCGCGGCGGCTCGGGCAAGGGCGGCTCGGGCAAAGGGCCGCGACGGGTCCGGGACGGCCAAGGACAGCGAGAACGGCACGCCCACGGAGAAGACTGCGAAGCCGTCGGACGCGGGCGACGGCAAGGGATCCCGCCGCGGCCATCGGGTGGCCGCCGCAGGCGCCGGGGATCTGACTCGCCCGCTGCTCAGGCCGACAGCTCCCGCCGACCAGGCCGGTGCACCTGCTCCTGAGGCTGACGCCACCGCCGCTCAGGCTGACGGGCCCGACGCAGGCCGACGCGCCCGCCGCTCAGGCTGACGCCCCCGTCACGCAGGCCGATCGCGCCCGCTAGCAGGCTGAGTCCAGCGCGGCGACGGCCGCGGCCCGCAGACGGGGCGTCCGAGGCCAGCAGGCCGACGGACCAGCCCCGGCGTACGGCTCACCGGACTAGCCGATGTGCCTGCCGACGCGGCCAACGGCCCGGACCCAGCTAACGCACCGGCGGCCCAGTCCAACGGCGGCAGGCCAGGCCGGTTCCGCGGCGGTGGACCCACGGCCGGAGCAGCCGGCCGGGTCCGGTCAGCGCGGTACGGATGCCGGGCAGGAGGAGGCTCAGGCAGCGGCGAGCTGAGACCCGCTTCGTCTGATATTCTTTGTAGTCGGCGCGTCGGACGAGCCGGCGGCAGCACGCCTTCATGGGCGGTGCGCAACGCAGGCGGGCCCGTTCGCATCGATGTCGGACAGTGCCGCGGATCTCGCGGCGGGCCCGCACAAGGAAGAGAGAGTTCTCGGTGTACGCGATCGTGCGCTGCGGCGGCAGGCAGGAGAAGGCATCGGTCGACGACGTCCTGACCGTGGACAAGCTCGCCGGCGAGGTCGGCTCCAGCGTGACGCTGCCCGCCGTGCTCGTGGTAGACGACGGCGAGGTGATCAGCGACCCGGCGAAGCTCGGCGGCTACGAGGTCACCGCCGAGATCGTCGGCGCGGCCGCCGGCCCCAAGATCAACATGATCCACTACAAGAACAAGACCGGCTACCGGCGCCGGCTGGGCCATCGGCAGAAGTACACGCAGGTGAAGATCACCGGTATCTGGACGGCACGGCGAAGGCCAAGGCCAGACGGCGAAGGCGAGCGCAGGCAAGGCCGAGACCGCCAAGGCGGGCACCGGCCGGTCCAGCACGGCCAAGGCGAGCGCGCGGCAAGACCAGCGCCACCTCGAGGAAGAAGGACTGAGATGGCACACAAGAAGGGCGCGTCGTCCAGCCGGAACGGCCGCGACTCCAACGCCCAGCGCCTCGGCGTCAAGCGCTTCGGCGGCCAGCTGGTCGGCGCGGGCGAGATCATCGTGCGGCAGCACGGCACGCACTTCCACCCCGGGCCTGGCGTCGGCCGCGGCGGCGACGACACCCTGTTCGCGCTGGTGAGCGGGAAGGTGGAGTTCGGCACCCGGCGCGGACGCCGGGCCGTGAGCGTGATCCCGGTGAGAGCTCCAGCGGAGGTCAGCTAGCCCGTCTCCTTGATGGAGCGGGTGGTAGCGGGGCGCAGGAGTGGCTGAATTCGCTGACCAGGCTGAGCTGCGCGTGCACGCGGGCGACGGCGGGCACGGCTGCGCCTCGATCCGCCGGGAGAAGTTCAAGCCGCTCGGCGGGCCCGACGGCGGCAACGGTGGCCGCGGCGGCGACGTGATCGCTGAGGTCGATCCGAGACGCGTCCACGCTGCTCGACTTCCACCGGCGGCCGCTCCGCAAGGCAGGAAACGGCAAGCCCGGGCAGGGTTCCAACCGCAGCGGGGCCGACGGCGCCGACCTGGTGCTGCGGGTGCCGGACGGGACCGTGGTCAAGACCGCGGACGGCGAGGTGCTCGCCGACCTGATCGGCGCCGGGACCAAGTTCGTGGCCGCCCAGGGAGGCCGCGGCGGCCTGGGCAACGCCGCGCTCGCGTCCAAGCGCGCAAGGCACCAGGATTCGCGCTGCGGGGCGAGCCCGGGACCGACCGGCAGCTGGTCCTGGAGCTGAAGACCGTCGCCGACGCCGGGCTGGTGGGGTTCCCGAACGCGGGCAAGTCGTCGCTGATCGCCGCCATGTCGGCCGCCCGGCCCAAGATCGCGAATTACCCGTTCACCACGCTGACCCCGCACCTCGGCGTGGTCGAGGCTGGCGACACCCAGTTCGTGGTGGCCGATGTGCCCGGGCTGATTCCCGGGGCCAGCCGCGGCAAGGGCCTCGGCCTTGACTTCCTCCGGCACGTGGAGCGCTGCGACGTGCTCGTGCACGTGCTCGACTGCGCCACGGACGAACCGGGCCGCGACCCCGTCACCGACCTGGACGTGATCGAGGACGAGCTGGCCGCCTACGCGGCAGCTACCGGTGCCGACCTGCGGGACCGGCCCCGGATCGTCGCGCTGAACAAGGTCGACGTGCCGGCGGCGCGCGAGGCCGCCACCCGGGCCGCGCCCGAGCTGGCCGCCCGCGGCCTGACCGTCTGCCAGGTGTCCGCCGCGACCCGCGAGGGTCTGCGCGAGCTCGCGTTCGCCATGGCCTCGGTGGTCGCGTCAGCCCGGGCCGCGCGGCCCGCTGGCCGAGCCCACCCGCCTGGTGATCCGCCCCGAGCCCGTGGCCGGGCCGGACTTCGAGATAGTGAAGTCCGGGGACAACACGTTCTTCATCCGCGGGGAGAAGCCGCGCCGGTGGATCCTGCAGACCGACTTCAGCAACGACGAGGCGGTCGGGTACCTGGCGGACCGGCTGGCCCGGCTCGGCGTCGAGGAAGCCCTGGCCGAGGCGGGCGCGCTCCCCGGCGCCGAGGTGCTGATCGGCGAGGACGACAACGCGGTCGTGTTCGACTGGGCCCCGAACCTGCCCGCCGGGGACGGCTTCGGCCCTCGCGGCAGCGACCCTCGCCTCTCCCGCTAACGCCACCTGCGCCCCCGCACCTCCTCGAGCCGGCGGTTGCGTGGTGGGCGCGGCCCCGGGCGTTAAAAAACCGCGCTAAAATCTATAGCGCGGTTTCTTGCGGGCTAGTTATATCTAATTAATTAGCAGCCGCATTTTACCGGAAAGGGAGCATGTTTGTCAAACGATGAAATCGGGGGCGAGCAGGAATACGTCTCCGTGCTCTACGACCGGCTCGACGACCTGAGGGACCGTGCCTCCACCCGGCTGGCGCAGGTGCTGCGGCAATCGGGGGGAACGCATCAGGCCCGGTCGGAGCGGGAAGCGTTCAGCGTCATGTACGGCCAGCAGCTCTCCCAGCTCGATGCGGCGGAGAACGGGCTGTGCTTCGGCAGGCTCGATTTCCATCATGGCGAACGCCGTTATATCGGCCGGATCGGAATTCACGCCGACTCAGGCGATTACGAGCAGCTGCTCATGGACTGGCGCGCCTCGGCGGCGCGGCCGTTCTATCTGGCCACCGCGGCCAGCCCCACCGACGTCTCGCGGCGACGTCACATCAAGACGCGCGGCCGGACGGTGGTGGGCGTCGACGACGAGGTCCTGGACCTGGCCGTGGCCGACCCGTCCAAGCACGAGGGACTGACCGGCGAGTCGGCGTTGCTGGCCGCGCTGAACGCGAGCCGGACCGGGCAGATGCGGGACATCGTCGAGACGATCCAGGCCGAGCAGGACTGGATCATCCGCTCCGACCTGGCCGGGGTGCTCGTGGTGCAGGGCGGACCCGGCACCGGCAAGACCGCCGTGGCCCTGCACCGGGCCGCGTACCTGCTGTACACCTACCGCAACCAGCTGCTGAAGCGCGGCGTGCTGGTCGTCGGCCCGAACGCAACCTTCCTGCGCTACATCGGCCAGGTGCTGCCGTCGCTCGGCGAGACCAGCGTGCTGCTGTCCACGGTCGCCGATCTCTACCCCGGCATCAGCGCCAGCGGCAGCGAGCCGGCCAGGGTGGCCGCGATCAAGGGCAAGCAGGTCATGGCGAACGTCGTGGCCGCGGCGGTGCGGGACCGGCAGCGGGTGCCGGGCAGTCCCGTGGAGATCGTGGTCGACCGCGAGACGCTGCGCCTCACCCCGGCGCCTGCACCAAGGCCAGGGAGCGGGCCCGGCGGTCGCGCCGGCCGCACAACGAGGCGCGGCGGGTCTTCGCCCGCGAGGTCATCGACGCGCTCACCCAGCAGCTCGCGGCCAGGCTCGGCGCGAACGTGCTCGGCGAGGACAACCTGCTCAGCCAGGCGGACCTGGACGACATGCGGCAGGAGCTGCGCTCCGACCCCGAGGTGCGGGCCCTCGTCGCTGAGCTGTGGCCCGTCCTCACCCCGCAGCAGCTCCTGGCCGACCTGTTCTCCTCCCCCGACCGGCTGGCCGCCACGGGGCGCAAGCTCACCGCGGCGGAGCGCGCAGCTGCTGCTGCGTGACCCGGACAGCGCCTGGACCCCCGCCGACGTGCCGCTGCTGGACGAGGCGGCCGAGTTGCTCGGCGAGGACACCCGGGCGGTACGGGCGGCGGCCGAACGGCGGCGGCGCGCAAGAGGTCGCCTACGCCCACGGCGTGCTGGACATCATCGCCCGCGACGAGGGCGACGACCCCGAGATCCTGATGGGCTCCGACCTGCTGGACGCCGGCGGGCTGGCCACGAGGCACGAGGAGGACGCCAGCCTGACCGCGGCCGAGCGGGCCGCGGGCGACCGGACGTGGGCGTTCGGGCACGTCATCGTCGACGAGGCGCAGGAGCTCTCGGAGATGGCGTGGCGGATGCTGATGCGGCGCTGCCCCGGCCGGTCGATGACGATCGTCGGCGACATCGCGCAGACCGGTGACCTGGCCGGGGCCTCATCCTGGAGCGAGGTGCTTGACCGCTACCAGGGCGACAGGTGGCGGCTGACCGGGCTCACCATCAACTACCGGACGCCCGCCGAGATCATGGCCGTCGCGGCCGACGTGCTGGCCGCGATCGACCCCGTGCTCGAACTGCCGCGCTCGGTACGCGAGACCGGCGCCATGCCGTGGCGGCTCCAGGTGGCACCGGGCGCGCTGGCCGCCAGCCTGGCCGACGCCACGCAGCAGACCGCGAACGGACTCGGGGACGGCCGCCTGGCGGTGATCGTGCCCGCCGCGCGCCAGCGCGAGCTGGCCGAGGCGATCAGCACGGCCGTGCCCGACGTGGCCGTCGGGGAGCAGCCGGAGCTCGAGCGTCCCGTGGTGGTGCTCACGGTCGCGCAGGCCAAGGGGCTGGAGTTCGACTCGGTGCTGATCGCTGACCCGGCCGGGATCCTGGCCGAGTCACCGCGCGGGCTCAGCGACCTCTATGTCGCGCTGACCCGGGCCACGCAGCGGCTCGGCGTCGTGCACGCGGGCGACATCCCGCCGGTCCTGGCCGGCCTCAAGCCAGTCAGCGAGACCGTGGCTGCCCGCTAGCGGCTCCACCGTCCGGCTGGCGGCGGGCACGGCGTCTGGCTCGTGGGCACCAGGCCGGTAGGGTAAGAGTCCACTTCAAGCGGGGGGTCGTCCGGAGCTGCCCGTGATGCCTGTCTCACCCGCCGAGGCGCGGAAGCGGTTCCGGGCCGGGCTGCGGACGACGACCGCGTTCTGGGCGCCCGGCTACGCCCAGGCGAACCTGGTCGTGGTGCCGCGCGAGGCCGCCTTCGACTTCATGCTGTTCGCACAGCGCAACCAGCAGGCCTGCCCGCTCCTCGACGTCACCGAGCCTGGCAGCACGGCCACCACGCTGGCGCCGGGCGCCGACCTGCGGCGTGACCTGCCGGCCTACCGCATCTGGGAGCACGGCGAGTGCGTGACCGAGGCCCGGGATGTCATCGGATGCTGGAGCGATGACCTGGTCGCGTTCCTGCTCGGCTGCAGCTTCACGTTCGAGCGGGCGCTCACCGCGGCGGGCGTGCCGGTCCGCCACGTCGAGCAGAGCTGCAACGTTCCCATGTTCGTCACCAGCATCCAGTGCCGGCCGGGCGGGCGGTTCAGCGGTCCCCTGGTGGTGTCGATGCGGCCGATCCCCGCGGACCGGGTCGCGACCGCGGTTCAGGTGACCGCGCGCTATCCCGCGGTCCACGGCGCGCCGGTGCACATCGGCAACCCGGAGGCGCTCGGGATCGCGGACCTGGCCAAGCCGGACTTCGGGGACCCGGTGACGTGCGCGGACGGCGACGTGCCGGTGTTCTGGGCCTGCGGGGTCACGCCGCAGATGGCGCTGGCCTATGCGCGGCTGCCCTTCGCGATTACCCATGCGCCGGGGCATATGTTCATTACCGACGTGCCGGACGAGAAGTACGCGATCTGAGCCGGGCGGCCAAAACACGCGGGATCAGGCAATTCGATGCTGGCGGCTTACGTCATAGCAGGTCACAATAAGACGAGGCCCCTCCATGTATGAGATGCAGGGGCCTCGCCCAGCTCAGCCGCACTCGGCGTCCGATTGCTCGGTCGCCTCGTGCTGCCTCACCGGCCACCGCCATCGGATACCCGCCCGAAGCGCCGGTTTCCCGGCCCTTCAGCCGTCTCCCGGAGTTGCCCCCTGGAGCGGTACCCGTCTTAAGTGGTGAGTGAATTTCTACAGCCCAGGACCGAGCCCGCACAAGAGGTTTCCGGCAGCATTTTCAAGATTCTTTAGGCGTCCACAGGACACCCGCAGTTATCCCCCGCGGTGAACAGTATTTCCACCGGGCCGTCCACAGTTTTATCCACAGCCTGTCGATCTCGGGCCACGCCAGGACTGAGTCGGTGCCGCGGGGCGACCCGGGCGGTCACTCGTCGTCGTCGTTGCGGCGGTTGTTGTTGCCGAGGTTCCCGAACAGCCGCGCGCCCGCGCCGGCCGCGGTCTCGGCCACCCCGCGGACCGCGCCGATGAGCGGGTCCGCGGACCGGCTCCAGGAGTCCTGGTAGGACTTGGCGGCGGCCTTCGCCTCCTCGCTCACGGAGGCGTCGCGGTCGTCCTCGCGGCGCGGGTAGGTGCCCGACAGGATCGTCCGGTAGTCACCCTCCGCGGCCCAGCGGTCCAGCTCGGCGAAGCGGATCACGGCGAACGGGTGCGTGTTGCCCTGCAGCTGCAGCAGCTTGAGCAGGCCATCGCGGACGTCGGGCACGGCGTCGTACTCGTGTGCCTGCTGGTGGAACGCGTCGTGGCTGAGCTCGGCCATGCTGGCGCCGCCCGCGGTCTTCATCAGCGCGCGCCGCGCCGCCTCCACGTCCTGCCCGGCCAGCAGGCCGGCCCGGTCGCAGGACAGCTCGGACTTGCGGTACCACTCCTCGAGGCCCCACACGATCCCCTGCAGCCCGAGGTAGACAAGCGCCATGAACGCCACCCGGCGGGCCAGGTTGATCAGGTGGAACAGCATGGTCCGGTACACGGCGTGCCCGGACAGCACGTGCCCGAGCTCGTGCCCGATGATGAATCGCATCTCCTCGGCGTCCATCAGCTCGACCATGCCGGTCGTGATCACGATGAACGGCTTGTCGGCGCCCAGCGTCATCGCGTTCACGAGCGGGTTCTGGCTGATGTACAGCTCGGGGACGACCGGCAGGTCGAGCACATAGCAGCCGTCGAGCATGGCCTGGTACAGCTGCGGGAACTGCTGGTCGGACGCGCGCACCGAGCTGGCCAGGAACATCAGCCGCAGGCTGCGGTCGTTGAACAGGCCAGCCAGGCGGCGGAGCAGGACATCGAAACCGGTGAGCTTGCGCAGCGCCACCAGGGCGGTGCGGTCCGCTGGGTGCTCGTAAGCACGGGAACTGATACCGGGGAGACGCACCCGGGAGCGGTCGGGCACAGAAGTCATGGGGTCATGCTACGGCCAAACGCGCAATATCTCGATTCCGCGACCGTCACGGCGCTGTCGCGTCCCAGGCGGGGGCGCATTCCGGCGTCAGCGCCCTGTCCCCGCCCGGACCGGAGCCGCCCCGCCGCTACTCTGCTCGCCTGGGCGGGGGGTGATGGTGAGGGACCGCGGTGACGGGAGACAATGCAGCGCATGACTGACGTGGCGCCCATCTTCGAGCCCGAAGCCGAGTCGATGCCGGCCGAGCAGCGGGCCGGGCTGCAGCAGGAGCGGCTGCGCGACCTGGTCGACCGGCTGCTCGCCGCAAAGGGGGTGCAGGCCGAGCGGCTGAGCCAGGCCGGCATCACCGCCGGCGCCGACGTGGCGCTCACCGATCTGGCCCGGCTGCCGATGACGGCTAAGGAAGATTTGTGGCGGGCGTATCCGTTCGGGATGTTCGCGGTCCCGCGGTCTGACGTCGTGGTCCTGCACGGATCCAGCGGCACCGGCGGGCGGCCCACCCTGGTCGGGTACACGCGCGGCGATCTGCGGCTGTGGGCGCGGGTGTGCGCCCGGGCGCTGGCCGCGGCGGGGGCCGGGCCGGGCAGCATCGTCCACAACGCCTACGGCTACGGCCTGTTCACCGGCGGGCTCGGCATCCATCAGGGCGCGGTGGAGCTGGGCGCCACGGTGGTCCCGGTGTCCGGCGGGATGACCGCGCGGCAGGTGACGCTGCTGCGCGACCTGCAGCCGGACATCCTGACCTGCACGCCGTCATACGCGATCCGGCTCGGCGAGGCGCTGGCCGAGGCCGGGCTGCGGCCGGGGTCCGGGCTGCGGCTGACCGCGGGCCTGTTCGGCGCCGAGCCGTGGACCGACGCGCTGCGGGCCCGGATCGAGGAACTGCTCGGCCTGCGCGCGCTCGACATCTACGGGCTGTCTGAGGTCATCGGGCCGGGCGTGGCGGCCGAGTGCGTGGTGGCCGCCGACGGGCTGCACGTCAACGAGGACCATTTCCTGGTCGAGGCGATCGAGCCGTCGTCCGGCCAGCCGGTGCCCGACGGCACCCCGGGCGAGCTGGTGTTCACCACGGTGACCAAGGAGGCGCTGCCGCTGCTGCGGTACCGGACCGGCGACATCGCCGCGCTGCGCCGCGGCACCTGCCCGTGCGGGCGGACCCTGGTCAAGATGAGCAAGATCACCGGCCGCAAGGACGACATGCTCGTCATCCGGGGCGTGAACGTGTACCCGAGCGAGGTCGAGCGCGTGCTGCTGGACGACCCGGCCATCGCCCCCGACTACCTTCTGGTGGTGGATGAGCGCGAGGCGCCGCTGCGCCTGATCGCGTGTTGTGAATACCGTACGCAACTGTCCGGGGCACTCCCCCGCGCCAGCGAGCTCGAGACGCGGCTGCGCGAGGCCCTCGGCGTGGGTGTGACGGTGAAGGTGCTCGAGGCGGGTTCGGTGCCGCGGACCGAGGTCGGCAAGGCGGTGCGGATCACAGCGGTGGGCCGGCGGCGAGCCGCCGCTGCCGGGACTCGCCTGAGCCATCTAGAGTCACCTTCATGAACGCCGGGCAAACGGCCGCACGCATCGGCGTGATGGGCGGCACGTTCGACCCCATCCACCACGGGCACCTGGTCGCCGCGAGCGAGGTCGGGCACTTCTTCTCGCTGGACGAGGTCATCTTCGTGCCGACCGGGCAGCCCTGGCAGAAGGACGGCCGCGAGGTCTCCGCGGCCGAGGACCGGTACCTGATGACCGTGATCGCGACCGCGTCGAACCCGCGGTTCTCGGTCAGCCGGGTGGACATCGACCGGCCCGGCCCGACGTACACCATCGACACGCTGCGGGAGTTGCGCACGATCCGGCCGGACGCCGATCTGTTCTTCATCACCGGCGCGGACGCGCTGGCGCAGATCATGACGTGGCAGGATGCCGACGAACTGTTCAAACTGGCGCATTTCGTCGGGTGCACCCGGCCCGGGCACCATCTGAGCGGCGCGGGCCTGCCCAACGACCGGGTCAGCCTGATCGAGATCCCGGCGCTCTCGATCTCCTCGACCACGTGCCGGGAGCGGGTCGGGGCGGGCGTGCCGATCTGGTACCTGGTTCCGGACGGGATCGTGCAGTACATCTCCAAGCGGGGGCTCTACCGGCACGGGAACCGCGGCTGAGCACCGCCCCGCGACACGGCCGGGCGGGCCGAGGCGCCAAAGTCGGCTTATCTGGTGTTGCGGGATACCCTGAACTGCGTCGTGCCACGTCGGGCGCTGATGTGCGATGGTAGATAGCAGGGCTCACCAGAGGAGGACGAGCAGCACACGTGACCGCCACTGAGAGGGCTGTCGAGCTTGTGCAGGTTGCCGCGGGGGCAGCGGCAGACAAGCTGGCGACAGACATCATCGCCTACGACGTGAGCGAGCAGCTCGTCATCACTGACGCGTTCCTGCTCTGCTCGGCCTCCAACGACCGCCAGGTCCGGGCGATCGTTGACGAGATAGAGGAAAAGCTGCGCCGGATGGGCGCCAAGCCGATCCGCCGCGAGGGCGAGCGGGAGGGGCGCTGGGTGCTGCTGGATTACATCGACGTGGTCATCCACGTGCAGCACTCCGAGGAACGCGTCTATTACGCGCTGGAGCGGCTCTGGAAGGACTGCCCGCAGATACCGCTGCCCGAGCCCGCCATCGCGGGCGGGGCGCGCCGCCCCGGCCCGGCAGACCCGTCCGGCCGCGGGCAGCGCTGATCGTGGCAGGCCGAGAGCCGGGCGCCACGGGCGCCGGGCCAGAGCGTGTTCCACCCGTGGTGAGGCTCGTACTCTGGCGGCACGGGCAGACCACCTGGAACGCCCAGCGACGGTTCCAGGGCCACGCCGATGTCCCTATGGACGAGACCGGCCACGAGCAAGCGCGTAATGCCGCCCGCTACATCGCCGCCCTGCGGCCCGGGGCCATCTTCTCCTCCGACCTCGCCCGCGCGACCGAAACCGCGGAGTACCTGGCCCGGCTCACCGGGCTGCCGGTGCAGTTCGACAAGGACCTGCGCGAGCGCGGTGGCGGTTCCTGGGAGGGCCTGACCAACACGGAGATCCAGGAGCGGTACCCGGAGGCGTACGCCGCCTGGATCCCGTCGGACGGAGAGTCGGTCACCGCGGTCGCCGACCGGGCCGCGGCCGCGTTCGAGCGGATCGCGGGCGGCCTGGACGACGGGTCGGTCGCCGTCCTGGTCAGCCATGGGGCCGCGATCAACCTCGGCATCTCCCGGCTGCTCGGCCTGCCGGAGCGCATCCGCGTGCTCGGCCCGCTCGGCAACTGCGCCTGGTCGGTCCTCGGCCGGCGGGACGGCCACTGGCGGCTGCTCGAGCACAACGTCGGCCGGCTGCCCGAGCAGGTCCCGGAGCCGGTGGAGGAGGCGACCGTCGGGCCGGAGCAGGCGCCGCTGGCTGGCTCGGCACCCGAACCCGCGCCCGGACGCGCCCACTGACCGGTTTCCTATACACTGGCGTGGCGCCGGGGCTGGTACGTCCCCAGCCACCGCGGGGCTATAGCTCAGTTGGTAGAGCGCTTGCATGGCATGCAAGAGGTCAGGAGTTCGAATCTCCTTAGCTCCACCTCGCGACTTTCCAGCAGGTCACAGGCTCGCTTAGCGATCAAGCACCGGGATCTGATCTTCCCGGTCTCTGGTTACGGTGCGTTATAGCGGCTGGCCATCCCGTAAGTCATCCTGACTGGCACGTGCATCATGACCGCCCTCAGCGGCAGAGCCCGGGGTCGAAAACGACCTCGGGACCAAAGGCGATGCCGATTTTGAGCCGGATTGATAAAAATGTCAGGTAGACTCGTAGGCACTACTCCGAGTCACCAGAGGCCCGCCCGGAGGTACGAGCGAAGACCAGGGTCTGCGAATCCCAGGGACTCGCGTGATAGTACTCAACTCATGCGGTCAGCGACGGGCAGCACCGCCGGGGAAGAGAAGAGATCATGGCCGCGATCAAGACGGTAAAGGCCGCGCCTCGCAGCTCATCACAGAATGGCATACCTGAGCCTGTGTTCTATGTGTACCGGGAGCAGAAGCGCCTTAATAGATATGCCGCCCGTACAGCTCGGCGAAATGCCGACGGATGGTGGCAGCCGCTTGTTCTCGCGGACGGTTCGGACGAAGCGTCCGGCGTAGCACCTCGCCTGTTGGGCTCGAATACACGATCATCAGATTGACCTGCCTCTTGGCGTGACAGTGCGGGGCTGGCGGGTAGGCGCCGTCCGCGACGCACCTGGATGCCAAAACGGGAAATTGGCGGTCTCAGCTTGAGATGACTGCCGACGGAGTCGCGCTTACTGTGGAGGCATGGCGCAAACTTCTAGTGCCACGCGGGTCCGGCCGAGCCCGCGACAGCAGTAATGGCAGGCCAGGGCGAGGTATGTCACGCGGAGCAAGCTTCCGGCCGAAGGTGACCGACGACGCCCAGCTGGCCGAGGCCAGGGAGCGTTTCCTGACGGCGGAGTCCATCAAGCCGGACCGGGTGCGCGACACGATTCTGGCTTCCTGGTGGCGCTCACGGGAGTGGCATGTCGCGGCCGACCGCATCGAGCTGTCCTACGTCCGCGATCCCGATCTCGACACCCCGCTGACCCGCAACGCCTTGCCAGTGCTCACGAACCTGCGTGAGAGTCTGGACGGCCAGCCGATCAGCATCATCCTCACCGATGCGCGCGGCGTGGTGCTCTCCCGGCTGACTGCCGACCACGATCTGGAGCGGCACCTCGACAGCGTTCAGCTAGCGCCGGGTTTCAGCTACGCCGAGGAGTTCGTCGGTACCAACGGGATCGGCACGGCGCTGGAGCGCGGCGAAGCGGCGCACGTGTTCGGACACGAGCACTACGCCGAACACCTCGAGGACCTTTCCTGCGCCGGGGTGCCAATCCGCCATCCGATCTCCGGCAAGGCGATGGGGGCGGTGGACTTGACGTGCTGGCGCAGTGACGCCGACCGGCTGCTGATCGCGCTGGCCAAGTCGACCGCTGAGCAGATCACGCAGGCGCTGCTCAATGACAGCGGCGCGCGGGAGTTCCAGTTGCTGCACGAGTATCTGCGGGCTTGCCGGCACACTCCCGGGATCGTCTTCGCGCTGACCAACGACTTGGTGCTGATGAACGATTACGCCCGGGACGTGCTCGACCCCGGCGACCAGGTCGCACTTCTCGGGCATGCAGCCGAGACGCTGGCCGACGACCACACTGGTCCCGTGGATGTCGAGCTGCCCACCGGGGCCAAGGCGCGGATGTACTGCCGGCCGCTGCGCGGGCAGGGTCAGCAGCGACTCGTTGGCGGCATCGTGCATGTGAAGCTGCTCGAGCTGGCCAGCAGGCCAGCGGTCGATGCCGGGGCAGGGTCGCGGGCCCGGAGGCTCGCGCCCGGCCTGGTCGGCTCCGGCCCGCTGTGGCTGCGCGGGTGCCGTCAGGTAGATGCGGCCTACGCCTCGGGCGAGTGGCTTTCCCTGGAGGGCGAGCCCGGGGTCGGCAAGCTGGCGCTGCTCCGGGCTGTCCACCAGCGCCGCAATCCGGCCGGCCCGTTCCATGTGCTGGACGCCGCCGAAGCCGGTGATCACGACTGGATGGTGCGGGTGCTGGGCGAACTGCTCGAGGGCGAGGGAAGCCTGGTCATCCAGCACGTTGACCGGCTCAGCGCCGTGCGGCTGCAGGCGCTGTGGCTAGCGCTGGAGCAAGCGCTAGCCGCGGGCAGGAAGCAAGTGCTCTGGGTTGCGGTCACGCTCAGCCAGAGCCTGGTCAGCGGCGACCTCGCTGGCCTGCTGAAGTTCTTCCCTGGCGCTGTGGAGCTTCCCCCACTCCGCCACCACATCGAGGACCTGCACGAGCTCGTGCCGTTCTTCCTGGCCAAGTTGAGCCCTCACGGCCCGCTGGTCTGCTCGCCCGAGGCGATGCAGCTTCTGCTGCGATCCGGCTGGCCGGGCAACACCGGGCAGCTCCTGCAGGTCCTCAGGCGGGTCGGCCAGCACCGGCGCAGCGGGACCATCTATCCGGGTGACCTGCCGCCGGAGTGCTGGAGCGTGAGCCGCCGGCTGCTCAGCCCGCTGGAGTCGATGGAGCGCGACGCAATCGTGCAGAGCCTGCTGGACTACGACGGCAGCAAGGTCAAAGCGGCGGAATCACTGGGGATGTCACGCGCGACGATCTACCGCAAGGTCCACGAGTATGGGATCGTCACCCCGGCCAGCTGACCGGCCCGCGCATCATGGTGTTTCCTCGTGTGCCCCGGAGTCGCCGCCTGTGGTCCGGGTGAACGTGAGTGCCTGGTGGCGCAACTGTGCCCAGTCCAGGGGCGGCCGCGGCTCGGGGACGCCTGGCCGGTCGCGCGGGACCCGCACCCGCAGCGACAGGGGGTGGATCGTGCAGCGCACGGGGGTGGGCATCAGCACTGATTCGCCGTCGATCCCGACCGGGATCTGCGGCTGGTCGGCGTCGATGACGACCTCGCGCGCGGTGAGCACGGTGACGCTGCGCGAACGCGCGGCCTTGCGCAGCAGCCCGGCTGCCTGGGCGGCATTCTCGATCTTGACGCCGACGATGCCCAGCACTCCCTGGTCGAGCCGGGTGCGCCGGCCCAGGCCGGCGATGTCGTCGGTCTCATACGGGTTGTTGCTCACCAGCACCGCTTGCGGCCCGTCGAGTACAACCTGCCCGTCGACTCGGACCACCAGGTGGGCTCCCTGATGGCCGTTCAGCAGGTCGGGGAGCATCTGAAGCGCGGTGCCGGACTTGTCGTCGCGGTAGGCGGGGCTCTGCACGACCTGGGCGTAGGCTCCGAACGAGGCGTTGTTGACGAACGTGCGGCCGCCGATCACGCCGAGGTCGATGCGTAGCTCCACGCCGTCGGTGAGTGCATCCAGGCAGCTGGCAGGGTCGTCACGGTCCAGCCCCAGATCGAGGGCGAAGTGGTTGCGGGTGCCCGCCGAGATCACCAGCATCGGGACATCCCGCCCGGCGGCGATGCCCGCGACGAGAGCCTGGGTTCCGTCGCCGCCTGCCACCCCGAGCAGGTCGGCGCCGGCGTCTACCGCCTGGCGCGCCAGGGCGGCTACGTCCACCACTTCGGGACCTTCGAGCAGGGTCACCTCGGCGCCGAGCGCGACGGCCTTGTCCCTGAGCCCGAACTTCGCGACCTTCCCCCCGCCCGACCTGGGGTTCATGATCACAAAGGGCTGCCGCTGTGGCGGCGCCGCATCTTCGCGCGGTTTCGCCGGGGAGCGGCCACTGGTCAGTGCCGCGCGTCCCGCGGCCACAGCCCCTGCCGCGAGCACGACGCTGAGCGCGATCTCCCACAGCAGCCCGGCGACGATGTACACCACGATCACGGCCACCGGCGCGGCGACCAGGACCGCGCACGCGAGCCAGCGCACGATCCCGCGGTTAGACAGGAACCACCATGCCGCCGCACAGGTGATGGCCAGTCCCGCGAAACCCACGAGCAGCGCGGTGATGCTCTTCAGCGCCCCGGACAGCAGGATAACCACCACCGCAGCGAACGCGGCGGCGAATGCGAGCCGGGCCAGCCAACGCTGGCCCCGGCTGACCTGGGCCGGTGTCCCCCCGGCACCCGTTCCGCCCGGCGGGCCGTCGCCCCGCGCGGTCACGCCACCGGCCTTGTGCGTCATATCTGTCCTCCCGACTCTCGCCAACGCCGCCGCCGCGAAGACTCGTCTCTCATAGAGAGTCAAGCCGATCTCGGCCCGGTGCGCACCCACGCCGAGTGAAACGCGGCGGCTGGGGTGATGCCGTGGCTCCGTGCTCGCCGTTGTCCCCTCGGCCTCACGTTGCTGTCTAGAACGGCGCCGGGATGTGCCGCAGGGGCAGGTCCGGTTCCACGTAGCCGCGGGCCGGCTGCCGCTTGGGCAGCGTGACGTCCCGGGGGGCGAGCGGTGTGTAGGGGACCTGGCTGAGCAGGTGGCTGATGATGTTGAGCCCGGCCGCGCCTCTTGTCGTCGGTGTCCGCGATGTACCAGGGCGCCCACGCGGTGTCGGTCGCGGCGAACATCGCGTCCCTGGCCTTGGAGTAGTCATACCAGCGGCGGTAGGACTTCAGGTCCATCTCCGACAGCTTCCAGATCTTCCGCGGGTCGTTGATGCGGCTCTCCAGCCGCCGGGTCTGCTCGCCGGCGCTGACCTCCAGCCAGTACTTCAGCAGCACGATCCCGTCATCGGCCATGGCCTTCTCCACCCCCGGCACCAGGCCCAGGAACCGCTCCGTCTCCTGCGGCGTGCAGAACCCCATCACCGGCTCGACACCGGCCCGGTTGTACCAGCTGCGGTCGAAGATCACGACCTCGCCGGCCGCCGGGAAATGCGGAAGATACCGCTGCACGTACATCTGCGACTTCTCCCGCTCGGTCGGGGCAGGCAAGGCAACCACCCGGAACACCCGCGGGCTCACCCGCTCGGTGATCCGCTTGATCGTGCCTCCCTTCCCGGCAGTGTCCCGGCCCTCGAACACGATGCAGATCTTCGCCCCGGTCGCCTTGACCCACTCCTGCATGGCGACCAGCTCACCGTGCAGGAGCCTCATCTGGCGCTCGTACTCCTTGCGCTTCATCTTCGGCGGCGGGCCCGCTTCGGCCGCCTGCCGCCGCTGCGGCCGCCGACGCCTGGATCTGCCGCGTCGTGCTGCTTCTGACCACTGGCCTTCCGACGGGGAGTCATTCCGCTAGAATCGCCTGCTCCGGCACGTGTGCCCTCACTCTGTGCGGGTGATGTGCCAGGCTTGTCCAGCCCGGAAAATCCAGTCACGGTGTACGACCAGGCCTGGGGGTGTCCGTGTTTCGTTGGGTGCCCGGGCTTCAGGTGGTTTCGTCCTACCGCCGCCAGTGGCTGCTCAAGGATGTCATCGCCGGGGTTGTGCTGACCACGCTGCTGGTCCCGCAGGGCATGGCGTATGCGGAACTAGCGGGGCTGCCGCCCATCACCGGTCTGTACACGTCCATCTTGTGCCTGCTCGGTTACGCGGTGTTCGGCCCGTCGCGGATCCTGGTGCTGGGCCCGGATTCGTCGCTGGGGCCGATGATCGCCGCGACGATCCTGCCGCTGATCGCGGCCAAGGGCGACCCCAAGCGGGCGGTCGCGCTGGCGTCGGTCCTCGCCCTCATGGTCGCGGCGATCATGATCGTGGCGGCCGTGGGCAAGCTCGGGTTCATCGCCGACCTGATCTCCAAGCCGACGATGATCGGCTACATGAACGGCCTGGCGCTGACCATCCTGATCGGGCAGCTGCCGAAGCTGTTCGGGTTCAAGGTCGACGCCGATGGGCCTGATCGGTGAGATCACGGCGTTCGCCAAGGGCCTGGCCAACGGCGAGGCGGTGGCGGCCGCGGCCACGGTCGGGATCGCGGCCGTCGTGCTGATCCTGGTGCTGCAGCGCTGGCTGCCGAAAGTCCCGGCGGTGCTGATCGCGGTCGTGCTCGCGATCGCCGCGACGTCGGTCTTCGAGCCTGGCCGACCACGGTGTCAGCCTGGTCGGGGTGCTGCCCAAGGGATTCCCGCCGCTCACGATCCCGCACGTGCGCCTGTCCGACCTCGGGCCTCTGTTCGCCGGGGCGCTGGGCATCGCCCTGGTGTCCCTGGCCGACACGATCTCCACCGCCTCAGCGTTCGCGGCCCGCACCGGGCAGGAGGTCCACGGCAACGGCGAGATGATCGGCATCGGCGCGGCGAACCTGGCCGCCGGCCTCTTCCAGGGCTTCCCGGTCAGCACCAGCGGCTCGCGGACCGCGGTGGCCGAACGCTCCGGCGCCAAGACCCAGCTCACCGGTGTGATCGGGGCGGTCCTGATCATCCTCATGATCGTGCTGGTCCCGGGCCTGTTCAAGAACCTGCCCCAGCCCGCGCTGGCCGCGGTGGTAATCACCGCGTCGCTGTCGCTGGCCGACATCCCCGCCACGGCGCGGCTATGGCGGCAGCGCAAGGCGGAGTTCCTGCTGTCGATCGCGGCTTTCCTCGGCGTCGCCCTGCTGGGCGTGCTGCCCGGCATCGCGATCGCGGTCGCCCTGTCCATTCTCAACGTGTTCCGGCGGGCCTGGTGGCCCTATGACACGGTGCTCGGCCGGGTGGACGGACTGGAGGGCTACCACGACGTCCACTCCTACCCCGACGCCGGTCCACCTGCCCGGCCTGGTCATCTACCGGTTCGACGCCCCGCTGATCTTCGCCAACGCCACCACCTTCCGCGACGAAATCCGGCGCATGGCCAAAGCCGACCCGAAACCCGCCTGGATCCTCATCGCCGCCGAACCAATAACCGACGTGGACACCACCGCATCCGACATGCTGGGGGATCTCGACGAGGCCCTGAACGCCCAGGGCATCAGCCTGATCTTCGCCGAACTCAAGGACCCGGTACGCCGTAAGATCGAACGCTACGGGCTCACCCGGACCATCGACCCACACCACTTCTTCCCCACCATCGCCGCCGCCGTGGCCGCGTTCCGCGACGAGACCGGCGCCCAGTGGACCGCCGACGGTCAGGCGGCCCCAGACCAGACAGCTGACAGCACTAGCCCGCCACCCGACATTCCCGCAGCACCACCCAGGTGAGCGCCCGGACCGGAGGCAGAACGCGATGAGCGCTTCCGATGTGGCGATCGTGGCCGCGATCGTTTTCGTGTGGGGGGCGCTGTCCGCGCGGCTGGAACGGTACGACGTGACCGCGCCGATCATCTTCGTGCTCGCTGGCCTGATGCTCACCCACGGCCTGCTGGCCCCGCTGGGTTTTGAGCCTCCCCGCGAGCTGGTGAAGGCGCTGGCGGAGATCACCCTGGTTCTGGTGCTGTTCTCGGACGCGTCCCGGGTCAGGCTGCGGGACCTGCGTTCTGACCTGGGCCTGTGTCTTCGGCTGCTGGGGATCGGGCTGCCACTGACGATCGGCCTGGGGATGCTGCTGGCGCTCGCTCTCTTCAGCGGCATGAATATCTGGCTCGCCCTGCTGGTGGGCGCGGCCCTCGCGCCGACAGACGCGGCCCTCGGTGCGGGCGTGATGGTGAACCCAGCGGTCCCGGCGCGGATCCGCCGACTGCTCAACGTCGAAAGCGGGCTCAACGACGGGATCGCCACTCCGGTCGTCTTGGTCGCCATCGCCGGGGCCGCGACGGCCGAGCACGCGGCCGGCGTCGGTCCTGGCGCGGCGGTCGCGGAGCTGGCGCTGGGCGTACTCGTGGGCGTGCTGATTGGGGGCGCGGGCGGCTTTGTCGTGAATGTGGCGCGCCGCCGCGGGTGGGCCGAGGGCGGTTTCGCTGGCTCTGCGGTGCTGGCCCTGGCGATCTGCGCCTACGCCACCGCTGTCGCGCTGCACGGAAATGGCTTTGTCGCCGCGTTCGTGGGCGGCCTGGCCTATGGCGCCACCGGCGGGGAGCGCGGCGAGCGGCTGGTGCCCTACGTCGAAGAGACCGGCGCTCTGGTGTCGCTGCTCGTGTGGCTAGCGTTCGGCGCCATCGCGGTCGTGCCGGCGTTCGAGGGCCTGACCTGGCAGAGGGTGCTGTACGCCGTGATCAGCCTGACCGTGATCCGGATGGCGCCGGTGGCGCTGGCGCTCGCCGGCGCACGGCTCGGCCGTGCGGCCGTGGCCTTCGTGGGCTGGTTCGGGCCCCGCGGCCTGGCGTCGGTGGTTTTTGCCCTGCTGGCGCTGGAAGATCTCGGCCAGCCTGCCGAGCCTGCCGTCTCGGTGATCGCCTTCACCATATTGCTCAGCGTGGTCGCGCACGGCCTGACCGCCAATCCGCTCGCCCATCGCTACGGGCCGCGTCTCGCCACCACCACAGGCGAACCCGATGACATCGGGATGCAGCAGCCGCCTGCGCGCAGGCTCATCCGCCGTGCTTCATGAGCAGCCACGTCCCGGCGCTGCGGCAGGCTGTGGCTAGCGCAGGCACCTCTACCTGAATGTGCCGCTTCCGTATGCCGGTCAGACGGTGTCGGCTCGACACCCGTGCTCACCCCGCGATGATGACGTATCTGGACGTGGTGACAGGAAGGCTGGGGCATGCGCTTCGTCGAGAGCTTGACCGCACTGGTGAACCGGGTTATCGCCTGGGCGGATCGCCTGCAGCGCCGGCATGGCTTGCTGGGATTCCCTTACGCAGTGATCAAGAAGTACGGAGATGATGATGGCGGGCGCGAGGCCGCGCTCATCGCTTACTACGGTTTCCTCAGCATCTTCCCGTTGCTGCTGCTCGGCGTGGCGGTCCTGTCGCGGGTGCTGGCTGATGACCCAGAACTGCGGCAGCGGCTCGTCACCGCGATCGTCCCGCCCGCGCTGCGATCCACTGTTGAGAATTCGCTGACTACTTTGCCGACGTCGACCGTCCCGTTCATCGCCGGCCTGATCGGATTGCTGTTCTCCGGAACCGGTGTCGTGTTCTCCGCGTACCAGACGCTGAACCATGTCGCTGCCGTCCCGAGGCGCCTTCGTGCCGGGTTTGTGTCCCGATACGTCCGGGTGTTCGTGATGCTGGCGACGCTGCTGCTTGGGGCACTGGCGGTCGGCGCGCTCACGGTAGTGGTCACGGCGCTGCCCAGCGTGCCGGGAGCGGAACGCGCTTTGGCGGTGCTCGGGTCAGCCGTGGTTATCTTCGCCGTCTTGCTGTTTGGCGCCAGGCTGCTGCTCGCGCGACCCGCGCCGATCCGTGCCCTCTGGCCGGCCGCCGTTCTGGGTGCTGCGGCGGTGACCCTGGTGCTCAATCTCGGTCCACCATTGCTGGCCAGGCTGGTGAGCAAGGCCGGACCCGTCTACGGGAGCTTCGCGACCGTGGCAGGCATGTTCGCCCTGCTCTACCTGGTCAGCCAGGCACTGGTCTACTCGGCCGAGGTCGCAGCCGTTCGATATGCCGGCCTGTGGCCGCGAGCCCTGGACCTGAACCGCCCTACGGCGGCCGACGCCCGCGCACTGACTCTGCTCGCCCGCGAGCAAGAACGCATTCCGGCGGAGCGGGTCGAGTTCCGCCTTGTTTCTCGCGATTCACCCCCCACCGGCAACGGCTCGCCGGGATCAGGTCCTCCCTAGCAACTCAGGCTGCCGGCGGGAACGGCATCGTGGAGGTTACGCGTTTCATGGCCGTGAAGCCCACCACCCCGACCGTCCTGACCTGGAGCGGCGTCACGGCCCGGCGGATGACCCGGCATGCCTTGGCCGAGCCGGCCACGGACCTGGGCCCAGCCGGGCATCGCCGGCGTGCTGTGCGGCGCGCACGGCCAGGTGCTCAGCGCCGCCGAACTCTCGATCGGGCGGCGCATCGCGGGGGCGACCCGCGCCGATGTGCAGCGGGCGCTCTGGGAGGAGCGCACCCTGGTCAAGACGTTCGGCCCGCGCGGCACCATCCACCTGCTGCCCACCGCCGACCTGCCGATGTGGACGGGCGCGCTGTCCGCCCTGCCGTCGTCGGTGCCGGCGCATCCGGAGGGGGTCCGCTTCACCCCCGAGCAGGCGGACGAGGTCATCGCGGCCATCGGCGACGCGCTGGCGGACACCGAGCTGACCGTCGACGAGCTGACCGAGGCGATCGCCGACCGCGCCGGCCCGTGGGCCGTCGAGCGCACCATGGATGCGTTCCAGGACAAGTGGCCACGCTGGCGCCAGCTCACGAGCACGGCCGCGCACCGCGGGATGCTGTGCTTCGGGCCGGGCCGGGGCCGCACGGTGACCTACACCAGCCCGCACCGCTGGCTGCCCGGCTTCCGCCTCCTGGACGGCGACGCGGCCCTGCGCACGCTCGTCACCCGCTACCTGCACGCGTACGGCCCGGCCACGCCGCAGCACTTCGCCCGGTGGCTCGGCATCCCGCCGCGGCACGCCGCCGGGCTGTTCGGCGGGCTGGGCGGCGAGCTGGAGCGCGTCGAGCTGGACGGCGAACCGGGCTGGACCGCCGCCGGCGACACCGGGACCCCGCCGCAGCCGCACCGCGGGATCCGCCTGCTGCCCTACTTCGACGCCTACGTCGTCGCGGGCCAGCCCCGGGACCGGCTCTACCCCGGCGCGGCCGCCACCCGCGCGCTCACCCCAGCGGGCCAGGCCGGAAACTACCCGGTACTGCTCGTCGACGGCGTGGTCGGCGGGGTGTGGCACCAGCGGCGTTCCGGCCAGAAGCTCGCCATCACCGTCGAGCCGCTGCGCGAGCTGACCGCGCGACAGCGCCGGCAGCTCGACGAGGAGGTCGCCCTCGTCGGCGCGGTCATGGAGGCCACAGCAACGCTGACGGTGGGCACCGTGACGGTCGGCCCGCACGCCTGAGCAAGCGAGGGGCTTACGGCTCGATGCCCGAACGCCTTAAATATCCGTCAGCTGACCGATGTCTGTATCTGCAACTTGCAGCAGTATTTTTCCTGCAATTGCTGGCACGGACCAGCGCCACAGCTTGATCGGATCTCTTGCACCGCAGGTCAGCGGGCCAGGGGCAGTCAGCTGGGCGTGGGGGCGTGGAGAAAGGCAGGAGTGTTGGACGTTGCCCGGCTGCGGGAAAGCTTGGCCCGCGTCACGATGCACGGTGACGAGCTACCGCTGTTCTTCTACTCCGACCTGTTCATCAAGCACCCTGAGACGCGGGACATGTTCCCGGTCTCGATGACGACGCAGCGCGGGCGCTTCGTCGAGGCCCTGATGAAGATCGTTTCCGAGGTAGACAGGGTCGACGACCTGACCGCCTTCCTCCAGGGACTGGGCCGGGATCACCGCAGGTTCGGGGCTGTCACCGAGCACTACGCGGCCGTGGGCTCCAGCCTGATCGCGACCATGGAGCATTTCTCCGGGCCCGCCTGGACGCCGGAGCTGGCCGCCGACTGGAAACAGGCCTATGAGCTCATCGGCTCGATCATGACCGCGGCGGCGGCCGCGGACGAGCGGCTGCGGCCGGCCTGGTGGAAGGGCACGGTGGTTTCCCATGAGCCCCGGGCCTTCGACGTCGCGGTGCTGCTCGTCCGGCCGGAACCGCGCATGGACTACCTGCCGGGGCAGTCCGTGGCCATCGAGTGCCCGAGCCGCCCCCGGCTGTGGCGCTACTACTCGATGGCGAACGCGCCGCGTCCTGACGGCCTCCTCGAGTTTCATATCCGGCTGATCGACGGCGGCGCGGTGAGCATGGCGCTGACCAGCAGCGCGATCGTCGACACCGAGCTCAGGGTGGGATCTCCCGTCGGTGCGCTGACGCTGAGCCAGCCGCGCTCCGGGCGGGATCTGTTACTCGTGGCCGGGAGCACCGGGCTGGCCCCGCTCAAGGCCATCCTGGATCAGGTGACGGCGCTGCCGCAGCCGCCCAGGGTGCACCTGTTCTTCGGCGCGCGGAACGCCGAGGGCCTGTACGACCAGGACAGCCTGGAGAAGATGGCCGCCCAGCACCCGTGGCTGACCGTTACCCCGGCCGTATCCGACAGCCTCAAGTTCGACGGTGAGACCGGCAGCCTCCCTGATGTGGTGGCCCGGCACGGCAACTGGTCAGGGCACGACGCCTACCTGGCCGGACCGACCGAGATGGTCAAGGAAACCGTCACCCGGCTGGCGTCGGCGGGTGTACCGCAGGATCAGATACACATCGAGGATTTTGGGTGGAGCGAGCCTTGACGACCACAGCGTGGTTCGACGAGCAGGACCGGCTGACCCCGGAGGACCTGCAGACCGTGACGTTTCCGCTGTCGAGGCTGGGGCGCCGGGGTTTTGAGGAGGAACCGGTCAGGCAGTTCGTGCGGACGATGCACGCCGAGTTCGTGCGGCTGGTGAACGAGCGGGCGTCCTTGTGGCAGGAGGTTCAGCGGCTGCGCCGGCGGATTCTCGCCGGAGGAGCCGACGGCGATCCGCAGGGGGTCCTGTTCGGTGAGGCCGACGCGCACGTCCACGCGGTGCAGATCCTGTCCACCGCGCAGGCGACCGCGGACCGGTACGTGGCCGACGCGCAGGCGTACAGCAGCCGGATCACCGAGGAGGCCAGGCTGCGCCGCGACCACATCATGCGGGAAGCCCAGCAGCACTCGGACATGATCATGGAGGAGGCTCACTCCCGGGCCCGCGACGCGGCCGTTACCGCCCTGAACCTCCCGGCCCCGGTGCAGACCGACCAGGAGCGGCAGGCCGCGCAGGCCGAGCTGGCGTACCTGCGGACCTACAGCGACGTCTACCGGGCCCACCTGCGGGCCTACACCGAGGGCGTGCTGCGCGGCATCGAGGAGTGGGAGCGCAAGGAGGCAACGTCGTTCCGGGAGACTGCGCAGGAGCAGCAAAACGGTCACCGGAGCATTGGCCGCTGATGCCCCGCTCCGGCTCAGCCGTCCTGGCCTGCCTGCCGATGGTGCAGGCAGGCCGGCCTCAGGCGCTCGGACGCCGGGTGGCGGTAGAAGTTCGGCGCCTGGTCGAAATCCTGGTAGTACCGGTGAAAGACCGGGGTCGAGGACGACGCGGCCGGCGGCACGATCCAGGTCCAGTCCGCCGGGCAGACGCGCCCCTGCCGCTCTTCGCGCTCCAGATGCTGGAGAAAGCGGACCGACTCGGTGTGGTGATCGGAGATCGTCACCCCGGCCGCGGCATACGAGTGCAGCACCGCGAGGTTGAGCTCGGTGATCGCCTTGTCCTTCCACAGCGTCCGGTCGCTGTCCGTGGCCAGGCCCATGTGCCGGGCGATCACCGGGAGCTGGTTGTAGCGGCCGGTGTCGCCGAGGTCGCGCGACCCGATCTCGGTGCACATGTACCAGCCGTTGAACGGCGCGGCGGGGTAGCAGACGCCGCCGATGTCCAGGTACATGTCGCTGATCACCGGCACGGCATACCAGCGCAGCCCGAGGCGGGCGAACCAGCCGAACTCCGGGTGCCGGATCGGTACCTCGAGCACCGCGTCGGCGGGCAGCGGGTGCAGCGTGAGACCGGCGCCGGCCTCCTGCACGATCAGCGGGAGCTTGTCGAACCGGCCCGCGCCGCCGAGCCAGCCGAGGCCGCCGGCCAGGCGGGTGACGTCCAGGTTCTGCGGATCCCCCATGACGGCGCCGTTGGTGGTCTCGTAGCCCGCGTACTGAACCAGCTGCGGGTTGAGGATCTGCGGCCCTGGCCGGCCCGGGGCATCCGGCGCGAACACGGTGATCATCGGCCGGATCCGGCCGCCGTTCGTGGCCTCGCGCAGGTGGGTGACCGCCTCGGCCGCGACGTCCGCTGCGGCGGTGACCTCACGCCGGTCGCGCACCCGCAGGCTGCGCCAGTACAGCCGCCCGATGCACTTGGCGCTGTTCCGCCAGGCAACGCGCGCGCCGAACTCCAGCTCAGCCGCGGTGTGCCGGTAGGTGCCCGTGTCCTCGATCTCGTGGCGGATGTGCCGGAGCCGCCGGTCGGGCGGCCCCGCGCGATTCTCGCCGTGGAACAGCGTGATGAACCGCTCCGCGCTCACGAACATGCAGTCAAGGGCGAACGAGTCATCGCCAGGCAGGGACCGGATGACGGGAAGCATGTCCAGGTCAGCGTCGAGGCTGGGGTCATCCCCGGCCGCGCCCCACCGGGCAGGCCTGGAAGGCCCCGCCCGGCTCCAGGCCGTAACCGCGGTCGTGCGGCCGGCGGCGGCCGAGAATGCGCCAGTGCGAATCCCGGGGAATCCGGCTTCGGTTCAGACCCACGGGGACCTCCCTGGTAGCTCGGGGCGTGTGCTGAAGTCCCCGGCAGCGGGCCGCCAGCGATACCCACTGACGGGGACTGCAGAACCATCGTGTGCTACCAGCCTGGACGCTGATCTTGCCTTTGCCTTTACGCTTCCCTTGCATCCCAGGTCAGCACCCGGGCATGGAGTTCCAGCGGGCGCAACGCGGGATTATGAGATGCGGAGACTGAAGGCCGGGTCCATGGTCTCTATGCGCAGTCGGGCCGACTCTGCCTCGGGCACGCCGAGCCGCTCGAAGATGTCCAGGGCCTGCCGGAATACAATCCGCGCGGCATCGGGCTGCCGCTGCGTGCTGAGTGTCGATTCGGCGATCCCTTCAAGGATCTTGCCTTCCTCGTACGGCTCGCCGATCTCCCTGGCCTGCCGGAGGGCGGTGTGGTAGTGATCAAGCGCCTCGCCGTACCGGCCCGATCCGCGGTGGATATCGGCAATTCTGCGAACCGCGATCAGCTGCTGGGACAGGTTTCCGATGTCCTCGGCGATCTGCCGCGCCTTCTGATGATGAACAAGCGCCTCGTCGTAGCAGGCCGCGCTCTGGTAAATGGCGCCGATCTCATTGAGCACGTCGGCTTCATCAGGAAGGTCACCGATGTCACGGTAGATCGCCAGCGCCCGCCGGCAGGCCGTAAGCGCTTCCTCATGGCTGCCCTTGTAATGATGCACGGTGCCAATGTTCTGGTAAAGAATGGCCTCGTTCTGGGTTCCGCTTATCTCGTGGAATATGTCAAGAGATTCCTGATAGGCGTCGAGCGCCTCCCTGTGACGACCGTTGTACAGGTGCATCCGTCCCAGATTGTTGAGCGCTTTCGCCTCCCCGCGCCGGTCGCCGAGTTCACGGTAAATCGCCAGCGCCTCGCGCAGGAGATCGTCTGCCTCGCCGTAGCGCCCCAGATGCCAGCAGGCGATCCCGGAATGGCTCAGGGTGTCGGCTGCGCCGCGTGGGTCCTCGGCGGCGCCGTAAAGAATCCCGGCCTCACGGAAATAGGCGAGTGCCTCACGGGAACGGGCCGTGCGCTGGTGGGCCAGGCCGATCTGGTCGAGGGATGCGGCCTCGCCTCGCCGGTCGGTCAGCGACCGGTAAATTTCCGCCGCATCCTCGGCCAGCGGCAGCGCCGCCTCGTGCTGCCCGATCTGCTGAAGCACCGTGCTCAGGGCCAGCGACGCTTGCGCGATCCTGGGCTGATCAGCGAGATCGCGGGAGGCCTGCAGGGCCACGGTGTGCGCCTCGATCGCCTCGTTCCAGTACCCCTTGATCTCCAGGAAGTCGGCCATCACGTGAGCAAGGTCGGCGCATTTCTGCTTCCATTCGCGCCTGCTCGCGTGGCTCGCGGCCTGCAGGATGTTGCGCCACTCCAGTTCCAGCCACCCGGCCGCGTCCTCCGGCGTGCCCAGCGGCGGGGCCGACGGCTGGCACGTGGGTGATCTGTACAGACGTACGCCGCCGGAACTGATGAAGGACCCGGTCGGCCCGATCGGCCGTATGCAGGTAATAGTCGAGCAGCCTGCCTACGGTCTGCCTCTGCTCAGCCCGGGGGTCATCGCGCGCGGCACGCAGGGCCGCGTAGCCACGTATGAGGTCGTGGAAGCGGAACTGGCCATCGGGGGCCCGGGCGAGCAGGTGGCAATCGAGCAGGGTGACGAGGATCTTCTCCGCCTCGGCGGGTGTGCAGTCGGCCAGCGCAGCCGCGGCCGGCAGGCTGAAACTTGCGCACGGGCTGGCTCCCAGCCGCCGGAAGAACCGCTGATGATCGGGTTCCAGCGCCCGGTAGGACAGATCGAAGGCGGCCGTCAGTTCCGGGCTCGCCGCGCCGGCGCCACCCGGCATCACCGGGGACTGCGACAGTTCCTCGATCAGGCCGTCGAGGCCCATCGAGCGGTCGCGCACGATCCGGCTGGCGGTGAGCTGGATCGCGAGGGGCAGCCTCCCGCACAGTTCCACCACGGCGGCGACCTGATCCAGGATCCCCGGCTCTGATCTCGCCCGCGACCTGGCGGAACAGCGCGGTGGCTTCGTCGACGGACAGCAGGTCCAGGAGCAGCCGGCGGGCACCGAACGAGTCGGGAAGCCTGCGGCGGGTGGTGATCAGGATCAGGCACTGGCCGGCCCCAGGAAGCAGCGGGCGGATCTGATCATGCCCGGCGGCGTCGTCGAGGATCACGACCGCGCGACGGCGGCTCAGGTGAGCCCGCCACAGGGCGGTGCGCTCGCCGATGGTGTCCGGTATCTGCGCCGCTGGCACGGACAGCATCTGGAGCAGTCGCTGCAGGGCCTCGGCCGGGTCGAGCGAAGCGCCCTCGGGATCATGGGACTGAAGGTTGAGGTACAGCGTCCCGTCCGGATACTGCCCGGAGACCTGGCGGGCGGCGCGGACCGCCAGCGCGGTCTTTCCCACGCCCGGCATGCCCTCGATGATGGCGGTGCCGGGCTCCCCGGTGAGCAGCTCGAGCTCGTCGTCGCGGCCCACGAATTCCACGGTCTGCGGCGGAAGAGTGTCGGGCGGGGCCATCCGGCCCGGCCGCTGACCGGACGGGCGCACGGCCAGGTCGGGGTCGCGGCCGAGAATGCGCTGATGGAGTTCGGACAGCGCCGGCCCCGGTTCCGTGCCCTGCTCATCAACCAGGCGGCCGCGGGTTTCCCGGTAGAGGCTCAGTGCGTCGGCTGGCCTGCCGCTCCAGTACAGGGCGGTCATCTGGTGCGCGACGAGCGTTTCGTCCAGCGGGTACTGCGCCAGCAGATGAGGAAGCTCGCCCACCAGGTCGGCGTGCCGGCCGATCTCCAGCTCGCATCCGACCCGCTCGAGAATCGCGGCGCGGCGCTCCTCTTCGAGGCTGTCCCGCATCCGTAATATCCAGTCGCCGCCGATCCCGGCCAGCGCCTGACCTCGCCAGAGCCCGTCCGCCTCGCGGAGCAGCGCGGCCGCGTGATCGTACTCACCGCTCGCGGCCAGGGCACCCGCCTGCCGGCGCAGCCGGCGGAAATGGTGGACATCGACTGTCTCGGGATCGACATCGAGCACGTAGCCTCGCGCGCGCCCGGCCAGCTGCACGCTGTCTCCCACAGCGTGCCGGAGTGACGCGCGAAGCCGGGCGATGTAGACCGAGAGGCTCTCCCGGGCCTTGGGCGGAGGATCCTCTTCCCACAGCCTGTCGATGAGGGTTTCAACCGGCACTATCGTGCGTGGCGTCAGCAGGAGCATGGCCAGGATGCACCGCACTCTGGCTGGCCCAAGATCCTGTCGCTGTCCAGCCGACCAGAGCTCAATCGGTCCGAGCGCCCGGAATTCCGTGATCGCCAATGCAGGCTCACAGTGTTCGGTTAGTACCCTTTATGGGCCGTTCTCTCCTGTACCCTAAGCGAGGTTGCAGAACAGGACAATATCTGCGCCTCTCCTGAAACTCCCGGTGCAACTTTTGCTGCACCTATCACACCGCGTGCTTGTCGGCCCAGAGCGGGTCCCGGAATTCTGAGTTACAGACGATGCGCTGCGAGGCATCACGGGACTGTGTGACCGGCGAGATTCCCGTTCTGACCGTGATCCAGAGGTGAAGTTCTGACCCGATCGGATAGGCCTATACATGCACCGCCGATGACGCCGCGCCCGTCTTAGGAAAATGTCGTACGGGTTGATGCAAATGGCACATGCCGTAGCGGGTTCGGGTGTACTTTCTTGTTTAAGAGACTCTGCAGAGACTGCTATCTAAGTCACCGATGAGGGGATCTTCCCGATGAAGACTCAAAGGCAGACACTGCACGTCGCCAAGCACGCCCGAACCGTTCCTGTCCATGGGCAAACGGGTGTGCTACGAACTGATCCGCTGGTCCGGGCGGCGCGCGGAATTCTCATTATGGCAGTCGTGCTCGGCAGCCTCGGCACCGAAGCCGTGGCATCGTCGGGCGCCGCCACCGTCGACCACGCAAGTGGCCATCATTCGGCAGGCAACATTCGTCTCGCGGCGAGCGTTACAAGAACCCCCAGTCTCAGGTCACCCTGGATGTACTGACCCAGTATCACGCTGACAATCCATGCGCTTGGATCCGCTTATGCGGTGTAGACGCGGCCCGGCATTGCCGAATGCCGCCAGGCCATGCCGCCCGCCCGGTCTGGCCTAGCTCGAAAGTACCCGCACGAGCGGATCCAAGCGCGTGACCGTGGGCTCGTGACCGCCTTTACCTGCGGGGTAATTGCGAGTGTGGTCCAGGTCTGTCCATCGTGGGTAGCGGAAGCTAACGACCGCGCACACAACCTGGAGAGACTCATGTCTGCCTACGCCGTGGCCCATATGCGCCACGTCACCATGGGGCCGCCGATCGTGGGGTACCTGGAACGCATCGACGCGACGCTGGCGCCGTTCGGCGGCCATTTCATCGTCCACGGCGGTGAGATCGAGGTGCTGGAGGGGAGCTGGCCAGGCCACCTCATCGTCATCGAGTTCCCCGACCTCGACCGGGCTCGCGCGTGGTACCACTCGGACGCTTACCAGCAGATCGTGCGCCTGCGTACCGACAACTCGCAAAGCGACACCATCCTGGTCGACGGGGTCGACAGCACCCACCGGGCCACCGACATACTCGAGGCGAGCAGGTAGGAAGTTCCCTGGGGTTGTCGCGAGGCCGAGCTCACGACGGCATGGGCGGCTGGCTATGAGCCGATGCTGATGGAGCCGTCGGGGTTCAGGGTCCAGCCCGGGTTGTGCGCCACTTCCCACGGATGCCCGTCGGGGTCGATGAACAGGCCGGAGTACCCGCCCCAGAACGTCGGGGCCGGCTCGCGGCCGATCACCGCGCCGGCCGCCCGGGCCTGGTCGATCACGGCGTCGACATCGCCCGCGGAACCGGCGTTGTAGGCCAGGGTCACGCCGCCCCAGCCGCCGTTGTCCTGGACGGCGCTGTCCTCGGCGAGCTTGTCCCGGCCCCACAGCGCGACCACCATGCCGCCGGCCTGGAAGAACACCACATCGTCGGCGACCTCGGCCGTCGGCTGCCAGCCCATCGCCTGGTAGAAGGCCCGGGCCCGGCCCAGATCGGTTACGCCCAGCGTGATCAGACTGACGCGTTGGTCCATCCGTCCGCCTCCTCCCCGCGTCCGGCCCTCCAGCCGCGACGCACGCGTATGCGCATTATCCCGTCGCGGCGCCGGCGGCGCGTGGGTAGCGTGGCGGCGTAGGAAGGAGGCCCGGGTGCAGGTCTTCCTGGAAACGGAGCGGCTGGTGCTGCGCCGCCTCACGATGGCGGACGTGGACAACCTGGTCAGCCTGGACGCCGATCCCGACGTCATGCGCTATGTGACCGGAGGGAGAGTGACCCCTCGCGAGGAGATCGAGAACGAGGACCTGCCTGCGTTCCTCGACTACTACGAGCGTTTCGAGGGGTTCGGCTTCTGGGCGGCCCTGGCCAAACCGGGCGGAGAGTTCCTGGGATGGTTCCACTTCCGGCCACGCGACGACGCCGACCCCGGCGAGATCGAGCTCGGGTACCGGCTGCGCAAGTCGGCGTGGGGCCGGGGATACGCCACCGAAGGATCACGCGCGCTGATCGCCAAGGGCTTCACCGAGTTCGGCGTGCGGCGCGTGGTCGCCGAGGCGATGGCGGTGAACACGGCCTCCCGGCGGGTGATGGAAAAGTCAGGCCTGACGCTGGTGCGGTCCTTCCGCATGGACTGGCCGTACCCGATCGAGGGTGACGAGTTCGGCGAGGTCGAGTACGCCCTGGACCGGGCCGACTGGCGGCAGCAGGCTTAGCGCAGTCAGCGGCCGGTCATGAGTGGGTGTCTCCAGCTGGCGGTTGTGCACGCGCAGCGCGAGCGCGGTCAGGCTGAGGACCGGCGTCGCCAGCCCCAGGGCCTGGGCACGATCGACGAGATCCCCGATGACGGCGTCGACCTCGGTGGGCCGCCCGGCGATGAGGTCGCGCGACAGCGACGACGTGACCGCCGACCCGGGTGCCGTCACCGTGTGCTCGATACCCTTCACCTGGTCCGCCGGGACCGGATGGCCGGCCGCCGCGGCGACAGCGGCCGCCTCGGCGACGACCGCCCGGGCGAACTGGCGTGCCGCCGGGCACCGCAGCGACGTCACCCACCGGCGCGCGCATCAGCGACGTGACCGCGCCGACGCTCGGCGATGAACACCCACTTGACCCACATCGCAGCCGTGATGTCCGGGCTGACGGTGACGTCCGCGCCCGCGTCCCTGGATGCCGCGGCCAGTGTCTCCGGGACCGGGCGGCTAGACTGCTCGCGCCGAACTCACCGATCTCGACCTCGAACATCGGGCCAGGACCTCCACGGCCCCGGTGTCGCTGGGCTGCGTGGCGATGCCGCAGGACCCCGCCGATCACCGCCGGGCGGAAGTGCTCTCGGAGCCGACGAGGCGAGCGTGGCCAGAGCACGCGCCGGTTCAGGCCCGCGAGACCACGAGGACCGCTGGCCCAGACCCGGCATCGGATCGCCGTCCATCACCGCGGTCAGGGCCTCGGCCTTCACCGCCAGCACGACCACGATCGTACGGCGCGGTCACCTTCGCCGGCGTGATCACGGCCGGCCGGAACACCGGCGCGGGCCCAAGATTCACCGACGATGATCAGCCTGTCCTGGCGCAGCCACTCCCGACGGCGCTCGGGGGCGCACCAGGACGGTGACGTCATGCCCGCCATCGAGGAACCTGGCGGCGAGGAGACCGCCGACCGCACCAGCTCCGCAACCACCAGCAGCCGCATCCGGATCACCCTCCTCTTCTCAGGAGCCCAGCCGGCGCCGAGATCCGCTAGACCCGGCGGCTCAGGCGGAGGCGCGCTCGACGAGCTCGCTGCTCAGCAGGACATGGACGGGCTTGTGCACCCGGCCCGCGATCTGGTCGTCCAGGATCTGCAGGGCCTCAAGGGCGGTCTGCTCGATCGGGTTGCGCATGGTGGTCAGGGCCGGCTCGACCATGGTGGCCGCCGCCGAGTTGTCGAAGCCGACCACGGCCACGTCCTCCGGAATCCGCCGCCCGGCCGTCGCGCAGCGCCCCGATCGCGCCGACCGCCATCAGGTCCGAGGCGACGAACAGGCCGCGCAGCCCGGGCTGGCGCGCCAGCAGCTGCTCGGCACCCTCACGGCCGCTGCGCAGCGACCAGTCACCGGCGGCCACGAGCTCGGGGCGGAACTGGTCCCCGATCGCGCGCCGGTAGCCGTCGAGCCGGTCACGGCCGCTGCTGGTTTGCAGCTGGGCCCGGTCACCGTGCCGATCGGGCCGCCGACCCGGCCGGCCAGGTAGCTCACGACCGTGAACGCCGCCTTCTCGTCGTCGATCGCCACCCAGGAGAACGCGTCCTCGAACCCGAGCGGCTTGCCCAGCACGACCAGCGGGAGCCGGTTCAGCAGCAGCCGGCCCGAGCAGCGGCTCCTGGTCGTGGGTCAGCGCCAGCAGCGCCCCGTCCACGTGGCCCACGGTCAGGTAGTCGCCGAGGAAGTTCTCCTCTTCCTCGTCCTGCGCGGTCGTCATCAGCAGGTGGCGGCCGTTCTGCCGCAGCTGGCGGGAGAACACCCGCACGAACAGCCCGAAGTTGGGGTCCTCGAACAGGCGCTCCTCGCGCTCGGAGATGACGAACGCGATGGACCCGGTGCGGCCGCGGGCGAGGTTCCTGGCCGCCTGGTTGACCGAGTAACCGAGCGCGTCGATGGCCGCGTTCACGGTGTCGGCGCACCACCGGCCGCACGTTGCGGCCTCCGTTGATCACGCGGGAGACGGTGCCCGCGGGATACGCCGGCCAAACGGGCCACGTCCTCGATCGTCGGGCGCCGCCGCGCCGGGGGGGCGCTGCGCCGGTCTGAGGTGGTGGCCACCCGTGCATCTTAGACCCTGATGGGATAACTGTGCTCGCTCCCAAGCCACCATTGCCACGTCCCGGTAAGCCTGCTACAGTCGCCACCACAATAAATTGGGAACGCTCCCAAATAAGCCTCCGGCGGACGGGTGGCGACGAGGGGGGAGCCGGTCCCGGCTCGCCGTAGCCGGGGACCCCGGCGCCCGCCACGCGCTTTCGCTGCGACCAGGACCGCTACCGAGCAGGGCCTCGCGGGACGGGCGTACGTCCCCTCCGGTCTGCGTACGGTGCGCAGCCGGGAGTCCAGGAGGCGGCAGCACATGACGTCCCTGATCCGCAGTACGGCCCGGTCCCGGCGACGAGCTCCTGCTGGCGGCCGCCGCGGCGGCGGCCCTCGCGCTCGCGGCCTGCAGCAGCTAGCAGCCTCATCCAGCAGCGCCGCAGCGCAGGCCGGCGCGGCGGCAAGGTCACCCTGACCTTCTGGACGTGGGTGCCCGGCATCTCGCAGTCGGTCAACCTGTGGAACAAGAACCATCCCAACATCCACGTGAACGTCGAACGAGGTCACCTCCGGCAACGCCGGGACCTACGCCAAGATGTTCAGCGCGCTGCAGGCCGGGAACGCTCCCGACCTCGGCCAGGTCGAGTACGCGACGCTGCCGAACTTTGAGCACGTGGGTGGCCTGGTCGACCTGTCCAAGTACGGCGCCAGCAGCGCCAAGCAGAATTTCGTCCCCTGGACCTGGACGCAGGTGACCCAGGGCAGCGCCGTCGAGGCCATCCCCCAGGACACCGGGCCGATGGGGCTGTTCTACCGCAACGACCTGTTCAAGAAGTACGGGCTCACCGTGCCGACGACCTGGGCGCAGTACCTGAGCGACGCCAAGAAGCTGCACGCCGCCAACCCGAACGCGTACATCGCCGCGTTCCCGGCCAACGACGCCCAGTGGTTCGCCGGGCTCGCCTGGCAGGCCGGGGCCAGGTGGTTCAGCACCTCGGGCGACAGCTGGGTCGCCGGCATCAACGACGCGCCCTCTACGCAGGTGGCCAACTTCTGGCAGCAGCTGATCAGCGACCACCTGGTGAAGGTCGAGCCGGACTTCGCGTCGGAGTGGTACAAGGACCTGTCCGACGGCACGCTGCTCACCTGGCCGACCGCGGTCTGGGGAGAGAACACCCTGAGTCACCAACGCCGCCCCGACCAAGGGCGACTGGCGGGTGGCGCCGATGCCGAACTGGGGCTCCACCCAGAGCAACGGCAACTGGGGCGGGTCGACCACGGTGGTGTTCAAGGACAGCAAGCACCCGGCCCAGGCCGCTCAGTTCGCCGACTGGCTGAACACCAACCAGCAGAGCATCACCGGCCTGATCACCAAGGGCGGCCTCTACCCGGCCGACACCGCGCCGGCCAGCAGCAGCCCGCGGCGAACTCGCCGGTCGCCTTCTACGGCGGCCAGAACATCTGGAAGGTCTTCCAGGCCAACGGCAAGCTGGTGAACACCAGTCCTTCCAGTGGGGCCCGATCATGAGCACGACGTTCACCCAGATGGCGGACGGCTTCGGCAAGGCGACAAGCGCGCTCCGGCTACGCTCGCCCAGGTGCTGACGTCGACGCAGTCCCAGACCGTCGCCACGATGAAGTCGCAGGGCTTCTCGGTCAAGTCTGGCTGAGGCCCGGGGGCGCCCGGGCAGCCTGAGTCCGGGCGCCCCTGCCCCGTCTCCGCGTGACCGCGAACGCACCAGGGAGCCGCCATGGCCATCGATCACAAACCGCGCCGCCGACACCGTCGAGGGAGCCCGCGCCGCGGGGCCCGCCAGGCCGCGGGCCGACGGCGGCGCCGCAGCGGGCCGGCTGGGCGCCGCCATGTTCCTGGCCCCGTTCGGCGTGCTGTTCGCCCTGTTCTTCCTGCTGCCGATCGGGTACGCGATCTACGAGAGCCTGCTCAAGGTGCACGTCTCGGGTCTCGGCCTCGGGCCCAATTCCACCACGACGGTGTTCGGCGGCTTGTCCAACTACGCCAAGGTCTTCTCCGACCCGTCGTTCCTGCAAGGTGTGGGCCGGGTCCTGCTGTTCGGAGTGGTCCAGATCCCGGTGATGCTGGTCTTCGCCACCGTCCTGGCCCTGCTGGTGGACTCGGCGGTGGTCCGCTTCCAGCGCTTCTTCCGGCTTGTCTACTTCCTGCCCTACGGCATCCCCGGGGTCATCGCCGCGATTCTCTGGTCCTTCCTCTACCTGCCTGGCCTCAGCCCCATCGTGGCCACGCTGCAGCACGCCGGCTTCGGCACGGTGAACTTCCTCGGCAGCAACAGCACGCTGTGGTCCATCGCCAACATCGTCACGTGGGAGTACACGGGTTACAACATGCTCATCATCTACGCGGCCTTGCAGGCCATCCCGGGCGACCTGTACGAGGCCGCACGCCTTGACGGTGCCTCCGAATGGAAGGTGGCCGACCCGGATCAAGCTGCCCCTGGTGCCGGCGCGCTGGTGCTGACGGGCATCTTCAGCATCATCGGCACCCTGCAGCTGTTCAGCGAGCCGGAGGTGCTGCGCGTGATCGCCACCAACATCAGCAGCTTCGTACACCCCGAACCTGCTGGCCTACACGCAGGCGTTCACCACCAACAACCCGAATTACGCGGCGGCGATCGCGGTGGTGCTCGCGATCGGCACCTTCATCCTGTCCTTCGGCTTCCTGAGGCTGGTACAGCGACGCGGGGTGGCAGCGTGATGGCGGTTCATGCCGAGGCCCGACTGGACCGGCCGCGCGCCGGCCCCGCGCCAACGCGACCGCCGAAGGTCAGCCGGTCCGGGATCCTGGCCACCGCCTTGATGTTCGTCTTTGCGCGTCTACTTCCTGCTCCCGGCGTGGTGGCTGGTCGTCTCCTCGACCAAGGGACCGAGCACGCTGTACTCCTCGGAGGGGTTCTGGTTCAGCCAGTTCCACTTCGTCTCCAACCTGACCGGGCTCTTCACGTACGACGGCGGGATTTACTGGCACTGGCTGATCAATACCCTGCTTTATGCGGGCGTCGGGGCGGTCGGGCGCCACAGTCCTGGCGGCGGCCGCGGGGTACGCGCTGGCCAAGTACGACTTCCGCGGCCGGCAGCTCGTCTTCTCGGTCATTCTCGGCGGCGTGCTGGTCCCCGGCACCGCGCTGGCGCTGCCGCTGTACCTGCTGATGAGCAAGGTCGACCTGACCAACACCTACTGGGCGGTGTTCCTGCCGAGCCTCGTCAGCCCGTTCGGCGTCTACCTGGCCCGGGTCTACGCGGCGGCGTCGATCCCCGACGAGCTGATCGAGGCCGGCCGGATCGACGGCGCCAGCGAGGGCCGGATCTTCCGGACCGTCGCGCTGCGCATCATGTCGCCCGCGCTGGTGACCATGTTCCTGTTCCAGTTCGTGGCGATCTGGAACAACTTCTTCCTGCCGCTGGTCATGCTGTCCAACACTCGCCTGTACCCGGTGACGCTCGGGCTGTACACCTGGAACAACGAGTACGGCCAGGCCCCGCAGCTGGTCAGCTACGTGGTCATCGGCTCGCTGATCTCGGTCATCCCGCTGATCATCGCGTTCCTGTCGCTGCAGCGGTTCTGGCGTTCTGGCCTGGCCGCGGGGAGTGTCAAGCTGTGAGCGCGGCGGGCGGCGGGGCGGGCCGGGGGATCCTGCGCGAGCTCGACGGCATCGCCTACGGCGGCGACTACAACCCGGAGCAGTGGCCCGAGTCCACCTGGGCCGAGGACGTCCGGCTGATGGCCGAGGCGGGCGTCAACCTGGTCACCGTCGGGGTCTTCTCCTGGGCCAGGCTGCAGCCCGCGCCTGGTGAGCTGACCGCCGGCTGGCTGGACCGGGTCCTGGACCTGCTGGCCGACGCGGGGATCTGGGTCGACCTGGCCACGGCCACGGCCTCGCCGCCGCCGTGGCTGGTCGCGGCCCATCCCGAGATCCTGCCGGTCACCGCGGACGGGCGGACGCCTCGCGCTTCGGCTCGCGCCAGCACTACTGCCCGAGCGCCCCCGCCTACCGGGCGGCCGCCGTCGACCTCGCCGGGCGCTTGGCGCGGCGCTACGGCCAGTCACCCGGCCGTGGCCATGTGGCACATCGGCAACGAGTACGGCTGCCACGTCCCCGCCTGCTACTGCGAGATCTCGGCCCAGGCGTTCCGGCGACTGGCTGCGAGACGCGGTACGGCGGATCTTGGCCGGCTGAACGATGCCTGGGGCGGCGCGGTCTGGAGCCAGGACTACACGAGCTGGGACCAGGTCGAGCCGCCGCGTGTCGCGCCCACCTTCGCGCAACCCGGCCCAGCAGCTCGACTTCGCCCGGTTCAGCTCCGACGAGCTGCTCGCCTGCTACACGCGCCGAGCGGGAGGTGCTCGCCGCGCACAGTCCCGGCACGCCGGTCACGACCAACTTCATGGGGCTGTTCCGGCCGGTGGACCAGTTCCGCTGGTCGGCCGAGCTCGACGTCGTGTCCGTGGACAGCTACCCGGACCCGGCCGACGCCGAGGCGCACGTGGCCTCGGCCATGGCCTGCGACCTGACCCGGTCGGTGGGCGGCGGGCGGCCGTGGCTGCTGATGGAGCAGGCGCCAAGCGCGGTCAACTGGCGGGCGGTCAACGTGCCGAAGGCGCCGGGGCAGTACCGCGGCGCTCAGCCTGCAGGCGGTCGCCCGCGGCAGCCGACGCGGTGCTGTCGTTCCAGTGGCGCGCCGCGGCCACCGGGGCCGAGAAGTTCCACAGCGGGATGGTGCCGCACGCCGGGACCGACAGCCGGGTCTGGCGCGAGGTGGTGAGCCTCGGCGCGGACCTGCGGCGGCTCGCCCCGGTCGCCGGCCGCCCGGTGCGCGCCGAGGCCGCGCTGCTGCTCGACTGGGAGAGCTGGTGGGCGCTGGAGCTCGACTCGCATCCGAGCAGCCGGCTGCGCCTGGCCGACCTGCTCGGCGAGTTCTACCGGCCGCTGTTCGAGGCCGGGGTGAATGTCGACTTCGCCCATCCGGAGAGCGACCTGTCCCGGTACCGGCTCGTGGTGGTGCCCGCGCTCTACCTGGTCAGCGACGCGGGGGCGGACAACGTGCGCCGGTTCGTGGCGGACGGCGGCACGGCTCTGATCACGCTTCTTCTCCGGGATCGTCGACCCCAGCGACCGGGTGCGCCTCGGCGGCTACCCGGCGCCCTGGCGCGACCTGCTCGGCCTGCGGGTGGAGGAGCTGGCGCCGCTGCCCGAGGGCCTGGCCGTCCGGCTGAAGGCGCCTCGACGCGGCGGGTGACCGGACGCGCGGCCGGGCGGCTCTGGCAGGACGTCATCGACCTGCGCGGAGCCGACCCCGCTGCTCTCGTTCGGCGAAGGTCATCTCGCGCGGCGAGGCGGCGGCGACCAGGCACGACTACGGCCAGGGCGAGGCGTTCTACCTCGGCACGCTGCCGGACCGCGCCAACCCTGCGCCGCCTGGTCGGGCAGGCGTGCCGTCACGCCGGCGTCGAGTTGCGGGCCGACCTGCCGCGCGGCGTGGAGGCCGGTCCGCCGCGGCGAGTACCAGTTCCTGATCAGCCACCTCGACCGTCCGGTCGAGCTCGACCTCGGCGCCAAGCGGCTCGACCTGCTGACCGGGGTCATGGTGGGACCGCGCGCCGTGCTCGCCCCGCGCGACGTCCTGGTGCTCCGCGACGCCCGGGCCCTGGCCGCACATGAGGCGGCGGACCAGGGCCCGGGCCCTTCACCGCCCTCGGCCAGCGATCTGGCTACCGCCAGCCACGCCCGGGGCCGCCGCCCGCCTTCGCCGACCATGATCGATGTGAGTTTGATGTAGTCGGGTGTGCACAAAACTCACATCGATCATGTTTTCCGGCACGCGGCGCGCGTCCGGCGCCCAGATCAGGAGTAGAGCGGGCCGGCGAGGTACTTCAGCCCGCTGTCGACCTGGATGGTGACCACGCGGTGGCCGGGGCCGAGCCTGCGGGCGAGCTGCAGGGCGGCGGAGAGGTTGGCGCCGGTCGAGGGCCCGGAGAAGATGCCCTCCGCGCGGGCGGCCCGCCGGGCGGTGGCGAACGCCTCGGCTTCCGGGATGTCGATGACCTCGTCGTAGTCGGCGGCCTGGAGCTGGGGCGGGCGGGAGCCGATGCCGCCGCCCTCGATGTGGTGGGTTCCTGGCGGCCCGCCGGACAGCACGGCCGACTCGGCCGGCTCGACCACGGCCCGGTGCAGGGCCGGCAGCCCGGCGGTCAGGGCGCGGCTGACCCCCAGGAAGCATCCGGCGGTGCCGACGTAGCAGCAGAAGGCGCTGACCGGGGGCGGGCCGGGAAGCTGGTCGAGCAGTTCCTCGCCGAGGCGGCGGTAGCCGTCCACCATGTCGGTGTTGTTGAACTGGTCGGTGGCGAACGCGCCGGTGTCCGCGGCGATCTCTGCGGCCCGGCGCATCATCGCCGGGATCAGGTCAGGGGTGATGCCGCCGGGACTCGGTATCAGCTCGACCTCGGCGCCGAACGCGTGCATCGTGCGGATCTTCTCGTCGGCGAACGCATCGGAGGACACGATGCGCAGCGGGTAGCCCTTGACCGCGCACACGAAGGCCAGGGACGAGCCGGTGCTCCCGCCGGTGTACTCGACGACCAGCTGGCCCGGCCGCAGGCGGCCGTCGGCCTCGGCGGCCTCGATCATCGCCAGCGCCATCCGGTCCTTGTACGAGCCCGTGGGGTTGGCGGCCTCCATCTTCACCCAGACTTCGGCACCGTCATCATCCGGCATCCGCGCCAGCCGGACCACGGGCGTGCTTCCGATAGCCGAGAGCCCGCCCGGACGGTCCACCCCGCACCCCCAGCTCACCAGTGGCTGCCACCAGCAGCATACGGTGCTCGGCCTGCGGAGCCACGGGTCAGCTGGCCGAGGACGCCTCGCGAAACCTATCCGGCGAGATCGAGGGCGGCCTCCATGATGCTGTCCGCGTGAATGCCGTGATGGCGGTAGAGATCTTCGATCGTCCCTGACTGCCCGAACTGGGAGACGCCCAGCGCGGTATGCGGCACCTGGTTAATGGTGGCGAGGAACGCGAGCGTGTGCGGGTGCCCGTCGAGCACGGTCACCAGGGGCGCGGCGCGGGCCGCGGGGAACGCCTGGCCGAGAATCCACGGCTGGCCCTCTTCCTGGCCCTGGCGCGCGCGCAGGGCCAGGAACAGCAGGCCCGGGCTGGTCACGCACACCACGTCCGCGGGGACCCCCGTCTCCGCCAGCCGATCCGCGGCGGCCAGCGCCTCGGGCACCACCGCGCCCATCGCGGCGATCGTGACCTTCGGGTTCTCCGCCCGCCGGAGACGGTAGGCACCGGAGACCACGTGCCGACGCCGCCATTCGCGCACGGCCGGGTCCGCTGGCACGTCGGCCAGTTTCTGGCTGACCGGGCGCGTCGACAGGCGCAGGTAGGCCGAGCTGCCTCCGGGCTTGCCGAGCCGGGCCAGGCTGGCCAGCAGGCACCATTCGGTGTCGATCGCGAACGCGGGCTCGTACGTTATGCAGCCCGGCTGCTCGATCCCGATGGACGGCGTGGTGATGGACTGGTGCGCGCCGCCTTCCGGGGCCAGGGTCACCCCCGACGGCGTGCCGACCAGGATGGACTGGCCGCCCGCGTAGATGCCGAACGACCACGGCTCCAGGGCCCGTTCGACGAACGGGTCGTAGAGCACCCCGATCGGGAATAGAGGCTGGCCCCACCGGCTCCAGGTGGCGCCGAGCTCGCCCAGCAGCCCCACCAGGTTGGTTTCCGCGATCCCCAGCTCGATATGCTGCCCGGTCGGCCGCTCCCGCCAGTGCAGGATCGTCTCGGTGTCGTCGGCAAACCAGTCGGTGCGCTCGTGCGCGGCCCAGACCCCGACCTTGTTCACCCACCCGCCGAGGTTGGTGCTGGAGCTGACGTCCGGGCTGACCGTGACCACCCGGCGGGCCACGTCCGGCGCGGCCCGGGTCAGGTCCAGCAGCGCCCGGCCCAGGGCCGCCTGGGTCGTCGCCGTGCCGGTCGGCGTCCGGCCGAAATCCGCCGGGACCTCGGGCGGAGCGTGACCCGGTATGGCGGGCCGCCGCAGCCGCCGGGCGGTCTGCTCGCACACCTGGGCCGCCGCGCTGTTCTCGGCGACGCGGCTCCACGGCTGCCCGGGATCGGTGCCCAGGGAGGCCGCGAGCTCGGCTATCTGCTCCTCGGTGAGCAGGGCGGAATGGTTCTGCGGATGGCCTTCGACGGGCAGGCCGTAGCCCTTGATGGTGTAGGCCATGATCACCGTGGGCCGGTCGTCGGCGATGGCCAGGAACGCCGCGTCCAGCGCGCCCAGGTCATGCCCGCCCAGGTTGCGGATGGCGCGGGCCAGGGCCGCGTCGTCGAGTCCGGCGATAAGCCCGGCGATCGACTCGTCTCCGCCGGGCAGCCTGGCGCGAAGCTCGTCCGGGCGGCAGCGCAGCAGCCGCTGGTACTCGGGGTTGGGCATGGCATCGATCCGCTGCCGCAGCGCCTCGCCGCCCGGCCGGGCGAACAGCTCTTCCAGCAGACGGCCGTACTTCAGGTTGATCACCTGCCAGCCTGCCGCGGCGAACATCCCGCGCAGCCGGTCGGCCGCGATCCCCGGCACGACGCGGTCCAGCGACTGGCGGTTCATGTCGACCACCCAGACGACCTCGCCCAGCTCGGAGACGCCGGGATCGGCGATCGCCTCCCACACCGCGCCCTCGTCCAGCTCGGCGTCGCCCAGCAGCGAGTACTGGCGGCCATGGCCCACCGCGGCGATGCCGCTGTTGAGGTACCGGCGCGCGACCGCGCCCCAGACCGGGGCGGTCGCGCCGATGCCGACCGATCCGGTGGAGTAGTCCACCGGATCAGGGTCCTTGACCCGGCTGGGATAGCTCTGCAGGCCGGCGAGCGCCCGCAGGGTCGGCAGGTACGACTGGTCCAGCTCACCCAGCAGGTAGTTGATCGCGTGCAGGACGGGCGAGGCGTGCGGCTTGACCGAGACCCGGTCCTCGGGACGCAGGTGCCCGAACCACAGCGCCACCATGATCGAGACGATCGACGACGATGACGCCTGGTGGCCGCCCACCTTCATGCCGTCCGGGTTGGCCCGGACCCGGTTCGCATGGTGGATGATCGCTGTGGACAGCCAGAGCACCCGGCGCTCGATCTCCGCCAGGGCGTCAGGGTCGGTCGCCAGCGGCTGCGGCGACGCGTCGGCCTGGGTCACGTTGGCGCTCCTGCCACGCACGGGTCCATATAGAGAGCATGACCGCTCACCTGCGAGGGCAACAGCCCCGGGTGGCAGCGGGGCGTGGTCAGGCCGCGTGGCCGATGAGGCTGCCCACGATGTAGGTCACCCCGATGGCCAGCGCGCCGAGGGCGAGCTGGCGCAGGCCCGAGCGCAGCATGGACCGGCCGGTGAGCCTGCCGACCGCGGCCCCGCCGACGACCAGGGCGACCGCGGTGATCGCGATGGCCGCGGCGAGCACGGGATAGCCGACCAGGTAGGGCAGCAGGGGTATCAGCGCGCCCAGCGAGAACGCGAACAGCGACGCCACGCCCGCCAGCAGCGGGGACGGCAGCTCGTTGGGGTCGACGCCGAGCTCTTCGCGGGTATGCAGCCGCAGGGCGTTGCGCTCGTCCGCGGACACGGCCCTGGCCATCCGGGCCGCCGTCTCCGGGTCAGCGCCGTAGCTGCGGAAGTAACCGGCGAGCTCGTCCTGCTCGGCGGCCGGGAACTTGGCCAGCATCTTGCGCTCGAGCGCGACCTCGGAGTGGACCAGCTCGTTCTGGTTGGTCACCGAGACGTACTCGCCGGTGCCCATCGAGAACGCGCCGGCGACCAGGGCGGCCACGCCGGTCAGCACCACCGCGTGCGGCGAGACGCCGCCCCCGCCGACCCCGGCGATCAGCGAGGCGTTGGTGACCAGCCCGTCCACCGCGCCGAACACGGTCGGCCGCAGCCAGCCACCGGACACGTCGCGGTGCCCGTGCGACCAGCCCTCGCGCAGGGCCGCCGCGCCGGTGGCCTGAGATGGCTCAGGCACCTCGGCGTTCGTCACCGGACGATTATCTCCGCCCCGCCCCGGCGGGGCGGAGGGCGGGGGACGCCATCGGCGGTCACTGCGGCAGCGGCAGGCCGGGCTCGGTATCGGTCCCGAGCAGCGGTTCGTCGGCCGAGCGGAGGTCCGCTGACGGCAGGCCGCCGGGGTAGAGCTGCCGGACCTTCCCGGCCACCGAGATGGCGATCTCGACGTGCTGGCGGCGGGTGGCGTTGTAGAACGTCTGGGCGTCCGCGCTGAGCTTGGGCCGCGCGTGCAGCGGCTTGTCGCTCACCGCGAGCAGGGTGGCGGTGGGGATCCGGTAGCGGAACCCGTTCGCGGCCACGGTGGCCGACTCCATGTCCACGGCGAGCGCGCGGGACAGCCGCAGCCGGTCGGCGACCAGCGGCCAAGGTTCAGCTCCCAGTTCCGGTTCGCGGTGGTGAACACGATGCCCATCCGGCTGCGCAGGCCGCGGGCGGTCAGCTCGCCGAGCAGCAGCGTGTTCAGCGTGTGGTTCGAGACGACCGGGACGCTCAGCGGCAGCATGTCGTCCAGGACGTGGTCGTCGCGCATGTAGGCGGTGGCCAGCACCAGGTCGCCGATCTCCTGGTGATTGCGCAGGCCGGCGCAGTGCCCGATCATCAGCACCAGGTCGGGGCGGAGCACGGCGAGGTGGTCGGTGAGCGTCTTGGCGTTGGACGGGCCGACGCCGATGTTCACCATGCTCACGCCGGCCCGGCCGGGCAGCACGTGGTGACAGGCGGGCATCTGGCGGCCGTCGGAGTCCGGGCCCGGTGCAGTCGGGCAGGGCGGCGCGGAACTCCTCCACGTGCCAGGAGTAGTTGGTGAGCAGCACGTACCGCTGGAACGACTCGGCGGGCGTCCCCGTGTAGTGCTCCAGCCGGTCGATGGACAGCGCCATGCGCTCCGGCCCGAACAGGAACAGCTTCTTGCGCCGCAGATCCCAGCGGGTCTCGTCGACCGCGGGCCCGAGCCGCGGGTCACGCAGGTCAAGCGCCTCGCGCCCGGGGCTGACCGAGATCCGGGCGCCCCAGGCGGCCAGCCGGCGCAGCTCCCGTTCCAGGTACCAGCGGATCGCCCGGGGCGACGCGAATTCGCCCTCGAGCACGGGGTTGTGCGCCGACCAGGGCCGCTCGACCGTCAGCAGCGGGTAGCGGCCGGCCTTGTCGGCCTCTTCCATGGCGTCGCACAGCCGCCCGATCTCCGCTGCGCGCTCGCGGTCCGGGATGGCCGAGAAGTCCGCTGACACGGTCATCCGGTCATCATGCCAACAGTCTCCGCGGGGTGGCGCGGCCGGATGCCCTACCGCGCGCCCGCCGCAGGCGGCCCGGGCCGGACCGCGTGAAGCAGGAAGTCGACGAGGCTGGTGGCGTACCGGCCGGTGTTGCGGGCGAGAGCGGCGCGGCGCGAGGCGGGCGTGGTAAGCGCGTGCATCATCGCGCCGCCGGCCAGCGTGTCCAGCAGCATCGTGATCGACGTCCCCGGCGGGAGCTCGCCCCGGTTGATGCCGCGGCGGACGATGGCACGGGCGGCGAGCACCTGGGACTGGCGCAGCTGCTCGTAGTGCTCGGCGACACCCGGGATGTCATCGACCTCCAGGCTCAGCCGGAGCGCGGCGCGCCCGGTGTCGCCCGCGTAGACGCTGAGCATCTGGGTGGCGAGCTCAACCAGGTCACCGCGCAAGGTGCCGGTATCGAGATCGGTGACCAGGCTCAGGCGGAGGGTCAGCGTATCGGTGAGCAGCGCCTCCTTGGTGCTCCAGCGCAGGTAGAGCGACGCTTTGCCCACACAGGCCCGGCGGGCCACCGCCTCCATGCTGAACCCGGCCCAGCCGGACTCGGCGAACAGGTCAAGCGCGGCCTGCGCGACCCGGCGGTCCACGCCGGGATCGCGCGGCCGCCCGTGCGCCTGGACACTGCTCACCGTGCCATCTTCGGCGATGGGCCGCCGGCGAGCGAGGTTACTGGCCGAACGCGCGCTGGAGCGCTTCGTCGCGGTCGCGGATGAACCGCTGCGCGAGGGCGGAGCCGGGGACGAGCAGGTCGAAGCCGTGGATGCCGCCGGGGTAGACGTGCAGCTCGGTGGGCACGTCGGCCTGCTGCAGCCGCTGCCCGTACTCGATGTCCTCGTCGATGAACAGATCGAGATCGCCGACCGGGAGGTACGCGGAGGGCAGGCCGCGCAGGTCGGTGGCGCGGGTCGGCGCGGCATAGGGCGAGCACGCCTCGGTGCCGGCCGCGTCGCCGACGTAGGCGCGCCAGCCGATCAGGTTGCAGTCCCGGTTCCATACCCTCGGCTCGGTCACGGCCACGCTGGCCGGGGTGACATTGCGGTCGTCGAGCATCGGGTACACCAGCAGCTGGAAGCACACCGGCACCTCGCCGCGGTCGCGGGCCAGCAGGGCCAGGCCCGCGGCGGAACCGCCACCGGAGCTGGCGCCGCCGATGGCGATGCGCTGCGGGTCCACCCCGAGCTCGGCGGCGTTCTTGTAGGTCCACGCCAGCCCGGCGTAGCAGTCGTCCATCGGGGCCGGGAACGGGTGCTCGGGCGGGCGCCGCCATTCCACCGACACCGCGGCGCAGCCCACGGCCCCGACGATGTGATCCATCATCGGGTCGTCCTGCTCGATCTGGCCCAGCACGTGGCCGCCGCCGTGGATCCAGTACAGGCACGGCACCACGCCGGACTGGCTGGCGGGCCGGTAGTGGCGGACCCGCACCTCCGGCGCCCCGTTCAGCCCGGGGACCATGTGGTCCTCGCGGGTGACGTCCGGGCTGGGCCCGACGCCCGCGTTCGCGGCGGCCAGCATGTCCATCAGGGTGGCGCGGGCGCCCGGGATGTCGGTGAGGTCCATGGCGGGCAACTGCGGCAGCACAGCCGCGATTTCAGGGTCAAGGCGCTGCATCAGATCCATGTGTCCTCCGGGCCCTCCTTCGATGGCCGACACTGTTGTTAATCGGCGCTGCTCGGCCTCACCCTATTAGGGACGACTATCGTCTTCAATAGCGCGAGCGCCAGGAAATACGATGTACCGGCCGGGCACGACACAGGAGGTGGCAGGGTGGGCGAGGTGGCCCAGTCCGACCAGCCCGGACGGCCCGGGCGGCCGCGGGATCCGAGCCTGGAACCGCGGGTCGTGGCGGCGGCCCTGGCCGTCTACGCCGAGAACGGCTGGTCAGGGTTCAACTTCGAGGCCGTGGCCCGGCGGGCCGGGGTCGGCAAGGCCCCGCTCTACCTGCGCTGGTCGTCCAAGGAGGACCTGCTGCTGGCCGCGTTCAACGCGCACACCGAGGCCATCACGATCCGCGACACCGGGAACCTGCGCGACGACCTGGTCGAATACGCCTGCCGGCTGCTCGGCAGCGAAACCAGGCCGGACGGCCTGGCCTGGCTGCGGCTGCACCTGGAGGCCAGCATCATCCCGGCCCTGCACGCGACGTTCTCCCGCCAGATCCTCAGCCCGCACGTCGAGGGCGCCCGGGCCCTGCTGAACGGCGCGCTCAAGCGCGGGGATCTCCCGGCCGGATCGCCGGCCGACCTGCTGCTGGACAGTCTCTACGGGGCGGTGCTCATCAAGATCCTGCTGAGCTCGCCGGACGAGCGGGCCCGGCTGGCCGGCCACCCGCGCGGGTACGCCGAGCCCCTCGTGGACTTCGTCCTCGGCGCGATGACCGCCGCGTCCTAGTGCCGCGACCGCCAAGGTTTGCCCGTTTCCAGTGTGATGCGGGCGTGGGCCGATGCCGGTGCCGCTGATTTGGCAGGGGCTGCTGTCTGTCGCTTACGGGTAGGGGCGGCTGGCCACGGTGTAACCGGTTGCTGGGGACCATCGATGGACTGTCATCAGGCCACGGTTGATATCCCAGTCGATGAACACTGCCTGCCCGATGTGGAGGGTGAACACGACTGCAATTTCCGGTGCCCGGGCCTGCCACCACGCGCCGGTGGCCGAGGCCCGCAGGTGCTGGCTGGCCTCCACTACTGAGCCGTTCAGCTTGAGCTCTCCCTCTGCGGTGTCGGGGCCGGTCACCACGCTGTGCACCACATACCGCGGATCTCGCCGCAGGTCGCTGGCCTTCGCCGACCAGGCCATAGCACCGATGAGCAACTGGCCCTCGGCGATGCAGGGCTCGACGGGGCTGATGCGAGGGGATCCGTCGCGGCGCAGCGTGCCTAGCAGTGCCACGCGTGCCGAGTTCAGCCGGGCCAGGCCGAGCCGCGCAAGCTCAGGCGCGCCCAGTTCCACATCCCGCCAGCTCGGCGGTGCAGGAACGCCAGCCACGTCAGCGACGCTACCTCCTGGCGGGCCCGGGGCGATGGGCCGCAGGGCACTTCTCCTGTGTGTGCTGATCGCCGAGACTGGGCCCGTGAGCGAACGCTTGCAGGTGCGTGAGATCGATGACGACGAGGGCCAGCGACTGGTGCGGATCGTGCGCCGGGGCAGCGGATCGGTGGTGACCTGGCGGCGGGCGCAGATGGTGTTGCTGTCGGCGCAGGGAATGGAGGTGGCGGCGATCGCCAAGGTCGCGTTCACCAGCGAGGACCGGGTCCGAGATGTGATCCACAACTTCAACGCCGACGGGTTCGAGCTCGCTGTAACCGAAGTACAAGGGTGGGCGGCCGCCGACGTTCACGCTGCCGCAGCGGCGGGAGATCAAGAAGATCGCCAGGTCCGCGGCCCGACGGACCATGACCTGCCGTTCTCGACCTGGAGCCTGTCGAAGCTGGCCGAGTTCCTGGTGGCTGAGGGGGTGGTCGACGACATCAGCCACGAGGGCCTGCGGGTCCTGCTCCGCGAGGAGGGCGTCACCTTTCAAGCGCTGAAGACCTGGAAGACCTAGCAACGACCCGGACTACGACGACCAAGAAGAACCGGGTCTGAGCACTGTACGCGATCGCCGACGGGAGGTCAGCCCCGAGCCGGGTGAGCCGAAGGTGGTCTTCTGCGTGGACGAGTTCGGGCCGCTGAACCTGCAGCCCCGGCCCGGCCGTCAGTGGGCGGCGGTCAGCGGCAAGCACGCCGAGCCGGGCCGGCGCACCACGACGGCGGACGCGCGCCACCTATACCCGCACCGCACGGGGTGCGGCACCTGTTCGCCGCCTATGACTCGGCGAGGACGAGCTCTACGGGCACGTCAAGGCGCGCAAGACGCCGGACCGAGTTCCTGGAGTTCTGCCGCTACCTGCGCTCGCTCTACCCGCCCGAGGTGCGGATCGCGATCGTCTGCGACAACTTCAGCCCGCACCTGACCACCAACAACGACAGCCGGGTCGGGACTGGGCCGCGGCCAACAACGTCGAGCTCGCCTACATGCCTACGAATTCGTCCTGGCTCAACCGCATCGAGGCGCAGTTCACCGCGCTGCGGTACTTCGCGCTCGACGGCACCGACCACCCCACCCACCAGGAGCAGGCCAGCATGATCCGCCGCTACATCATCTGGCGCAACAACCACGCCTGCGACGAACGACTCCGCCAGATCGTCACCCGGGCAAACGTAGCCTGATGCGGCACTAGTGTGTCGCGCCTGAAATCTGAGGGTTTGTTTGCTGCTGCTAGTCTGCGGTCATGTCGGGTCCTTCTGCTGTGCCGATCGTGCTGTCTGAGGATGAGCGGGCTGAGCTGGTGCGCCGGGCGGCGGGCCGGGGCGGTGGCGGGCTGACCGGGCCCGGATCATCCTGGCGTGTGCCGAGGGGATGTCGAATGCCGGGGCTGCGCAGGCGCTGGGGGTGGCGGTCAAGTCGGTGTCGAAGTGGCGGCGCCAGTTCGCGGCCCAGCGGCTGGCCGGGCTGGAGGACGCCGCGCCGGTCGGCCGGCGGAAGGCGGACCTGGTGCTGGAGGAGGCGGAGCGGGCCCAGCTGATCCGGTGGGCCCGGCGCGCGAAGACCGCCCAGTACCTGGCGCTGCGGGCGAAGATCGTGCTGCGCTGCGCGGAGGGCGGGACGAACAAGCAGGCCGCCGCGGATCTGGGGGTGGATGAGTCGACGGTGGAGCGCTGGCGGGCCCGGTTCATCGCCGGGCGGCTGGAGGGCCTGCATGATGAGCCGCGGCCGGGCCGGCCGCCGTCGATCCTGCTGGACCAGGTCGAGGACGTGATCGTGGCCACGCTGGAGTCCACCCCGGGCAAGGACACGCACTGGTCGCGGGCCTCGATGGCCGCCCGCACCGGGCTGAGCAAGTCGACCATCGGGCGGATCTGGCGCAAGTTCGACCTCAAGCCGCACCTGCAGGACTCCTTCAAGCTGTCCACCGACCCGTTCTTCGTGGAGAAGGTCGTCGATGTCGTCGGGCTGTATCACAACCCGCCGGAGAAGGCGGTGGTGCTGTGCGTGGATGAGAAGAGCCAGATCCAGGCGCTGGACCGCTCCCAGCCGGTGCTGCCGATGATGCCGGGCATGCCCGAGCGGCGCACCCACGACTACCTGCGGCACGGCATCACCAGCTTGTTCGCCGCCTTCAACATCGCCGACGGCACCGTCATCAGCGAACTGCACCGCCGCCACCGGGCCATCGAGTTCCGCAAGTTCCTGACCGCCATCGACAAGGCCGTGCCCGCCGACCTGGACGTGCACCTGGTCTGCGACAACTACGCCACCCACAACACCGCCGAGATCAGGACCTGGCTGGCCCGCCACCCGCGGTTCCACGTCCACTTCACCCCGACCGGCTCGTCGTGGATGAACCAGGTCGAGCGCTGGTTCGGCCTGCTGACCGACAAGCTGATCCGCCGCGGCGTCCACACCTCCGTCCAGGCCCTGGAGAACGACATCAAGGACTGGATCGCCACCTGGAACGACAACCCCCGGCCGTTCACCTGGACCAAGACCGCCGACGAGATCTTGAACTCCCTCGCCGACTACCTCGCCAAGCTCGGAACAGGCCAGCCCGGCAAACAGGCAAGGATAACCAATAGAACTTCAGGCGCAGGACACTAGTGCCGTAGCAGGTTACGTTTGCCCCGGTGGGCGCGTTCCGAGGCGCGATCCTGCAGACTGGGCCGGTGACGGAACGCCTGCGGGTGCGTGAGATCGATGATGATGAGGGCCGGCGGCTGGTGCGGATCGTGCGCCGGGGCAGCGGGTCGGTGGTGACCTGGCGGCGGGCGCAGATGGTGCTGCTGTCCGCGCAGGGCATGGACGCCGCGGCGATCGCGAAGGTGGCGTTCACCAGCGAGGACCGGGTCCGCGATGTGATCCGTAACTTCAACGCCGACGGGTTCAGCTCTTGTACCCGAAGTACAAGGGCGGCCGGCCGCCGAAGTTCACCCTTGCCGCAGCGCCGGGAGATCAAGAAGATCGCCAAGTCCAGGCCGGCCGAGCATGACCTGCCGTTTTCCACCTGGAGCCTGTCGAAGCTGGCGGAGTTCCTGGTCGCTGAGGGGGTGGTCGACGACATCAGCCACGAGGGCCTGCGGGTGCTGCTCCGCGAGGAGGGCGTCACCTTTCAGCGGCTGAAAACCTGGAAGGCCTCGAGAGATCCCGGACTACGCGGTGAAGAAGGCCCGGGTGGAGCACCTGTACGCGATCGCCGACCGTGAGGTAGTCCCGGATCCGGGCGAGCCGGAGGTGATCTTCTGCGTGGACGAGTTCGGGCCGCTGAACCTGCAGCCCCGGCCCGGGCGGCAGTGGGCCGCGGTCAGCGGCAACGGCAAGGAACCAGGCCGGGAGCCGCGGCCGCGGATGCGCGCCACCTACACCCGCACCGACGGGGTGCGGCACCTGTTCGCCGCCTACGAGCTGGGCGAGGACAAGCTGTTCGGGCACATCAAGCCGCGCAAGACCCGGGGCCGGTTCCTGGAGTTCTGCCGCTACCTGCGCTCCCTCTACCCGCCTACGGCCCGCATCGCGATCGTCTGCGACAACTTCAGCCCGCACCTGACCACCGCCAGCGACGGCCGGGTCGGGGCCTGGGCGGCGGCGAACAACGTCGAGATCGCCTACACGCCGACGAATTCGTCCTGGTTAAACCGCGTCGAGGCCCAGTTCACCGCCTTGCGCTACTTCGCGCTCGACGGCACCGACCACGCCAGCCACCACGAGCAGGCCAGCATGATCCGCCGGTACATCATCTGGCGCAACAACCACGCCTACGACGAACGGCTCCGCCAGGTCGTCGACCGGGCAAACGTTGCCTGACGCGGCACTAGTGTGTCGCGCCTGAAATCATGATGGTTGTGTTTACCGACCGCTAGTCTGCGGTCATGTCGGGTCTTTCTCCTGTGCCGATCGTGTTGTCTGAGGATGAGCGGGCTGAGCTCGAGCGCCGGGCGGCGGGTCCGGGGCAGTGGCGGGCTGACCGGGCCCGGATCATCTTGGCATGTGCGGAGGGGATATCGAATGCCGCGGCTGCCCGGAAGCTGGGGGTGGCGGTGAAGTCGGTGTCGAAGTGGCGGCGCCAGTTCGCAGCCGACCGGCTGGCTGGGCTTGAGAACGCCGCGCCGGTTGGCCGGCAGGCAGCCGAACTGGTGCTGACCGGGGCTGAGCGGGCCCAGCTTGTTGCGTGGGCCCGGCGCGGGAAGACGGCCCAGTACCTGGCGCTGCGCGCGAAGATCGTGCTGCGCTGCGCGGAGGGCGGGACAAACAGGCAGGTCGCCGCAGATCTGGGGGTCGATGAGTCGACCGTGGAGCGGTGGCGGGCCCGGTTCATCGCCAGGCGGCTGGCGGGCCTGCATGATGAGCCGCGGCCGGGCCGGCCGCGGTCGATCCTGCTGGACAAGGTGGAGGAGGTCATCACCGCGACCTTGGAGGAAACCCCGGCCGATGCCACGCACTGGTCGCGGGCCTCCATGGCCGCCCGGGCCGGGCTGAGCAAGTCCACCATCGGGCGGATCTGGCGCAAGTTCGACCTCAAGCCGCACCTGCAGGACTCCTTCAAGCTGTCCACCGACCCGTTCTTCGTGGAGAAAGTCGTGGACGTCGTGGGGCTGTATCACAATCCGCCAGAGAAGGCGGTAGTGCTGTGCGTGGATGAAAAAAGCCAGATCCAGGCGCTGGACCGCTCTCAGCCGGTGCTGCCGATGATGCCGGGCATGCCCGAGCGGCGCACGCATGACTACCTGCGGCACGGCATCACCAGCTTGTTCGCCGCCTTCAACATCGCTGATGGCACCGTCATCAGCGAACTGCACCGCCGCCACCGGGCCATCGAGTTCCGCAAGTTCCTGACCGCCATCGACAAGGCCGTGCCCGCTGACCTGGACGTCCACCTGGTCTGCGACAACTACGCCACCCACAACACCGCCGAGATCAGGACCTGGCTGGAGCGCCACCCACGCTTTCACGTCCACTTCACCCCGACCGGATCGTCGTGGATGAACCAGGTCGAGCGCTGGTTCGGCCTGCTGACCGACAAGCTGATCCGCCGTGGCGTGCACACCTCCGTCCAAGCGCTGGAGAACGACATCAAGGGCTGGATCGCCACCTGGAATGACAACCCCCGGCCCTTCACCTGGACCAAGACCGCCGATGAGATCTTGAACTCACTGGCGGATTACCTCGCCAAGCTCAGCACAGGCACGCCCGGCAATCAGGCAAGGATAACCAATAGAACTTCAGGCGCAGGAC
>CAVUBM010000048.1:0-7527 GCA_963739645.1 uncultured Actinomycetota bacterium
GTGAGCTCGGGCGAGAACACGAGCACCCGCGGCCCCGGTCACGACCGCCGTCCGGCCGCTGAGGTCAACGGACCCGTCGGTCACGGCAGGCGCCGGTCGGGTGATATGCATCGACGGGCACCGGTGACCTGCCCGTCACAGCGAGTGCAGCAGGGCCCGGGCGCTGGCCAGGGTGTGCCGGACATGGCGGGCCGCCGCCTGACTCGCCTTCTCGGCGTCGCCTTGCTGCACGGCGATGAAGATGCGCTGGTGCTCGGTCAGGCTGCGCTGCTGCCACATCGCCGTATCGGGCAGCAGCAGCATGATCACGTACAGCTGGCCCCGGACCTGCTCAAGCGCGTCGGTGAGGAAGCGGTTCTTGGCCGACTGCGCGAGCTTGAGGTGAAACCGGGCGTCGAGCTTGGTGAACACGACGTCGTCGTCGGCACCTGCCGCGTCGTCGAGCAACTGGCGCAGCGCAGCGAGATCGGCCGCGGAGCGATGCCGGGCGGCGCGCGCCACGATCCTCGGCTCGAGTTCTATCCGGCAGTCGAGCGCTTCCTCGATCGCCTTCCGCTCCTGGCGGACCCGTTCCTGGAGCTGCTTGGTGGCGCCGTCGTCGCGGTTGTCGCCCACCACGAAGGTCCCCCCGCCACGGCCGCGCCTGCTGGTGACGAGGACCTCCGACTCCAGCAGGCGGATGGCCCGGTGCACGGTCATGATCCCGACGCCAAACACCGCCGCGAGCTCGCGCTCCGGCGGCAGTGAGCTCCTGGGGGCGAACAGCCCTAGCGCGATCTCGCGGCGCAACTGCTCGGCCACGTACTCGTGGACGAGAGGCTGCCTCCGCGCCTGCTGATCGGCGGCATTACCTGCCGCTTCCTCGCTCGCGCTCATCTATGGGCCTGTCCTTCCGCAGGAAGTGTAATGCAACCACAAAGGCCGGAGCAGGGCCAACATTCCTCGGCCGGCTGGCCGCGGGTACGGCGCACCGCTATCCCGCGGCGAACAGCGGTCCGGCCGACCTTGACACCCCGTGCCGCCCACTATAAGTTCTCGCTGCAACAACTTAAGAGAAATGCGGAAACCAGTTCCGTGGCTCATGCTGCCCGCAACGCAAGGCTTAAGGCTCGCCGGATGGTGACCGCGCCTATACCGTCGGCATCACCGTGCGGCGCGTCCTCGCAGTCCCTACGGGAGGCCACGTTGCACCGTTCCCGCGTCCTGACCGCCGTCGCGGCCTGCCTGCTTGTCCTCGTGGCCGGCTGCTCATCGGGCGGCCAGTCGCAACCCCCGAGTTCGTCCCTCCACGGCGGCAACCTCGTCTTTGATTTCGCCACGGCGCCGCTCGACCTGGATCCGTCGACAAGCGGGGACAATGCCACCTCGATGCAGATGTGGAACGCCTGGTTCCAGTACCTGGTCCAGCCGAACAGCCCGGGACCTGGTTACGCCCCGATGCTGGCTGCGAGCTACAGCATCTCCGCCGACCAGCTGGTGTATACCTTCCGCATCCGGCCGGGTGTGAAGTTCTCCGACGGGCGGCTGCTCACTGCCGCGGACGTCGTGTACTCGCTGAAGCGGAATATCCACCCGTCCATCTCGCTGCTCAATTTCCTGAACGGCTACATCTCGGCCATCACGGCGCCGGCGGTGAACACCGTGCTCATCAAGCTCAAGCGCCCGTCGCCAAACCTCCTGGCCGACCTGGCCAGCCCGACCGCCGCTATCTACCCACTGCGCAGTTTTACTGACAGAACTGCCGCTTCTTTCTTTACCCGCCATCCGGTAGGGACCGGGCCATTCAGGCTCGTGTCCGAGGCGCCAAATACCACCTACGTGGTCGCTCGCAACCCGCATTACTGGGATAAGGCGGCCGCACCGAAGCTCGCCAAGATCACTTTCCAGATTGTCACGGACGATACCGCGCGCGCCACCGCCGTCTCGGCGGACAGGCGGACGTCACGCTCTCGCCGCCGCGAACGAAGTGCCGTCGTTACTGGGGTGAGAGCGGCTATCGGGCTCCGGCCGCCAGGCCCGAGCCCCACCGCGTAGCCGCGGTGCCCGGTCGGCAGACGGGGCACCGTTGCTGACCGGATCCCCCTTAGATGGGAATATCCCACTATACCCCCTGGGGTATAGTGGGACCTGATAGGCGGGGGGCTTATCGCGACGGGGGTACGGCGCGCCCGCCCGCTGGGGGACGGGATGCTGGTATGAGCGTCATGCCGGAGGCGCGCCATGAACATGTGCCGGAGGCGCGCCCGTGAGCGCAGCCCTGCGCGGATACGGGCCAGGGGGATATGGGCCTGCCGACGTCGCCGCTGCCGGAGCGGGTCCGGCAGGGGATCGTCGGCGAGGGCGAGCTGATGGACGGGCCGTTCGGGCCGCGGCGGGTGACCTACGCCGACTACACCGCCTCCGGCCGGTCGCTGGACTTTATCGAGGACTTCATCCGCGACGCGGTGCTGCCCTGGTACGCGAACACCCATAGCGAGAGCTCGGCGACCGGGCGGCAGACGGGCCAGCTGCGCGAGGACGCCCGCCGGATGATCCGCCACGCGGTCGGCGGCACCGAAAACGACCTGGTCATCTTCTGCGGCTCCGGGTCGACGGCCGCCATCAGCAAGATGATCGGCCTCCTGGAGTTGCGCATTCCGGCCGGGCTGGACGAGCGGTACGGGCTGTCGGCGCTCATCCCGGAGTCCCAGCGGCCCGTGGTGCTCGTCGGTCCCTACGAGCACCACTCCAACGAGCTGCCCTGGCGCGAGTCGATCGCCGACATCGTGCCCATCGGCGAGGACGCCGACGGCCACATCGATGCCGGCGAGCTGCGCGAACAGCTCTCCCGCTACGCTGGCCGGCCGCTGCTGATCGGCAGCTTCTCCGCCGCCTCCAACGTCACTGGCATCCTCAGCGACACTAGCGCCGTCGCCCGCCTGCTGCACGCCCACGGCGCGCTGTCGTTCTGGGACTACGCCGCGGCCGGTCCCTACCTGCCGATCCGCATGGCCGAGTCCCGGCCCGGGGCCGGGGACCACAAGGACGCGGTGTTCCTGTCCCCGCACAAGTTCCCCGGCGGCCCGCAGACACCGGGCGTCCTCGTGGTCCGCCGTGAGCTGGTCCGCAACGCCGTGCCCACCGCGCCGGGCGGGGGCACCGTGTCGTTCGTGGACCCGGCCGGCCACCGCTACACCGACGACCCGGTCGCACGCGAGGAGGGCGGCACCCCGGCCATCGTGGAATCGATCCGGGCCGGGCTGGTGCTCGGCCTGAAGCAGGCCGTGGGCACGGACCTGATCCAGGCCAGGGAGGAGTACCTGTGGCAGGCCGTCCGGCGCCGCTGGGAGAGCAACCCTCAGATCGAGATCCTCGGCAGCCACGAGGCCCGCCGACTGCCGATCGTCTCGTTCTGCGTCCGGTACGCCGGCGGGCGCTACCTGCACCACAACTATGTCGTCGCGCTGCTCAACGACCTGTTCGGGATCCAGGCCCGCGGCGGCTGCTCCTGCGCGGGACCTTACGGCCACCGGCTGCTCGGCATCCGCCCTGACCATTCGCAGGCGCTGCGCGAGGAGATCATCCGCGGCTGTGACGGGCTCAAGCCCGGCTGGGTCCGGGTCAGCCTCAACTACTTCATCTCGGCCGCCGCGGCGCGCTTCATCGTGGACGCCGTGGACCTGGTGGCGGCCGAGGGGCACCGGCTGCTGCCGGAGTACCGCTTCGACCCGTACACCGGGCAGTGGCGCCACGCCAGCGCCGCTCAGGCCCGGCTGCGCCTGTCCGAGCTGTGCTACCGCCCTGACGGCGCCCTGGCCTACCCGCGCCGCCGCGGGCAGGCCGGCGAGGACGCCTTCCCCGGCTATCTGCAGGAAGCCCGCGCCGTGCTGACGTCCCGGCGGGCGGCCGCGGACGACGGGCCCACCGGCCTGGCCCCCGGCTTCGAGGCGCTGCGCTGGTTCCCGCTGCCCCGGCCTGCCTTGGTGACCGGCTCCCTGATACCCCTGCGGGTATTTTGGCAGGAGTCAAAGGAAGGACGGGCTGATGCAGGTGGACGAGCAGGCCACCGGCCTGGTGCTGAACCGGCTGCGCCGGGCCCAGGGCCAGCTGGCGGGCGTCATCGCGATGGTGGAGTCCGGGCGCGACAGCCGGGATATCGTCACCCAGCTGACCGCGGTGTCGCGGGCCCTGGACCGCGCCGGGTTCAAGATCGTGGCGAGCCTGATGCGGCAGAGCCTGGCCGGCGACGGCGAGCCGCCGATGAGCGAGGAGCAGGTCGAGAAGCTGTTCCTCATCCTGGCGTGACGTGCCGCGTCGCGACGCAGGCGAGCCCGATAGCGACGAGATAGCCGGCCGTCGCCACGCTGCCGGGCGGTCAGCCGGCCGCTGGCCAGGGAGCCGGCCGCGACGGCCACGCTCATCGGCAGGATGAGCAGCCCGGTGGTCAGCGCGGACTCGTGCCGCGCCCCCTGCAGGAACAGCGAGACGCAGATCAGGGCTCCGTAGAGACACAGGTTGAACAGCACGCCCACGCCGGTGCCCGCGCTGAACGCCCGGGCCCGGAACAGGCCCAGGGGCAGCATCGGTGACGCCTGCCTGCGCTCGGTGAGCACGAAGCACACCGCGGCCACGGCGCCCGCCGCCGCGAGCAGGACCGGGACCGGGGCCAGCCACCCCTGCTGGCCGGCCTCGATGAAGCCCGCGGTGACGCCGGCCAGCGCGGCGACGCCGAGCAGCAGGCCCGGGATGTCGCTCTGCCGGCCCGGGTCGGTCGGCGACTCCGGCACGTACCTGAGCAGCAGCCCGGCGGTCAGCGCACAGACCGGGACGTTGACCAGGAAGATCGACCGCCAGCCGGCCAGGGCGATCAGCCCGCCGCCCAGCACCGGGCCGAGCGCCACGCCCGCCGAGCCCATGGCGCCCCAGACGCCAAGCGCCCGGGCCCGCGCCCCCGGGTCGGGGAAGCGGTGCACGATCAGCGCCAGGGAGCAGGGCAGCAGCGCCGACGCGCCCAGGCCCTGCACCGTGCGGGCGGCGATCAGGAGCGGCAGGTTCTGGGCTGCCGCGCAGGCCGCCGACCCGGCCGCGAACCCGGCCAGGCCGATCAGGAACACCCGCCTGGCCCCGCTTCTGTCGGCCATCGACCCGGCCGTGAGCATGACCGACGCCAGGGCCAGCGTGTAGCTGTCGACCACCCACTGCAGGCCGCCGAGGTCCCGCCGATCTGCGGAAGCGCGGCGATGCTGGCGCTCCCGTCCCCCGGCCGCGGGTCACCGGTGCTGACCCCGCCGGGACGGCAACCGGGGCACCGCGGCATCCTGCAGTATCGAGACCGCCGCAGCAAGGAGAAGGGCCCATGACGATCAGACGGATCAGCTCAGGTCCCGGACTGCCCGCTGGCTTTCCGTTCAGCCTGGGCAGCGAGGCCAACGGCACGCTGTTCATCAGCGGGATGCCCGCGCTGAACGCGGAAGGGACATTCGTGCCGGGCACCTTCGCCGAGGAGGCCGACCGGGCCTGGGCCAACGTGGTCGCGATCGCCGAGGCGGGCGGCTGCTCGGCCGGCGACATCCTGTACGTGCAGGTGGTGCTCGCCGATATCGGCCACTACGGCGACGTGAACGACTGGTGGCGGCGGCAGTTCCCTGATCCGGCGCAGGCGCCGGCCCGGTTCACGTTCCAGGCCGGCGCGCTGCCGTTCGGGGCCAAGGTCGAGCTGCAGGCGGTGGCCGCCAGCTAGCCTCGCTTGCGGGCCGTCCAGACCTCCTCGGTGGGCCACTGCCTGGCCCACTCGATGGTGGCGAGCGGGTGCGACGCGGTCGCGCCGGGCTCGGGCCTGAGCTCGACGAGATCCTCCACCTCGAAGCCGCAGCGGCGCAGCAGCCGGATCATGTCGCCGTGGCCCAGGTGGAATTCCACCGACTCGTCGTCCGGCCATTCGAAGCGGTACATGCCGAAGTACGGCCGCAGCAGCCGCTCGGTGGCGGGCAGCCCGTCCTCATCGGGCACGGTAAGCATCAGCTGGACGGCGTTGACCAGGAAGATCAGCTGGCCGCCCGGGCGCAGCAGCCGGGCGGCCTCGGGGATCCAGGCGTACGGGTCACACCAGATGCTGGCGCCGTACTCCGAGATCGCCAGGTCGAAGGCGGCGTCGGCGAACGGGGTGTGCTCGGCGCTGCCCTGAATCAGCGGGAACCGCAGCCCGAAGTGCTCCTGCAACTCCCGCGCGGTGGCCAGCTGGCCCGCGGAGTTGTCCAGGCCGACCGGGCGGGCGCCGCGCCGGGCCAGCCAGGCCGAGACGTAGGCGGTGCCGCAGCCGAGCTCGATGCTGCCGAGCCCGTCCAGCGCGGCGGGCAGGATCCCGGCCTGCGCCTCGGGGATGGCCCAGATGCCCCAGGTCGGATCGGCCGCCTCCCAGTTGCGCAGCCCGGCCCCGGCGTAGTCGGCGGCCCAGCGGTCCCAGGCCGAGCGGTTGCGGAGTACGTGATCAGGTGTCCCGGTCACAGCCGCCAGCGTTCCCTTCATCCGTCATCCCGTCAATGGCCATTACGCTCCGTCGCCGGGTGCTCGCCGCACCGGCTGTGGCCTGCCGCTCACAGGGCGATCAGCCCCGCGTTCGTGGGGGTGAACCCGCAGCTGCCGACGTAGAACGGGCGCAGGTGATCCTCGAAGTCGACGTGCAGCCACTCGCACCCAGCGGCCCTGGCCTGCGCGGCGGCGACGGCCACGAGCCTGGTGCCGATGCCCCGCCGCTGCCAGCGGGCCCCGACCAGGGTGTCCAAGATGAACGCGTGGACGTCCCCGTCCCACGCGACGTTGACGAACCCGGCCAGGGCCGCGCCGTCGCGGGCGCACACCCAGCCCAGGCTGTGCTGCTCGACCTGGGCCCGCCAGCCGTCATCGGCGGGCTCATGGCCGAAGCCTTCCGCGTGCAGCGCGCTGACCTCGGCGTCCAGGAACGGCCCGCGCCACTCATAGGTGATCACCGGGCCAACCTACGGACCAGCCCGCGGTGAACGCACCCGAATATCCGGCCCGGCGCGCTGCAGCAGGCCGCGCGGCGCATGCCCGGCGAGATCACCCCGCTGCGGCTGGACGTCACCAGCCCGGCAGCATTCACACCGAGGCCGTCGGCAAGCTCGACAGCGACGCCGAGCAGGTGATGAGGCGGGCCACCGCCGCCGGGCGCGCCCTCTACCAGGGATGCCGGCCGCGAGCGGCTGAGGTCAGATCAGCTCGAGCTGTCTCGCGCGGCGGACGGCCTCACGCCGGTGCGACGCCTGGAGCTTGCGGTAGATGCTTCTCAGGTGCGTCTTGACCGTGTTCACCGAGATAAACATCTCGCTGGCGAGCTCGGAATTGCTCAGCAGCTCCGCCGCGCGGCGGAGCACTTCGCGCTCACGCTCGCTCAGTTCCTCGACGATCAAGGGCGGCGTCTGCGCCGGCGCAGGCCTGGCCCGGCGAGGGGCGGCCCGGCGAGGGGCGGCCCGGCGAGGGGCGGCCCGGCGAGGGGCGGCCCTGGGAGGACCCGGGAGCCGGGGGGTACGG
>CAVUBM010000049.1:0-118949 GCA_963739645.1 uncultured Actinomycetota bacterium
GGCAATTACCGGCGTTCGCTGGCACCCTTCGGCAGTCCCCCTTGAGGATCTCGACGCCGCCGAGGTGCGGCGGGCGGTGGCCCGCCTGGCGGATCGGCGACGACGTGGTGGGCCTCTACCAGCAAGACGGCGGGATCCTTGACATCCGCCGGGCGACCGCCGCCCACATCGCGCTGGCCCGCCGCGGCGGGGCGGAGTTCCGGCCGCACACTCAGGTGCGAGGAATCTCGCCGACGGCGCACGGGGTCACCCTCACCACCGATTCCGGCCCTGTTGACGCCGACCGTGTCGTGCTGTGCGTGGCGTCCTGGCTGCCTGCCCTGCTCGGCGACATGGGCCTCAACTGGCGGATAACGCTCAGCCAGGAGCAGGTGAGCTACTTCGCGACACCTCATGTCCGCGACTTCACTCCGGACCGCTTCCCGATGTGGATCTGGCACGGGCAGCACCTGTTCTACGGCTTCCCGGTGTACGGCGAGGTGGCGGTCAAGGCGGCCCGCGACATGACCGGGCGGTTCGTCACCCAGGAAACGCGCTCGTTCGAGCCCGACCCTCGGGAGACCGAGCTCATCGCGTCCTTCCTCCGCGAGCGGCTGCCCGGTGCGGTGGGACCAGAGCTGATGAGCAAGACCTGCGTCTATGACACGCCGCCCTACTGGGACTTCATCCTCGACCGGGTGCCCGGCCAGCCGCGGATCACGGTCGGCATCGGGGCGGGTCACGCGGCCAAGTTCGCGAGCCTGCTCGGGAAGATCCTCGCGGACCTGGCCACCAGGGGGCGAGACCTCCTACCCGGTCGACGCCTTCCGCGCGGACCGGGCCTGGCGCTGACCGACCCCCGGTTCGAGCCCGTGTTCCGCCTCGCAGGCCCGGCAGGTCAACGCGTGAACGGGCCCCGCGGCGGCCTGCCTTTATTACACGGCCAGGCCGCCGTCGACGGGGAGCACGGCGCCGGTGATCGCGCCGGTGCCCTCGCCGGCCAGCCAGACCAGGGCGGCGGCGACCTCGTCGGGATCGAGCAGGCGACCGACGGGCTGCTGGGCCGCGAACGACGGCGCGCCGGGCAGGCCGTAGAGCCGGGCGCTCTCGGCCAGGATCGGGGTGTCCGTGGACCCGGGGCTGACCGCGTTCGCGGTGACGCCGGTCCCGCCGAGCTCGGCGGCCAGCGCGCGGATCAGCCCGGTCACGCCGGCCTTGGCCGCGCAGTAGGCCGCGAGCATCGGCAGCCCGCGCGTGGCCGCAGCGGACGCGACCGCGAGGAACCGGCCGCTGCGCGGCTCCGGGCGGCGCAGCAGCGCCGGGATCGCGGCCCGGGCCAGGCTGATCACGCCGCCCAGGTCGATGTCGAGCACCGCACGCTGCTGGGCCTCGGGCATCTCCCAGAGCGGCACCCCGCCGGCGATCACCCCGGCGGCCGCGACCGCGGCGTCCAGGCCGCCCCAGTGCCGCTCGGCCTCGGCCACGGCCGCGGCCATCTGGCTGGCGTCGCGCACGTCGGCAGCGAAGGCGCGGGCCGCGCTCGCGCCCCCGGCCGCGGCGGTGACCTCGGCCACCACCCGGTCCAGATCGTCCGGCCGGCCAGCGGGTAGGGCAGGGCCGCGTCGTCGGCGCACCGGTCGACGGCCAGGACGGCCCAGCCCTGCGCGGCCAGGCCGCGCACGGTGGCCGCGCCGATCCCGCGAGCCGCGCCGGTGACCAGCGCGACCCGCGTCATCCCGCACCCCGTGCACCCCGTGCACCCCGCCCACTCTGCGCGCTCTGCGCACCCCGCCCGCTCTGCGCACCCCGCGCACCCTGCGCACCCTGCGCACCCCGCGCACCCAGGGTGCGGGTGAAGCCGGGCGGGATCACGATGTCGTCCGGGCTCAGGTCGCCGACCGAGGAATGGCCCAGGCCGAGCAGCGCCGAGTCGATGCCGCCGCGCAGGATGTCGAGCACGTTCTCGACGCCGGCCTGGCCGTTCGCGGCCAGGCCCCACAGGTAGGCCCGGCCGATCATCACCGCGCGGGCGCCCGAGCGCGACCGCCTTGACCACGTCGCTGCCGCGCCGGATGCCGCCGTCGAGCAGGACCTCGACCTGGTCGCCGACGGCCTCGGCGATGCGCGGGCAGCGCCCGGATCGTCGCCGGCGTGCCGTCCAGGTTGTTGCCGCCGTGGTTGGACACCGAGATCGCGGTGACGCCCGGCGTCGACCGCCCGCCGGGCGTCGTCGACCCGGATGACGCCCTTGAGCATGAACGGCCCGCCCCACTGCTCGCGCAGCCAGGCGCACGTCGTCCCAGGTCGGCGGCGGCGGTCTGCATCCACTCGCCCGTACGCGCCGAAGAACGTCGGGCGCGGGCTCGCCCGGGCCGGCCATGTTCGGCACGGTCAGGTCCGGGAGCTCGCCGGTCCTGGCGAAGCCGAGCAGCCAGCGCGGGCGCGGTCAGCACCTCCGGCGCGAACCGCAGCCATCGCCTTGAGGTCGACCTGCTCCGGGATGGCCGGGCTGCCCCAGTCGCGGCCGTGGGAGAACGACCAGTCCAGGGTGACGATCAGGCCCGACCGCGCCGGCCGCCGCGGGCCCGCTCCATGCGCTGCGCCATCTCGTCCCGGCGTGCCGACCCAGTACAGTCTGGAAGAACGTCTGCGGGTTGGCCGCGACGACCTCCTCGACCGGCTTGCTGGCGAACGAGCTCAGCCCCATCGCCGTGCCGCGGGCGGCGGCCGCGCGGGCCACGGCGACCTCGCCGTCGGGGTGCACGGCCTGCACCCCGGTCGGCGAGATGATCACCGGCAGCGAGATCGGCTGGCCCATGACCGTGGTGGCCAGGTCGCGCTTGGCCGACAGCCCGGCCACGTGCGGGGCGAAACCGAGTTCGCCGAAGGCGGCGAGCGTTGTCGGCCACGGTGACGCCCTTCTCGGAGCCGGCGAGCAGCGCGCCGTACACCGACGTGGGCAGCCGCTTCTTGGCCCGCCGCTGCGCCTCGGCGACCGTCTCGAACCAGGGGTTGCTCATCGGACAAGCCTTTCCGTGAGTCGCCCGGTCCGCCAGGTCGGGAACGCCGGCCAGCGGGTTCTCGTCGCAGTCGCGGCCGCGGCTCGGCCGGCTTGCGGTCGAGGTCAGCATGACCGGCCCTGCCGGTCGGGACTGTCCGGCGCGAGTGGTCCAGCGACGGCTTCGGCGACGGCCCGGTCCGCGGCCTGGAGCAGCGCGATCTCGCCGTGGCCCTGGACGCACTCGGGATCCGGGCCGTCGAGCGGCAGCCCGGTGAAGAACTTGGCCGCCATGCAGCCGCCCCGGCAGGCGTCGTAGAAGCCGCACGACGCGCAGGCGCCGCCGCTCTGCGGCTCGCGCAGCCGGGCGAACAGCTCGGAGTCGCGCCACACCGCCGGCGAAGCCGCCGGGCTCGCGGACGTTGCCGGCCAGGAACTCGTCGTGGATGGCGAACGGGCAGGCGTACACGTCGCCGACCGGGTCGATCAGGCACACCACCCGGCCGGCGCCGCACAGGTTCAGCCCGGGCAGCGGCTCGCCGAACGCGGCGAGGTGGAAGAACGAGTCGCCGGTCAGCACGCTGCTCGCCGTGCGCGAGCCAGCCAGTCGTAGAGCTCGCGCTGCTGCTCCGCGGTCGGGTGCAGCTCGTGCCAGACGTCCGCACCGCGGCCGGACGGGCGCAGCCGGGTCAGCCGCAGCTGCGCGCCGTACGCGTCGGCGATGCGCCTTGAACTCGTCGAGCTGGTCGACGTTGTGCCGGGTGACCACGACGCGAGATCTTGAAGCCGCGGAAGCCGGCCGCGGCGCAGGTGCTCCATGGCGCGCGATCGCCGTGGCGTACGACCCGTCGCCGCGCACCGCGTCGTTGACCTCGGCGGTCGCGCCGTCGAGGGAGATCTGCACGTCGACGTAGTCCGTCGCGGCCAGCCGCCGGGCGACCGCGGCGTCGATCCTGATGCCGTTGGTGGAGAACTTGACGCCGACCTGGTGCGCGGTGGCGTAGTCGACCAGCTCCCAGAAGTCGGGCCGGACCGTCGGCTCGCCGCCGCCGATGTTGACGTAGAACACCTGCATCCGCTGCAGCTCGTCGATGACCGCCTGGCACTCCGCGGTGGTCAGCTCGCGCGGGTCGCGGCGACCCGAGCACGACAGGCAGTGCGACGCAGGCCAGGTTGCAGGCGTAGGTCAGCTCCCAGGTCAGGCAGATCGGCGCGTCCAGGCCGCGCTCGAACTGGTCGACCAGCCGCCCTGGGCGGGCCTGCTCCCGGGTCAGCGCGCTCACGGTCATGACGCGGCCGCCTTTCCCTGATCATCTGCGAGGCGGCCAGCGTGGCCAGGGCCCGCTCGTAGGCGGGCAGTGCGTCCGGGCCGACACCCGCGGCCGTGCAGGCCGAGCGCGCGGTCGGGTGCTCGGCCAGCCCGCGCAGCACCGCCAGCACCGTGGTGTTCTTCAGGAACGACAGCCGCCGGGTGCCGAAGTGATACAGCAGCGCGCCGAACGGCTCGGGCCGGACCGCGACCCGGTCGTCCAGGCCCCACGGGCGGTCCAGGTCGAACCCGGGGTGGGCGCCCACGTCAGTAGACACCGCACATCCCGTCGATCGAGACCTCCTCGACCAGGAGTTCCTCGGCGACCAGCGCCTCGCCGGCGGCGCACTCGTCACGCTGCGGCTCGGCCCGTGTCTCCGGGGCCTGCGTCTCTGGGACCTGTGTCTCGCGGCCGGGGTCTGGCTGCCGGTGTCGCTTCTGTCAGGGTCTGCTGGGTCATGACCGCCTCCGCTCACTGCCGTGGATGTTGGCACTCAGTGCCGACCGTAAGGGCACCAGGTGCCTCACGTCCAAGGGTCAGTGCCGGGCGTAGGCCACGGCGGCCAGGCCGATGCCCTGCGGCCGGGACCAGGCCGAGAAGGAGACCAGCAGCTCGGCGGCGCGCAGCCCCGCGGCCGACGGGACGTACCGCACGGTTATCGTGCAGGACTGCCCGGGCGAAAGGCGCCGCATACACCGGACCGGGACAGAGAAGTCATCCCGGGCCGGGCCGGTAATTCGCAGCCCGGTAACCGTTAGGGACGAGCGGCGGGTGTTGGTTACGATTAGCGGCCTTTCCACCGTCGCGCCAACTGGGCTCCACGGGAAAGACAGTGGAAATTGGCCGGAACAAGGAAGGGAAATCACCGGCTGGCCGGTCGGGGCTGGTCACCACGACGATCACGGCCCCGGCCACGAGGATGACGAGAGCGGCCGCGACCAGGGCCGCGTTGCGCACCAGGCCGCGCCGGGCCCGGCACCGGTCCGGCGGGCCCGCGCCCGGCTCGCTTGCGGCCAGGCAGGGTCAGCACGGCGCGGCGCTTGCCGGACTGCCGCCCATTTCCGCTCCCCCACTCGCCCATACCAGGAGGCCCGAACTGATCCCAGGAACGGCATGGTCTCACACCGGCATAGGAGCCGGGTCACGGCCCGGAAATATGACGCGGGAATCCGCTATGAATTCCCGCTCTTAACCCGGTCCATATCCGGTACTCCGCACCATACCGGCCGATTGCGCGCGCCGTCAGGCCGACTGCTTCAGCAGGGCGGCCGCGACCGCGACCTCGGTCCCGGCCAGGCCGACCGAGCAGAACATGGTGACGTCGCCGGGCGCCGGGCGCGCCCGGCCGGCTCCGGCCAGGCAGGCGGCGAGCGAGCTCATCCGCTCCCGGTGCTCCGTTGCGGCCAGGAAGAACGGATGCGGATAGGAGTCAACCTGAGCCAGCGAGTCGGTGACGATGCTCCCGGCCCGGCCGGCCAGGCCCACCGGGCACTCGTGGGCTCCGGCCTCCTTCGGGCCGAGCGTGGTCACGTGCGCGCCGCCGGCACCCACCCGGCCTCGATCACCGGCTGCCGGCTGCTGGTGGCCAGCACCACGATGCCCGCGCCGGCCACGGCCTCGCGCGGGCCGGCCGCGGCGGTCGCCGGCAGCCCGAGCTCCGACCTGGCCTGCTGCGCGAAGGCCTCCCTTCGCCCCGGGTCCCGGCCGTACACGCGGACCTCGCGCAGCGTGCGGACGGCGCGGATCGCCCACAGCTGGAAGTAGGCCTGGCGCCCGGTGCCGATCAGGCCGAGCGTGTCCGCGGCCGGATCGGCCAGCAGGTCGACCGCCACGGCCCCGATGGCGCCGGTCCTGGCCCCGCCGAGGAAGGTTCCTGTGACCGCCCCGGCGATCCGGCCGATGTCGTCGTCGTACACCACGGTCAACTGGTCGTCGACCACGGTCGGCAGGGTGTCGTACACCCGGAACCCGTAGCCGGCGCCGGCCACGCGTCCCGCGGTGAAGATGATGTCGCCGCTGCCCAGGCTGGCGCGCACCCGGGCCGGGGCGATCAGCCCGCCGGATTGCTCGGCGGCCAGGCAGTCCCGCACCGCCGTGATGGCCATGGCCGGCTGCAGGCGCCGCCGGACGGCCGCATCGTCGAGGACCTGCACGCCGACATCGTAGGGTTTCGCCGCGCGGCCGGGGCCGGCCTCTCAGCTCGCGGCCGCGAGCAGGTCCCGCCGGTGCCGCAGGCACCAGCGCCGCGCCCGGGCGGCTGGTCCCGCCACCTGCTGCCAGTGGTCGGCGAAGCCCCGGTGCCCCGCGGCGGCCGCCTCGGTGACGATGGCGTAGGTCCAGTCGTGGTTGGCCACCACCGCCTCGGCCACGTGCTGCCGCTCGGCCCGGGTCAGCCCGCAGGCGTGAATGAAGATCCGGAACCTCTCGATCGCGCGGCCCTGGCGGCAGTCGATGATGTCCCTGTCGTCCTGCAGCGGCGCCCAGTAACGGGCCGCCGAGGCCACGTCCCAGGCGGCGCTGCCCGGCCCGGCCCAGTCGAAGTCGATCAGCGCGACGGCCCGGCCGTCGCGGAACACCAGGTTGGCTGGGTGGACGTCGTTGTGGCTGACCAGGCCCGTCCGGAACCGGGCCGGGATGGGCCTGGGCCACCGGTAACCCGCCGGCTCGAAGGACGCCACGGCCTGGTGATAGCGGCGCAGCAGGTCGGCGATGCTGACCAGGGCGGTGTCGGTGAGCATGTCGTCTGGCAACGGCGGGACCGCGGCCCGGCCGTCGATGTAGGTCAGCATCTCGGTCGCGGCGCTGGCCGCCAGGACGCGGGGGGCACCGTCGAAGCCGACGTCCGAGAGGTGGGCGAGCAGCGCGTGAGTGGCCCGCCGGCACGGCGCGATCGGCCGGAGCACGGTGTCGCCGACGCGGATGACCAGCCCGCGGTTGGCCGTCCCGCCGGGCAGCGGGCTGCCGGGCAGCGGGCCGTCTGGCCGCCGGCCGTCTGCCTGGAGCGTCTGCGGGCTAGCGCCCGCCGCCCTGTCCGTCGGCCAGGCTGAGCAGGGCGCGGGCGAGGCTCGCATGGGTGACCAGACCATGGACCATCTCTCCTCGGATCGTGGCACATACCGCGGGGCTCTTGGCGACGCCCCAGGCGACGCACAAGACGAACGGGATCCGCTCGAGCGCTGGGCCCGGCGTCACGATCATGCGGCTGTCGAGCGGGGTAGCGACGGGCTTGCCGTTCTGGCCGATAAACACCCCGGCCAGCTCGGCGCACACCCCCAGCCCGGCCAGGGCGTCACGCTCGGCTGGGGTGATGGCGTCATAGATGGTCGACAGTCCGGGCCCCCAGCCCCCGAGGGCGACCACCGCCAGCGTCACCGAGGGCACGAGGGAGAAGGCTCCGGCGATGTCGGCCTGGCGGCGGACCGCCGCGGCCGTCTGCGCGTCGTCCAGGATCATCGGCGCGTAGAAGACGTGCGCCGGCCCGCCGCCGATGCGGGCCACGGCGCGGACCAGGTCCAGCAGGTCCCGGCCGTCGGGTGGCGGCACCGCCCCGGTCAGCTGGACGATCGGGCAGGGCGGTATCTCGGTGAGCGCGGCCGCGAGCCCGCTCAGCGTTCGGGACCAGGACATGCCGAGGACGTCGCCGGGCGTGATGAGGTCCATCAGCGCCTGGCCTGCGGCCTCGCCCAGGCTGCGCCGCAGCGCAGGCTCGTCCTCGTCGGGAAAATTGAACACGAAGGCGTGCTTGAGCCCGAAGGCCGAGCACAGCTCCGCCGACAGGCCCGCGTCCAGGGTGCCGCCGGGCAGCCCGATCTCAATGCGCACCATCCCGGTCTCCCGGGCGGAGTCGAGCAGCCGCGCCACGCGGAACCGGCTGATACCCAGCCGGTCGGCGATGTCGATCTTGGAGACGCCCTCGAGGTAGAACTGGCGCGCCACCCGCGCGGCCAGGACGACTTCGGACGGCCGATCGGCCGACAACCCGGCCATGTGCCCCTCCACTTCAGCCGGCCTAGGCGCTCATTTGAGCGCGTAGGTCTCATATTTGCAGCTTTTCTTGACTTTGCCTAGCGGCGAGATCAAGGTGTGTTCAACAGTTCATCTGAGCGGTCTATCCGCTCAGATGAGCATATGCACGTACGCCGTCACGGCAAGCAGGAGGTTCTCCATGAGGCTCGGAACGTCACGGGGCGTCCGCCTGGCCGGGGCCCTCGCGACGGCCAGTCCTCTCATCGTTGCGGAGGTTTATTCATGAGGTCATTCCCGTTCAAGCTCCGCGCGCTCGGGGCGGCCTGTGGCGTGGCCGCGCTGCTGGCGCTGGCCGCCTGCTCGGGCGGCAGCAGTGGCGGCACCAAGAGCAATACCGGCACGGTGACCGTGGCCGTGGTGTCCAACCCGCTGATCACCAACCAGATGGTGCCCCTGACCAAGTCGGTCTTCGAGAAGCAGAACCCGGGGATCAAGGTCAAGTTCGCCACCTATACCGAAGCCGACCTGCGGGCCGCGATCGAGAAGGACGTCAGCACGCACAGCAACGCGTTCAACGTCGTCATGATCGGCCCATACGAGGCGCCGCTGTTCGCGAAGAACGGCTGGCTGGTCAACCTGTCCAAGCAGTACATCGCGAGTGACGCCAGCTACGACGCCGGTGACCTGCTCCCGCCCATCGCGAAGGCCCTGTCCTACAAGGGCGACCTGTACGCGGTGCCGTTCTACGGCGAGTCCTCGATGCTCTACTACCGCAAGGACCTGTTCACCAAGGCCGGGCTCACCATGCCAGCGCACCCGACCTGGACGCAGGTGCAGAGCTTCGCGGCCAAGCTCAACCAGCCCGGCAAGACGGCGGGGATCTGCCTGCGCGGCCTGGCGGGCTGGGGCGACAACATGGCGTCGCTCGACACGGTCGTCAACACCTTCGGCGGCCAATGGTTCAACATGAAGTGGCAGCCGCAGCTCACCTCGCCGGCGTTTGAGAATGCGACCAAGTTCTACGTCAACCTCATCCGCAAGTACGGCGAGTCCGGCGCCTCCAACGACAGCTTCAACCAGTTGCTGACGCTGTACGGGCAGGGCAAGTGCGCGATGTGGTACGACGCGACGGTCGCGGCGACCTCCATCGCGACCACGTACCCATCCATCGCCGCCCAGACCGGCTATGCCCTCGCACCGGTGAACCTCACGAAGTCCTCCGGGTGGCTGTGGACGTGGTCGCTTGGCATCCCGCAGGGCACCGATGACCAGGGCGCCGCCTGGAAGTTCGTGTCCTGGGCCACCTCGAAGAACTACGACCAGCTGGTCGCCCAGAAGTACGGCTGGGCCGCGGTCCCGCCGGGGACCAGGACCTCCCTCTACAACAACCCGCAGTACCAGAAGGCCGCCAAGGCGTTCGCGGGCATCACGCTGGCCTCGATCAACTCGACGGACCCGGATCACCCGACCCTGCACCCGGTGCCCTACGTGGGCGTGCAGTACGTCGACATTCCCCAGTTCGAAACCCTCGGTGTCCAGGTCGGCCAGCAGATCGCGGGGGCGATCGCCGGCACGGAGAGCGTGAGCCAGGCGCTGAAGACAAGCCAGGCTGACGCCGCCGCGTACACCCCGGCGCAACTGGCTGGCGGCTAGAGCACGCGGCCGATGGGAGCCCGTGAGGGCACAGACCGACCGGGCTCCCATCGGCCGCGGCCAGCCGTGAGTGACGAGTCATGAGAAGGGCTTTTCCATGACGGTAATCGAAGACCTGGCCCCCTCGCCCAAGGTCGACGTCGCGCCGCGCGGGACGGGCCGCCGTGAGCGGTGGCTGACCCGCCTCCCCCTGATGCCCGCGCTGATCTACGTGGTGGTCGTCACCCAGATCCCGTTCCTGGTGACGCTCTGGTACAGCTTCCAGAACTACTTCTGGGACACCCCGGGCAGCGCGACATTCAACGGGCTGACCAACTACACCACGGTCTTCAAAGACACGAACTTCCGGGGCGCGCTCGTGCGCTCGGTGGTCATGACCGCCTCCGCCGTGATCATCGCCATGATCCTGGGGGTGGCATTCGCGGTGCTGCTGGACCGCAAGTTCATCGGCCGGGGCGTGGTCCGGACGCTGATCATCACCCCGTTCCTGGTCATGCCGGCGGCGGCGGCGCTGGTGTGGGCCGGGCCGATGCTCGACCCGAACTTCGGGCTGCTGAACTACCTGCTGGAACCGTTCGGCGTCCATCACGTGGCCTGGCTCAGCGTGCACGCGCTGGGCTCGGTGATCGTGGTCATGATCTGGCAGTGGACGCCGTTCATGACCCTGATCGTGCTCGCGGGCCTGCAGAGCCAGCCGACTGACACGCTGGAGGCGGCGAAGGTCGACGGCGCCGGGGCGTTCGCCACGTTCCGCGAGCTCACGATCCCGCACCTGCGGCCCTACATCGAGCTCGGGATCCTGCTCGGCTCGATCTACCTGGTCAACACGTTCGACGCGGTCAGGCTGATGACCAACGGCGGCCCAGGGACCTCCACCACCAACATCCCCTTCTACCTGTACCAGCAGGTGAACAACGCCTTCGACGTCGGAGGGGCGGCCGCGGCGGGCGTGGTCACCGTCATCCTCACGATCATCATTGCCACGTTCGCGCTGCGGATGTTCGCCAGGGTCTTCCAGTTCGAGGAGGCACAGGGATGACCGCCGTTTCCGCCCCGGCCCGGTCGCGCCGGTTCCGCGAGAGATCAGGGCAGATGGGCTGGGCCGTCCTCGCCTGGGTGGTGGGGATAGCGTTCTTCCTGCCGGTGCTGTGGATGGTGATCACGGCGTTCAAGCCGGAATCCGCCGCCGAAACCTGGCCGCCCCAGTTCATCTTCAAGCCGACCCTGTCGGAGTTCCGCCTGGTCTTCTCGGGTATGGGCCCCTTCCTGACCCACTCGGTGATCGCGACGGTCGGCTCCACGATCCTGGTGCTGCTGCTGAGCGTCCCGGCCGCTTATGCCCTGTCCGTGCATCCGGTCAAGCACTGGCGCGACGGCCTTTTCTTCTTCATCTCCACGAAGATGCTGCCGATCGTGGCCGCGATCGGCCCCCTCTACGTGATCGCCCTGAAAACGCACCTGCTCGACAGCCTCTGGCTGCTGATCATCCTCTATACCGCGATGAACCTGCCGCTCGCGATCTGGATGATCCGGTCGTTCATGCTCGAGGTGCCCAGCGAACTGATGGAGGCGGCGCAGCTGGACGGCGCGGGCCGTATCAGGGAGATCAGCAGCGTGATCCTGCCCATCATCTCGCCCGGGCTGATAGCCACCGCGCTGATCTGCGTGATCTTCGCGTGGAACGAGCTTTTCCTGGCGATCAACCTGACGGTCACGAATGCCGCAACCATGCCGATGTTCCTGATCAGTTCCGTGCCCCAGGAAGGGCTGTACATCGCGCACCTGTCGGCGGCGGCCACGGTGGCCTCGGTGCCCGTGATTCTCGTCGGCTGGATAGCCCAGCGCTCGCTGGTCCGCGGTCTTTCGATGGGAGCAATCAAGTGAGTGGAGGTCCCCGGTGGCCAGCGTGAAGTATGTATCGGCAACCCGCGTCTTCGGTAAGGACATGCCGCCCGCGGTCGACGGACTCGACCTGGACATCAGCGACGGCGAGTTCATGGTTCTCGTCGGGCCGTCCGGATCGGGGAAGACCACCGCCCTGCGCATGCTCGCCGGGCTGGAGGTTCTCGACGGCGGGCGCGTGGAGATCGGCGACCGGGACGTCACGTACGTTCCCCCGAAGGACCGGGACATCGCGATGGTGTTCCAGAACTACGCCCTGTACCCGCAGAAGACCGTCGCGGAAAATATGGGCTTCGCCCTCAAGATGCAGGGCGTGCACAAGGATGACCGGGACCGCCGGGTGCGGGAAGCCGCCCGGCTGCTGGACCTGGACGACCAGCTGCTCGACCGCAAGCCCAAGCAGCTGTCCGGAGGCCAGCGGCAACGGGTGGCCATGGGCCGGGCCATCGTGCGCGAGCCCAAGGTCTTCCTGATGGACGAGCCGCTGTCCAACCTGGACGCGAAGCTGCGCGTCCAGACCCGCAGCCAGATCGCGGAGCTGCAGCGCCGCCTCGGGATCACCACGGTCTATGTGACCCACGACCAGGTGGAGGCCATGACCATGGGCAACCGGGTGGCGGTGCTGGCCCAGGGACAGCTGCAGCAATGCGCCACCCCGCGTCAGCTCTATGACAACCCGGTCAACCAGTTCGTGGCGGGGTTCATCGGCTCGCCTGCGATGAACCTGCGGACTGTCCCGCTGTCCGACGGCGGCGTGCGGCTGGCGGGCGGCGTGCTCCCCCTGCCGACCACGATCCGCACCGCAGCCGCGCAGGCCGGGCTCAGCGAACTCGTCGTCGGCATCAGGCCAGAACACCTGCACCCCACGGAGGGTGCCGGAGAGCTGAGCGGCGAGGTGATCCTGGTCGAAGACCTGGGGGCCGACGCTCTGCTGCATGTGCGCCTGCCCGAGGGCGGGGATCAGGTTGTGGCGCGCACCGAGGGCCAGAAGACGGCAGCCCCTGGGCAGACCTTGGCGTTCCATGTCCGGCCGGATGATGTCTTCGTGTTCCACCCGGAGACGGGCGCGCGCCTTGCGGCTTAGATCCGGGCCGCAACCGCTCAACGCGGGGACGCTGGCGTACTGGAGCGACCGGCTGCCGGGGCCGGCCTACGACCGTGACCTCGTCACCCCCGGCGTCGTCCACTTCGGCGTCGGCGGATTCCACCGTGCGCACCAGGCGATGTACCACGACCGGCTCATGAACCAGGGCACGGCGCTGGACTGGGGCATCTGCGGCGTCGGGGTCATGGCCGAAGACCGCAGGATGAAGGAGGTGCTGGCCGCCCAGGACGGCCTCTACACGCTGGTGCTCAAGCACAGCGACGGGACGTACGAACCGCGGGTGATCGGGTCCATCGTGGAGTACCTGTTCGCGCCCGACGATCCGGAAGCGGTCATCGAGCGGATGGTGGCGGAGTCGACCCGGATCGTGTCGCTGACGATCACCGAGGGCGGGTACAACATCAACGACGCCACCGGCGAGTTCGACGCGGCCAACCCGGACGTGATCCACGATCTCGAACCGGGCGCGGTGCCGCGGACCACGTTCGGCCTGATCACCGAAGCGCTCCGGCGCCGCAGGAAGCAGGGCGTCGCGCCCTTCACGGTCATGTCCTGCGACAACCTGCAGGACAACGGTCACCTGACCAGGCGGGTGTTCACCGCCTTCGCCCGGCTGCGGGAACTGGAACTCGGCGACTGGGTCGAGCGCGAGGTGCGCTTCCCCAACTCCATGGTGGACCGCATCACCCCGGTGACCACCGACGCCGACCGGGCCGAGGTCCGGGAGCGGTTCGGGATCGAAGACCAGTGGCCGGTCGTCTGCGAGCCCTTTACGCAGTGGGTGCTCCAGGACGCCTTCACGGCCGGGCGGCCACCGTACCAGGAGGCCGGGGTGCAGGTCGTTGACGACGTCGAGCCGTACGAGCTGATGAAGCTGCGGCTGCTCAACGGGAGCCACCAGGCCATGTGCTATTTCGCCTACCTGGCCGGCTACCGGCTGGTGCACGAGGCCGCTCAGGACCCCCTGTTCCGGGCCTTCCTCCTCGGCTACATGGACGAGGAGGCCACCCCGACCCTGGCTCCGGTGCCCGGGGTGGACCTCGACGAGTACAAGCACACGCTGATCGAGCGCTTCTCCAACCCGGAGGTCCGCGACACCATCGCCCGGCTGTGCGCGCAAAGCTCGGACCGGATACCGAAGTGGCTGCTTCCCGTCGTCCGCCAGCAGCTCGCTACCGGCGGTGAGATCAGGCGCTCGGCCGCGGTGGTGGCGAGCTGGGCCCGCTACGCAGAGGGCGTCGACGAGGCGGGCGAGCCGATCGAGGTGGTCGACCGGCTCGCGGGCACCCTCACGCAGCTGGCCCGGCGCCAGCGCGAGGACTCCGACAGTTTCATCGCGAACCGTGACGTGTTCGGGGATCTGGCCGACGACAAGCGCTTCGTCACCGCCTACCGGTCCGCGCTGGCCTCGCTGCACCAGCGCGGGGCGCGCGCGACGCTGGAGTCGCTGGTCTGACCAACCCGGGCCGGTCCGGGCATGGCGCTACCGCGCAGGCGCGGCGGGCTGTCACACTACCGGTCATGCAGACGCTGGTTGCCGATCATCCGCTCGTGGCGCACAAGCTGACCGCGCTCCGGGATGTGCAGACCGAGACGCCGACCTTCCGCAGGCTCACCGACGAGCTGGTGACCCTGCTCGCCTACGAGGCGACCCGCCACATCAAGGTGGAGCCGGTGTCCGTGACCACCCCGGTCGACGTGGCCACCGGGGTCAGGCTGGCCCGTCCCGTCCCGCTCGTGGTCCCGGTGCTGCGGGCCGGCATCGGGATGCTGGACGGGATGATCAGGCTGCTGCCCAGCGCCAATGTCGGCTTTGTCGGATTGGCCCGGGACGAGGAGACGCTGGTCGCCTCCACGTACGCGGCACGGCTGCCCGCCGACCTCACCGGCCGGGACGCGTTCGTGCTCGACCCCATGCTGGCCACCGGTGGCACCCTGCAGACCGTCATCGCCATGCTGATCGAGCGGGGCGCGGCCACGGTGACGGCCATCTGCCTGCTGGCCGCCCCGGAAGGCGTGGCCAGGGTGGCCGCGGCGTTCCCCGGCGACGTTCCCGCCCCGGTGCGGGTGGTGACGGGCGCCATGGACCAGCAGCTCAACGACCGCGGCTACATCGTCCCCGGCCTCGGCGACGCCGGAGACCGGCTGTTCGGCGCGATCTAGGCAAATGTCGCCCGTTTAGGCATAACGGCGTAATCGGACCGCTATCTGCAGTTTGCCTACCGTTCATGGCCATTCCCCATGCTGGGCACCATGCTCACACGTCGGAAATTCCTCGCGCTCATGGGCGCCTCCACCGGTATGGCGGTCACCGGCACGGAACTCCTGGCTCAGGCCGCGGCCAGCGCGTCGGCGACCAGCCTCCCGCACGGCTCGAACGGCATCGAGCACGTGGTCGTGCTCATGATGGAGAACCGGTCGTTTGACCATTTCCTGGGCTGGCTGCCGGGTGCCGACGGCCGCCACGACCTGGCCTTTCTGTCAACGGACGGAAACGTCTACCCGAACTACCCGCTGGCCCCCGACTTCCAGGGCTGCGGGTACAGCGACCCCGACCACAGCTGGGAAGGCTTCCTGGTCCAGCACAACGCCGGCCGGCTGGACGGGTTCCTGCAGCGGCCCACCGCCCCGGCGGACAACCCCGGGGTCACCCTGGCCGCCGCCAACACCTTTCCGATCGGCTACTACACCAACCTCAACCGCGATCACAGGCCCAAGGCGGTCCCTGATCTCCCGGTCATTGGCGCCCTGGCCCAGCACTACACGGTGCTGGACCGGTACTTCTGCTCGATTCGCCGGCGAGACGTTCCCCAACCGGTTCTACCAGCATGCGGCCCGGACCGACCGGGACCACAACAACGACACGGTCTCGGTGCTGCCGTCGATCTGGGACCAGCTCTCGCCCATCCCCAACAACCAGGGCGTCCCCACCGGCGGGTACTTCTTCCGAGACCTGCCGTTCCTGGCCCTGTGGGCTGCATTCGATCACCGCCAGGGACACTCACGCCCTGAACCTGGGCCGGGTTCTGGACCGCCACCCGCGCCGCCCGGTCCCGGCCGGCGCGATACCGACCAGCAGCCAGGTCCTGGGGCCGGTCAGCGACGACGCCGCGATCTGCAGCGCCGACAGCGTCCCGTCGGTCTCGCCACCCCCGGTCCGCCGGGGCAAGCGCCCGGCGCAGGCTCCGCCGCTCTCCCCCTCCGGGGTCCCATCGGGCGCCGGGATGGTGGAATTCGGCCGCCAGTACCGCCAGCAAAAGAACGGGTAGACGCAGCCCGGAGCCCTCGGGAGCCACATCTCATCCCATCTCTCACCCGGAGCAGGTGAAGCGATTGATCTTGGATGCGGCCCAAGCTGTCCGTAGCCAGGAGGAGGACAGCGCTAACACGGGGGAACGGTGGCGGCGAGATGTTGAACGAACCGAACCTATGGGCTACGGCCACGGCCGGCGGCACGCACTGGCGTGAGCACGCCGCTTGCCGTCAGGCCGATCCCGACCTTTTCTTCCCGATTGGCTCGACCGGTCCCGCCTTGCGCCAGATCGACCAGGCCAAGCGGATATGCCAGGCCTGCCCCGTGCAGGCACCGTGCCTGACCTCGGCCCTGGATCATGGCCTGGCGTTCGGCATCTGGGGCGGCACCACCGAGGACGAACGGCGCGCCATGTGGGGCGCACCCATGCAGCACTGCCCATGCAGGACTGACCCGTGCCGCCCTGACCCGGGATGAGCGTCGCGCTCAGGGGTGCCCGGTCACGGCCCAGGCGGTGGCGCTGATCTCGATGGGCCCCGGGCCCAGCAGCCCGCGGCAGTGCCCGCGCAGCGCCTCGCGGCGGTCCGGGGGCAGGGACGTCACGTACGACCCGGCCGGGCCGACACCGAGCGTGAACGGGTCCCACCATTCGTCGAAATTTGCGTAATGGACCCTGACGGTCAACGTGCCGGGCTGGATCCCGCCGAGCCCGGCCTGGGCGAAGAGCTCGGCCAGGTGACCGTCACGGGCGCCGGCCAGGCCCGACTCGTCCTCGGCCTCAGGGTCCAGCTCGAGCACCGCCTGCCAGAACTCGGCCAGCGGGCCGTGGCCGCCCGCGTGATCCCACACGCACGCCGCGACCACCCCGCCGGGCCTGGTCACCCGGCCCATCTCGCGCAGGCCGGCCACGGGGTCGGCCATGAAATGCACGACCAGCTGGGCCAGGGCAGCGTCGAAGGCCGCGTCAGGGAACGGCAGCCGCTCGGCCGCCGCCTGCCGGATATCCACCCCGGGCAGCCGCTGCCGCGCCGCGGCGGCGAACGACGCCGACGGCTCCGCCGCGCTGACCTCATCCGGGCCCAGCCTGCCCACCAGCTCGGCGGTGAGCGCCCCAGGCCCGGACCCGACATCCAGCGCGTGCTGCCCCGGGCGCACCCCGGCCAGGTCCGCGAACTGCGACGCCAGCGGCTCGGAGTACCGCCCCATGAAGCGCAGGTAGGAATCGGCGCTGACGTTGAAGCTCATCTGCCCGCCCCTCGGATCGCGCCGGCTCAGATCCCCACCGGGTGCCAGACCGTCTTGGTCTCCAGGAACGCCAGCATCCGCCGGGTTCCCGGCGCGGCCGCCCAGTCGGCGCCGTTGCTGGCGGGCGTGAACACCCGCTTGACGTTCTCCGCGGCCAGCACCTCCAGCTCGGCCCGGGCGGTGGGCTCGACGCCGGTCAGGTCGATCGCGTTGACGTCCATGTGCCCGGCCAGCACCGGCGCCAGCTCGGCCACGAAACCGGTGAGCACGTTCACCACTCCGCCGGGCAGGTCCGAGGTGGCCAGCACCTCGGCCAGCGTGATCGCGGGCAGCGGCCGCGGCTCACTGGCGATCACCACCGCGGTGTTCCCGGTGGCGATCACCGGCGCGACGACGCTGACCAGCCCGAGCAGGCTGGACCCGGCCGGAGCCACGACCGCGACCACGCCGGTCGGCTCCGGCACGCTGAAGTTGAAGAACGGCCCGGCCACCGGGTTCGCGGCCCCGGCCACCTGGGCCACCTTGTCCGGCCACCCCGCGTACCAGACCCAGCGGTCGATCGCGGCCGCCACGGCCTGCTCCGCCTCGGGGAGGTCAACACCCTCGCCCGCGGCGATCTCGGTGGCGAACTGGGCCGCCCGGCCCTCCAGCATCTCGGCCACCCGGTAGAGGACCTGGCCGCGGTTGTAGGCGGTCGCGCCGGACCAGCGGCCCACCGCGGACCGCGCGGCCTTCACCGCGTCTCTCGCGTCCTTGCGCGACGCCTGGGCGGCGTGGGCCAGCAGCGTTCCGTCCGCGCCGGTCACCGGGTAGGACCGGCCCGACTCCGACCGCGGGAACGCGCCGCCGATGAACAGCTTGTAGGTCTTGCGGACGGTTATCCGGGGGGACGGCTTCTTGCTGGCCGCTTTCTTCCCGGCCGCTGGCTTTCGGTCAGGCATCGAGGTACGCGGCGAGGCCATGCCGGCCGCCCTCCCGCCCGAAGCCGGATTCCCGGTACCCGCCGAACGGGCTCGCCGGGTCGAACCGGTTGTAGGTGTTGGCCCACACCACCCCGGCCCGCAGCCGCTGCGACATCCACAGGATCCGGCTGCCCTTGTCGGTCCAGACGCCGGCGGAGAGCCCATACGGCGTGTTGTTGGCCTTCGTGACCGCCTCCTCGGGGGTGCGGAACGTGAGCACGGAGAGCACCGGCCCGAAGATCTCCTCGCGGGCGATCCGGTGTGACTGGCTGACCCCGGTGAACACCGTCGGGGGGAACCAGTAGCCGCGGTCCGGCAGCTGGCACGGCGGCGACCAGCGTTCCGCGCCCTCGGCGTCCCCGGCGTCGGACAGGTCGCGGATCTTGTCCAGCTGCTGGCGTGAGTTGATCGCGCCGATATCGGTGTTCTTGTCCAGCGGGTCACCGAGCCGGAGCGTGGACAGCCGGCCGCGGAGCCGGTCGACGACCGCGTCCGCCACCGACTCCTGCACCAGCAGCCGGGAGCCCGCGCAGCAGACGTGACCCTGGTTGAAGAAGATGCCGTTCACGATCCCCTCGACCGCCGCCTCGACGGGAGCGTCGTCGAAGACCACGTTCGCCGCCTTGCCGCCGAGTTCGAGGGTCAGCCGCTTGCCCGTGCCCGCGAGCGTGCGCCTGATCTGCTTGCCGACCTCGGTGGAGCCGGTGAACGCGACCTTGTCCACGCCGGGATGGGCCACCAGCGCGGCGCCGGTCTCCCCCGCGCCGGTCAGCACGTTCACCACCCCGGGCGGCAGCCCCGCCTGCTGGCACACCTCGGCCAGCAGCAGCGCGGTCAGCGGGGTGGTCTCGGCCGGCTTGAGCACGCAGGTGTTGCCGGCCGCGAGCGCGGGCGCCAGCTTCCACGCGGCCATCAGCAGCGGGAAGTTCCACGGGATGACCTGCCCGGCCACGCCGACCGGGCGCGGCGACGGCCCGAGCCCGGCGTGCTCCAGCTTGTCCGCCCAGCCCGCGTGGTAGAAGAAGTGCGCCGCGGCCAGCGGGATGTCGACGTCGCGGGATTCCTTGATCGGCTTGCCGTTGTCCAGGCTCTCCAGCACCGCGAACTCACGGGACCGCTCCTGCAGCAGCCGCGCGATCCGGTACAGGTACTTGGCCCGCTCGGCCCCGGGCATCGGGCCCCAGACCTGCTCGTAAGCGGAGCGGGCGGCGGCCACGGCGCGGTCTACATCGGCCGGGCCGGCCTCGGCCACCCGCGCCAGGGGTTCCTCGGTCGCCGGGTTCAGCGTCTCGAGCACCCGCCCGTCCGCGGCGGGGCCGAACTCCCCGTTGACGAACAGGCCGTATTCGGGCGCGATCGTCACGACGTCGCGCGACTCGGGTGCCGGCGCGTAGTCCCAGTCGGTTCCTGCGGCAGCGGTCAGCTCCGCCGACGGCGTGTCCGTCGCGGCCCGTCCTCCGCCCGCGCCTGGTGCGTCCTTACCGGCCTGCATCAGCAGCGTTCCCGTTCCCTCGGCGTCGTTGCCCGGGCCTCATTCTCGCACGCTGAGGGCGCGGGGCCGTCCCGGGCCTGGCAGCCCCGCCGCGTCCCGGCGGCCCGCGCCCGCGGCACCGTCCCGGGTCAGAGCCGGAGCTCCTCGGGGCGCGTGACTTCGATGGCGGTGACCGCGGCCTCTTCCCGGGCCAGCGGGTCGGCGTCGGCCAGCGATCCGAAGGACAGCCCGGTCAGGCCCTCGATCTGCCTTACCGGGACCTGATAGGTGCGGTAGGCACCGTAGGAGAACGCCTCCGGCGCGACCTCCAGCCCCTTGATCAGCTCCTCCTGGCTCAGCAGGTACGCGGTGGCCGACAGCTCGCCTCCCTGCTTCACCATCACGACGACCTTCCAGAACTGGCGCGGCAGCTGCACCCCGCGGTACTGCTCGTCGTCCGCCGCGAGCACGGGGCCGCTGAACACGTTCACCCGGAACTTGAGGTTGTCGGCGTTGTCCAGGACGTAGTTCTCGAGCCCCGCCCAGAGCGTCCGGCCGGCGTTGAAGTCGTGGTGCTGGGGGGTGCAGTTGGTGAAGTGGAAGGTGTCGTCGTTGGCGGTCTTGGCGGCCGCCGCTGTGGCACCCCAGGCGGGGTCGAGGCGGCGGACCAGATGACCACGGTCCAGGGGATTGTCCTGGTAGACCGCCTCGCCCGTCTGCTGGTCCTGGGGCACCCGCGGGTCGAAGAACCAGCGGTCTGGCTCCCGGCGCAGCCGCATGCCCGAGGCACCGTCGATGTTCACGGCGGTGTAGAACGCCAGCCGGCGCTCCTTGTTGAGCACCACGCTGAAGTGGTGGTAGGGCAGGACATAGCGAGGGTCGCCGGTGGCCATGCTGTTGACCGCGGCGAGCGGCACGAGCGCGTCCGAGAGCGCAGGAAGCGGCGCCTCCGCGGCCCCGTCCCCCAGGAACCGGGGGTCATAGCCTGGCCGGTCCGCGTAGGCGGGGTCGATGGCGATGGCCTCATCGGCCGCCCCCGCGGTTACGGCCACGCCCGGTGCCTGGTCCCCGACCCCGATGGTGATCCGCAGCGGGACCGTCACGGTGACCGGGGACGCGGCGGCGGCCTCGCGGCCCGGGCCGGCCGGGGCGAGGCCAGCGCTGCCCGTCACGGGCCCGATGCTGCCCGAAGCCACGGCGCTGCCCGGGACCACGGCGCTGCCCGCGGCCACGGCGCTGCCCGCGGAAGGCCCGGCGCTGCCTGCAGCGGACCCGGCGGGCGAGGCGGCGGCCGGCACCTGGCCGGGCGATCCCACGAGATCGGCGACCAGCGCCCGCTGCTGGTCGGTGTAGGTCTGCTGGCCGATGAACGCGAGCAGCTGGCTCACCCTGATGCCCTCGTTCACGAACTTGCCGAGCTCCGGGTGGTCGGGTGCCGGGACGCTCGCGTGATGCAGGGCCACCAGTTCCCACTGGTCGTTGAAGACCGGTGAGCCTGAGGACCCCGGCTGCGTGTCGGCTTCGTAGTGGAGGAAGTCGTCGAGCACATCGACGACCCGGTTGTCCCGCAGCGCCACCTGTTTCTTCTGGCCCTCGGGATGCTGCACGATCGTGATGAAGTCCCCGGCGATGGCCTTGCCCTGGGCGCGGATCGCGGCGTTGAACCCGAACTCGGCCAGATCCCCGGGACTGGCGCCGACGGCGACCAGGGCGAAGTCGAGCTTCTCGTCGGCCAGGAAGAAGGCCGTGGGGTCGAGCGGGAAGAGCCTCGGCTGAAGCGGCTGGCCGTCGATCCCGTCCTCGAAGTTGAACTCGATCTCGCTCGCGGCGGCTGTCTCCGCGTCGGGCAGCACGTGGTGATTGGTCAGGAGCAGGCAGGAGGTCACCAGGGACCCGGTGCCGAAGCCGATCACCCGGCCTGCGTGATCCCTGATGTCGACGCGGCCCACCGCATGGGAGGCACGGGTGCCGGCCTCCAGGTAGCGGACATCGACAAAGTCCGGGGTGTTGATGATGCGCTCAAGCACCGCGTCGGCCGCCGCGACGGCTTTGGGGTCGTTTGCCGCCAGGGCCGCCGGGCTGACCGGGCGGACGCCCGGGTAGTAGCGGCTGAGGCGGTCAATCCGCGACGCGATCCTGACCGGCTCATCGGCCGCAGCCAGCCTGCCGCTGGTGATCGCGTCAATCTTGTCCCGGCGCTCGCTGGTCCTCCTCCCGACCCGCTTCGCCGCTGCCTCGCTCTGCTGCGCGGAAGCTTCCGTCAGAACGCTCATTCCTGCCCCCAGTGTCGTCATCCCTGGCCGGTTACAGTCCGGGGAGAAGTGCCTTGACCGCGGTGCCGATGGGTCCGGCCACCTCGGGATGACCCAGATACCTCTCGATCGAGTGGGGCGAATCCCCGTTGCCCACCGCGACGTCACGCAGCGGGGCACCCCAGGTCGGCTTCAGCGGATGACCGAGGGCGACGACGTCATGGACGTCATAGGCGGTCACCCAGTCCACACCGGGGTTGTGGGCGCCTTTCGTGAGCAGGTTTTTCTGCACGGCGTCCAGGCCCAAGGGCGAGCCTGCGGTAACCCAGAATGTGGCCCGCTCGCGCACCTGGGCGTCGTCAAGCAGATCGCGCGCCACAACGGTGCCGAGGCTGTGCGAGACAATGACGATCGGCCCCGTCGCGGGAATCGCCGCCTTGACCAGGCTGAGAACCTGGTCCCTGGCCCGGGTCAGATAGACGGCGACATCCCTGAGGTGGTCCACGATGATGGCCTGATCGACCCGGGTGTGCCGGGCGATCCAGGTCAGGGCGTCACGGGTGCCGCCCCAGGACAGCACCTGGTCCAGGCCGAAAACCTCGTCCTCGGCCACCGGGGCGCCCAGCACGCTGGCCATGTCCCCCACCAGGCTCCGTTCCAGGTCGCCGACGTCATCGGGAAGGCCGGGGTGCAGCGGCCCGGCCTCGTCCGGGTTGGCGGGCAGCGCCTCCAGCTGGACCGGGTCCTGCTCGACCTGAGCGGTGATCTGGTAGAGCAGATTGCCGTAAAAAGGGAGCACGACTGGCACGTCCGGCAATGGCGGCATATTGGCCTTGATAAGGCCGCCGGCCAGGCCCGCCCGCCAGTCCCGGACCAGTCCGGCTGGATTCTTGAACTCCTGCCCCCGGCCGTGCACGAATACCAGCGTCCCGGTCATGACGCACCCCGCTTCTGTGCACGGGGGGGCAATTCATCATCCACCCGCCCACGTGGGCTGGCAAGACCGGTGCGCGCACGAGGGACCACGCGGTTCGCCGACCGCCCTGGGCCACGGCTGCCTGCGGCGGCCCGGTCAGCGGCCCCGCCGACCCCCACGTCCAGATGATGGACACATCAATATTGACACGTCAACAACCCTGAATATGATTGACGTATCAATCAGGAGGTGGCATGACCGTGGCAGCTGAGGACGCGGCGGCCGGAACGGTGGCACGGCGGCGGCTGACGGCTCGGGAGCTGGCGATCTGGCGTTCCCTGCTCGATACGACCGCCGAGCTTCGGAGGGTTCTGGGCGCAGCAGCTACAAGAGTCTGGTCTCTCGCCCGCCGACTATCAGGTGCTGCTGGCGCTGACGAGAAGCAGATGGCACGCGGCTGCGCTCGTCGGAGCTGGCGGCGACCATCGACTGGGAGCGAAGCCGGCTGTCCCATCACCTCGGACGGATGGAGCGACGCGGCCTCATCCGGCGCGACGACTGCGCCACCGACAGTCGCGGGGCCGAGGTGTCGCTGACCGAAAGCGGCGCAGCGGCGTTCCGGCGCGCGAGCGCGCCCCACCTGCGGGCCATCAAGAAGCATTTTGTCGACGCGCTGACCCCCGAGCAATTGGAGGCGCTCGCCGATGTCTTGCAGTCGCTCCAGCGCCATCTCCATGCGGAGGTGAGCGCTGATTCGCACCGGAGGTGCCCACCGATGACCGCTCGATCTGCCGCAGCGCGGCTGCCGCGGATCGCCGTGCTCGGGGCGGGTCACGTCGGCCCGGTCATCGCACGGGTCGCGCTGGAGGCAGGCTACCCGGTGTCGATCGCGGCCTCGGGTGACCCGGAGCAGATCGAGCTGATCGCGCAGGTGCTGGCGCCTGGGGCCGAGCCACGCTGGGCGGCCGAGGCGGTCGCGGAGGCGGACCTTGTGGTGCTGGCGATCCCGCTGCACAAATTCACGACGCTGGACCCGTCCCTGCTGGACGGCAAGCTCGTCGTCGATGCGATGAACTACTGGCCGCCCGTCGACGGCGTGCAGGAGATGTTCGAGGATCGGCAGCTACGGCAGCAGCGAGATCGTCCAGCGCCGGCTCGGCCGGCTCGACGGTGGTCAAGACCCTCAACCACATCGGCTACCACGAGCTTGAAGACGAGCGCCGGCCAAGCAGGCTCGCCGGACCGCCGCGCGCTCGGGGTTGCCGGCGACGATCCACACGCGGTGGACGTGGTGGCGGAACTCATCGAGCGCATCGGGTACGACGCGGTGCGGTTCGACCGCCTGAGCGCGGGCCGCCTCCTCGAACCAGGCGGCCCCGTCTTCGGCGTGCCGCTGCACCGAACCGAGTTTGAGCTGGCTGTCCGCGCCGAGGCAGCGTAGGCCAGCACCGGCTCGCCCAGACCCACTACCAGAAGGAGAGACATCAACATGACAGCAACACCGTCCGGTGCTGCACCCGGCAGTTCCCCCTGACCTTCGGCCTCGACACCTTCGGCGATGTCACGCACGACGAGGAGGACCGCCCGCTCTCGCACGCGCAGACCATCCGCAACATCGTCGAACAAGGGGTCCTGGCCGACCAGGTCGGGGTGGATTTCTTCGGGATCGGCGAACACCACACCGATGACTTCCCGCTGTCGGCCGGCGACGTGGTGCTCGGCGCGATCGCCGCGCGCACCTCCCGCATCCATCTCGGGTCGGCCGTCACGGTACTCAGCTCGGACGATCCGGTCCGGGTGTTTCAGCGCTACTCCACGCTCAACGCCATCTCCAGCGGGCGGGCAGAGGTCATCCTCGGACGAGGCTCCAGCATCGACTCGTTCCCGCTCTTCGGCTACGACCTTGCCGACTACGAGGAGCTCTTCGAGGAGAAGGCCAGCCTGTTCGCCGAGCTCCTGAAGGGCGGACCGGTCACCTGGCAGGGCAAGACCCGCGCGTCGCTCTACCACCAGGATGTCGTGCCGCACACGGAATCCGGACCGTTTCCGGTGTGGATCGGCGTCGGCGGAAGCCCGCAGTCGGTCATCCGCGCCGCACGCCTTGGCTTCTCGCTGATGCTCGCGATCATCGGCGGATCCCCGGTGCGATTCGCGCCGTTCTCACAGCTGTTCCAGCAGGCCCTGGAGCGTTTCGGGCGCCCTCCGTTGCCGGTCGGCGTGCACTCGCCGGGCCATGTCGATGTGACCGACGAGCAGGCCCGCGAAGAGTTCTGGCCGCGCTACCTGGAGGTCATCCGCAGCGTCAGCAAGACCCGCGGATTCGCCGTCCCGACCAAGGAATCCTTTCTGCGTCGAGGTCGGGCCGGAGGGAGCGCTCTACGTCGGATCGCCGGAGACCGTCGCCCAGAAGATCGCGGCCAACCTCACCGCTCTCGGCGCGACCCGCTTCGACCTGAAATACGGCATGGGAGGTCTCTCGCACGAAGCCCTCATGACCAATATCGAGCTGTACGGCACGCAGGTGGTCCCGCGCGTTCGCGAACTGCTGGCCTGAGGGGCGGCCCGCTGACCCGGCGTTATGAGTGGCTCATGACGGGTACGGGAGGAACTGCCGCATCCCCTGAAGGGCGGGGCGAAAGGATCATGAGCAAGTTACGCAGTTCACCATCACCAGCGCACCGGCCGCCCCGGGAGGCGGAGCGGCTGCCGGCCTACGACTCCGGAGCCCGGTCCTACGACCGGGATACCGGCGCGTTCCAGCACTACCGCGACGCGATCGTCGAGGCGCTCCCGGTCGAGCCCGGGCAGGTCGTCCTCGACGTGGGCTGCGGAACCGGGCTTTGCTGCGGCTTACTGAGAGACAAGGTAGGAACCGAGGGCAGCGTCGTCGGCATCGAGGAGTCACCCGAGATGGCCGCGGTGGCGCGTGAGCACATTGCCGAGGAGGGCTGGCGTAACGTCACCGTGGTGGAGTCGCCGGCCGAAGAGGCCGAGATCGCGGTCACGGCCGACGCCGCTCTGTTCTGTGCCGTGCATGACATCCTGCAGTCCCCGGACGCGCTGCGGAACGTCATGGGCAGCCTGCGTCCCGGGGCCTGGGTGGCCGCGGGCGGCGGCAAGTGGGCCCCGCCGCTGATGGTGGCCGTGAACCTGCAGGTGAGAATGCTCCACGCAGCCCTACGTGCGGAGCTTCGACGGGTTCGACCGGCCGTGGAACCGCCTGGAGCAGCTGATCGAGGGCGTCGAGGTCCGGGAGACTGGCGTTCGGCAGCGGGTTTATCGTGACCGGCCAGGCGCCGTCGCCAGCCCCGGCACTAGCGGCGGTGGGGGCCGCGGCCCGGCGCCACCGACCAGCACGCTTCGAGCAGCGCCGGGGCGAACACCTGGGGCGCGTTGACGCAGACGCTGTGATCAGCGTCCACCTCGTGGACGGACGCAGCAGGGATCGCGTTGGCGAGCCTGCGCTGACGGCTCACCGGCACGATGCGGTCCCTGGTCGTGACGACCACCGCGGCCGGGACGTCGACCTGGCCGATCCACCCGTCCGACCGGAACTCGCAGACGGCCTGGATAGCCGACACGGCCGAGGCGAGCGAGGTCCGGCTCAGCTGGGAGCGGACCCACCGGTCGGTGACCGGGTCGTCCACGTGACCCAGCAGCGACATGCCGAGATGCTCGGCGCTCAGCAGGTGCAGGACCGGGTTCCACCGCAGCGCGGCGAGCGCCGTCGGCAGGGCCAGGGTGGCCAGGTTCTCCGCGGGTGACTCCCGGACGTTGCGCGCGGTGGAGCACAGCACCAGGCCGGACAGCAGCGAGGCGTGCCGCCGGTACAGCAGCTGGGCGACCATGCCGCCCATGGAGTAGCCCACGGCGACAAACCGGCGGATGCCGAGGACCCCGGCCAGCGCGGCGACATCGTCGGCGCAGTCCTCGAGCCGGAACCGCGAGCCGGCGCCGATCCCGTCGCCGTGGCCGCGCAGGTCGGCCGCCACGACCCGGAAATGACGGGCCAGCGGGGCGAAGACCTGCCCCCAGTTCAGCTCGGCCGTGAACGTCACCCCGTGAATGAGCATGAGTGTCTCGGCCCCCCGCGGGCCCGCGCACTCCCACACCCGTGTGGAGCCACGGCCGGGCAATTCCGCCAGGTGTGTCAGCGGAGTCGCTGCCTCCCCAAGCACCTGCCGCACCACTTCCCACGCTCCTGCGACGCCAGTCAGCGCTCTACCACGAAGTATGACGCTATGCGTACCGGTTTGCGAGGTGGAGAGCGGATGAGATTGCGTTCCCGACCGTCTCACTCATCGCTCCCCCGCGAGAACAGGACCGGTGACAGGCCGCCGGCGACGCCGTGCGGATGCGGCCGGCCGCGGGCCGCGATAATGCCCGGGTGGCCAGGACAGCTTCAGACGAGGTGCGCCGGATCGGGATCAAGCTTGCCGCGCTGGCTCAGGACGGCGTGACCTTCGCGGCCAACGACTTTGACCAGGACCGGTACCGCCAGGTGGGCCGGCTGGCGGCCGAGCTGCTCTCGGCGCTCAGTGGCAGGCCGGCCGACGAGCTCGCGGTCGAGCTCGGCCGCGATTCCGGCTACGCCACGCCGAAGGTCGACGTCCGGGGGGTGATCTTCGATGACCACGAGCGCGTGCTGCTCATGCAGGAGAAGAGCGACGGCCGGTGGTCGCTGCCGGGCGGCTGGGCCGATCCCGGGGAGGCGCCGTCGGTCGCGGTCGCCAGGGAGATCCTCGAGGAGACCGGGTACCGGAGCGCGGCCGTGAAGCTGATCGCGTGCTGGGACCGTGAGGTCCAGGGGAATCCGCCGCCGCTGCCGGTCCACGTCTACAAGCTGTTCTTCCTGTGCCGCCGGGACGGGGCGGTGCAGGCGCCCGCGGCGCTGGAGACGCTCGACGTCGGCTGGTTCGGGCTCGACGCACTCCCGCCGCTGTCCCTGGGCCGCGTCAACCCGCGCCAGCTCGGCCGGGCCCTGGCGCACCATCGCGACCCCACTCTGGCCAGCGAGTTCGACTAGCGTTGACAGGGCGGTCAACAGGAGAGGAGATCCGCATGGGCGCGGCGGAGGATCTGTCCGGGCGGCTCGCCAGCGGCGAGCTGGTGATCATCGACGGCGGCATGGGCAGCCAGCTCCAGGCTGAAGGCGTGCCCATGGACCACCTGGCCTGGAGTGCCCGGGCCAATCTCGAGCAGCCCGACGTGGTGCAGCGCGTCCACGAGGCCTACATCCGGGCGGGCGCCGAGGTGATCATCGCGAACACGTTCGCGTCCAGCCGCGCGGCGCTGGAGCCCGCCGGGCTCGGCGACCGGGTCGCCGAGGCCAACCGCAACGCGGTGCGGGCGGCGCATGCCGCGCGCGACGCCGCGGCCGCCGGCCCGGTCGCGGTGGCCGGGTCCATGTCGTCGTTCTGCCCGATCGCCATGGACGCCGACGCCCTGGGTGCCCGGCTCGGCGGCCCGGCGGCCGAGGATCCGCGCTTCCCCGGCCTGGCCGACTACCGGGAGCAGGCGGGGCTGCTGGCCGAGGAGGGCGCCGACCTTATCGCCCTGGAGATGATCGAAGCCCAGGGTTACGGCGGCGCCGCCCTGCAGGCGGTGGCCGAGACCGGGCTGCCGGTCTGGCTCGGCGTCAGCCCGGCCCGCCTCGAGGACGGGACCCTGGGCACGTTTCCTGAGCTGGGCGACGGCGAGAGCCTCGACGGCCTGCTGAGCGCCCTGGCCGGCCCGGGCCTGGCCGCGGTCACCGTGATGCACGCCGATCCCGAGGTGACCCTGGACGCGTTCGAGATCATCCGCAGGCATTTCGCCGGGCCCGTCGGGGTGTACGCGGAGACCGGCGGCTGGCAGCCGCCGAACTGGGTCTTCGACGGCCTGACGCCGGGCGAGTACCTTGACCAGGCGGTCACCTGGGCCGACCACGGGGCGCAGCTCATCGGCGGCTGCTGCGGCACCGGGCCCGGCCACATCCAGGCCCTCACCGACGGGCTGGCGCGCCGCTGATCAGACGAACGAGAAGTGCTCGAAGTCCCAGTTGGACAGCGACTCCCCACACGGCGCACGTTTATGCCGATACGACCGGAAAAGTTCCGTCATGGGCCGGCGCTGGCGGACGGGAACCCGTCCAGAGCTCTCCGGTCCACATGTCCGCTCCGGCGGTGTGACCCGCCCGGAAGCGGAGCGTAACGGCCCGGGCTTGTGATGCGGTTGCGCCCAGTGGGCAGCAACGGTATGAAAACTATCTGAAAGAGGTAAAGAGATAGACATACTTGAATTTGTCTTACCGGGGAGCACCAGGTAGGCGCTGCTGTCGGCCATCCGGCCGCGCCGCGCGGCGGAGAAGGCGAGGCAGTGTCATGCAGGAAAGCTGGACGCGCAGGCAGGTCCTTCAGCGCGGCGGAATCGCGGCGGTCGGCGTCGCCGGGCTGGCCGGGCTCGCGGGTTACCTGTGGCCGCACCCGGACTCCCCCGCCGGGACGCAACCGGCCGCCGGCACGCCGTCCGCCAGCCCCTCCGCGCCGGACAGCCCTTCCGCGGCCCAGCCGGCCGCCAGGCCCAGCGGCGACGTCGACTACTTCGTGACCAGGAGCGACCTGCACCCGCCGGTGGTCTCGGTCACCCAGGGCGCCGGCGCGGGCGAGGGGCCCTACCTGTTCCTCGCGCCGCGCGGCTACGCGGGCAAGTCCGTCGGGGACTCCGGCCTCATGATCGTGGACCGGGCCGGCGAGCTGGTCTGGTTCGGGTCGCCGATCAGCGGCACCCCGCTGAACTTCACCCGCCAGGTGTACCGCGGCCAGCCGGTGCTCACCTGGTCGGCCGGGATCGTGAACGCGGTCGGCATCACGTACGGGACGTCGTACATCGCAGACAGCTCGTACAAGGTCATCGCCAAGGTCAAGGCGGGCAACGGGGCCCAAACGGACCTGCACGAGTTCAGCATCACCCCGCAGGACACGGCGCTGATCACCGCGCACCGCAAGGTTCCGGCCGACCTGTCGTCGGTGGGCGGCCCGAAGAAGGGCTGGCTTATGACCAGCAACGCCCAGGAGATCGACATCGCCTCGGGCAAGGTGCTGTTCGACTGGAACAGCCTCGACCACGTGCCGCTCACCGAGTCGTACCAGAAGCTCATGGGCGGCACGTCCAGCACGCCGTACGACTACTTCCACATCAACTCCGTCGCGCTCGCGCCGGACGGCGACGTGATCATCTCGTCCCGCAACACCTGGACGATCTACAAGGTGTCCCGGTCCAGCGGAAAGATCGCGTGGCGGCTGGGCGGGAAGAAGTCCGACTTCACCAGGGGGCCTGGCGCGACGTTCGCCTGGCAGCACGACGCCCGCATGCCGGCCGCGGACGTGCTCACCCTCTTCGACAACGCCTCCGCGCCCCCGGTGGAGGCGCAGTCCCGGGGCCTGCTGCTGAACGTGGACACCAAGGCCATGCACGTCACGCTCAAGCAGGCGTATAAGCACCCCGCGGGCCTGCTGGCCGACAACCAGGGCAGCGTGCAGGTGCAGCCCGACGGGCGGGTGCTCGTCGGCTGGGGCGCGCAGCCGTACCTGTCGGAGTTCGCCGGCGACGGCGGCCTGATCCTGGACGCCGAGCTGCCGCTCAACGACCAGTCGTACCGCGCGTTCACGTTCCCCTGGTCCGGGCGGCCCCCGGCCGGCCGGACGTGGTGGCCCGGCCCAACCCGGCGCGCGGCTCGGCCGTGTTCGTGAGCTGGAACGGGGCCACGGACGTGGCGGCCTGGACCGTTCTCGCGGGCAAGACCCCGTCTGCCCTGGCCACGGCCGGGTCGCAGCCCCGGGCCGGCTTCGAGACGAAGATCTCGGTGAACAGCGAGGGCCCGTACTTCGCGGTGACCGCGCACGACGCCAGCGGCCGGCAGGTCGGGCGGTCCGCGACGGTCCGGCGCTCCGCCTGACCGTCGCGGCCCTATTGACACAACGGCCTCCAAGGGCCGATAAAGAGGTGCTTTCGCAAACAGGGCGGTCGCCTTCGGCGGAGGTGAGACGCCCTGGCCGGGAAGTTGTCCGCAGGGACCGGCCGGTCCCTGTCCCTTCGCCTGAGAGGGTCCCCCCCGTGCGTCGAACGCTCGTCCTGCTCAGCTCCGCCGCCTTAGTCGCAGGCCTTAGCCTTGTCGCGCCTGCCGTGGCCAGCGCGGCCAGCGCCACCTCACTGCCGGACTCCCACCCAAGCTGGGCCCGGCCGGCCAACAAGGTCGCGGCGGCCGCGCCCGGCACCCGCATCGGGTTCAGCGTCTACCTCAAGATCCGCGATCGGGGCGGAGCCGAGACGGCCGCGGCCGCCGTGTCTGACCCCGGCAGCCCGTCTTACCGCCAGTACCTGAGCCCGGCCCAGGTGCGCGCGCGGTACGCCGCCACCGATGCCACGGTTCAGCGCGTGCGGCAATGGCTCGGCGCGGCCGGGTTCACGGTCGGCGCGACGGCATCGAACAACGCCTATGTCGAGGCCGCCGGCACCGTGGCCCAGATCCAGCGCGCGTTCGCGGTGCACGTGAACACCTACTCCGTGCGGGGCCACCACCGCCGCGGCGTCGACGCCGACCTGCAGCTGCCGCCGTCGATCGCCTCGTCGGTCCTGTCGGTAAGCGGCCTGACCCAGTCGGTGTCGAGGCCGCTGGACGTCCCGCCGCCCGACGGCTTCCGCAACGCCCCGCCGTGCGGTGACTACTACGGCCAGAAGACCGACACCACGGATCCTGCGTTTAACGGCCAGCACCTGCCCTACGCCCCCTGTGGCTACAAGCCCGGCCAGCTCCGCTCGGCCTACGGCATCGCCAAGACGGTGCAGCGCGGTGTCACCGGCCAGGGCCAGACAGTGGCCATCGTGGACGCGTTCGCGGCCCCGACGCTGTACGCCGACGCCGCGGAGTACGCCGCCCGCAACGACTCCGGCCATCCGCTGCCGGCGTCGCAGTTCTCCGAGCAGGTATTCCCGACCACCACCGCGCTCGAGCCGCCCGACCAGTGCGACGCCGCCGGGTGGTACGGCGAGCAGACCCTGGACGTCGAGGCCGTCCACGCCATGGCACCCGGTGCGCACATCCTGTTCGTCGGCGCTTCGGACTGCCTGGACAGCTCACTGGACCAGGCGCTGAACTACGTGGTGGCGGGCAGGCTGGCCGATGTCGTCTCGAACTCCTACGGCAGTCTGGGCGAGGACGGCATCCCGGCGGACGAGATCCAGGCCTTCAACCAGATCGCGATCGAGGGTGCCCTGGAGGGAATCAGCATCGACTTCTCCTCCGGCGACGACGGCGACGAGGTGGCCGATGTCGGGCAGCCCGAGCCGGACTTCTCCGCATCGGACCCGTGGGTGACCGCGGTCGGCGGCACCAGCCTCGGCGTCGGCGCGAACGGCCAGCGGGTCGTCGAAACCGGCTGGGAGACGGGCAAGAGCGTACTGGCCAACGGCAGCCTGGCCCCCGGCCGCCTTCCTGTACGGATCGGGCGGCGGCACGAGCCGGCTGTTCGCCGAGCCGGCCTACCAGCGGGGCGTGGTCCCTGACGCGCTCGCCCGGCAGAACCAGACGGGCACGAACCGGGGCCGGGTGGTCCCCGATATCTCCATGGACGGCGACCCGAACACCGGAATGCTCGTGGGCGAGACGCAGACGTTCCCCGACGGCGTCTACTACGACCAGTACCGGATCGGCGGCACCAGCCTGTCCAGCCCGCTGTTCGCCGGGGTGACGGCCGTGGCCAACCAGCTCGACCGGTTCGACCACGGGTTCATCAACCCGCTGCTCTACCAGTTCACCTCCCGAACCGGCGCGATCAGCGACGTCCGGCACGCACCCGGCGGGGTGGTCCGGGTCGACTACAACAACGGCGTCGACGCCACCGACGGGCTCACCACATCGGTGCGGACGTTCGACTTCCAGGGCCTGGCCATTCACACCACGCCCGGGTACGACAACGTGACCGGCCTGGGAGTGCCCAGAGGACTGGCGTTCCTGCTGCTCAGCTAGGATCCGTCCGCCCTGGGCCCGGCCGGCTGACGGCCGGGCGGGCCCAGGGCCTGCCTCCCCCACCCACGAGCTGGCCAGGAACGCCTCGGGCCGGGCTCGTTATGGCTACATTGCGGGTAGTTGCCGCGAAGGGCCAGAGAAGGCGGGACCGTGCTCGCTGCGCTCGTGCTGGCCGGGATCATGGCCGCGCCGCTGGGCACGGCCGCGCTGCTCGTCCGGTCCAGGCACCGCGTCCGGACGACCGGCGACGTGGCCCGCCGACCCGGCGGTTCGCGTTCGCGCTGGCGGGCACGGCGGTGCTGGCCGCGATCGTGGCGGTGGCGATGCGGCTGCTCGGGGTGACCGAGCACAATACGATCGCCGGCGTGGCCGGCCTGGTGGTCGGCGAGCCTGGTCTGGCTCCCGGTGACCCGGCGGTGGAACGCCCGTGCCCATCTGTGCTGGGCGTCGAGCATTTTCCTGTTCGTCGTCTACCTGGCCTACGTTCTGGACTGGACCTTCGCCAGCCATCTCGGTCCGGCGAGCACGGCCGGCGGGCTGCTGCTGTGGCTCTTCGAGGTGTTCGCCGCGCTCCTGGCCTGCGCCTACCTGTGGGAGATCTGCGACGCCATCGGCTCGGAGACCTGGCGCCGCCGGATTGCGCCCGCCACGACGGCGGAGATGCCCGCCGTCAGCGAAGCTCCCGTTCGTCAGCCTGCACGTCCCGGCGCACAATGAGCCGCCGGACATGGTCATCGACACGCTCCGCTCGCTGCTGCGCCTCGACTACGGGCGCTACGAGGTCATCCTGATCGACGACAACACCGATGACGAGGGCCTATGGCGGCCGGTCGAGCGGTGGTGCGCGCGGCACGGAGTCAAGTTCGCGCACCTGGAGGACTGGCCGGGCTACAAGTCGGGGGCGCTGAACTACGCGCTGCGCCAGCTCACCGACGAGCGGGCCGAGGTCATCGGGGTCGTCGACTCCGACTACCAGCTGGAGCCGGGGTTCCTGCGCCGCTGCGCGCCGCTGTTCGCCGAGCGCTGGGTCGGCTTCACCCAGGCCCCGCAGGATTACCGCGGCTGGGAGCACGCGCGGTACTACCGGCGGCTGTATTACTCCTACAAGTACTTCTTCGTGGTCTCGCAGCCGTCACGCAACGAGCGCGACGGGGCGATCTTCGCCGGCACGATGGGGCTGATCCGGCGGGTTGCCCTGGAACAGGTCGGCGGCTGGGACGAGTGGTGCATCACCGAGGACGCCGAGCTGTCGCTGCGGCTGCTGCGGGCCGGCTGGACCGGCTGGCACGTGGACCAGTCGTACGGCAAGGGCATCATGCCGCTGACCTTCGAGGCGCTCAAGGGCCAGCGGTACCGGTGGTGCTTCGGCGGCATCCAGATCCTGCGGATGCACTGGCGCTCACTGCTGCCCGGCCGCCCGCTACGAAGGAGAACCGGCTCAGCACCGGCCAGCGATGGGCGTACCTGTCCGGCGCGGTCCAGTGGTACGGCGACGTCCTCGGCCTAGTGTTCCTGGTCTTCCTGCTGGCCGGGGCCGCCAACCTGGCCACCGGGGGCACCGCGCTGTTCACGAAGCTCACCGTGTTCCTGGTGGCCACGGTCCCGGTGCTGGTGCTGCTCGGCCTGGTGCGCGCGGTCGCGCTGTTGCGCCGCGGGACCGGCGCGTCGTGGCGGGACGCGATCGGCGCGTTCTTCATCTGGCAGTCCACCTCCCTGGTGGTGGCACGGGCCTCGATGCTCGGCCTGTTCGCCCGAAGGCCGCGTTCCTGCGCACGCCGAAGACCAGCGAGAAGGCGAGATGGTGGGAGGCGCTGCGGGCGAACTGGGCCGAATCGTCGCTGGCGCTGCTCGGCATGCTCGGCATCGCCGGCTGCGCTGAGCAAGGCCACCGAGCTGGCCGGGCCGCTACTGGCTGGCCTGCTGCTGTTCCCGACGCTCGGCATGGCAGCGGCGCCGTTCAACAGCTGGGCCGCGCAGCGGGCGGCGCTGCCGCCGGACCTGGGGCGCGGCGCACTAGGAGTGGAGGCGGCACCGCGCAGCGCCAGGCATTCGTGCGCGGCGCGGCGATCGGCGGGCTGGTCACCGTGCTCGGCGTGATCATCGCCGTCGTGGCGCTGATGCTGATACCGAGCCCTCACACGGTGCAGACGCCGCAGCTGGTCACCCCGGCCCAGGGCCAAGACGCCACGGCGTCGCCGACCCCATCGCGAACCGCTCCGCCACCCCGTCCGTCCCACCCGAGCAGCACAACGCCGTCGCCCACTCCCACGCCGACGCCACGCCCACGCCGACGGCAACGCCCACGCCGACGCCGACGGCCGCCAGTTCGACCCCGTCCGCGACCACGTCGCCGTAGGTTTCCTTCAGTCGATGGTGAAGTAGTCCGGGCCGGCGTACCGGCCGGTGAGCTGCTTGCTGCGCTGCATGAGCAGGTCGTTGAGCAGGCTGGAGGCACCGATCCGGAACAGGGCGGGCGTCAGCCACTCCGGCCCGGCGGTCTCCTTGACCAGCACCAGGTAGCGGATGGCGTCCTTGGCGGTGCGCACCCCGCCCGCCACCTTCACCCCGACCCGGCGCCCGGTGGCCTGGGCGTGGTCCCGCACGGCGGCCAGCATGACCAGCGCCACCGGCGGCGTGGCCGCGGGGCTGACCTTCCCGGTCGAGGTCTTGATGAAGTCGGCGCCGGCCAGCATGGCCAGCCAGGAGGCCCGGGACACGTTGTCCAGGGTGGCCAGCTCGGCGGTCTCCAGGATCACCTTGAGATGGGCGGGGCCGCAGGCCTCGCGCACCTGCCGCACCTCCTCGTAGACCTGGCCGTACCGGCCGGCCAGGAACGCGCCCCGGTCGATGACCATGTCCACCTCGTCCGCGCCCGCCTGCACCGCGTCGCGCACGTCGGCGAGCTTGACCGCGAGCGAGGCCCGGCCGGACGGGAACGCGGTGGCCACGGACGCGACGGCCACGGTGCTGCGTGACCCTGTGCTTCCTGACAAGGCGGCCCGGGCCACGCCGACCAGGTCCGGGTAGATGCAGACGGCGGCGACCGGCGGCACGGCCGGGTCGGCCGGATCCGGCCGCAGCGCCTTGGCGCACATCGCGCGGACCTTGCCCGGGGTGTCGGCGCCCTCCAGCGTGGTCAGGTCGACCATGCGGACGGCCATGTCGAGCGCCCGCAGCTTGGCCTCGCGCTTGATCGACCGGGTGGCCAGCCCGGCGGTCCGCGCCTCGGTGCCGACCTGGTCCACCCCGGGCAGCCCGTGCAGCACCTGCCGCAGCGCGGCGTCCGATGACGCCACCTCGGACAGCCATCGCCGGTCACTCAGGGATTGTGCCGTCGCCTCGATCCCCATGTCACCCTCGCCCTCCGGCCGCCGTCACCGACGTCGCCGGCGCCGTCCTGACCATGGCGAACCCGGGCTTGATGATCAGGTTGATGATCCTCAGCCGCTCGTCGAACGGCGCGAACGCGCTCTTCATCGCGTTCGTGGTCAGCCACTCGATGTCGCCCCAGCCGTAGCCGAACGCCTCGGTCAGCGCGTGAAATTCCGAGGACAGGCTGACCATGCTCATCAGCCGGTTGTCGGTGTTGACCGTCACCCGGAACAGCAGCTCGCGCAGCAGCCCGATCGGGTGGTCCTTGATCGACGTGGCCGCGCCGGTCTGCACGTTGGACGTGGGGCACATCTCCAGCGGGATCCGGCGGTCCCTGACGTAGCTGGCCAGCCGCCCGAGCGACGGCGGGCCGCCGCCGGATGACGGCCGGATGTCGTCGATGATGCGGACGCCGTGGCCCAGACGCTCCGCGCCGCACCACTGCAGCGCCTCCCAGATGGACGGGAGCCCGAATCCCTCGCCCGCGTGGATCGTGATGTGGAAGTTCTCCCTGGCCACGAACTGGAACGCGTCCAGGTGCCTGCTGGGCGGGCTGCCCGCCTCGGCGCCGGCGATGTCGAACCCGACCACGCCCGCGTCCCGGTGCCGCACCGCCAGCTCGGCGATCTCCAGCGACCTGGCGGCGGTCCGCATGGCGGTGAGCAGCGCGTAGACGGTGATGTTCCGGCCCCGGCTGCCGCGCCGGAACCCCTCGAGCACGGCCTCGACCACCTGGTCCAGGCTGAGGTCCTTGGTCACGTGCAGCTCGGGCGCGAACCTGACCTCCGCGTACACCACGCCGTCGGCGGCCAGGTCCTCGGCGCACTCGGCGGCCACCCGGATCAGCGCGTCCCTGGTCTGCATCACGCCGACCGTGTGCTGGAACGCCTCCAGGTAGAGCTCGAGCCTGCCGCGCTGGGCCACGCCCGCCATCCAGCGCGCCAGCTCGGCCACGTCGGTCGTGGGCAGGCCGTCGTACCCGGTTTCGGCGGCCAGCTCGACGATGGTCCCCGGGCGCAGCCCGCCATCGAGGTGATCATGCAGGAGCACCTTGGGCACGCTGCGGATCTGATCCAGGCTTATCGGCACGCCACCATTGTCACAGACGTGCCGTTACGCTACCCGGCCGGCGACTCCCCCGCCCCCCGGCCGAAACGGCCGTCCGGGGTCAGCCCGTGGTTCGAGGTACGTGGTTCGACCCCGGTTACCCGGCGATCCGCTCGATGACCAGCGGCCCCGCCGCGGGCGGCTGCTCGCCGATCTCGATCGCGCCCTCCAGCGCGGTGACGGCCCGCGCGAACCGGGACTCGTCGTCGGCGCGCAGCTCCAGCACCGGCTGGCCGGCCTCGACCCGCTCCCCCGGCTTGGCCAGGCAGAGCACCCCGGCCGCGGCGCTGACCGGGTCCTCCTTGCGGGCCCGCCCGGCCCCCAGCCGCCAGGCGGCCACGCCCACGGCCCGGGCGTCCAGGCGCCGCAGCCAGCCCGGACCCGGCCGCCGGTCACCGTCTGAACGTGCGCCGGCCCTGGGCAGCGGCCGCGTCCGGGTCACCGCCCTGCGCCGCGATCATGCTGCGGTACCGGTCCAGCGCCCGGCCGTCGGCGAGCGCCGCCGCCGGGTCGGCCTCGAGGCCGGCCAGCGCGAGCATCTCGGCGGCCAGGGCCAGGGTCACCTCGACCAGGTCCGGGGGTCCCTCGCCGCGCAGGGTCGCGACCGCCTCCTCGACCTCGACGGCGTTGCCCACCGCCCGCCCGAGCGGCACGTCCATGGCGGTGAGCAGCGCGGCGGTGCGCACCCCCGCCTCGGCGCCCAGGCGCCACCATGGTCTGGGCCAGCAGCCGGGCCGCGGGCAGCTCCGTCATGAACGCCCCGCTGCCCACCTTGACGTCGAGCACCAGCGCGGCCGTGCCCTCGGCGATCTTCTTGGACATGATCGAGCTCGCGATCAGCGGGATCGACTCCACGGTTCCGGTGACGTCCCGCAGCGCGTACAGCCTGCGGTCGGCCGGGGCCAGGCCGGAGCCTGCCGCGCAGATCACGCAGCCCACGTCCTGCAGCACCGCGATCATCTCGGCGGTCGGCAGCGCGGCCCGCCAGCCCGGTATGGCCTCCAGCTTGTCCAGGGTGCCGCCGGTGTGGCCGAGGCCGCGGCCGGACAGCTGCGGCACGGCGGCGCCGCACGCCGCGACCAGCGGGGCCAGGATCAGCGAGACCTTGTCCCCGACCCCGCCGGTGGAGTGCTTGTCGACCGTGGGCACACCCACCGCGCCCAGGTCCAGCCGCTCGCCGGAGCTGATCATGGCGTCGGTCCAGGCGTGCAGCTCGGCCGCGTCCAGGCCGCGGAAGTAGACGGCCATGAGCAGGGCCGACATCTGCTCGTCGGCGACTGAGCCCCCGCGACCCCCTTCACCCACGCCCCCGCCGGTGTAGGCGCCGATGAGCCACCTGATCTCGTCCCCGGTGAGCGTCGCGGCCGTCCCGCTTGGCCCGGATCAGGTCGACGGCATCGTAGCCAGGCGCTGGATGATCAACCACGGGTGTCCCGGCGCGTTTCGAGGTCGGCACCGGTGAAGGCCGAGGGCAGCAGGGCGTGCATCTCGCGGGGCCCGCTCTCGGCGTCGAGCAGCAGCCCGGGGCCTCCGGCCTCGAGCAGCAGCTGCCGGCACCGCCCGCACGGGACCAGCGGGGCACCGTCCCCGGCCACCACGCTGACGCCGACCAGGCGCCCGCCGCCGGTCGCGTGCAGGGCCGACACCAGCCCGCACTCGGCGCACAGAGTCAGGCCGTAGGAGGCGTTCTCCACGTTGCACCCGGTCACGATCCGGCCCCGCCGCCTCCCCTGTGCCCCCTCCACTTGGCCTGCGGCCCCCACCTGCAGCCGCGAGTAGGGAGCGTAGGCGTTGCGGGCCGCGGCCTGCGCGGCGGCGCGCAGCGCGGGCCAGTCGATCGACACGAGTCTCCCCTCCGCGGGATGACGAGGCCGATCTGAGGCCAAGCCATGATCTTCCTGTCATTAGCTGCGATCTATGATCCTAACGGTCTCGATTTCGCAACAGCGCAGCCAGGACACCGGCTGCCGGGCTTCCCCGGACGCCTGCGCCGGACTAGCCTTCGGGCATCCCGGGGGGGTCTGAACGGATTTCCCTGCCCCAGGCCGGTCGGGGCCAGCGATCGAGCCGGCGGACAAACCGGCACCTGCGGGGCGCCGGGCAGAGGAGGTACATCTTGAGAGCACGTATCCGGATGGCGGCGGGATTCGCCGTGATAGCCCTGCTCGCCGCGGCCTGCGGGTCGTCCTCGGGTTCCAGCAGCCCGTCATCGTCGTCGTCATCATCGAGTTCCGGTGCCGCGGCCTCCGGCAGCAAGTTCCTGGCCTGCATGGTCACCGACACCGGCGGCATCAATGACAAGTCGTTCAACCAGGCGATCTACGCCGGGATCCTGGCCGCGGCGGCGGCCAACAAGAACATAACGACCAAGTACCTGCTGTCTACCTCGGCCTCCGACTATGCCTCGAACATCACGGCGTTCCTCGGCCAGAAGTGCGGGATCATCGTCACCGACGGGTTCCTGATGGGCCCGGCCACCCAGACGGCGGCCAAGGCCAACCCGAGCGAGAAGTTCTCGATCGTCGACTTCAGCTACGCCCCGCCGCTGAAGAACGTGGACGCCCTGGTTTCAACACGGTGCAGGACGGCTTCCTCGGCGGCTACCTCGCGGCCGGGATGACGAAGACCGGCAAGGTGGCCACCTTCGGCGGGCAGAAGCTGTCCACCGTCACCATCTACATGGACGGCTTCGCCGACGGCGTCAAGTACTACAACCAGAAGCACCACAAGAACGTCCAGGTGCTCGGCTGGAACGAGGCCACCCAGAACGGTTCGTTCACGAACAGCTTCACCGACCTGACCGCTGGTCAGCGGATCGCGAACACGTTCATCACCGAGGGCGCCGACATCATCTTCCCGGTCGCCGGCGGCGTCGGGCTCGGAGCCGCGAAGGCGGTCCAGACCGCCGACCAGGCCGGCCAGAACGTGAACATGATGTGGGTGGACACCGACGGCTGCGTCAGCGCGGCGCAGTACTGCAAGTACTTCATCACGAGCATGGAGAAGGGCATCACGACGTCCGTGAAGAACGCGGTCCTCAGCACGGCCAGCGGCAAGTTCGACGGCGGCAACTACATCGGCACCCTGGCCAACGGCGGAGTCACGCTGGCTCCTTACCACGACTTCGCCGAGCAAGGTGCCCGCCTCGCTCCAGTCCGAGCTGGCGCAGATCAAAACCCAGATCGAGAATGGGACGATCAAGCCCGCCACCAAGAGCCCGGTATAAACACCGGCACTCAGCGTGACCTGGCGGGAGGCCCCGCCAGGTCACGCTGAGCTGACCCAACGAGCCTGGAGGGAGGCCTGCCGGTGCGCCTGGAGCTGCGGGGCATCACCAAGCGGTTCGGCTCCCTCGTGGCCAATGATCACATCGACCTGGTCGTCGAGCCGGGTCAGATCCACGCCCTGCTCGGCGAGAACGGCGCGGGCAAGACCACGCTGATGAACGTCCTCTACGGGCTGCTCCAGCCCCGACGAGGGCGAGATCCTGATCGATGGCCAGCCGGTGTCGTTCCGCTCGCCCGGGGACGCGATCAAGGCCGGTGTCGGCATGGTGCACCAGCACTTCATGCTGGTACCCGTCTTCACGGTGGCCGAGAACGTGACGCTCGGCGTGGAGCGCACCCGCGTGCTCGGCCTGCTCGACCGGCGCCGGGCCCGCCGCGACGTGCGCGAGCTGTCCGAGCGCTACGGCCTGGACGTGAACCCGGACGCCTACGTCGAGAACCTGCCCGTCGGCACCCAGCAGCGGGTGGAAATCGTCAAGGCACTGCTGCGCGAGGCCAGCGTGCTCATCCTCGACGAGCCCACCTCCGTGCTGACCCCGGGCGAGACCGAGGATCTGTTCCGGGTGATCCGCGAGCTGAAGGCCGGCGGCCGGTCGATCGTCTTCATCTCGCACAAGCTCAAAGAGGTCCAGGCCATCGCCGACACCATTACCGTCATCCGCCGCGGGCGCGTAGTCGGCGAGCGGCCGCCGACCGCGACCGACGCCGAGCTGGCCACGCTGATGGTGGGCCGGCCGGTGGAGCTCAGGGTCAGCAAGGGCCCGGCCCGGCCCGCGGAGACCGTCCTCGACGTCCGCGGGCTGAGCGCCACCGACGACCACGGCCAGGCCGCGCTCGACGACGTCTCGTTCCAGGTCAAAGCGGGCGAGATTCTCGGCGTGGCCGGCGTGCAGGGCAACGGGCAGACCGAGCTCTGCGAGGCGCTCATCGGCCTCCGGCCGGCGGCCGCCGGGTCGGTGCTCCTCGACGGCCAGGACCTGACGCATGCCCGGCCCAGGGACCGGCTCCGGGCGGGCATCGGCTACGTGCCGGAAGACCGGCAGGAAGACGGTCTGGTCCCGGACTTCTCGGTGGCGGAGAACCTGGTCCTGGACGTCTACGACCGGCCGCCGTTCGCCTCGGGCGTCGCGCTCAACCTGGACGCGATCAGCGCCAACGCGAAGATCCGGGTCGACGAGTACGACGTCAGGACCACATCCACGCAGCGGCCGGTCGGCACGCTCTCCGGCGGCAACCAGCAGAAAGTCATCCTGGCCCGGGAGATGAGCCGGGACGTGCGGCTGCTGCTCGCCAGCCAGCCCACCCGCGGCCTCGACGTCGGCTCCGTTGAGTTCGTGCACCGGCGCATCGTCGAGCAGCGCGACCGGGGCGTCGCGGTCCTCATCGTCTCCTCCGAGCTGGACGAGATCTACGCGCTCGCCGACCGGATCGCGGTCATGTACGAAGGCAAGATCGTCGCGTTCCGGCCGCCGTCCGTGCCGGTAGGGGAGCTCGGCCTGCTCATGGCGGGCGCTGCCGTCGAGACCGAGGGTGGGGCGGGCGGGGACAGCGCGGAGGACGGGGACAGCGGGGCCGCCGCGGCCGGGCAGTCCGATCCGAGCGAGCCGACAGCGGGGCCGTCATGACCGACCAGCAACCTGCGCCGGCCCAGGCCACCCCGCCTGCAGGCGAAGGCCAGGACGGCCCCCAGGGCCAGCCGCACCGCACGCCGGGCCAGCGGGCCGGGGAGACCGCCCGGGCCCTCATCAACGCGGTCATGGAGGGCAGCCCCGCGGTCGTCACGTTCCTGGCCATCGTCGCGGCGCTGGTCCTGGGCGCGCTGCTCATCGCGTTCAGCGACACCACGGTCCTGCACGCCTGGAGCCAGCTGTTCTCCAACCCGGGCAACGCGTTCGCGCAGGCGTGGGACTCGATCGCAGCCGCCTACTCCGCCATGTTCGACGGCGCGATCTTCAGCCCGGGCACCATCGGGGCGGCCTTCCACGGCGGCTCGGTCGGTGCCATCTTCTACCCCATCTCGCAGACCCTGTCCGATGCGACCCCGCTGATCCTCACCGGGTTGTCGGTCGCGATCGCCTTCCGGGCCGGACTGTTCAACATCGGCGCGGCAGGCCAGTGGATCGGCGGCGCGATCATCGCCACCTACCTCGGCTTCGCGGTCAGCATGCCGCCGGGCATCCACGTGATCGTCTGCCTGATCGGCGGCATCGCCGGCGGCGCGGCGATCGGCTGGATAGTCGGTGAGCTGAAAGCACGGACCGGTGCCCACGAGGTCATCGTCACGATCATGCTCAACTACGTGATGTACAACCTGCTCTCGTACCTGCTCGGCACGCCGAAGGCCCTGCAAGCCCCCCACCAGTCCAACCTGAGCAGCCCGAATATCGCCGCCAGCGCCCAGCTGCCGCACGTGGGCGGACCGCCCCCGCAGGTCGACGCCGGCTTCCTGGTCGCGCTGGCCGCGGCCGCCGTCGTGGCGTGGCTGCTGACCCGCAGCACCATCGGGTTCCAGTTCCGTACCGTGGGCGCCAACCCGAACGCGGCCCGCAGCGCCGGGATGAGCGTCGAGCGGTCCTGGGTGCTCGTCATGCTGATCGCCGGCGCACTGGCCGGGCTGAGCGGGGCCTCGGTGATCCAGGGCAGCTCGGTCCACGCCCTCACCTTCAACAGCTACGGCACGTACGGTTTCGACGGCATCACCGTCGCCCTGCTCGGGCGAGCCAGGCCCGGCGGCGTGGTGCTCGCCGCCCTGCTGTTCGGCGCGCTGCACTCCGGCGGCACCGCGATGCAGGCGGCCACCCAGGTCCCGACGGACATCGTCACGGTGATCCAGGGGCTGATCGTGCTGTTCGTCGCCGCCCCGCCGCTGGTCAGGGTGGTGTTCCGGCTGCGTCAGACGCGGGCGGGCGGCCTGGAGGCCGTCGCGAAGGGATGGAACGGATGACGACCCTGGCCGCCACGGCGGGCGCGCCGCTGGCCACCGTGAACCGCAGGCTCGTTGCGGCCGGAACGTTCGTGTTGTTCGGGCTGATCGACATCCTGTTCGGGTTGTTCGCGCACTCCGGCGACGCCACCTTCGCGCTGGCGCTGCCCACGGCCTCGGTCCAGGTGCCCAGCATCCACGCGCCGGCCGCGCCGGTCTGCTACGTGCTCGGCGCCGCCTCGGTCGCCATCGGGGTGTGGCGCGCCACCGCCGACCCGAGCCGGCGGGCTCCGGCGCCTCAGCGTCGCCGTCGTCCTGCTGTTTTTCGTGATATCGCTGCTGTGCTGGGCGGACGCGGGCAACACCATCCCGATCAACACCGTCAACCTGCTGCAGAACACCCTGACTGGCTCGATCCCGCTGATTCTCGGCGCCCTGGCCGGCTGCATGTGCGAACGCTCCGGCGTCATCAACATCGCGATCGAGGGCCAGCTGCTGGTCGGCGCCTTCGCGGCGGCCGTGGTGTCGAGCGTCGCCGGGGTCTGGCTCGGGCTGGTCACCGGCTCACTGGCCGGCGGCCTGGTCGGCGCGGTGCTCGCCGTGTTCGCGATCAAGTACTTCGTCGACCAGATCATCCTCGGCGTCGTGCTGAACGTGCTGGCGCTCGGTCTCACCAACTATCTCTATGACAGAGTCCTGGTCACGCACACCGATCTCAACGCAGCGAACACCTTCAGCGTGGTCAAGATCCCGGTTCTGGGCGACATCCCGGTCATCGGGCCGATCTTCTTCGATTCGAACGTCTTCCTGTACATCACCTACGCGGCGATCATCCTGGTGCAGATCGGCCTGTTCAGCACCAGGTGGGGGCTGCGGGTGCGGGCGGTCGGCGAGCACCCGACCGCCGCCGACACGGTCGGCATCCGGGTGCTGGGGACCAGGTACTCCAACGTGATCATGGGCGGCATGCTGGCCGGGATCGGCGGCGCGTATCTGACGGTCGGCTCGGTCGGTACCTTCAGCCCGAGACATGTCGTCCGGGCTGGGCTACATCGGGCTGGCGGCGATGATCTTCGGCCGGTGGACGCCGCTGGGCGCGACCGCAGCCGCGCTGCTGTTCGGCTTCACCGAGGCGGCGAGCAATATCCTGGCCAGCATCAACGTCCCTATCCCCACCTACATTCTGGCCATGGCTCCGTACGTGGCTACGATCTTCGCCGTCGCCGGTCTGGTCGGCAGGGTACGGGCCCCGGCCGCAGACGGAAAGCCATACATCAAGGCATGACTCCCGACCCATACGCTGCCGCCACGGACAGCGCGGAGCGGCTGGCCCACCTCACCGGCCAGCCCGCCCACGACGTTGCGGTGGTCCTCGGCTCCGGCTGGGCCCGGGCCGCGGACGCGCTTACCGCCGCGGACGGGCCCGCCACCGATGATCGGGGCACCGATGATCGGGGCACCGATGATCGGGGCACCGATGATCGGGGCGCCGATGGTCCGGGCCCGGTCACCGAGGTGCCGCTCGCCGACCTCGGCGGCTTCGCCCGAGACCACGGTCCCCGGTCACGCGGGCGCGGTCCGGTCGGTGCGCGTCGGCCCGCTGCGGGCGCTGGTCTTCCTGGGCCGCACCCACCTGTACGAGGGCCACCCGGTCGCGACCGTGGTGCATGGCGTGCGGATGGCGGTCGCCGCGGGCTGCCGGGTAGTCGTGCTCACCAACGCGTCGGGCGGCATCAGGGAGAGCTACCAGGTCGGGCAGCCGGTGCTGATCAGCGATCACCTCAACCTGACCGGCCGCTCGCCGCTCACCGGTGACCCGCCCCCGGACGGCTATCCGTCCCGGTTCACCGACCTGACCGACCTGTACTCGCGGCGCCTGCGCGGCCTGGCCCTGGACGCGGACCCGGGCCTGCCCGAGGGCGTCTACGCCGCGCTGCCAGGACCGCACTACGAGACCCCGGCCGAGATAAGGGCGCTGCGGACGCTCGGGGCCGATCTGGTCGGCATGTCCACCGTGCTTGAGGCGATCGCCGCGCGTCATCTCGGGGCCGAGGTGCTGGCGATCTCGCTGGTCACCAACCTGGCCGCGGGCCTCGCACGTGTTGATCAAGGACAGGCCGGGGGCACCCCCGCGGGGCTCGACCACGCCGAGGTGGTCGCGGCCGGCCAGGCCGCCGCGGCCCGGGTCGGCGCGCTACTGGCGGCGATCCTGCCCCGCGTCCTGCCCGGGACGGGCTGACATGATCAGCGACGATCTTCGCGCGCGGCTGAACGCCTGGCTCGCCGAGGATCCCGACGAACGGGACCGGGCCGAGCTCGAGGCCCTGGCCGGCGACGGCAGCCCCCGGGCGGAGGCGGAACTGGCCGACAGATTCGCCCGGAGGCTGGAGTTCGGCACCGCCGGGCTGCGCGGCGCGGTGGCCGCCGGGCCGAACCGGATGAACCGGGCGGTCGTGCGCGGCACCACGGCCGCGCTGGCGCAGTGGCTGACCGGGCCCGGGCGCGCCATGGCCGGGCCCGACGCCGCCGAGGCGGGCGTGGTCATCGGCTGTGACGCGCGGCACCGGTCGGACGAGTTCGCCGACGAGGCGGCCCGGGTCCTGGCCGGCGCCGGGATCCGGGTCCACCTGCTCCCCCGGCAGCAGCCCACCCCGCTGCTGGCGTTCGGGATCAAGCACCTGCGCGCCGCCGCCGGGATCATGATCACCGCGAGCCACAACCCCCCGGCCGACAACGGCTACAAGCTCTACCTCGGCGACGGCGCGCAGATCATCCCGCCCGCCGACGCCGAGATCGAGTCGGCGATCAGCAACCTCGGCCCGCTGTCCGGTGTCCCGCTCGCCCCGCTGGACAGCCCGCTGATCACCCGGCACGGCGACGAGGTGGCCCGGGCCTACCTGAACGTGGTCTGCTCGGTCTCCCCCGCCCCGCCCGGTGCCGCGTGGCTGCGGTTCGTCTACACCCCGCTGCACGGGGTGGCCGCCGGCCTGGCGCTGCGGGCGTTCGGGCAGGCCGGCTTCCCGGCCCCGGACGTGGTGACGGCCCAGACCGTGCCCGACCCTGACTTCCCGACGGTCACGTTTCCCAACCCCGAGGAACCCGGCGCGCTCGACCTGGCCCTGGCCCAGGCCCGCCGGTCCGGGGCCGACCTGGTGCTGGCCAACGACCCGGACGGCGACCGCCTGGCCGTGGCCGTCGCCGACCCAGAGGCCGCCGGCGGCTGGCGGGTGTTCACCGGCGACCAGGTCGGCGCGCTGCTCGGCGCCTACCTGCTGGACGAGATCCCGCCCGAGCCGGGCACCGACGACCGGCTCGTGGTCACCACGATCGTGTCCTCGGCGATGCTGTCCAGCATCGCGGCCGCGGCGGGCGCGCAGTACGCGGAGACGCTGACCGGGTTCAAGTGGATCGTGCGGGCGGGCGAGTCACGTCCCGGCAGCATGTTCGTCCTCGGCTATGAGGAGGCGCTCGGGTACACCGTCGGCACCGCGGTCAGGGACAAGGACGGGATCGGTGCCGCCCTGGCCATGCTCGGTCTCGCCGCCCGCATCAGGTCCCGCGGCGAGACCCTGCTCGAGGCCTGGGACGCACTCGAGACCGAGCACGGCGTGCACCTGACCGCGCAGGTCACCGTGGCCACCGCTGCGCCGGTAGAGGTGATGGCCCGGCTGCGGGCAGCCACCCCGGCCGAGCTGGCCGGCAGCTTCGTGCTGTCCGCCACCGACCTGACCGGCGGGACCAAGGAGCTGCCCTCGGCCGACGTGCTGATCTACCGGCTGCCCGGCGCCCGGGTCACGATCCGCCCGAGCGGCACCGAACCCAAGATCAAGGCCTACCTCGAGGTGGTCGAGCCGCTGACCGGCGGCCGCCTGGACCAGACCCGCCGCGCCGCCGCCGCCCGCATGGACCCCCTCCGCGAGGCGGTCACCCGCCTGCTGGCCGGCTGAGGCCTGCGGCTCAGTCGGGTACGGCGATGATCACGTCCGACGCCTTGATGATCGCGACGACCTCGCTGCCCTCGGCCAGGCCGAGTTCCTGTGCGGCTTCCACGGTGATCGACGCCACCAGCCGGGTTCCGTTCGCTTCGACCTCGACGTTGGCCGTGGCCTCGCCGCGGGTGATGCCGGTGACCCGGCCGTTGATCTTGTTGCGGGCGCTGAGTCGCATGGCAGGTTCCGTTCTGTATGGTTCGAGACTCGCCTATTGTGCTCTCCGCGGCCACTGAGTCGCCAAGCCGGGCACGACGTGACAAGCTCGGGTCCATGACCAGCTCAGACCATGAAGCTGCCTGTTACGTCGCGCACGGCATCGTCCCTCCCCTGGTCGAGGACCGGGTGCTCGTCGCGGTTTTCGACTCCCCCGTGGCCAGCTTCCTGCTGAAGTATGGCCGCGACGCGGGGTACCGGCCGGTGCTCGTCGAGCCCGATCCGGTGCGCTTCAAGGCCGCGCTCGAGGGCGGCGTGGACGTGGCGGACACCGTCCGCAGCCAGCCGGACGCCCCGGCCGACGTGGTGGTCACCGACCATCACCGGCCCGAGCTTGGCCCGATGCTCCGGGACGCGCTGGCCAGCGACGCGCGCTGGGTCGGGGTCATGGGCAACCCGCGGGTGCCCGCTCCGCACATCCCGGCCCTGACCGAGCTGGGGGTGGCGCCGGAGGAGATCGCCCGCGTGCACCGGCCGATCGGCCTCAACATCGGTTCCAGGACCCCGGCCGAGATCGCGATCTCGACGCTGGCCGGCCTGATCGCCGACCGCAACGGCCGCCCGGGCGGCCCGTCCCACTGACCCCCGGCGCGGCGAACACCATGGCCGGTAGCTGTTCAGCCGGGCGTGGTGTACTCCTCGGCGCGTGACGAGAGGTAGGCGATCTCGGCGGGTGTCTGGGCGAGTTCGCTGGCCCGCCGGTAGGCCTCTGCGGCGGCGGTGTGACGTCCGAGTCTGGCGAGTGTGTGGCCGCGGGCGGCGTGCCAATGGTGCTGGCGGGCCAGGCCGGGTTCGTCGGCGAGGGCTTCGAGGTGGTCGAGGCCGGCCTGTGGGCCCTCATGCCAGGAGATCGCGATGGCTCGGTTGAGGGCGACGACGGGGGTCGGGGTCAATGCGAACAGCTCGTCGTAGAGCAGGCGCACCTGGCGCCAGTCGGTCTCCTGAGCAGACGGCGCCTCGTCGTGCAGCGCGGCGATTGCGGCCTGGACGGACCAGCTGTTGGGTGGGTGGTGGCGCAGGGCCTGTGTTGTCAGCCTGGCGCCCTCGTCGATCATCGAGGTATCCCAGAGGCCGCGGTCCTGGTCTTCCAGCGAGACGGCGATGCCATGGTCGTCGACCCTGGCCTGACGTCTGGCGTCAGTGAGCAGCATGAGCGCGAGCAGGCCAGTGACGCGGGGCTCGCCGGGCATCAGCCGGTGGAGGATACGGGCGAGCCGGATGGCCTCGTCCACCAGATCGCACCGGACCAGATCGTGGTGGCCGGTGGCCGCGTAGCCCTCGGTGAAGATGAGGTAGACGACGTGCAGAACCAGGCCCAGACGGCCTTCGAGCTCGTCCGGGCCGGGCACGCGGAAGGGGATGCGGCTCTGCTGGATCTTGCGCTTGCCGCGGGTGAGGCGCTGGGCCATGGTCGCCGGCGGGACGAGGAAGGCCTGTGCGATCTCAGCGGTGCTGAGGCCCGCGATGTAGCGCAGGGTGAGTCCGGTCTGCGTGTCCAGGTCGAGAGCAGGGTGACAGCACGCGAACATGAGCTGCAACCGGTCGTCGGGGATGTGCTCGTGCTCTGGGACCGGCTCTGCGCGGCGCGCCGGATCGGCATCGGCGTGCAGAGTGGCGAGCTTGGTGGCCAACGTGGCGTCCCGCCGGATCCGGTCGAGGGCCTTGCGCCGGGCCGTGGTGGCCAGCCAGGCCAGCGGCTCGCGCGGGACCCCGGACCGTGGCCAGGTCTCTACCGCTGCCAGAAGGGCCTCAGCGGTTACCTCCTCGGCGAGATCGAGGTCGCCGAATCGGGCCGCGAGCAGGGCCAGCAGACGGCCGCGCTCCTCTCGGAACACTGCCTCGATCGGTTCGCCTGCCGGCCCCATCGCCTTGGTCCTCAGAACTCGGCGAGCGGACGCACCTCGACGCGCCCGTACTTCGCGCCCGGGCACCTGGCCGCCCAGTCAAGCGCTGCGTCGAGGTCGGGGACGTCGATGATCTGATAGCCGCCCAGGTACTCGCGGGACTCGGCGAACGGCCCGTTGGTCACCAGTCGCTCGCCAGCATCGTTGACCTGCACCTGGGTGGCGTCCTCAAAAGAGTGGAGCAGGCCGGAGTCAACGTGCACACCGGCCTGCCCGAGCTCCTGCTGGTACTGCATGAACTCCTCCGCCGAGGGTGCTCCGCTGCTCGGCGGCTGGGGCATGCCCTCGCCTTTGCGGAAACCCATGATCAGCAGCATGTACTTCACGCCAGCCCTTCCCTTCGTTCGGTGGTTCAGACACCTAGGAGACGGATAGAGAACCGCGCCATCGACACCAGGAACGAACAAATTTCGGGAATCCCGCCGAGTGAGCCGCCGCTCATCGGCCAGACGGCTCCCGGCGGGCAGCACTGCCCCGGCCCCGGCAGCTGCATGAGGCCGGCCAGGGCGTCCGCGCCTGGCGGCCCGGGCCGGCCGGGCGGAATGCTCATCCTGCAGTTGTGCCTGACGGCAGTTACAAGATAGTGACAAGCTGTCGGTCGGGACCTTTGATGGGGGAGTGATGGCCACAGCCAGCCCATGGCCGCTGATCCACGCCGAGCGCCGAGCCTTAGCGGAGGACCTTGCGTCGCTGGACGACGCGCAGTGGTCGGCCCCGTCGCTGTGCGGTGACTGGACGGTGCGCGACGTCCTCGGCCACATGACCGCGACCGCCAGGATGACACCGGCCAGGTTCCTCATGGAGATGGCCGGCTCGGGCTTCCGCTTCAACGCGATGAACGCGAAGAACGTGCGCCGGGAGACCGCGGGCACGCCCGCCCAGGGGCTGGCCGAGTTCCGCAGCCTGGAGTCCAGGACCACCAGCCCGCCGGGACCGACCGTGGCCATGCTGGGCGAGGCCATCATCCACGGCGAGGACATCCGCAGGCCGGTCGGCATCTACCGGGACTACCCGACCGAGGCGGTCATCCAGGTGGCTGACTTTTTCAAGGGCTCGAATCTGCTGATCGGCAGCAAGGACCGCATTGCCGGGCTCACCCTCCGTGCCACCGACACGCAGTGGTCGGCTGGCAGCGGCCCCGAGGTGTCCGGGCCCGTGCTGTCCCTCACGCTCGCCATGACCGGGCGCTCGGCCGCACTGGCCGACCTGTCCGGCGACGGGCTGGCCACTCTGCAGGCGAGATACCAGGCGGCCGGGTGAACCAGCCGGCCGGGTACTCGGGAACCCCGCTGCCGCAGAAGCTCGGCATCGGGCCAGGAGACGCTGTCGCCCTGATCGGGGCGCCAGGCTGGCTGGAAGACGCCCTGGCCGAGGTGCCCGGCGTGGCCGAGCTGCACACGGACCTGGACGGCGACGCGCTGTTCGACGTCATCGTGGTGTTCGTGTCCTGGCGCGCCGAGCTGGAGGCGGAGCTCGGCAGGCTCCGCGACCGCATGGCCCCGGCCTGCGGGCTGTGGGTGGCGTGGCCGAAGAAGGCCGCCAAGGTGCCCACCGACATGAGCGACGACGTGGTCCGCGAGATCGCCCTGCCCACCGGCTTGGTCGACAACAAGGTCTGCGCAATCGACCAGACCTGGACCGCGGTGCGCCTGGTGATCCGGCGGGAGCTTCGCTAGTGCGGTGACGCTAACCTTCACCGGCTTACAGGCCCCAATGACGTCGGCCCGGCGGGAAAGGTATACGGCGCAGCTTCCAGCCAGCCACGGCTGAGGAAGACCGGCTAGTCATCGGACCCTGGAGATCCGGGCCCCGCGCCGGGGTGACGGGCCGACTGGTTCGTCTGCGCGGGGCGACGCCGCAGCGGCAGGTATGACCGGCCGGCCCGACTGACGGTTCGTGATCACCGCAGGTATGCCTTGAAGCGGGCGGCGACGAGGTCCGCAACCGCGTCCGCGCCGAGGCTACCGTCCACCTCTATGACCTGTATTCCAAGGCGGCGCGCAGTCCGCACGGCATCGTCGGCGACGAGCTGGTCCCTGCCCAGGCGGTTGCGCTGCGCCCGGTCACGATCGCTGACAGAGTGACCGATCCCGGCAGCCCGGGGCAGCTCGCGCGCCTGCTGGAGGCGGAACTCCGGCGTGGCGACCATGACCACCATGCGCGCCGGCGAGTCGATGATTGGGGCGACCAGCTCGGGGCGCAGCCCCCAGCCCTCGGCGATGACTGGCCTGCCTGAAACCAGGGCGCGCAGATCATCCAGCGCCCATTCGAACCTGACCGGAAAGCCTGCCAGCGTGTCGGCGGCCATTTGCTCTGGAGTGGTGTTAACCCAGGCCTGTTCGGGGTCAGGACCGCTGACCGGCTCGGCGAGACGGACCCGGCGCGCGATGCGACGGTCCTCGTGGCCGCGAGCGTCGTGATAGTCGTAGTGGTAGGCAGTCAGCCCGTAACGCAGCGCGAGAATGCGCGCCACCGTGGACTTCCCAGCCCACTGGCCGCCACCGATCCAGAGCGCGCCCCGCAAGGTCCCGAACGGGTCCCATACCCCGCTCGCCAGGTCCCCGGCCACCATGACAGCTCTCCTCCAGTCGAGCCCTCGCCAGACGGGCACTTAATCCGCGTGCGATAGCCAGCGGCATCTCCCATGCTGACAGCCGTCGGCATTCGCCCCAGACCCTCCCAACAACTCAGTTGCGCAGCCGGGCTCAAAGGAAGCGGCCCCACACTCCATGGACGCCTGCGGCAGGACGCAAAGAGGTACTCCAGACGGGTCGACAGAAATAAGAGCATCAGAAGATCGCGATCCTGGTCTGGGGTGGGTAGAGGGAGCGCAGGTAGCGGCAGATTCCAGGAACCTGGCCCGGGTCTTGCGCGGCTTGATGGCCACCAGGAACTCCGCCAGCTTGGACAGGCTCCAGGCGGAAACGGCAGGCCATGCTCCGCTGGCCTGGACTTGGCGATCTTCTTGACCTCCCGCCGCTGGCCCAAGGTGAACTTCGGCGCCCACCCGCCCCAGCACCAGCCGGCGGCCCTGATCATCATCGATTTCGCGGACCCGCACTCGTTCTCCCACCCGGACAGCCTGGCGACACCGTGACGTCCGGACCAGCTTCCGAACAGCGCGTCACGTCACTACCGGGTAAGGTTCCCTGAGCTCCGCCCTGGCGAAGTACCGGGGCGGCGACGTCCCGGTTATCGACGATGACATCGGCGTGAGATCGAGGATCAGCCTCTGCGTCGTACATCCGCTCGGCGGGGATGTAGTAACGGCGATAGTGCGTTGCTGCCGCCTGCGCGGAGTCCATCCAGGCAGAGTCCCGGGCGGCGCCCCTGGCGAGCACCAGGTCGAAATCGATCTCAACAAAGATCCGGAAGTCCCAGAGGTCGCGGAGCTCGGGACGCAGCAGGTAGGCGCCATCGGCGATCACGATCGTGTCGGCGGCCACGGACTGCACCTCGACTGGGAACGGTGCCTGGTTCTGCTGGTCGAAGAACTTCAAGCGGATCTGCCGATCCCCACCCGGCCCGAGGGGTGACAGCAGCAGGGCGCGGATCGCGTCGAGATCGAACGCACCATGGTAGAAGCCAGCTGGGCCTGGAGGTCGTTCAGCGCGTGGCCGCTTGAAGTCATCCAGATCGGCCCGAAGGCTCGTGCGACCGTGGCCCATCACCGTAGCCGCCAGCTCATCGGCCAACGTGGACTTGCCAGCCGCAGAGAATCCGTCCACACCAACCCGAACCGGATGCGGACATTCCATCCCGGTGAACATCCAGGCCAGACGGTGGAGAACTGCCGTGCGCCGCCTCGTATCGGTGCCAGGCGCCGAACGCCGCTCATCCACGCACCCAAGCCTAGCCAAACGTCGACAGGGCGAACCTTGCCTGATGCGGCACTATGTCTGGTCGGGGAGGTAGACGATGGTCCCTTTGCCTCCGTCGGGTGACCCGGCTGGGGCGGGTCGCCGGAGGTTGGGCGCGGACGGTCGCCGCCTCCGAAGGTACCCGGCTGCCGGCACGTCGCGCCACCGCTCCCGCCTGGTGCGCTGCCCATGAATGTCTGCCAGGCTGGTCATGTAGCTCGCGGCCTGGGCCTCGGGCGGCCCCAGCGTTGCTGGCGTTCGCTATCAGTCAGCCGACCCGGTGAACGTTCGTGGACAGCGCACTGGCGTCCCGCCTGTCCCGTCGGCTGAGGGGCACGTCAGCCCAGCAGGTGCTCCCCCTCGAACACGCCGAGCTGCTCGCGGTAGAGCTCGATCCCGATCCCGTTCGGGTCCCGGAAGTACATGCTGTCGTCCGCGCCCCGGTCCGGTCCGAGGTAGTCCACGCCCGCCTGCTCCAGCTTCTTCTTCGCGGCCTCGAACTGGTCCGAGGAGATCGAGATGGCCAGGTGCTGCACCCCGCCGATGGTCTCCATGAACGCCGGGTGATCGTGCCCGGGGAAGTCGAAGAACCCGAGCAGGTTGCGGTTCCCGATGTCGAAGAAGAAGTGGTTCGAGCCCGCGTAGTCCCGGTTCTCCACCAGCTCGACCAGCGGGAAGCCGAGGAACTCCTGGTAGAACTTGATCGTCTCCTCGGTGTCCTTGGCGATCAGGGCGAGGTGATGCACGCCCCGGACCGTCGTCGGCGGCCGGTCGCCGACCGGATGCAGGTAGCGCTTGCGCAGCTCGTCCCGGCGGGCCCGGACTCGCTCAAGCTCGGCACCTTCTGGCTGTGGCATGGCCTGCCTCCCTGACGTTGCTCGGCACACCCATTGTTCAACGCCGGTGTCAGGCCTGCCAGGCCGGGTCCGGCCCGGTTCACGGCGGCCTGGTCAGTGCGCGGGCTGCCCCAGGTTGCCCGGGCTCAGCCCGCGATGCCGGAACGCCCAGCCGCGGAGCCCGTGTCCCACCTGGGCCAGCGCCGGCGGCGGCACCGCGAGCACCAGGCACTTCGCGTGCGCCAGGCAGTAGCGGCTGACCCGGCAGGCCACCGCGTGGGCCAGCGGCCCGCGGCGCCCCGCGCCGACGACCAGGATGTCGTCGGGCTCGCACGCCACGTTGACGAGCACGCGTCCCGGCTCGCCGCGCAGGACTTGGGACTGGACGGCCACGTCGTCGGGGACGCCGCCGAACGCGAGGTCGATGGCATGCCAGAGGCGCTGCCAGGCGGCGTCGTTCCAGTACTGACGCAGGTAAGGCGATGGGTGGCTGCGATCGGCGAGGTCACCGCCCGGGGGCGTCCACGCGTGTATGGGGACCAAGGCCGCGTGAAGCTCGCGGGCGAGATCGGCTGCATGGCGGAGCGCCTGGAGGCTGCCCGGTGACCCGCTGACGCCGACGATGATCCGACGTACCGCGGACACGGTGAGGCTCCTTCCAGAAGGGATTCTTACGCCACCAGTAAACCCCTGCGCGCCCTCCGTGACGACCCGAAACCGTTCCCCGGGCCGTTTCATAACGAGATCCTGGCGCGACCTCATCTGCCTGTCGTCCCGCCGTCATCTGCCGCCCCAAACGCTGGCACCGTAAGTTGACAGTGACTCTCAAAAGCTTGTAGCATCCGTTTCAGATGCACTACCGAAAGAGGGTCAATGTCATGAGCGACAGTGCCATGAGCCTTGGCACCGCTGGCCGCGATGCCGCGGGCAACTCCGAGCGGCGCCGGTGGTGGGCCCTGGGCGCCCTCGCGCTGAGCGTTTTGGTCGTGGGCCTCGACCTCACCGTGCTGAACCTGGCCCTGCCCACGCTCGGGGTCCAGCTGCACGCGTCAACCAGCGACCTGCAGTGGTTCATCGACTCCTACAGCCTGGTGCTGGCCGCGGCGCTGCTGCCCGCGGGCCTGCTCGGCGACCGGTTCGGCCGGAAGAAGATGCTGATTGTAGGGCTGGTCGTGTTTGCCGTGGCGTCGCTGGCCTGCGCCTACTCGCAGTCGTCGGGCGAGCTCGTGGCCGCGCGGGCCGTGCTCGGGCTGGGCGCGGCGGTGATCCTGCCGCTGTCGATCGCGGTCATCCCGGTGCTGTTCACCCCGGAGGAGCGCCCGAAGGCCATCGCGGTGGTCATGGGCGCGGTGTTCATCGGCTACCCGGTCGGCCCGCTGCTGGGCGGCTGGCTGCTGGACAACTTCTGGTGGGGGTCGGTGTTCCTGATCAACGTCCCGGTCATCGCGCTCGCGCTGATCGCCGTGACGCTGCTGATGCCGGAGTCCCGCAGCGAGCGGCGCCCCCGGCTGGACCTGGCCGGCGTGGTGATCTCAAGCCTCGGCCTGACCAGCCTCACCTACGGCGTCATCCAGGCCGGCCAGGACGGCTGGGGTGACGCGACCGCGCTGGTCACGATGGCGGGCGGCGTCGTGATCCTGACGGCCTTCGTGGCCTGGGAGCGGCGGGTATCCCGGCGCCCGGGCGGGCAGCCGCTGGTTCAGCTGACCCTGTTCCAGTCGGCGGGCTTCACCTGGGGCACGATCCTGTCCACGCTGGTGTCCTTCGCGCTGTTCGGGATCCTGTTCGCGATGCCGCTGTACTTCAGGGACGTCCGCGGCCTCGACTCCTTCGGTGCCGGGTTGCGGCTGCTGCCGATGATCGGCGGGATGGTCGTCGGCATGGTGGCCGGGACCAGGCTCCAGAGCGCGCCGGGCCGGTCCGGGCTGAGCCCCAAGGCGCTGGTGGCGTCCGGGTTCGCGGTGATGGCGGCGGCCCTGGCGGCCGGGGCCCTCACCAGCATCGACAGCGGCACCGGCTTTGGCGCGGCGTGGTTCGCCGCGGCGGGGGCGGGGCTCGGCCTGGCCATGCCGTCGGCCATGAACGCGGCCCTGGGCGCGCTCTCGGCCGAGCGGAGCGGCGCGGGCTCCTCGCTGATCCAGGCGCTGCGCCAGGTCGGGGCCACCCTGGGGGCCGCGATCCTGGGCACCCTGCTCAGCTCGGCCTACCAGGCCAGGCTCGACGTCACCGGGCTGCCGGCCGCGGCCGCAGACGCGGCGAAGTCTGGCGTGTCCGGCGGCGTCGAGGTGGCCCGCAGCCTGGGCTCGGCGCCCCTGCTGCGCTCCGTGGAGGTCGCCTTCGTGCACGGCATGGACATGATGCTCTGGTGCTGCGCGGGCATCGCCCTCGCCGCCGCCCTGCTGGCGCTGGCCTTCCTGCCACGCCAGACGGCGCCGCAGCCGCCCCCGGCCGGTGAGCCCACTGCCGTTCCGGCGCCCGCGAGGGCAGAATGACAACCATGAGCGAGGCACCGGCCACGGACAGACCCGCCGGGCTGCGTGAACGGAAGAAGGCCAGGACGCGTGCTGCCATCAGGGAGCACGCGCTCCGGCTTTTCCGGGAACAGGGCTACTACGCCACGACCGTCGAGCAGATCGCCGAGGCGGCCGAGGTCTCGCCGAGCACGTTCTTCCGCTACTTCCCCACCAAGGAGGATGTCGTCCTGCAGGACGACATCGACGTCCTCGGCATGAAGACCTTCCAGTCCCTGCCTGCCGAGATGAGCCCGATCGCCGCGTTCCGCGCCGCGGCGGCGCAGATGATCACCACGCTTACGCCCGAGGAACTCGGCCGCTTCAGGGAGACCACCAAGCTGACCATGACCGTCCCCGAGGTGCGGGCCCGCGCGCTGGACGAGTTCGCCCGGACGATCGAGCAGATCGCGGCCGCGGTCGCGCTGCGAACCGGGCGCTCCCCCGATGACTTCGCGGTCCGCAATCTGGCCGGGGCGGTGGTCGGCGTCATCATGTCGGCCACGATGCCGTGGGAGGAGATGCCGACGACGGACATGTTCGAGCGGATCGACACGGCCCTGGCCAACCTGGAGGCCGGCTTCCCGCTCTAGCCGGGAACCACCCGCCCACTCGACCCCGGAGCCAGGGCCCCCACCAGCCCCAAGACGCCCAACCCCCATTAGCCCGGAGCCACCGCCGGGGAATGTTGCGAGTTCAATCACCGTTGATGCCCCCTAACAAGACGTGACCTTGCGGAGGAGGATGGAGCCATGCCAGCGGTTACGGTCGACGACATTCTGGTGCTGCCCAGGATCGAGGAGCCAGATCCCGCGATCGCGCTGGACCGGCCGGTCCTCGGGGTGACCACCGCGCCATCCGGCTACGAAGGCGAGGGGTTCCCGGTCCGCCGCGCGTTCGCGGGCGTTGACCTGCGGGCCCTCGACCCGTTCATTCACATGGACCAGATGGGCGAGGTGGACTACGCACCGGGCGAGCCCAAGGGCACGGCCTGGCACCCACACCGCGGCTTCGAGACCGTGACCTACATGATCGACGGCACGTTCCGCCACCAGGACTCCAACGGCGGCGGCGGGCTGATCACCAACGGGGACACCCAGTGGATGACCGCGGGCGGCGGCATCCTGCACATCGAGGAGCCGCCCGAGGACCTGGTCATGAGCGGCGGGCTGTTCCACGGCTTCCAGCTCTGGGTCAACCTGCCCTCCCGCCTCAAGATGGCGGCCCCCCGCTACCAGGACATCAAGGCCGGGCAGGTGGCCCTGCTGAGCTCGCCAGACGGCGGCGCCCTGGTCCGCGTCATCGCGGGCGAGGTGGGCGGCCACCAGGGTCCGGGGGTCACCCATACGCCGATCACGCTGCTGCACGCCACCCTGCAGCCCGGCGCCCAGCTGCGGCTGCCGTGGCGGAACGACTTCAGCGCCCTCGGCTACGTGCTGGCCGGATCGGGCACCGTGGGGACGGCCGGGCGGCCGGTGCGCACGGGCCAGCTCGCGGTGTTCGGCGCGGGCGACGTGATCACCATCGCGGCGAGCACCCGCGACGACGGACCCAGCCACGGGCTGGACATCCTGGTCCTCGGCGGCGAGCCGATCCGGGAGCCCGTCGCCGCGTACGGGCCGTTCGTGATGAACACCAGGGACGAACTGGTCCAGGCGTTCGAGGACTTCCAGGCCGGCCGGCTCGGCTCGATCCCCGCCGAGCCGCACCCCGGTCACGACGTCATCTAGAAACCCCCGCCGGGCCCGCGGATGCCTCGTCCGGGCCCGGTGAGAGACTCGCGGCATGACCTATATCGCCGCTGCTGACCGTTACCAGACCATCCCGTACCGCCACTGCGGCCGCAGCGGGATCCTGCTTCCCGGGGTCTCGCTCGGGCTCTGGCAGAACTTCGGGTATGACCGGCCGCTCGACACACAGCGGGCGATCCTGCTGCGCGCCTTTGACCTGGGTGTCACACACTTCGACCTGGCCAACAACTACGGGGGAAGCTCGCTCAGCACGTCAGATGATCCTTTGGGAAGATTGAAGCACGGGTCCCCGTACGGCTCGGCCGAGATCAACTTCGGCCGCATCATGCGCCAGGACCTGCGTCCGTACCGGGACGAGCTGATCATCTCGACCAAGGCCGGCTACGACATGTGGCCCGGGCCCTACGGCGACGGGGGTTCGCGGAAGTACCTGCTGGCCAGCCTGGACCAGTCGCTGAGCCGGATGGGCCTGGACTACGTCGACATCTTCTACAGCCACCGGGCCGACCCGGACACCCCGCTCGAGGAGACCATGGGTGCCCTCGACACCGCGGTCAGGTCGGGCCGGGCGCTGTACGCCGGCATCTCGTCGTACTCGGCGGAGCGGACCGCCGAGGCAGCGGCGATCATGCGCCGGCTGGGCACGCCCCTGCTCATCCACCAGCCGTCGTACTCGATGCTGAACCGCTGGATCGAGGGCGGCCTGCTCGACGTCCTCGGCCGGGAGGGCATCGGCTGCATCGCGTTCTCGCCGCTGGCGCAGGGCGTGCTCACCGGGAAGTACCTGAACGGGGTCCCGGAGGGCTCGCGTGCCACCCAGAGCGGCGGCTCGCTCGACCGCGACCAGCTCACCGAGCCGGTCCTGGCCCACGTCCGCGCGCTGAACAAGATCGCCAGCGCCCGGGGGCAGTCCCTGGCCCAGCTCGCGCTGGCCTGGGCGCTGCGAGACGAGCGGGTCACCTCGGTGCTCATCGGCGCGAGCAGCGTGGCGCAGCTGGAGGAGAACCTCGGCGCGCTGCGCAACACCTCGTTCAGCGCCGAGGAGCTGGCCGCGATCGACAGCGACGCGGTGGACGCCGGCATCAACCTCTGGGCCGCGTCGAGCGCCGAGTAGACGGCCGGGCCGCGCCGGGAGGCAGGAGCCGACGTGCGGGTTGTGGTGGTGGGGGCCGGGTTCGCCGGCCTGATGGCGGCGGACCGGGTGGCCAGCGCCGGGCACGAGGTGGTGGTGCTCGAGGCGCGGGACCGGGTCGGCGGCCGCGTGTGGTCCCAGGAGCTGGTGCCCGGTGACCCGTGCAGCGTGATCGAGCGGGGCGGCGAGTTCGTGCTGGACGGCTACGAGGTGATGCGGGCGGTGCTGGCCGGGCTCGGCCTGGAGCTCGCGGACACGACCATGTCCTATTACGAGCGGGAGCCCCGGGACGGGCCGCTGACCACGCCCCAGGACGTGGCCCGGTGCGCGGCGGCCGTGGGCCGCGCCGCCGCCTCCGCCCCGCCGGGGGCATCCCTGGCCGAGGTGGTCGCGGGCTGGGACGGCCCCGCCGGAGCGCTGGCCGCGTACCTGTCCCGCGCGGAGATCACCAACGGCGTCCCGGCCGGGGTGCTGGCCGCGGCGGCGGTCAGGGACGTGACCAGCGGTTTCACGCGCCGGCCGTCCTGGCGGGTGGCCGGGGGCAACCAGCGGCTGGCCGAGGGCCTGGCCGGCCGGCTCGGGTCCGCGGTCCGGCTGCGCAGCCCGGTCCGGGTCGTCGAGCATGATCACGAGGGTGTGCGGGTGCTCACCGGCGACGGACTGGTGGCCGGGGGCGCGGTGATCGTCGCGGTGCCCATGGCCGTGCTGCGGGAGCTGCCGTTCTCGCCGCCGGTGCCGGACCGCTACCGGGACGCCTGGCGGCGGGCCGGGCTGGCGCACAACGCCAAGCTGCACGTCCCGCTGACCCGCCCGGCGGCCGCGTCGGCGGTGCAGAGCGTGCCGGAGCGCTTCTGGACCTGGACCGCGACCGACGCGTCGGGCCAGGTCCAGCCGGTCCTGCACGCGTTCGGCGGCACCGAGGCGGGGCTGGCGACCCTGGCCGTGACCGACGGCCCGGCCCGGTGGGCGTCCCAGGTGGCGGCGCTGCGTCCCGAGCTGGCCCTGGACACCGGCCGAGCTCTGGTCACCACCTGGAACGATGATCCGTGGGCCGGTGAGTCGTACTCCGCGGCCACCGTCGACGCGGCCGACGGCGATGACCAGCTCATCGCCGCGCCCCTGGGCCGGGTGCACTTCGCCGGCGAGCACACCGCCGGGGACTGGGCCGGCCTGATGGAAGGCGCGCTGCGCTCCGGCGCCCGTGCCGCCGATGAGGTACTCGGCCAGCCGGGCTAGCGCCGAAGGCGCTGGGCCGACTGCGACGGCCGGCCGAAGGCTGGCCCGAGCAGGTGGCACGCGGGGGGGTCTGGGGGGTCGTCCCCCCGAGGCTAAACAGGCGCGAACCCCGTCGCCGCGAGGTGGCCGGTCACGAGCGTGGCGCAGCCCGCGGGATCGTCCAGCCACGGCCCGTGCCCGCCGGGGACCTCATGCAGGACCGCGCCCGGGAATTTTGGCCACCGAGGGACGGGCCTGCGCGGGGCTGAGGAACGGGTCAGCGGTGCCGATACAGAACATGACCGGCGCGGTGATCTGGCCGAACTCGGCGTCGGTCATGACCACGTCGGCCCGCGGCCGGCGGAAGTGATCGATCGCGTGCATGAGCGAGGCCACGGTCGTGACGTTGCCCGGGCGGCGGGCCGCGAAGCGCAGCACGTCGAGCAGCTCATCGGGCGCGGCCGCGGCGGCGGCCGGGCTGAGTCCCTGGCCGAGCAGCCTCCGGTACACCGGCCGCGGCGAGGGGCTGCGCAGCATGGCCTGGCTGAGCCCAGGGACGGTGAGCAGCGACAACGGCATCCGGACCCGGACCCCGGGCAGCGCGGCCGCGGGCTCGCCGATGGCCACGAGGGAGGCGATGCGTTCTGGCCGGGCGGCCGCGTACCACAGCGCGAACATCCCGCCCAGGGAGTGGGCCACGACCGGCGCGGTGGCCAGGCCGAGCGCGTCGAACAGGCCGTCCAGCAGGGCCAGGGTGTGGCCGCGCACGTTGCCGGTCCGGTAGCCGGACGGCCCGGACAGGCCGTGGCCGGGCAGCTCGACCAGATGGGCCCGGTACCCGGTGAAGTCGGCGAGCCACGGCGCCCACACCGCCGCGGCCAGGCTCACGCCGTGCAGCATCACCAGCGGCGGGCCGTCACCGACGCTGAGCACACGCAGCCGCATCCGGCCCGGGCCGGTGTCGAGGAACGACTCGTCGGGCCGCAGGCCGTAGCGGGCGAACAGCCGGGTCTCGGCGTCCCGTATCCGGTGGTCGAGTTTCATGTCCTGTCCTCCTTGCGCGTCGCGGGCTCCGTCGGCCGGCCCGCGCGGGTCACCATCCCCCCGGGCAGCGTGGCCAGCCACGAGGTCACTCGCGTAACGGCACCTATGCCCGAGGTTTCAACCAGGTCGGCAATCGTGGTCGCCGCCAGCTCCGCCCGCCAGGCGCTCTCGGCGCGGTCCATCACCTGGGCGATGCCGCAGGGCCGCCGGCAGGCGGCGCCGGTGAGCGGAACCGGCCCGCGCTGGCGGATCTCGGTGCAGTGGAACAGCGGGCTCGGCCCCTCCACGGCCTCGACGATGTCGGCGACGGTGATGTCTCCGGGCGGGCGGGCCAGCCGGAACCCGCCCCGCGGGCCGCTGGTCGCGCTGAGCAGGTCCGCCCGCACCAGCGCCTTGAGCAGCTTGGCCAGGTAGGCCTCGGGCAGGTCATAGAACTCGGCCAGGCGCCGGGCCGGCAGCGGGTCACGGTCGCGGGTGAAGGTCAGCAGCCAGGTGCAGTGCAGGGCCCATTCCACGCCTTCGGGCAGCCTCATATTATGGATATTACATATCCATAATATGCGCGTCAACCCGGGATTACGGGCGCCGGCCCGTCCAGGAGCTGATCTCCATGCCGTCCTCGACCGGGAAGGACACGGTCACGTACCCGCTGGCCGGGTCCCTGACGTAGCCGAGGTATTCCGCCAGGCTGGCGTGACTGTTGTCGTCGGCGGCGACCAGCGCACCGGGCGAGAGCACAGGCTCCAGCAGGCGGAGCACGGGCAGGCACAGGTCCTTCCACCCGTCCAGCAGGACGAGGCCGACCGGGCCGCGGAGGCCGGCCAGCGTCTCCCGCGCGTCACCGGGCAGGACGGTCACCACGCGGTCCACGCCCGCCTGCCGCAGGTTGGCCCGGGCCGCGTCGACCTTCGTGCTGCTCAGCTCCGTGGTCACGACGTGACCGGTGCCGTTGTCGGTCACCGCGGCCGCGAGGTAGATGGTCGAGATGCCAAACGAGGTGCCGAACTCCACCACGGTTTCCGGCCGGATGGCCCGGACCAGTGCGTAGAGCAGCTGGCCCGCCTCGGCCGAGATCGGGAGGTAGACGTCCTGGCAGGGCCTCAGAGCGCTCCCGCGGTGAGGCGGTCGCGTGCGTTCGCCCGGGGGGCAGTGCGGGCGCGTGGTCATCGTCCCGGTCGGCCGCGGCGAACAGCCGGCCGAGCACGTCCTGGACGGGGGGTGAGCTGAGAGTACTGGTCATGAGGTCAACCCTAGACGCAACGTTGCGTCTAGACAACATCTCGCTATGATGACGCCATGACGGCCAGCGGGCCGGCCGGTGCCGGTGCGACGCGTCACTACGGCAACCGGCACGGGCGCAGCGAGCAGGCCCGGATGGCCGTCCTGGAGGCCGCCGACGACCTGCTGGCCGAGCGCGGCTGGGCGGGCGTGACGATCGAGGGCATCGCGGCCAGGGCCGGGGTGGCCAAGCAGACCATCTACCGCTGGTGGGATTCCAAGAGCGACATCCTGTTCGAGGCCCTCATCGCCGACGCGGACGAGCACTTCACCACGCCGGGCCACGGCGACCTCGGCAGCGACCTGCGCGACCACCTCGGGCAGCTCGCCGCGTTCCTGACGACCACCGACGCCGGCGCTGTCTTCCGGGCCCTGGCCGGCCAGGCTCAGCACGACCCTGCCGTCGCGGCCCGCTTCCAGGCCGAGGTCGTGGCCCCGCAGCGCGACCGCGACCGCGTCCCGTTCCTGCGGGCTCGCGGGCGGGGCGAGCTGGCCGACGGCACCGATATCGACCTCGCCATCGACCAGGTCGCCGGGCCCGTCTACTACCGGGTCCTCGTGACCAGGGAAGACGTCACACGCCAGTTCACCGACGCCCTGGTCGGCGCCTACCTGGCCGGGACCAGGCTCCCCACCTCCAGCTGACGATGCCTGCGGGGCTGTATCACGCCCGCGGGTACCGGCTCTGACAAGTATCAGCAGCCAGCGGATGTGACTCGTGAGCAGTCAGATCTGATCACCTGGGGGGTTTCCATGCCATTCAGTCCGGCCAATCACTTCGCCGTCTCCGGCGCCGGCATCGACGGCACCGTCGACCTCGACGGCATCTCGGGGGGCAGCGTCGTGTCCCTGACCGTCGACGACCGCGAACTGCGTGCTCCCAGCCTGGACACGACCCGCGAGGGCATCGTGATCAGGGCCATTCACGAAGAGGTTCCTGACAGCCACACGCTCGTGGTCACGGTCACCATGCCGCAGGTCAACCTCGACTCCGGCCCTCAGACCAGCGCGGGGCTCGCGGTGCTGACCACCGAGCGCACGTCGATCGCCGGCCCCGGCCTGGTATCGGGGCCGCTGCAGCTGTTCGACTTGCGGCCGCTGGCGGTGACGGCCTCGATCGTCGAGAGCTGACCGGCTGGCGCGGTCATCGCATGGTGGGGGCAGATGTCATGCGACAGCAGCGTATTCGGCAAGTCTGTCAGGCGATTAGCCTGCTGAGCTGGTCTTTTCTGGCCGCAGCCATCGGGTTAGCATTTCTCGGGTGGCGCCTGCAGAACCAGGCGTTCCCGGAATCCGGGCCATCTCCTTTTTCACAGGTCTCGGCGACGGTCTATACCAGTGACCGCGATGCCCGCGTCTTGCTGCAGTCAACGATCGAGCCCAATGCGACCCAGAACGACGCCCTTGATATCACCGTGAAAGAGCCGAAGGGAGCGGTCGCCCCCTGGGTGCTCGTCGTCACGTGCCCGCAGAGCGTGCGCGGCCAGGTACCCATGCAGTTGCAGGGCGTTGTTGGCCAGCAGCCGATCGAGGTGCTCGCCTCGGTCTACGACGTGAGCCATATGACCGTTCCCATCGGATGCTTCCCGTCGCGAGGGAACGCGTCGGCCCCGACGACGGTGGTCACCGCCGGCCAGGACATCAGCCTGTCGCTGCCGGCCCTTGAGCAGAGCCCGCTGCCGCAGTCGGCGACGGCCAGCACGCCGCTGTACGTGGTGCGAAACACGTCAGGGGAACAGCGAATCCAGAAGCTCGTGGAGGTGCTCCAGGCGCCGGAATCGTCGTGCCCGACCCCGGGAAGCAGCTATGCGCCGCCCAGCGGAAGCAGCGCTTCCTGCTTCACCAAGCTTCCCCCTGGCACGGCCGCCACGCAGTATTCCATCCCCAAGTCGGTGACCACGTCGGAGACCCTGAGCAATGTCAGCCTGTCCGGTGATCGCATCGACTCGATGTTCCCGCCCGGGCAGATAACAAGCAACGATGAGATCGTCTGGCAGGGCGCATCCGGGCTCAGCCCGAGCCTGAGCGCGACGAGCCTGTCATCGGCCGAGACGTCCAGCAAGGCAGGATTCAAGGCCGGCCTGTTCTACGGGATCGCCGCCGGGCTCTTCGTGCCGTTCCTGCAGGACGTCTCCCAGGCGGCCAAGGAGACGAGGAAACGCAGGGACGGCGCCGAGAAGGGAACGCCGGTCGGCGTCTGATCACCGGAAGGCTGACACGACCTCCATGAACAGATCGCAGGTGTCCTTCTTGCGGCCCAGGGGACCGAGGTTCGAGTCCGGGATGATGAGCTCGTCGGCACCGGCCTCCTGGTACCGGCCCACGATGTCGGCCACCTTGTCCGGGGTCCCGACGATCGCCCGCGTTCCGTGCTCGGCCCGCCGGTGCTCGTCGAGCCAGGCCTGGTCGGTCGACAGGAACAGGTGCGCCTGGGTGGACACGTGGATCTCCGCCGGGTCGCGGCCGACCTCCTCGCAGTGCGCCCGCAGCACCGAAACCTTGTGCGCGAGCAGCTCCGGCGTGGTCCAGGCGTTCCACTCGTCGGCGTATTTGGCCGCGATGCGCATCGTGCGCCGCTCGCCGCTGCCGCCGATCAGCAGCGGCATCCGGTCCTGGACCGGGGCGGGCTGGGCCGGCGCGTCCGCCAGCTGGAAATACTGGCCGGGGAAGGTCGTGCGCGGCTGGTCGAGCAGCGAACGCAGGATCTGGACCGCCTCCTCGAACCGGTCCAGCCGCTCGCGCACCGTCCCGAGCGCGATGCCGTACGCGGCGTGCTCGTTCTCCTGCCAGCCGGCCCCGACGCCGAGCGTGAGCCGGCCGCCGCTGATGTGGTCGACGGCGGCGGCGATCTTGGCCAGGACCGCGGGGTGCCGGTAGGTCACGCTGGTCACCAGGGGGGCGAGCCGCAGCCGCGGGACCGACGCCGCGAGCGCCGCTATGACCGACCAGCACTCGAGCGTGTCCCCGTCCAGCGGGGCCGGGCCGGGACCGTTCGGCATGAAGTGGTCGGCGAAGTACACCCCGTCCCAGCCGGTCTGCTCGCAGTGGGCGGTGATCTCGAGGATGTCATCCCAGGGCTGGGCCGGCGTGGGCCAGATACTGAAGCGCATGCGGGAATCCTAAGCGCCTGCCCGCCAGCGCCCGCGACCGCCCGCAGCGGGCCTACGTCGCGGATGACCTCGAGGGCAACCAGTGGACGTTCGCGCAGGCCTGGCCGACGATGCCATGAGGGCTACTCGGCGAGGCGCCCGTGGTTGGGCAGCACCGTGATTGCTCGCCCGGGCTTACTCGGCGAGACGGCGCAGCGCGCCGCGGACGATCTCCGGGTTGGTCGTGGTCCAGAACGGCGGCAGCGAGGCGCGCAGGAAGTCGCCGTACCGCGCCGTGACCAGCCGGGGATCGAGTATCGCCACCACTCCCCGGTCGGTGACCGTGCGCAGCAGCCGCCCGGTGCCCTGGGCCAGCAGCAGCGCAGCCTGGGCCGCGGCCACGTCCATGAACCCGTTCCCGCCGCGCGCGGCCACGGCGCGCTGCCGGGCCGAGGCCAGCGGGTCGTCGGGCCGGGGAAACGGGATCCGGTCGATGATCACGAGCTGCAGCGACCGGCCGGGCACGTCCACGCCCTGCCACAGCGACAGGGTGCCGAACAGGCAGCTAGCCTCGTCCTCGGCGAACCGGCTGATCAGCTGCGAGGTCGGGTCCTCGCCCTGGCAGAGCACCGGGTAGTCGATCCGGCCGCGCAGCTCGGTCGCGGCCTGCCGGGCCGCGCGCATCGAGGAGAACAGCCCGAGCGTGCGCCCCCCGGCCGCGGTGATGAGCTCCTGGATCTCGTCGAGGTACTGCTCCGGCAGCCCGTCGCGTCCCGGCGGCGGCAGGTGCCGCGCCACGTACAGGATCCCGCTGCGCGGGTGGTCGAACGGCGAGCCGACGTCAATGCCGGACCAGGCCATCGGGTGCGGCGTGCCGACGTCCGCGTTGTCGCTGGCCTCGGATTCCGGCGCGGGCGCGGGCGCGGCGGGCGCGGGCTCGGCGGGCCGAGCCTGGGGCAGGCCCCACTGGTGCGCCAGCGGCACGAACGAGCCGCCGACCGACAGCGTGGCGGAGGTCAGGGCCACCGTCCTGCGGCCGAACACGCGCTCGGCCAGCAGCTCGCTCACCTGCAGCGGAGCCACCCGCAACGTGGGCGGGCGCCGCGAATCGCGGTCGGCAGGCTGGTCCAGCCACACCACGTCGGGCCGGGCCGCCACGTCCTGCCCGAACGCGTCGAGGATCCGCTCGGCCGCGCTGTGGATCTCGTCGAGCGCGGCCAGGGCGGCCCGCCGCGCGGAGAGTTGCTCCGGCTCATCCTCGGTCTTCTTGGCACTGGTCCTGATGTCCGCGGCGCAGCCGCCCGCGGCGTCGCGGACCGCGGCCAGCGACGTGGCCAGGGGCTCGGTCATCACGTCGATCCGCCCGCCGTAGGCCTCGGCGAGGATCTGCTCGAGTCCGTGGCCGGCGTCCTTGAGCCGGCTCGCGGCGCCTTCTTCGAGCTGACGCCCGGCCCGGCGGGCGGCCGTCTCCACGGCGGGGGCCGACAGCTCGGCGGTCGCCACCGAGGTCACCCGGTCGACCAGGTCGTGCGCCTCGTCGATGATCACCACGTCGTGCTCGGGCAGCACGAAGCCGTCTTCCAGCGCGTCGATCGCGAGCAGGGCGTGATTGGTGACCACGATGTCGGCCTGGCCGGCCGCATCCCGGGCCAGTTCGGCGAAGCACTGCGCGGCGAACGGGCAGCGCTGGGCGCCGATACACTCCCGGGCGGTGACCGAGACCTGCCGCCAGGCCCGCTCGTCCACGCCGGGCACGAGCTCGTCACGGTCGCCGGTGTCGGTCCTGGCCGCCCACTCCTGCAGCCGCTGCACCTGGCGGCCGATCTCAGTGACCGAGCGGTGGTCGAACAGCTCCTCCTGCGGATCGTCGGCCGCACCGTTCCGCAGCCGGTTCACGCACAGGTAGTTGCGGCGCCCCTTGAGGATCGCGAACGTGGGTGGCCGGCCGAGCAGCGGTTCCAGCGCGGCCGCGAGACGGGGCAGGTCGCGGTCGATGAGCTGGCGCTGCAGGGCGATCGTGGCCGTGGACACCACGACCGCACCGCCCTGCGCGGCCGCATGCCGGGCCGCTGGCACGAGGTAGGCCAGCGATTTCCCTGTGCCGGTGCCGGCCTGGACCGCGACATGCTCCCCGGAGTCAATGGCCTGCCCGACCGCTTCGGCCATTTTGACCTGCCCGGGCCGCTCGGCTCCCCCGATCCCGTCGACCGCAGCCGCCAGCAGCGTGGCGATATCGGGGAGCTCGCTGGTTTTGGCCGGCACGTTAGAAAGCTATCGCTCCGTCACGACAATTACGGGTGCCGCGCCGTCCAATCGTTGCCGTCACGGCAGCTGTGTCTTCCTGGCCCGCGCAATCGCGTCAGGGCACGACGATGACGGGGCAGCGGGCGTGCCGCGCCAGCCAGCTGGGAATGGAGCCGACCACGTGGTGCAGCCGGTGCCCGGGCGCGCCCACGACCAGCGCATCGGCGCTGCTGATGTCGGCGGCGGCCGCGAGCTCCTTGGCGGCGTTCCCGCGCCTGGCGATCACGCTGACCTCGAGCCCCTCGGCGTCGCAGACCTGGTCCAGCTCGCTGAGGAGCCAGCGCTCCATCTCGTTCTTCTCCCGCGACGTGCAGATCACCTGTCCGGTCATCGGCTCGCAGTAGACGCTGAACGGGACCACGTACACCACCAGCAGCGGGCGGGCCAGACGCCGGGCCATGCCGGCGGCGTAGGCGAGCGCGTTGCGGCTGGACTCGGACCCGTCGTAGCCGGCCACGACCGGGTGCCCGGGTTCGGGCGAACTGGCGGCGCGATCCGGATCGTGCCGGGGTGAGGTCTGCGGGACGGGCTCGGCCTGACCGGTCTGATCCGGCGCGCGCGGCATTCCATGGCCCTGAGCTCTTTCGTGGCCCTCGGCCCGGTCAGGCTGATCCGGGCGCGGCCCCGACCCTGGCTGCCCCATGACGTGTTGTCCTCGCGGTCATGCTCCTGCTCGCAGGAGCACTCCAATCATATGACTTAGTTTGCACTAAGCAAATAGTCTCGGCCCTTTCCTGCCGTCGTGGCTTGCCCTGAAACTACCCGCGGAACGCCTTCCGACACGCCGTAGATATCGAAATAAGTTATGAACTGTCCGACAGATACGCTATCATTATCGAATAAGAACCTTAGCCAGGCAGGACCTCAGCCGGCAGCGCGGGAGGAGGGCCGTGACCGTCGATCTGGATGCCTTCGATGGCGAGCTGACCCCAGCGCAGCTGGCTGCCCTTTACGCGATGGACGGAGGGTTTGACCCGGCCGATCTCGATCCTGACGACCTCGATCCCGACCCGCCAGCGGAATGGCTGGCCATGCCCCCGGAAGAACGGCTGGCTGCCCCGCTCCCGGCTGGCGCGGCAGTGCCCGAGGTGCTGGACGCCGGTTTCACCCACCGCGACGGCGGCGATGGCCGCGGGTTCGGCGCGGGCGGAGGCCTGGACCGGATGGAGCCGGGCGGCCGGCTGGCGACGGTGACCGACCGGATCTGGGACGACGGCCTGGGCCGCGTGTCCGACGACGAGCTGATTGGCCTGATGACCGCGCAGCGGCGGCTGGCGTCACGTGCCGCCGCCGGGGAGCTGGCCGCGGTCGCCGAGCTGGCCGCGCGCCGTTCGGGTTCCGGTGGCCGTCCCGGTGAGCATGTGGAGGAGGAGGTCGCGGCGGCGCTGACGCTGACCGGCCGGGCCGCGGGCCTGCGGGTCGCGGTGGCCGAGGGCCTGGCCCGGCTGCCGGGGGTGGGCCGGGCGCTGGCGGCGGGGCGGATCGACGCCGATAAGGCGGAGGTGTTCACCGGCCAGCTGATGCTGGTGGAATACCTCGCGGCCAACGCGATCGCCGGGGTTGTGCTGCCCAGGGCGCCGGGGATGACCACCGGTCAGCTGCGCGCCGCCCTGGTGGGCCAGATCATGGACTACGACCCGGCCGCGGTGATCCGCCGCCGCAAGCAGGCGGAGAAGGACGCCCGGGTCGAGACCTGGACCGAGCCGGCCGGGACCGGCGCGGTGGCCGGGCGGGATCTGCCGCCGGGCGAGGTGCTGGCCGCGGACAAGACCCTGACCGCTGACGCCCGCTGGCTCAAGGCCCACGGGGCTGGCGGAACGATGGACCAGCTGCGCGCCCGCGCGTTCACCGCCCGGCTCACCGGCCAGCCCCTCGACTCCCTGATCCCCGCGCCCGGCGCCCGCCCCGATGCGTCGGGCTCAGCCGGACCCGCACCGGTGCCAGGACACCCGGCGCAGCCGCGGACGGCCCTGGCCCGGCGACCGGCACGGCGCTGGCACGGCCGGGACCGCCGCGGCCGGGTGGCCGGCCGGGTTCGGTGGCTCGGTGAACCTGACCATGCCCGCCGCCGCCTGGCTCGGCCAGAGCGACACCCCCGGGCAGATCAGCGGCCTGGGCGCCGCCGACGCCGGCACCTGCCGCGATGTGGCCGGCGCCCTGGCCCGCACCCCCGCCGCCACCTGGTGCATCACCCTGCTCGGGCGTGACGGACGGGCCGGTCGCCCACGGCTGCGCCCGCGCCGGGCCCGGCCCGCCGGGCACCGACCGCCGGGCCTGGCTCGCGACGGTGACGATCACCCCGGTCGAGACCGGGACCTGCGCCCACCGGCGTGAGTCCGCCGCCTACCAGCCCTCGGACTCGCTGCGGCACATCATCAAAATCCGAAGCCCCCGGTGCGGGTTCCCCGGCTGCCGCCGCCCCGCCGTGCGCTGCGACGACGACCACACCATCCCCCACGACCAGGGCGGCCGGACCTGCGAGTGCAACCTCTACCCGCTGTGCCGCCGCCACCACCAGACCAAGCAAACCCCCGGCTGGCACCTCACCCAGCCCGAACCCGGCAAGTTGATCTGGACCACACCCAGCGGACGCCGCTACACCGTCATCGCCGAGCCCTACCCGGTGTAGTCATGGCACGAGCGTGGTCCCATGCTGCTGGCAGATGACAGGCTGGGCCAAGGGGACGGGGGAAGCCCGTAGCCACCTGATGCCGGTGCAGATGGATCTGCACCGGCGCCCAGGCCCCGACCCCAATCACGCAGTATCCGCCTTCAGCGGGGAAGGTCGCGTGCCACTGTCCGGTCGCGGCGGTTGGCTCCGACGTCCGTGGTAAGAGCGCCAGCAGGCGCCCGCGAGAGAGGATACGAGGATGAAGTACATGATCTTGACCTTTGCCTCGCAGCAGAACTACGAGGAGATGGTTGGCCGGCCGTCGGCAGAGCCGGCCTGGACTGCCGAGGACTTCGCCGCGGTTGGAGCGTTCATGCGAGCCTTCAGCCAGGAGCTGCTCGACTCCGGCGAACTGGTCGAGACCCGCGGTCTGAGCGCCCCGGTGCACACCCGTCGGGTCGGGCTCCGCGAGGGGGTACCGGTGGTGACCGACGGCCCGTACGCCGAGGCCGAGGAGGTACTCGCGGGCTACTGGATCGTCGAATGCGAAAGCTTCGACCGGGCCACCGAGGTCGCTGCACGCCTCGCCACCTGCCCTGGGCCCGAGCATGTGCGAACGCGCGCCTTCGCCGACGTGCGCCCGATCGACGAGCACCAGGCGGACTACGAGGGCTGAGGCCCCGAAAGGCTGGCGCGTTGGCTGCCACCGGCACCGAGGACCTGCTGCGTCGGCTCACGCCGCAGGTCCTCGGCGCGTTGGTGCGCCGCTACGGCAACTTCGACCTGGCTGAAGACGCCACCCAGGAGGCGCTGCTCGCCGCCTACATGCAATGGTCGCGAGACGGCCTTCCCAAGAACCCAAAGGCCTGGCTCATCACCGTCGCGTCGCGTCGGCTGACCGACCTCCTGCGCTCCGATCAGGCGCGTCGGCGGCGAGAAGAGACCGTGGCCCAGTGGGCAGTGGCTGAGACGCGGGAGCCTCCTGGCGCGGGACACCGATCGGCTGACGCCGACGACACCCTCATCCTGCTGTGCATGTGCTGCCACCCCTCGCTGCCCATTGCGTCGCAGATCGTGCTGACCCTGCGCGCGGTCGGCGGGCTTACCACTGCCGAGATCGCCCGCGCCTTCTTGACGTCCGAGGCGACCGTGACCCGGCGCATCACCCGATCGAAGCAGTCCATCAAGGGCAGCGGCAGCCCCTTCGCCATGCCTGGTGCAGCCGAGCTGCCGAGCCGTCTCGACGTCGTGCTGCGAGTGCTGTATTTGATCTTCAACGAAGGTTACGCCAGCACGATGGGCACGAATCTGCAACGCATGGACCTGGCCGAAGAGGCCATCCGCCTGGCCCGCACCCTTCACGCCTCGCTGCCCGAGGACAGCGAGCTAACCGGGCTCCTGGCCCTCATGCTCTTGACCCACGCCCGGCATCGAGCGCGCAGCGGACCCGATGGAGCGCTCATTCCCATGTCCGAGCAGGACCGCAGCCTCTGGGACCGCGACGCCATCAGCGAAGGCGTCGGCCTCATTACTGCTGCCCTTCCTCGTGGACTGACAGGCCCGTACCAGATCCAGGCGGCGATCGCCGCAGTGCACGACGAAGCACCCAGCACCGAAACGACCGACTGGCCACAGATCGTCGCTCTATATCGAGTTCTCCTTCGCCTCGACAACAACCCGGTCGCCGCGCTCAACCATGCCGTCGCCGTCAGCATGGACCAGGGCCCGCAAGCCGGCCTCGAACTGCTAAGACAACTGGCGTCCGACCCGAGGATCAACGCCGACCGCCGCTTCCATGCGGTGCGCGCTTACCTTCTTGAAATGACCGGTGACATCGCGGCCGCACGAGACGCCTACGAGGCCGCTGCCCGGCAGCCGGCCAATCTGCAGCAGCAGCGTTACCTACACGGGCAGATCGCGCGCCTCGACACCGGGAAGTGACAGGGTCTGGCGCAGAAGCCGCTCAGTTGCGTCGCCAATGGTGGATGGCCGGCGGCTGGGCCGACCGGCAAGACGGTGTCCGGTCTTGCGCAGCGGCCTCGACGTTCATCTTGAAGCTAGCGGGGAGGACCTAGCGGGTACCGGTAATGAGCCGTTCGCGGTCGAACGAGGCTGAGGTGACCCGCCAGCCGAGTGCGTTGAGGGCCAGCAGCAGGACCGCGCCGCCCACGGCCAGGCCGAGGGAGGCGTGGATCACGTTGAACGCGATCAGCGATGTCACCACCACCGACGGGAGGTTCGCGAGTATGCCGAGCTGCTGAGCTACGCGGACCTCGCTGGACCGCGTGGAGATCGCGATGCCGACCCAGATCGACCAGCCGGCCAGCAGCGGGGTGAACACCAGCTGGGCGAGCAGGTCCGGGCCTCGCACCAACGCCGACGCGACGCCGGGCTGTGCGAAGATCTCGACCAAGGCCACGAAGAACGCGAAGACCGCGTACGAGACCGCAACCGACGGAACGAAGGACGCCAGAGCCTTGCCCAGCAAGAACTCTTCGCGGCGTATCGGCGTCCCGAGCACCGGCTCGAGCGTCCCCTGCTGGCGCTCGCCGACCACCGAGTACGCGGCCAGCGTCGCGGACACGAGCGCGGGGATCGCCAGCAGGTACAGCAGCTCATTCTCGTTGGGCAAGACCGCCGGATGCCGAGGCGCTCAGGTTCAAGACGGCGACCAGGGGCTGGACGAGGAAGATGAGCGGGAGGATCGCCATCCCGGTGACGATGGTGCGGTTGCGCCGGTACTCGCGGAGCTCCTTGCGGAAGATGGCCCGCACGCGCCTCCTGCTGATGTTCATCTGCGGCGCGCCTCCTCGTCCTCGTTGATCAGCTCGAGATAGACGTCCTCGAGCGAGTGGTGCGACTCGCCGATCGACAGCACGTCGGCACCCGCCTGGACGAGGGCGCGAGTGACCGCGGGCGCGGCGAGGGTCGAGTCAGAGACGGCGAGGACGTAGTCGCCGGCGCCGTCGTCCTGGCGCCAGCTGTCGACGGCAGGGAGGCCGGCGAAGACGCGCCCGGGCTCCGGGAGGGGGATGAGAGTCCTGACCGTGAGCGTCTTGGCGAACAGCCGGTCGCGCAGCTCGTCGGGCCGTCCGATCGTGCGCAGGGTCGTGTTCAGGATCGCGACCCGGTCGCACAGCCGTTCGGCCTCTTCGAGGCGGTGCGTGGTAAGGAAGATCGTCACGCCGCTGCGGCGGAGCTCGTCGATCAGCTCGTGCACGTCGCGGGCGGCGGCCGGGTCCAGGCCGGCGGTCGGCTCGTCGAGGAACAGCACCTGCGGGTCGCTGAGCAGCGCCCGGGCCAGGGCGACCCGCTGGCGCAGGCCCTTGGACAAGGTGCCGCAGGCATCGCTGGCCCGGTCGGCCAGGTTGACGGCCCGCAGGGCGCGGTCGATGCGATCGCCGGGGTCGGGCGTCTCGTAGAGGTCGGCGAAGCATGCGAGGTTCTCGGCCACGCTCAGGCGCAGGTAGAGACCGGGCGACTCGGGCATGATCGAGATCCGGCGGCGTATCTCCACTCCGTTCCCGGGCGTGAGCGGGAGTCCGGCGACCGTCGCGGAGCCCGAGGTCGGCGCGATGAGGGTGCCGAGCGTCCGCACGGTCGTGGTCTTCCCGGCACCGTTCGGCCCGAGGAAACCGAAGACCTCGCCGTGGCCGATCTCGAAGGAGACGTCGTCGAACGCGACCCGGTCACCGAAGCGCTTGCCCAGATTGTGGACAGACAGCGCCGGAGCGCCGCCCGTCCCGCCCGGAGCCGCCGGCCTCGCGGCCTCACGAAGCGGTCACCTCGCGGTTGGACCGCAGGCTCGTCTCGCCCGGAGGCCGCGACCGGCGCCTCGGCCAACGCCTCGCCCGACGCCTCGGCCGGGGACGTGGTGCGGCTTCTCACCTTCCTGATGAGCCACATGATCAGGTGGATCATCACTGGTACCGCAGGGCCGTGCCGGGCTGGATCCGGGTGGCGCGGCGCAGCGGCCCGCGGATCACGATGAGGGTGAGCACGACCACGCCGGCGAGCGTGATCAGCGGTATGGCCGGGGGGAAGTCCTCGGGGAGGGTGATATCCACATTGTGCTGGAAGAGCGCCAGCAGCCCCTGGTACATCAGCCAGCCGAGCAGGACTCCGACAGCCCAGCCGGCAGCGGCCAGGACCACCGCCTCGGCGCTGAAGACCCGCCGGATGTTTCGGGCCCTGGCACCCAGGCAGCGCAGGATCCCGACCTCCCGGGTGCGCTCGATGACGCCCATGCTGAGGGCGCTGACCAGGCCCATGAGCATGATGGCCACCACCACCAGGCCCAGGATCTCCACGATGGTGAGGATGGCGGCATCGGCGGCGGTGATCTGCGCCTCGGTGACGTAGATCTCCGTGGTGCTGACCGGGTACCCGGCGGCGGCCAGCCGGCTGGCGGCCGCGGCCGCGGCCCGGTCGATGGCGGCGTGGGCGGAACTGCCGGTGGTGAGCCATATCGAGTTCGCGGTGCCGGGCCCGCCGTCCAGGCGTTCCAGCACGGGCAGCGGGAAGTAGACGGTGTCGCCCGCGTTGGTCTGGCCGGTGTCGATCCCGATGACCCGGACCCTGGTGAGTCCGGCGGCCATGGTCAGGGTGAGGATCTGCCCGACCCGGGCGCCGGTGGCGCGCGCGACGGCGGGCCCGAGCACCACCGGCGGGACGGCGGGGCGGGTGTCCGCGGCGGTATCGGCGGCGGTGAACCAGCGGCCCGCGCTCAGCCGGTAAGCGTAGAGGGGATGGGTGCCCAGGCCCCAGGCCACGTAGGTCTGCCCGTTGTACTGCACGGAACTGGTCTCGACGGGCTCGGCTCCGGTGACGCCGGGTGTCGCGGCGGCGACGGCGAGCGCCTGGCTGCCGAACGGCCGCGCGCCGCGGGCCGATGCCACCCCGGCGCCGATGCTGAAGTGCAGCTTGCCGATGGTCTGGCTGATGACGGCGGTGACGGACTGGCCGAGGGCGAGGAAGGCGATCGCGAGCCCGGCTGCGACGAGCGACCTGCGCGATCGTGGCCGCGCTGCGGCGTTTTTGCCGCAGCGCGTTGCGGACTCCCATCCGCACGCTGCCGGGCACCCGGGTTCCGGCCAGCAGGCCGCTGCGCGCGACCAGGCGGTCGAGCCAGCCGGAGCCGTAACCGCCGGTGCCCGTGCCGGCGAGGGTCTCGGCCACGGGCCTGCGCAGCGCGCGGCGCAGCGCGGGCAGCGACGCGGCGACGGCGAGCGCCGGGCCGAGCACGAGGCTGGCCACGACCACCGGGACCGAGATCGCGAAGCCGAACGACACGTCGATGAGCTTCACGGCGAAGTAGCCGGCCAGCAGGTAGGCGATGGCGATGCCGAGCATGGTGCCGAGCACGGCGCCCGCCGCGCCGAGCATCGCCGCGGTGCGCACGGTGATGCCGGCGATCTGCCGCCGCCGGCCGCCGAGCGTCTTGAGGATGGCGATCTCGCCGGCCTGCTCGGCGATGAGGGTGTTCATCGTGGCGGCGATGAGGAACAGGGCGGAGGCGAACGCGAGGATCGTGATGATGTACAGCAGCGCCATGATGTGGCCGAACCCGGACTGCCCGGGCCACTGGCCGGGGGGCCGGACGGCGGGCAGCGCCGTGATCGGATCCGCTCCGGTCTGCGCGGTCAGGTAGGCGCGCACCTCGGCGACCACCCGGGACTGCGCGGCCGGGCTGTCGTCGGTGAGCTTGAACCCCAGGTAGTTGTAACCGGCGCCGCGCAGCGCCTGCACCGTGGCCGTCGGGGCGTAGAAGACCGGCGTGGTCGAGCCGTTCGCGCCAGGGGTCGCGGCCAGGTTCATCCCGGTACCGCTGACCCGCAGCCGCACCAGCCTGCCGCTCGCGGCCCGCACGTCGATGGTGCCGCCATCGGGGACGGCGAAGCCGGTGGCCCGGGCGTTGCCCGCGTCGGCCACGACCTCACCCGGCCCCGGCATCCGGCCGGTGAACAGCGCCACGGTATTGACCGGGGCGGACGCCAGCGCGGTGCCGGCGAGCTCGACGTCCTGGGGGCCGGTGGGGGACGTCGCCGTGGTGGCGTAGCCCACGGCCGGGCTGACCGCGGCGACGCCCGGCAGGCGGCCCAGGGTGCGGAGCTGGGCCGGGCTCAGGTCAACGGTGCTGGTGGATATCCCGACGTCGTACAGGTGGCTGTCCGCGATCTGGCGGTTCATGGCTGCGTTCAGCAGGATCGGCACGGCCAGGAAACCCAGGCTCGCGATGGCGATGCACAGCGTGAACACGGCCAGCAGCGTGCGGGCGCGGTGCTGGGTCAGGTCGCCCCATGCCTTGCGGCTCAGCGTGCTCATGACCGTCGCCCCGTATCGCCGACAATCAGGCCATCGCGAACGGACACGATCCGGGACGCCAGCCCGGCGAGAGCCTGGTCATGCGTGACGTACACCACCGTGGTCCCGTTCCCGTTCAGGCCCTTGAGCAGGTCGAACATGTCCCGGGCCAGCTTCGTGTCGAGGTTTCCTGTGGGTTCGTCGCCGAGCAGGATCGGCGGCTCGCAGGCCATCGCCCTGGCGATCGCGACACGCTGCTGCTCCCCGCCGGACAGCTCCAGGGGGAGCCGGTCGCCGCGGTCGCCGAGCCCGACCGTGGCGAGGTGGCGGCTCGCCACGGCCTTGCGCTGGTGGGCCGCGCCGAGCCGGGCCAGGTCCAGCGGGAGCGTGGCGTTCTCCGTCGCGGTGAGCGTGGGCATCAGCTGGAAGAACTGGAAGACGATGCCGATGGTGCGGCCGCGCCAGACGGCGAGCTGCTCCTCGGTCATCTGGTCCAGGCGGCTGCCGTTGACCGTCACCGTGCCGGCGGTGGGCCGGTCGATGCCGGCCACGAGGTTGATGATGGTGGTCTTGCCGCTGCCCGACGGGCCGGTGATCGCCACCATCTCGCCCGCGGCGATGGCCAGGTCCACGCCGTTCAGCGCGCGGAACCCGATCCCGCTCGCGCCCCGCCCGCCTCCCCTTTCGCCCTTCCTCGTGCCCCCTTCGCTTGCCCCCTGCACTGCGGTAGGTCTTCTCCACGCCGGCCAGCTCGATGATGGCCGGGTCGGCCCCCGTGCCGCTCACCGTCCCTGCCCCGTTCCCAGCAGGCACTCGGGACCGGCGGCCGGGCCCGCCTCGCCGGCGAGCCGGCCGTCGTTCAGGAACACCACCCGGTCGGCCCAGGCGGCGTGCCGGACGTTGTGGGTGACGAGCATGACCGCGCAGCCCGTCGCGCACCGCTGGCGCAGCAAGCACATCACCGATTCACCGGTCAGGACGTCGAGGGCCCCGGTCGGCTCGTCCGCCAGCAGCAGCGACCGCCCTCCGGCGACCGCGCGGGCGATCGCCACCCGCTGCTGCTCACCCCCGGACAGCTGGGCGGGGAACCGGCCCCCGACGGCTCCCAGGCCCAGCGTGTCCAGCAGGCCGCGGGCGCCGGTCATGGCCGCCTTCGGCCTGGCCCCGTCCAGTTCCAGCGCGAGCGCCACGTTCTCGGCGGCGGTCAGCGACCCGAGCAGGTTGGCCTCCTGGAACACGAAGCCGACTTCACGCCGCCGCGCCTCCGCCAGGCCGGCCTCGTCCAGGGTGGCCAGGTCACGGCCGTCCAGCAGGATGCGACCGGAGGTGGGCCGGTCCAGCCCGCCCGCGAGCCGCAGCAGCGTTGACTTGCCCGAACCGCTGGGCCCCATGACGGCGACGAACTCGCCGGGGCCGACCCGCAGCGACACGTCGTCCAGCGCGACTACCCGCAGGTGCCCGGATCCGTAGGCCCGCCCCGCGTGATCTAGGTCGAGGAGTACCACTTAGCCGCTCCGTTCCACCGTCTTTTCTGCCGCAATCCCGGAATGCCGGCGGGCCAGGCCCGCGGTCATGTCCTCCCGCGCCAGCCGCGCCTCGCACATGTCGAGCCAGCGCGCCTCGGCCTCGGCCTGGAAGACCAGTGCGTCGAGCATGAGCAGCCAGGCCGTGTCCCCGGTCGCTTCGGCCTCCGCCTTCAGCCGGGTCACGTCCTGCAGCGCCCGTACCGTCGCGACCCGCTGCCGCTGCACGACCGCGGCCACGTCCGCCGTGCCCGACCGCATCGCGAATACCAGCTTGATCGCCAGTTCCTGGCGGGGAATCACCTCGCGCTGAACCGGCGTGTCGAACCAGCGGCGCAGCTCGTCGCGCCCGGCCTCGGTGATCTCGTACACCTTCTGGCCCTCGTCATCGGCCTCGGCGATGACCAGCCCGTCCCGTTCCAGGCGCCCCAGGGTCGTGTACACCTGGCCGACGTTCAGCGGCCAGACATCCCCGGTCGCGGTCTCGAACTCTGTCTTCAGCCCGTAACCGTGCATCGCCCCGGCGGACAGCAGCGCCAGAAGGCTGTGACGAACCGACACCTGCACCTCCATACCGAGTATTGCATACCGAGTATGGCGCCAGGCTGGCCCGCGGTCAAAGCGTTATCGGCCCGGCCCGGCCGATGACTCTGGGCGCGGCCTACGGTCAGAGTCATGACGGGAAAGGAGAGCAAAGGCATGTCCCAGGGACTCACCACCGACGGCGTGCAGGCCCTGCACGCCGTGCTCACGCGCCACGTGGAGCGGGGCGAGCTGCCCGGGCTGGTCGCGCTCGTCGCCCGGGGCGGAGACGTGCACGTCGAGGCGATCGGGCACAAGGCCTTCGGCGACCCCGAGCCCATTGGGCGTGACGCCATCTTCCGCATCGCCTCGATCACCAAGCCGATTACGGGCGCGGCGGCGATGCTGCTCATCGAGGACGGGGCGATGGCGCTCGACGACCCGGTCGCGCGCTGGCTGCCCGAGCTCGCCGAGCCCCGGGTGCTGCGCACGCTGGACTCCGAGCTCGACGACACGGTGCCGGCCGAGCGGCCGATCACGGTGGAGGACGTGCTCTCGTTCCATCTCGGCTTCGGCTCCATCATGACGCCAGGCACGTCCCCGGTCCGGCAGGCCGAGGCCGAGCTGGGCCTGAAGACGCTCTCGCCGCCCTGGCCGCCGCCTGACCTCACCCCCGACGAGTGGATCGCCCGGCTCGGCCGCCTGCCCCTGCTCGAGCAGCCCGGTGCCGCCTGGCGCTATAACACCGGCGCGACCGTGGCCGGTGTGCTCATCGAGCGGGTCGCGGGCGCGCCCATCGCCGAGGTGCTGCGCGAGCGGGTGTTCGAGCCGCTCGGCATGGCCGACACCGGCTTCTACGTCCCGGCCGGCCAGCTCGGCCGGTTCACCACGTTCTACTGCCCCGATGGCGCCACCGGTGAGCTGCGCGTGGTCGACGAGCCCGGCGGCTGGTATTCGGCGCCGCCGAAGCTGCCCGACGCCGCGGGCTGGCTGGTGTCCACGGTCGACGACGTGTGGGCGTTCGCGTCGATGCTGGCCGCGGGCGGCGGCGGCCTGCTGTCGGCGGAGTCGGTGCGGCAGATGACCCGCGACCGCATGACCGCGCAGGAGCGGGCCGCCAGCCGGCTGTTCGTGGGCGACCACAGCGGCTGGGGCCTGATGATGTCGGTCCCGGCCGCGGACGGGTCGGCCGGCGTGCCCGGCGGCTTCGGCTGGGACGGCGGCGCCGGCACCACCTGGCGCACCGACACCGCGGCCGGCCTGACCGGGATCCTGCTGACCCAGCGCCAGGTGACGTCACCGGAGCCCACCGAGCTCGCGACGGACTTCTGGGCCGCCGCTTACGCAGCTGTCGACGGGACATAACACAAGGGTGGGTTACCGGGGCCGGTGAGCTGCGCGCTGCGGCCCGAGGGGGACAAGAACACCAGGAGGGGCAATGGCGTTCATACAGCTCGTCGAGTTTTCTACCAGCCGGGTCACTGAGATCGAAGAGCTCATCGACCAGTGGATCAGCCAGACCAAGGGCCAGCGCTCGGCACGCCGGGGCACGACGACCGCCGACCGCGACCGGCCCGGTGTCTACCTGCAGATCGTCGAGTTCCCCTCCTACGAGGAGGCCATGGCCAACTCCCAGCTGCCCGCGACGGCCGAGATGGCCCAGAAGTTCGGGGAGCTCTGCGACGGCCCGGCGGTATTCCGCAATCTCGACGTCCGCAGGATCGTCGAGCTGTAACCGAGGGCCGCGAGCGGCGGTCAGCCCGGACCGGGCCCGGCGGCCAGCCGGGCCGCCTTGGTCGTCAGGTACTGCTGCTCCCTGAGGTTGTTGGTGCGCGCGGCCGCGGCCCGGAACTCCGCGATCGCGGCCTGGCGGTCACCGGCCTGCTCCAGCAGGTGGCCGCGCACCGCGTGCAGGCGGTGGTGGTCGCCGAGCTGCTCGCCCAGGTCGTCCAGCAGCGCCAGGCCGGCCGCGGGCCCCTGCGCCATGGCCGCGGCCACGGCGCGGTTAAGCCGCACCATCGGGTTGCCGGTCATGGCTTCGAGCTGGCCGTACAGGGACATGATCCGGGCCCAGTCGGTGCTGGCGTGGCTGCCGGCCTGGTCGTGCAGGGCCGCGATGGCCGCCTGCACCTGGTACTCGCCGACCTGCCCCTGCCGCAGCGCCGCGGTGATCAGGCGTGTCCCCTCGCCGATCAGGTCCCGGTCCCACCGGCTGCGGTCCTGCTCCTCGAGCGGGATCAGCTCACCGCCGGCGCCGCTGCGGGCCGGGCGCCGGGCGTCGGTCAGCAGCATGACGGCCAGCAGCCCGGCCACCTCAGGATCATCAGGCATAGCGGCCGTTACGCTACGGGTGAGCCGTATTGCCTCGCCCGACAGGTCGGTGCGCGCCAGGTCCGGGCCGCTGCTGCTGGTGTATCCCTCGTTGAAGAGCAGGTAGAGGACGTGCAGCACGGACCGGAGCCGGTCCGTGCGGCGGTCGGGCGCGGGCAGCGCGAAGGGCTCGCCCGACGTCTTGATTTTCGCCTTGGCCCGGCTGATCCGCTGGGCCATGGTCGCCTCGGGGACGAGGAACGCGGCGGCGATCTCTCGGGTGGTCAGGCCGCCGACCGCGCGCAGCGTCAGCGGGATCGCCGACGCCGGGGTGAGCGCGGGGTGGCAGCACATGAACATGAGGATCAGCGTGTCGTCCTGCGCCGGGACCGGCTCCGGCGGCGTCATCGACCACGAGGCGGCCAGCGCCTCGCGGCGGCGGCGGGCGTCGTCGCTGCGGAACTGGTTCGCCATGCGGCGGGAGGCCACCCGGATCAGCCAGGCCAGCGGGTCGTCGGGCCGCCCGGCGTCTGGCCAGGTGGTGGCGGCCGCGATCAGGGCCTCCTGCACGGCGTCCTCGGCGTCGGCGAAGTTGCCGTAACGGCGCATGACCGCGCCGAGGACCTGCGGCGCGAGCTCGCGCAGCAGGTCCTCGGCGGCCACGGCCGTGCCCACGGCCGGGGTCACACCTCGGGATCGGGGGCGCTCAGCACCTCGCGGACCTCGATCGGCTGCTGGATCGGCATCCCGTTCTGGCCGGGCGCCGCGGACGCGCGGGCCGCGATCTCCAGGGCCCGCTCGGCGGTCTCGACGTCGATCAGCCGGTAGCCGGCCAGCAGCTCCTTGGACTCGGGATACGGCCCGTCGGTGATCACCGGGGCGGCGGTGCCGTCCCAGACCACGAACCTGGCCTGCTCGGGACCGGCCAGGCCCTGGGCGTCGACCAGCTCACCGAGCTCGGCCAGCTCGGCGTTGAGCACCTGCTGGAACTCGATGTGGGCCTTGATGTCCCCTGGGCTCCATTCGGTCATCGGCGGGCAGCCCGACTTCACCTCGCCGTAGTTCTGCAGCAACATGAATCGCATGGCCTGGTCCTTCCCGGTCAGGCGACGCCTGCTGGCGCCGCTCACCCAGAGGTCACCGCCGTGGCACGATTCTCGACACCGGCCGGCCGTCTCCCGCCGCCGGCGCTTCGGGTTCAGTACGAGTGCTGCAGGTTGTAGCGGACCGTCTGCGCCCGGATCTGGCCGTCGCGGAAGATAAAGGTGTCCACGCCGTCCTCGACCCGGGTCCTGGCGGCCGTGGCGGCCCACTCCAGGAACAGGATGTCGCCGTCATAGATCTGGGTCTTCAGTTCCCAGGCCGCGTTCGGCACATCGCCGAGCAGCACCGCAAACCCTTCACGGACACCGTCCTTGCCCGTCCGGACACCCGATGGCGTGATGAAAACCGCGTCATCGCTGTAGTCGGCGACGATCTCATCCAGGTCGCCGGCGCCGAGCGCCTGGGCGTGGTGGTGGAAGACTTCCTCGGGCGTGCGGGGCATGGCTCTTCCTTTCCTCAAAGAGCAACTGAGCACTCACGCCTACCGTACGACGGACCCGCCGGCCGCGCGCCAGGCCGGCGCTCCATGGATATGGAATTCCAGCGTCCGCGACCCCACCCCGGCCAGCTTGTGCGTGATCTGGTACCGGAGCCTGGTGAAGTAGTTGTGCCCCTTGTGCTGGCGGACACGGTAGAGGCGGATGGCCGCCGTCTCGGTCCTGTACCGGGTGCATGTGCCCCAGCAGGACCGGACGTGCAGCCGGCCCTGGCCGGTGGCCCGGGAGGAGTTCCAGTGCTTCCAGGAGGTGACGGTGAGGTACACGCTGCCGTCGCCGGTGAAGTCAATGAGGCCGAGCGGTTTGGTCGTCGGCTGGACGAAGTTATCGTGCTGGCCGCCGTTATGGATCGCGTAGACAACGGGCCGCGACCGCGCGGCAATCAGCCCGCTTCCGGCGAGAAGCGCGACCAGCACGGCCAGGGCGGCGAGCGTCGACTTCATCTCCGCTCTATCCCAGTCCTGGTCAGATTGGTGTTGGTAGCGTACATCTTGCCTTTTCAGGATGCCTTTCTCGAAGAGTGACAGCAGTGTAACTCAACGTAATTGAGCAGGCCCGGAAGGCATCCGCGTCATGCCAGCTTGACGTCAAGCCGACTTGACAGAAGGATGGGGGCCATGGCCACTCCGGAGAACCTCGAGCGCGAGTACACGCTGCAGACCGCCGCCGCGCGGTATGACGAGCTGCGCGTCAGGGACGCCCTGGCCTCGGCCGCCAACTATGCGGCGGAAGCGGAAATAGACGGCGAGTCCTGGCCCACCCCCACCGATCCCACGGCCGTGCCCCTAACCCAGGAGGAGGCGCTGGAGCTCATCGCGCTCAGCGAGGTGATCGCGCGGAAGGCGTGCTACGGGCGTCAGCTGTCGGTGCGGTCCGCCCGGCAGGCCGGCGCGTCGTGGTCGCAGATCGGCGCGGCCCTGGGTACCAGCAAGCAGGCCGCCTGGGAGGCGCACGGCCGGTGGATCGACGGCCAGGCCGAGCAGCATGAGCGCACCGGCTACGAGGGCCTGGACGCCGACGAGACAGCGGCGGCCCGGGCGCTGGCAGGCGAGCCCGAGCGCGATCGCGCGACCGGCGAGAGCGAGCGCAACGAGAAGGCATTAACGGACGACGACGACACCGCGCCGATCCTGTCCGGCCGGATAGTCCCGAAGAAGTGATCCTGTCCGGCCGGATAGTCCCGAAGAAGTAGAGAGGGTCGCGCCCTTCCGCCTCCGCAGAGCCGGAGGCCGCGGCGGACCGGGGGTAGCCGGCGGGGCCGCGGGATAGTCGGCGGGCCGCGGGATAGCCGGCGGGCCGCGGGATAGTCGTTGCGCGTGCAGGCGGCGGGATAGTCGGTGGCTCCCGGGGACCGCAGCGCCTAACGTGGGCCGCGACAAAACTCGCAGAGCATTGCCCTGCAGAACACTGCCCTGGAAAACACTGCCCTGGAGAACGACCTTGTCTATGGTCATGGTCTTCCGTGGCAGGGCGGCGGCCACTGGCGCCGAACCCTGCCGGTGCTCACTTCCTGCGTGACCGTGCGCTGATCGCCCAGCTGGCCCGGGCCAGCGGCGCCGGTGACGGCTGCCTGGTCCTCGACCTGGGGGCCGGCCACGGCGCGATCACGGCCGGGCTGGCCGCCACCGGGGCCCGGGTGATCGCCGTCGAGCGGGACCGGCACCTGGCCGCCCGGCTGCGGCGGCGGTTCGGTGACAGCCCCCGGGTCCGCGTGGTCGAAGCCGACCTGCGCCTGGTGCCGCTGCCCCGCCGGGACTTCCTGGTCGTGGCCAGTCCCCCGTTCTCGCTCACCACCGCGCTGGGTCGGCGCCTGCTCGGCGACCCGGCGGTACGGCTGGCCGGCGCCGAGCTGATCGTCGGCTGGGGCGCGGCCCGGTGGCTTACGAGCCCGCGGCCTCGTGACGCCGAGACCGCCTGGTGGGCCGCCCGCTACCAGATCAGGTTCGCGCGGACGGTCAGCGCGGCGAGCTTCGTTCCGCCGCCGGGGACCGATGCGGCCCTGGTGTCGGTGCGGCCGCGGGAGATCGTGCGGTCCCGGGCCGGGCAGCGGCGGCTGCGGTCCCTGCTGCGCGCGGCCTACCGCCATCCTTCGGCCCGGGCCGACACGGTGCTTGCCTCGGGGGGACACCGGCTGCTGGTCCGGGCCGAGGTCAACCCGGGAGCACCGGTCGCCGAGGTCACCGCCGAGCAGTGGCACCGGCTGGCCATGATGCTGATCAGCTCGTGACGTCGGCGGTGGTGAACCGGGCCCAGGCGACCGAGGCGAACAGAGCCACGTACACCGCGAACGAGAACAGCCCGTGGGCCAGCGGCGACCACGTCACCGGCGAGCGGAGCAGCCCGTCGAACGACAGCCACCAGTGCGTGGGCAGGTACGGGTGAATGGCGCTGAGCTGCGTGACCTGGTCCATGACCTCGCTGGCCAGCGAGATCACCAGGACCGCGGCGATCGCGCCCAGGGGGTGCTCGGTGAACGTCGAGATGGCCAGCCCGAGCGCGCCGAGCGCGGCCATCGCCGCGGCCAGGTAGAGGACCACGAGCAGCAGCCGGAGGAACCCGGCGCCCAGCGAGATCGTGGTGCCGGACAGCAGCGTCACCGGGCCGATGGGGAACAGGATCGCGCCGACGATCACGGCGACCACCGCGACCAGCAGGCAGGCGGCCACGCAGAACACCACGACCGACGTGTACTTGATCCCGAGCAGCCGGGTGCGGCCGGCCGGGACCGCGAGCAGGTAGCGCAGCGTGCCGTGCGCGGCCTCGCCCGCGATCGAGTCCCCGGCCACCACCGAGACGGCCAGCGGCATGATCAGCGTCAGCTCCACGACCAGCGACACCAGCGCGAGGAACACGCCGTTGCTGGTGACCTGGCCGATGAACGGGGGCCCGTCCCCGCCGCCTCCCCCGCCCGATGGCTCCGAGATCGAAAGCACGATGCCGAGCAGCACCGGGATCGCGGCGAGCACGGCCATCAGCGCGAGGTTGCGCTTGCGGCCGAAGATGAGGCGCAGCTCGGAACGCAGCATCCGCAGCCAGGGCCGCACGTAGCCCCGTGGAGCGCTCGCCCGGCGGGCCGCCTGGCCCTGGGGCGGCCTGGCCAGCTCAGCCGTTGACATCGAAGCCCTCACCGGTGAGCTCGACGAACAGGTCCTCCAGGCTGGCCCGCGGGGTCTCCAGGCCGGCCACCGGTACGTCCGCGTGGACGAGCTTGGCGCAGATGGTCTCCGGCGCCTCGTCGCCGAGCAGCGCGGTCACCTCACGGCCGGCGGCCATCACGTCGGCCAGGCCCAGCCCGGACAGCACCTGCGCGGCCCGCTCGGGCTCGGGGGTGCGGACCAGGATCCGGGCCGAGCCGCGGCCGCGCATCTCCTCCAGCGTGCCCTGGAAGACCAGCTGGCCGGCGCGCATCACGCCGACGTGCGAGCAGATCTGCTCGACCTCGGCCAGCAGGTGCGAGGACACGAACACCGTGGTGCCCTCGGCGGCGATCTGCCGGATCAGCGCGCGGACCTCGCGGGTGCCCTGCGGGTCGAGGCCGTTGGTCGGCTCGTCCAGGATCATCAGCTCGCGCGGCTGCAGCAGGCCCGCCGCGATGGCCAGCCGCTGCTTCATGCCCAGCGAGTAGGCGCGGAACCGCTTGCCCGCCGCGGCGAGCAGGCCGACCCGGTCCAGGGCCTGCTCGATCCGGGCCGGCGCGGTCTTCGGGTCCGCGGTCCGGTCGGCGGCGTCCAGCCGGGCCAGGTTGGCCCGGCCGGACAGCTGTGAATAGAAGGCCGGGCCCTCGACCAGCGAGCCGACCCGGGGCAGCACGGTGTTCGCGCCCCCGGGCATGGCCACGCCCAGCAGCTGGTGGCTGCCGCTGGTCGGCTGGATCAGGCCGAGCAGCATCCGGATGGTGGTGGTCTTGCCTGACCCGTTCGGGCCGAGGAAGCCGTAGACCGAACCGCGCGGCACGGCCAGGTTGATGCCGGCGACCGCGAGCTGGCGCCGGAACCGCTTGGCCAGCCCGGCGGTCGCGATGGCCAGGCCGGCCCCGTCGGCTGACGGAACCGACCTGCCCAGCGAGGGTGCAGGCTCGTCCCGGCCGGCGTCGCGGCCGGAGCTGATCTCGTCCTGCCGGGCGGCAGGGCTCACTTGAGCCGCGCCGCGTCCGCGTACAGCACGGACGGCTGCACCGCGCCGATCAGGACATGCCCGTTGCTGGTGATCAGCACCGAGAACAGGCTGGTGCGGCAGCAGGCTGGCCGCTCCCCCACGATCCGCTCACCGGTGTGGCCGCGCCCTGCAGCACGCCGAGGGCCCCGCCCGCGCCGCCGATGGGCAGCACCGCGACCGCGGTCCAGCCCTGGCCCATGACCCGCGACGCGCCGGCCGCGAACGGCACCATCGGCGGTGCCCCGGCCGGGACCTGGACCCTCTTCGAGGACACCGAGCCCGACCTGGGGGCGAACCCGGTCCAGCCGCCCTTGGGCGGTGTCCCCTCGGTGACGCCGGTCGGCCGCTGCGGCAGGCCCATGATCACCCGGGCGCAGAGGATCGTGACGCTCGGCGGCGGCTGGCGGCCGCGGCCTTGGTCCCGGCGAAGGCCTGGGCGTGCACGGTCGCCCCTGCTTGGTGCGGGCGATCACGATCCTTCGGGCGCGTTCTTGCCGTTGAGCACCACGGTCTTCCGGCCCTTGGGGCTCTGGCAGACGATCGTGGCCCCGCGCGGCAGGCTGGCCGGGCCGCCGACGCTGAGCGGGCCGGGCAGTCCGAGCGGGCCAAGCAGGCCGGGCAGCAGCGGGCCCGTTAGCCTTGACCGTCTTGACCTTGGCGCCCGGCGGCGGGGTGAACGCGAAGTTGGACGGCCGCGGGCTGCCGAACGCAGCGACGTGAACCCCACCTGGAACGCGGGGCTGCTCGCGCCGCGGGCGAAGACCTGCACCTGCAGCGGCATCGAGTGCGGCCGCGTCGATGGCGATCGTGATCTGGCCGATCAGCGACCGGCTGTCCTTGGGCGCCAGCGAGAGCTGGTAGGCGGGCTGGCCGGCCACGGTGACGTTCTGCTGCAGCCGACCGTGGTGGTCTGCCGATCGCGGCCAGGATCTGCCTGGCCAGCTGCTGCGGGGTCGGGACAGCCGGGGCTGCAGCGGGCAGCGCCCGGCGGCTCGGTGGCCGGCGCCGGCGGGCAGCACGAGTGGGTGGCCTGGCTGGTCTTGCTGTTCCAGAGCCAGACGTCGCGCCCGTACCCGCCGCACGTCGGTCTCGCCGAGCGGCACCGGCATCGCGATCCGGACGTGGGCCGGGTCCGCCGTACCAGATCTTGACCGTGTGCGTGCCGGACAGCAGCGACATCGCGGACAACGGGGCTGGCCGAACCGGGCAGGCTGGGCAGCCCGAGGTTGGCGATCTCCGGACGATGCGCGGTCATCGGGGGCGGCAGGGCCGCGCGGGCCGTCGACCGCCGCGAGGAGCTGGGCCGGGCTGCGGGACGGTAGCGACGGAGCGGCTGCACTGGCGCGCCTGCTCCGGCGGCTGCGCCGATGGCCAGCCCGACGGCGGCGACGGCGCCGACCGGGACGAGCCAGCGCACTCGGCGCGTGAGCTTCTTGGTGCGCGGGGGTTCACGGTCACCTCCTGCGGATGCCTGCGATGCCGGGACCCGCGACCCGTTGGGTTCGAGCATACGGCTCTTACTTACCTAGAGCGGCCAACGGACGTTAAAGGTCGTGCGAGTCCTGGACTCAGGGACGAACCGGTGCGGCCGGCTCAGAGATGAACCGGGGGCCACAGATCGCGGCGGGCCGCGATCGGGTCACCCGGCCATTCGCGCATGGCGTCCAGGTTGTCGTGCGCCGGGTACCTGGCCGCGGCGGGCCCGTCGGCGAACGCCCGCAGCACGTTGGCGGTCACCCGGCGGGTGAAACCGCCCGCACGCCCTGGTGATGCCCCAGTGGTAGAGCGGCGGGCCGAACGACTCCACCCAGCGCATCGTGCCCGCGTTGAACACGCCGGCGCCGCTGCGGTGGGTGTAGTAGGCCGAGTCGGCGTAGCTGTTGACGCCGTTGCAGGTCAGCGGCGAGTGCGCGAGGACCTGGATCGGCCGCTGGCACCGGGTAGGCCGGGATTGACCCGGTCGTACTCGATGCCGACCAGCGCGGCGAACCTGGTGCCCTTGCGCGCGCCGGTGCCCGGCGAACATCCAGGCGTCCGGCGCGGCCACCACGTAGTCCGCGACGGCCGGGTAGCTCTCGTACAGGGTGCCGATCACCGACGACTCAGGGTCCGGGTGCGGGCGGCTCCCGCAAGTCGTTGGTGACCAGGGCGTTGTCCTTGCCGTACATCGGGTCCTGCTGGTAGCTGGTCTTGTAGCAGACCACCAGGCGGTTCGGCGCCGAGCTTGGTCGGCTCGAGCCTGATCCGCCGGAACATCGCGTTGGCGCCGAGGAACGCCAGGTTGACTCCCGCGTCCCTGGCCGCGGTGACGTGCGCGCGCTCCGGCGGGGTCCAGTACTCGTCGTGCCCGGGCGAGATCAGCGCGCTCGCGCCGTCCAGCGCGTGCGGCGTCGGTGGCGATGTCCATGCTGGTCAGGTACGCGAGCGGCAGGCCCATCCGCTCGGCCAGGTTGATCAGCTTCCGCTCGTAGACCATGAACAGGAAGGCGCCCTCCTGGTCGTAGGGCCGGTCCAGGCTGACCGCCAGCGCGCGGTTGCCGTACTGCCGCCCGGGCCGAGGTACAGGTCGTAGCCGCCCCAGGTGTTGTAGGCCTGCCAGGTCGAGACGCCGTTCTTGAGCACGACCTTGCCCTGCCGTACTGGCCGACCGCACGGTCAGCGGCACGTAGCGCTGGGCGCCCGAGTGCGGCGTCCAGCCGCAGCAGGTAGGAGCCGGCCGGCCAGCCGGCGGTCGGCACGGTCAGCGACGGGCCCCAGTCGGCGTGCACGGTGTTGGTCGCCGGCGTCCGGCCGGACGCCGCCGCTGCCGGTGGCCCGCGCACCGGGCCCGACTCCCACACCTGGCGGGCCAGGTCGCCGCCGTACCAGCCCATCCGGAAGGCCCTGACCGTGAACTCGCGCGAGGTCGTCGACACGTACAGGTGGACCGGCTCGCCGGGCAGCACGCTGGCCTGGCCGGTGTAGCCCATGATCGCGTCGGGCGCGCCCAGCTTGCTGATCCACCAGTGCCGGTCGCCGGGCAGCGAGTTCTCCGGCACGTGACGGCGGCCGCGCGGCCACCCGGACCGCGTCCGGCGGCGCGGGATCCGCTGAGCCCGATCGCGGCCACCGCGGCGCCGGGCACGGCCGCCGCAGCGGCGGCGCGGCCGAGGAACGACCGCCTCGACAGGGCGCGGCGCCAGCTCATGGGGTTAACATCACCCGGCCCGCCCCATCGGCTGGTCAACAGGCCGGAAAGCTTCCGCAGGGCAGGGCCCAGATATCGGCCCTGACCTGGTCAAACGGGGATGCGGGCGGCCGCCCTACCAGCGGCCGAACGGGCAGCAGCACGGTCACCGCGACCGCCGCGAACAGCAGCGTCAGGTACGCGATCGACTGGTGGAACAGCCGCATCGGCGCCGGGGCGTCGCCGGCGGCGACCCGGGCCCGCAGCCGGTGCGCCTCGACCAGGAACCAGGCGCCGAGCCCGACCGCGCAGCAGCCGTAGATCCAGCCCGCGTACGGGCACCAGCGCCAGCGTGGCCGCGACCATGGCATAGGAGTAGAACGACGATCTTGCGCGCCACGACCGCGGGCGCGGCCACCACCGGCAGCATCGGCACGCTCGCCGCCGCGTAGTCGTCGCGGAACTTCATGGCCAGGGCCCAGAAGTGCGGCGGCGTCCAGAAGAAGATGACCGCGAACAGCACCACCGCGGGCGATACTCACCCGGCCGGTCACCGCGGCCCAGCCCACCAGCACCGGGAAGCAGCCGGCCGCTCCGCCGATCACGATGTTGGACGCGGTCCGGCGCTTCAGGCCGAGCGTGTAGACGAAGACGTAGAACAGGATCGCCGCGTCGGCCAGCCCCGCGGCCAGCCAGTTGACCAGCAGGCCGAGCAGCAGCGTGGACGCGGCGCCGAGCACGATGCCGAAGACCAGCGCCTCGCCCGGCTTGATCACCGCTTCGCCGCCGAGGCGACCAGCGGCCGGCGCGAGGTGCGCCGCATCATCGCGTCGATGTCCCGGTCGATGTAGCAGTTCAGCGTGTTCGCGCTGCCCGCGGCCAGCGCGCCGCCGACCAGCGTCGCCGCGATCAGCCGCACCGACGGCACGCCGCGCTGCGGCCAGCAGCATCGTCGGCAGCGTGGTGACCAGCAGCAGCTCGATGATCCGCGGCTTGGTCAGCGGCGAACAGCGACTGGCCACGAGGCGCGCCGAGCGCCGTTGACCTCCGGGCAGGTGCATCTGCCCGGTTCCGTGCCCGGGCAGTGCGCCCGTCACCTGTGTCACTCGCTGCCCTCCGTGCCTGGTGTTTCCGTGCCTCGTGTTCCTGTGCCTGGCCCGGGGCCCTGAGTCCCCTGCCCGTACCCGCCGGTGCCGCCTGACCCGTGCGTCTCGCCAGATACGTTACCGGTGCCGCTCTGCGAGCCGTTCCCGGGCTGGGCCGCATGCCGTCCCCCGCCCGGCGCGGCCTCGCCGCGCTCGGCCGCGGCGGCATGTTCCCGCTGGGCGCCAGGTGCCTCGGCGGGTGACTCCGTCGACCCGCCGCCGGACGCGGTGGGCAAGCCCGCCGCGACCGCAGCCCCGCGCGCCGCCCCGGGCTCGGGCATCGCGCCCGCCGACGAGGCGAACACCACCCGCTGGCTGGGGACCCGGCGGTGCGGCCTGCTGAACAGCAGGTACAAGACTATGGCGATCACGACGAAGAGGATCATCGGGAAGGCAAACGTCAAGATGGCCCCGGCCGGCGCGTTGTCGGACACCGACGCCGCGAGAATCATGTCAGGCACGTGCGCCTCCTGCTGCGAACGATTCGCTGTCCCATTGGCTGCCTCGGGTCAGTGGACCAGGTAGAACAGCACCCACGCGATGACCGCGACCACCGCCAGGTAGTTCCAGACCAGGGTGAACGCGCTCAGCGCCGGCCTGGAACCGCTGCACGGCGAAGGCCTCCGCGTACGTCGGCGGCTGCTCCACGAAGGAGATCTCCGGGATCGGCCGGGCCCGCATGATCAGGATCTCCAGCCAGATCATCGTGCCGAGCACGACGACGATGAACACCGGCCAGAACCCGACGAAGACGCTGGCGAACCCGGACGCGCCGGGGAGGAACGGCAGGTTCGTCCAGCTGCCAGATCTGCAGCCCGATGGCCGCGAGACCCAGCACCAGGGCCACCAGCCGCGCCGCCCACGCCAGGCGCTCTTGTGGCCGGCCTTGATCCGCTGCAGCCCGGCGGTCTGCACCAGCGCGCTGACCACGATCAGCACCATGACCGCGGTGCCCGACCCCGATCTGCGGGTGCCTTGAAGCCAGCCGGGTACCACAGGCCGTGCGAGTTCAGCGACCGCAGGTAGAAGAACGCGAAGATGAACGCACCGAACCCGAACGACAGGCCGCCGATGGCCAGCCGGGCCCCGGTCCACGACGCGTTCAGCGCCGCCTCGTGGTAGAAGCCCGCCTCCTCCGGCCTCCGGGTCAGGCCCGCTGGCGGCTGCGCGTGATCTCGGCCATGGCTATGCCTCCGCTCCTGCGGTCTCGGCCCGGTATAAGCGGCACTCAGCACGCCGACCGGCGGCGACAGGTCGGCCATCGGCCCGGCGTCCGGGACGCCGTACTCATACGGGCCGGAGAGCACCACCGGGACCTGGGCGAAGTTGCCGGGCGGCGGCGGCGAGGTGATCTGCCACTCCAGGCCGCGGGACCCCCACGGGTTCCCCTCCTCGCGGACCCGGGCGAACACGGTCGACCAGACGAAGTTGATCACGAAGATCAGGATCGACCCGCCGAGGAAGAAGGACGAGATCGACACCCAGTCGTTGAGCGTCTCCAGGTTCCGCGCGTACTCGAACACCCGGCGCGGCTGGCCGGCCATGCCGATCGCGAACAGCGGCAGGAAGGTCGAGTTGAAGAAGATGAACATGGTCCAGAAGTGGATCTTGCCGAGCGTCTTGTTGAGCTTGATGCCCATCATCTTCGGCAGCCAGTAGTAGCACGCCGCCCATGAACGCGAAGATCAGCCCGCCCATGATCGTGTAGTGGAAGTGCGCCATCACGAAGAAGCTGCCGTGCTCGGTGGTGTCGGCCGGCACGTCGGACAGGAAGACGCCGGAGATGCCGCCGATCAGGAAGTTGAAGTACATGCCGAGCGTGAACAGCATCGGCACGGTCAGCCGGATCTTCGCCTTCCAGAGGGTCCCCATCGCGACCAGGTAGATGAAGCCGGTCGGAATCGAGATCAGCTCGGTGGTGAGCATGAACACCGGCCGCATGTCCGGGTTGATGCCGCTGACATGAACAGGTGGTGCTGCCAGACGAAGAAGCTCAGCAGCGTCACCCCGATCAGCCCGGCCGCGGCGATCTTGTAGCCGAACAGCGGCTTGCGGCAGAACACCGGCAGGATCTCCGACACGATGCCGAAGCCGGGCAGGGCCAGGATGTACACCTCGGGATGGCCGAAGAACCAGAACAGGTTCTGGTACAGGTAGCTGCTGCCGCCGAGCTGAGTCGGCGAAGAACGCGGTCTGCACCGTCCGGTCGGTGATCATCATGTACATGCCGCCGACCAGCACCGGGCGCGGCCAGCACCATCAGGAACGAGGTCGCGACCATCGACCAGACGAACATCGGCAGCCTGCTCCAGCGCATGCCTGGCGCCCGGTAGCAGATGACCGTGACGATGATGTTGAACGCGGCCAGGATCATCGAGATGCCCATCAGCCCGAACGCGATCGCGTACGAGTCCGCGCCGACCGTCGACTGGATCGACAGCGGGGCGTAGCCGGTCCAGCCGAACGGGAAGCCGCCGAGCAGCAGGCCGGACAGCAGGACCAGGAACGCCGCCGGGGTGATCCAGAACGACAGCGCCTCGATCCGGGGGAACGCCACCCGCTTGGAGCCGATCATCAGCGGCACGAGGTAGTTGCCGAACGGGCCGAGGATGACCGAGGTCATCAGCATCATCATCATGGTGCCGTGCTCGCCGACGATCTCGACGTACGCCTGCGAGCTGAAGACGTGATACGTCGGCGACAGCAGCTCGGTCCGGATCGCCATCGCGAACAGCCCGGCGGTGCAGAAGTAGATGATCATGCCGACCAGGTACTGGATGCCGACCACCTTGTGGTCGAGCGTGAACCTGAAGTACCTGGCCAGCCCGGTGTCGGCCGCGCTCGTCCGGTCCTCGACCGGCACCGGCCGCCGGCCATCTGGCGCAGCAGGTCATTGAAGACGCCGAGCCCGGCCAGCCAGCCGACCACCAGGCCAACACGTAGCCGAGCACGATCGGCAGGTCGCTGGAGTCGACAGGGTCAGCGGGTCGAAGTTGTGGCCGAGGCAGTTGCCGAGCAGGTGGCCGATCAGGTAGCCGATGACCGCCCCGATGAGCCCGGTGTGCACCGCCGGGCGCATCCACCATGGCCGCGACCGCCGCGCGTGGCCGGCTCGCCGCCGCCGGGTCCCTGGGCTCTTGTCCGGCTGTAGTCTCGATGGCCATCCGGTCACCTCTTCGTCAGAGCGTGGGCATGAGCCGGTGTGCCGCTCATGGGTTGACCGGTGCGGTCGGGATAGGAGTAGGCCGTTCGCCCCGCCGAGCCCGTTCTTGACCATGATCTTGTCCATCTTCGGGATCACCGTCGGGTCGTAGGTGGTGGCGTACGGCGGGAGCATCCTGGTGATCGAGGCCAGCCTGACCTCGGTGCGCTCTCGCCCAGGCCTGGAACGCGCCCGGCGGTCACCGCCCGGCCGTAGTCGAACATCGCGCCGTGCCACAGGCCGCACAGCTCGGCGCAGCGGACCATGATCTCGCCGGTGTTGTTGGTCTTGGTGTAGGCGATGTTGTCCACGCCGGGTTGGCGTCGGCCTTGACCCCGAGCTGGTAGGCCCAGAAGCTGTGGATCACGTCCAGCGAGGTCACGTGGAACTCCACCCACTGGTTGACCGGCAGCACCAGGTCCGTGGTCTCGAACCCGCCGAACTGCGGGTACCGGTAGGTGAACTTCCACTGCTGCCCGATGACCTGGACCTGCAGCGGCGTGCCGCCCGGCTTCCAGATCGGGGTCGGCGCCCTGGCCGGCGCCGGCGCCGTTGGCCGTGACCAGCTCGACGGTGCCGAACACGAACAGCGCCAGCACGATGACCGAGGTCACGGTGATCCAGGTGGCCTGGATCCTGGTGTTGCCGTGGATCGGCGGCCCGTCGGTGTCGTCGCCCTCCCGCTGCCGCCAGACGATCAGCGCGTAGCCGAAGTAGATCAGCACGAACACCATGACCGGGGCGGCCATCACGGCCATCACCCTGATGGCGAACTGCTGGCTCGGCGCGGACGACGACATCGTGCCCGGCGGCAGGTGCGGGCCCCAGACGAACCAGATGAGCAGGTCGGCGACGACCGAGAGGACCAGCCACGGAGATGAAGATCCGCAGGCCGTGGTTGCGGCCCGTGGCCGGCGCCGCGGGCGGCGCCGCGGCGGCGGCTCGGCGGACATCAGCGACACCACCGTCCATGTTGCCGGTCATGTATCCGATCGTCTGCATGGGACCACCAAATCCGTCGACGAAGCCGCCGCCGCAGGGGACCCGGCACTGCCAGAAGTAGGCGCCCGTGACCTGCGGCGTCATGAAGCTGAAGGTGCATCACCTTGTGCGGGCCCGAGGTGCACGGCGAGCTGCTGCACAGGGTCGCGGTCAGCGACGGCGTGTCCATCGGCACGTTCAGGTTGATGCCGGGGATCGAGAACGTGTGCCCCACGTTGCAGCCCGACCACGAGTTGAGCAACGAGACCGGCTGGCCGTCGACCCGCGCGATGCCGCCGACGGTGCCGGTGACCTGGCCCCAGAACGGGTTACGCAGCGGCGTGCAGCCGTCGTAGCCGAGGATGGTCATGTTCACCCGGGTCCCGGCCGGCACCTTGAACAGCGTGGTGTGCACCCACTGGCCGGTCTGCGGGCTCTTGATGAAGTAGGAGACCCAGTCCGGCCGGTTGCTCGCACCGAGTTCTGCGCGTCCTCCTGCATCATGACGTGGATCGTCGCGCCGGAGTTCGGGCGTCACGCCGGCGGTGAAGTCCTCCGCGGCGGCCCGCCGAGCAGGTAGTGGACCACGATGAAGGCCACGCCCGCGACGACCGCGAGGAACGCCACGATGAGGGTCATGACCCGGCCGGCACAGACACCAGCCACCACCTCGCTTCTTCACGGCAAGCAACGCGGCCGCCCGCCGGCCGTTCGCGCGTCGGGGACCGGAAGCTTTCTCGATTCCTGAGCATCTTGCTGCCGCCGCGAAGGCGGCAAGGAACACGTCCTGAATGACGAAATTGTCATGATCAGGCGGTCCTCGGCGGTACACGGCGTCGCGCGTATGTGCCTATTGTAACTACCGGTTCACCTGAGATTGCGAACATGACCACCCGTTCACGGGTGATTACGGACCGCGCCAGGCGTTCGTGCATGGTTGCGGAGGGCCTTGACCTGGGTGTCGGAAGGAGTAGATCCTTTGCTGCGCCTTTCAGGCGCTGAACGGCGGGCCAATCGCCACACCCGCTGATGTGGCCACCGCGAAGCGAAGTGCCCGCAATGCTGACAGATCGCTCAGTCCATCGGTCCCGCGGGCGGACCGCGCATCCTGCTCGTCGAGGATGAGCCGAAGATCCGTGACTTCATCGGCCGCGCCCTGCCGGCCGCCGGCTACGAGATCGATAGCGCGCCGGCGGCGGAGACAGCCGTCGAGCGGGCCAGGCTGCAGCGACTACGACCTGGTCATCCTGGACCTGGTCATGCCGGACATGGACGGCCGCACGGTGCTGGCCCAGCTGATACGCGGCCGTCCCGACCAGGCGGTCCTGGTGCTCTCCTGCCTGGACGACGTGACGACCAAGGTCTGCTGCCTGGACCTCGGCGCGAAGGACTACCTGACCAAGCCGTTCTCGCTGGCCGAGCTGCTGGCCCGGGTGCGGGTCCAGCTGCGCGGCGAGCCGCACCAGCAGACGAGGTGATCAAGACGGGTGAGCTCGTCCTGGACGTCGGCCGGCTGCAGGCCGACCTCGGCAACGGCCCGATTGCGCTGACCCGGCTGGAGTTCCTGCTGCTCAAGGAGCTGATGGAGCACGCGGGCCAGTCGGTGCGCAAGGAGCAGCTGCTGGCGTCGATCTGGGGCTACGACTTCGATCCTGGCTCCAACGTGGTCGACGTCTGTGTCCGGCGGCTCCGGTCGAAGCTGGGCTTCGACCTGATCAAGACGGTGCGTGGTGCGGGATATCAGCTTGCCTCCTAGCGAGCGATCGTCACGGCCTCTTCCTGGCCGGGCTGCGGCGGCTGCCGCGACCCGCCGCGGGCGACCTCGCGCTGCTGGCCGGGTGGCGCCGGCTGCCCCGGCCCGCGGTGCTCGACCTCACCTGGATCACGCTCTGGGTGCTCGGTCTGGCCTGCGTCGTGATCTACTCGCGGTGGGAGGCCATCCCGTTCCACCTCATCTGGATCGGCTTCGTCCTGCTGACGCTGTGGCTGATGATCTGGCATGTGCACCGCACGGCAGGTCGCGGACAGCGAGCGCCACCGGTCAGCGAGGAGAACGCGCGGCTGCTCGTGGCCCAGCGCAGGTTCCTCCAGGATGCCTCGCATCAGCTCAAGACCCCGATCACGATCGCCCTCGGCCACGCGGAACTGCTCGCCGGTGAGCTCTCCGGCCACGACCAGGCCCGTGACATCCACGTGGTGGTCGGCGAGCTGACCCGGCTCAAGAGCCTCAGCGAGCGGCTGCTGCTGATCGCCACCTCGGAGAACCCGGACTTCCTCCGCCCCGAGCCGGTCGCGCTGGACCAGTTCATCGCCGACGCGCTGCGGCGCTGGCAGCCCGCCGCCCAGCGACGCTGGCAGCTCGGCCAGCTTGACGCGGCCATCGTGAGCGCCGACCGCGAGCGTCTCGGGCTGGCCGTGGACGCGCTGCTGGAGAACGCGGTCCAGCACACCGGCGCGGGCGACCTGATCAGGCTGTCGGTGCGGGGCGCCGGGCGCCGGGCCCGGCCCCTGTGATCATCGAGGACGCCGGGTGCGGGATCCCGCGTTCCGAGATCGGCTTCATCTTCGACCGGTTCTGGACCGGGTCGCCGGCCGACGGGCCCGCGCGCAAGACCCGGGGCACCGGCCTGGGCCTGCCCCTGGCCCGCGCGATCGCGCTCGGGCACGGCGGCGAGGTGCGCGTGCGGAGCACGCCGGGCCAGGGCGCTACATTCGAGTTCGTGTTTCCCGCCGACCCGGCCAAGACCCTGCCGAACGCCGTCCCGGACGAGTTCCCCAGCGCGGCGCCGGCCGGCGACCCGCGGGCCCGGATGAGGCTGGGATGACCGGCCGCAGGATCGCCCGCCCCAAGATCATGCGCCCCAGGATCATGCGCCCAAGATCATGCGCACCGCCACGGCGCTCCCGCTCGCAGCGATCTTGCTCCTGGCCGGGTGCAGCTCAGGCGGCACCGCCAACTCCTCGGCCAACACGGGCCAGCCGCTGCCCGCGGCCAAGTCCTTCTCGCTCAAGGTGCTCGCCCGCCCCGGCCAGCAGATCTCGCTCGCCCATTACGCCGGGAAGCCGGTCATCATCAACTTCTTCGCCTCGTGGTGCACGCCGTGCAAGAAAGAGACCCCGCTGCTGGCCCGGTTCTACAAGAGCTCGCACGGCAAGGTCGTGATCATCGGGGTGGATGCCAACGACCAGGCGGGCCCGGCCGAGAAGTTCGTGCAGGCCGCCGACGTCACCTACCCGGTGGCCGTCGACCCGTTCCCGGCCAAGACCACGACCTCGTACGGCGTGTTCGCGCTGCCCCAGACCTTCTTCCTTAACTCCCGGCACCGCATCGTCAAGAAGATCCTCGGAGATGTGACCTTGACGCAACTGACTAAGGGCGTCGCCCTCATCGATAACCGCAACACCACGCTGGCGGCCGGCGCACAGGGCCAGGGCTAGCCGATGACGGGACCGACCAGATGACACCGACCAGATGACAGAGCCCCCCGGCTCCGTGACCGGCTACTCTGGCCCGGCCAGCGGGCCCCCGGGCGGCGACCCGCCGTATGTCCCGATCCGGCGATCGCCCTGGCCCACCGGCCCGGCCTGGCCCACCCGCCGCGCCCCCCGCTGGCTGCTGCTCGTCGCGGTGCTGCTCGTCGCGGGCGCGCTGCTGGTCGCGCTGGTGCACCGGCCGTCGCAGGCGGAGCGCGCGTCCGACCTGCGGGCGTTCGTGATCGACATGAACGCTGACATCGAGTCCTGCGCGGGCGGGGTCAGCGACTCGATGACCGCGCTGCGGCAGATCCAGTCCGGGGCCAGCCACGACGTGGCGACCGCGATCAGCATCGCCAACACGGGCGCGGCCAACTGCTCGCCCGCGAACAACGAGCTGCTCGATGACCTGGAGAGCTACCAGGTGACGGAGTCGCTGGCCAGCTTCGGGCTGCCCGCGGTCGTCACCGGATTGGTCGATTGGGCCGCTCCCGACGCCGAGGACGTGCAGACTGACGTAGCCCGCGTGCTGGCGGCACCAACCCCGCAAGCCAGGAGCAAGGCGACCGCGGCGCTGCAGCAGGCCCGGCAGAAGCTGGACGCCCAGCGCGCGAAGGTCTACGCGATCGTGGAGTCGGCCAGCAGGTCGCTGTCCGCTAACGTCGCGCCGCCGCATCTGCCGACCTCAGGTAGCTGAGCCGAGAAGTGTCCGTGAAACAGATCGGTGACGTGAGATGGAGAGCTGATTCCCGATGCCTGGGATGAACTCCGGACTGAACATCGATAACCCGACGCTGGTCGCTGCTTTCCGCACGGCCCTGCTGCATCAGGGCATCCTCATCCTGGCGGTCTTCGCGGTGCTCGCCGTGGCCTGGGTCAGCGCGCGGGAGTGGCTGCGGCCTCCCCCGGCGGCCCGGCCGTGCGGTTCCCGAACCCGCGTGGCGGGAGCTGCTGCGGATCGGCTTCGGCATGCTGTGGATCATTGACGGCCTGCTGCAGGCCCAGCCCGGCATGGCCGCCGGGCTGCCATCCCAGGTCATCGAGCCCGCGGCATCGAGCTCACCCGGATGGGTTCAGCACATCGTGAACTGGGCGGGTACGACCTGGTCGTACCACCCGATCCAGGCGGCGCGGCGGCGGTCTGGATCCAGATCGGGATCGGCATCTGGCTGCTGGCTGCGCCACGGGGGCTCTGGTCCCGCCTCGGCGGGCTGGCCAGCGTGGCCTGGGGCCTGGTCGTCTGGGTGTTCGGCGAGGCCTTCGGCGGGATCTTCGCCCCCGGCCTGACCTGGCTGTTCGGCGCGCCGGGCGCGGTCCTGTTCTACTGCGCGGCCGGGGCCCTGATCGCCCTGCCCGAGCGCAGCTGGCGGTCACCGCGGCTGGGCCGGGCCATCCTGGCCGCGGGCGGCGTGTTCTTCCTCGGCATGGCCGTGCTGCAGGCCTGGCCGGGCCGGGGGTTCTGGCAGGGCACGCTGCGCGGCAGGCCGGGCACCCTCACCGACATGATCAGGGAGATGTCCGGCACGCCGCAGCCCGCCTGGCTCGCCAGGTGGGTTCGCGGCTTCGCGTCGTTCACCGCGGCGCACGGCTTCGCGGTCAACCTGGTCGCCGTGATCGCGCTGGCCACGATCGGCGCGGTGCTGCTCGGCGCCGCCCTGGGCTGGCCGGGTCTGGGCCGGGTGCTGACCGGGCCGCGAGCCCGGCTGCTGCTGCTGGTCACAGCCGGCCTGACGGTCGCGTTCTGCCTGGCGGACTGGGTGCTGATCGAGGACATCGGCATCTTCGGCGGGCTGGGCACCGACGTCAACAGCATGATCCCGATTGTGCTGCTGGTCCTGGCCGGGTATCTGGGGCTGACCGTGGCGCCCGCCCCCGTGCGTGAGGCGCCCGTGCTTGAGTCGACCGTGCGTGAGGCGACCGTGCGTGAGGCGACCGTGCGTGAGGCGACCGTGCTTGAGCCACCCGCGACGGCCACGCAGCCGGCTGCGGGCCCGGCCGCGAAGCCGTTCCCCGCGCCTCCCGGGCCGGCCTGGAGGAGCCAGCTGCGGCCCGGGCGGCTGGCCCGCCAGTTCGGCTCGGGCAGCACCTGGGTGGTCATCACGGCCTGGGCGGTAGCGGTCACCGTCATTGGCGCTGCGCCCATGGCGATGGCGCAGGCCAACCCGAACGCGGACCCGATCATCGCCGAGGCGATCGCCGGCAACAGCGCCCCGCTGAACTTCGCCGCTCCCCCGTTCCGGCTGACCGACCAGAACGGCAGGCAGGTCAGCCTGGCCAGCCTGCGCGGCAAGGTGGTGCTGCTGACGTTCCTCGACCCGGTGTGCACCAGCGACTGCCCGGAGATCGCGCAGATTTTCCGGGGCGCCAGCCAGGTACTCGGCGCCAGCGCCAGCCGGGTGAAGCTGGTCGCGATCGTGGCCAACCCGCTGTACCGCTCCATCGCCTACACGCGGGCCTTCGACCGCCAGGAACGCCTCACCGACCTGCCGAACTGGCTCTTCCTGACCGGCACCGTGCCCCAGCTCCAGCAGGCCTGGAAGAACTACGGGATCGCCCACGACATCCTGCCCGCCGGCGGGATGATCGGCCACAACGACGTGGCCTACGTCATCGACGCGGACGGGCGCACCAGGACCGAGCTCAACATCGACCCGGGGCCCGCCACGGCCAGCTCGACGTCGTCGTTCGCCGTCGAGCTCACCAATGCCGCCCAGCAAGCCCTGAAGTCGCCATGAGAGCCAGCGGGCTGGCCGTCACCGCGCTGGCTGTCGCGGGCCTGCTCGCGGCCGGCTGCAGCAGCGCGCCGGCGGCCAGCACCGAGCAGGCCGCAGCCCCGCCGGCGCCGCCGCTGGCCACGTCGTTCGCCGTCAGCGACGCGGGCTGGGCGGTCGTGGAGATGGGTGGCTCGGCCGCGCAGCACAACAACTTCTGGCAGCTGTTCGTCCGGCCGGCCGGCGCCACGCGCTGGCGGCTGGCCACGCCGCCCGGCGTGGCCGACAACGGCGGTCTCGTGGTGGCCGGAGCCGGAGGCGGGTCCATGATGACCGGGTTCCGGACCAGCCAGGACCTCACGTTCTCCCCGCTCGCGTCCAGCACCAACAGCGGCACCAGCTGGTCGCCCGCCGCCGGCCCGCCGACCCCCGGCCTGGCCGCCGCGCCGGACGCACTGGCGGCCACCCCGGCAGGCCAGGTCCTCGCGCTGACCAAGGGCGGCGACGTGGAGTTCGGCAGCAGGTCAGGAACGTCGTGGAAGCGCCTGGCCAGCGCGAAGACCGTGGCAGCGACCGCGGCGGGCCGGGCCTGTGGGCTGACCGGCCTCACCGCGGCCACGTTCAGCAGCGCCGGGGCACCGATGGTGGCCGCCAGCTGCAGCCACCCGGGCACCGTGGGCATCTTCGGCGACACCGGCAGCGGCTGGTTCCCGGCCGGCCCGGCCCGGCCCGCCGTGCTGGCCAACACGGGGCTGGCCCACGAGAACATCGCGGTGGTGCGGCTGGCCGCGGCCGGGCCCGGCGTCACCGCCCTGCTGCGGGCCGGTTCGGGGAAGGACACCAGCCTGCATCGCCGCCTGGTCGCACGGCATCAACAGCCCGTGGACCCTGTCCGCCCCGCTGCGCGTGGGCGCGCGCCAGCTGACCTCGACCGCCGTCGGCCCCGGCGGGGCCCTCGGGGTCACCCTGGACGGCACCCAGGGCGAGACCCTGGCCGGCCCGGGAGCGTCGTGGCGGGCGCTGCCCGCCCTGCCGCGGTGGACGGCCACGCTCGCGCTCGGGCCGGGCGGGCAGGCCGACGCGGTCACCGCTCACCTCGGCACGTTCGCGGACTACCGGCTGACGCCGGGTTCCGGTGGCTCGAGCGCGGCAGGGTCAAGCACGGGCGGCTGGAGCCTGGCGCAGACGATCAAGGTCGACATCCCCTATGGATCGTCGGGGTGAGGCGGTCATGAGCTGCGTTGAGGTGAGCCGGTCATGAGCTGCGTCGGGGTGAGGCGGTCATGAGCTACCTGACGGATCACTGGTCGTTCGACCCGTTCCTGATCGTCGCGGTCGTGCTGGTCATCTGGCACGAGATCGGCCTGGCCCGGCTCGCCCGCAAGTCCCGCCCGGAGCGCACCCGGCAGCGCCGGCTGCGCTCGGTCTGGTTCTACAGCGGGCTGGCCGTGCTGATCATCGCGGTCGAGTCGCCGGTCGACTACTGGGCCGACGCCTATTTCTTCGTGCACATGATCCAGCACCTGCTGCTGATGTTCGCGGCCCCGATGCTGATCGTGGCCGGGGCGCCGTGGCAGCCGCTGATCGACGGCCTGCCCTGGCGCACCGGGCGCAGCGCGACCGCGGGGGTGATGCGCGGCGGCTGGGCGCGGCCGCTGCGCGCCGCCGGGGGCTGGCTGCTGCGGCCCTGGGTGAGCGTGGCCGCGCTCAACGCGGTGATGCTGTTCTGGCACATCCCGGGGCCGTTCGACCTGGCCGAGAACAACCCGGCCGTGCACATCTGGCTGATGCACTCCAGCTTCCTGATCGTGGGAGTGCTGTTCTGGCTGCAGTTCATCCCGTCGCCGCCGTTCCGGATGCGGATGCCGCCCACCTCGCAGGCCATCGCGATCGTGGGCACGAACGTCACCATGTGGCTGCTGGCCATGGCCATGGGCATCCTCACCTCGAGCTCCTGGTACCCGGTCTACGGCCACGTCCCTGGGGTCACCCTGCCGCCGTTCCCCGACCAGCAGATCGGCGCGGGGATCCTGTGGATCTGCGGCGACTTCTGGGCCATCCCGACCCTGATCGTGGTGGTGCGCCGCATCATCAGCCAGGACGGCAGCGTCGGCCAGGCGGTGGACCGGATCCTGGGACGCGCCTCTGCCGCAGGCCACCCGGGCGGGCCGGCGGCAGGCGCGCCAGCGGCGGGCACGTCAGGGACCGGCGCCGCCAAGACCGGGTGGGCGAGCCGCGCCGGGCGCTGACCGAGTTACCCGCGTCGGATGCGTTACACGCCTATGGTCTCGAGGGCCGACGTGAACGCGGTCTGCCAGGCGGCCATGGTGCGGGTCGGCCCGGCCGCCGGGGGCTTGATCCGGTCCAGCGCGGCCAGCGCGGTGCGCACCACGTCGGCCGGCGCGGGGCGAGGTCACGCCCGCGTCGCCGAGCTCGAGCTCGTGCTGCAGGTTGTCGCGGCCGTGCCCCTGGACCACGTCGAGCAGCAGCAGCGGCCGGCCGACGGTCCGGGCCTCGGTGCAGGTGTCGCCGGAGCTGGTGATGACCAGGTCGCCGGCGGCCATCAGCTCGGGTATCCGGTCGGTGAAGCCGAACGCGCGGACCCGCGGCTGGCGGTCCGCCACCGCCCGCAGCCTGCGCTCGAGCCTGGCGTTGCGGCCCGGCGACCGCCAGCACGTGCACGCCGGCGTCGCCGAGCGCCTCGGCCGCCTCGGCGACCGGGCCGAGGCCCCAGGCGCCGCGTCATCAGCAGCACGCAGCGCTCGCGCCGGCGGCACGCCGAGCTGGCTCGCGCGCGCGCCGCTGGGCGGCGGGTGGTAGAACGGCGGCCCGCACGGCGGCCGGGACGACCAGCACCCGCGCCTCGGGCTCGAACCGGCGCACCGCCGCGCTCCGCCACCTCCGAGGTGACCAGGTACAGGTCGACGTTCGGGTGCACCCACAGCCGGTGCGGCGTCACGTCGGTGCAGAACACCACGTGGCTCATGGCCGGGTACCGCGTCGGCGCAGCCTGCTGATCGCGGACGCGCCGGTGGCGAACACCGAGATGGCCAGGTCGGCCGGGTGCTGCGTCGAGGTAGGCCGCGCAGCCTGCGGCACGATCCGGCGCCGGGCGGCGGCGTCGGTCGAGCAGGGCCAGCCGGTTGCCGGTGCGCAGCGCGGCGAAGTGGAACGCGTCGAACAGGCCGGGCACCGCGAGCATCGCCGCGGAACACCGCCTCGCCGGCCGAGCCGCCGCCGCCGGCCGAGCAGCCGCATCAGGTCGAGCGTCTGCGTCGACCAGCCGTCGGCCTCCAGCGAGGCCGCGCACGCCTCGGCCAGCGCGTCGTGGCCCATGCCGATCGAGCCGGACAGCAGCAGCGCCCGCCGGCCTGCGCAGGTCACTGGCTGTCCGGTCATCCGCTCAGCGCTCGCTGGCGTCGCCGCAGCCAGGCCAGGTACCGCCGGACGCCCTCGGCGAGCGGCGTGACCGGCGACCAGTCGAGCAGTTCCTTGGCCAGCCGGTTGGAGATGGTCGACGCCCTCGTAGTCGGCGGCGCGGCCGGCACGTGCTCGACCGGGACCGGGCGCGACCAGGTGCTGCACGGTCTCGGCGATCTCGCTGCACCGACACCGGGCGTGTCGCCTTCGAGCGCCAGCGTCTGGTTGGCGGCGGCCGGGGCCAGCGCCAGGACGTGCGCGTCGGCCAGGTCCTCGACGTAGACGAAGTTGCGCTGCTGCTCGCCGGTGCCGGCGATCGTGATCGGCTCGCCGTCCAGGGCGGCCCGGACGAACCTGGCGACCACGAGCGCGTCGCGCATCCGCGGCCCGTACGGGATGCCGTAGCGCAGGATCGTGAACTCCTGCCCGTACATCTCCTGGTAGCTGTGCATCAGCATCTCGGCGGCGAGCTTGGTCGAGACGTAGAGGTGACCGGCGCGGCGCAGGTCGACCAGCGCGTCCTCGGTCCGCTCGCCGTCGCCCGACGGTCGCGCCGTACACCCACACGGTGCTGGCGAGCACGCACCCGGGCGGCAGCCCTGCGCCGGGCGGCGTCGAGCACGCGGGCGACCCCCTCGACGTTCAGCCGGACCGCGCACGCCGGGTCGGCCGCGACGTCGTTGACGTCGGCCGCGCCGGCCAGGTGGAAGATCGCGTCGGTGCCCTGCAGCGCCGCGTCGAGCGCCGTCGACGTCGAAGAGGTCGGCGATGCAGGTACTCGGCGTCCGGGTTGCGCCACTGCCCGGCCTTGTCGATCACGCAGCACGTCGTGGCCGGCCGCGACCAGGTGATCGACGACGTGCGAGCCGATGAAGCCGCAGCCACCGGTTACCGCGACGCGCATGCCGCTGCCCCCCGCTGGCCCCGTACCCGATGCCGACAGCCTCGCCGTGCACGGCCGCGGCCGCGGTCAGCACCTGGTCGACCTCGTCGTCGGTCATGTCCGAGTGGACCGGCAGGCAGACATGCCGGGCGCACATGTCCTCGGCGACCGGCAGGGCTCGGCCCAGCGCGTACTCCGCGAGGACCGGCTGCAGGTGCAGCGGCAGGTCGTAGACCTCGCCGGCCAGCCGGACGTCGTGCCGGTCGGCGAGCTCCTGCTTGAACCAGGCGCGGTCGATGCCCGGCGGGCAGCACCGCGATGTACTTGTAGATGTTGCTGCGGCAGCCGGGCGGCTCGGCCAGCGGCCGCAGCCCGTCGAGCTCGGCCAGCGCCTGCGTCGTAGCGCGCGGCGACCTCGCGGCGGCGGGCGATGAACTCGTCCATCCGGCGCAGGTGCACCAGGCCGGTGACCGCGTTCTGCTCGCTCATCCGCCAGGCGTAGCCGTGCCGGACGTGGTGGTTGGCGCCGAACGACCCCTTGCCCTGGTCCCGGTAGATCCGGGCCTCGTCGGCCAGCTCCGGCCGACGCCGGTCAGGATCATGCCGCCCTCGCCGCTGGTCACGACCTTGGTCGGATAGAACGAGAAGGCCGCGGCGACCCCGAACGAGCCCGGCGAACCGGCCGTCGCAGGTCGAGCCGTGCGCGTGCGCGGCGTCCTCGACCAGCGTGATGCCCGCGGCGCCGGCAGAGCTCGCCGCAGTTCGTCGACCTCCGGCGTGATCAGCCCGCCGATGTGCACGAGCACCACGGCCGCGGTGTCCGGGGTCAGCGCCGCGGCCAGCGGTGTCGCGGGCTCAGCGCGAACGTGTCCGCGTCGATGTCGGCGAAGACCGGCCGGGCCCCGGCGCCGCATCACGGCCGCGGCGGTGGCGTAGAACGTGTTCGCGGGGACGATCACGTCCCGGCCCGCGACGCCGACGCGCCCGCAGCGCGATCTCCAGCGCGGAGGTGCCGCTGACGAGGTCGCCACCGCATGCTGCGCCCCGTGGGCGGCGCGCGAACGCTTCCTCGAACTGCTCGCGTGTACGGACCCAGCGTCAGCACCCCGTCGCCAGTATGTCCGTTATGGCCGCTGCGATCTCCTCCCGATCCGAAGGCGGAAAGACGATACGCGCTGCTTTGATTCCCAACCGGCACCCCTATGTGTCAGACCCATGTCCTGCCCTGCATGCGTCTTACTTGTCGCGGCCCTGCTCGCCGCGGTCCCCCGTACGGCTCGTGGTGAGCCCTGTACTTCCCATCGTGGGCATTGCTCATTCCTACCCCGCTGGTGTCCCGGCCTCCTCCACCGGGCCTGATCCAGACATGACATGATCCCAGGAATGACGTTGCGCGTCCCGATGATTTGCACGTGTCCCGCGACCGCGCCCGCGCATGATAATCCGGACATACCCCGTGATATGCGACCGATAGTGGTGGACTCTATCATCCGCCGCGAGGCCCGGTATCCGCGTGTCCCGCCGGTCCCGCGGCCGCCGGGCCGGGCCTCGGGTGCCGCGCTGGCCACGGGTGCCGCCATCGCCGCAGGCGCCGGGCTCGCGGCGGCCGGGCTGGCGGTCGCGCACGCCGGGCCCGGGCATCACCGCGCTCGGTCCGGTCCGCCGGGCGCTGTTCCCCCGGCTGGCCGGGCAGGGCGCGCCCGACCACGTGGCCCTGACCTTCGACGACGGCCCGGATCCGGCGGCCACGCCGGGGTTTCTCGACCTGCTGGACTCCAGAGGGCTGCACGCGACGTTCTTCCTGCTCGGCTCCATGGTGGCGAAGGCGCCGGGGCTCGCGGCCGATATCGCCGCCGCCGGCCACGAGGTGGGGGTGCACGGCTGGGACCACCGGTACCTGGTGCTGCGCGGCCCGCGGTCGACCCGGGACGACCTGGCCCGGGCCACCGACATCATCGCGAGCGCGTCTGGCCGCGTCCCCACGCTCTTCCGGCCTCCCTACGGGGTGCTGAGCACCGCCGCGCTCGCCACTGCGCGCACGCTCGGCCTGACCCCGGTGCTGTGGACCTGCTGGGGCCGGGAATGGGCGCCGGACTCGACGCCCGAGTCGGTCTTCGCCGTGCTCACCGCCAACCTGGCGGGCGGGGCCACGGTGCTCCTGCACGATTCGGACTGCACCTCGCCGCCGGGCTCGGCCCGGGCCGCGCTGGGCGCACTGCCGATGCTGCTCGACGAGTGCGCCGGGCGCGGGCTACGGGTGGGCACCGTGGGCCAGCACGGCATTGGCTAGCGTGCCCGCCCCCGGGTGGTGCCGGGACCGGGCCAGCATGACCCGGTGGCCGGCCACGGCGCGGGCCCGGGCCAGCACGGCTGAGAGGCCGGCCGGGCGGACACGGGAGCTGCCCGCCCGGCCGGGGCCGGGAAGCACGGCTGGGATGCGGGCCAGGACCCGGCCCGCGGGGAACGCTTCACGCCGCGCGCTTGCGGCGGCTGCCCGCGACGGTGCCGGCCACCCCGGTGACCCCGAAGGCCACAGCGCCGTGCCACAGCGAGGTGAACGTCCCGCCGACCAGGCCGCTGCTGCCCAGGATCACCGACAGCACGAACACCACGATGGCTGCGGCGGCACCGGGCAGCACCGCGAACCGCCACGGGTTGCTGCGCACCCAGCGCATGGCCCGGCCCGCCTGCGGGCGCAGCACCACGCCGGCCCCGGCCACGGCGAACAGGGCCACCGCGCCAGCGGACAGCGAGGTGCTCAGGGCGAGGTGACCCCCGATGAGGTGCAGGGCCAGGTCGCCTCCGGCGACGACGGCGCCCGTGGCGCCGGCCATCTTCCACGGCGCGCCGGACATGGCCGCACTGGAGACCGCAAGCTCATCCCGCCGGGTCAGTCCCGGCTCGTCGCTGCGAGTAGGTACCGACATCGTCTCTCCCTCACGGTTCGGCTAATATGCGTACTCAAGATATATCGCTTCTTGGCGTTACGCTACTCAGTACCGGGTCGTGTCGCGAGCGCGGTCGCGCTGGACCCCCGGGCTGCCCGTGCGGGCGGCCCGGGCCGCCACCCTGGGCCAGACCCACCCCGTGACCGCGCTGTCTGAAGGCGCGGATACCGTTGGCGAGCACACTCTGACGTTGGGTAACGCTCATTTACAGAGGGGAATCCTCAGTGGGCCTTCAGCCAATGTCCAGACCAGTGGTGCTTACTGGGAGATGAAGCTTGCCACGGGTGTGCGCGGTCCCATGGGCGGCGATGCCGGCCTGCGGGAGTCGGACCGCGCCAGACGGGCAACTACCAACGGGAAAGTACGCTGTTCTCCGGGGCAGAGGTGAGGTAGATGCAGGAAGATCAGAGCGGCAGCGAGGGCCAGCGGCCAGAGTACGTTGGCCCCTGGTCGCTGTCCGGGCGCGAGGCCGACACTACGGCCGAGCCCGGCGGCGAGCGCTCGCCGTCGCCTGATGCGGAGCCGGGCCAGCCGGGCGAGACCGCCCCGCTCATCGTGTCCCCCGGCGCCAGTCCCGCAGGCCAGCAGGAGGGTTATACCCAGCCGGAGGGGTACGGGCCGGCGGGGCAGTACGGCCAGCCCGGCGGCTACGCCCAGCCCGGCGGCTACCCCCAGTACGGGGGTTACGGGCAGGCCGGGAGCTACGGCCAGCCCGGCGGTTCCGGTCAGCCCGGCGGCTCGGACCAGCCTGGCGGCTCGGCCCAGCCCGGCGGTTCCGGTCAGCCCGGCGGCTCGGCCCAGCCCGGCGGTTCCGGCCAGCCCGGCGGGTACGGCCAGCCCGGAGGCTACGGGCCGGGCGGGTATGGCCAGCCCGGCGGCTACGGCCAGTACGGGGGTTACGGGGGCGGCGGATACGGCCCGCCCGCGGACTACATTCAGCAGGGACCGCAGCACAACCGGGGCCGGGCCCGCGGCCTGCTGGTCTACGTCCTGGTGGCGGTGCTGGCCGCCGGGATCGGCGCCGCATCCGTCGCGGCGCTCTACCGCCCGTCGGGGCAGTCACCGAGCGCCAACACCGGGCTCAACCCGAACTTCGGCAACGGCTTCGGCCAGGGCAACGGCGCCGGGCAGGGCAACTCGGGCGCCAACGGGACACACATCAGCAACGCCCAGATGCAGCGGGTGGCCAAGGCGGTCGAGCCCGGGGTCGTGGACATCTCGAGCAACCTCCAGTACGTCGGGGGGACGGCCCAGGCCACCGGCATGGTGATCAGCCCCTCGGGCCTGGTGCTGACCAACAACCACGTGATCCAGAACACCACCGGGCTGACCGCCACGGTGGTCTTGACCGGCCACCGCTATCAGGCGAAATGGCTCGGCTACGACAAGTCCGACGACGTGGCCCTGATCAAGCTGGTCGGCGCGTCCGGGCTCAAGACGGTCCCGCTCGGCGACTCCACCACGGTCAAGCTGGGTGACGACGTCATAGCGATCGGTAACGCCGAAGGGGCCGGCGGCAGCCCGGCCATGGCCCGCGGGTCTATCACCCAGCTGAACCAGACCATCACCGCCAGCGATGACCTGGGCGGCACCGAGACGCTGCGCGGCATGCTTCAGACGAACGCGCAGATCGTGGAGGGCGACTCCGGCGGCCCGCTGGCCAACACGTCCGGCAAGGTGATCGGCATGGACACGGCCGCCTCGTCCGGCAGCTTCGGCGGCCAGCAGAGCTCGAACGTCGGCTTCGCGATACCGATCAACCGGGCGCTTACCATCGCCAAGCAGATCGAGAACGGCCAGGGCAGCTCGACGATCAAGATCGGCGCCACCGGGTTCATCGGCGTTCTGGTGCCCTCCGAGCGGGCCAGCTCGGTGACCAGCCCGTCCCAGCAGCGCGAGCTGCAGCTCGGCCAGGGCAACTCCGGGCCGGCGGGCCCTCGAGCCAGGCGTGCCTGGCCAACGACCAGAGCGCAGGCGTGCCCAACACGATCGCCCCGGTCAACAGCGGCACCCTGGTGCTCGGTGACCTCTGCGCCACGCCGGCCGACCAGGTGGGCATCACCGCCGGAGACGTCATCACCGCGGTCAACGGCCACGCGGTGAGCTCGCCCGACACGCTGACCCAGGTCCTGTCGGCCCTCCGGCCGGGCACCAGGGTCTCGGTCACCTGGGTGGATACCGGCGGCCAGCAGCACACCAGCAACCTGAACCTGATCCAGGCCCCGCCGCTGTAAGGCCGCTGTAAGGCCGGGCAGCTTGCCTGGGCCTTCCGGCCGGGGAATCATGGAAGCCGGTTCCCGGCGGTCAGCGTGACCGCCGGTACGGTGGCGGGACATTGGCAGGCCAATGACTCACGATTCTTCGCTGCGGGTCAACGGCCAGCCCGAAGTGGTGCGGCGCCAGCCCGCGTCCCGGCGGACCGAGAAAAGGCTGTGGAGCGCTTTCCGCGCCGGACAGCACGTTGACCTGCGCCGCGACGGGAAGGCAGGCCCGGGCGGCCGGGCGGCCGCGCGCTCGGCGGTGGTACGGGCCGAGGCGATCCACGCGATCCTGGCCGCCCCTCCCGGCCCGGGCGGCCACGCCCGCCTCACGCTTCGCGGCGCCCGCATCACCGGCCCGCTGGACCTGAGCTACGCGCGGATCGAGCACCCGATCACCCTGCGCGACTGCGTGTTTGATGAGCCCATCGTCCTGGCCGAGGCCCGGCTCGGCGCGCTGACCCTGGACGGCTCCCGGTTCCCTGGGATCCAGGCGCCGAACCTGGAGGTCGACGGTGATCTCGGGCTCAACCGGGTCCGCTCGTCCCGGGCAGTGCTGCTCACCGGCGCGCACTTCCGCCGCGATGTCCGGCTGCGCGGGGCGCACCTGAGCCCCGGCGAGGATGAGGAGGCCGCGCTGGCCGCGGACCATCTGGTGGTGGACGGCTCCGTGGCCTGCAACGGCGACTTCGAGGCGACCGGGATGGTCACCATGGCCGGCGCGCGGGTCCACGGGAGTGTCCGCCTGGATGGCGCGACGATCACCGTCGGCGGCAATCAGCGGATCGCGTTCTACGGCGACGGGATGACGGTCGGGCACGACTTCAACGCCCAGGGCCTCCGGGCCGAGGGCGAGGTCCGCCTGGTAGATGTCAGCATTGCCAGTACGCTCGAGCTCCGGGCCGCTCACCTCAGCAGCGCCGATGGGGCCGCGCTACGGCTCGACCGGGCCGAGATCCTGAGCAGCCTCTACTGCGACAACGGCTTCACCGCCGCCGGGGATGTCATGGCCATCGGCACCCACGTGAAGGGCAGCGTCTACTTCAACCACGCGGAGCTCGGCGGCCCGCCGAGGCAGCCGCAGGAACGGCCCCCCCGACGGCACCGCCGGCCCGGACAGGCGACGCGCTGCGCATGGTGCGCACCAGGATCGACGGCGACCTCGGCTGCTGGGCCGGTTTCGTCGCGCACGGCACGGTCGACCTCTCTCGGTCGTCGGTGGGCGGCGAGCTCACACTGCTGGCCACCGAGCTCAAGGGGTACCCGGCGGCCGCGGACTTCACCAACGGCCGGTTCACCGTGATCACGGTCAGCGGCGAGCCGCCGCCCGGCCGTCTCGATTTCACCAAGGCCAAGGCCGACTTCTTCAGGGACAGCGCGGCGCACTGGCGAAGCGGCAACATCGTCCTCGACGAATTCGAATACCGCGCGATCGACATGACCCGGATCACGGTCAAGCAGCGGGAGCAGTGGCTGCGCCAGGCCATGGCGGCCAGCCAGCGGAAGGCCGGCGGTGACCCGGACGGGTATCTCCCCCAGCCCTACGAGCAGCTGGCCGAGGCGTACCGCCGGGCGGGCGACGATCACGCCGCCCGCCGCATCCAGCTGGCCAAGAACCGGCAGCGCAACCGGGTGACAGGCTGGCGGCGCAGTGGTACAGCAAGCTGTGGAATCTTCTGCAGGACGGCCTGATCGGCTACGGCTACGCTCCCCTGCGCGCTCTGACCTGGCTGATTGTGCTTTTCACGATCGGTGTAGTCCTCTTCCGCTACGGCGCCAGGCCGTACCCGATAGCCAATGTGGGGCGCCATACCTTCACGCTGAGCGACTCGGTCGGTTACACGCTCGACCTGATTCTGCCCACGAGCGCGCTCCAGGAACGGCAGGTGTGGCAGTCGTCCAACGGACTGGGTGAGGTAGCGGCGGCGAGCCTGGTGGTCTTCGGCTATCTTCTCACCGCCACCGTGTTCGCGGCCGTCGCGCGCGTGCTGCAGCGAAACTGAGGCTCACGGCCCGCGGCCGGCCGGGCCGGGTCAGGACTTCAGCACGTAGATCTTGCGGTGGCCCCTGGGGCAGATAACCTCGATCTCCTGCTCCCTCGGCGGGAGGTATTCCTCAATGACCGCGACGGGCGCATCCCCCGGAAGTTCCACGGTCTCGTTGCACCCGGGTTCCATGCACAGCACCCTCGACATTACTTTTCACCTCGATTCTTTTTTCCTGAGTTACCAGTTCCCACTCCAGCGGCCGCTCCCTGTTCCTCCGCAGGCCCTATGGCTTCCGGAACTGTCCCGGCCGCAGCTCCCCCGTTTCGTTGCGGTATTTTTTCGTACTCGTCGGCAAATTCAACGCAGACCTGACTGTCGTCACAGGTTCTTACGATCTCGATCGCGTTGTTGTATATCTCCTCGGACATCTCCTGCGGGTCCAGGCCTATGTCCTCGGCCTCCGTTATGTCGATCGGGAAGAGATGGTGGGTGTAGCCGTAGACCAGCCTGGAAGCGATCCGCTCTGATTTCCCCTGCTCCATCTGGCCGCCGCGGGAGATGAGTATCTGGGCGTACCTCTCACCCATCTTCAGGCTGCGTCCCCACGCGCCGAAGTCAAGCGACCTGGTCTGCGAGAGCATCGGCGTGATGCTGCCGATGGCGAACTTGGCCGCCGCGTCGAGCGAGTCGGTGAGGAGCAGCTTGCCCTGGGTGACCGCGGCCAGCTGCTTCAGCGCCTGCGAGAGCGTGGAGAACCCGAACTCCCGCACGTAATCAACGCTCTGGTAGCAGTCAAGGGCGGAGATGTAGTCGGTGGGGTTCCGCGGGTCCCGGATCTGGGTGTCGAGCGGCCCCAGCTCGGCGAAGGGCGACATGATGATCGTGCTGGCCCCGATCGCGATCAGGGTGCTGGCGCTCTTCGCCTTGCGCGGGATAAAGATGTTGAGGTGCTCGGCGTACCGGCGGAGATACAGAACGGTCCGGAACGCGCTGTCGAGCGGGCCGCCGGTGGAGTCGAGGATGACGTTGATCGTTTCCTCGGGCGGTGACTTCGGGAACCCGAAGCGCCCCTGGCACGCGCGCTGCACCCGGTGTTCCGTTGAGCTGCCCGGATCTCCCGGGCCGATAAGCCTGCCAATTAATACCAGGCACGGAGAGCCGTCGGTCAGTTCGGCGAATCGGCGGCCCAGGGCATGGATTTTCACGCGCTGGGCGGAATCGATCTCACGGTAGTAGAAGGAGGCGGTATCAGCCAGCCCGATGCCGGTCGATCCATTGCCTCCGGGAACGGCACCGTTCGCTGAGATCGTCATCATGTCCCCTAAGGTGGCCGCCGCAACGCCCCACCGAGTACGCGGCCGTGGCCCAGTCGTGGGGCCCATCCTGCCACTGATTGCGCTATATGTCACTCTCTGTGACTGATTAATATGCTGGCAAGCGAGTGGGGGTCGTGCCGAAATCAGCGCACACTTCCAGCCAGGAGAAGATCGGCATGATCGAGGGCACCCTCATTGCGGAGAGCCTCCGGGTCGGAACAACCCTGGAGGAGCTGAACCTGACCGTCCGCAGGATCAGCAGGTACCAGGCCCAGGGCACCAGTGATGACCAGCCGGGCATCTGGACGGTCCTGGACTTCGACGCCGGCGAGGCATACGGCCGGCAACTCGCGATCCCGGAGCCGCAGCTGGACTGGACGGTGTGAGGCCCAGCTCACCTTCCCTTCGCCAGCTCGTGTAACAATCGCACTCGCGAGGTGTCCTCTCCAGCCCGGCGACGGCAGCGGCATGCAGCGGCGGGACAGCCCCTCCACGCTGCAGACCCGTCGTAAGCGGGTGTGCGAACCAACCAGTGGAGGTGCCAGATGGCCGAGTTCCCACCGCCGCCAGAGGGAATTGTGCTGGCCCACTTCATCGTCTCGGACGATGTCGAGCGCTCTCGGCGCTTCTACACCGAAGTACTCGGCGGCCGGGTGGAACGTCCGGGAGATCCGGTCAATGTTGCGCTAGCCAACAGCTGGATCGTCATCAATGGCGGCGGAGGACCGACCGACGACAAGCCGACGGTCACCCTGGAGACGCCGCGCGATCCCGACCGGGTCAGCAGCTTCCTCAACATCCGGGTCAAAGACATCGACGCCGTGTACGCCGAATGGAGTGCCCGGGGTGCTCAATTCCTCACGCCGCCGAAACAGCACCAGTACGAGAAGCGCTGCTACATCCGCGATCCCGACGGTCACCTGATCGAAGTGGGGCAAACCACGGACCCAGACGGGGACTGGTCACCCGCTCACTGGCCGTCGAGTACGTCTGGCGGGGAGTCCGAGTGAATGCCGAGATCATCGGCGAGATCCTGCACATGGACGGTGGCCAGTCCCGGTTCCGGTCATGACCACCGCGGTCATCGGCACCGGAGGGATCGGGTCGGCCATCGCCCGCGAGCTCGCCTCAGGCGGCGAGACCCTGCGGCTCTCGAGCGCCGACAATGAGTCGGCACGAATGCTGGCGGCAAAGATCGGTCGAGCTGCGGTCGTCGCCGTCGACAACCGCGACGCGTTGCGGGGCGCCGATGCCGTCGTCCTCGCGCTGCGGTTTGCCGTGCTGAAGGGCGTCATAGACGAGATCGCCGATCCGCTAACCGACAAGCTCGTGGTCGTTCCGAGCAACCCGCTCGGCATCGATGCACAAGGCAACGTCACACGTCTTCTGCCGAAAGGGCAATCCTCTGGCGAGGTTGTAGCCGGGTGGTTGCCGGCGGGGGCGCGCTTGGCCATGGCGTTCGGAACCATGTCGGCCGATCTCTTCGAGTCCTCTAGCAACCGGTCACCGGAGCGGGCCGTCCTCTTCTACGTGACCGACGACGACCGTGCGGGCGGGGAAGTCGAGCGGTTGATCCGGACGGCCGGCTTCGAGCCGGTGAAGGTCGGCGGGATCGAACGGTCGTGTCGGCTTGAGGTGGGCGGCGACCTTCACGATCTCGTCGTCGGCCCCGCAGAGGCGCGGTCATTGATCGGTGGGCGGGCTGGGCGGGGCGCCGGGTCATGAGCCGAGTTGCTGCATCATGGCGGCGCCGTCGAACTGCGTCCAGATGTCGATCACGCGGCCATCCTTAAGGCGGTAGAAGTTCATGCCCTCAACCCGGATCGTCTGGCCGGAGGCGGGGATGCCCATGAACTCCTGCTGCTGAGATCCGGTCACGACCCACCGGGTGGCGACGGTGTCGCCGCTGGCGATGATGTCCTGCAGGTCCTCCTCCAGGTCGGGGAAGATCGCCTTGAAGCCCGCGACCTTGTGCTTGAAGCCGGCCAGCGTCGGCTCATGGTCGGGCGCTGGATTGTGGTCGGCCAGGCCCGGGTCGCAGAGCTCGTCGATCGTCGCCTGGTCGGCCGCGCGAAACGCGTGCTCGAAGCGCGTGATGATCTCGATGTTGACCGTTAGCTGAGCCATGAACACTCCATTTCATTTCCCGGACTTGTGCCTCGCAGCGGGGCCTGTCTGCGCCGCTTCTCGCATGTAGCAACTGATCAGTTGCGATAATATGGCAACCGACCAGTTGCGTCAAGGCCACGTTCCCGAGGCCGTCCGCCGCCCCGGTCGGATCATCAGGCACTCACTTAAAGCCTGTTCGGAAGCCTGTAGGTAGCGAGGCTGACGGCTGCCTGGCGGGTCCTTGAGTCACCCTCAGGTGGCTGGTGGCTGACGCACTCCGCCTGCGACTTGTGGCCGTTCCGCAACGGCCCGCGCCGGCGGTCATACTTTGGGCGTGAGCGGTGAGGTTGTCGGACGGGCGGTCAACGCCGTGCTGGTGCCCCCGCAGGCGGAGCGGTTCGCGTCGCTCGTCGGCGTGGACCTTGACCGGCTGGTGCTGAATGTGACCGGGTGGAACAAGCTCGTCTTGCTCGACTCCCATCGGGTGTTCCTCTTCCCGCGTTCCCGCATCGGCGTCGAGTGGTTCGAGCGAGAACTCGCCGCCTACCGGGCCCTGGCCAAGGCACGGCTGAGCGTGGTGCCGCGCCTGCTTGGCTGCTGGGAAGACCCGGAGATCTACCCGTTCCCGTTCGCGGCTGTCAGCCGCCTGCGCGGTGAGCTGCCGGCCGAGCCCGAGGCCCTGGTCGAGCAGTTGGGCCGGGCCATCGCCTGCTGGCATGAGGTCGAGCCGTCAGCGCTTGCCGGGGCACGCCCTCCTCGTCACCACAACGCCGCTCATCATCGCTGGCTGCGCCGGGCTCTGGCCCCCGCCACGAGCGCCGAAGCGGCCGCTGAGGCCGCCGAGCGCCTGGGCCAGCCCGGTCGCGCTTCGGCGTGGGCGGACCTGCTGGCCCGCGCTGCCCAGCTTGGGCCAGTCCTGGTCCACGGCGACATCCACGAAGACCAGATGCTTGCGGATGGCGACCGGTTGACCGGCATCATCGACTGGGAGACGGCCCGGATCGACCATCCGTTCTGGGACTTCGACCTCGGCGAGTGGGGCACCGGGCTGTGGAGGCGCCGCCGCCGCGACTTCAGCGCCCTATGGGCCCGCGGGTGGCGCGCGTATGCCGAGATGCGGGGGCTCGACACCGGCTCCCGCCCGTTGGAGACCGCCTTTCGCCTCCGGCACGCGCTTCGTCTCCTCGTCGATCCCGGCGATCCCGCCGTCGTTGGCACGATCGAGGAGTGCCTGGCGCATCTGCAGGAGCCGCATCGGCACTGAGCTGGCGTTGCGTGCTTGCCGCCGGCGCGCTGCCGTCAGGGCCCGGGAAACGCCGCACTGAAGATGGCGCAGATGGGCTACCGGGCATGGGCACCGGCCCGGCGGCGGGGCCAGTCAGGCTGGCAAGCAGGGCCCGTCCCGGTGATCGTAGGTAATAGCTTGCCGCACAACTGGCTCTCCCAGCGGCCGCATAGGGGTTCCGAACAGGCTCTTAGAGGACGCCC
>CAVUBM010000050.1:0-84538 GCA_963739645.1 uncultured Actinomycetota bacterium
AGCTCACACATAGCGACAGCACGTCCGCCGGACAGCCAGAACCCGAGCCGGTCACCGGGCCGCCACACTCGGCAGAACAACAGAACAGCCACCCGGCGCGGCACAGGCGGACCATCCTGACACCTCAATCGGCACACCGAACGGCGGTTCTACGCGCGGCTGTACCGCGTTGGCTGACCACGCTCTGCGACCAGTGGCAGACGCAGATGCGCTTGCAGTGCCCTGCCGAACGTCAGGCCCTTGCGGATGGCAACCCGCTCAGGGTCATCGCCGACCCCAGCCTCTAGGCGCAACCACGCTCAGCGGGAAGCAGATGACGCCTCCCCGGCCTCGCCGTCCGGGCGGAAGCTGTTCAACAACGCTTGTGGTCGCCGGTGTCCGGGTGCCATCTGCGGTCAGGTCGTGGCGCTCGATGTTCATTCATCCCGCCCAAAACGACGGTCAGATGACGGTCAGACGATCTTGAAGGCTGCCTTGGAGGGCTAGAGATCGGGTTCTGACCTGGGAAAACTTGTGGAGCTACGGGGATTCGAACCCCGGACCTCTTGCATGCCATCAGCAGGCAGCACGTCCACCGCAGTACGTCTGTGCAGGTCACCGTCCCAGGAAGTACGCGCCCGTCCCGTCAAGTCCGCACCGGTTGCTGTACCTTCCCGCTGTACTCGTCAGCTCGACCGGTCAAGCTCGCAATGAGCGTCTGGCCAGTCAAAAGGAGACCGCCTTGGTCGCCAGAGGTGGACGGCTGGCAGGTCGTTTAGGGTCGGCGGATGCGCAGCACTCCACGCTGAAGTACCGCCACCGCCCCGGCTAGGGCTTCAAGCTCCGCCCAATTCGTCAGCTCGGTGATCGCCTCGCTCACAGCTGGTGCCGACTGATGGTGAGGCGGAGTACCACAATCCCCGCGTGACTGCCCGGCGGGTAGCTGCGGATGTCACCCATGCCACGGTCCAGGGTGATAAGCACCCGTGCCTTCTGCGGCAGCGGCGGCAACCACGTCCGGGTCGCCAGCTCCGGTAAGGCCTTCCGCGGTAACGGTGTCCACATCGTGACCGCGCCCAGTCAGGGCACGCGCGGACGAAACTGGCAGGTTCTCGTCGAGTTTGAACTTCACCGGGAGTGCGGTAGCGGTAGCAGCTCTTCGCGTGCCAACGCCGCCCCGTAGGCGGCGGCCGCCCGCACACCCGCTTCGGTAACCACCGGATACTCCTCGATGATCTCCTCCACCGTCATCCCGGCGGCCAGACAATCAAGGATCACGCTCACCGGCACCCGCGTGCCGACGGCACAGCCTGCCCATGCATCACCTGCGGATCGGTGGAGATCAGCTCCAACTGCTCAGCGGTCACACCCCCAGTCTGCCCGTTTGGCGGCAATACCGCGAACGCGGGTCAATCCTGGCGGGATGGCGCCTCAGTGTCGGCGCCATCCTCGGCCCACCGCGCACAGTCATGGACTGCGCAGACTTCGAAGACACGATCCTCGATCTGGACGCCGAGGTCGGCGCCCCTGATGGTGTCCGACGACACAAACTTCACCGGCACGCCGCTCTGGCGGCAGGCCATTCTGCACCCCCAAAGGAATCTGCCGCCAAGGCGACGGCATATAGGTCATCGTGGTGGGAGCTGGCCAGTCCGCGCTGGAGTCCGCCGCGCTGCTGCACGAGAAGGGCGCGAGCGTCCAGCTGGTCGCCAGGAAGACCGACCTCCGCTGGAACGGCGAGCCGCTGGCCCTGGACCGCCCGGTGACGCAGCGGCTCAAGGAGCCGGAGTCCGGGCTCGGCTCGGGCTGGGCCACCTGGTTCTACTCCAACCACCCGGAGTGGTTCCGGCACCTGCCGCGCTCCACCCGGGTCTACCGGGCGCGCACGGCGCTCGGCCCGGCCGGGGCGAACTGGCTGCGCCCGCGGGTAGAGGGGCAGTTCCCCGCCCTCACCGGCTACTCGGTCAAGTGGGCCAGGATGCAGGACAACGGCGCCCGGCTCGGGCTGACCGGGACCGACGGAACCACCCGCGAGGTGGCCGCCGACCACGTGATCGCGGCCACCGGCTACCGCACCGACCTCACCAGGCTCTCGTTCCTCGGTGACTCGATGCTGCCCGCCCTGCGGACCGTGCCAGGCACCGGCAGCTCCATCGTCGACCGCAATTACCAGACCTCCGTTCCCGGCCTGTACGTCATGGGCCCGGCGGTGGCTCCGACCATGGGCCCGGTCATGCGCTTCGTGTTCGGCTCCGAGCACGCCGCCACCACCGTGGCCCGCCAGCTGACCGGCGGCGCAGTGCGCCGGTCCCGGACGGCCGTGGCAGCGGGACGGTAATGACGGCGAACTACCGGCAGCGCGGTCCAGACTCGGGCGAATTCACGTCCGTGCCTGCCGCGCTGCCTGTCCAGCCTGGCCAGGCCGGGCTGAGCCCGCCGGCGGCGCCAGCGCGCGCCGCCCGGCGGGCCAGCCGGGTTGTCCCGGTCGTCGCGATGCCGCTGGCCGACGCGGTCGCGCTCGCCGCGGCGGTCGGCCTGGCCGGCCGGGTGAGCCTGGCGTCGGCGGTGTACCCGCTGGCCGTGCTCGTGATCCTGGCTGCCACCGGGCTGCACCGGCTGCGGATCTGCCTGCGCGTGGCCGACCAGGCCGGGCGCATCCTGGCCGCGGTGGCGCTGCCGATGCTGGTCCTGCTGCCGTGGCTGCCGGCCGGCATCGCGCTGCGGGAGGCGCTGTGGTCGGCCGGGCTCGTGCTTACCCTCCGCATCGCGGTGTCCGCGGCGCTGCGCGCCGCGCACCGGCGCGGGCAGCTCACCGAGCCTGCGCTGGTGGTGGGGGCCGGGACGTTCGGTGCGCACATCGGCGAGCTGATGCGCGCGCACTCGGAACTCGGGCTCCAGGTGCGGGGCTACCTCGACGGCGGCCCGCCTCGCCGGGACCTGGCGCTGCCGTCGCTCGGCGCTCCCGGCGACCTCGCGGACGTCGTGGCCAGGCTGGGCATCCGCAGGGTCGTGGTCTGCTATGCCGCCTGCAAGGACGAGGACCTGGTCACCGTCCTGCGGGCCTGCAGGCCGCTGAAGGCCGACGTCTGTGTGGTGCCGCGGCTCTACGAGCTCGGCATGGCGGTCCCGCAGTCTTGCCTGGACGAGATATGGGGCATTCCGCTGATCCCGCTCCGGCGGCTCGGCCACTCGACCGTCGGCATGTGGCTGAAGCGGATCTTCGACGTGACGCTGGCCACGATCTTGCTCGTCGCTGCGGCGCCGGTCCTGCTGGTCCTGGCCGCCGCGATCCGTCTGGTCTGCGGCCAGTCGCCGATCTTCCGCCAGGTCCGGGTCACCGGCCGGGGCCAGGCGGCGGAAGTCCTGAAGCTGCGCACGCTCAGCGAGCATGGCGACCCTGACACCTCATGGACCGGGGAGACGCAGGAGCGCAACGCCCTGGGCCGGTGGCTGCGCGTCACCCACCTCGATGAGCTGCCGCAGCTGGTGAACGTGCTGCGCGGCCAGATGTCCCTGGTGGGCCCGAGGCCGGAGCGGCCGTACTTCGCCGAGCAGTTCGGCCGCGAGTTCCTCAGGTACAGCGACCGGACCCGGATGCCCGCCGGCATGACCGGGTGGGCCCAGGTCCACGGGCTGAACGGGGACACCTCGATCATTGAGCGCGCCCGTTTCGACAACCAGTACATCGAGTACTGGTCGCCGTGGCTGGACGTGATCATCCTTGCGCGGACACTCGCGGCCGCGATCACCCGCCGACAGGAGGGGGAGCGATGACCACCACCCGGGCCGAGACCTGGACGACCGACGGGCAGCTGCGGCTGCGCGACGTGCCCATGATCCTGATGTACCACGGCATCGCCGAGGTGGACGAGGACCCGAACCACCTCTGCGTCACGCCGGCCCGGTTCGCCGAGCAGATGTCCTGGCTGCACCGGCACGGCATGCGGGGGGTCGGCATCGGCACGCTCGTCGACGCGATGCGGACCGGCCACCACCGCGGGCTTGTCGGCCTCACCTTCGACGACGGCTACGTCAACGTGCTCGAGGCGGCGCTGCCGGAGCTGAAGCGGCACGGCTTCGAGGCCACCGCCTACATCATCTCCGACCGGCTGGGCGGCACCAACGAATGGGACGAGGGGCCGACCTGGCCGCTGATGACGGCCAGCCAGGTGCTCGAGCTCGCCGCGGCCGGGATTGAGATCGGCTCACATGCCGCCACACACATGCGGCTGGCGGGCGCCGAGCCCGCGCAGCTGACCGCCGAGGTCCGCGACAGCAAGGCCAACCTCGCTGCGCTCCTCGGCACCGAGATCCGCGGATTCGCCTACCCGTACGGGTCGATGGACGCCGCTGCCAGGCGCGCTGTCCGCGACGCGGGCTACGACCATGCGTGTGCCGTGGAGGCGTCCATGGCCGAGATGGGACTCATGGCACTGCCCAGGCTTTACGTCGGCCAGCAGGACGACGCCATGCGGATGGCAGCCAAACGGCTGTCCTACAGGGGCCGTATCGCGCTCAGAGGGAGACGTCCATGAAAGTGCTACACGTGATCACTGGGCTCGACGCCGGGGGCGCCGAGCTGCAGCTGGCCATGATTCTGCGCCGCACCAGGCACGAGTCAGACGTGGTCACGCTGTACAACCCGGGCCCGGTCGCGGACCAGATACGGGCGCAGGGGACGTCCGTCCGCAACCTCGGCATGCAGAGCAACACCGAGCTGCGCGCGCTGATGCGGCTGCGCAACATCATCAAGGACGGGCACTACGACGTGGTGCACACGCACCTGTACCGGGCCCAGATCTACGCCCGCCCCGCGGCGCGGCTGGCTGGGACGCCGGTGGTGCTGACCACCGAGCATTCGATCGGCGAGACCCACATCGAGCGGCGCAAGATGACCAAGGGCGTGCGCGCGCTGTACCTGACGTCGGAGATGTTCTCCGACGCCACCATCGCGGTCTCCGACATCGTCAAGGACCGGCTCGTGCGCTGGGGCGTGCGGCCGGCGAAGATCACCGTGGTCCCGAACGGCGTGGACACCGACGGGCTCGGCTTCGACCCGGAGGCGCGGATCAAGGTCCGCGAGCAGTTCGGCATCTCGCCCGACACCTACGTCATCGGAGCGCTCGGGCGGCTCGACCCGAACAAGCGCGTGGACCTGACCATGGAGGCGGCCGCGCCGTTGCTGGGAGACAAGTGCAAGATCCTGGTGATCGGCCGCGGCGAGGACCAGGACCGGCTGGAGGCCGCGGCCAAGCGGATCGGCGTGACCGAGCACGTGATCTTCGGCGGTTACCAGGCCGACACCACGGCGATGCTGGCCGCCTTCGACCTCTACGTGGCAGCCTCGCTGCAGGAGACCTTCGGGCTCTCCGTGCTCGAGGCCCTGGCCAGCGGGCTGCCCGTGCTGTACACGACGTGCCCGGCTCTCGACGGGATCCAGACCGAGCGGGCCCGCCAGGTGGCGGGCACTCCGGAGGTACTGGGCGCCGAGATCCGCAAAGAGGTAGAAAACGGGCCAAGAACCCGCGAAGCTGATCACAGGGTCTTTGAGCGCTACGGCATCGAGTCGGTCACCGAACGCGTCGATGACCTGTACGAGCAGATCCTGGCCGGGCGCCCGCGGCGGGTGCAGCGCATGGTCGCGCGCCGCCGCCCGTCCACCCGGCCGGCTCCGCGGCCGGCCGCGGAAACCGAGGCCAGCGTGATCGGCCAGGCCACGGACAGCACCGGCTAGCCGAGGAATTCGGGGGCCACGGGGGGCCTGAAATGCAAGCCGCCAACGCAGCCGGGCAAGGAAGCCCGCACGTGAAACAGGTGATGTGAACTTCTATGGATGTGGCGCTAATCGGAGAGGGCACCTACCCGCACCAGTTCGGTGGGGTCAGCGTATGGTGCGACCAGCTCGTCCGCGGGATGCCTGACTATGACTTCCTGCTGGTGGCGCTGGTCGCAACGGGTGCCGAGCCGGTGCGGTGGTCGCTGCCTGACAACGTCGTATCGGTGGACACGCTGCCGCTGTGGGGACCAACGCCTGCCGCGCCGTTGTCGAGCAGGCGTGGCAGGCGTTCCTCCCGCCCGGTGGAATGCCCGCCCCTGGGCGAGCTGATCCAACTGCTGCTCGCGCCCCCGGCGGAGTCCCAGGAGCGCTTCGGCAACGTGATACGGGAAATTTTCGAGTTCGCGCAGCGGGAGAACCTGTCCGCCAGCCTGTCGAGCGAGTGGGCCGTGCAGCTGCTCAGCGAGGCCTGGCGGGACTGGCAGCTCGATTCCGTCGCGGCCGAGCCCACGCTGCACGATGCCGTGACCGCGATGCAGCTGCTCGAGCACTCGCTCCGCCCGCTGTCGCATCCGCCCGTACGGGCCGATGTGGTGCACGCGGTGACCAACGGGCTCGGGGCGCTGCCCTCGCTGGCGGCCAAATGGCGGTACGGCACGCCCATGGTCGTCACCGAGCACGGCATCTACATGCGCGAGCAGTACCTGCATAGCCGCAACAGCCCGTTCCGGTGGCCGGTCCGCGCGCTTTACCTGCGATTCCTGCGCCGCCTCTGCTCCCTCGGCTACGCCGAGGCAGAGCTGATCACCCCAGGCAACGTCTACAACAAGCGCTGGGAGGAACAGCTCGGCGCGAACCTCTCCAAGGTGCGCACCGTCTACAACGGCGTCGACCCGGCCGACTTCCCCGCGGTGGAGGGCGAGCCCGAGGTGCCCACGATCTCGTGGGCGGGCCGCATCGACCCGGTCAAGGACCTGGAGACGCTGCTGCTGGCGTTCGCCCTGGTGCACAGGAAGATGCCGAACGCGCGGCTGCGCATGTTCGGCTCGGCGCCGCAGGGCCAGGAGGGCTACCTGCAGCGCTGCAAGGCACTGGCCGAAGAGCTCGGCATCGCCGATGCGGCGACGTTCGAGGGCCGGGTGGACCGGATCCGCGACGCCTACGACGCCGGCCAGATCGTCGTGCTATGCAGCATCTCCGAGGGCTTCCCCTACACCCTGATCGAGGCGATGACCTGCGGACGGCCGTGCGTGGCCACCGACGTCGGCGGCGTCACCGAGGCGATCGCCGATACCGGAGTGGTCGTGCAGGCCCGCAACCCCGAGGCCCTGGCGCAGTCCTGCCTGGCCTTGCTGAAGGATCCGGCCATGCGGCGCAAGCTCGGGGCAGCGGCCCGGATGCGCGCGCTCGAGTACTTCACCGTCGACCGTGCCATCAGCGCATTCGACGAGATCTACACGTTCATCGGCACCGGCATCCCGCTGCCGACCGCGGATTGGGAGGACGAGTCCGACGAGCTGCTGGTCACCGGGCTGCCCGAGCGTGACGAGGAAACCGAGCTGCTGGAGGCCGCCGGATGAGTGCAGAAAGCGTGCACGACCAGCGGCCCGGGCAGCGCCGGATCGAAGCGGCCGACCTCCAGCGGCTCAGCGCGGCCAACGGCCACTCGCACACGCCGCGCACGGTCACGGCGCTGTGCGAGCAGTTCGCCCCGGTGTGCCAGTCCGCGGTGGATCCGCTGGAGATCGCCAGCGCCCTGGAGTTCGAGGGCCTGGGCGACCAGGCGGCGAAGCTTCGTTACGGCTATCGCGACGTGTTCGCCCTGGCCCAGGACATGTACTTCCGGGTGCCGCGGCAGCCGGCGGAGCCGGAGGCGCTGCCGGATCCGTGGCAGGGCAGCAGGCTCCGGCCTGCGCTGCACGGACTGCTCTACGGGCTGCCCGGGGTGTTCTTCCCGGCCGCGATCGGGCTGCTGGCCGGTCCCGGCATCCTGATCACGCTGATCGTGGCACTGCTCGTCGCGTGGTCCACGGGCCAGGGGCTCGCCTACTTCGGCTACACCCGGCTCGGCCGGACCATGGACATGAACGAGGCGCGGCGGGTGATGCGATTCGCCCTGGTGGGCGGGCTCGCGGTGGTGACCGTGGCGATGGCCGTGACCGGCCACCTAGTACACGCGACCGGGTCGGTGATGCTGTTCGGCGCGGGCGAGGGCGTGTACATGCTGGGCGCGGGCGTGCTGATGGTGCTCGGCACCGAGCGGTGGCTGCTGGCCGCGCTCACGCCCGGCGTGCTCGGCAGCGCGGTGTTCCTGGCCCTGGGCCGGCCGCCGAACCTGGCCCACCCCACCTGGGCGCTGCTTGCCGCCACCCCGGTGCTGGCGCTGCTGCTGGCGCTGGTGTTCACCCGGACGCCGGGCCAGGGGATCATCCAGCGGCCCGATTCCACCGAGTGGATCGGCGCACTGCCTGCTATGGCGTTCGGGCTGGTCGCGGCCGGGCTGCTGACGTTCCCGATCGCAGTGGGTCCGCACGGTCACGGCGGGGTGAACATCGGCGCGCTGCTGGCCGCCCTGCCGCTGTCGCTGAGCATGGGCGCGGCCGAATGGAGCCTGCTCTGGTACCGGCGGCGGACCCAGCGGCTGCTGCGCGAGACCACGCAGACCCGGGTGTTCGCGCGGAAGGCCAGGCTCGTGCTGCTGAGCGCACTGCTGCAGTACCTGGCCGTCGCCGCGGTGCTGGTCGCCCTGACGGTCGTGGTCGCCGCCGCGGCCGGGATCGTCCAGCTGCACCTGTCCTATCTGCCCCAGTTGGCGGCGTACGGGGCGCTGGGCGGGGCCATGTTCCTGGCGCTGATGCTCCAGGCGATGGGCCTGCGCACGTTCCCGCTGGTCGCCAGCGCCGTCGCCCTGGCCTTCGAGATCCTGGCTCGCGACCTCGGGGTGCTGGCCCAGATCGTGGCGTGCACGGAACTCCTCGTGGTACTCGGCATCTATGCCGCTGTCATGCTCGGGCGGGCCGTGCGGCATGCGTATTAGGACCGTCGTGCCGGAGGCGCGCCAATGGGCACCGTGCCGGAGGCGCGCCAATGGGCACCGTGCCGGAGGCGCGCCAATGAGCACCGTGCCGGAGGCGCGCCAATGAGCACCGTGCCGGAGGCGCGCCAATGAGCACCGTGCCGGAGGCGCGCCAATGAGCACCGTGCCGGAGGCGCGCCAATGAACGCTGCGGCAGCCCGTTACGGTCATCCGTACAGGTACAAAATTGCAACTCACTTTAAGTAAGAAAAGAATAAACGGGAGGAAAGAGCTATGACGGATACCGTGGCGGTGACGGGGGCTGAGGGCTTCATCGGCTCACACCTGGTGGAGGCGCTGGTCCGGCGCGGGCACCGCGTCCGGGGCATGGTCCTGTACAACATGTTCAGCTCCACCGGCTGGCTTGAGACATTGGACCCGGAGATCACCGACCAGGTGGACGTGGTGTTCGGAGACGTGCGCGACCCGGCGACCGTACGCGAACTGGTGGAGGGCGCCTCTGTGGTCTACCACCTGGCCGCCATTGGCTCGGTGCCCTATTCCTACAGCGCACCGCGCTCCTTTATCGACACCAACACGATTGGCACCATGCACGTGCTCGAGGCGGTGCGCGCCTGCCGCACCCCGCGGCTTGTGCACACCTCCACCAGCGAGACCTACGGCACGGCGCGGACGGTTCCGATCAGCGAGGCACACCCGCTGCAGGCACAGTCGCCGTATGCCGCCTCCAAGGTCGCCGGGGACAAGCTGGCCGAGTCGTATCACCTGAGCTTCGGGGTTCCCGTGGTCACGCTGCGGCCGTTCAACACCTTCGGCCCGCGCCAGTCCACCCGCGCGGTCATCCCGCAGGTCATCACCCAGCTCGCCAGCGGCTCCAAGCAGCTCATGCTGGGAGCGCTGGACCCGACGCGTGACTTCTCCTACGTGACCGACACCGCCGAGGCGTTCATCACGGTGGGCGAGGCCCCGGCATCCGCGGTGGTCGGCGAGTTGTTCAACTGCGGACCCGGCGACGACATCGCGATCGGCAAGCTCGCGGAGGACATCGCCAAGCTCATGGGGGTTGACGCCGACATCGTGGAAGACCCGAAGCGGCTGCGTCCCAAGGACTCTGAGGTGATGCGGCTGGTGTGCGACGCGACCAAGCTGCGTGAGCGCACCGACTGGCAGCCTCGCTACACCAGGGACGAGGGCCTGGCCGAGACCATCGAGTGGTTCCGCAACCCGGCGAACCTGGCCCGGTTCAAGGTCAACGAATACCACCAGTGAGCGAGGTCCTGTGAACACCCAGCCGCCGGTGCGGCCAGCACACCCCGCTGGCCCCGTGGTTGCCAGCGCTGTGGTTGCTGGCCCCGTGGTTGCTGGCCCCGTGGTTGCTAGCGCTGTGGTCGCCAGCGCTACCGGCGGGCCGGAGGAGGCCCGATGCGCCTTCTGATCATCGGCGCGAGCGGGTTCCTCGGGCGGCACGTGTGGCAGCAGGCCGTCGCGGCCGGCCTGACCGTAGTCACCGCCGGCCGGTCCGGGCTGCCCGGCTCGCCGGAGCACCTTCAGCTCGACCTGGCCGCCAGCGACTCGGCTCGCCTGGCCGAGCAGATCGCCACGGTGGCCCCCGACGTGGTGGTCAACTGCGCCGGAGCCACATCCGGTGCCCCCGAGGTGCTGGCCGCCGCCAACGTCACCGGGGCCTACGCGCTGGTCCGGGCGATGCTGCAGGCCGGCTCGCCGACCAGGCTGGTACACCTCGGCTCGGCGGCCGAGTACGGACGGGTCGAGCCGGGCGAAGCCGTGGACGAATCCGCGCCGCCCCGGCCGGCCGCGGCATACGGGGCCACCAAACTGGGCGGCACCCGGCTGGTCGAGCTGGGCCAGGCGGCCGGGCTCAACGCGGTGGTGCTGCGCGTGTTCAATCCGGTCGGGGCGGGTGCGCCCGGCAGCGGCCTGCCCGGGCGGGTGGCCGCGCAGCTGCGTCAGGCTCTGGCCGGCGGCGACGACGTGCGCCTCGGCCCGCTGGATGCGGTCAGGGATTTCGTCGACGCGCGCGACGTGGCCGCCGCGGTGCTCGCGGCCGCGGCCGCCCCGGCGCTGCCGCACGCGGTCATCAACGTCGGCAGCGGCACCGGCGTGCTGACCCGCACGCTGGTCAAGGAGCTGATCGGGATCAGCGGGTACACCGGTCCGGTGCACGAGGATGCACCTGGGTCGGCGCGTTCCGGTGACCTGCTCTGGCAGCAGGCCGACATCGCGCGCGCCCGCCACGACCTGGGCTGGCAGCCGCGTCACGATCTGGCCGCGTCGCTGGCCGACCTGTGGGAGGAAAGCACGTGAGGCTCAGGCTCCGGTCCTCGCTCAGGACCCCGCTCCGGACCACGCCGGACCGCGCCCCGCAGGCCGTGCCCAAGCTGATCGTGCCCGCGTACTTCCGCCCTGACCTCCGTCCCGACGACTGGGAGCAGTTGGCCAAGCACGCGGACCAGGTACGGCTGGTGATCCTCAACGTGGCCAACGGCCCGGGCACCGAGCCGGACCCGGCCTTCTACCCGGCGCTGAACCGGCTGCGCGAGACCGGGATTCCGATGGCCGGATATGTGGACACCGACTACGGCAGGCGCTCGGGTCACGAGGCCCTGGCCGACCTCGGCCTGTTTCTGCAGTGGTACGGCGTGGCCGGCGTCTGCTTCGACCGCGTGTCGGTCTCGGCCGAGCACCTCGGCTACTACACCGCGCTGTCGCGCCACGCCCGGGACATGGGAGCGCACGCGGTGATGTTCAACCACGGCGCGCACCCGCTCGAGGCGTACGCCGAGCACGCCGACGTGCTCGGGACCTTCGAGGGTCCCTGGCGCGCCTACCTTCAGCTGGCCGTGCCGCGCTGGACGCGTTCCCGGCCCGCCGACCAGTTCTATCACGTCGTGTACTCGGTGCCGCCTGAGCACCATGATCATGCGTTCTTGCTTGCCGTCCGGCGCCGTGCGGGATGTGTGTACATCACCGACCGTGGCGGGGTCAATCCCTACGACTGCCTGCCCGCCGCAGGGCTGGAGCCGGTGTCACCGTGGTTGCGTTAGGGACGGCCGTTTGGGGCTGATGCGGATATGTCGATGACTCCAGGTCCGCCGGAGGACTGGCAGAAAGTAAAGAAACGAGTCCAGCAGAGTGACGCGGAGCGCAAGGTGCGCTCGGTGGTGTCCAGGCCGGTGACGATCGTGGTGATCGTGGCGGTCCTGGTGCTCGGGGCCGCGGTCGGCATTACCGCGAAGCTGATGAGCGGCAGTGCGGCACCGAGCAGTTCACGCTGCCAGGCTGCTTTCGTTCCGGCCTTTTTCTATGGGGCCGAAATCTGGACTCAGGCCGCGCACAGCAAGCCCGCGCCAAAGGTCATGATCCTGGATATCTCGGGGACGGGCGCCGGCACGGCACCGGAGCAGCATTTCCAGTCTGTCGTGCGACAGGCTAAGGAGGCCGGGGTCACTATCCTCGGTTATTCGTCTACTGCGTTCGGGCTGCGCCCTCTCAGCCAGATTGAGGCGGATGTCAGGAACTACAAGGCCTGGTACGGGGTTACCGATATCTTCCTCGACGAGGTCCGCGGGGTTGGCAGCCAGCTTCCTTACTACCGGGCGCTGTACAGCTATATCCATGGCAATAACCATGGGTCCTCGGTCTGGCTCAACCCGGGCAACTACCCGGACGAAGGCTACATGTCGGTCGGCAATGTCGTGATGGCGTTCGAGGGCCCATACACGAACTACACCGGCATCCACGTGCCCAGTTGGGCTTACCGCTACAGCCCGTCCAGGTTTGCCAACACGGTCTATGCCACCGCCGGATCACAAGTGCACAAGGCTATCAGCCTGTCCAGGAGCCGGAACGCCGGCTATGTGTATGTGACCAATAGATCCGGGGCAAACCCTTACGACGGGCTGCCCAGTTACTGGGCTGCCGAGAATTCTGCGATAGCGTCAGGATGCTCCAACAGCGCCGCACTGAGCCCAAGCAATGTGGCTCACTTGGCTCCCTGATCACAGTTTCCTGACGGCCGACGCATAGTGACCTGGATTACACTCTGCGACGGTTCTAAGGCGCTGGCAGAACGCGTTGTATCCGCAGCGTAATCCATTATTTACGCAAGGTAGCCAGAGGTCAGGACGTCGGGAGCTCATTCCCCCGTATCAAGATGAGGGTTTCTCATTCATCTGTATGAGGACAAAGCCATCTGATCACGGGATGGTGGGCAAGTGGACGTGCGGAGACTCCTTCTGGTGGATGACTACAGGATGGTCACAGAAGCGCTTGCCTCCCGGCTGTCCACCGCACCCGACCTCTGGGTGGCCGGCTGCTGCAGCACCGACGACCCCCAGCTGCCCGAGGTGGTCCGATGGCTGCGGCCCGATGTCATCCTGATCGAGGTGGAGCCGCTCGGCTTCGCCGTGGGCGAGGTCCTGCAGCGGCTGCGGGCGGCGTGGCCGTCGGCGCAGGTGGTCGTCGTCAGCGGCGACCATGACGTCGCGCACGCCGTGGATGCCGCCCGGGCCGGCGCGGCCGCCTGGGTGTCTAAGGAGCAGGGCGCTGACGAGCTCGAGACGGTCCTGCGCGGGGTGTGCCAGGGCCACTCCTGGTTCCCGCCGGAGATGCTCGGCGAGATCCTGCGCGAACTGCGCGACGACGTCAGGAAGGCCAAGGAGAACAGCGACCCGCTCGACGTGCTGAGCCCGAGGGAGCGTGACGTGCTGACCAGCATGGCGGAGGGCAAGCGCGGCCGGCAGATCGCCGAGGAACTGCTGATCTCCACCGACACGGTCCGCACCCATACGCGCAGCATCTTCAGCAAGCTGGACGTGCATAGCAGGCTTGAGGCCGTGCGGGTCGCACGGGCCGCCGGGCTGCGGCCGCCGCCCGAGCGTCCCGGAATCAACGGCGGCAGCAAGCCGACGCCGATTCCGTTCCGCCCGACCGGCCCGGGCGGGCGTTGACCGCGATGATCGCGGACCAGGCAGGCTTGAGCGCGCCTGGCCTCACCAGCGGCGTCGGCACCGGCCGGCCGCTGCGGGTGGCGACGGTCATCACCAGGCTCGAGGGCGGAGCGGGCCTGCTCGCGCTGCGCGGGGCGCAGGCCATGGACCCCGACACCGTGACGCCGACGATCGTGACCGGCAGCGGGGGGCGGCTCATCGGCGAGGCCGCGGCGTCCGGCATCGAGGTCGTGGTCGAGCCCTCGGTACGCGAGGTGATCGCCCCGCGCAGTGACATGCTCGCGCGGCGGCAGCTGGAGACGATCTTCCGGGAACGGAACATCGACGTGGTGCACACCCACTGCGCCAAGGCCGGGGCCGTGGGCGGGCAGGCCGCGCGCCGGGCTGGCGTGCCCAGGATCGTGCACACTTTCCACGGCTTCCCGTTCCATGAGTTCCAGTCGCCGGTGCGGCGGCGGGCGTACGTGGCGATCGAGCGGCGGCTCGGCCGGATCACCGACGTGGCGCTGTGCGTCGGCGCGGGCGTGGCCGCCGAAGCGGTCAAGCGGGAGCTCATCGCGCCGGAGCGGGTCCGCACGATCGGGGTCGTGGTGGACGGGCCGGAGCGGATGAAGGCGAGCATGAGCGCCCAGGTTCCGGAGGCGCGTCAGCGCGCCCGGGCGGCGCTCGGCCTGCCGGCCGATGTGGCTGTCGTCGGCGCGGTCGGCCGGCTGACCTACCAGAAGGCGCCCGAGGACTTCCTGGCTGCGATGCAGGAACTGGACCGGCCCGGGGTCATCGGCGTCTGGGTGGGCGGCGGAGAGCTGGCCGACCGTGTCCGCCGCCGCGCCAGCAGTCTCCGTAATGCGCGCGTGGTCCTGGCTGGTGAGCGCACGGACGTGCTCGATGTGCTCCCCGCGTTCGACATCTTTGCCCTGCCCAGCCGCTACGAGGGTCTGCCTACCGTGATCGTCGAGGCCATGATCTGCGGGGTCCCGGTCATCGCGACCACGGTCAACGCCGTGTCCGACCTCGTGATACCTGGCGAGACCGGCATACTGGTCCCGCCGCAGCGGCCCCGCCTGCTCGCGTCGGCGATCCGGTACCTGCTCGACTCGCCAGAGGCTGCCGCGCGCATGGCCGTGGCCGCGCGCGACCACCTGGGTGATCGCTGTGATGAACCAGCGCTGCGCACGGCGCTCGCAGCGGCCTACTCGCCCGTCGTCCCGGCTGGCCTGGCTGGTACTCCGGGTATCCGGTAGATCACGTTCGGTATACAGAATGAGGTTCCTGTAAACGCACTCCGGTACGAACGCGTCTTCACCACATGGGCCGGTTCTCCCAGATGGCCACCGATAGAGATCATTCCTGCCGGTTGCGGCAGGGCCTGAGGCTGAGCCGGCAAGAACATGTGAAATAACCGACCTTTGGCACGCGGGCCCGGCGATCAAGCTGGCACGATGTGCTGGGTGCGGGGGGAGTAATTGTGAAGACTCCGTTCTACCGGGGGTGCGATCGCCAGCATGACCCTGGCTGCGGCGTTCCCGTAGCACTCTGCCTCCCGCGTGCCCCACAGCGCGGGAGGGCGTGGTGCCGCCGGAGCGCTGCGGCCGTCGTGCTGGTGAGCACCGAGATTGGCGGGTGATCACGGTGGCCAGACTGGTCCTCGGTGATGACCATGTGGTGTTCCTCGACGCGCTGTCGACGGTGCTGGCCCAGCATGGGTACGTGACGGGCGCGGTGGCCCGGAGCCCGGGGGAGATGATCGCGGCCGTCCGCCGAGAGCAACCGGACATCTGCCTGATCGACCGGCATGTGGCCATGGAGACCGACGCCCAGACCGTCTGCCGGCTGCGCGAGGCCAGCAGCCGCACGAGCGTGGTCGTGCTCAGCGCCAGCCCGGCGAGTGAGGCCGTGGACCGGGCCATGGATGCGGGGGCATCCGGCTATGTGCACCAGTCACGGGGTATTGACGCGCTCGTGTCCGCGCTCGAGCGCGTGCTGAACGGCGAGGTCGTCATCGACGTCCCGGATGCGCCGCCGCGACGTCCGGCCGAGCCGAACCACGCGCTGCGGCTCGCCGCTCACCTGACCGGCCGCGAGCGGCAGTGCCTGCTGATGCTGGTGGAGGGGCTGGACACCGCGGCTATGGTGGAGCGGCTCGGGGTCTCGCGCACTACCGTGCGCACCCACCTGCAGGCCGTGCTCACCAAGCTAGGAGTGCACTCACGGCTTGAGGCCGCCTCCTTCGCCGTGCGTCATCGGCTGCCCGACCTCTGGTCCGAGCAGAGGCCCGTCGCGACGGCGAGCAAGGTGCGCCCGATCCGCCTGATCCAGACCCCGGACGTCGGCGCGCCCGTCGGGCGTCGGACCCGGAACGCCGGGCCCCCGCCCCTCAAGGTGGCCGCCGGCCAGGTCGCTGGCTCCGCCTGACCCGGCCCACACTCTTTAGCCGCTCCGGCCCAGGTCGGGCCGGACCGCGTCGGCCGCTCACCCTGCTCCGGTCCAGGCTGGGCCGGACCGTGCCAGGCGCGTACCCCGCCCGATGTCGGCCACGTGCCGGGCCCGCGCCGGGCGGGCCGGGTGCCCCGTGACCGGTGTGGCTCGCATGGCAGGCTTGAGCCATGATCGTGGGCATCGGCGTCGACATCGCGGAGATCTCCCGAGTCGAGGAGGCGCTCCGGAGAACCCCGGCGCTGGTCGGTCGGCTGTTCGCTCAGGGCGAACGAAACGGGTCGGCCGCCTCCCTGGCGGGAGCTTTCGCGGCCAAGGAGGCCGTCGCGAAGGCGCTCGGTGCCCCCGCGGGTCTGCGGTGGACCGATGTGGCGGTCCTCCATAACCCCGTGGGGCGACCGTTGCTCCAGGTCAGCGGCACCGTCGCGGACGCTGCGACCAGACTGGGCATTCGCACCTGGCATCTTTCGCTGAGCCATGACGGCGGGATGTGCGTGGCGATGGTGGTGGCCGAGGGATGAGAAACGCACACGCCGTGGCCCAGGTCCGCGCAGCCGAAGCTGAGCTGATGGCGCTGCTGCCGGAGGGCGCGCTGATGCAGCGCGCCGCGGCGGGCCTGGCGTCAGCCTCCACGGCCCTGATCGGAACGGTCTACGGATCGCGCGTGGCCGTGCTGGCGGGCAGCGGCGACAACGGCGGGGACGCGCTGTACGCTGGCGCCCGGCTCGCCGCTCGCGGGGCCGTGGTCACTGCTATCGTCGCGGGATCGCGCGTCCACCAGGGCGGCTCGGCCGCGCTGCGCGGCGCCGGCGGGCGGCTGATCGAGGCGGCGGACCAGCGGGCGCATGCGGCGATCGCCGCCGCAGATCTGATCATCGACGGGCTGCTCGGCATCGGCGGCCGCGGCGGTCTCCGGGAGCCTGCCGCCTCGCTGGCCGTGGCCGCGCAGCGTGCGCCGGGCCGCGTCGTCGCGGTCGATCTGCCCAGCGGCATCGACGCCGACACAGGCGAAGCGGCAGGCACGGCCATCCAGGCCGACGTGACGATTACGTTCGGGACCTGGAAACCCGGCCTGCTGATCGACCCCGGCGCCGCGCATGCCGGCGTGGTCGAGCTGGTGGATATTGGCCTGCAGCCCTACCTCGGCCGCCCCGCTGCCGCCGCGCCCCAGGCCGCCGACATCGCGGCCTGGCTGCCCCGGCCGTCGGCCGAGTCGGACAAATACCGGCGTGGCGTGCTGGGCATCGTGGCCGGGAGCGACCGGTTCACCGGAGCCGCGCCGCTGGCGGTCGGCGGCGCTATCCGGGGTGGCGCGGGCATGGTCCGGCTGGTATCCGCCGAGAACGCGGCGGCCGTCGTCCGGCAGCACTGGCCCGAGGCGGTGATCACCGTCACGGACGCGGCCCTGACCGGCGCACAGGTCATCGAGGATGCGGGGCGCGTCCAGGCCTGGGCCGCAGGGCCCGGCATGGGCACCGGCGAGGAGTCGGCCGAGCTGCTCAGGGCGGTGCTCAAGACGAGCCTTCCTGTGCTGGTCGACGCCGACGGGATCACCCTGCTCGCGGCTCATCGCGAGCTGCTGTCGCGTCGGGCGCCCACGCTGCTCACTCCGCACGCCGGCGAGCTTGCGCGGCTGCTCGGCGCGGACCGGGCCGATGTGGAGGCGCACCGCCTCCGCTTCGTCACCCAGGCGGCGGCCGAACTCGGCTGCACGGTGCTGCTCAAGGGATCCACCACGCTAATCGCCTCGCCAGCGGCCGATCAGGAGATCCTGGTGAATCCCACCGGAACCAGCTGGCTGGCCACGGCCGGCTCGGGCGACGTGCTGACCGGTCTGACGGGCTCGCTGCTCGCGCAGGGCCTCGAGCCGCAGCAGGCGGCCGCCGCAGCGGCGTACCTGCACGGCGTCGCTGCCCGGCTGGCCGCCGAGGGCGCGCCGATCGGCTCTTCGGACATCATCGGCTCCCTGGCCGCGGCCACACGTACGGTGACCCAGCCGCCTGGCTGATCGCCGCTTCCGCCGGTCCTGCCTGGCCCGCCGCCGACCTACCCGGGCCGGGCCGGTTAACAGCCAGGCGCGGATTTTTCGCTGAGCTCCGGAACATCCCGCGACCGTGACCTGTTGCCACGCTTCGGGAGGGCACGCCCGGCCGGTGCAGCTGACCGCCCGCCGGCCGCCCCGAAATATTTGAGTTAATAAAAGATTGACTCGCTCAGTCTAGATGCCTTAAGTTTGAGCTACTCAACGATTTAGCGACTCAGGCGTTCCGGTCCGGCACAGCGGCGGGCCCGCCCAGGAGGTGACATGGGAACGAGATCCAGGGCCGACCGGCTCGACTCGGAGCTCGTTGACGCCGTGGGCGAGCTGATCGTGAATCTGATCGCGCGGGGCGAGCAGATCGCGCAGCGCTTCGGCGTTCCGGTCTTCTGCCTGAAGGCCTTGCACGTACTCGATTCCGCCATGGCCATGCGGGACCTCGGGCGACAGATGCACTGCGACCCATCGTTCGTGACCGCTATCGCCGACCTGCTGGAGAAGCGGGGACTGGCCCGGCGGGAAGCCAGCACGGCCGACCGCCGGATCAAGAACCTCGTGCTCACCGAGGAGGGCGTGGCGCTGCGGAAGAAGGTCGAGCGTGAGTTCAGCGCGGGCATGCCCTGGCGCAATGCCCTCGATGAGGATGAGCGCGCCTGCCTGCTCGGGCTGATCCGCAAGATGATCAGCGCGGAGAACGGCGCCGCGGGCAGCACCACGCCCGCAGCCGGGGGCAGTATGACGAGTCCGACCACCCCGCCGACGACCGGGGGCGAAGGGGCGGGGGAGGTGAGCGAGACTCTGATCACCGCTCAGCCCGCTGGCTGACCCGGCCCGGGGCCGGCGGCCCGCCAGACCGCGAGTCGGCGGACCAGCCAGACGGCAGCCCCGCAAATGCGTGAGGCGCAAGCGGAGCAGCAGACGAACGACGTCCGCGATGAATGCTGCCGTCCCAGCAGGTCATGAGTAATTGCACGTCGTGGCGGAAGCCGTCACGAGTTTAGATTCGCACGCTCTGCAGCAAGGAGACTGCCATGTCCACCGCACAGTCCGAAACCGGGCGCCTCCGGGCACCCGGCATCGGCGCCGGCGCCGATGGCCAGACTGAGCAAGGGCGCCGCCGCCTCGGCTTGGCCCTGGTCGTCATCGCTACCGCCCAGCTGATGGTGGTGCTCGACGCGACCATCGTGAACGTTGCCCTGCCGCACATCCAGAACGCGCTTGGCTTCTCCGGCTCCGGCCTGGAGTGGGTGGTGAACGCGTACGCGCTCACCTTCGGCGGTCTGCTGTTGCTCGGCGGCCGGGCCGGGGACATCCTCGGCCGGCGGCGGGTGTTCATCGCCGGGATCATCCTGTTCTCGGCGGCTTCGCTGCTCGGCGGCTTCGCGAACTCGGAGGCGTGGCTGCTGGGTGCCCGCGCGCTGCAGGGCGTCGGTGCCGCGATCGTCGCGCCGACCGCCTTGTCGCTGGTCACCACCAACTTCCCGGAGGGACCGCCGCGCAACCGGGCCATGGGCGTGTACGCCGCGATGAGCATCGGCGGCGCCGCGGTCGGCCTGCTGGCCGGCGGCGTGCTGACCACCTACGTGTCCTGGCGCTGGGTGTTCTTCGTCAACGTTCCGATCGGGATCATCGTGGCCCTGCTGGCGCCTCGGGCGCTGGGCGAGTCGCAGCGCCACCCCGGCCGGTTCGACCTGCCCGGCGCGATCACCGGGACCCTCGGCCTGGCCGCACTGGTCTACGGGCTCTCCAGCGCGGGGACGACCCCGAACGGCGTCTCGCACTGGGGCGACACCAAGGTCGTGGCCTCGCTGATCGCCGCGGTTGTGCTGCTCGCCTCGTTCCTCGTCATCGAGTCGCGCAGCAGGCACGCGCTACTGCCGTTGCGGATCTTCCGTAACCGCAGCAGGTCGGGCGCATACCTGATCATGCTGTGCGTCGGTACCGCGATGTTCGGCATGTTCTTCTTCCTGACCCTGTTCGTGCAGGACGTCTGGCACTACAGCGCGGTGAAGACGGGCGTCGCCTACCTGCCGATGATCGCCGTCATCTTGGCCATGGCCGGCCTGTCCACCCAGCTGGTCCCGCGGATCGGGGCCAGGCCGCTGCTGATCGCCGCCTCGGCGATCGCTGCGGGTGGCATGTTCTGGCTGTCCCGGATCGACGAGCACAGCACCTACGTCGGCGGCCTGCTCGGGCCGATGCTGGTCACCGCGGCCGGCCTGGGCCTGCTGTTCATGCCGGCCACGCTGGTCTCGCTGTCCAAGGTCGATGACCGGGATGCCGGCGTGGCTTCCAGCCTGGTCAACACCGGCCAGCAGGTGGGCGGCTCGATCGGCCTGGCCATCCTGGGCACCGTGGCCTGGACGGTCGTGGCCAACACGATCAGGTCGTCCACGGCCGCCGCAGCCGCGGCCGCGAAGGCGGGTCACCCGTCGCACCTGAGCGCGGCGCAGGCGAAGATCGCCATCTTCGATCACGCGCTGTCGGTCGGGTTCTCCCGCGGGTTCGTGGTGTCGGCCGGGATCATGCTGCTGGCGCTGATCGTGACGATCACCATGGTCCGGGTCACGCGCGAGGACCTGGCCGGCGTCCAGCCGATGCCGGTGGCGTAGGCACCAGACAACAGGTGTAACCACATGGTGGGCACCGCGCCGGGGCTGTAACCCCGGTGCGGTGCCCACCACTTTGCTGCTTCCTGGCTGGGCTGCCCAGCGGCATGGGCCGCTCGGCGGGGTTAGTCTTCGGCGCGGCCGCCCAGGTGGCGGGCCAGGAACTTCTCGGCGGCGGCGTAGAAGCGAAGCCGGTTCTCCGGCTTCGCGAAGCCGTGCCCCTCGTCGGGGAACAGCATGTACTCGTAGTCGATCCCGGCGTCCTTCAGCGCGGCCACGATCTGCTCGGACTCGGCCTGCTTCACCCGGGGGTCGTTCGCGCCCTGGGCGATAAGGAGCGGGATCCGAATGCTGCTGGCCCGGGACAGCGGGGACCTGGACCAGAGGAAGTCGGCATCCTTGGCCGGGTCCCCGACCCGCCGGTGGAACTGGGCGATCATCGGGGCCCAGTACGGCGGGATGGTCTCGATCAGGGTCTTCAGGTTGGACGGGCCGACGATGTCGACCGCGCAGCAGTACAGGTCCGGGGTGAACGTCGCCCCGGCCAGGGCCGCGTAGCCGCCGTAGGAGCCGCCGTAGATGGCCACGCGAGACGGGTCGGCCCAGCCCTGCCCGGTGATGTAGGCGACGGCGTCGGTGAGGTCGTCCTGCATCTTGCCGCCCCACTCCCGGTCTCCGGCGTTGACGAACGCCTTGCCGTAGCCGGTCGAGCCGCGGTAGTTGACCTGGACGCAGAGGTACCCCCGGTTGGCCAGCCACTGCGCCTCGGGGTCAAAGCCCCAGGAGTCCCTGGCCCAGGGGCCGCCGTGCACGTTGAGCACCGTCGGCAGCCCGGCTCGCTCGGCACCCGGCGGGAACGTGGCGTAGCCGTGCACCGTGAGCCCGTCCCGGGCGGCGAACGAGAACGGCTCCATCGGCGCCAGCTCGTACCGGGACAGCTCCGGCCGTGACTCGAACAGGAAATGGCCCTTCCCGGTGGCCCGGTCATAGGCGAAGTACGAGATCGGCCCCGAGTCGTTGGTGAACGCGACCAGCCAGGTCGTGTCGGCATCGTCCGCGCCGGTGAACACCGGGTCGCCCGGGTGCAGGGCGCGGATCGCCTCCAGGTCGGCTGCGACCGAGGGGTCGAGGACCACGTACTCAGACCGGTCCTTGAGCAGCGTCACGATCTGCGGCTCCTTGGTGTCCGGCTGGATGCGGACGTCGCTCACGTCCGCCTGCGGGTCCTCGGCCAGGACCTCCGTGGCGCCTCCGGTCACGTCGATCCGGATGAGCCTGGCTGTATCGGCACCGACCGAGCTGGTCCCGAGCAGCGAGCTGCCGTCCTCACTGAACGCGATCGGGTCGCTGGTCAGCGCGTCGTCGGCAGGAATGGTCAGCAGCGGCCGCCAATCCGCCTCCGCGGTGTCCCGGACCAGGAGCACGATGCTGCCGTCCGGCTGCGGAGCCGCGGTGGCCCTGACCACGAGCTGCCCGTCGGCGACCCAGCCGATGAAGCCCGGGTTGTCGACCTCCTTCGTCAGCTCCCCGCTGACCAGGTCGAGCCGGTAGACGTCATGCAGCTCGGCCTTGTCCCGGTTCAGCCCGACCAGCACCTCGGTCGGGAACTTCCGTTCCATCGCGATCAGCTGGGTCTGCACGCCGTCAAAGGGGGTGAGGTCACGCCGCTGCATCGTCTCCAGATCAACGTCATGCAGCCGCCAGTTCTCGTCACCGCCGGTGTCCTGCAGGTAGAGCAGATGCCTGCCGTCATGAGCCCACGCGAACATCCGGATTCCGCGGTCGGTGTCGTCGGTGACCACCTTGGCCGCGGTCCAGTCCACCCCGGTCTCGGCCCCCGCAGGCGCAACCCAGACATTGAGGACACCCTCGTGCGGCGCGATCCACGCGAGCCGGGTTCCGTCCGGGGATATTCGCGGGCTTATCCGCTCGGGGTTGCCGAAGAGTACTTGCCGGGGAATCAGTTCAGCCATCCTCTGTGCCTATCACAGTGTTGCCTCGGGGGGGCGACCCCCCAGAACCCCGCGCCCGCCATGTGCTATCGGCTGGGGTTGGCCAGCCGACCCTCGCGGCTGGCCCTGGCACACTGGGAACCCATGGACGGTCACCCGGAGGCGCTCATCGACTTGGGCGCGATCAAGGAAAACGTCTCCGCCCTGGTTCGGCACGTTGGCGGCGCCGAGGTCATGGCGGTGGTCAAGTCGGATGGCTACGGCCACGGCATGATCCCGGCCGCGTCCGCGGCGCTGGCCGGGGGAGCCACCTGGCTCGGGGTCGTACATGTGGCCGAGGCCGTGGCGCTGCGCCAGGCGGGCGTCGCCGTGCGCGTGCTGTGCCTGCTCGGCGCGCCCGATGCGCCACACGAGGATGCCATCCGCCACGACGTTGACCTGTCCGCGGGATCCGCCGACCTGGTCCGCCAGATCGCGGCCGCGGCCGAGCGCGCGGGGCGCCCGGCCCGGCTGCACCTCAAGGCGGACACCGGGATGTCCCGGGGCGGCGCGACCGCCGCGGATTGGCCCGGCCTGATCGACACGGCGCTGGCCGCGCAGGCCGCGGGCCAGGCCCGCATTGCCGGGGTCTGGTCGCATCTCGCGGCGGCTGACATCCCTGGCCATCCGTCGATCGCCGCCCAGCTGGCGTCGTTCCGCGACGCGGTCGAGGTCGCGGAGCGCGCGGGAGCCCGCCCCGAGCTCCGGCATCTGGCGAATACCGCCGCCGCGCTGAACCTGCCGGAGACGCGGTTCGACCTGGTCCGGCCGGGCGGCGGGATCTACGGGCTGGCCACGCTGCCCGGCGGCGCGCCCGGCTGGCTGCGGCCCGCGATGACGGTCAGAACCATGCTGGTCCAGGTCAAGCGGGTCCCGGCGGGCGCTGGCGTGTCCTACGGGCACCGTTACATCACCGCCGGCGACACCACGCTCGGCCTGGTGCCGCTCGGCTATGCCGAGGGGGTTCCCCGTCAGGCCACGAACACGGGCCAGGTGCAGGTGCGCGGACGTCGGTGGACGATCTCCGGCACGGTCTGCATGAACCAGTTCGTGATCGACTTCGGGGACGAGTCCGTGTCTCCCGGCGATGAGGTGGTGCTGTTCGGCCCCGGCGCTGCGGGCGAGCCGACCGCTCAGGAGTGGGCGGACGTGCTGGGCACGATCTCATATGACATCGTGACCAGGTTCGCAGGTCGCATCCCGAAAAGCTACTCTGGAGTAACACAGGCCATGCGGCCCGTGCTCGCGGGGGTAGCCAGCGGTCCCGCGGTGCCGGGCGGGGTAGCCAGGGCTGCGGGACCGGCCGGCAGCCCCGCGGTGCCAGGCGCAGCGGTAGCCGGGGCTGCGGGGGCAGCCAGCGGCACGGCGCCGCCGGGTGAGCCGGTGGCCGGGGCGGCCGGGCGGAATCAGGCAGGACGGTGACCAGAGCTGCGGGCGCGGTGGACGCCCGGTTCGGGGTACAGGAGAGCTGATGGCCAGTTGGCGGCGGATTACGGGGGTGGCCGGTGTTGCGGCCGGGGCCGTGGCGGCGGGGACGGGGGCTGTTTTCGCGGTGGAGAAGATCGCGGTCGGCCGGCTGCGATTGCGGCCCGACCCGGAGGCGGACGAGCCGCTCGGCCAACTGCGCGGACGGCCGCTGACCGTGCTCGCCGACGACGGAGTGCCCCTCTACACCGAGATTGACGGCCCGGACGACGCCCCGGTGACGATCATCTTCTGTCATGGCTTCGCGCTGAGCCAGGATGTCTGGCACTACCAGCGCCGGGATCTCGCCGCCGCGGGCCGGCTCGTGTTCTGGGATCAGCGCGCGCACGGCAAGTCCGGTGACTCCAGTGCGGAGCACGCGACCATCGGACAGCTCGGGGCGGACCTGTACTCGGTGCTGATGGCCGCGGCGCCCGGCGACCGGCCGGTGGTGCTGGTCGGCCACTCGATGGGCGGCATGACGATCATGGCCCTGGCCCGGATGCACCCGGAGCTGTTCGGCACGAAGGTGATCGGCGCCGTGCTGATCTCAACCGCTTCCTGCGGGGTGGACCCGGCCGTCTGGCTGCCGGCGCTGATGCGGCCGCTGGCTAGGCAGGCCGCGCCGCCGGTGCTCCGCGGGGCGACCAGCGGCCGGGTTTCCGGCCTGGTCGAGCGGGTCCGCCAGGCCGGCGGTGAGCTGGCCTTCCTGGGCACGCGGTTCATCGCGTTCGGTGATCCCTCGGTCAGCCCGGCGGTCGTGGATTTCCTTGAGCACATCATCCGGGCCACCCCGGTCGCGGTCGTGGCCGAGTTCTACCTCGCCCTGCTCAACCACGACGAGCGGGCGGGGCTGGGTGCCCTGGGCCGGGTGCCGGTGACGGTGGTCACCGGGGAGCGTGACCGGGTAGTCCCGCCGGACAAGAGCCAGGAGCTGGCCGAGGCGATCCCCGGCGCCGAGCTGGTGCGGGTGGCCGGCGCGGGCCACGTTGTGATCCTGGAGCAGCCCGACCTGGTGAACAGCGTGATCGTCGGGCTGCTCGAACGCGCGCTGCCGGGCGCGTCGCAGCGCGGGCGCTCGGCCTAGCCATGCCGGAAATCCTCGCGGAGATCCAGGTCCCCACCGCGAAGCACATGCGCGGCCTGGGGCGGCGGCTGGCGGCGCTGCTGCGCGCGGGCGATCTGGTCGTGCTCACCGGGCCGCTCGGGGCGGGCAAGACCACCCTGGTGCAGGGGATCGGCCAGGGGCTTGGCGTACGCGGCCCGGTGACCTCGCCCACGTTCGTTATCGCTCGCGTGCACCCCTCCGAGGGTCACGGGCCTGCGCTCGTGCACGCGGACGCCTACCGGCTCGGCAGCCGCGCCGAGATCGACGATCTCGACCTGGACACCGACCTCGACAGCTCGGTGACGGTTGTGGAGTGGGGGGAGGGGCTGGTCGAGGATCTCGCGCCTGCCCGTCTGGAGATCAAGATCAGCATGTCGCGGGCTGCCGCGGCCGGCATGCCGGCGCCCGGCAGGGGAGCCGATGCGTCCGAAACGCCCGATGAAGACCGCGCCGTCCAGCTGATCGGGAGCGGAGACCGGTGGCTGGCCCCGGCCGAATCGGCGAGTCTCGCCCTGCTCAGCGGCTCCGACGCTCTATAGTTCCGTTCTGTCCGGCGGCAGCACTGTTCGTACCACCCGCCTGCGGTGTTCACGTTAGCCTGCCGTCGTCGAGCAATGGAGCGGTCGCCTCGTTGCTCGGCCCGCACCGTGTTCCACCAGCACCATCGTTACGCCGAGCACTGTCATCCAGGATCGCCGATCATATTCCGGAGGCGCGCCGTGGCTCAGGGGCCCCCGCCACGCCGATCCGCGAGGCAGCCCGCAACCGACCGCCGTGATTATCAGGACAGCGGCTATCGCGACAGCGCCTATGACGATGACGCCTATCAAGGCGGCTATCAGAGCGGTTATCAAAACGGCGCCTACGAGGACGAATATCAGGAAGACCAGTATCAGGACGCCGGGTATGACACCGGTCCGGCGCCTGGTGGCTACGACGTGCCCCGCCAGCAGAACGCGGACGGCTACGGCCAGGACGAGTACGGTGAGGAGCCGTCGCCCTGGGCGGGGCAGAGCATCTACCCGGTCGGGCCCGGCCGCAGGGAGCGCCGGCCACCCTCGTCGCGCCAGGCCGACCGCCGCAGCGGGTCAGGGCCCGGGGACTGGCCCGATGATGAGCAGGAAGAGGACTGGCCGCAGGAGGCATTTCCCCGGGAGGAGAAGCCCCGCCAGGGCCGCCGGGCCGCCACCCGGAGCAGGAAGTCCCGGCGCAGGCTGCTCGCCGTCGGCGCGCTGGTCGTCGTCGCGGCCGTGGTGGTGCTGGGCGTGCTCGGCAAGCTGCCGTTCCAGCACAAGGCGGCCAAGCCGTCGATCAGCGGGCTGGTGACGACCTTCCAGCCCGGCGAGTTCCGGTCTGTCCCGAACGCCTGCAGCGCGGTCAGCGCCCCCACCATCAGCCAGTACCTGCCCGGCAAGGTCGCGCACGTGGCCCAGTCGCAGGGCAGCACGCAGAGCCAGTGCACCTGGACCCTGGACACGAGACCGAACTTCCGGGTGCTGTCGGTGAGCAGCCAGGCGTATGCGCCGAGCCTGCTGGCCAGCGGGAACGGTAGCGCTACGTTCAACGCGATCGACGCCTACACCCAGGCGCTGCAGACGCTGCAGAACCCGCCCAAGTCCAGCAAGGCGCCCAAGGCCCAGCTGGGTTCGGCGGTCGGGCTCGGCCGGAACGCGTTCACCGCACTGCAGGTCTTCCACGTCGGCGGCGACACCACAGACGAGATAACGGTGGTGGTGCGCGACCACAACGTGGTCGTCAGCGTCACCATGCAGGGTCAGCAAAGCGGCGGGGGCTTCGGCCCGGTGCCGGTCGCCACGCTGCGTGCCGCCGCGCTCGCCGCGGCGCACGAGGTGCTGGCCGGAATTCACTGAGCCGCTGGCCTGGCCAGGCCTCCGGGTGACCTACGCTTTTCAACCGTGCTGCTGCTTGCCTTTGACACCGCGACCCCTGTGGTGACCGTCGCCCTGCACGACGGCCTGCGCGTGGTGGCCAGCCAGACCGCGGAGGGTGCCCGCAGGCACGGCGAGCAGCTGACTGCGGTGATCGCGTCGGTGCTCGCGGACGGGGGTGCGGCGCGCACCGACCTGGAGGCGATCGCCGTCGGGACCGGCCCCGGCCCCTACACCGGCCTGCGTGCGGGCCTGGTGACGGCGCGCGTGCTGGCCAGCGCGCTGGAGATCCCGGCCCAGGGCGTCTGCACCCTCGACGTGATGGCCCGCGCCGCCCTGCCCACGGCGGCGGGCCGGGAGTTCGTGGTGGCCGCCGACGCACGGCGCAAGGAGGTCTACTGGGCGCGCTACGACCCCCTGGGCCAGCGCCTCAGCGAGCCCGCGGTCAGCCTTCCCGCCGAGATCGCGGAGCCCGGCCCGGTCGCCGGCGAAGGGCCGGTGCTCTACCCCGAGCTGGCGGCGCGGGCGATCCCGCCGCGCTACCCCGAGGCGGGGCTGCTGGCGGAGATCGCGGCGGAGCGCCTGGCCGGGGCGGCCAGGCTCGAGCCCGCGGAACCCCGGTACCTGCGCCGGCCCGACGCCCGGGTGCCCGGCAAGCCCAAGCGGGTCACGCCATGAAGGCGGGCGGGGCCGCGCTGCGCACGATGACCACGGCCGACCTCGACGCCGTGCTCGGCCTGGAGCACGACCTGTTCGGCGAGGAGGCCTGGTCCCAGCAGATGCTGGAAGGTGAGCTGGCGGAGCAGCCGCGCAGCCGCTACTACCTGATCGCCGAGGACGACGGCGTGATCGCCGGCTACGCCGGACTGCTGGTATCCGGGTACCAGGCCGACGTGCTCACCCTCGCGGTGGCCGCCGGCCGGTGGGGCCGGGGGATCGGCTCTGGGCTGCTCGAGGCGCTGCTGGCCGAGGCCGCCCGGCGCGGCGCCACCTCGGTCTTCCTCGAGGTGCGCGTCGACAACGCCCGGGCGCAGAACCTGTACAGCAGGTACGGGTTCAAGGAGATCGGGATCAGGAAGGGCTACTACCAGCCGTCGGGCGCTGACGCGCTGGTGATGCGGCGCGACCGGGGTGACGGCCCATGGTGACCGCCCCGCTGGTGCTCGGCATCGAGACCTCGTGCGACGAAACCGGGGCGGGCCTGGTCCGCGGGCACGAACTGCTGGCCGACGCCGTCGCGTCCAGCGTGGACGAGCACGCCAGGTTTGGTGGCGTCGTCCCCGAGGTGGCCAGCCGTGCGCACCTGGAAGCGATGGTGCCCGCCGTGGACCGGGCGCTGGCCATGGCCGGGGCGAAGCTCGGCGACGTGGACGCGATCGCGGTCACCGCCGGCCCGGGTCTGGCCGGAGCGCTGCTGGTGGGGGTCTGCGCGGCCAAGGCCTACTCCCTCGCGCTGGGCAAGCCGCTCTACGGGGTCAACCATCTCGCCGCGCATATTGCTGTGGACCAGCTTGAGCACGGCCCGCTGCCGGTTCCGGCGATCGCGCTGCTCGTCTCAGGGGGGCACTCGTCGCTGCTGCTCGTGACCGACCTGCCCGGCCAGATTGTGCCGCTCGGGGCCACGATCGACGACGCGGCGGGCGAGGCCTACGACAAGGTGGCCAGGCTGCTCGGGCTGCCGTTCCCCGGCGGGCCGCCGATCGACAAGGCGGCGGCATCCGGCGACCCGGCCGCGGTCACGTTTCCCCGCAGCAAGTACCGGGACAAGACCTTCGACTTCTCGTTCTCCGGCCTGAAGACCGCCGTGGCGCGCTGGGTCGAGGCCCGCCAGGCGGCCGGCCTGGCCGTCCCGGTGGCGGACGTCGCCGCTTCGTTCCAGGAGGCGGTGGCCGACGTGCTGACTCGCAAGGCGGTGGACGCCTGCCAGGCCAACGGCGTCGATCACTTGGTGATCGGCGGCGGGGTGGCGGCCAACTCACGGCTGCGAGCGCTCGCGCAGCAGCGCTGCGACGCGGCCGGGATCCGGCTGCGGGTGCCCAGGCCCGGTCTGTGCACGGACAACGGGGCCATGGTGGCGGCGCTCGGCGCCGAGCTGGTGGCCCGGGATGCGCCCCCGTCCTCGCTGGAGTTCCCGGCCGACTCCGCGATGCCGGTGACCAACGTCGTGGTTGTTTAACCTCGGGGGAACGATCCCCCAGACCCCGAGTGCCATCCGCTCGGGTCGGCCAAGGCCGGCCGTCGCGGCTGGCACCGGCTCCACCGGGACGATGGCCGTCGCGGCTGGCAGCATCCCGAGTTGACTCGGCCGTCTGCTGCGGATAATGTTCCGAACTGGCACTCAGTGCAGTAGAGTGCTAATGCGACGAGGTTGGTCTGGCACCCGCGACGGCAGGCCGCCATGGTCGCCCTCTCTAGTAATTTTCGCAGCTAACCCTTTCCGGAGGGGGAGGTCAGATCGTGACGACCGCCACCAAGGTTGTTCTCAAGCCGCTCGAGGACCGGATTGTGGTGCGCCCGCTCGAGGCCGAGCAGACCACCGCATCCGGGCTGGTCATCCCGGACACCGCCAAGGAGAAGCCCCAGGAGGGCGAAGTCCTCGCGGTTGGGCCGGGCCGGTTCGACGACGCTGGAGCCAAGCGCGTCCCGATGGACGTGAAGGTCGGCGACATCGTGCTGTACAGCAAGTACGGCGGCACCGAGGTCAAGTACACGGGCGAGGAGTACCTGGTGCTCTCCGCCCGCGATGTGCTCGCAGTTATCGAGAAGTAGGCGAGCGGATCATCAACCCATGGGCGCGCCCAGCGTGCCCAGCACCGCCCCGGGCCGGCCGACCGGCATGCCCGGGGCGGTGGCATGAGACAGCAAACCACCCAGCAACGTAAATCTGAGGTAGTCAATGGCCAAGAGCTTGGAGTTTGACGAGGACGCGCGGCGGGCGCTGGAGCGCGGTGTCAACCGCCTCGCGGACGCCGTCAAGGTGACGCTGGGCCCTAAGGGCCGCAACGTAGTCATCGACAAGAAGTGGGGAGCCCCCACCATCACCAACGACGGCGTGACCGTCGCCCGCGAGATCGAGCTTGAGGACCCGCACGAGAACCTCGGTGCTCAGCTCGCCAAGGAGGTCGCCACCAAGACGAACGACGTCGCCGGTGACGGAACCACGACCGCGACCGTGCTGGCGCAGGCCATGGTCCACGAGGGCCTGCGTTCGGTCAGCGCCGGGGCTAACCCGATGGCGCTCAAGCGCGGGATTGACGCCGCGGCCGCGGCGGTGTCGGAGACCCTGCTGAAGTCCGCCCGCGACGTGGAGGAGCGCAGCGAGATCGCCAACGTCGCCACGGTCTCCGCGCAGGACAGGAAGATCGGCGACATCATCGCCGAGGCCTTCGACAAGGTCGGCAAGGACGGCGTGATCACCGTCGAGGAAGCGCCGACCATGGGGCTCGAGATTGAGTTCACCGAGGGCATGCAGTTCGACAAGGGCTACATCTCCGCGTACTTCATCACCGACCAGGACCGGATGGAAGCAGTCCTCGAGGACGTGCACATCCTGCTGCACGGCGGCAAGATCTCGTCGATGGCGGACTTCCTGCCGCTGCTCGAGCAGGTCGCGCAGGGCAAGAAGACGCTGCTGGTGATCGCCGAGGACGTGGACGGCGAGGCCCTGTCGACGCTGGTCGTCAACAAGATCCGCGGGCTGCTGACCGTGGCCGCCGTGAAGGCGCCCGGCTTCGGCGACCGGCGCAAGGCGATGCTTGAGGACATGGCCGTGCTGACCGGCGGCAGCGTGGTCAGCGAGGAAGTTGGCCTTAAGCTGGAGAATGTCGGCCTCGAGACGCTGGGGCACGCCCGCCGCGTGGTGGTGACCAAGGACACCACGACGATCGTGGATGGCGACGGCGAGCAGGAGGCGATCGACGACCGGATCCGCCAGCTTCGCGCCGAGATCGAGAACTCGGATTCCGACTGGGACCGCGAGAAGCTGCAGGAGCGCGTGGCCAAGCTGTCCGGCGGCGTGTGCGTGCTGCGGGCGGGCGCGGCAACCGAGGTGGAGCTCAAGGAGAAGAAGCACCGGCTGGAGGACGCCATCTCGGCGACCCGGGCGGCCATCGAGGAGGGCATCATCCCCGGCGGCGGCAGCGCGCTGGTGCAGGTCGCACGCGGCCTCGGCGACCTCGGGAAGTCCGGCGACGAGCTGACTGGGGTCAATGTCGTGCGCAGCGCGCTCGAGGCCCCGTGCCGCTGGATCGCGCAGAACGCGGGGGCCGAGGGCGGCGTGGTGATCAGCGCCGTCGCCGACCTCCCGGCCGGCCACGGGTACAACGCCCAGACGGGCGAGTACGGCGACCTGATGGCGCAGGGCGTCATCGACCCGGTCAAGGTGACCCGGTCCGCGGTCCAGAATGCGGCGTCCATCGCTGGCATGCTGCTGAGCACGGAGGTCCTGGTCACGGAGAAGCCGGAGCCTGAGGCGGCCGCGGCGAACGGCCAGGGTCACGGTCACTCGCACTGACCAGGCCGCTCACGGGGCATCACCGGTGCCCGCGGCCCGCGCTCATGAGCGCGGGCCGCGGGCACGGACGTTTCTGACGTAACCACGCCCCGCCAATTCAGCCAATTCCGAAATCCCGCGTTTCGCGGCTTGCCGCGCTGAAATCATCGGCTGCGGCGGCATTTCCCCAGGTTAATCTCGGTAATGAGAAGCCTTTGAATACATAGAGTAGTCGTGTGATTACGCAACGTTAGAAGTGGCGTATTTGCTTATCTCCGCGACACATCAATGTGACCTTTCCGTTGCCTCTTTTGATGATGGCTCCTGCCCCTGGCCTGGGCATGATGCCATCGTGACCGAGGGAAGCAACGTCCGGCCTCTGGCCGCCGCGAGACAGGCAAAGTACCAGCTAGGGCGCGTTAGGCAGGTGAGTGAGCCAGCCAGCACGCGTGACCTGACAGCACGGGCGGCCCGCGGCCACCCGGCAGCGATGGAGGCACTGCTCGAACAGATCCGCCCGATGGTTGTCCGGTACTGCCGGGCCCGCCTGGGCCAGATAAGCGGCCATTACCATATTGCCGACGACGTGGCCCAGGAAGTATGCATTGCCGTTGTTTCCGCACTTCCCCGCTACCGTGACATGGGCAGGCCGTTCGCGTCATTCGTGTTCGGGATAGCCTCGCACAAAGTGGCGGACGCCATGAGGAATGCGGCGAGGCTCGCCATCCCCACCGAAGACCTGCCCGACGGGCCGGATGACCGGCCGGGGCCCGAGGAAACCGTCGTGGCCTACATCGAGGCCGAACGGGCGCGGGCCCTGCTGGCCAGGCTTCCCTCGCACCAGCGGGAGCTGCTCGTGCTCCGCGTGCTGACCGGCCTGTCCGCCGAGGAGACCGGGCACGCGCTCGGCATGTCACCGGGAGCGGTCCGGGTCGCCCAGCACCGGGCGCTCGCCAGGCTCCGCGCGATCGCCGGCGAGGAGTGGATCGCCTGACGGCCAGCGCGGCCGCCGTGCTGCGCACCCCGGAACCCAGCCCCTGCAGGATCCTTGCTCCCCCGTGGTACGGATCCTTCCCGGAAGCCCGCCGGGGCCCATGCTCCCCCCGTCGCATGGGTCCCGGCGCGGCGGGCCTGCGACCTTGGGGACCGCGGTGCCACTACGATGAGACATGGCCAGATCCACGCAGCCGGAAGGTGACATGACCGACGGCGCCAAGTTCGCTCCCCCCGGCCTGACCTTCGACGATGTGCTGCTGCTGCCCGCCCATTCGGTGATCATGCCGAGCGAGGCAAGCACGTCGGCCGCGCTGAGCCGTCACATCACGCTGCAGGTGCCGCTGGTCTCCGCGGCCATGGACACCGTCACCGAGGCCCGGATGGCGATCGCCATGGCGCGCCAGGGCGGCGCGGGCGTGCTGCACCGCAACCTGTCGGTTGAGGACCAGGCGCAGCAGGTCGACATGGTGAAGCGGTCCGAGGCCGGCATGATCACGAATCCGGTGACCTGCGGCCCCGACGCCACCGTGGCCGACGTCGAGCGGCTGTGCGCGCGCTACCGCATCTCCGGGGTGCCGGTGACCGGGTCCGACGGGGTCCTGCTCGGCATCGTGACCAACCGCGACATCAGGTTCGAGACCGATCACGAGCGCCGCGTCGCCGACGTGATGACCCCCATGCCGCTGATCACAGCACCGGTCGGGGTACAGCGGGGCGAGGCGCTGCGCCTGCTCAGCCAGAACAAGGTGGAGAAGCTCCCGCTGGTCGACCCGTCGGGCCGGCTCCGCGGCCTGATCACCGTCAAGGACTTCACCAAGAGCGAGCGGTTCCCCAGCGCCACCAAGGACCCGGCCGGGCGGCTGGTCGTGGGCGCCGCCGTGGGCGTGGGCGAGGACGCCAAGCGCCGGGCGCAGGCCCTCACCGACGCGGGCGCCGATTTCCTGGTCGTGGACACCGCGCACGGCCACGCCCAGGCGGTCATCGACATGATCGGGGAGGTCAAGGCCAACGTGCGGGTCGACGTGATCGGCGGCAACGTCGCCACCCGGGCTGGCGCCCAGGCGCTCATCGATGCGGGCGCCGACGCGGTGAAGGTGGGCGTGGGCCCGGGCTCAATCTGCACCACCCGGGTCGTGGCCGGGGTCGGCGTCCCGCAGGTCACCGCGATCTACGAGGCGGCCCGGGCGGCGCGTCCCGCGAACGTCCCTGTCATCGGGGACGGCGGTCTGCAGTACTCGGGCGACATCGCCAAGGCGATCGCGGCCGGGGCCGACACCGTGATGCTGGGCAGCCTGCTCGCCGGGTGCGAGGAAGGCCCGGGCGAGATGGTCTTCATCAACGGCAAGCAGTACAAGCTCTACCGGGGCATGGGCTCGCTCGGGGCCATGCGCAACCCCGAGCGGGGCGGCTCCTACTCGAAGGACAGGTACTTCCAGGACGACGTGCTGCGCGAGGACAAGCTGGTTCCCGAGGGCGTGGAGGGCCAGGTGCCCTACCGCGGCCCGCTGGGGGCGGTAGCGGACCAGCTGATCGGCGGGCTGCGCGCGGCCATGGGCTACTGCGGCGCGCGGACCATCGCCGAGCTGCAGCAGGCCCGGTTCACGCAGATCACCGCTGCCGGGCTGGCCGAGAGCCACCCGCACGACGTCCAGATGGTCACCGAGGCCCCGAACTACAGCGGAGGGGGACGGTGAAGGGGGATAAGGCGGCGGGTCGGCGGTGGGGGACGTGACGCAGGTCGAGATCGGGCGCGGGAAAAGTGGCCGCCGCGCCTACGGGCTGGACGAGATCGGCATCGTCCCGTCGCGCCGGACCAGGCACCCGGAGGAGGTGTCGATCTCCTGGCAGATCGACGCCTACCGGTTTGAGCTGCCGCTGGTCGTCGCGCCGATGGACAGCGTCGTCTCACCGAAGACCGCGATCGAGATCGGCCGCCTCGGCGGCCTGGCCACGCTCGACCTCGAGGGCCTGTGGACCAGGTTCGAAGACCCCGAGCCGCTGCTGGCCGAGGCGGCCGGGCTGGACGATGAGGCGGCCACCAGGCGGCTGCAGGAGATCTACACCGAGCCGATCAAGGAGGACCTGATCGGGCTCAGGATCGAGGAGGTCAGGGCCGCGGGCGTCACCACGGCGGCGCGGCTGTCGCCGCAGCGCACCGTCCGCTACCACAAGGCGGTCCTCGACGCCGGGGCCGACATCTTCGTGATCCGCGGCACCACGGTCTCCGCCGAGCACGTCTCGGGCCAGGCCGAGCCGCTCAACCTCAAGCAGTTCATCTATGAGCTCGACATCCCGGTCATCGTGGGCGGCTGTGCCACCTACACCGCCGCGCTCCACCTCATGCGGACCGGGGCGGCCGGGGTGCTGGCCGGCTTCGGCGGCGGGTCGGGGCACACCACCGCGGCCGTGCTCGGCGTGGCGGTGCCGACCGCCACCGTGATCGCCGACGTGGCCGCCGCCCGCCGGGACTACCTCGACGAATCCGGCGGCCGCTACGTGCACGTGATCGCGGACGGCGGGATGACCCGCAGCGGCGACATCGCGAAGGCGCTGGCGCTCGGCGCCGACGCGGTGATGGTCGGCTCGCCGTTCGCCCGCGCCGCGCAGGCGCCGGGCCGCGGGTTCCACTGGGGCAGCGAGGCACACCATCCTGACCTGCCCCGCGGGGCGCGGGTGCAGGTGGGCATGATCGGCACCCTGGAGCAGATCCTGCACGGCCCGTCGACCACCGCCGACGGCTCGATGAACCTGATGGGAGCCCTGCGCAAGACCATGGCGACGTCTGGCTACTCAGACCTGAAGGAATTCCAGCGGGTCGAAGTGGTGGTGACGTCCAGTGAGTCCCGCCGCTCAGGGCGTGCCGGCTGACCTAGACACCAGCCAGGCCCGGTAGCGTTCTGACCGTGATGGCAGGGGCGGGCGTGACGGCAAGGCTGGGACCTGCCCAACGGACTGCTGCCCTCGCCGCGCTGGCGGACACCGAGCACCAGGTGCTGGTCGTCGGCGGCGGGGTGGTCGGCGCGGGCGTGGCGCTGGACGCGGTCACCCGCGGGCTGTCTGTCGGCCTGGTGGAGGCGCGGGACTTCGGCTCGGGGACCTCGTCCCGGTCCAGCAAGCTCATCCACGGCGGCCTGCGCTACCTGGAGCAGCTCAACATCGGCCTGGTCAGGGAGGCGCTGGGGGAACGCTCGCTGCTGCTGCAGCGGATCGCGCCGCACCTGGTGCACCCGGTCTCGTTCCTGTTCCCGTTCACCCACCACGCCTGGGAGCGGGCGTACGTCGGCGCCGGGGTCAGCGCCTACGACCTGCTCGGGTTCTCGCTCGGCCAGACCAGGGGCCTGCCCCGGCATCACCAGCTGACCCGCCGCGGGGCACTGCGCATCGCCCCGGCGCTGAAGCGGTCCGCCCTCACCGGTGCGCTGGTCTACTGGGACGCGCAAGTCGACGACGCCCGCTACGTGATGACCCTGGTCCGCACCGCTGCCGGGTACGGCGCGCACGCGGCGTCACGGACCCAGGTCACCGGCTTCCTGCGGGAGGGGGAGCGGGTGACCGGCGTGCGGGCCGTGGACCTCGAATCCGGGGCCGAGCTGGAGATCCGGGCCCAGCAGGTGGTCAACGCGACCGGGGTGTGGACCGACGAGACGCAGGCCATGGTCGGCGGCCGCGGCACGATCAACGTCCGGGCCTCCAAGGGCGTGCACCTGGTGGTGCCCAGGGACCGAATCCACTCGACCAGCGGGATCATCCTGCGGACCCCGTTCAGCGTGCTGTTCGTCATCCCGTGGGGACGGCACTGGATCATCGGGACCACCGACACCGACTGGTCCCTGGACAAGGCACACCCGGCGGCGAGCCGGAACGACATCGACTACGTGCTCGGCCAGCTGAACCGGATCCTCGCGGTGCCGCTGACCAGGGACGATGTTGAAGGTGTCTATGCCGGCCTGCGGCCGCTGCTGGCCGGCGAGTCCGATTCGACGTCGAAGCTGTCGCGCGAGCACACGGTTGCCCATCCGGTGCCGGGCCTGGTGATGATCGCGGGCGGCAAGTACACCACGTACCGGCTGATGGCCAGGGACGCGGTGGACGCGGTCGCGCACGGCCTGCCCGGGCGGGTGGCACCGTCCTGCACCGACGTGGTCCCGCTGGCCGGCGCCGACGGCTACGTGGCGCTGTGGAACGCCAGGTACTCGCTGGCGCATACGTCCGGCCTGCACGTGGCGCGGATCGAGCACCTGCTGCACCGGTACGGGGCGCTGAGCGGCGAGGTGCTGGACCTGATCGCGGCCGAGCCCAGCCTGCGCATGCCGCTGGCCGGCGCCTGACGACTACCTGCGGGCCGAGGTCGTGTACGCGGCCTCGCATGAGGGCGCCCGGCACCTGGACGACGTGCTGGCCCGCCGGACCCACGTGTCGATCGAAACCTGGGACCGCGGGCTGTCGGTGGCCAGCGAGGCCGCCGGGCTCATGGCCGGCCCGATGCGGTGGAAGTCCCGGCAGGTGGCCCGCGAGGTCGAGAACTACCAGGCCCGCGTGGCGGCCGAGCGGGCCTCGCAGGACGCCGTGACCGACCAGGACGCGGACGCGATCAGGCTCGGCGCCCCGGACATCGTGCCGGTGGTCAGCAACGGCCTGGTCGGTGCGTGAGGCGCCCCGGACGGTGAGCGCGGCCAGGAACAGCCGTCCGGGCCAGGCCCCGTAGACTTCCGGCCATGGCCCGACCCCGCGTGTTCTCCGGCATCCAGCCCACTGCCGACTCGTTCCATCTCGGCAACTACCTGGGCGCGCTGCGCCAGTGGGTGACGCTGCAGGAGAGCCACGATGCCTTCTACTGCGTGGTCGACATGCACGCGATCACCGTGCCGCATGACCCGGCCGCACTCCGCAGCCGGACCAGGGTCGCGGCCGCGCAGCTGCTCGGCGCCGGGCTGGACCCGGACCGCTGCACGGTGTTCGTGCAAAGCCATGTCCCCGAGCACGCGGAGCTCACCTGGGTGCTCGGCTGCATCACCGGATTCGGTGAGGCCAGCCGGATGGTCCAGTTCAAGGACAAGTCGGCTAAGGGCGGCGCGGACGCGGCCAGCGTGGGCCTGTTCACCTACCCGATCCTGCAGGCCGCCGACATCCTGCTGTACCAGACCGACGAGGTGCCGGTGGGCGAGGACCAGCGCCAGCACCTGGAGCTGACCCGGGTCCTGGCCCAGCGGTTCAACCACCGGTTCGGCCAGCTGTTCAAGCTGCCCCGGCCGTACATCCTGGCCGAGGTCGCGAAGATCACCGATCTGGACAACCCGACCGCGAAGATGGGCAAGTCGACGTCTTCCCCGCAGGGCATCGTCGACGTGCTGGAGGATCCCGCGTCGATCCGCAGGAAGATCAGCCGGGCGGTGACCGACTCCGGCAGCGAGGTCCGCGCCGACGAGGAGGCCAAGCCGGGGGTCACCAACCTGCTGCGGATCTACTCGGCGCTGACCGGGGAGAGTGTCGCCAGCCTCGAGGAACGCTACGCGGGCGCGGGCTACGGCGCCTTCAAGCGGGACCTGGGCGACGTGGTGGTGGCGGCGTTCGCGCCGATCAGAGAGCGGACCGAGACGCTGCTCGCCAACGAGGCCGAGCTGGACAAGGTGCTCGCCCACGGGGCCGCCCGGGCCCGGGAGGTGGCCGGCCCGACCATGGCCGCCGTGCGTGACAAGATCGGCTTCCTGGCCGCCACCTAACCTGGGTCAGCTGGCCGGGGGCTGGTCCGGTGGCTGCTGGCCCACGCTGGCCAGGCGCCGCCGCCGGGTGAACCAGCCCGCGGCGAGCAGGGCCGCGGCGATCAGGCCGGCCGCGACCGTCACCGGGACGGCAGGTATGCCGCCCGAGGCAGGCTGCGGCTTCGCGGGGAACGCCCTGGCGTGGCCGGCCGCCACCGCGGGCAGCGGCGAGACTAGCTGGCCGGCCGGCCGCACCTTGCCGTTCATGGCGAAGCCCCAGTCGAGCAGCTGCTCGCCGGCCGTGATCTCCTGCAACGGCGTGCAGTGCAGCACGGTGACGATCAGCGTGACCCCGTTCCGCCGGGCCATGCCGATGTAGGTGGCCCCCGCCGCCTCCGTCCAGCCGATCTTGCCGCCGATGCCGCCCCGGTACTGGGTCAGCAGCTTGTTCTGGTTGACCAGCGGCACCCAGTCCTTCGGTGTGACGGGGAACCGGGCGGACTGGGTCGAGTCGTAGTTCATGAACGCGGGCATGGCCAGGGCCTGCCGGGCGATCAGCGCCTGGTCGTAGGCGGAGGTGACCTGGCCGGTGGCGGGCAGGCCGTTCGGCAGCTTGGCCTCGACGTCGTAGGCCTGCAGGCGATGCGCCTCGGCGTTGATCAGCGCCATGCCCTGGGTCAGCGAGCCCGTGGCCTGGGTCAGGGCTACCGCCGCGTCGTTGGCGGAGATCAGCAGCAGCGCCCGGAACAGGTCGGACACCTTGTAGCGGCGGCCCGCGACGAGCCCCACGTCGTACTCGGCGGTGGTGGCCGCCTGGCGGCTGGCCAGCACGGACGCGTTCGGGTTCAGCCGGGGGATCAGCGTGATCGCGGTGAGCATCTTGAGCGTGCTCGCGGGCGGGAACAGCCCGTGCGCGTCCTTTGCCGCGAGCACCTGCCCGGTACGGGCGTTCGCGATGACGTACGCGGACGCGGGCACCGACGGCAGCGGCGTGACTCTGGTCGCCGGGTAGTGGACGACGACCCCGGGACTGGCCAGCTCCGTCCCGCCCACGTCCTGCTTGACCAGGGACGTCTGGGAGGATCCCAGCGCGCTGGCCCCGCCAGGGGCCAGATGTTTCTGAGCGTGCGTGCGGGCCTGGCCGCGGCCTGCCGACCCGGTGCGCCCCCGGCCCGGGGCCGCGTCCCTGGCTGCGGGCGCCGGAGATGCGACGGCGGCCGCGTTCACCGCGTCGGCGGGCAGGGCCGCCGCGGCCGGGGCGGCGCCCGCGGCCGGCCCGACCGGCGTGGCCAGGCTGATCACGACGGCCTGCCCCGCCACGGCGGCCAGCCCGGCGAGGATGACCGCCGACCCCCGAGCGCTGAGCTTCACTACCCCGAGTCCCCCCGTGCCGGGCAGCACATGCCGGCATTGATCCATTACGCTCCGTCCCGGCCAGCTCCCTCCACCATCTGGCGCAGCCGGGATACCGAGTGTGACTTTCCCCACCCCGGCCTGGACCGACACGCAGCACAATCTTGGGCCATGATGCGCATAAAGGGACGAGTCGCGCAGACTTTGCCAGAACTTGGGTCGGGAGCCTAAACCGGGCACCAACGGCCGGCAACGCGACGGCAAGGGCCGGTCATGAGCTGCTGACGCTGCCTACCCGGGCCCGCCGCCCGCGGCCCGCAGAATGCAGCGGAAGCCCAGGTGGGAGGTGGAGGTGTCGACCGCCTCGCCCTGACGCGCCGCGGGGCGGTAGCGCAGGCAGTAGTTCGGGGCGCACAGGTGTGAGCCTCCCTTGATCACACGGCGCGGTATGTGCGCGCCAGGCTCGCCGGGGACCAGGCTCTCCTCCGCCGAGGTGACCCGCGGGTTCCTGGGCGCGCAGCAGGCGTGCTGCGCGGGCCCGGCCGGGCGGGTGACGAAGTAGTCGCTGGTCCATTCCCAGGCGTTGCCGGCCATGTCGTAGAGCCCGAACCCGTTCGGCGGGAAGCTCTTGACCGGCGAGGTCCGGCGCCAGCGGCGCGGGTTCAGGTTCTGCCACGGGAACTGTCCCTGCCAGGTGTTGGCCATGGTCTTGCCCCCGGGCGCCGGGTCATCGCCCCAGGTGAAGGCCGCACCCTCCAGGCCGCCGCGGGCCGCGAACTCCCATTCCGCCTCGGTGGGCAGCTCTTTGCCCGCCCACGCCGCGTAGGCGTCGGCATCCTCGGCGGCGACGTGGGTGACCGGATGCCGGTCCAGGCCGTTCAGGCTGCTGCCCGGCCCGTCCGGCCGGCGCCAGCTGGCCCCAGGCACGTAGCGCCACCACTCGGCCGGGTCGCGCAGGTCCACCGGCCCGCTGGCCTGGCGGAAGACCAGCGACCCCGGGTGCAGCAGGCCAGGGTCCGCACCGGGATACTGCGCGGGGTCGAGCGGGCGCTCGGCGACGGTCACATAGCCGGTGGCCTTCACGAACCTGCGGAACTCGGTGACGGTCACCAGGTGCTCGTCGATCCAGAACCCGTCAACCTCGACGCGGCGCACCGGCCGCTCCTCCGGGTAGAAGTCCTGCGACCCCATCAGGAAGCCCCCGCCCGGCACCCACACCATGCCCTTCGGGTGTCCCCGGCCGGTGACGCCCCCGCCGGGGGCGGTGGCCTTGCCCCCCGGCGAATCGCGGATATCGACGTTCACAGTCCCCTTGAACGGCTCGCTCACCACGCGTCCCTTGTCGTCTGGCTGTCCTGGCGCCCCGCCGCGGCACACAGCGCGGAGAGCGCAGTCCCGGGCCGAGCGTCGCACGCGCTCCGGTCAGGAACATCACCCGTGGGGAGTGACGGGCGGGCGTGGACCTGCTCAGGCAGTGCCGTCGTAACCTTGGGGCATGACGCGCATATCGGAGTCAGGGGTGCCCATCCAGCCCGTCTACGGACCCGAGGCGCTGCGTGATTTCGACCCCGCCACGGAGCTGGCCGAGCCGGGCGAGTACCCGTTCACCCGCGGTGTTTACCCGGGCATGTACGCCAAGCGGCCGTGGACGATGCGCCAGTACGCGGGATTCTCGACTGCGGCCGACTCCAACCGGCGGTACCACCAGCTGATCGACGCGGGCACCACTGGGCTGTCGGTGGCCTTCGACCTGCCCACTCAGATGGGCTACGACTCGGACGCGCCCGCCGCGCGCGGCGAGGTCGGCAAGGTGGGCGTGGCCATCGACTCGATCGAGGACATGGAGGTGCTGCTGGGCGGCATCCCGCTGGACTCGGTCTCCACGTCGATGACGATCAACGCTCCGGCCGCGGTCCTGCTGCTGCTGTACCAGCTGGTGGCCGAGGAGCAGGGCATGGGCCCGGAGCAGCTGACCGGCACGATCCAGAACGACATCCTCAAGGAGTACATCGCCCGCGGCACGTACATCTACCCGCCGCAGCCCTCGCTCCGGCTGGTCTCCGACACGTTCGCGTACTGCCGCCGCGAGATCCCCCGGTGGAACACGATCTCGATCTCCGGCTATCACATGGCCGAGGCGGGGGCGACGCCAGCGCAGGAGATCGGGTTCACGCTGGCGAACGCGAAGGAGTACGTGCGGGCCGCCATCGCCTCCGGCCTGGCCGTGGACGAGTTCGCGCCGCGGCTCTCGTTCTTCTTCGTGGCCCGCACCACGCTGCTGGAGGAGGTGGCCAAGTTCCGGGCGGCGCGGCGGCTGTGGGCGAGGATCATGCGGGACGAGTTCGGTGCCGCCAACCCCAAGTCGCAGATGCTGCGGTTCCACACCCAGACGGCCGGGGTGCAGCTGACCGCGCAGCAGCCCGAGGTGAACCTGGCCCGGGTGACCGTGCAGGCGCTCGCCGCCGTGCTCGGCGGCACCCAGTCGCTGCACACGAACGCCTACGACGAGGCGATCGCGCTGCCGACCGAGAAGGCCGCCCGGCTGGCGCTGCGCACCCAGCAGGTCCTGGCCAACGAGACCGACCTGACCGCGACGGCGGACCCGCTGGCCGGGTCGTACGTGATCGAGTCCATGACCGGTGATGTCGAGCGGGAGGCCGCCGAGCTGATCGCGAAGGTCGAGGACCTGGGCGGCGCGGTCGCCGCGATCGAGCAGGGCTTCCAGAAGGCCGAAATCGAGCGGTCCGCGTACCGGATCGCGCGGGAGATCGACACCGGCGAGCGCGTGGTCGTCGGCGTCAACAAGTTCGGCGTCGCCGAGGAGGAGCCGTATCAGCCGCTGCGGGTCGACCCGGCCATCGAGCAGGACCAGGCGGAGCGCCTGGCCGCGCTGCGCGACGGCCGGGACAAGGCGGAGTTCACCCGCCGGATCGACGACCTCAGGCGGGCCGCCGGCGGCCCAGCGGATTCCACCACGGAGAACCTGCTCTACCCGCTGCGCGAGGCCCTGCGAGCCCGTGCCACCGTCGGTGAAGTTTGCGATGCGCTGCGTGACGTCTGGGGCCTGTACCAGCCGCCCGATGTCTACTAAGTCGGATGCTTACGGGATGCATACACATAGTGCCCTCTCCGTAGCATTGCGCTGCCTCTGCACTGGGTAGGGAAGGCCGTGGCGGAGCGGGACGGTCCAACCAGGAGCGCAGGGCGGAAAGCGGCTTGATGTGCCCGAGGCTGCACTGATCGCGGCTGACGTAGGGCAGGTGGTCTCCCGCCGGTGCGCGGGACGACGCCAGGCCGGATCGCGGGCAGCGCGGCCGCCGGGCGCGCCATGGCACTCGGTCGCCGATCCAGGCTTCGTTCCCCCGGCAGTGTTAACCCCGCGTAGCGGCGCGCGGCAAGGACAGCCCCTGGAGGCTTACCGTGGCCATCACCTGGAACCCATCTCGTGGCGCGACCATCGGGATCGAGTGGGAACTGCAGCTCATCGACGGCCGGACCCGGATGCTGCGGCAGGACGCCCGCGAGGTCCTCGCGGCCCTGCCGTCGCTCAGCGAGGTCGGCGACAACCCGAAGATCCATTACGAAATGATGCAATCAACGGTCGAGGTGGTCACCGGCATCTGCTCTACCGTGTCGGAAGCGAAGGAGGACCTTACAGCGACAATCGCGCAACTTGAGCGAATCACGGGCAGCCGCGGTACGATGCTGGCCTGTGCCGGAACGCATCCCGTCAGCGACTGGCGAGACGCCAAGATGGCACCTATTCAGCGCTATGCCGAACTCGTCGAGCAGTTGCAGTGGCTTGCCCGGAGGATCCAGACATTCGGGGTACACGTCCACGTGGGCATCTGCGACGGGAACAAGGCGATTCCCGTCGTCAATGCGCTCGCTGCATACCTGCCGCATTTCCTGGCGCTGACAGCGTCGAGCCCGTTCTGGAGCGGGCACGACACGGGGCTCGCCTCGAGCCGCGCGGTTATCTTCGGCGGGCTGCCGACCTCGGGGCCGCCCCAACCGCTTGCGGACTGGAGTGAGTTCGAGGAGTACATGGACACGCTGCTTCGAGCCGGGACGATCCGGAGCATCAAGGAGGTGTGGTGGGACATCCGGCCACACCCCGATTTCGGCACGGTCGAGATCAGGATGTTCGACGGCGTTCCGACCCTTCGCGAGATCGGCATGGTAGCGGCGCTGTCACAATGCCTGGTGCGGCAGTTCGATGCCCAGCTTGACCGTGGTTACCGGCTGCCCAGCCCCTCGGCGTGGGTCGTTCGTGACAATAAGTGGCGGGCCACGAGGTATGGTCTTGACGCGATAGTGATTACCGATGACGCCGGGGCTACCGCGCCGATCCGGGATGAGCTATTCGAGCTGGTACAGGAGCTCAAGCCGGTGGCGGGCCGGCTGGGATGCACGCAGGAGCTCGACGTGGTTTCCGAGGTGCTGGACCAAGGCGCCTCTTACGAGCGCCAGCGTGCCGTTTTCGCTAACGGGGGCAAGCTCGAGGATGTAGTGGACGCACTCATCACCGAGTTCGCCGAGGATCGGTTTGTCACACCGGGGGAGGCCACGCATGGCCGAATTTGACCTGGAGGGCGAGCTGGACGCGTTCCTCGCCGGGCATCAGGCCGAGCTCGTCGATTTCCGGCGCGACCTGCATGCCCATCCTGAGGTCGGCTACCACGAGCACCGGACGACGCGCCGGGTCAAGCTCCGGCTGGAGGCCGCGGGCCTCCGGCCGATCATCCTGCCCAAGGGCACCGGCCTGCTGGTCGACGTGGGGTCGGGCACCGAGCCGGTGGTCGGGTTCCGGGCCGACCTGGACGCGCTGCCGATCAGCGACGAAAAGGACGTCCCGTACCGGTCCACCGTGGCCAACGCCTGCCACGCCTGCGGGCACGACGTGCATACCACCGTGCTCCTCGGCACCGGCCTGGTCCTGGCCCGGGCGGCGGCAGCCGGGGCGCTGCCCGGCAAGGTCAGGCTGATCTTCCAGCCGGCCGAGGAGGTGCCGTGCGGGGCGCTCGACGTGCTGGCGGCGGGCGGCATCGCCTCCGTGGACCGGGTCTTCGCGCTGCACTGCGACCCGCGGCTCGATGTCGGCAAGATCGGCACACGGGTCGGCGCGATCACCGCGGCCTGCGACAAGATCACGGTCCGGGTCACCGGGCCCGGCGGGCACACCGCACGGCCGCATCTCACCGCTGACCTGGTCTTCGCGCTCGGCAAGATCATCACCGAGCTGCCGGCCGCGCTGTCCCGCCGGGTGGACCCGAGATCCAGCCTGAGCCTGGTCTGGGGGCGGGTCAACGCGGGCGCCGCGGCCAACGCGATCCCGGACGACGGCATCGTCGAAGGCACGGTGCGGTGCCTCGACGACGAGGCCTGGCACGCCGCGCCGGACCTGCTCAAGGCGCTGATCGACTCGGTGGCCAGCGCCTACGGCGTGGTCGCCGACCTCACCTACGTGCGGAACGTCCCGCCCACGGTCAACGAGGCCGTGTCCGTGGCCATGCTGGAGGCCGCCGCCGACCGGGTACTCGGCGCCGAGGCCGTGGTGCCGACCCCGCAGAGCCTGGGCGGCGAGGACTTCGCCTGGTACCTGGAGTCGGTCCCCGGCGCACTGGCCAGGCTCGGTACGAGGAAGCCGGGTTCCGGCGACGACTTCGACATCCACCAGCCCACGTTCGACGTGGACGAGCGCGCGATCGAGGTCGGCGTCCGGCTCCTGTCGGCCACCGCACTGACCGCGATCAGCGGCGGCTCGCGCGCGCCCGATCCTCTCCCCGGCGTGGCCCACGCCTGACCGCTGCGCCCGGTCTGGCCCAGATAAATGCATGAGACCCGGCTGTGACCAGGTCGACCTACAGTGGATGGGCGTGGGCGCCGTTCCGGCTGGCGCCCGGTTTGACCCACTGGAGGCCAGGGCGTGTCATCTGAGCACGACACGGAGCGGGCGGGCGGTACCGCGGCCAGCCCGCCGGCCGCGCCACCGATCAGCCCCATGCAGGCCGGCAGCGCCTCACCCCCGGACCAGGCGGCCCGGCCGGCCGCGGCCGCACCGGGCGGGGCGGCTCAGGAAGGCGGGGCCACCGCCATGGCGGACGCCGGGGTGCCGGGCGGCCGCAAGATGTTCCGGCTGCCCGGGGCCGTTGTCGCCTGGTGGGTCTGGGTGGTCTTCGCCGCTGCCAACCTGGTGGACCTGGCCATTACCGGGCGTGACCGTACGGCGGCCGAGATCGCGGTGAGCCTGGTCGTGATCACCGGCGTGGTCTACACGTGCGCCCTGCGGCCGCGGGTGGTCGCGGATGCCAGCGGCATCACCGTGCAGAACCCTTTCCGCGATCACCTGGTTCCCTGGGGCTCGGTGACCTCCGTGGACCTGGCGGAATCGGTCCGGGTGCACTGCGCTCAGGAGCCCGGGGCCAAGCGCCCCAAGGTGATCCACAGCTGGGCGCTGTTCACGCAGCGCAGGCACAAGCTCCGGCAGGATGTCCTGGGGCTGGGCAGCTCCCGGCGGCGGATGCCGCGAACCTACACCCCGTCGTCCTACGGGCAGATGCCCGCCGAGGCGCAGAAGATCGCGGAGGAGCCCGCGGCGAAGACCATGGCGAGGCAGCTGGACGAGATGGCCAGGAACGCCAGGGACCACGGCGCGGCCGCTGGCCCGCTGGTGGTCACCTGGCCCTGGCAGCCCGCGGTTGCCATCGGGGTGCCCGCCCTAGCGGCGGTGCTCGTGTTCACGCTCTGACCTAGCGCCGCGTGGGGCCGCCACTCGGAGATCAGCGCCGGGCGTGGCTCACGCCCGGCGCGTTCGCGGCCAGATCCCGATCACGACGGTGGCGCCGAGCTCGTCACAGCTGGTCACCCGCGGGATCAGCCCGGTCCTGGTCACGGCCGTCGACTAGCTCCGGCGCCTGGCGCTCGCTGGTCTCCACCAGCACACCGCCCGCCGGCGCCAGCCACGGCGGCGCCCCGGCGATCACCCGGCGCAGCACGTCAAGCCCGTCCGTGCCGCCGTCGAGCGCGACCCGCGGCTCGTGCAGCCGGGCCTCGGGGGGCTGCAGCCTGATCTCCGCGGTCGGCACATAGGGAGCGTTGGCGACCAGCACATCGACCCGGCCGCGCAGCGCGGCGGGCAGCGGCGCGTAGAGGTCGCCCTCGTATACCTGGCCGCCCACGGCGGCGAGGTTGCGGCGGGCGCAGCGCACCGCCGCGGGGTCGATGTCAGCGGCGTGCACCTCGGCCCGGTCCAGCGCCGCGGCCACCGCGGCGCTCACCGCGCCCGCGCCGCAGCACAGCTCAACCACGACAGCGGTCCCGCGGGCCTGGGCGATGGCCTGGCGGGCGAGGAACTCGGTGCGGCGCCGGGGCACGAAGACCCCGGGATCGACGGCTAGCCGCAGGCCGCAGAACTCGGCCCAGCCCAGGACGTGCTCCAGCGGCAGGCCCGAGGCCCGCCGGTCCACCATGGCGGCGAGCTCGGCCGGCGACCGGGCGGCCGAGACGAGCAGCCGCGCCTCGTCCTCGGCGAAGACACAGCCCGCGGCCCGGAGCTGGGCCGCGATGCGGGAGAGGTCGTGCGGTGACGGAGTCGCTGAGATGACGGTGCCCTTCGGGAGGCCAACACACTACCCGCCCGGGGCGGCCGCACGTCAGCCGCAGGGCCGCTCCCGCAGCGCCTTGACGTAGTCGGCGGGCGCGCCCGCCGACTCGGCGGCGTCGGCCATGATCCCCAGGTAGCGCGCGGCGGGCAGCCCGCCCTCGTAGGCGTTCAGCACGTACAGCCAGGCGAGCACGTCACCGTCCATGGTCTCCACCCGGACCTTGGCCCTCCGGTAGTAGCCGAGGCTCGCGCCGTCCCACTGGTCCAGCGCCTCCTCATCGGAGCCCGAGAGGTCATAGAGCACGACGAACACGCGCTGGCCCGATTCCTCGACGACCGTGGCCAGGGCGCCCTCCCAGCCGATGTCCTCGCCGCCGAACGCCAGCCGCCAGCCTTCGAGCCAGCCGCTGCCCCGCAGCGGCGAGTGCGGGCAGCGTTCGGCCATCTGCGCCGGGTCCATGTTGCTGCCGTAGGCCGCGTATATCGCCACGGATGATTAGCGTACGAGTCCCGGCGGCTCCGCGTGGGGCTCTCCCGACGGGCCGAGCCACGAGGTTGCGGGCGCCGGGTTCGGATCTCGCGGTGCGATACGCCAGAATGGGGCAGCGTGACAGAGCCGCGCGCGAAGATCGTGATCATCGGTGGCGGGCCAGGGGGCTACGAGGCGGCTCTCGTGGCCGCGCAGCTTGGCGCCAGGGTCACGGTCGTGGACCGGGACGGCCTCGGCGGCGCCTGCGTGCTGACCGACTGCGTGCCGTCCAAGACGCTGATCGCGACCTCCGACATGATGGCCGCCCTGCAGGGCGCGGCCGGCCTGGGCCTGCGGTCCGACTCCGGCGCTGGCTCGGCGTTCGCGACCGTGGACGCGCCCCGGGTCTACGCGAGGGTCAAGGCGCTGGCCCGGGCGCAGTCCGGGGACGTGGCCTCCCGGCTGGCGGCCGAGGGAGTGGAGATCCTGCCCGGCAGCGGGCGGCTGACCGGACGGCGGACCGTGGCGGTGGGGGACACCGAGCTCACCGCGGACGCCGTGCTCGTGTCGACCGGGGCCCGGCCCCGGCTGCTGCCCGGAGCGGAGCCGGACGGGGAGCGCATCCTGACCTGCCGGCAGCTCTACGACACTGGACGAGCTGCCCGCGGAGCTGATCGTGATCGGCTCCGGCACCACCGGGGCGGAGTTCGCCAGCGCCTACCAGGCCCTCGGCTCGCAGGTCACCCTGGTGTCCTCGCGGGACCGGGTGCTGCCGCAGGAGGACGCCGACGCCGCGGCCGTGGTCGAGGACGTGTTCCGGCGGCTCGGCATGACCGTGCTCGGCCGGTCCCGGGCGGTCACGGCGAAACGCAGCGGCGACGGCGTCGTGGTGGTGCTGGAGGACGGCCGGACAATCCGCGGCTCGCACTGCCTGCTCACCGTCGGGATGGTGCCCAACACCGGCGAACTCGGCCTGGACGAGGCCGGGATCGCGCTCGACGGCCAGGGGTTCATCCCGGTCGACCGGGTCTCCCGGACCCATGCCCCCGGCGTGTACGCGGCCGGCGACTGCACCGGCGTGATGATGCTCGCCTCGGTCGCGGCCATGCAGGGCCGGATCGCGATGTGGCACGCGCTCGGCGAGGCGGTGACGCCACTCAACCTCAGCCACGTCGCCGCGACGATCTTCACCGAGCCGGAGATCGCCACGGTCGGCTGGCGGGGGGACTTGGGGGGGTCGACCCCCCGGGCCAGCGCCGTCCAGCAGGCCGTGACCTCGGACGAGGCCGACGCGCTGGTGGTCAAGCTGCCGCTGGCCACGAACGCGCGGGCGAAGATGCACGGCTTCCGCGACGGCTTCGTCAAGCTGTTCGCCCGCCGGAGCAGCGGGATGGTGCTCGGCGGCGTGGTGGTCGCGCCGGAGGCCAGCGAGCTCATCCTGGGCGTGTCCCTGGCCGTGGAGCAGCATCTCACCGTGGACCAGATGGCGCACACGTTCGCCGTGTACCCGAGCCTGACCGGCAGCATCACCGAGGCCGCGCGCAGGCTCATGCGGCCCGCTGGAAATCTGACCGGGTCAGCCGCGACGGCCGGCCGGAGGTCGGCCATGAAGGGGGAAGGGGAAGTGGCCGGGGGCCCGCGGGGGGTCCTGGGGGTCGTCCCCCCGGGCTAACTCAGTGCGCGGGGTGCCCTAGATCCGGGTCATCCGGCACGTCCAGGCCGTGCTGGCGCAGCCGGGAACCGCGGATATCGTCCGCGTACGCGGCCACCGTGAACACGCTGCCGCACAGGATCAGGCCGACCATGGCCAGGCCCAGCCACAACGGCGCGGACAGCACCTCGGTGACCACCGCGACCAGCGCCACGCAGATCGGGATGATCACGGCCAGGTGCCGCAGCACGGTCCGGCCCCGCCATCCGGCGTCGGTCAGCTCGTGCCTGACCCAGTCCCGGTTTTCCGGCGGGAGGCGGAACCCGGCCGCGAACGCAAGCCAGCGAAGCACGCCGGGATCACCCGGCAGGCGTGCCATGAGCTCAGTCTCGCAGCTGGCAGATGATCTCGCCCGCCGGGACCGTCTGGCCGACCTGAACCGCCAGCCCGGTCACGGTGCCGTCCTTGTGCGCGGTCAGCGGCTGCTCCATCTTCATGGCCTCGAGCACCACCACCGTGTCGCCGGCCGACACGTGCTGGCCGTCCGCGGCGACGATCTTGACGATCGTGCCCTGCATGGGGCTGACCAGGGCGTCGCCGCCCGCGGCCGCGCCAGCCTGGCCGGAGCCGCGCCCGGCGCCCCGGCGGCGGGATCCGGCGGGTCGCCCCGCAGGGACAGCACCATGGGAGCGGGACGGCGCCCCGCCCGGGCCTGCCCCGGCGAGCCCGGCCGGGATCACCACCTCCAGGCGCTTGCCGCCGACCTCGACCGTGATCCGCTCCCGCGCCGGGCCGTCGCCGCCCGGCGCGGCCGTGTCGCCCGCGTACGGCGGCAGGTCCCCGGCGAACTCGGTCTCGATCCACCCGGTGTGCACGGTGAACGGCTCCGAGGTGAACGCCGGGTCGTCCACCACCGGCGGTGGAACGGCAGCACGGTCGGCATCCCGCCGATCTCGAACTCGGCCAGCGCGCGGCGCGAGCGCTCCAGCGCCTGCGGCCCGGTCCGCCCCGGTCACGATCAGCTTGGCGATGAGCGAGTCGAACGCCTGCGGCACCGTCATCCCGGCGGCGTACCCGGCGTCCAGCCGCACCCCGGGCCCGGACGGCGGGCGCCAGTCGGTCAGCGTGCCCGGCGCGGGCAGGAAGCCGCGGCCCGGGTCCTCGGCGTTGATCCGGAACTCGATCGAGTGCCCGCGCAGCTCCGGGTCGCCGTAGGCCAGCTCCTGGCCGTCGGCGATGCGGAACATCTCCCGCACCAGGTCGATGCCGCTGACCTCCTCGGTGACCGGGTGCTCCACCTGCAGCCGGGTGTTCACCTCGAGGAACGACACCGTGCCGTCCTGGCCGATCAGGAACTCGCAGGTGCCCGCGCCCACGTAGCCGGCCTCGCGCAGCAGCGCCTTGGACGAGGACCGCAGCAGCTCCTCCTGCTCGGCGGACAGGAACGGGGCCGGGGCCTCCTCGACCAGCTTCTGGTTCCGGCGCTGCAGCGTGCAGTCCCGGGTCGAGACCACGACCACGTTCCCGCGGGAGTCGGCCAGGCACTGCGTCTCCACGTGCCGCGGCCGCTCCAGGTAGCGCTTCACGAAGCACTCGCCGCGCCCGAAAGCGGCGACCGCCTCCCGCACCGCGGACTCGAACTGCGGGGCGATCTCCGCCATCGTCGTGGCCACCTTGAGCCCGCGCCCGCCGCCGCCGTAGGCGGCCTGGATCACGATCGGCAGCCCGTATTCGGCGGCGAACGCCTCGGCCTCCTCCGGGCCGGATACTGGCCCGTCGCTGCCGGGCGCCAGCGGCACGCCGACCACGCCGGCGATCCGCCGGGCCGCGACCTTGTCCCCGAGCGCGTCGATCGCCTCGGGAGGCGGCCCGATCCAGGTCAGCCCCGCGGCGATGACCTCACGGGCGAAATCGGCGTTCTCGGCCAGGAACCCGTAGCCGGGGTGCACCGCGTCCGCGCCGGACTCCGCGGCCGCCTTGAGGATCTTGCCGATGTCGAGGTAGCTCTCGGCCGCGGTCTGGCCGCCCAGCGCGTACGCCTCGTCGGCCATCATGACGTGCAGCGCGTCCAGGTCCAGCTCGCCGTAGACCGCCACACTGACCAGGCCCGCGTCACGGCAGGCCCGCACGATCCGGACCGCGATCTCGCCGCGGTTGGCGATCAGTACCTTGCGCACGTGCTGATCTCCTCTCAACTGGGAGGAGTCTAGTGAGAACCGTGACAGGCCACTGGCCCTGGCCGGGCCTCGCGGCTCACCGGGGCAGGCCGCTGGCGCGCCAGCCGCCGGGACCGCGCTGCAGCGGCGCCCGCAGCAGCCGGGATCTCGCCGACCATCCGTTACGCAGAGCGCTCCGCCCGCCCGCTGCGCCCGCCGATGGGGCCCGCGCGGCGAGCACGGCCACCAGCGCGGCGACCTCCTCGGCCGACGGATGGCCGCTGATGACGCTCAGCACCGGTGTCGGCCTGCCGCCGGTGTCCCGGTCCTCGGTCATGGGGTCAGCTCCGTGACTTGCCCGACGCCGATGCCGAACTGCCGGTGCACCCGGGCCCAGAACGCGTCCCGCAGCCACTCCCTGGCCTCCTGGTAGGCGCGCAGCGACAGGCCGAGCTCCTTCTCGGCGTCGACCAGCAGTTCCTTGTCGATGACCGGCGGCAGGATCGGCCCGGGCAGCAGGTCGCGGATGTTGTCCTCGCCGCGGGTCAGGATCCACTTCTGCGCCACGTGCTCGCCCGCCTCCTCGACCCGCTCCTTCTCCGGGCCGCGCCGGGCCGCCGCGGCCGGGCCGTAGCCCAGCGGCGCGGGCTGGGCCCCGGGGCCGAGCACGGGGCGGACCGTCGCGGGCGGGCGCCCGTGCCGCTCACCGAAGACCTGCGCGGGAGACGGCGTCACGGACCCGCCCACAGCGGCAGCGGCCCGGACCGGGCCGGCGACCGCGGGCTCGGGCCCGAGCTGCCGGGTGAAGTAGGGCTCGACGAACGACCGCTCGAGCACCTCGACGGTGTCCGACTCCCACACCAGCCGCTCGGCCTGGTTCGTGCCGTAGGGCGGCTCGATGCCCCACAGGTGAACCCGCACGCCGAACGCCTGCGCGGCCTCCACCGCGGGCACCATGTCCTCGTCACCGGCCACGAGGATCGCGTCGGTGATCGCCCGGTGCCGGGCCAGCGCCTCCATGTCGGCCCGGATCTGGGCGTCCACGCCCTTCTGCTGGCCGCGGGCGTTGAGGTTGCCCAGGCGCAGCTTGACCCACGGCATCTGGGCGATCACCCGCTGGTCGATGGTGGGCACCCGGTCCCGCGCCGCGTCGTACCAGTAGACCCGCAGCAGCTCGCCGCGCACCATGTCGTCTGCGTGCCGGGTCAGCGTCTGGATCAGCTTGTCCGCGTCGACCTTGTACTCCCGGCGCGAGGCCGCACCGAACAGCAGCTCGCCGGCGGACGCGTAGATGTACCCGACGTCGACCATGATGGCGTAGCGGGAGAGCAGCGGAAGCGGGGAGCCGTTTTCGGTCATGGTCCTCATGACTCTAGTGACTCGCCGGACCATCTGCCGCACGTGATCCTGGTGGTGGCCCGCCAACCCCAGCTCCGGCCGCACCGGTGTCGCCGATCCTCGGCCCAGATTCACCGGCCCAATAGTGTGAACGGCACTTAGCTGCGGCTGTTTCAGCAGCTACGGCACTTTCACACTATTGCCGGGAAGGAGCGTGTGTCTGATTTCTCCCTTACAGGGGGATATTTCCATGTTTCTTGGGCGGCAAGGTCTGCCGTTTGGTCCGCAGCGTGCGCAGCGCCCTGACCACCTGGGACCGGGTTTCGGCCGGGCGGATGACCGCGTCCACGTAGCCCCGGTCCGCGGCCACGTACGGGTTGGCCAGCGTGTCCTCGTAGTCGGTGATCCGGGCCGCCCGCAGGCTGGCCTGCTCCTCCGGGGTGGCCGCGGTGGCCAGCTCGCGCCGGTACAGGATGTTCACCGCGCCCTGCGCGCCCATCACCGCGATCTGCGCGCTCGGCCAGGCGAGGTTGATGTCGCCGCCCAGGTGCTTGGAGCCCATGACGTCGTAGGCGCCGCCGTAGGCCTTGCGGGTGATCACGGTGATCTTGGGCACCGTGGCCTCGGCGTAGGCGTAGATGAGCTTGGCCCCGCGCCGGATGATGCCGCCCCATTCCTGGTCGGTGCCGGGCAGGAACCCGGGCACGTCCACGAAGGTCAGCACCGGGATGCTGAACGCGTCACAGGTCCGCACGAACCGCGCCGCCTTCTCCGACGCGTTGATGTCCAGGCACCCGGCGAAGTGCATGGGCTGGTTGGCCACCACGCCGACGGACGATCCCTCGATCCGGCCGAAGCCGACCACGATGTTCTGCGCGAACCCGGCGTGGATCTCCAGGAACTCTCCGTCGTCCAGGATGCGGGTGATCACGTCGTGCATCTCGTAGGGCTGGTTGGGCGAGTCCGGGATGAGGCCGTCAAGCTCCGCATCCACGTCGGTGATCTCCAGGATCGCCGGGTCGGCGCCGTTCCCCAGCACCGGCGGGTCGTCCAGGTTGTTCGACGGCAGGTAGGACAGCAGCTCGCGGGCGAAGCTGAGGCAGTCGTCCTCGTCCTTGGCCTGGTAGTGCGCCACGCCGGACTTGGTGTTGTGGGTGTGCGCGCCGCCGAGCTCCTCGAAGCTGACCTCCTCCCCGGTCACGGTCTTGATCACGTCGGGCCCGGTGATGAACATGTGCGACGTGCCCTCGACCATGAGCGTGAAGTCGGTGATCGCGGGCGAGTACACGGCGCCGCCCGCGCACGGCCCCATGATCAGCGAGATCTGCGGGACCACGCCGGACGCGATCACGTTCCGGTAGAAGATCTCCGCGAACAGGCCGAGCGCGACCACGCCCTCCTGGATCCGCGCCCCGCCGCCGTCGTTGATCCCGATCACCGGGCACCCGGTCTTCATCGCGTGGTCCATGACCTTGACGATCTTCTCGCCGTAGACCTCGCCGAGCGAGCCGCCGAAGATGGTGAAGTCCTGGCTGAACACGCACACCGGCCGGCCGTCCACGGTGCCGTACCCGGTGACCACGCCGTCGCCGTAGGGCCGGCTGGCCGCCATGCCGAAGTCGGTGGCGCGGTGCCGGGCCAGCTCGTCGAGCTCGGTGAACGAGCCAGGATCCAGCAGGCCCTCGATCCGCTCCCGCGCGGTCATCTTGCCCCGGGCGTGCTGCCGCTCGACGGCGCGCTCGGACCCGGCGTGGATCGCGTCGTGCCTGCGCCGTTCCAGATCGGCGATCTTGCCCGCCGTGCTGTGCAGATCGGGCTGGTCAGCGCTCTCGGCCGGTGCTTCGCTGGTCATGCCGCTCAGGTTAAAGCAGTGCTGGCCTCGGGGGGACGACCCCCCCAGACCCCCCGCCAGCAAGCCGGCCTGGCTCGCGGGGCGGCGCCCGCCTGCGTCAGCCTGATGGCGGCGCGGCGTCAGCGGCGTCGCGGCCGGGCGGTGCCCCCTGCTCCGGCTTCGGGTCCGCCCTGGTGAACGCCAGGCCCGCGGCCACGCAGGCCAGCGGGATCGCGACGATCGTGTACCGGTACAGCGACTGGGTCAGCATCGCGGGCAGCACGATGCTGACCACGGCGAGCGTCCAGGGCAGGGCCGCGACCCCGCCCCAGCGGCGCCACCGCCGGAGCAGCCCGGCCAGGCCGGCGATCACGACCGCGAGGAACACCACGCCGGGGAAGTAGACCGGCAGCTGGTACAGGAACAGGACGTACGCGTAGGGCTCCACGAAGTGGGTGTTGGCCGCGCTGCCCGCGTACTGCCGCTCGTCCTGTGCGTAGTACGGCGGCAGGTGGGCGATGTGCGGCTGCGCCGTGAAGCTCATGGCGGCGTGCGCGATCGGCCGGTCGTTCTGCAGGAACAGCAGGCCCACGTCGCGGGCGACCACGCGCAGGTAGTCGAGCGGCTGCGCCTCGATCGCCTTCTCGGCGAACTGCCGCCCGAGCTTGTCGTTGTAGGCGTTGAACCCGGGGTGGGCGTCATGGCGCCACCAGGCGTCCTTGGCCCACAGGTAGTCGGCGGGCGTGGGCGCGCCGAGCAGCGCGGTGACCGACCAGGCCGGCGCGGGCCCGGGCGGGGCGATCGACGTCTCCCGGTTCGGGCAGAGCGGGGCCAGCCGCGGCGGCGGCTTGATGACCGCGCAGTTGGCGAAGCTGGTGGTGCGCGACCACAGGAACACGCCGTCGCTGCTGGTGAGGTTGTACTGCCCGTAGGACGCGTGGAACGCCACGACGTAGCCGAGCACGGGTGCCGCGAACGCCGCCGCGGCCGCGGCGAACGCCCGCCAGCCGACGCGCCGGATCAGGATGAACGCGGCGAAGATCAGGGCCAGCGGGATGCCGTTGCCGCGCAGCAGCGAGACGTAGCCGACCAGCAGCCCGGATACGGCGCACTGCCACAGCCGCGGGGTACGCCGGGTGAGCAGCAGCGCCACGGCCATCAGCAGGACGAACCCGTACACCGTGTCCGGCAGGACGAACGACTCCAGGGCGATCTCGCGGGTGTCGAACAGGGTCGGCAGCGCGGCCAGCGAGGCACCCCAGCCGGGCAGGCCCCAGTACCGCAGCAGCGCGTACACGATGACGGCGGTGGCGACGCCCAGCAGGTGCTGGACCGTGGTGACCGCCAGCAGGGTGTGCGGGAAGATCCGGAAAATGTCCAGGAACCAGGAGTAACCGGACGGCCGGATCACGCCCAGGGTGCCGTTGGCCGCCTCCTGCATGTACAGGAACGAGTCCGCGGTCAGCAGCGCGGGCCGGAACGCGAGCGAGGCCAGGATCCGCGGCAGGAACGAGGCGATGACCAGGATCGTGATCAGGCGGTGGCGGCGCCACAGCGCCGCGGCTCCGCGGTCGCGGCCGCCCTGCGCGCCGTCACGGCGGCGGCCGCGGCCAGCCCGCCCAGGCCGCGCGGCGGCTGCGATCGCCCATGGCGCGGGGCCGGCTGCTCGCGCTCGTCGTTAAGCTCGTTGACCTTGAGATCGGGCACTGCTCTCCTCGAACCCTTCGGCAGCTCAGCCCGCATCGACCTGGCGGCGCTGAGTCGCGGTCTGACTCTGGAAAGGAGCCCTGATGAGAACACCTGGCGCGGCACAGGCACCCCCCGGAGTTGACAATATCGTGCATGCCTGGTGACTCTCCGTCGCCCCGGCCGATGCTGAGCTCCGCCGCGCTGCGCGAGGCCCTGGCCGCGTCCGCGGGGTTCTGGCACGACGTGCGCGTGGTGGCGGAAACCGGGTCAACCAACGCGGACCTGCTCGCAGTGGCGAAAACCGGCGCCCCTGAGGGCGTGGTGCTCGCGGCCGATACCCAGTCGGCCGGGCGCGGCCGGCTGGGCCGGCGCTGGGTCAGCCCCCCGGGCACGTCGCTGAGCTTCTCCGTGCTGCTGCGCCCGGTGGCCGTGCCCGCGGCGAGGCGGGCCTGGGTGCCGCTGCTCGCCGGGGTCGCCGTGGCCGCGGCGGTGCGCGGCGAGGCCGCGGTCGATGCGGGACTGAAGTGGCCCAACGACGTACTGGCCCGCGGCGGCAAGCTGGCCGGCATTCTGGCCGAGCAGGCCGGGGACGCGATCGTGGTCGGCATCGGGGTCAACGTGACCGTCGGCCGGGACGACCTGCCGGCGGCCGGGGCCACGTCGCTGCTGCTCGAGGGCGCGGCCAGCACCGACAGGGAGCGGCTGCTCGCTGCCGTGCTCGGCCAGCTCGGGCGCTGGTACCTCGGCTGGAAGGACGAGGCAGGCGACGCGGACCGGTCCGGGCTGCGCCAGGAGTATCTGCGCTGGTGCGCGACCGTCGGGCAGCAGGTCCGGGTGTCGCTGCCCGGCGGGACCACGGTGACCGGGGAGGCGGCCGACGTGGACCGGGCCGGGCGGCTGGTCGTCCGTTCCGCCGCCGGCCTGATCCCGGTCAGCGCGGGCGACGTGGTTCACGTCAGATGACGCCAATAGCCGCGCTGCATGCCACGATGTGGCCTATGGCCAGTGATGAATCCCTGTCCGAGGGCGAGGAGCTCGTGGTGCAGCTGCACCCGCACTGGAAGACACTGCTCAGGCCCTTGTTCATCCTGGTGGTGCTGTTCATCGCGGTGATCGCGGTACTGCTGCTCCTGCCGGTGCGCAGCAACATGAACGCGGTCCGGATCGGGGTCGGAGCCGTGGCCGTGGTGCTCGCCCTCGTCTGGGTCGCCGTGCCGGTGATGCGCTGGCAGACGACCACCTACGGGCTGACCACCCGCCGCCTCCGGCTGCGCCAGGGGATCCTCTCCCGGTCGGGGCGTGACTTCCCGCTGATCCGGATCAGCGACGTGTCGTTCTCGCACGGCCTGATCGACCGGATGCTCGGCTGCGGCCGGCTGGTGGTCGAGTCCGCCGGTGAGCACGGCCAGCTCGTGCTCAACGAGATCCCGCACGTCGAGCAGGTGCAGGCCACGCTGTTCCAGCTGGTCGAGGACGAGCAGGCCCGGCTGGCCAGGGAAGAGCGCTGAGCTGCCTCGGGGGGACGACCCCCAGACCCCCCGCGTGCCCCGACCCACCTCCCCTTCCCTCTTCATGGCCGACCTCCGGCCGGTCGTCGCGGCTGGCACCGGTCCGCGGGTCAGGAGCGCTGACCGGGGCGTGGCCTGCTGCGACTAGCCTGCGGGTATGAGCCAGGCAGATGGCGTGACCGTGCGCAGGCCCGAGGGCGGCCCGGGGATCGCCGAGATCGTGCTCGACCGGCCCGAGGCCATGAACGCGCTGAGCACGGCGATGGCGGCCCGGCTGGCCGCGGTCTGCGCGGACCTGGCCACGGACCGCGATGTCCGCGCGGTGGTGCTGGCCGCGGCGGGCCGGGCGTTCTGCGTCGGCGCCGACCTGAAGGAGCGGGCCGCGATGAGCAACGCCGACTTCATGGCGCAGCGCCCGGTGTTCCGGGCCGCGTTCGGCGGCGTGCTCGCCCTGCCGCAGCCGGTGATCGCCGCGGTGCACGGCTACGCGCTCGGCGGCGGCTGCGAGCTCGCGCTGAGCTGCGACCTGATCGTGGCCGACGAGACCGCCGAGTTCGGGCTGCCGGAGACCACCGTGGGCCTGGTGCCCGGCGGCGGCGGGACCCAGCTCGCGCTGCGCCGCCTCGGCCCCGGCCGGGCCGCGGACCTGGTGCTGACCGGCCGCCGGATCGGCGCCGACGAGGCCGAGCGGATCGGGCTGGCGGACCGGCTGGTGCCGGCCGGAACCGTGGCCCAGCACGCGCACGAGCTCGCGGAGCGGATCGCGAGCAACTCGCCGGTTGGCGTTCAGCATGCTAAAAGAGCGCTGCGGCAGGGCGCGGGCGTCCCGCTCGCGGCCGGCCTCGAGATCGAGGACTCCGCGTGGCGGGCCGCCGCCTTTTCCGCGGATCAGAAAGGAAGGCATCGCGGCGTTTGTAGAGAAGCGCAAGCCACAGTGGCCGGGCGCATAGTGAAGCGGGAAGGGGAGGCGGGTGGGAAGGCCGTGAGTGATCTTCCTGAGCGGATCTCGGTGCGCGAGGTCGGCCCCAGGGACGGACTGCAGAACGAGGACCCGGTGCCGACCGAGGCCAAGATCGAGCTCATCGACCGGCTGTCCGCGACCGGCGTGCAGCGGATCGAGGCGGTGTCGTTCGTGCGGCCCGAGGCGATCCCGCAGATGGCCGACGCCGATCAGGTGTGGGCCGGGATCGAGCGGGCGCCGTCGGTCCGGTACTCGGCGCTGGTGCCGAACCTGCGCGGGGCCCGGCGGGCGCTGGACCGGGGGCTCACCGAGATCGAGGCCGTGGTGTCGGCGTCCGACACCCACAACCGCAAGAACGTCAACCGGTCGACCGAGGAGTCGCTGGACGACATCGCGGTGCTCATCGACGAGGCCCACCAGCGGGGCGCCACCTGCCAGGTGATCGTGTCGACCGCGTGGGGCTGCCCGTACGAGGGGGACGTGCCGGTAGACCGGGTGGTCCGGGTCGCCTCGCGGGCGGTGGCCGACGGCGCGGACACGATCTCGTTCGGCGACACCACGGGCATGGCCACGCCGGGGCGGGTCCGCGAGCTCGTCGGAGCGTTCCGCTCGGCGCATCCCGAGGCCGGGCTCAACCTGCACTTCCACAACACCCGGGGTACCGGGCTGGCCAATGTGCTCACCGCGCTCGAGCTCGGGGTGTCCGACTTCGACGCGTCGGTCGGCGGGCTCGGCGGCTGCCCCTACGCGCCGGGCGCCACCGGCAACATCGCCACCGAGGAACTCGTGCACATGGTCGAGGACATGGGCGTGGCCACCGGGATCGACCTGGAGGCGATGATCGACGCCGCGGCCGACGCGGAGCGGATCATCGGGAAGAAGCTGCCCTCGCAGGTGCTCCGGGCCGGCCCGCGAACCCGCACAATACCGGCATAACGCCGCAGACCCGGCCCGGCCCGTCCTGCGCAGCTCTGACTCGATAGTGAGTTTGGTGCACACCCGAGCTACACCAAACTCACATCCATGCGCGGTCCGGCGCTTCGCGGTCTGGGTGCGCTCGCGGCGACCCCGCTGCCGCTACGACTCACTGCCGGCAGTCGAGGAGCGGATCACCCGCGCCGGGCGGCGGAGGCGTAGCAGTACGCTCACGATCGTGAGCGAAGAACTGAAGGCACCCGCCGCCGCAGAGGAGAGCTCCGGCCACCCTGAGCTGGCCGAGGTCCGGGCCAGGATCGAGGAGGGCGGCGCGCCCCGGTACCACGAGGCCGGCGCCGCCCGCGGCAAGCTGTTCGCCCGGGACCGGATCGCCCTGCTGACCGACGAGGGCAGCTTCACCGAAGACGGCGCGTTCGCCAACGTCCTGGCCGACGGGCTGCCCGCCGACGGCGTGATCACCGGCACCGCGACCGTGGGCCAGCGGCCGGTCGCGCTGATGGCCAACGACTCGACGGTCAAGGCGGGCTCCTGGGGCGCGCGCACGGTCGAGAAGATCATCAGGATCATCGAGAAGGCGTACACGTCCGGCATCCCCATGATCTACCTGGTGGACTCGGCGGGCGCACGGATCACCGACCAGGTCGACATGTTCCCTGGCCGCCGCGGCGCCGGCAAGATCTTCCACACCCAGGTGCGCGCCTCCGGCGCGATCCCGCAGGTGTGCGCGCTGTTCGGCCCGTCGGCCGCGGGCGGCGCCTACATCCCGGCGTTCTGCGACTACGTCGCGATGGTGGACGGGAACGCGTCGATGTACCTGGGCAGCCCCCGGATGGTCGAGATGGTGGTCAAGGAGAAGACCACGCTCGAGGAGATGGGCGGCGCGCGGATGCACTGCAGCGTGTCGGGCTGCGGGCACTACCTGGCCGAGTCCGAGCACGACGCGATCGGGGCGGTCCGCCGGTTCCTGTCCTACCTCCCGGCCAGCTGGCAGGGAGCGCCGCCCGCCGATCAGGCCCGCGAGCCTGGGCCGGCCGACCTGCGCGGGCTGGTCCCGGTCAGCGAGCGCCAGGCGTTCGACATGCGGCGGTACGTGCGCGGGCTGGTCGACGAGGACTCGCTGTTCGAGATCCACGCGCTGTGGGCCCGCGAGCTGGTCGTCGGCTTCGCCCGGCTGGACGGGCAGGTCATCGGCGTGGTCGCGAACAACCCGATGTTCAAGGGCGGCGTGCTGTTCGTCGACTCGGCGGACAAGGCCACGCGGTTCATCCAGCTCTGCGACGCGTTCAACGTGCCGCTGCTGTTCCTGGCCGACGTGCCCGGGTTCATGGTCGGCACTGCGGTCGAGAAGCAGGGGATCATCCGGCACGGCGCCAAGATGATCAGCGCGGTGTCCGAGGCCACCGTGCCGAAGATCTGCGTGGTGGTCCGCAAGGCGTATGGCGCCGGCCTGTACGCCATGGCCGGGCCGGGCTTCGAGCCGGACGCCACGCTGGCCCTGCCGACCGCGAAGATCGCCGTCATGGGCGCCGAGGCCGCCGTGAACGCGGTGTATTACAACAAGTTGGCCACAATTGACGATCCGGCCGAGCGCGAAAAAGAGACCGGGCGGCTCCGCGCGGACTATGACGCCGATATCGACATACTGCGGCTGGCCGGGGAATTGGTGGTTGATGACGTCGTCGAGCCTGAGGACCTGAGGGCGCAACTGATCAGGCGATTCGACGCGGCGCGCGGCAAGGACCGATCGTTCTCGCGGCGCCGCCACGGCGTCACTCCCGTGTGACGACGTACCGCATCACCGGACATAGTGTCCGGTAACCGCCGTGCCACGGAATGCTATCTGGGCAGTTCCTGGGCGTGGAAGGCAAGAATTAGTCTCTGGTCGCCATACGATCTGAGCATGACCAGCGTTTTGCTTGCCGAGGATGACCTCTCTATCTCGGAGCCCCTGGCGCGCGCACTGCGCCGCGAGGGCTATGAGGTTGGCGTCAGCGCAGACGGGCCAGCCACGCTCGAAGCCGCGTCGGCCGGCGGGATCGACCTGATCCTGCTCGATATTGGCCTGCCCAAGATTGACGGCCTGGAGGTGTGCCGCCAGATCCGGTCGGCGGGACACGCCATCCCGGTGCTCATCCTCACCGCCCGCGCGGATGAGGTGGACACCGTGATCGGGCTGGACGCCGGTGCCGACGACTACGTCACGAAGCCGTTCCGGCTGGCCGAACTGCTGGCCAGGGTTCGGGCCCTGCTGCGCCGCGGCGCCACGGAGAGCCGGGTGGTGCAGGGGGTGCGGGTCGATGCCGACGCGCGCCGCGCCTGGCTGGGTGACGAGGAGATCGACCTGACCTCCAAGGAGTTTGACCTGCTCGCCTTGCTGGTGAACGAAGCCGGGAAGGTGGTCACCCGCGAGCAGATCATGCGGCAGGTCTGGGACAGCAAGTGGTGGGGATCCACCAAAACCCTGGACATGCACGTCTCCTGGCTGCGACGTAAGCTCGGTGATGACGCGCACAGCCCCCGGTACATCACCACGGTCCGGGGAGTCGGCTTCAGGTTTGAACGCGGCGACTGACTGCCGGGATTGGCGGCTGACAGTGTCCAGGCAGACGGCGGGCGCCGGGCAGGGCGACGCAGGAACCCAGACTGAGACCGCCGCGACCCATGGCGGGCACGGAGCCTGAGGCGTGCAGCGCCGTCTGCTCGTCTCGACGCTCGCGGTGGCCGTCGCGGCGGTGCTGCTGCTTGGCCTGCCGCTGGCCTTCGTGCTCAGCCGTCTGCGGGTCAGCGAGGCCTCCCAGCAGCTGCGGCGTGACGCCACGACGCTCGCCAGCGGGCTGCAGCAACGGGTCGACGCCGGGCTGCCACCGGACGCGGACGGCTTCGCCAGGTCGCTGACCGACCGGTATGTGATCATCTCCGAGCGGGGCGGGGCCAAGACCGTGGCCGGGGTCCGTCCCCCGCGGCATGACACCATCTCCGGGCAGGACTCCACCCGGGACTTCACGGTCTCCGTGGCGGCCGACGACTCGTTCGTCAACGGCGAGGTGACCGACGGGGTCGTGATGATCGGCTCGCTGGCGCTGCTCGCGGTGGCGGTGGCCGTCGGGCTCGCTGTGCTGCAGGCGCGCCGGCTGTCCCGGCCGCTGCGGGAGCTGGCCAGCGCGGCGGACCGGCTCGGCTCCGGCGACGCCCGGCCGCTGGGGCGCCGGTACGGGGTGCCGGAGCTCGACCGGGTGGCCGAAGGCCTGGACGGCTCCGCGCAGCGGATCAACAACCTGCTGGCCGCCGAGCGCGACTTCGCCGTCGACGCGTCCCACCAGCTGCGGACCCCGCTGACCGCGCTGTCCATGCGGCTGGAGGAGATGGTCGCGGCCGCGAGCTACCCAGACGTCGTGCGCGAGGAGGGGGCGGCCGCCCTGGCCCAGACCGAACGGCTCGCCGAGGTGGTCGGGCAGCTGCTCGGCCGGGCCAGCCGGTCGGTGTCCGGCGCGCCCTCGCTGGCCAGCGTCGACGACATCGTCGCCCAGCAGGTCGTGGAGTGGGAGCCTGCGTTCCGGCGGGTCAGCAGGAAGCTGGAGGTGACGGGGGAGAAGGGCCTGTACGCCTACGCCACGCCGGGCAGCGCCTCCCAGGTGATCGCCACGCTGCTGGACAACGCCCTCGTGCACGGGGCCGGAGCGGTCACGATCAGGACGTCGCAGACGCCGAGGTCGGTGGTCATCGAGGTCAGGGACGAGGGCAAGGGCGTGCCGCAGGAACTGGTGCCGCGGATCTTCGAGCGCAGCGTGAGCGGGGCGCCAGGCGGAACCGGCCTCGGGCTCTCGCTGGCCCGCACGGTGGCGGCCGCGGACGGCGGCCAGGTGGTGCTGGTGCGCCCGCGCCCCGCGGTGTTCGCGCTGTTCCTCCCGCACGGTATCCCCGATGAGCAGGACGAGCCTGTGGTGAGCGGCCCGGCCTGACCCTCCGCAGAGCCGAGGCGACCTCGACGCCGGGTTCCTCCGGCTGGCGCTGATGGCCCCTATGATGATGCCGAATATGACCGAGAAGATCTTCGAGCTGCAGCGCCCGCACGTCCCGGTGGTCGGCATGGTGGGAGGCGGGCAGCTCGCGCGCATGACCGCCCAGGCCGCGGTGGGTCTTGGCCTCGGCTTCCGGGTGCTGGCCACATCGCCGGGCGAGAGCGCCGCGCTGGTGTGCGCGGGCACGCAGATCGGCGATCACCGGTCCATCGACGACCTGACCACCTTCGCCGCCGGCTGTGACGTGGTGACGTTCGACCACGAGCACGTGCCGGGCAAGCACCTGAGCACCCTGGAACAGGAGGGCGTGACGGTCCGGCCCGGGCCGGACGCGCTTCGCTATGCCCAGGACAAGCGCGCCATGCGGGAGCGGCTGGCCGGGCTGGGCGTGGCCTGCCCGCGATCCGCCACGGCCGCGTCCCTCGACGACGTGGCCGGGTTCGCGGACGGCTACGGGTGGCCGGTCGTGCTCAAGGCGGTCAGCGGCGGGTACGACGGCAAGGGTGTCTGGGTCTGCGAGACCCCGGACCAGGCCGCCGACGTGCTCGCCCACGGGCTCGACCTGATCGTCGAAGAGCACGTGGCCTTCGACCGCGAGCTGGCCGTGCTCGTGGCGCGCTCGCCCCATAACCAGGCAGCCGTGTACCCGGTGGTGCAGACCATCCAGCGGGACGGCATCTGCCGCGAGGTGCTGGCGCCCGCGCCCGGGCTGGACGAGGGCACGGCGGTCGAGGCGGAACGCCTGGGACTGGCCATCGCGGCCGGGATCGGGGTGACCGGGATGCTCGCGGTGGAGCTGTTCCAGACCGCAGCCGGGCTGCTCGTGAACGAGCTGGCCATGCGGCCGCACAACAGCGGCCACTGGACGATCGAAGGCGCCAGGACCTCCCAGTTCGAGCAGCATCTGCGGGCCGTGCTCGACCTGCCGCTCGGGGCGCCCACGCTCGCGGCTCCGCAGGCGGTCATGGTCAACATCCTGGGCGGCGACGATCCCGACCTGTACTCGCGGCTGATCCACGTGATGGCCGCCGACCCCGGCGTGAAGGTTCACCTGTACGGCAAGGAAGTCCGGCCGGGCCGCAAGGTCGGCCATGTGACCGCGCTCGGCGACGATGTCGAGGTCCTCAGGGATCGCGCGAGGCGCGCGGCCAGCTATCTCAGCTGGGGCCGGGAAGAGGAGTAAGCAGGCGGGGGAAGGAGCGGCACATGGACAGCCAGCCGCTGGTTGGCGTGGTGATGGGCAGCGATTCCGACTGGCCGGTGATGGAGGCGGCGGTCACCGCGCTGCGGGAGTTCGACGTGCCCTGGGAGGCCGACGTCGTGTCGGCGCACCGGATGCCGCGGGAAATGATCAGCTACGGCTCCGGGGCCGCGGCCCGCGGGCTCCGGGTGATCATCGCGGGCGCCGGCGGCGCGGCGCACCTGCCGGGCATGCTCGCCGCCGTGACGCCGCTGCCGGTGATCGGGGTCCCGGTGCCGCTCGCGCACCTGGACGGCATGGACTCGCTGCTGTCGATCGTGCAGATGCCGGCCTGCGTCCCCGTGGCCACGGTCGCGGTCGGGGCGGCCCGCAACGCCGGCCTGCTCGCGGTGCGCATCCTGGCCGCCGCGGACGAGGACCTCCAGCGCCGGATGACCGAGTTCCAGGCCAACCTCAAGGCCGCGGCCCAGGCCAAGGGCGCTGCCCTGCGCGCCAAGCTGGACCCCGGCAGCGCCTGACCTCTCTGGCCTTCGTCACCGGCCTATGGGATGTACCGATGCTTTCCGCTGGCTAGGCGTGATCGTGGTGGGCCTGGCCGGTGCCGAGGAGCAGGACGCCGGCGGCCGCGGCGAATCCCGCGATGACGATCGTGACGGTGGGTGTGTAGGAGCCGGTGGCCTGCAGGAGGGTCCCGGCGGCGGCGGGGCCGAGGGCGCCGCCGGCGGCGAAGACGGCTTGCTGGATGCCGAGCAGCAGGCCGAGGTGGTGCGGGCCGGTGAGCTCGTGGGCGTAAACACCTTGCAGGGTGTAGATCGCACCGATCGCCGCGCCGGTGAACAGGCTCAGCACCAGCGCGGCCGCCAGCGTGCCACTGGCGAACAGCAGCACGGTGGCGGCAGCGCCGGTGGCGTAGGCAGCCACCAGGGTGCGGCGCGCCCCGAGCCGGCCGGTCAGGCCGGTGAGCGGCAGCCGCCCGGCCAGCTGGGCCAGGCCGCGGAACCCGCCGACGGCCGCCGCGACCGTGAGCGACAGCCCGGCCTGGACCGTGACCGGGACCTGGTAGACGATCAGGGCGTTGACCGCCGCCCCGCCCAGCAGCGTGGCGGCCAGCCAGGCCCGCAGCGGCGGGCTGCGCCAGGCCTCCCGCAGTACGCCGTCCGCCCGCGCCGTCCGGTCAGGCGGCGGCCCGCCCGGACTGCCGATCAGGACGGCGGCCAGCACGAACGCGGCCCCGGCCAGGACGGCCTCGATCCGGATCGCACCGCGCCAGCCCGTCGCCTGTACCAGCCAGCCGGTCAGCGGGAGGAAGACCGGGCTGGACAGCGCACCGAACAGCGTCAGCCAGATGATGGCCCGCGCGGGCGCCGCCGGCGCAGCGCGGGCGGCCACCGCCTGAGTGATGTGGTAGAAACCCAGCGCTCCGACCAGGCCGCACCCGCCGGCGTAGGCGATGGCAAACGGCCATAGCGCCCGCTGCCACGACGCGATGAGCATCGCGGTGGTCCCGGCCACGGCGGCCAGCAGGAACAGCGGGCGCGGGCCGCGCCGGTCCAGCGCGTGGCCGGCCACGATCCCGCCGGCGCCGGTGATGACCAGGATCGCGCTGAAGATCGCCCCCAGTGCCGCGGCCGGCCACCGGGTACCGGCCTGGATCGGGCCGATCAGCACCCCGTACGCGTAGTAGCACACGCCATAGGCCACGATCGTGAGCAGCCCCAGCACCGACACCGGAGCCACTGGCGGCCGGGCCCGCTCCTGCCCGCCGCCCGTCACCGTCAGCCTCTGGCTGTCATCGGGGCGCACTCACTCAACGGATGTTACGGGCCTGATTCAGCCATCCCCGTCGGCTGCGGCCAGCTCCCGGGACAGCTCGGCCACATGCCGGCGAGCGAGCACCGTGGTCACGTGCTGGCGGGCTTGACCGCCCGGATGATCGCCGAATGCAGGCCCGGAGCCGCCTCGGTGGTGAACATCACCGAGGCGTCAGCGAACCCGGCCGCGGCGAGCCCGCCCAGGTACTCCGCCCGCGACAGGGCCCCGGCGATGCACCCCACATAGGAGCCTGCCGCCGCGCGGTCAGCCTGCGACATGTGGTCCCCGGCCACCATGTCCGAGATGCCGATCCGCCCGCCGGCCGCCAGCACCCGGAACATCTCAGCCAGCACCGCGGGCTTGTCCGTGGACAAGTTGATCACGCAGTTAGAAATCACCACGTCCACCGCAGCGTCCGGCAGGGGCAAGGCCTCGATCTCGCCCTTGAGGAACTCCACGTTCGCCGCCCCGGCCTTTGCCGCGTTGGCGCGGGCCAGTTCCAGCATGTCGTCGGTCATGTCCACCCCGTAGGCGAACCCGGACGGGCCGACCCGGCGCGCTGACAGCAGCACGTCGATACCGCCCCCAGAGCCCAGGTCCAGCACCCGCTCACCCTCACGCAGGTCCGCGACCGCCAGGGGGTTCCCGCAGCCCAGGCTGGCCTGCACCGCCTCGGCAGGCAGCCCATCGGTCTCGCCCTCGCCATACAGCGGGGCGCCGAAGCAGTCCGCCGAATCCAGTGCCGCCGACCCGGTGCCACAGCAGGACTGCTCAGCTGATCCGCCGCAGCACCCGGCCGGACCATCGGGCTCTGGCGTCAGCACCGCCCGCGCCGCCTCCGCATACCGGGACCGGACCTGCTCCCGCAGGCTGTCACCCTTCTCGCCGCTCATCACGATCACCTCTAGGCATAGATGACTATCGATGCCTACTCTGCGCAGAGGCATAGACGAATGTCAATGTCTTGCCTCGATGGCCACAGAGCACGCGGAGCTGGCCGCCCGGGATCAGGGGTGGCTGGTGGCATCGGTGCAGATCAGGCCCCAGGGGCGCCCGCTAGCCCGGGTAATGACGATCGTGGCGCGGCCCGGGCCGCGCAGGCCCAGGCGCCGGTGAATTTGTGGCACGTCCCCGGCCAGGCCGCGGCGCCGGATGTCGGCGGCCCCGATGCCCAGCTCCCGCAGCCTGCGGGCGAAATGCCGTTCGTGCCACGGGGCCGACTCCAGCACCCGCAGGGTGCGCGCGAACGGGCTGTGATGCTCGCGGTCGGCGGAGAGGAACGCGATCTCCGGGTCGATCTTCCAGGCATCCAGCTGGCGGGCTAGGTCCTCGACCAGCCCGGCCCGGGTGACCGCGGGGCTGGGATCGAACAGGAACGCGCCGGGTGCCGCGACCGGGATGTCAGCGGTGTGGCCGGGCGCCGGGGTCAGGGTGTCGCCGGATGGCAGCACCGTGGCCCGGGACCCGGCCGTCGCGAGCGCCGGAGACCACAGCAGGGCTTCCTTCAGGTCACGGCCGACCGCGACGAACTCTGCCTCCCAGCCCTCGGGAATGAGGTCACGGGGCAGGCCCGGGGCGGCCTTGATCCCTACCGCCTGGGCCTGACCGGCCAGGTCCAGGCACCAGCCGAGCGGCGGCTCGCTGTGGGCTGCCCGCAGCCGCCGCCCGCTGGCCCGCCGGGCCGGGTCGATAAAGACCGCGTCGACACCAGCCAGCGAGATCTCGCGCACGTCGGCGCACACCGTGGCCAGGTCGCTGGCTGCCCCGTAGACCCGGGCGTTGTGCCGCGCGAAGGCCAGGCTCGCGGGGTCCCGGTCGATCCCGAGCACCCGGCGGCCGCCGGCCTGGGCCAGCGCGATCAGGTTGCCGCCGATGCCGCAGCACAGGTCGGCCACCGGGCTGGCGTCGGCGAACCGGGCGGCGGCGTGCCTGGATGTGCCCTCGGAGGAAGCCTGCTCCAGCCCGTCTCTGGTGAACAGCATCTCGTCGGCGTGGCTGAACTTGGCCCGGGCGGCCACACGAAGGGCCTGCTGGGTCAGGGCGGCGGCGATCAGCTCCGGCGGGTAGTCGCCCCGCAGCGACTGGGCGAGCCGCAGGGCCTGGTCCGGGCCGACCTCCTCCCCGGCCAGACGGCCGAGCAACTCCTGGCCGCCAGGAGACAGCAGGGCCACTGTCACACCGCCCACCTCCGGCCCGCTCCGGGGAGCTGGCAGTGACGTCCGTCCTGAACCCAAGTTAGTTGGACGGCCTACTATCAGGGGCATGAGCCTCGAGTTTCCTGCGTTCGCCCTGCCGCCGGAGCATGACGCGCTGCGTGAGTCGGTCCGGGCCCTGGCCGATGAGAAGGTCGCTCCGCACGCCGCGAGGGTCGATCAGGCCTCCGAATTCCCGCAGGAGGCGCACGACGCCCTGGTCAAGGCCGACCTGCACGCGGTGCACATCCCCGAGGCCTACGGCGGCGCGGGCGCGGACGCGATCGCGACCGTGATCGTGATCGAGGAGGTGGCGCGGGCCTGCGCCTCATCCTCGCTGATCCCGGCGGTCAACAAGCTCGGTACCATGCCGCTGCTGCTCTCCGCCTCGGAGGAGGTCAAGCAGCGTTACCTGCCGCCGGTCGCCAGCGGTGAGGCGATGTTCTCCTATGCGCTGTCCGAGCCCGAGGCGGGCTCCGATGCGGCCGCGATGAAGACGCGTGCGGTCCGCGATGGCGATCACTACATCCTGAACGGGGTCAAGCGCTGGATCACCAACGCCGGGGTCTCCCGCTTCTACACGGTCATGGCGGTGACCGACCCGGCGGCCGAGGCGGCCGGGATCTCGGCGTTCGTGGTGGAGACCGGCGACGAGGGATTCTCGTTCGGGGCGCCCGAGCACAAGCTGGGGATCAAGGGCTCCCCGACCCGGGAGCTCTACTTCGACAACTGCGCCATCCCGGCCAGCCGGCTGATCGGCGAGGAGGGCAGCGGCTTCCGCACCGCGCTCGCCACCCTGGACCACACCAGGATCACGATCGCCGCCCAGGCCCTGGGCATCGCCCAGGGGGCGCTGGACTACGCCACGGGCTACGTGAAGGAGCGGCGCCAGTTCGGCCAGCCGATCGCCGAGTTCCAGGGCGTGCAGTTCATGCTGGCCGACATGGCGATGAAGGTCGAGGCGGCCAGGCAGCTGACGTACGCGGCCGCCGCCAGGTCGGAGCGGGCCATGTCCGGCGACCGGGCTCCGGACCTGACGTTCATCTCCTCGGCCTGCAAGTGCTTCGCGTCCGACGTGGCCATGGACGTGACCACGGACGCCGTGCAGCTGCTGGGTGGCTACGGGTACGTCAGCGACTACCCGGTCGAGCGGATGATGCGGGACGCCAAGATCACGCAGATCTACGAGGGCACCAACCAGATCCAGCGCGTGGTCATGGCCCGCCAGCTGCTGAAATGAAGCGCTGACCTGCGAAAACTTTCCGGGACGCTCGGCCATCGCGTGCAAGTCGCAGACCGGCCAGACGAGCGCCGTTCCGTCTCTGTTCCGTGATCATGGATTGACCCATCTGGACTTGACGCTCACGTGTCAACTGTGCGTGGTGCCGTGAAGCGTTCGTTAATGACGGCACGGGCAATGGTCGTGCGAGCAGGGCAGCATGTGGGCATAGACGCGCAGTGTGAACGCGGGGTCGCTGTGCCCGAGGTACCTAGGTCAGCCGTGCTGCCAGACCAGCACCAGGAGCACGTGGTGATGAGTTCCATATCCGAAGAGGTTCTCAGGGCACGTCACACAGCCCATCATTTGTCCTGTGGTCCGCGTACTCCTCCAGACATGGTCCTGCTCGGCATAGAGACCGGAATTTTTCCAGAAGTTGCGTTGCTCGTGCAATCGTGATGAGTTTTCTTCGTGACATGGTCTGAATATAGCGGCTTCCATTGCCAGTCTAGCAGCCAGATTGGGAATGGAGGGTTCCTCATGTTGCGCTCAATATACTGATCAGTACAACGCCAGCAAGATATTACGTGCGGGGTGTATGGTTCGTGCAATATACGCTCCAGTATAGTAGCGTCTCCCTCGGGTTCATTATTAAGATTGCAGATCCGCTGGCTTACTATATCGTGGGGATCAACGTAGATGACGTCACGGTCACTGTCGAGCAGGAGTGCTATATTACCATTCTCATTTCCCACTACAAATACGACTGGATACTGTGTTCTGGTTCCGTAGGGGTCCTTCACAGTGAGATTGGCAGCTGCCTGATCGCGTAGTTTGACTATCTCAGCAGGAACCCAAGGCTGGCTTATAGTTGACAAGAAGAACAGCAACACAATTAAAGTGCTGAAAAAAACTGCCACGCGGTGGAAAGTCCCCACGTTGAAATGGTTCAGAGTCCAACGGACCTCTGCATCTTTGCGGGGGCCGTTATATACAATAGCTGGAAGTAGCCAGGAAACCACGAGCACACCAGCAAGAAGAACTAGACTGTCAATCAAGTACTTGCCAGGTGTTAGCAGGATTCCCAGTACCGCCAGTGGCACTGCGACCCACGCGCATTTGCGAAGCTCTATGTCTTTAAACCCAATAACGATAACGTAAATGGAGACGACGGCTAGGAGCGCCATGGCTAGGTACGAATATAGGGCGAGTGTTCCTGCAATGACCGATACAGACTGCGCCGTAACCAGTGACGCTGCTGTCTCAAGACTGTACCCAGCAACACCATAAACTTTAATCAGCAACAACCCGAATAGGACCAGGGCTGAGACGATTGTAATATCTAGCTTGCCCCAATTACTACCACCATCATTCTGTCGAGAGGCCACTGAGTCCGCCGACGAGGCGTCAGAGGTGAACTGATGCCGCTGGCCGATTCGAGCATCCCAGATCCGCACGGTCCCATCACTGCCGCCGGAAGCAACCGTAGTGCCCCAAGGGGCATAGGCCACCGAATTCATGGGGCGGTTGTCGACGGTGAACTGATGCCGCTGCTGACGAGTGCCGATATCCCAGATCCGCACGGTCCCATCACTGCCGCCGGAAGCAACCGTGTTGCCCCGGCGAGCATAGGCCACCGAGTTCACCGGCCCTTGGTGGCCGGTCAGCTGATGCTGACCAGTGCCGATATCCCAGATCCGCACGGTCCCATCACTGCCGCCGGAAGCAACCGTGTTCCCCTGGCGAGCATAGGCCACCGAGTTCACCGGCCCTTGGTGGCCGGTCAGCTGATGCCGCTGCAGACCAGTGTGGGCATCCCAGATCCGCACGGTCCCATCACTACCAGCCGAAGCGACCATGCTTTCCCAAGGGGCATAGGCCACCGAGTTCACCGGCCCTTGGTGGCCGGTCAGCTGATGCCGCTGCAGACCAGTGTGGGCATCCCAGATCCGCACGGTCCCATCACTACCAGCCGAAGCGACCATGCTTTCCCAAGGGGCATAGGCCACCGAGTTCACCGGCCCTTGGTGGCCGGTCAGCTGATGCCGCTGCAGACCAGTGTGGGCATCCCAGATCCGCACGGTCCCATCACTACCGCCGGAAGCAACCGTGTTTCCCCGGCGGCCATAGGCCACCGAGTTCACCGGCCCTTGGTGGCCGATCAGCTGATGCCGCTGCTGACCAGTGCTGATATCCCAGATCCGCACGGTCCCATCACTGCCAGCGGAAGCGAGAGCAGTCCAGTCTGGAGCATAAGCCACCGAACTCACCGAGAAGGTGCTCTCACCATTCGTTGTGATGCCAGCACTACTCATTGCCACGGCTCCCCCCGGGCTCGCGCCATTGCGCCGAGCATAGGACGATATTGGAACAATGTCCATCCGTCCTGCTGATTGGCGACGCGAAACGCAGTGAGGATCGTTCCCGCCAAACCTCTGCGGACACCTAGAATATGAGGTATCCCGACGGACACAACAGCAACCCTCGCCTGTTTCGCCAAGGGGTGCTTCGCGTGACGCTAGCAGCGTTATTAGGACAGTGGCGTGGCGAGATGTCCCTATTCGTTCCAGACTTAGGCGCGCCACGCTTAGGAGCTCTCGTCGCAGGCGGCCGAGCGTGAGTCTGGCCCTGGGAGCTATCGTGTCGAAAAAACCGAGTGTTGCCAGCTGCGCTGGCTGCCGGGAGGAGATCCGTGGTCCCCCGTCTTCGTGGTCGGTTCTGCCGCACTCCTTGCTCCCGTGGTCTGCTGATCTTCCACTGTTAAGAACCTTCGCGCGGTAGGCGGCGATGCGCCATCAGTCGTAGTCGCTTGCTCTGCGCGGAGTTCTCGTGGGTGTGTTCTGGCGGGCGCGTCGTAACGCGCCGCGATGTGCCCCGATGATGTGCCCGTGTGTCCAGTGCCCACGCGCCGAGTCCATGTGCCAGTGCCAGTGCCGAGTGCCAGTGCCGAGTGTGCCAGTGCCGATCTACGTCAGCTGCACAGACGGTCGGACGCTCTGTCTAGTCCCACCAGATGATTGACGGATCAGTCCCAGGACATGCTTTCCAGGTTGCCTAGGAAACATGGGCGGCCTTGCGGGGCCGGTGGGCTTTGATGCTGCGGACCGGCTGGGTGGTGTTCCGCCGGATGGTGCGGACGTCTTCACCGCCCAGGTCGATGGTCATGGTGTCTTCGGCGACGTGGACGGTGACGGTGCGCCCGGCATGGATGCGGCCGAGGGCGATCTTCTGGCCGACGACCATGATGATGCCGGTGTTGCTGGCCCGGCGCTGGACGGTGACCGGCTCAGCGGATGGTCGTGGCGGCGGTCCGGCGGGGCGGGCGCCGCGGAGCAGCCGGGCCTGGTCCCAGGTCAGCGGGCTGGGCCGGGTCCGCAGCAGCACCCGGGTCTCGGGGTCGAAGAACATCAGCGTGTTTTCCTCGATGCGGATGGAGACCAGCATCCCGCCGAGGATCTCCGCGGCGATGTGATACCGGCCGCCGAGGCTGACTGCGCCGTCCTTGCTGACCACGCGGTCCACCTCGATCGCCGATCCTGGCTGGGCGGCGGGGATGGGGGCGGCCCTGCTGCCCAGCCGCCGCTGGCCGCCAGCCGGGCCAGATCGGCGGTGGACAGATGGGATCGGACCGACTTGACCCGCACGCTGGCGATGCTCAGGTGGATGACGTCGACGCTGGCCCAGAAGGTGACGGTCATCCCCGAACGTGTGGTGCCGAGCCAGAACTGCTTGCCCAGGACCTCCATGTTCCCGCTCGGCGGGACGAGCCGGTCGAACTCCACCGGGCCGCCCTGCCAGGCTGCTGGAACGCCGGCGGCCCGGGTCCGGGTTCCGGCGCGGGAGGGGCCAGGGCGATCACGGCGGGCAGCCGCAGCGGCAGCAGGTCCTCCTCAGCCCGCGCCGCCGCGGTGCTGAACCGCTGCGCCGGGGCCGCCATCCCGATGCCCTGATGCGGTCGCGTGGTGTTGTACTCGCTCACCCACCCGTCGATCGCGGCCTGCGCGGTGACCAGGTCGGCGAACGGGACGGCGTCGTTGAGGAGCTCGCGGCGCAGGCTGCCGTGAAACCTCTCGATCTTCCCGGTTGTGGTCGGATGGCGGGGCTGGGTCAGCCGGTGGACGATGCCGTTGTCGCGGCAGATCCGGTCGAACAGCACCTCCCCGCCCTTCCCGAAACGATCAGTAAATTGCTTGCCATTGTCAGTGAGCACCTCCCCGGGCACCCCGAACTGGCGCAGCGCGGCGGCGAACGCCAGGCAGACCGCCCGGCCGGTCGCGCGCACCACGACCTGGCAGATCACGCAGAACCGGGAATGATCATCCACCCCGGTCACCAGCTTCGCCTCGGTCCCGTCCGCCAGGAAAATCCCGCCGACGAGGTCCATCTGCCATAGCGCCATCGGGGCGTCCCGCTCCCACCGCACATAGCTGTCTTTCGGCCGCTTGCGGGGCTGCGGCTCGATCAGCCCGTGCCGGACCAGGACCCGGTAGACACTCATCCGCGACGGCACCGGCATCACACCAGCCCGGCCCAGCTCATGAGCCAGCCGCAGCGGACCCCACCGCGGATGCTCCCGCCGCAGCTCGCACACCGCCGCCTCGACCTCCGCGCTGACCTGATGCGGGCACGACTCCGGCCGCCGCGAGCCGGTCCATCAGACCACCCAGGCCGCCACCCTGCTCATAGCGGCGTATCCACGCGTGCACGCTCTGCCGCGATACGCCATACCGCTCAGCGACCTCCGTCACCGGAACCCCGGCTGCGGCATCCAGGACCGCCCGGTACCGCTGCTCGACCACAGACAACTCGACCAGTGCCAATCCCGGCTCCCGCACCCACGACGCCCGCAAGCGAACATGCGACAGGACAAGCCGACTCACAGCACACCTGTAAGCCATCTGGTGGGACTGCAGTGTCAAGCATCTACCGGGACAGGACAGACGGTCGGACGCTCCCGTTGCCGAGTTGAGCCATATTGGATCAAGGCGGCGCCGCGAGCCGACACTAGTGCCAACCAGGCACGGCTACTGTCGGGCCATGGCTACCCGCATTTCGCTTTCGGTGTCGGTGATGAGGTCTCCGGACAGGTCGATGGTGACGGTGTGCAGGGTGGCGGTGAAGCGGAACGGGGCTTGGTAGTCCGGGGTTATGGGTGAGCCGGGGTTGGCGCCACAGGTCAGGCCACCGGGGTTGAAGACGATGGGTGTGGTGACCGGGATCTCGGCCTGCGCGACGAGCTGGCGGTCGATGTAGAGCTGCGCCCGACCGGGCGTGCCCTTGCCCTGGCTGATGTCGGGTTTGCCGGTGGGCTCGAACTCGAAGCGCAGCTGATGGCGGCCAGGGAGCACGGCCTCGGGCGATGAGACCTGATAGTGGGCACGGCGGACGTAGTTGTGGACGTAGTGCAGCTTGCCGTCCTTAAGGTAAAACGACCAGCCGCCGACACCAGAGCCTTGACAGAGTAGGACGCCTTCGGCGCCGCCGGGCGGGATGTCCACATCAGCGGTGATCGCGTGCGCGCGGTTCAAGACCCGTGGCGCGGCGAAGAACGGCACGGTTTGGGTGCCGGGCCAGTAGGTGAAGGTGTCCCGCGGTTCCGCGATCTGCGGCCGCTCGGCCATGAACCGCTCCAGCGCGCTGCCGTCGATGGGCAGCACGTTGTACTTGCCGGCCTCGACATACCACTGCGCGATCATCTCGATGAGCTTGTCCCGGTGCTCTTGGGCGAGGTTGTGGTTTTCGGCCGGGTCCTCGGCGACGTGGTAAAGCTCCCAGTGATGGGCATCAAGGTCGGTCAGAGTCTGGGCGGAAATCGGCGCTCCGAACGGCTTGCCCGCCTCGGCGAAGGACGGACCGGGCCACGGGCACACGGCGCGCCACCCGTCGTGGTCGATCGAGCGGTGGCCGAACATCTCGAAGTACTGAGTGCGGTGCCGGGTCGGGGCGGCCGGGTCGTCGAAGGTGCGGGCGAAGCTGACGCCGTGGATCGGCGCCTGGACTACGCCCCTGATCGTGGCGGGCGGCTCGACACCAAGTACGTCCAGGACGGTCGGGACCATGTCGATGATGTGCGCGTACTGGCGCCCGGATCTCACCGCGTGCCTTGATGCCCTTCGGCCAGTGGACGACGAACGGGTCGCAGGCACCGCCCCGGTAGGTCTCGCGCTTCCAGCGCCGGAAGGGCGTGTTCCCGGCCCAGGTCCAGCCCCAGGGGTAGTGGTTGAAGGTCGTCGGCCCGCCGAGCTCGTCGATGGCCCGGATACCGTCCTCGAGCGGCTCGGTGGCGTTGTTGAAGAACTGCAGCTCGTTGGTCGTCCCGGTAGGCCCGCCTTCGGCGCTGGCCCCGTTGTCGGAGATCACCATGATCAGCGTGTTGTCGAACTGCGCCAGTCTGCTTCAGGAAGTCGAGCACGCGGCCAATCTGCTGGTCGGTGTGCGACAAGAAGCCGGCGTAGACCTCCATCATCCGCGCGGCCAGGCGGCGGGCGTCCGGGGACAGGGAGTCCCAGTCCGGCACGTCCGGGTCGTGCCGGGAGAGCTCGGCGTCCGGCGGCATCACGCCCAGTTCCTTCTGCCGGGCGAACACCTGCTCGCGGTAGGCATCCCAGCCGTCATCGAACTGCCCGGTGTACCGGTCCGCCCACTCCTTGGGCACGTGATGCGGGGCGTGCATGGCGCCGGTGCAGAAATGCAGGTAGAACGGCTTGTTCGGTGCTATCTGCTTGGCATCGGCGATGAACTGGATGGCCTTGTCCGCCAGGTCCTCGGTCAGGTGATAGCCCTGTTCGGGGGTCCGCGGCGGCTCGACCTGGTGATTGTCGTACACCAGGTCCGGGTAGCACTGGCTGGTGTCACCGCCCAGGAAGCCGTAGAAGCGCTCGAAGCCGCGGCCCAGCGGCCAGCGGTCGAACGGGCCCGCCGGCGGACTCGAACTCGGACGGAAGCAGGTGATACTTGCCGACCAGGTAGGTGTTGTAGCCCTGCTGCTGCAGCATCTCCGACAGGAAGCCGTTCTCGAACGGCATGTTGCCGTTATAGCCGGGATAGCCGGTCGCTGACCTCGTTGATCGACGCCATCGCGTTGGAGTGATGGTTGCGCCCGGTAATGATGCACGATCGCGACGGCGAGCACAGCGCCGTGGTGTGCATGTTCGTGTACAGCAGGCCACCTGCGGCAAGCGCGTCAAAGTTCGGCGTCTCGATCGGGCTGCCGTAGCAGCCGAGCTGCCCGTACCCGGTGTCATCCAGTACGATCCACAGCACATTCGGCGCGCCAGCGACCGCCCGCAACGGCTGCGGCCACGCCGGAATCGACTCCTCCGTCGTCCGCCCGACCACCCCAGGAAACGCCGTCCCCGCCGGATACTCCGTCAGCGCCATCTGCCCGCCCCTCATTCAGCAGACCGGCACCCGTGGCCGGTCAGAGTGCCAATTCAACCCAGCAGCGGGCTCAGTCTGCTCACCCAGCGTGGGTGAGTTGCCCTGGCCCAAAGGCCAGATAACCTGCCTGCATGCTCATCGCGCTGCTCGCGGTGCTCGGCGTCGATCTAGTGGTGATCGTCGTGCGTCAATGACCTTCATCGGCCCCCATGCGCCTAGATGGTAAGGAGAAGGTCTACAGTTCGGTTCCGCGCGGTCAGGTCGTACTGTGCTTATCAAGGCGGCCAGCTAAGTGTCGGACTCCACAACTAGCGTCGAGTTGAGCGCCTGCCTCCTACCCGATGCTGGGGACGGCAAGGGAGGTAGGCGCTATACCTGCAAGGGGTCTTGAGTCAAGGGACTACCTTGTTCCGTCTCTGTTCCGTCCGAGCCTGGAAGACAGCGGAAGTTGACCATCAGCGACCATCGGCTCGTCGGCTGCTCAGAGAACCGACGTCGAACGTGTGTGCTGATCACGAAAGGCCACGCCCGAAAACACGCAGGTCTACGAGGGCACCAACCAGATCCAGCGCGTGGTCATGGCCCGCCAGCTGCTGAAATGAAGCACTGACCTGCGGAAACTTTCCGGGAGGAAGTGTGCCGTACCCGCCTATCGAGCCGTATGAGGCCGGCCTGCTCGACGCCGGAGATGGCAACTTCGTTTACTGGGAGGCCTGCGGTAACCCGGACGGCATGCCCGCTCTCATCGTCCACGGCGGTCCGGGCTCCGGCTGTACGACCACAATGCGCACAACATTCAACCCTGAGCGCTACCGGATCATCTTGTTCGACCAGCGCAACTGCGGCCGCAGCACGCCGCACGCCAGCGACCCCGCGGTCGACATGAGCCTCAATACGACCGAGCATCTGCTCGGCGACATGGAGCAGCTGCGCCAGCATCTTGGCGTGGAAAGATGGCTGCTGCGGGGAGGGTCATGGGGCGTGACACTGTCGCTGGCCTATGCCGAACGCCACCCCGACCGCGTCTACGGCATGATCTTGGTTGGCGTCACGTCGACCCGCCGGTCGGAAATAGACTGGCTGTATCGCGGTGCCGGGCGCATTTTCCCCGAAGCCTGGGCGCGATTTCGCGACTTCGTCGGGGCTGAGGACTACCGGCTCCCGACCGACACCGAGCCCCCGATCGAGGGCCTGCTGATGGCCTACTCGCAGCTGATGGGAAGCTCCGATCCCGACATCCGGGCACAGGCGGCAGCCGAGTGGGTGACCTGGGAAGACGCCGTCATCTCCATGGAGCAGCACGGCACACCGGGCCTGTACAGCAACCGGCGAGACGCGGCAAGGCTGGCGTTTGTCCGCATCTGCGCGCACTACTTCGCCCACGACGCCTTCCTCGAGGACGGCGTGCTTATCCGCGACGCAGGCAGGCTGAGTGGCATCCCAGGCATCCTCGTCCAGGGGCGCACCGATCTCGGCGGCCCAGTGATCACCGCCTGGGAACTGGCACAGGCATGGCCTGACGCCGAGCTCGTCATCATCGACGACTCCGGGCATACCGGTAGCGCCGCCATGAAGGAAGTACTGGATTCTGCAGGTGACAGACTGTTCGCGCAAATAACCAGAGCCCGATGACGATCCGGGCAGAGGAAAAGAGGCAGCGTGGAACGCACAGTTCGCAGCCCGGACGGCCGGGCGCTGGCTGTCGAGGACTCCGGTGATCCCGCCTGGCCGCCCGGTCCTTGTGCACATGGGCACGCCAAACTCCAGGCACCTCTATGGTCCGAACGTGCAGGATGCCGCCGCGCGCGGGCTGCGGCTGATCAGCTACGACAGGCCGGGCTACGGAGGCTCCTCGCCCCGGCCGGGGCGCACCGTCGCCGACTGCGCCGGCGATGTCCGCACGATCTGCGCTGAGCTCGGCATCGATCGCCTAGCGACGTGGGGCATATCAGGTGGCGGTCCGCACGTGCTCGCGTGCGCTGCCCTGCTCCCGGACCTGGTGACCGCCGCCGCCTCGCTCGCATCGCTCGCGCCGTACGGCGCTGAAGGCCTTGACTATTTCGCCGGCATGGGCCAGGACAACGTGGACGACACCCGGCTGTTCATCGCCGACGAGGCTGTGTCCAAGGCAAAGACGGACAAGGACCGGGAGGAACTTCTGGCCACGTCGCCAGAGGATGCAGCCAAGGTGATGGAATCGCTCCTCACGCCGACAGATGCCGCGGCTCTGCACGGCGAGCTGGCCGAGTACCTGACCTCCTCCATGCAGGACGGTCTGGCGCCCGGTAGCCAGGGATGGTGGGAGGACAACTGCATGGTCAGGCCGTGGGGATTCGACCTGGCCGACATCGCTATCCCGGTCCTGCTGATGCACGGCAGGCAGGACATGTTCGTGCCGTTCGGCCACGGCGAATGGCTGGCCGCGCACATTCCCGGCGTCGAGGCCCGGCTGCTCGACAACGACGGGCACCTGACGCTACTGCAGAATCGCGTACCCGAGGTGCATGCCTGGCTGTCCGAACACCTGTAGCGCGCCAGTGAGCCGCGCGGTGCCGTAGGCGGGGCCGCCGTCAGGCCCTGAGGTAGGCGAGGACGGCGAGGACCCGGCGGTGCTGGGCGTCGTCGGGTGGCAGGCCGAGCTTGGCGAAGATGCTGCTGATGTGCTTTTCCACTGCGCTGGCGGAAATCACCAGTTGTTGGGCGATGGCCGTGTTGGAGCGGCCCTCGGTCATGAGGGCCAGGAGCTGGCGTTCCCTTGCGGTCAGCTTCTCCAGGGCGCTGTCGCGGCGCTGCCCGGCTAGCAGCTGGGCGATGACCTGGGGGTCGAGCACCGTCGCGCCGCGGGCGACCCGGTCCAGGGCGTCCAGGAACTCCTCGACCCTGGCGACCCGGTCCTTCAGCAGGTAGCCGACCGCGCCGGCGCGGTCCGCGAGCAGGTCGCTGGCGTAGGACGCCTCCACATACTGGCTGAGGACCAGCATCGGGGCGCCGGGCAGGTGCGAGCGGGCGGTGATCGCGGCGCGCAGGCCCTCGTCGGTGTGGGTCGGCGGCATCCGCACGTCGACGACCGATACGTCCGGGCGGTGTCTGAGTACCGCCTCGACCAGGGCGGGGCCATCACCGACCGCGGCCACCACCTGGTGACCGTCCTCGGTGAGCAGGCGGGCCAGGCCCTCGCGCAGCAGCACCGCGTCGTCGGCCACGACGATCCGCAGCCGGCCGCGGGCCGCGCGGTCCGGCGGTTGTTCAGGGGCTGCTGCGCACGGGGTCAACCGCACGGCAGTTCCGCGGTGATCGTGGTCGGGCCGCCGCAGGGACTGGTGATCCGCAGCCGGCCGCCGGCCGCGTGCAGCCGGTCGCCCAGCCCCCGCAGTCCGTGTCCCTTGTCCAGCGCGGCGCCGCCCACGCCGTCGTCCGTTATCCAGACCCGCAAGGTTCCCTCCGAGTGGCGCAGTCCGATCGCACACCGGCGGGCATGGCTGTGCTTGGCCACGTTGGTCAGGGCCTCGGCGATCACGAAATACGCGGCCGTCTCCACGGCCGCGTCCAGTCGGCGGTCCAGCGGCCCGGCATCGACCTCAACAGGTGTGGTGGAGCGCGCGGCCAGGTCGGTGAGCGCCTCGCGCAGGCCGCGGTCGACGAGGATCGGCGGGGCGATGCCACGCGACAGGGCCCGTAGCTCGTCCAGCGCCTCCTGGGTCGCGGCGATCGCATCGGCGAGCGCCTCCCGGGCGGCCTCCGGCCTGCTGTCGAAATGGTGCTGAGCGCGGCCCAGTTCCATGGCCAGGCGCACCAGCCGTTGCTGCGGCCCGTCGTGGATGTCGCGTTCGAGCCGGCGCAGCGCGGTCGCCTCGGCCGTCACCGCGGCGACGGTCTGCGCGCGGGCGGTGTCCCGCTCCTGCTCCAGTCCGCTGATCCTGCGGTGCAGCGCGGACGCGTCCGACAGCAGCGCCTGCCCCAGCCTGGTCTGGACGGCGACACACGCCCGGGTCACCAGCGGCAGGGCGAGCAGCAGCAGCAGACCGGCCGCGGTCCCGAAGGCGACCCGCCCGGCCGGCGACGTCAGCCCCAGGCTCAACGCGATGTGGGACTGGGCGCTGCCCGCGGACAGGGTCTCGGGCCGCAGCGGCCCGGAGGACGTGTACTGGTCGCGCAGGGCGGCCGTGGCGGCACCGAGGCCGACGAACCACCACAGCGCCGTCACCACGGAGGTGACCAGGGCGACAGGGAGCACCACCACCGCGTGCGCCACGTCGAGCCACAGCCCCGGGTCGGACGCGGCGGGTGTCTGTTTCGGCCTCGGCCGCTGGCCCGCGCCCTCCGGCCCGGCGGCCGGGGGGCGTACCTTGGCGATCCGCCACCATTCCAGGTCGGCGAACCACCGCGCCGGTGCCAGAACGCCGGGCGGGACCGGCGACCTGCCCGGCAGCAGCATTCCGGCCGTCCCGGCACACAGGCCACCGAGCACCAGCAACAGGCCGGCCGCGGCGGTCACCGGGGCGGTGAGCAGGTACAGCGACTCCACGAGCGTGCGACGCCCCATGCGGACGAGGGACCTGACGCCCGGCGGCCACCGGCCCGAGACCGCAGCGGCCAACGACTCCGTCATGACGCTTACCCTAAGCCGGAAACCCGGGGCGAGCCGGACGCGGCGACCATGCAGGTCACCGGCCGCGCAGCGGTTCTGACATCGTGGTTCTGGCGGTTCAGGCATCGCGGCGGGTGAGCGCCCAGGCTCCGGCCGCGAGCGCGACCATCGCGTAGGCGCACAGCAAGCCGAAGGTCAGCCCGGGCGACAGCATGTGCGCGACCGGCTTGACCGCAATCAGCGAATTCCTCATCGTGTCGGGCAGGAACTTCTGCGCCGTGTTCTGGAGCGAGCTGCCGAGCGAGAAGAACAACAGCGGCAGCACGAACACCACGCCGACCAGAGCACAGATGGCGCCCGCGGTGTGCCGGATGATCGCGCCGATGCCCAGGCTGATGAGCGCGATCAGCGCCGGGTAGGCGCCGGCCATCAGCACCGCGCGCAGCACGCCGGGCTGGCCGAGCGTGGCGTGCGGGGCAGGGGCCTTCAGCATGGCCTGGCCGGCGAGGAACGCCGCGAAGGCGGAGATCTCCCCCGCCGTCAGCGTGACCGCCCCGAGCACCGCTGCCTTCGCAGCGAGCACGAGCGGACGCCTGGGCGCCGCGGCGAACGTGGCGCGGATCATCCCGGAGGAGAACTCGGTCGTGATCGCGAGCACGCCGAGGACGCCGAGCAGCAACTGGCCGAGCACGAGCTCCGAGGAAGGCGTCGTAGGTGGGGTCGAAGGACGCGCGGTCGGCGGCGGACATTTGCACGTAGTTCTGATGGCTCAGCACGAGCATGGCCAGGCCGATCATGCCGGCCGCGAAGACGGCCACGATGTACCAGGTGGAGCGGACCGTGCGGAGTTTCTGCCACTCCATCTGGACGACGGCGCGGAAACCGTTGCTGCTGCGGGCGCGACCGGCGGCGGGTTGGCTGAGCGTCGTGGTGTTCATCACAGGCTGCCCGAATAATCGGTGACGCCATCGGTCAGCCGGAAGAACGCTTCTTCCAGCGAACTGCTGCGGGCGGACAGCCGGGCGACCGTGGTCTGCGCGAGCAGCCGGCCCTGGCCGATCACGATGAGCGCGTCCGCGGTGTGCGCGATCTCGCTGATCAGGTGGCTGGAGACCAGCACCGTCCGGCCCTGGGCGGCGAGGTTCTGCAGCAGGTTGCGGATCCAGCGGATGCCTTCGGGGTCCAGGCCGTTGACCGGCTCGTCGAGCAGCAGGACCCGCGGGTCACCGAGCAGGGCAGCGGCGATACCCAGCCGCTGGGACATGCCGAGCGAGAACTTCCCGGCCCGGCGGTCCGCGGCCTTCTCGATGCCGGTGATGGCGAGGACCTCCTCGACCCGCCGCCGGCCGATCGCGTTGCTGGCGGCGAGCGCGGTCAGGTGGGCGCGGGCGGTGCGGCCCGGGTGGAACGCCTTGGCCTCAAGCAGCGCGCCCACCTCGCGGAGCGGCCAGCGCAGGTCACCGTAGCTCTTCCCGCCGATCCTGACCCGTCCCGCGTCCGGCCGGTCCAGGCCCATGATCATGCGCATCGTGGTGGACTTGCCCGCGCCGTTCGGGCCAAGGAATCCGGTCACCGTGCCGGGGCGGACATCGAAGCTCAGGTTGTCCACCGCGGGCGTGGACCGGTAGCGCTTGACGAGGCCGCGTGCCTCGATCATCAGAACCTCCAGTGGCTGTGCTACCGCGGCTGGAGCGTGACCGGCCCCTGTGGCGCGAGCACGCTGTCATCCGCATCTGCCCGTCCACGCTACGAACCGGGCAACCGCCGGGGAACGTGGCGAGCCCCCGTCTTCCTGGTGGGGTTACCCACAGGGCGCTCGATGCGCAGCGGCGTGCGCTTCGACGAGCGGATCTCCTGCGTCCCGGGCCGGCGACGTCGACGCGGTGCTCGCGGTCCTGGCCCCGACGTGGTGCGCGTGGCCGACCGGGCCGCCCTGCCTGCGGGCCGGGCGACGGAGGTCCGCGGCGCGCGGGCCGTAGCCGAGGAGATCGTGGTCTTCGGGCGGAACGCCAGGTTCGCGGACCTCGCGCTGGTCAACGGCGCGGTGGGCATCGTGGTGGCGCCGCAGGGCCGGCTGCGGCTCGCCCTGGAGTTCACGATCGAGGACGGGCGGATCGCCGGGTACGAGCTCATCGCCGACGCCGCCCG
>CAVUBM010000051.1:0-8944 GCA_963739645.1 uncultured Actinomycetota bacterium
CCCCGCCAACCGCCTGATCTGCCTTGCTTTAGTCTGCTTTCGGACTCGCATGCAGCAGGCTGCTAGCGGAGGAATGACCTGGATGATCTGGCCTCCGTGCATATCGGGTACTGCGGCTATCATCGGGACCAAGCGCTCAATATCGTGGCCTATCTGACCGTCGGGAGCTCTGGTTGACCCGGGCCGGCGTGTAGCAGCTTCGCCGGACGCGGCTCATCAGCTAGGCGGGCCGCGAACCCGGCGGGCAGTTCACCCCATCGGACGGATGCAGCCCGAAACCGTCCTCGTGGACACCGGACTCACTCATCTGCACGCCCGGACCACGGCAGGCACCCTGCCGGAGAGCTGGCGGCAGGGCCGGGCCAGCACGGGAACTGCTGGCGATGACGTTCCGTAACCGGTGCCGCTTACCCAGCATGTGCGCCGCACCGCCGATCTGGGTGCTCAAGGCAGCCTCGGCACTCCTCCGCTGAGGCGCACGAAACGGGTCGATATGGCGTTCGCGAAGTGATCGAGGGGGTGGGGCAGACTGAGGCTTCGGGTCTCATCCGGGCCCCGGGAGGTGCTCATGACCACTGTGATCCCTTCTGCTGCCCTGGTCGCCCGGCCGGGGTTACAGATCCGGGTGGATGCGGCAGGTGGTGGCCATCGCCGGCCGCCCCGATGCGGTGCCTGTTGGCCTGCATCTGTGCAGCTTCTAGGATCTTGTGGGTGGAGCGGTACGTGCTTCGGGGCGGCCGCGCGGGCTACGACCGGCTGCGAGTGCTGGCCCGGGCGCACCGGGCCGAGACGCTGGAGCTGGTCGGGCGCGCGGGGCTGCGCCCCGGCATGCGATGCCTGGATCTGGGCTGCGGCGGCGGTGAGGTGACCTTCGAGCTTGCCTCGCTGGTGGGGCCGGCCGGTGCGGTCATCGGGATTGACATGGATGAGGTGAAACTGGCACTGGCCCGGGAAACGGCCCGCGAGCGAGGTTTGGCGAACATCGAGTTCGTGGCCGCGAACGTCAACGACTGGGACGAGCCCGCGGCCTATGACTTCGTCTACTGCCGGTTCCTGCTCCAGCACCTGAGCCGGCCAGCCGGGCTGCTGCGGCGGATGTGGGCCGCGGTCAGGCCCGGCGGCGCGATCGCGGTCGAAGACACCGACTTCGACGGCTTGTTCTGCGACCCCCACAACGACGGGTTCGAATTCCATAAGCAGATGTACCCGCGGGTCCTTGGCCACCATGGCGGCGACGCCCGGATCGGGCGCAAGCTCTACCGGTATTTCCTGCAGGCTGGCATCCCTGATCCCGGCCTTCACCTGGTGCAGAACGCCGACGCTGCCGACGAGGCCAAGACACTTGCCCTGCTGACCCTGCAGGCAACCGCGGAGGCGATCGTGAGCGCGGCTCTGGCCAGCGCCGGCGAGGTGACCGCAGCGATCGAGGACCTTGCGGCCTTCACGGCGGCCCCAGATACCGTCATCAGCGGCCCCCGGATCCTCCAAGTCTGGGCCCGGCGCCCGGCCGGGACCAAGCGCAACCAAAGCCGCACCGAGGTGGCGCCTCCGCGCTCCTGACCCGCCCATGCTGGGCCCGCAGGCTGGTTACGTACCTGATCGCCATCCGTGACACGTTGCGCGCCGGATCCGCCGACATGGTCGGCTGCGCCGTCACGTTCGGGCGGGCCGGCGGTTGCGCAGATACGGATGCTCTGTATGCCCTCCTGCACTTCGCGCCCAGCGTCCCGGTGGTGGGTGTGAAGAAATGCCGTGCGGCGTTCCCGATCGGATGCGGGGCTTAGGTATTGGTGGGTTCGGGTCCGGTTGTGCTGTTGATGAACTTGATGATCATGGGCCAGTAACGGTGCGGAGCGTCCATCCAGGTGAAGTGGCCTGCTCCATCGATGATCTCGAGCTGCGCGATGCCTTCGGGCAGCGCACCGGCGATCTCTTGGGCGGCGGTGACCGGTGTGACGGGGTCGAGCTGACCGACCGAGACGAGCGTTGGCGAGACGACACTGCTCAGCTGATCGACGATGTCGAGTCGGCGGATGAGCTCCATCCCGTACGTGTTGAGCGCGAGATTCTTGGGCGTGTGAGCCTCGCGCTCTTCGTCGGGCAGGTGTGGCCCGAAGGCAGCAAAGACGCGGGCCTCCTCCTCGTCGGGCAGGTTCTCGCCGGCGTAGCTGCGCCCCGCGATCTGCGCGACGTCATCGCCTGCGGCGCGGCGGAAGCCCTCAACCATCCGCGGCATGTCCCACCGTGCGAACCCGGACTGAACGATGAGCCCGGCCGCGTGTCCCGGGTGGCGCGCCCCGTAGAGCAAGACAACGGGGCCGCCCATCGAGTGCCCGAACACGATCGGCCTGTCTATCCCGGCCGTGTCACAGAAGACGCGGACGTCGTCGGCGCATGTCTGGAAGCTCCATCCGGCTGCGTCGCCCCAGGCCGATCTCCCGTGCCCGCGCAGGTCGAGGTAGACGACCTGGGCATGCGCCGCGAGCCGGGCGAAGTCCGGCTTGAAGTAGGAATGGTCGTAGACCCCGGGGCCGCCGTGAACCAGCACCACTGTCGGCCGCTGCCGCATCTGGTTCCCGTCCGGCACGAGTGCTGGACCATCCACGTCGAACCACAGCCGGGTCCCATTCACGTCAATGTGCATCGGGCTGGTCCCTTCGGGACGTGCGTGCTTGCCGCGATCATAAGCAGGGGGCTCCAGATCCGGCCGCCGCCGCTGTTGAGGCATCCGCCTCGTGAGCGAGGCGCCCCGGTTACCCGCCCAGACGCGGCAGGCCCCACAGCATCTCGTAGAGCACCTGAGGGCGGCCGGCGGTGTCGAACGCCCCGAACGTCACTGTCGGGTTATCCGGATCGGCTGGGTCGACGAGGAAGGTCCGCTCGTCGAGCGGGAGCGCCTGAGTTTCGCGGTCTTCGCTCTTGATCAGGAGGCCGTTCGCGGTGGCGGTGACTTCGGCCTGCCGGTCGGGCCAGGCGTAGACGCCGGCGAAGCGCGACAGGTCACCGGCCGCGCGGACGGTGGCCTTGAGGCGCAGCGGCGGGACGCTGATCCCGAACATCGATCCCATCAGATCGGCGAACAGCGAGCGGTACATCGCCCGCCCGGTGCTGCTGTTCGTCACCAGCACGACGGCGGCCTGCTGCCCGGGCACGATCCGCAGAACTGACCGCTCGCCGTTGATAAGGCCGTCCCACCCCCACACTGGGCCGCCGTCCCAGTCGAACCAGGCCCAGCCCAGGCACCAGGAATCGAGCCAGCCGCAGATCGAGACCTCCGCGTGCACCGCACGCAACACCGCGAGCGAGGGATCCTCAAGGTGCAAGGCGGCGAACCGAAGCAGGTCGGTGACCGTCGAGACGACACTCGTACCGGCCGGGCCGTAGGCGCGTGCGACCAGCGGACCGGCCGGGACCGGGCCGTCCGCCGTGACCTCGTGCCCTGATGCGCGCTCCGGAACGGCGCCGGCTGCGAAGGTCGTCCCGCTCATGCCTACCCCGCCGAAAAGGTGGCGCCGCATGGCGTCCTCCCACGCAGCACCCGCCGAGGTCTCGATCACCCGCCCGAGCACGCACCAGCCCACGTTGGTGTAGGACCAGAAACTGCCCGCCGGCACGCCCGCGGCGGCATCGGCGACAAGCCGCGAGAGCGCGCCGTCGTCTTGGTCCCTCCGGCCGTCGAAGCCGAACTCCAGCCCGGCGCGCAGCGGAAGCCCGGAACGATTCGCCAGCAGGTCACGAACGGTGGCGCGTGCGGCCCAGCCGCTTGCGCGTAGCTCCGGCACGTGCGCCGCCACTGGATCATCCAGCGACAACCGGCCCGCTTCCGCCAGACGAGCGATCACCGTCGCGACCATCGACTTGGTCAGCGAGCCAACGCCAAAGCGCGTCTCGGGAGTGACCGGCTCACCGGTCCTCATGTCCCCGACCCCGTAACAGGCGGTCGTGGCCGACCCTTCACGAACGACCCCGACTGCCGCCCCCGGCACCAAATAGCGCACAGCGTGCCGGCCAAGCAGCGCCGTCAGATCCCCCTCGTCCACGCGATAACCCTAATGACACGCCGGGCGTGCCCGCTCTCACGCAGCGCTACCTGCCTGTGAAAACAAAAGTTGTGGACGCGATCAACGATCACTCCACCCGCCAGCGCACCCATGAGCTGCCCGATCCGTCCTTCCCCGGCACGGCCTAGCCCGGCTGTTCCACGACAGCCATGATCCCGCGGGCGCATCCGAAGCATGCCGCAACCAGAACCAGTTGATCTGCGCGGCCCCACTCGGCTGGCGCAAGACGAGATCAGCCCGCGCCAAGTCGGCGATATGCGCCGTTGGCTACCTCGGGATCGCTCAGACGAGGTAACACTGCGTTACAGACAGCGACCGTGAATGCAGCTCTCCGAGCTGCCATTTGGCTCGTGCTCATCCGGCAGGAGTAGAAGCGTAACGCTCAGCGTCCGCCATACTTAGGCAGATGGATCCAGGTGAACGGCTGGGACACTCGGCGAGCAGGCGGCTCGCCGGGCAAATAGAGTCGATAGCGCAGGGAATTGCGCAGCGCGTGATCGACCTCGTTGTCGAGTCGCTGGATGTGAACGCGCTGCTCGCCCGGATTGACCTGAACGCCTTGCTGGCGCGGGTGGACCTGAACCAGGAACTCGGCCAGGTGGACCTGAACCAGGTTCTCGGCCAGGTGGACCTGAACCAGGTTCTCGGCCAGGTGGACCTGAATGAGCTCATGGCGCGGGTTGACATCAACGAGATCGTTGACCGCATCGATATCGAGGCGCTGGTGAAGAACACCGATCTCGGTGCCCTGCTGGCCAGCTCCTCCAGCACGATCGTCACCGAGGCCGTCGACCTGGGACGAAGCCACGCGGTCAGCATGGACGACACCATCGCACGCTGGGTGAGCCGGCTCCGGCGTGACCACACCGGCCGGGCTGGCCCGCCACAGTTGCCGAACGCCCAGGAGAAGCCATGACCGGGCCCGCCGACGCCGGCCTGCCGGAACCCATGCCCCGCGACGGCGGCACGCCACCACCCGCGCCGTTCAGCATCCCGCAAGATCTGCGCGGCGACCACGCCGGGTTCGCCTCGCGTTTCATCGCATTCGTCGTCGACTGTGTCCTGAGCATCGCGGTATTCGAGCTTGTCCTCGCCGCCGCCTCGTTTGCCGCCAGCGTGCTAACCGGAACCTCCATCCACTGGAACAGGGGCAATCTGTGGGTGGTGCTCGCCTTCTTCGCCTGGCAGTTCGTCTACTACGCCTACTTCTGGACGGCGAGCGGTAAGACGCCCGGCATGATGCTCCTCGGTGTGCAGGTCGTGGGCCAAGACGGCAGCCAAGTAGGAACCAGGCGCGGGCTCGTGCGAACGCTGGCGTATCCGCTCAGCTTCCTCCTGCTGGGGCTGGGCTTCCTTGGCATCTTGCTCGGGCGTGATCGTCGCGCGCTGCACGACGTCATCGCCGGTACCGCCGTTGTCTACGCCTGGGACGCGCGGGAGGCGCGGCTTCGGTCCCTCGCCCGCGAGCGCAGCGTTCAGCGGCCCGAGTCCCCGCCCGTGATCGGGCCGCATCCGTGAAGCGACCGGATGATTGTTACGAAGGCCTCTTCCATGATTGGGATGGGCCTCCGCCATGAGAGCCGCCTTGCGGAATCGAACCTGGGCGACCGCGGTCACTTGGCCATGCGGACGGTGGAGGTGGCTTGGTGATGATGGTCAGATCGGCTCGTCGGGCTGCTGGCCTTCATCGCCGGGCCAGATCCCGGTGAGCCCGCGCGTCGCCTCGGCGGCGCCGCGGTCGACGGCGGCCTTGACCAGCGCGAAGATCGCGCCCTGCAACACCGCGGCTAGCAGGATTTCCCCCCAGCCCCGCCGCTCATCGGTGGGCCTAGGCGCGTCTCCCCGGCCTATGAGCTTCCAGACCCTCTTGAAGATCAGCCCGGCGAGCAACCCGCCAACCATGCCGGCGATCAGGTCCACCGGCTTGAACAACAACTTGATCATCGTCTTCTCCCCACTTGCCGGGTAACCAGCCAGCCCGCATCAGCCGGACGGCACAGTAGCGAATGCCTCGAAGATGGCCCGGCCGCAACCAAGCCCATGATGGTCAGTTCTGGGGTCTGCCCGGCCAGGCCTCCCGGCACCCTGCCCTGATCTTGACATGTCGCCTCCCCGCCCTGAAGCGCCCGCGCCGACTGCTCGCCCAGTAGACCTGCGTCCACGCAAGCGATGAGGACCTGCGCGAGGCCAGGCCGCACTCGCCAGAGTCCACAGGATTGTTTAAAGCTGTGAGAAATTGCGAGAGATCGGGCCCCGGGACAGAGATTCAGGGCCTCGCCGAGCGCATTTCACCACATTGAGGCGATGCCCTCGTCGGCGTGGTGATGTTTGCCTGGTACCAGCGTCAGGAGCTGGCCTGGCTTGGCGTGGCGCCGCAAGGGACGTTCTCGGTCTACATCCGCGCCTACCGACCCGACGCGGCCATCCTCAACGGGACTCGGCAACCGCCCACAGCCGAGAAGGTGAACTGAATAAGCGGTGAAGCGCAGAAGGACATGAACATGCCGCGGGCATCTCCGTCGGCCACATCGTCTAGGCCGTCCGCGACCTCCTCGGCGCCTGAGACCCGCCACGGAACCCGCATCGCGCCGCTGACATCCGCGCTGGTTGGTGAGGCAGTTCAGCTCCGAAGCCGACGAGCGCTAGCGGGGTGTCACGCGGCCGGTATTTCCGCCCAGGGGGTGATGACCGCGCGGCCGAGCAGGTGGCCGCCGGTGTTGATGCTGAAGCCAAGCAGGGCCGGGGTCGAGTCAGCCTGCACGCTGAGCTGCCCGACGTGCTCGACGTCGAGGGCCTGCACCACGATGACGTAGCGGTGACGCCCGTGCCCCGGTGGCGGTGCCGCACCCAGGAAGTACGGGGCGCGCAGGTCATTGCGGAGCTGGAAGGCTCCGGCTGGCAGGTGCTCGCCGGTGTCGTCGCCCGCCCCGGCCGGCAACCCACTCACCGAAGCCGGGATATCGGCGACAGCCCAGTGCCAGAAACCCGAACCGCTAGGCGCATCAGGGTCGTACATGGTGGCGGTGTAGCTCTTGGTTTCCGCCGGGGCGCCGGACCAGGAAAGCTGGGGGGAGAGGTCCAGGCACCGGGAACGCCGAAGGCGGCAGACATTTGCGCGATAGGCAAAGCCTGGCCGTCGGTGACATCCGTGCTGGTCAACGAAAAGTTCGGTACCGGCAAACGTGCGAACGGATCATTCATCATCCTTCGCCTTCATAGGGATGGTCTGCGATCACCTCGGTCCCGGGAGCTCGAGAAGCCCGGCCTCACAGCCATGTGGCCCCGGATCTCGATCACCCTCAGGCCGGGGCTGCTGGTTTCGCCGCGGCTGCGCGGGCCTGTTTGCGGCTGGCCAGGAGGTACTTGAGGGCCTCCATGGTGAGGAAGGCGGTGACGACGGCGATCAGGATGGGTGCGGTCTGCAGCGCCCCGACCTGCGTCAAGAACGCGGCCATCAGCACCATGGAGAACGGTGCGGGCGCGAGCGCCCCGGGGACGGCGGCGAGCAGGCAGGTGAACGCCAGTCCCAGCGGCACGCCGGGGATGACCTGGTGGACGAGGACTCCGGCGGTCCCGCCGATGAACAGCGAGGGGAAGATGGGCCCGCCGACGAAGCCGCTGCCCTGGCTGACGGCGAAGGTGAGCATCTTGGCGATCAAGATAGCGGCGAGCAGGCCCACGCCCAGGGTCCCCGAGTCTTTGAGTACGGTCTTGAGCTGATCGCTGCCGGAGAACATCGTCAGCGGCAGCGCCACGCCGACGATCCCGAATACCACGCCACCCAGCACCGGTTTCGCGATGGCCGGGGCCTTGAGCCGGCCAAACAGCCGCGCCGCTCCCATCATGAACCCAACCAGCAGCGTCACCACCAGGGCCGCGAACAGCCCCAGGGGGACCCCGGCGAGCAGCTGCCAGTCCTCGAACGTGTAGTGCGGCACCTGGTAGTCGTCCAGGAACACGGCGCCGGCGATGGCGAAGTAGATGCCGAACGAGACGCTCGATGCCACGATCTCCGCGGCGAGCGCCTTGGCGAGCTTCTGCCCGCCCGGGCGGGCGACCTCCAGGATCAGCAGCACCACGATCACCGTGCTGGAGAACAGCCCGCCGTAGGCGCCGGCGAAGCCGGCCAGGGTGTTCACCTGGGAGTCCTCTGTGCCGAGCGCCCTGCGCTGGGCGAGCCAGCTGCCCGCCCCGCCGCCCATGGAACCCAGTGCCTTTTCCGGGCCGAGGCTGGCACCACCGATCAGCGACACCGTCGAGACGGCCACGATCCCCGGCACCAGTCCCGGGTCGAACGTGCCCGGTGTGCAGGTCGGCGAACAGGCCAGGAACCTCCTGCGGCAGGCGGGTCAGACGGCGCAGCAGCCCGACCAGAGCACCAGCCGCCGCTGCGACCGCCACCCACCACCAATGCCCGCCGAACCAGCCCGGATCAGAATCGCTGTACCACTTGCCCCCGAACTTGATCACCCCGATGAACACCAGGCCGGCGAACGCGCCGAACACCCCCAGGGCCACCGCGTAACCCATCAGCACCCAGAACTCCCGCTTCTGGGTCACCGGCGGGGCCGCGGACGGCCCGGATGCGATGCTCACGGCGCGGACCCCCGCGGAGCTGAACTCCCACCCCGCCCCGGCCGCCAGCAACAGAATGGACCGTCTCGCTCAGCTACCTGGTATTTCGACGACCCGCGGCTCGGCATATCGCCTCTACCCCCGGCAGGTTTCCAGACGAGCACGATCGGGCCACCGCCTTCCACTGCGGCAGAGCACAGATGTGTGCTCCCATCAAATCCTTGCGTGAGCCGAGCGCAGGACGCTTTCGGCTTCAGCCCGTAACTCCCCATCACTCGATGCTGAATGCGCTCGCTGTGAAAGGCATC
>CAVUBM010000052.1:0-12259 GCA_963739645.1 uncultured Actinomycetota bacterium
ATCGTTGACCGCATCGATATCGAGGCGCTGGTGAAGAACACCGATCTCGGCGCCCTGTTGGCCAGCTCCTCCAGCACGATCGTCACCGAGGCCGTTCACCTGGGACGAAGCCACGCGGTCAGCATGGACGACACCATCGCACGCTGGGTGAGCCGGCTTCGGCGTGACCACACCGGCCGGGCTGGCCCGCAAGAGTTGCCGAACGCCCAGGAGAAGCCATGACCGGGCCCGCCGACGTCGGCCTGCCGGAACCCATGCCCCGCGGCGGCGGCACGCCACCACCCGCGCCGTTCAGCATCCCGCAAGATCTGCGCGGCGACCACGCCGGGTTCGCCTCGCGTTTCATCGCATTCGTCGTTGACTGTGTCCTGAGCATCGCGGTGTTCGAGCTCGTCCTCGCCGCCGCCTCGTTTGCCGCCAGCGTGCTAACCGGAACCTCCATCCACTGGAACAGGGGCAATCTGTGGGTGGTGCTCGCCTTCTTCGCCTGGCAGTTCGTCTACTACGCCTACTTCTGGACGGCGAGCGGTAAGACGCCCGGCATGATGCTCCTTGGTGTGCAGGTCGTGGGCCAAGACGGCAGCCAGGTGGGAACCAGGCGCGGGCTCGTGCGAACGCTGGCGTATCCGCTCAGCTTCCTCCTGCTGGGGCTGGGCTTCCTTGGCATCTTGCTCGGGCGTGATCGTCGCGCGCTGCACGACGTCATCGCCGGTACCGCCGTTGTCTACGCCTGGGACGCGCGGGAGGCGCGGCTTCGGTCCCTCGCCCGCGAGCGCAGCGTTCGGCGGCCCGAGTTCCCGCCCGTGATCGGGCCGCATCCGTGAAGCGACCGGATGATTGTTACGAAGGCCTCTTCCATGATTGGGATGGGCCTCCGCCATGAGAGCCGCCTTGCGGAATCGAACCTGGGCGACCGCGGTCACTTGGCCATGCGGACGGTGGCGGCGGCTTGGTGATGATGGTCAGATCGGCTCGTCGGGCTGCTGGCCTTCATCGCCGGGCCAGATCCCGGTGAGCCCGCGCGTCGCCTCGGCGGCGCCGCGGTCGACGGCGGCCTTGACCAGCGCGAAGATCGCGCCCTGCAACACCGCGGCTAGCAGGATTTCCCCCCAGCCCCGCCGCTCATCGGTGGGCCTAGGCGCGTCTCCCCGGCCTATGAGCTTCCAGACCCTCTTGAAGATCAGCCCGGCGAGCAACCCGCCAACCATGCCGGCGATCAGGTCCACCGGCTTGAACAACAACTTGATCATCGTCTTCTCCCCACTTGCCGGGTAACCAGCCAGCCCGCATCAGCCGGACGGCACAGTAGCGAATGCCTCGAAGATGGCCCGGCCGCAACCAAGCCCATGATGGTCAGTTCTGGGGTCTGCCCGGCCAGGCCTCTCGGCACCCTGCCCTGATCTTGACAGGTCGCCTCCCCGCCCTGAAGCGCCCGCGCCGACTGCTCGCCCAGTAGACCTGCGTCCACGCAAGCGATGAGGACGTGCGCGAGGCCAGGCCGCACTCGCCAGAGTCCACAGGATTGTTTAAAGCTATGAGAAATTGCGCGAGATCGGCCCCCGGACAGAGATTCAGGGCCTCGCCGAGCGCATTTCACCACATTGAGGCGATGCCCTCGTCGGCGTGGTGATGTTTGCCTGGTACCAGCGTCAGGAGCTGGCCTGGCTTGGCGTGGCGCCGCAAGGGACGTTCTCGGTCTACATCCGCGCCTACTGACCCGACGTGGCCATCTTCAACGGGACTCGGCAACCGCCCACAGCCGAGAAGGTGAACTGAATAAGCGGTGAAGCGCAGAAGGACATGAACATGCCGCGGGCATCTCCGTCGGCCACATCGTCTAGGCCGTCCGCGACCTCCTCGGCGCCTGAGACCCGCCACGGAACCCGCATCGCGCCGCTGACATCCGCGCTGGTTGGTGAGGCAGTTCAGCTCCGAAGCCGACGAGCGCTAGCGGGGTGTCACGCGGCCGGTATTTCCGCCCAGGGGGTGATGACCGCGCGGCCGAGCAGGTGGCCGCCGGTGTTGAGCTGAAGCCAAGCAGGGCCGGGGTCGAGTCAGCCTGCACGCTGAGCTGCCCGACGTGCTCGACGTCGAGGGCCTGCACCACGATGACGTAGCGGTGACGCCCGTGCCCCGGTGGCGGTGCCGCACCCAGGAAGTACGGGGCGCGCAGGTCATTGCGGAGCTGGAAGGCTCCGGCTGGCAGGTGCTCGCCGGTGTCGTCGCCCGCCCCGGCCGGCAACCCACTCACCGAAGCCGGGATATCGGCGACAGCCCAGTGCCAGAAACCCGAACCGCTAGGCGCATCAGGGTCGTACATGGTGGCGGTGTAGCTCTTGGTTTCCGCCGGGGCGCCGGACCAGGAAAGCTGGGGGAGAGGTCCAGGCACCGGGAACGCCGAAGGCGGCAGACATCTGCGCGATAGGCAAAGCCTGGCCGTCGGTGACATCCGTGCTGGTCAACGAAAAGTTCGGTACCGGCAAACGTGCGAACGGATCATTCATCATCCTTCGCCTTCATAGGGATGGTCTGCGATCACCTCGGTCCCGGAGCTCGAGAAGCCCGGCCTCACAGCCATGTGGCCCCGGATCTCGATCACCCTCAGGCCGGGGCTGCTGGTTTCGCCGCGGCTGCGCGGGCCTGTTTGCGGCTGGCCAGGAGGTACTTGAGGGCCTCCATGGTGAGGAAGGCGGTGACGACGGCGATCAGGATGGGTGCGGTCTGCAGCGCCCCGACCTGCGTCAAGAACGCGGCCATCAGCACCATGGAGAACGGTGCGGGCGCGAGCGCCCCGGGGACGGCGGCGAGCAGGCAGGTGAACGCCAGTCCCAGCGGCACGCCGGGGATGACCTGGTGGACGAGGACCCCGGCGGTCCCGCCCGATGAACAGCGAGGGGAAGATGGGCCCGCCGACGAAGCCGCTGCCCTGGCTGACGGCGAAGGTGAGCATCTTGGCGATCAAGATAGCGGCGAGCAGGCCCACGCCCAGGGTCCCCGAGTCTTTGAGTACGGTCTTGAGCTGATCGCTGCCGGAGAACATCGTCAGCGGCAGCGCCACGCCGACGATCCCGAATACCACGCCACCCAGCACCGGTTTCGCGATGGCCGGGGCCTTGAGCCGGCCAAACAGCCGCGCCGCTCCCATCATGAACCCAACCAGCAGCGTCACCACCAGGGCCGCGAACAGCCCCAGGGGAACACCGGCGAGCAGCTGCCAGTCCTCGAACGTGTAGTGCGGCACCTGGTAGTCGTCCAGGAACACGGCGCCGGCGATGGCGAAGTAGATGCCGAACGAGACGCTCGATGCCACGATCTCCGCGGCGAGCGCCTTGGCGAGCTTCTGCCCGCCCGGGCGGGCGACCTCCAGGATCAGCAGCACCACGATCACCGTGCTGGAGAACAGCCCGCCGTAGGCGCCGGCGAAGCCGGCCAGGGTGTTCACCTGGGAGTCCTCTGTGCCGAGCGCCCTGCGCTGGGCGAGCCAGCTGCCCGCCCCGCCGCCCATGGAACCCAGCGCCTTTTCCGGGCCGAGGCTGGCACCACCGATCAGCGACACCGTCGAGACGGCCACGATCCCCGGCACCAGTCCCGGGTCGACGTGCCCGGTGTGCAGGTCGGCGAACAAGCCAGGAACCTCCTGCGGCAGGCGGGTCAGACGGCGCAGCAGCCCGACCAGAGCACCAGCCGCCGCTGCGACCGCCACCCACCACCAATGCCCGCCGAACCAGCCCGGATCAGAATCGGTATACCACTTGCCCCCGAACTTGATCACCCCGATGAACACCAGGCCGGCGAACGCGCCGAACACCCCCAGGGCCACCGCGTAGCCCATCAGCACCCAGAACTCCCGCTTCTGGGTCACCGGCGGGGCCGCGGCCGGCCCGGATGCGATGCTCACGGCGCGGACCTGAGCGGAGCTGAACTCCCACCCCGCCCCGGCCGCCAGCAACAGAATGGACCGTCTCGCTCAGCTACCTGGTATTTCGACGACCCGCGGGTCGGCATATCGCCTCTACCCCCGGCAGGTTTCCAGACGAGCACGATCGGGCCACCGCCTTCCACTGCGGCAGAGCACAGATGTGTGCTGCCATCAAATCCTTGCGTGAGCCGAGCGCAGGACGCTTTCGGCTTCAGCCTGTAACTCCCCATCACTCGATGCTGAATGCGCTCGCTGTGAAAGGCATCCCCCGTGTTGGGTGACCGCACTGTGACCGGCCGACCCCGGCTTTGCCGCCACCATGTACGACCTTGACGTGCTGGCCCCTTCGTGATCCTCGACCACGATGAACGGTCACCGGTCAGGGATTCGAGGAGCGTGTTGGTGTCGATCGGCCTCACTATCGCCCGATTCAAGCGATGCTGGTGTGCGTCAGACGTGGTGGGGATCGGGATAAGGAGCACGCAGTAGACGTGATCGCGTTGTACGGGCTGTGCGCCTATGGCAGCCGCGAGAACCTCACCGCCTGATACACCGGGCACGCGAGCTGGCCGCGCCTGGGCAAAGGGGCCTGGCATGAAGACGACAAGGCTGGCGTGCACGCTGGGCCTGGACGGGAACCCGCTCCGCCCGCGTCCTGACAACATCCCGGCTTGCCGTGCGGCGTCCAGCGGCCCTGGCGCTTCCGCGAGGTCAGCCCTGACGACCCGACAATGACCACGGGGGCGCGGCGAGGACGCGTGTTCTGATGGGCATCCTGAGGCGGGCGGGGGAAGGGGCAGGCGACGAGCACTGACCAGGTTCTTTTCGGGGTGGGCCTGCTCGTGGTGCTCGCGGTGGGCTCGCAGGTGCTGGCGAGCCGGCTGCGCATCCCGGCGCTGATCATCCTGCTCCCAGCGGGCCTCATCGCGGGTGCGCTGACCACCGACGTCAATCCCGGGCGCCTGCTGGGGACGGCGTTCCAGCCACTGGTTTCGCTCGCGGTGGCGGTGATCCTGTATGACTCCGGCCTGGCGCTGCAGTGGGGCAAGGTGCGCGGGCGGGCCCGCCGCGTGGTACCCCGCCTGGTGATCTGGGGGGTGCCGGCCACGATGGCGTTCGCCGCGGTACTGGCCGGCCCGCTGCTGGGCATGTCGGCCGGGGCAGCGCTGATGCTCGGCGCGATCTTGGTGGTGTCCGGGCCGACGGTGGTGGGCCCGGGCAGCTCCCTGCACTGCCACTGCGCGTACGTCCCGCCACGTCATCGATCCCATCGCGGGTAGCTTGCAGTGTCATCGCTCAGATTGGGGGATAGGCAAGAGGCCAGCGCGTCCGGTGGGTGGCAGGCCTAGACCAAACTGGGCTACGTCCGCGGCGGGCCGGTGAAGGGTGCGCCGTGCGGGTCTTCCGGGGTCTGGGCGGGTGGGTGCCATACCTGGACCGTCAGCTCACCCCGTCGATGAATCTTCGCCGCCGGGCCTCGCGACTGGTCGACGACGAGGCCGTCAACGGGCATCGGATGCTCGGTCAGCTGGACGAACGTGACCTGGATGTCCAGCCTGCCCACCACCTTCAGGAACGCGTCGTAGAACAGCCCCCGGACATCCGGCACGGGAATCCGCCCTGGCTGACTGGGGTGCTGGGCCAGCCAGACATTCAGCTCACCCAGGCCACGCAGCACCTCTGCTCCCGGGGTACCGACGGCGAGGTCGGTGCTCGGAAGCCCGGACTGGGCGGGGTAGTCCCCGGGCTCGTTCAGGCCCCCACCGCTGCGCCACAGTCCGGCCGCTTCGTCGTACCGCTGCCGACTTGCCGGATCACCCAGGACCCCGCGCGCCACCTCGATGATCGCCTGTGCCCGCGCGGCGGCCGTGACCACCTTAGATGACGCGCCCGACAGCAGTTCCGGCCGCAGCAAGCCCGCTTTGGCCTCATACGCCTGCTGGATATCCGCATATGAGGCATCCGGCAGCGCACCGAGAAGGTCGTACCAGGTGACGTCAGGCCGCATGACACCTCCGGGATCAGGTCCAGCCACGGGTCGTCTGGATGACCGCTCTATTCCCCCCGCCGGCAACAGAACCAGCACGCGGCCTTCCGGCCCGCCGGTCCCAGTCATTCCGGCAGTGTGAAGCCCAGATCTTCATCCCGCCCTCAGCCGGCTGGGTGCCGTTCACTGCGCGCCGCTGCCGGGGGCACGGATGAGGTGGGCCAAGGCGTCGTTAACGCTGGCGAATACAGGGAGCCGCTGATCCAGGCCGGTGATCCGCATGACCTTCATCAGCTGTGGTCGCGGCGCGATGAGGCCGTAGCGGCACCCCGTCGCGTCGGCGCGGTTCGCGATCCGGACCAGCGCGTTGAGCCCACAGGCATCGCAGAACGACACCCCGGCCAGGTCGAGCAGGAGCACCCGGGCTTGACCGCCGATTGCTGCGTAACCCCGCGTGGCCACATTGTCCGCGGTAGCCAGGTCCAGCTCACCCCGCACCGGCACGAGCTGCACCTCCCTGCCGCCATCGGCCATCGCTTGCTCCCGGGACCATCGTTGTCCCTGGATCCAGCCGGACCTGGACGCCAGTCCCTTCTGCTGCCCACCCACGATCACCCCCCGCTGCCTGCGGCGGCATCGCTCAGATGTGGTGAAACAGGGTTCCAGCCGGCGCCGCCCCGTGGAGAGCGGCTGTCCCGGGTCATGGCACTGCGCCCTCCCGGGCATCGCCACGGGCCGCGCCGGGGCCAACGCTCTGATCGGCGTTTTCATCTCGGTCAACACCATCCCCCCCGCCGCCGACGTGGGCGTGTCGCTCGCGTTCTCGAGCTGGTCCGAGGCGAGGGATCAGCGTTCCAGCTGCTGCTCAACATCGCCGTACGTATCGTGGTCGGCGCCGCAGGCCTCAGGACGCAGCGGCTGATCTGGCACGCATTTCACCCGGAGACGCTCGCCATACGGCGTTCTCCTCCTTCCTTGCCGCATGACGTCTCAGATGTCGGTGGTCGTCTGGGCCCGGCCGTCTTTGACGGCGGCCTGGAGTGCGGCGTAGTCCCGTTCGTTCTGGTCGGCGTAGGCCTCGGCGAAGTCGGCGATCGCCTGGTCGAATGTGTCGGAGCCGCCGAGGTAGGCGGCCAGGGCGATGCGGTCGCCAGAACGGGCGTGGGCGCGGGCCAGAGACCACCCGCACATTTGCGCGTAGACCGTCATGCCCGAGGGGATCATCTGCTCGATCGGGAAGGAGAACTTCCAGTCCTTGAGCTGGCGCACGTAGTAGTCGCGGTCCACCCCGTCGGGGCCGGTCACGTGGGTCCAGCCGAGGAAGATGTCGCTTTCGGCCTGCATCAGGAGCTGCCCGGCGATGACGCGCTCGCCGTGGCTGGCGTAGTGGCTGCCCCCGCAGTAGGCGGCCAGGGCGGAGGCCTGGGCTTCCTTGGGCTGCAAGAACAGCGGCTCGGTCCCGTCCCCGGCGTCCATCAGTGCGATCCAGCAGCGGGTGCCGACGCTGCCCACCCCGACCACCTTGCGGGCCACCTGGACCAGCGTGAAGCGCTCGAGCGCGTGCTTGCGGTCGGACTGCAGGGTGCGCAGGTATTTGCCCAGCATCCCGCGGATCTGCTTGTAGATCGCGCTGGCCTGCTCATCGGCGAAGACCTCCTCGATCGGCTCGATCAGCGGGGGGTCGCTGATGATCCGCCGCTGCCCGCCGGCCACGGTGGTCAGCTTGCGCAGCGCCTTCATGCTGTCGGCGGTGTGCGCCTTGGCCACCATCTTCTGGGTGGCCTTGAGCCGCTTCTTTTTCACCTGCGACTGGAACTGGGCGATCGCGTCCTCGACGTCCAGGTGCGCGTACCAGACCGCCAGGAACGGCTGGCCAGCGAACTCCCGCATCGCCGTGCGGTACCTCTCGACCCCCGCCAGGATGATCTTACGGCGGGCTTTAGCGGGAAACCCGTTGTCCCGCCCGGCCACGGCCAGGCTGGCCGCCAGCCGCTTGACATCCCACTCAAACGGGCCCGGCAGCGTCTCATCGAAATCGTTGACGTCGAACACCAGCCGCCGGGCGGGGGAGGCGAACGCCCCGAAATTGGCCAGGTGCGCATCCCCGCACAGCTGCACCCGCAGCCCCGACGTGGGGGTGGTGGCCAGGTCAGCCGCCATCGGCAGCGCCGCCCCCCGGTAGAACGTGAACGGCGACACCAGCATCCGCCCATGCCGGATCGGCACCAGCTCCGGCACCCGGCTCTTTTCCTGCTCCAGCAGCAGCCCGACCGGATCCCGCGACCGGTCCGGCCCGAACTCCGCCTGCGACTCCAGCGGAGCCGCAGCCCGGGCGTCCTTGCCCCGCGCCTCCAAGTCCGCCCGGCTCAGCTGCTCCCCCGTCCCGGCCCGCGCCCGGCCCCCACCAGACGCCCGCCCGGCCCGCCTTCGTCCCCGCGCCGCATCCTCAGTCTTCGCAGTCATGGCCGTACCTTCCCTCCAGCCCTCCAGGGCCATCAGCGTTATCGCCGGAGCTGTCAGCGAACCGCCTGGTTCCTCGCCGGCCTGCTGCATCGTCTCCCGGAAGCTCACTATCTGCCCCGTCTACGTTACGTTCACCGTCAGGTCATCATTTGACCGCACGCCACGGTGAGCTTCATCCCCTAGATGGGGTGAAGCCGGCCATCCACCTCTCCAGGCGGCAAATACCTCCATCAGGGCGATGCCCGATGGTTCTCGCGTGATTCACAATGACGATCAAGAACCACGCGAGGACGGTGTTGTGAGTGACGGCGGGAGTGATTGCAGGTCGAGCAATTCCTGACCCACGCTCAGGTTGCTGTCGTGGTCAATGACACTTACCCGGTGCGGTGGATGGGTCGGCAGGCGGTCGTCGCACTTCCGGAGCACATAAATGTGTCCAACGCCAGCCAGATCCGTGAGGAATTGCTCTGGGTCATCAACCGCGGCGCAGCCACGCTGATCGCGGACATGACCGCGACGCTCTCGTGCGACCCGGCCCCCTCCCTGCGACCACACAACTGATCGCAGGCAAGCGCCCAGGCAGCCCAGAAGCCGGGAACCACCACGGAGTGTCGCGAACCTACCGGAACTACTGTCGCCCACCTACCGGAACCGCGTCCGCAATCTGTCGCCCAGGAACCGGAATCGAGATGTCCAGCATCTACCGGGACCGCACAGTCAGCCAACGTCCAGAACGGACGGTCAGATGACGGTCAGATGATCTTCGAGGCTCTGCGAACTGACCGAGATCCGGGCCCTGACCTGCTATTTCGTGGAGCCCCCTTACGGAATCGAACCGTAGACCTTCTCCTTACCATGGAGACGCTCTGCCGACTGAGCTAAGGGGGCGAGTCTTAAGTTGTCTGACCTGGTCTTTCGTGCCTCGCGGCTGTCAACGCAGGTCGTGCACAGCGGTCATACAGCGTTGATCTGACTGAATGCCTGAGACCAAGTTACCCGCCCCGGGCGTTGGAGAGCTTACCGCACTCCTGCCGTCGTAACGCCCTCACCTGGAAGCGTCCAACCTGCCCCCGCACCACCCGGGCCTGCGCCGACGACGGGGCACTGCTGGCCGCCTTCCTAGTCACCTAGGAGTATGCCAACAGCCATCCTGAGCATCCGCCGTGAGCGCGGCAGAATCGTGCTGCCAGGCGTTCTCAAGGTGTGCCTAGCACGGCAGGGCTGGACACCACAGGGCCGCCGCGCTGCATAGAACCGCCGCTGCGAGGAGGCCGCCCAAAGCACGGCGCGGGCATGCGCGCTCGTGCCTTTGACGCAGCGGACCGCATGCAGCTAACCACGTCATGGTGTCGGGGAACCTTGATGGCCGAAGGGAGAGGTAGCACGAGTTCGCGCTAGTGGCTGGCCACCTTGCTGATCCGGGCCAACAGGGCAGACTGCACACAGGGGGCCTGGACCAGGAGGTTGGCATGGGGGCTGTTGCCTTGGTACTCCGTGTGCGGCTGCGGCAGCACTGGAGGTCCTGGCTAGCCCTGGCCGCGCTGGTCGCGCTGGTAGGCGGATTCGTGATGGCCGCGGCGTCGACTGGCCGGCGGACCGCGGCTGCCCTTCCAGATTTTGTCGCCCGGCACGGTTACGACGCTCTGGTCTACAGCAGCCACCCGCTACCGGGACTGGACCGCATTCCCCAGGTCGCCCTGGTGACACGGGTCCTTCTGCCGTTCGCCTTCCCGGCCCGCTGCGGGTCCTGCAGCAGGCAGATTGATACAAGTGAGAGCTTCTCGGTCTTCGAGGTCCCGCCATCCAAACTGCCCCGGGTGACCAAATTGCTCTCCGGACGGATGCCGGACCAGTCCAACCCTGATGAGGTCCTGGCCTCCTACACCCTGGCCAGGGATAACGGGGTCCACATCGGCTCGGTGATCCGAGTCCTGACGCCGACCCCGGCGCAGGTGCAGCTGGCGCAGAAGGTGGGCCCGGCCCACCTCAACTCGGCGGCTGTCCCGCAGCGCAGCCTGCGGGTAGTGGGACTGGTGGTGGCCGAGAATGAGCTCCACTCCGGGCAAGGGAGCCGCTACGACCTCTTTACGACCAAGGCGTTCGCGGCGGCGGTGAATCCCCGTTCAGTGGTGTGGCCGTCCTACTACGTGCAGCTCCGGCGCGGCGCGGCCGACCTGCCCGCGTTCGAAAGCCAGCTCCGCCCGCTGGGCTCGAACGGTGCCGACGACCTGGATCTCGACGCTGCTGGGGTGGAGGGGTCGATCAGGCCGCAGGCGGTGGGCTGGTGGGTACTGGCGGGCCTGGCCGCACTGGCCGGGTTGGCTGTCCTCGGGCAGGCCGCCGCCCGGCAGTTCGTAACTGAGCAGGATGATCGTCAGGCCCTTTCCGCAGTGGGGTTGCGGGTGCGGCAGTTCGTGGCGCTTGGCCTGGCCCGTGCGACCATCATCGGCGCGGTTGGCGCGGCCGGGGCCGTGGCGCTGGCCACGCTGCTGTCCCCGCTGACCCCGGTGGGCGAGGCGCGGCTGGTCGCGCCCTCGGCGGGTGCCGTGGTTTTTGATCCGCTGGTCATGGTGATCGGTGCGCTGGCCACGGTGGCCACGGTGATAGCGCTGTCCGTGTGGCCGGCCGTGCGCGATGCCCGGCTGCTGCGCCGTAGCAGGCCGGAGCCGGTGCCGGTGGCGCTGGTCCGGGCCGTGACCTGGTCCGGTGCACCGCCGAGCGCGCTGATCGGGGTCCGGTACGCGCTGCAGCGGGGCCGCGGCCGCCAGCCGGTCCCGGTGGGTAGCGCGCTGCTCGGCATGGTGCTGGCGGTCGCCGCGCTGTGCGCGACGGCCGTGTTCGGGGCCAGCCTGACCCGGCTCACCTCCACACCTGCGCTGTACGGCGTGCCGTTCCAGGCGCAGTTCAGCTATCAGGGCGGGGGGTCCGTGGACTACGTCACTGGGCCCGTGCTGACCAGCCTGCGCAGGGACCGGGCGATTGACCGGATCACCCTGGCGGCTTTCGCGGTGATCGACGTCAATGGCCATCAGGTCCGCTTGGCCGCGGTGACCGCGATCCGCGGCCCGGCGCTGATCTCGGTGGTGGACGGCCGGCTGCCCAGCGGGGACCACGAGATCATGCTGGGCGCCGCGACCATGCGCAGCGTCGGAGCGCAGCCGGGCGGGCTGGTCCGGGTGACCGTGACGGACCCGGAAGGTGCCCGGCACCAGGCTCAGTTCCGCGTGGTTGGCCGCTCATCTTTCGCGCCGAGCTTCTACACCGGCGGGCTGGGCAGCGGGGCCGCGATGACCTTCAGCGCGCTGACGGATCTGCAATGCCCTGCCGGCGCTCACATGACGGCCTGCCAGCGCAACGTGCAGCGGGGCACCATCTATTCGGTGCTGGCCGGGGCCGCTCCCGGACCGCACGCGGCCGCGGCGCTGGCCCGGCACGCCAGCAAATACCGTTCGTTCTTGGTCTCAGGCCAGCAGGAGCCGGCCGAACTGGTCAACTTCGGTGAGTCGGTGAACTTCCCGCTGCTGTTCGGCGGGCTGCTGGCGGTGTTCGGGGCGGCGACGATGGTGCACCTGCTGGTGGTCAGCGTTTCCCGCAGGCGCGCGGAGGCTGGCTTGCTGAAGGTACTCGGGTTCGTCCATTACCAGGTCGCGGCGGTAGTGAGCTGGCAGGCCACCGCGGTGGCCCTGGTCGGGATCGTGGCCGGGGTGCCACTGGGGATCGCGGCCGGCCGAGTCGTCTGGCGGGTGTTCGCCACGAACTTCGGGGTGGTGCCTCTCACCGTGGTGAACGTGCCGCTGATCGCCACGCTCGCCGTCGGGGTGCTGGCCGCCGCCAACGTTCTCGCCTTTTTCCCCGCGCTGCTGGCCTCGCGATCACGCCCGGCCCAGCTG
>CAVUBM010000053.1:0-13412 GCA_963739645.1 uncultured Actinomycetota bacterium
CGCCGAGTCCGAGCTGACCGGGGAGAGCCTGCCGGTTTCGAAGGGCACGGCCCCGGTCGGGGAAGCCGACATGCCGCTGGGCGACCGGACCGACATGGTGTACATGAACACCTCGGCCACCCGCGGGACGGGCGTGTTCGTGGTCACCGCGACCGGGATGGCGACCGAGGTCGGCCATATCTCGGGGATGCTCCAGGCGCAGCCGACGGTCAAGACCCCGCTCACCCGCCAGCTCGGCCGGCTCTCAAAGCAGCTCCTGCTGGTCGCGGGTGTCGCGCTGATCGCGTCGATGGCCGTGAACCTGTCTCGCGGCTATACCTTCAACGCGGTGTTGCCCGCCGCGGTCGCCTTCGCCATCGCGGCGGTCCCGGTGCAGTTGCCTCTGGTGGTGACGACGATCCTGGCGTGGGGCACCCGGGCTCTGGTCAAGGTCGGCGCCATCATGAAGCAGCTCCCTTCGACCGAGACCCTGGGGTCTACGTCCGCGATCAACACGGACAAGACCGGGACGCTCACGCTGAACCAGATGACCGCGGTCCAGATGACCGTCGCCGGGCACCGCTATGCGGCCGAGGGAAAGGGTTACTCGACCCACGGGCGCATCAACCGCGTCGCCGGACAGGCGGAGATCCCGCTGGACCAGTTCCTGATGCCGATGGTCCTCGCCTCCGACGCGGTACTCAGCGATGGCGAGCTGATCGGCGACCCCACCGAGGGAGCCCTGGTCGTGCTGGCCGCGAAGGGCGGCATCGACGCCGTCTCGACCAGGCAGGTGTATCCGAGAATCGCCGAGCTCCCCTTCGACGCGGAGTACAAGCTCATGGCGACGTTCCACAAGATGACCGATGCATCGGGGAAGGCGGTGATCCGCTGCTTCGTGAAGGGGGCGCCCGATCAGCTCCTGGCCCGGGCCGCCACGGTGCTGGACCCGGACGCCGGCCCGGTTCCGCTCGACGGCCGTCTCCGCGAGCGGTACCTGGCCGATAACCACCGGTTCGCGGAAGAGGGCCTGCGGGTCATGGCCACCGCACGCAGGGATTTCGACCCGGCGGCCTTCGATCCGGGGGCTGAGCTGCTCCCGCTCGTGACCGATCTGGAACTGCTGGCTCTCGTCGGGATCGTCGACCCGCCGCGGCCCGGTGCCAGGGCATCGGTCGGGCAGGCGAAGTCCGCCGGGATCGAGGTCCGCATGATCACCGGTGATCACGCGGTGACCGCGGCCGCGATCGCCCGCCAGCTCGGCATCGACGGCAAGGTCATCAGCGGGGCGGAGTTCGGCGCGATGACCGATGACGAGGCGATGGAGGCGGTCGCCGATGTCGGCGTGATCGCCCGCGTCACCCCCGAGCACAAGGTCCGCCTGGTGGACATGCTCAAGCGCGAAGGCCAGATCGTCGCCATGACCGGCGACGGCGTCAACGACGCGCCCGCGCTGAAGAAGGCCGACATCGGGATTGCGATGGGCGAGACCGGGACCGAGGTGGCCAAGCAAGCCGCGGTGATGGTTCTGACCGACGACAACTTCTCCACGATCACCAAAGCGGTGGAAATTGGCCGCGGGCTGTATGACAACCTCGTCCGGTACATCCGGTTCGAGATGGGATGCATGTTCGGCTTCATCATCACCTTCCTCGGCGCCAGCATCTTCGACATCGCCCACGGCGAGCCGCTCCTTCCGCTGCAGGTCTTGTGGGTGGCCTTCACCACCGTGACGATCCAGTCCATCGGGCTCGGGTACAGCAGGCCTGTCGAGGGGCTGATGGAACGCCGGCCCCGGCCGCCCACCCAGCCGATCCTGACCAGGGGGGTCCTCAGCTGGCTCGTCGTGGTCGGGCTGGTGATGGCGATCGGCACGCTGAGCGTGGTCAGCTGGGCGGAACAGGCGCACACGCTCGCCATCGCGCGGACCATGGGCGTGGTGGTGTTCTCGTTGTTTAACCTGTTCTTCTCGATCGAGTCGAGGGACCGGCGGAAGTCGATGTTCTCCCTCAGCACGTTCGCCGACCGGACGTGCATCGTGACGACCGGGGCGTCCCTCTTCCTGATCGTCATGGCAACCATCCTGGCGCCGTGCCAGGCGATCCTGAAGACCACCGCGCTCGACATAGATCAGTGGCTCCTCTGCGCGGCCGTGGCACTGTCGATCATCGCGGTCACCGAGATCCGCAAGGCGTTCCTGCGGCAGACCGTCGGTCCGGTCAGGTAACGACGATCACCCCGCGCCGACTGCGTCATAGGTGCCGCGTGCCCGCGCGTCCCCGGTCGCGAGGGCTGCCCCGTGCTCCTTGGCGGCCAGCGCCAACCAGCGCGTCATAAACGGCGCCGCCCGCGATGCCCAGGCGGCTCAGCGTGTCCGACGCTTACGGGTGCGCGAGCTGCTCAGCACAAGCGGGGACGGGCGGGTATTCACGGATCCCGGCACGCAATTCAGCAGCTGGCCGCGGTCGGTACGGAGGCCGCGGGCCCTGCCAACGGATAGGTGGATGAAGCCGACCTGCATGAGCGAGCATCGCTCTGCGACCCACGTACCGCGGCTACGGGCTGGTCTGCGAGTCAGCCACGATGCCAGGTGGAGTAGCTCCTGACCGCGGTGCCTGCCGCGGCGTTAACGGCGAGGCCCAGTGCCCCCCCGCCTGCGATGTCGAGCGGAAAATGGGCGCCGACGTAGACACGGCTCAGTCCCACCAGGGGGATGGCGGTCAGGGTGAGGGCGCGGCCGCCCGGGCTGAGACGGGGCAGGGCAGCCACGCCAAGGACGACGGCCACGCCCGCGTGCCCGGACAGGTATCCGAGGCCGCTGGCGTCGCGGCCGCGACGGCGGATGCCCGGAAGCAGGGTCACCGGCCGGGGCCGCCGCACTATCCGCTTGACCGCCTTGGCCAGCGCCCAGGTGCCAGTGCCGCCGATCAGGAGGCGGGCTGCCAGCTCCCCGTCTCCGGCCAGCCAGGCCGCCGCGGCCGACGCCGGGATGGCACCGAACGCGCCCAGCTGCATGACGGCCCAGGCGGGCAGGTAGACCGAATCGGGCAGGCCGTTGACTGCGCGGAATGCCCTGACTTCCCGTGGGCCCACGCGGTCGTGGCGCACGGCACCGGCGGTGGCCAGCAGGGCAGCCAGGCCGAAGCCAAGCTGGACGCCGGGAGCGGCCAGCATGGCCGGAAGGGCACGTTCATGCTTGCTCGCGGGCCGCATCATGGGTTGAGCGTAGGGCACGCAGGGCAGCCAGACGGGCCGGCCTAGGCCGTTTCGGTACCGATTCCCCCTGTGCCCACAGCGAGGATGACACATCGCGAGCCGGCTGGCGAGGGCGCGGGCGGCGACGTCTCCGGCGTAGACGTGCGCGGGACCATCTCACCGTTATCCGCTGGCGCCGGCGGTGCTGGCGCTGGGCACGCCGAATACCAGGTTCAGCGCGCTCCCGATGAACAGGCCCAGGGCCCCCGCGGCGACGTCCACGGGGAAGTGCGCCCCGAGGTACACCCGTGACAGGCAGACCGCGGCAGCCAGCGCCCAAGGCAGGACCTTTCACCAGCCTTTGAAGTAGGGGGCCACCAGCGCGGTGATCGCGAAGATCACCATGGCATGACCGGAGGGACAGCTCAGCCCGTGGGCCGCGGACTGGCCGCGCAAGATCACATCCGGCAGGGTTTCCGCTGGCCGGTCACGCTGCACGACCATCTTGGCCACCGCCTCCAGCCAGACCTTCAGCAGGGTCGCGGCCGCCAGCCGCAGCCGCCTCAACAGCGCGGCCGCAGCCGCCACCAGGGGAAGAGCCCCGATGACTCCCGACAACTGGACCGTCCACATCGGCGGATGCAGCCACCCGGCCAGTGATTGACCTGGCGGAACACGGCCACATCCATTGAACGCCGGCTGCCCAAAGCCAGTGAGCATCACCTCGCCCTGCTCCAGGCGGGCGGCGCTGAGCAGCGCTGCTCTCCGGTTCAGCGCTCGCGGTGACAGCGTCCGGTACCTGTACTCGATCTTGCTGGCCCGCCAGCAGCGCCTGCTGTCGCTGTTCACCGCCGACAGGCTGGAGGCCGTCCGCGTCGGCAATGCGGCGGAGGCCCTGGACCTGCGCGCCGGCTGGATGGCATCCCGCTGGCGCTGCAGCTGGCCGCGGTCCTGCCGGGCTCGCCGAGCCTGGATCAGCTCAATCAGCGGCTAGGGCTGACCACGGCTGACGAACGACCATAGCGATTTCAGAGTTCGCCTCCGCCAAACTGGTCTGGCCGCCGACGGGTAATACCCGGGAGAGCGCAGAAATGGTCAATATGCGCGCCGGACTGCCGCGCTTGGGAACCGTGTGCGACGAGTACAGACTCGGCGTTAGGCGTGGCCTGAGCCAGGGACCCGTCTGAAGCTCCGAGACCGCGTTGATCGCTGACGCAGTGCATAAATATGCGTACCCTGGCAAAGCCATCCGGCGGAGCAACGCACTACCTTCGACAGATCCGTGCGTTGCCGCCCGTCATGTGATCGGCAGGCTTCTAGACCCGTCGCACGTCAGCTGGCAGACATGTGTCGCGGATCTGCTGGCGGATCACAGCTGTGGTGTCGCACGCCGATTGGCTGCAGCGCGCGGCGGCGGTCTCACTTCGGCTGGGTCGGCGAGGGGATGTATTGGCCAGGATGGCCGAACCGGCCTGAGAACTCACCCGAATCCGGGAAGGCGCGGGTGACCGCGGCTGTGCGGCTGGAGACCTCGAGCTTGCGGTAGATGTTTTCCAGGTGCTTGCGCACAGTTCCCTCTGACACGCCTAGCCAACGGGCGACCTGGGCGTTCGTGCGTCCAGTGGCAACCAGGCGCAGCAGTTCCCACTGCCGGGAGGTGAGCGGGGCCGTGGCACGGCGGCGGTGTTCGGCATCAATGTAGGCCTGCTGCAGGTGTGGGCGCAGCAGGGTGAGCAGGGCGCGGTCACGTTCAGAAAAGTCCGGGCCGGAATCGCGGTAAAAGATCAGCCGCACGGTCTGCCCCGGCCCGGCCCGCAGCCATAGCATGAGCGCGTACTCAGCCCCCACGGGGTGGAAATAGTCGGTGTATATGCCGGTCGAACGAAGCTGCCGCTTCGAGTAAAAGTCGGAGCGCTTGATCACCCTGCGAGTGTCGGATGTGCGGTCGGGGTACCAGCAAGGTTCGAAGTCCCAGTAGTGGTGCCAGAACACACGCTCGTAATCGTCGGAATCGTCCCGGCCAGCGTTCCCAGGCATGCGCTGGTGGAACCACGCCCCCCGCTGGGTGCTGTCGAGGCCGAAGAACACCACATGATCACAGCGGATCAGGGCCGTGAGGTCGGCCAGCAAGGACAGCGCTAGCCCCTCTCGTGGGAGGTCGCCGCGGTCGTCGCTGACGATGCCCACCAGGGTGCGCAGATCACGTTCGCTGGCCGTCACAATGCCCGCCACAACGCCCCCTATACCCCCTTATTACAGCTACGTTACCCTTCTGCGTCGGGATCCGCTCTTAACTAAACGCGCTGATCGGTGAGCCGGCGGCTGGTGTCTCTACGACCTAGCGCTCACGCGATCCTGGTTAGGCCGTGACCGGGCTTCGAAGCTATGCGCGCAGGGCTGCGCCGATCTTGGTGGAGCTGCCCCGTTACGGCAACAGCGCCAGCCTGAGTCAAGATCTCGGCCTTGCCGGGCTTATTTGCGAACGGGATCGACGGAACTGGTCAGGTTGACATCGTCGGAGGCAAAACCGCCGGGGCGCGGCCAGTAATGCAACGCGGTGCACGACAGTTACATCATCGGCGTCGGCGTGGGAGCCATCATCGTCGGCGTGGGAGCCATCATCGTCGGCGCAGGCGCCGGGACGGGCATCGGAGCAGGGGGAGGCGGCGGCGGGGGTTGATGTGCCCTGAACGATGTCCCGCATACGCCATTCCGGCCATGCAACGACGCGTGGATGTCCATGACGACCCGGTGCCCGCGGCCCGCCGGGTAGGAGAACGTGTGCCTGCCCCGGGCACTGGCCCGGGCGGCTTGCGTCTGGACGTGACTCGCGTAATGAGCGGTTACGACGATCCAGGCATGCGGTACCGTCCGGACCCGCACTCTGGTCAGCGTCCCGGCGACAGCATGCCTGCTGGCGTGCACGCCGCAGCCGAGCGGCGCTGGTGGTGCCGTGGTGGTGGCGGCGGCCGGCGTGGGGGCTGCCGTGTGCGCGGCCGGGTGGGAGGGCGCAGCCGCGCTGCCGCATGCAGCAGCGGCCAGGCCCATACCGGTAATCATGGCAGTAATGATGATCCGCTTCGGGCTTGCGGCGATCGGATTCCTCATGAGGTCCTCCCTCTTCGCGGAGACGGAGGCGGGCTACTCAGATCGCGGTGGTTCCGCAGTACGCTGAGTACTACGGATGCGGGGGGCGGTCGGTTCATTCCGTTCCTGTCCCGCTCGAATATGGGAATTCGACTGGTGACCTGCGAGTTCTCGCGGTTAGGCGGCCTGCGTGTATTCATTGATCAGACCCGATCCGCGAGCAGTACTGCCGAGTTGATCTTCGGGACGAAATTGATCTTTGCGGCCCGGTTTACGTGTAGGCGCAGGCTTGAGTCCCGGCTGCCGCCTCAGGTTCGCGGTTCCAGATTTCCGGGTCAGGGCGCTGCGGCCGGTGATTAGGCATCGCCGGGACGGCAATGAGCCGGCGGCGGAGAGTCTCGGTCGTGGCTCTCCCGCCGCGGGCCGTGACCGGCCAGGATGGCCTGGCCGCTGGCGACGGCGGTGAACTATGGCAGCCACGCAGCGGGTGCCCTGGCACCACATTCCTTGTCCTTCAAGGGATTGGTGATTGGGATCACGTCCCCCTTGCCTGAGCGTCCGGGCCGCAGCTGGCCTATCGCGTCAGCCCGAACTACTGATCCCTTGGCGGAAACCGGTCGGTGGCAAAGTGCTTCCGCACAAGGCCTCGCGCTTGCTGTTCGGTAAGGCAGTGCGACGGCCAGGCTTTATGCGCGGGACTACGGTGGCATCGATGTCATGGCGGCGCCTGTATTCCTGGTAATGGTCATGCAGGTTACTTCGGGGTTGGTGTTCGATTACAAAAGCCGCGTACTACTCTGCGGCTTCGCGGATCAGCTGTATGGTCTTGGGCCGCTCACCGGCTGCTTGCAGGTCGTACTCGCAGTCCCGGATTTCGTCACCAGGACTCCAGGGTGTAGCTCAATGTGTCCTGCACACGCGTCGCACCACCCGGTTCTAAACGGGCGCGTGAGTTTGGAGTGACCCTGCTGCGGGACACGTTCGGCCCGGGTGTCCCCGAGCGTGTTACCCCAGGTGAACGGGGGGCATCTTGGCGTGGAGCCGGTGAGCGGATTCGAACCGCTGACCTGCCGTTTACAAGACGGCTGCTCTGCCAACTGAGCTACACCGGCGGGGGACGTGCTGCTGCATGCTACTCGACCTGGGGCGGGCTGGGCCGGTCAGCGCATTCGGTGGCCGGCCATGCCAATGAGGCGCGGTCTGAGCACGTTCGCGGCCACCTCCCAGCGGTTGCCCGGTGGTGAATTTCTGGCCCTCGGGGAGGAGCAATCCGGAGATCTTCACCCTCGCAGGGTGAGCAACATGTTCGGTTTGCGACGTACTATCCGTGTTAACGCGGTCACGAGGTGGTGGGGCGGATGGTCGGACCGGTACCCAGCGGCATCGACGAGATTGGCCTGCTGCCGGGCAGCCATGTCTGCGCCTTCTACCGGGGGGATGACGACCGGGACCGGCTGCTCAACGGCTACCTGGGCGCGGGCCTGACGGCCGGCGACAAGTGCATCTGCATCGTGGACTCGGCCGGCACCGCCAAACGGCTTGAGGCCCTGACCGGCTCGCGGGGCGAACCCGGCCCGTTCGATGGCCAGCTGGACATCCACCTGCCGGAGTCCACCTACCTGGCGGGCGGCGAGTTCACCACCAGCGACATGCTCACGTTCTGGACCGAGAAAATGGTCAAGGCGGAGATCGAGGGCTACTCGTTCTACCGCCTGGTCGGCGAGATGACCTGGGCGCTGCGGGACGCGCCCGGCGTCGAGCACCTGGTGGGCTACGAGTCCGAGCTGAACCGGGTCACGCCGAACTACCCGGTCGTCGTGCTGTGCCTGTATGACCTGGACAAGTTCAGCGGCGAAGTCGTGGTCAACGTGGTCAAGACGCATCCGCAGGTGCTGGTCCAGGGCATCCTGGTGGAAAACCCCTACTACGTCGAGCCGGACGAGTTCCTCAGGTCGGCCCGCGCCTGACCCGCCGCGATGACCACCGAGCAGACCACCCGGAACCACACCACGGCGATAGCCGCTGCCCTGGCCGCACCGCACGGCGGCCAGCACGGGGACCCAGACGGGGACCCACCCGACCCGAGCCTGCGCGAGCGGCTCAGCGAGTTCCGCGCGCTGCTGGTCATCTCGCTGCTGATGACCGAGTCGGTCAACGAGGACCAGATCCTGGAGCTCGCCGCCTCCTCCGCCCCTGGGCTCGGACCGTGGCGGGTCGACGGCTACGGCTTCACCGACGGCCAGTGGCGCCCGGCCGCAGCCGCTGGCAGCAGCCCGCCGACCGGTCTCCTCAGCCAGCTGGCCGCGCTCGGCACCGCGGCCGGGCCGGTCCGCCTGCCGGGCCGGGCGTGGGCCTGGGCCTACCCGCTGCGCGGCGTCGGTGGCCTGCTCGGTCACCTGGTCGCGTCCTGCGTGGGCGAGCCCCCCGCCGAGCAGCGGTTCCTGATCCAGGTCATCGCGCAGCAGACCGGGGTGGCCGTGTCCAACGCGCGGCTGCACGCCCGGGAACGGGCCACCGCCGCCGAACTCGCCGCCACCAACGACACACTGGCCGAGACCGTGACCAGCCTGCAGCGCAGCATGGACATCCACCAGCGGCTGACCCGGGTGGCCGTGTCCGGCGAGGGCCAGCCGGGCATCGCCAAGGCGCTGCACGAGCTCACCGGGATGCCGGTCGCCATCGAGGACCGGTACGGCAACCTGACCGCCTGGGGCGGGCCGGGCCAGCCCGACCCGTACCCGAAGGAGTCCTTCGCCAAGCGGGAGCACCTGCTCCGCCGGCTCATGCGGGCCAGCACGCCGGTCCGGGACGGCGAGCGGCTGATCCTGCTGGCCTCGCCGCGCACCGACGTGCTCGGCGTGCTGGCCCTGATCGACGCGCAGCACCGGGCCGACCACGCCGACCTGGTCGCCCTGGAGCACGGGGCGACCGTGCTGTCCATGGAGCTGGCCCGGCTGCGCGGTATCGCCGACACCGAACTGCGGCTGCGCCGCGACCTCGTCCATGACCTGCTGGCCGGCAGCGACGACGACAGCGCGCTGACCCGGGCCGAGGCGCTGGATTATGACTTGCGGCGGCCGCACCGGGTCGTCATCGTCGAGGGCCGCGGCCGGGCCCGGGCGCACGACGCGCTGCTGTCCGCGGTCCGCCGGGCGATGCGCACCGCGCGGCAGGACGGGCTGTTCGAGACGTGGTCCGGCGACGTGGCCATCGTCACGGCCGGCCAGGCCAACTGGGAGCAGCTGCGCCGGGCGGTCGAGACCGACCTGGGCGGCCAGGTGCACATCGGGGTGGGCGGGCCGTGCGCCCGGCCGTCGGAGCTGCCCCGGTCGCTGCGCGAGGCGGGTCTGGCGCTGCGGCTGCGCAAGACCCTGCTGCCCGGTAACAGCGCCTGCGAGTACCCCAAGCTGGGCATCTTCCGGATGCTCGCGGCCATCCCGGACCTCACCGACGTGGAGACGTTCGTCCGCGAGTGGCTGGGCAGCCTGCTCGACTACGACGCAAGGCGCAAGGCCGAACTGGTGCACACGCTCACCCAGTACCTGGAGCACGGCGGCAACTACGATGCGACCGCGGCCGAACTGTCGGTGCACAAGAGCACGCTGAAGTACCGGCTGCAGCGGATCCGCGAGCTGACCGGCCTGGAGCTGAACGACCCGGACGTCCACTTCAACCTGCAGCTCGCCACCCGGGCCTGGGGCACCCTGCAGGCCCTGCACGACGAGCACTGAGCCTTCAGCCGGCGAGCGCTGAACCTCAAGGGATAACGCCCGCCGCGTACTTCGTCCCCCGGTGACCTGCCCCGGCCCGGCGCCGCTGGTGATCCTGAACAGGCAGGCGCCGGCCCGACCACGCGGTGGCAGGCCCGACCAGCGGTGAGGACAGCAAATGATCGACGTGCGCAACCCCGGCGATGGATTCAAGGCCCTGCGGGGGCGGGTCAGCAACCTCGGGCGGCTGGCCGGCCAGGACCGCGGTGCGGACGGCGCCCCGCTGACCGTGGGCGAGTGGACGCTGCTGATCGACGACATCGTGGCCCACCTGCAGGACAACACCGGGGGCCTGTGGAACGTGGCCGCCCCGGACGAGGACAGCCGCGAGTACGACGCGATCTTCGTGGGCGGCGGCGCGGCGGGCCGGTTCGGCTCGGCGTTCCTGCGCGCCCGGGGCGGCCGCCAGCTGACGATCGACGCCTGGCCGTTCCTCGGCGGGTCCTGCCCGCACCAGGCGTGCGTGCCGCACCACCTGTTCTCCGAGTGCGCCCGCGAGCTGGACCTGGCCCGGCACATGCAGGGGCGCCTGTGGTACCCGCCGTTCGACGACAAGCGGGCCAGCATCCAGGAGATCGTCGAGCTGTTCAAGGCGGGCCGCGGCGGGCCGCACGCGATCATGAACTGGCAGTCCAAGGAACAGCTGGACATGGAGTTCATCCTGAACACGCCAGCCACGATCATCGATGAGCACACGGTCGAGGTCGAGGGCCAGCGGTTCCAGGCCCGCAACCTGGTGCTGTGCACCGGGGCCCGCACCGCCTACCCGGACGTGCCGGGCATCGGCATCAAGGGCGTCTACGACTTCGCCACGCTGATCGAGGATCTCGACTACGAGCCGAACCGCTGCGTGATCATCGGCGGCTCCAAGGTGGCCCTGGAGTACGGGTCGTTCTTCCAGGCCACCGGGTGCCAGACCACGATCCTGACCCGCAGCCCGCTGATGGAAACGGCCAGCCTGCACCACGTGGACGCGGGCCTGCGCGACTACGTGACGGCGATGATGGCCGAGCGGGGCATCGAGATCGTGGTCGGCGCGGAACCGCTCGAGGTGCTGGGCAACGGCAAGGTCACCGGCGTCCGCTACCGGGCCCCGGACGGCCAGATCCGGCAGATCGACACCGACTTCGTGTTCGTCGGCACCGGCGAGCGCCCCGACCTGAGCATGTACGCACCGCTGGGCCTGGAGACCGACGAACGCGGCTTCGTCGTCGCCGATACGCACATGCGCACCTCGGTGCCGGGCGTGTACGCGGCCGGGGACCTGGTCGGCCCGCCGATGGAGATGTTCAAGGCGCGCAAGTGCGGGGTCGGCGCGGCCCGCAACATCATGGGCGAGGACTACGAGTTCGACTACACCCAGTACCCGGACTTCCTGCATACCACGTACGAGGTCACCTGGTGCGGCCTGTCCGAGGCCGAGGCCCAGGAGAAATACCGCAACGTCATCAAGATCCAGATGCCCCCGGACGACGCCGACCCGGAGACGTTCGCGCTGCCCGCGGCCGAGGGCTCGATGCTCTACGCGTTCACCCGCCCGCTGCTGTCCGGCTGGCTCAAGCTGGTCATCGACGCGGACACCCGCAAGGTGGTCGGCGCGCACCACGTCGGCTACGGGGCCAAGGACGCGTTCCAGTACATCGACTACCTGATCCGCCGGCCCGAAGGCTTCACCATGGATGAGATGGCCGAGCTGAACGAGCTGTTCCTCAACCCCGAGCACTTCATCCAGCTGTGCCGGCTGCGGCCGGCCAGGCCATGCCGGTGAACCTGTGACCGCTTCCCCGGTCCCCCCGGCGCCCGGGTGGCCGTGGTCACCGGCGGCGGCTCCGGCATCGGCCTGGCCAGCTGCGCCCGGCTGGCCCAGGACGGCTTCACCGTGGCCGCGCTCGACCTGGACCCGTCCGCGGCGGCCGGGCCGGCCACCCTGGCTCTCCGTTGCGACGTCCGTGACGAATCCTCCATAACGGCGTCGATCGGAACCGTCCTGGCCCAGCTCGGCGGGATCGACGTGCTGGTCGACAACGCCGGCATCACCGGCTCGCAGCAGGCCACCACCTGCCACGAGACCCCGGCCGGGGAGTTCGACCAGGTGATCGCGGTCAACGTGCGCGGCCCGTTCCTGTGCAGCCGGGCCGTGCTGCCGTCGATGCTGGCCCGGGGCGCGGGGCACATCATCACGATCGCCTCGGTCGCCGGGCTGGTCGCGTTCCCGGGCCGCTGCGCGTACACGACGTCCAAGGGCGCGGCGCTGATGCTCACCCGGTCCATCGCGGTGGACTACGCGGCGGCCGGCATCCGGGCCAACGCGGTCTGCCCGGGCATGGTGTACACGCCGATGACCGCGTGGCGCCTGGACCAGCCCGGCCTGCGGGCCGCAGTGGAAGAGCGGATCCCGGCCGGCCGGGTCGCCTCCCCAGACGAGATCGCCGACGCGGTCGCACTGCTCGCCTCCGGGCGGCTCGGCTACATGACCGGCCACCCGCTGGTGGTGGACGGCGGCATGTCGGCATGGTGACTGATCCGGCACATCCGCCTGGTGACTGGCGCGGCAAGCCCGCGAGGTGACTGACGGCCGCGCACCGCGTGGTTTTCGTTAAGAGAGGAAAGGCCCGATGGGGAAGCTGGACGGCAAGATCGCCGTGGTGACCGGAGCGGGCTCGGGGATCGGGCGCGCGGCCGCCGGGCTGTTCGCCCGCGAGGGAGCCGGGGTCGCGGTCGTGGACGTGAACGCGGACGCGGCCAAGGAGACCGCGCAGCAGATCGCCGCGGACGGTGGCGCGGCGCTGGCCGTGGTGGCCAGCGTGGCCGACCGGGCGCAGGTGGGCAGCGCCTTCGGCCAGATCCTCGGCGAGCTGGGCCGGGTGAACGTGCTGTACAACAACGCCGGGGTGAACAGCAGCGGCTCGGTGCTGGAGGCCACCGACGACGACTGGGACCGCAGCTTCGCGGTCAACGCCAAGGGCACGTTCCTGTGCACCCAGGCCGCCGCCCCGTCCATGGTCGCGGCGGGCAGCGGGTCGGTCATCAACCAGGGATCGGTCGCGGCCCTGGTCGGCATCGCCAACTTCGCCTCGTACTGCGCGGCCAAGGGCGCCGTGGTGGCGCTGACCCGGTCCATGTCCGTGGACCTGGCCCCGCGCGGCGTGCGGGTCAACGTCATCTGCCCGGGCACCGTGTACACCCCGCTGATGGAGCCCATGCTGCGCGCCCGGGGCGGCGGTGACATGGCCGCCGGGCTGGCCATGACCACGGCCAAGTACCCGATCGGGCGGCTCGGCACCCCGGAGGAGATCGCCGCGGTGGCGCTGTTCCTGGCCAGCGACGACTCGTCGTTCCTCACCGGCTCGGTGATCACCGCCGACGGCGGCATGACCTCCC
>CAVUBM010000054.1:0-25022 GCA_963739645.1 uncultured Actinomycetota bacterium
CTCGATGCGAACTCCCGGCAGCAAGGTCGTTCGCGGTCGTTGAGGCAAGTCAGCGGGCCGCTAGAAGTCCTTCGGAGCCGCTGGCGGTCCAGGACGTTGCTGTACTCCGCTGCTGTACGCTCCAGGTCCGACTGGTGAGGTGACGCGGCCCCAGCTTCCGCCTTCAGGCCGGGCATATGCCAAGTTGGCAGGGATCGTGCGAGCGTGGTGCGTTGTCACGGCTCGCGGCTGCTGGCCGGTGGTCGCTGCTGTTGCTGTCAAGCACCACAGCAGTGCAAATCCCGCTTGCTAACGGAGTTCCCCGGCCACATGCTGGAACGGCGTCGGCTTGACCTCAATGTTTCCGCTGAAGGGATATTCCAGCAAGAGGCTCAGCACCAAAATTGCGCTAATCACGGCGACAACTGCTGCAACCATGAAATAGCGCAGCCGGGCGCTCTTAATCTCGAACAACAGGCAGAACGCGATCGTCACAACGCTAGTCAGGATGACAGCAAGCCACATGGGCGCCGGTATCTGCGGGCCGCTGAGTTCCAGACGCCTCTGCCGCTCTCTCCCAACATCATCCACCTGGGCCAGCATGGTACCGAGAACTTCCTGCTGCGCCGGACTGCGTACCCGCAGACCCTGAACGGCGGCTATCAGTCGGTCGAAATCCATCTGCGCCGCTGGGCTATCCTCTCCCTGGGCCATCGCCTGCCACTCCATGGTGGTCACGGACTTCGCATACTGAATCACCAGGCGGCGGATCTCGTTCTGCGCGGCCGGGCCGAACGCGCCGCTAAACTGCACGAGATCGTGGAGGCTCGACGTCTCATTCTCGACGGTATCACCGGCAGCGACGTAATTTTCCCACAAGGTGATAACCATGAACCCAACAATGATCGCATAAACGACAGCCGCTGTCGCGCCCAAGAAACCCACCGCGTCATTATTTTCCCCACTGGCCAAGCTGGGCGCCCGCCGCCGGATCAGCCACTGGATCAACACCGCCAAGGCGGGCAGCACAACCACAGCAAGAACCACCAGCCACCAAGCCGGGACATTCTGCACGATCCACCGCGACATAGTCCTCTCATTCCCCGCCACAGCAGCATGGGATCATCGAGTGTCTGGGGCATCGGCCGGCAGGGCTGCTGTGGTGTGCTCACGGTTGGCTCTGCGTTTCCTGGCCCGCACGGCCGCGGGTCTACACGCCGGTTTGGGCGATCAGCCGTCCGGAGTTCACGGCCGCGGCGAAGGCCTGATAGTCGCGTTCGTTCTGGTCGGCGTAGGCGGCGGAGAACTGGGCGATGGCCCGGTCGAACAGGTCGCCCTGGCCGAGGTAGGACGCGATCGCGATCCGGTCGCCCCAGCGGGCGTGCGCCCGGGCCAGCGTCGCCCCGCAGAACCGCGCGTACTGCGCGGCGCCGGGCATGGGCAGCCGTTCCACGTCCGCGCTGCCCTTCCAGTCGTGGAACTGGCGCACGTAGTAGTCGCGGGTCACCCCGTCCAGGCCCTTGATCCGCTGCCAGCCCAGGAAGATGTCGGTCGCCGCCTGCATCAGCCGCTGGCCCATCACTACCCGTTGCCCGTGGTGGGGGTAGGTGCTGCGGCCCGCATATGGTTCCAGCACGGAGGCTTGCGCCTCTTTCACCTGCAAGAACAGCGGGTCGTCGTTGTCGCGGCCGGTGAACAGCAGGATGTAGCAGCGGGTGCCGACGCTGCCAACCCCGACCACCTTGCGGGCGGCGTGCACGTACCGGAACTCCTCCAGCGGATGACCCTGGTGGCCCAGCGTCCGCCGGTAGGAGGCGAGCAGCTTTTTGATCAGCGGAGCCGGGTCCTCCCACTTGGTCCCGGGCACGATCAGGTCCTCGATCGGGGTGATCAGCGGCGGATCAGCGACGATCCGCAACTCACCGCCCAGCTGGCTCGCCCGCCTGGCCAGTACTCGGGTGCTGTCACGGGTATAGGCCTTAGCCACATGCTTTTTCGCCCGCCGCGCCGACTTCTTGTCCAACTGCTTGAGGCGGACCTGCTGACGGACCATCTTCAGCAAAACGTCGGCGTCCAGCTGGTCATACCACGCGTCCAGCGTCGGCATGCCAGCGGCCCGGCGCATCCGCTCCCGGTACTCCCGCACCCCGGCGGTGACGATCGCATACCGGTTATCGGGGGAAAAGCCGCGGAAGCGGCCCATGATCTCAAAGCTGGCCGCCATCCGCTTGACGTCCCACTCCCACGGGCCGGGCAGGGTCTCGTCGAAATCGTTGATGTCGAAGATCAGCTGCCGCTCCGGGGTGCCGAACACGCCGAAATTCGACAGGTGCGCATCCCCGCACAGCTGCACGGTGATCCCCGACACCGGGGTGGCCGCCAGATCGGCCGCCATAATCGCCGCCCCGCCCCGGTAGAAGGTGAACGGCGACACCAGCATCCGCCCATACCGGATCGGTACAAGCTCTGGCACCCGGCTGGCCCCTTGCTCCTCCAGCAGAGTCACGGGATCCGGGCGATCCGGTGCCGGTTCCCACCGGCCGTGCTCCGACCTCGGTGCCTCGCGGCGGGCCGCCTGCCCTCTGGCCACGCGCTGGTCAACCGTCAGGTGCGCGCGCCGCCACGACGACGCAAACGGCGCGCCCCGCGCGCCATCACCGTCGGCCGCCCCGGCTTTGGTGGGCCGTGTGGTGGTGGACATACTCCCTCCAGCCATATCGTCTCCCCGGTGGGCTGGGACCTATGCCAGGGCCGCCGCATGAACCGTTCGCTGGCAGTTTCCGCTCCCACAATCTTGCATACACCAGCGCAAGCCCGCCGGCCAGGCGGCAGGTGACCAACCCAACATCCATCAGCCGGGCGGGCACGGCTGCCTCCGCCATAGCTATCCCCGTCAGCCCGGCGCACGTACGTCTCGCTTTTTCGACGGCGTACCGGTAGAACCCGGCGATGGTGCACAACCTCCGGGTGATAGTGGCCGGGCCCGGCCGCGGGCTTCCAGATCACGGGCGAAGCACTCAATGTCGGCGCGCCGGGCCTGGAACAGGCGGACGTGACGCTGCTGGCACCAGCTGGCGTACTGGCGCAGATCCAGCGCGTACGCCTCGCGGGTCAGGCCGGTGTAACCGGCCAGGAACCCGGCCAGGGCGAGACCTTCCAGCTCGGTGAACACCGGCTCGACGACAGCGACTGCTGTGGCTGTGGATGTGGATGTGGTGACCATGGGGCACCTCCCGGGTCGGCTGAGGCCCAGGATGGCGGGGCCAGCCGTGGCCTCAGCGGCGTTGCTTCACCTCACCATCAACCCAGCAGGATGATTACGCAAGGTCACCGCGGCGATCCTGACTGTCGATCCGGATCGCCGATTTTGTGCGGAACGGGAGTCGGCTGATCGGGGGCTTCAGCGCGTCCAGATCGTCCAGTTCGGCACCAAGGAACTGGTCCCGCTCTGGACCTGTGTGGTTCTCACTGTGGGTGCCGCATCCCTTCCTGGACTGTTCGGTCCAGTGGATGGCTACTATGGCCGTATGCCGGGTGAGCCGAGAACTGGCCGCGGTCGCGCCAGTCGCGAGCGGATCGTGGATCACGCTGCGGAGCTGGTCGCCGAGCGCGGCGTGGCGGGAACCAGTCTGGATGCGCTGCTGGCGGCGGCTGGGGCGAGCAAGAGCCAGCTCTACCACTACTTCGCTGGCCGGGACGAACTGGTGGAGGCGGCGGTAGCGCACCGCTGCGCACAGGTGCTTGGTGAGCTGACCCAGGCACTGGGGGACGTTTCGACCTTGGCGGAGCTGGAGGCGATGCTGGGGGGTTTTGTCGCGGGATTTGAGCAGCAGGGCCTGCCAGGGTGCCCAATCGGGTCGCTGGCCAGCGAGGTGGCCGAGCGCAATGAGGGAGCGCGGCTGCAGGCGGCCGCGGCCTTCGACGGCTGGGAAGGCCTGTTTTCGGACGCGCTGGAGCGGATGCGCGAGCGGGGCGAGCTGAGGGCGGATGCGTCGCCTGGCGCGCTTGCTACTGCGCTACTGGCGAGCATCGAGGGCGGGCTGCTGCTGAGCCAGACCCGCAAGGATGCGGCGTCACTTCGGATTGCCGTGGCTGCGGCGCTCGCGCACGTGCGAACCTACCGGGCTGAAAGTCTGGACTGATCGGTCCACTAACTGTTACCGTCAACTGGACCAGTTAGTCCAGTACGGGAGGGCGGCCATGGCCACCCAGGCAGGTTTCTTGCTCGCCACCCGCCGCGGCAAGCTCACGCTGCTTCTGCTGTGCGCGGTTCAGTTTCTCGACATCGCCGATTCCTCGATCATGAACGTCGCCCTGCCGTCGATCCGGCACGACCTGGGATTCTCGCTGCAGGGCCTGCAGTGGGTCCTCAGTGGCTACCTGCTCACCTACGGGGGTTTCCTGCTGCTCGGCGGCCGGGCGGCCGACTTGTTCGGCCGGCGGCGGCTGCTGGTCGCCGGCACCATGCTGTTCGCGGCCTGCTCACTGGCCGGTGGCCTGGCCGTGGATGCGGGCATGCTGATCGCCGCCCGCCTTGGGCAGGGCATTGGCGCAGCCATGATGGCCCCGGCGGGGCTGTCGATCCTGACCACCACCTTCAGCCAGGGCGGCGACCGGAACCGGGCGCTTGGCGTGTGGGCCGCCGTCTCCGGGCTCGCCGCCGCCACCGGCGTCTTCCTGGGCGGCGTGCTGTCGCAGGGCCCAGGCTGGCGCTGGGTATTGTTCGTCAACCTGCCGGTCTGCGCGGCGATTATCCCCGGTGCCTACCGCCTGGTCCCGGGCCGCCGCCGCTCCGCGGGGCTGGCGAACTTCAACGTGTCGGGCGCGATCCTTGCTACCGGCGGCATGATGCTGCTCGTCTACGCGCTGGTGAACGCCCCTAGCCAGGGCTGGAGTACTGCCCGCACGATCGGAGAGCTCGCCGCCGCGGCCGTGGTGCTCGCCGTCTTCGTGCTGACCGAGCTGCGCCGCCGCAACCCGCTGTTCCCTTTCTCCATTTTCCGCATCAAAGGGCTGGCCGCCGCGGATGCGACGCAGATGATCGCTTTCGCCGGCTTCGTCTCGCTGTTCTTCTTTCTCACCCTGTACATGCAGGACGTGCTCGGCTACTCGCCGATCCAGGGCGGGTCGGCCTACCTGCCGGTCACCGCCGGCATCGTGGCCGCGGCCGGGATCTCGTCCCGGCTGTTCGCCCGCACCGGCACCCGACCGGTCACCGTCGCCGGTGCGCTGATCGCCGCCGCCGCGGTCTTTTACCTGTCGCGCGTCCCCGTTCACGGCTCCTACCTCACCGACCTGCTCCCGGGGCTGGTGGTCATGTCGATCGGGCTGGGCGCCGTTTTCGTCTCCGTCACCGCCGCCGCCAACGCGGGCGTCCCGGCGGACAAAGCCGGGCTGGCGGCCGGCCTGCTCAACACCTCACAACAACTTGGGACCGCGCTCGGCCTCGCGATCTTCTCCGCCATTGCCACCGCACGCACCAGCGCCCTGCTCGCAGCCCACGTCCCCTCGGCCGACGCGCTCGCCGCAGGCTTTCACCAGGCCCTGCTGGCCTGCGCGATCTTCCTGCTCGCCGCCGCCGGCATCGCGGTCCGCTCCACCAACACCCACGGCGAACCAGCGGCCCAGCCCGAACAGCTCCCCGTCAGCCACCGTCCGGTACCCGCACCGGAGATGACCGGCCAGGACCAGCCCACACCAGCACGGACACCCCAGCAGGAGACACAGCCACGATGACCGCAGCCACCACGCGGCAGCCCGGGCCGACGCTGCCCTGACCAAAGGAGTCACCTGATCATGAACATCACTGTCTTCGGAGCCTCCGGCGGAATCGGCACCCACGTCGTCGACCTCGCCACACAGCGCGGCCACCAGGTCCGGGCCGTCTACCGGGCCACCCGGCAAATCCCACCCGCAGGCCAGGCCGAGATCCTGGTCAGCCCGGACATCTTCGACCCCGGCTTCGCCGCCCACGCCATCCGCGGCGCCGACGTAGTCATCACGGCCCTGGGCCCCGACTTCGCCAAGCGCCACAACCCCAGAACCACGATGATCTCCCCCCCAGACCTTCACCAGCGGCTGGCCCACACCCTCATCGCCGCCATGAACGACTCCGGCGCGCCCGCCAGGCTGATCTCAGTCAGCACCGGCAGCATGGGACCCGCGGACGCCGCCATGAGCGCCGGGCCGCGCCTGCTGTTCCGCTTCTTCCGCACCGTCGTGACCCCCAACCTCGGCCGCGTCGGCAAGGACCTGCAAGCCATGGAGAACGAGCTCGCCGCCACCGGGCTCGACTGGTACGCGCTGCGCCCCATCAAACTGACCGACGGCCCGCTCACCGGGCATGTCCACGCCAGCGACCGCTTCACCATGAAGACCATCTCCCGCGCCGACGTCGCCTGGCACATCCTCAACCTCGCCGAAGACCCACGGCCCAGCCAGCTACGCACCCCCATCATCACCACCGCTGGCAAAGGGAGAAGCCACGCCCACCCGGAGACCCAAAACCTCGCGACGCAGCAAGCGCCCTAACGCCAGCCAGATATCACCGGGCCGCGGGAGCGAACCGGGCGCCGGGGTTCCCCTGAAAGCGTGGACAGTGTCCACGTTACGAGGGGAAGCCCAGAGCGCAGCGGAAACGGACACGCCGAACGCCCAATTCGGCTTGGTAGGCGCGAGCGTCTCGTCCGGGGCTACCCGTGCTTATAGGTGGCACTGCGCGCTGGGTGGTCGAGCCGCTGGCGCGGTCGGTGCTGGCGCCCTGGCGAGATGGGCTGCCACGGTGCGTTGCCGGGGTAGATTCCCGGCATGAGACGGGCCGGGCCCGCAGGGAGATGACGACGCACGAGCGCTGCTGCGGCTGCTGTCGGCCGATGGCAGCGCGGCAGACAGTGAGGAACTCCGCCGAGAACTCGGCTGGACCCGGCAGCGCTACGCCGGTACCTTCCTGTGGCTGAAGAAGCAGAGGAGGGTGCTGAGCGGGCAGGGCCGCGGCGAGACGATCCGCCGGGACCTGACCGCCGTGCCACCGGAGTTCCGCCCGGCGTGCGGGCGCCCTGGCGCGCATGTCACGGTCCGCCAGGTGCCCGTCACCGTTCCGCACGCGGCGTGTGACCTGACCGGCGTCTCGCTGTCCTTCCCGGGCCGCGGCGACGCTACCGTCCCGGCCCGCCCGGGCACCGCGATCGGCAACAGCAAGGGCTTCCATGTGAAGGTTGACTCTCGCACCCGCGATGTCACCATCACCGTGACTGGAACTGCGGGCAACGCGTAGGCCACCGCGCAGAAGCCGCTGCCCGCCTGCTGCTCCCCCTCCGGAAGCTGCCATGACCACGCTTTCAGGGGAACCCCGCCCAGAAGATCAGCGGCGGTTGCGGTGGGCAATCGAGGACTGCCAGCAGCTGTCGCGACACCTGGAACGCGACGTGCTCGCCGCAGGCCAGTCCAGGGGCCCCACGCCCAGGCCTAGCCGTGATGTGCCAAGTGACAGGTGGTCATCCCGGGTAAGGCCACACCATTCGGATCCGTGGGACGATCAAGCTGGGCGTGCCTGGGGAATCAGCCATTGATTCACTGGCATGCCGGGTGAACCACGGGAGGGGCTCTATGCCAGACACGCCAGCTGCCAATGAACGGGGGTCTAAGAAGCCGCCACCTGACAGGCCGGACGATACGCCGCGACCGTCCACCAGGCTCAAGCACTCGACGCTGACAATGCTGGCACCGGCCGCTCTAGCTGTCCTGGGCCTGGTGCTACTTGCTGCCGCCGTGAAGCTGTACCCAAGGACCACCCAGCGTCCCACGCCATCCTTCGCCGACCTGTACATCACGACGGCTGCCCGCATAGCAAGTGTCACATACACCGTGGGCCAGGTTTCACCGACTACGGCCAGGGTGAGGGTCTCGGTGAATTCCGGCGCCGCACCGCATGCGGGTGCGGGCGTAACCCTGGCTTTGGAACCGCCGCCCGGAACGTTCTTCCGCGACTGCCCCCATCCGGCCTGCACGATCTCTGCGGGCCACCCAGGATATGCGTACTGGGCTAAGCACCTGACCTTTAAACCTGTCCAGGGCACAGGGGGTGCCCCGGACCTTCCGGACTGCGGATCCTTATAGGATCTTCACTCGAAAGGACGGGATCACGTGGCAGGGAAATACCGGAAATTCACTCCTGAGTTCCGTGAGGAAGCGGCCAGGATGGTCGTGGAGACGTCACGGCCGATCGCGGATGTTGCCCGCGAGCTCGGGATCAATGAGACCTCGCTTGGTAACTGGGTGCGGGATTACCGCAAGAAGCACGCGGATGATGAGCCTCCGTTGCAGCTGTCCGAGCGGGCGCGGCTGCGGGAGCTGGAACGTGAGAACCGTGAGCTGCGGATGAAGGCTGATTTCCTTTCAAAAGCCGCGGCGTACTTCGCGGCCGAGCATCGGTGAGCGACGTGTATGAGTTCATCGATGCGGAGTACGCCACCAGTGGGGCCGCTCCGGCAATCACGCTCATGTGCAGGTGGCTGGAAGTTTCAAAGTCCGGGTATTACGAATGGCGGTCGCGGCCGGAATCAGCGACGGCGAAAAGGAGGGAGGAACTCAAGCTCCTGGTCGGGAGGGCTTTTGAGGACTCCGACGGGACGTACGGTTACCGGCGCGTGTGGTGGCAGCTTGCCCGCTGGGGCGTGCGGGCGGGCCTGGAGCTGGTCCGCGCGCTCATGCGTGAGCTGGGCCTGGTGGCCTGCCAGCCGCGGCCGTGGCGGCCATCCACCACGCAGCAGGGCGCCGCTGGGCCGATCCCCGACCTGGTGAACCGCGACTTCAGCGCTGATGCGCCCGGGCGGAAAATGGTCGGCGACATCACGTATATCCCGACGTGGGAAGGATGGGTTTACCTGGCTACCGTGATTGACTGTGCGACACGCAAGGTGGCCGGCTGGGCGATGGATGACAATTACCGGACGCCGCTGATCACCTGCGCCATAGAGATGGCCGCGCGCAATCTCGATCTTCCTGCTGATGCTGTTTTTCATTCGGACCGCGGCAGTAACTATACTTCCGCTGAGTTCGCGGCAGTCCTGGAACGGCTCGGGATCCGCCAGTCCGTAGGGCGGACCGGGATATGCTACGACAATGCGCTGGCCGAATCTTTTAACGCCGCCCTGAAGGTCGAGCGTGTCCACCGGACAGCTTACCCGACGAGAAAGAAGGCGGAGGAGGATATTGCACGGTACATCGAGCTCCGGTATAATCGGACACGTCTTCATTCAGGACTTGGGTACCGGACTCCGCAAGAGGCCCTCGATGAGTACCTGAACCGGCAGCTCGCAGCATGAAATAGGCTCAATTCAGCTGTCCGGAAAACGCGGGGCGGCCCAACAGGCTGGGCCGCGGCTGCTGATTTCTTTGTGAAGGCTGGCCACTTCGGCGAAACCTTCGATGGTGTCAACGCCTACGCCGCTATCCCCGACATCACATACCGGGGTCCTGGAAAACCATACCTTGAGGCCGCATATCACATTCCGTCAGCCGCCAGCTATGACTGGTCCTCGGTCCCGACCGAAGAGGTCGGCCGCTCGGTCGCTGTCTGGGAGGAGCCCATCCCCCCCGGCGAAACGGCAGCGCTGGTGGCGGTCGGCATCAACCACGCCGCCCAGACAGACGACGAAAACAAGACGTTCATCGCCGGGGCCCTGGTCGCCCTCGCTGGCGCAGCGATACTGACCGCCGTCATCGAAGCCGTGCACGTGCACGACTGGGCCGCGCTCCGAGATCCAGCACCGCGACAGAGGTAACAGACCCGGACGCCTGCCTGTTTAAGCACCCGCGAGCGGCCCCGTGTTCCGCACGGGCGCCGAGCACGGGCAGGCGCCGTGGCTTCGGCGACCGCGCGTACCGCACCGCCGAAGCCAGATTCCTGCGCATCAAACGGCTCGCGGGCTTTCAACACTGGTGCTGTTGCATGTCGTATCGGAGAACTTGGCTACACCAGCATCACGACCACCAAGGACATACCGAGCACCTGGCTCGAGGGACAGGCGAGCCGCCGCCGCGTCCATGAGCCAGGCGCTTTAGCGGCCCCGGATGGGTCGCCGTGGTTCCCAGCGGCAAAGGGCCCCACCCCAAAGCGGGCAGAGGCCGTGACCTGGGCGCGCTCGTGTCGTTGTGTGGCCTCAGGACATGCCTAACCGTTTGTTCTCAGGAGATGCTTGACCGTCAGCTGGGCTGGCTGTTCTTGCCGCGGACATAGAGCCGGGTGATGGGGGTGGTGTCGCAGCGGGGTTTGATGGCGAGTTCTTCCCCGTCGTGCAGGATCCGGTAGCAGGTGTCTTCGATGACGACGGTGACGAGTTTGCCGGGGTGGCGGGGGCCGAGCTTGATCGGCTGCCGGTTGACCATGATCCGGCCGCTGGCGTGGACCCGCCGGCGTGCGGCGACGGACCCGGCGGGCAGCGGCGGCGGGGGTACGGGTGTGGCGGCGTCCCGCGCGCCGGCGAACCTGGCTGCCCGCTCGGCGGTGATGGGGCAGGGCCAGGTGCCGGCCAGGGCGCCGCGAGCGATGGCGTGCATGAGGTGGCCGTCGAGGCGCATAGTGACGGTGGTGCCGGGCCAGGCCGGCGCCGACCTGGTATTCGCTGCCGTCGATGAGCACATGCCCGTCCCGCTGGACCTTCCGGTTGACTTCGACCGCCTGCCCGGCGGCCAGCACCGGGCTGCCGTTGCGCCGCGGCAGCGCCGCTTTCGCTGGCGGCGGCCCGGCCGGCCGGGCGCCCCGCATGGCCAGGAAGACCAGATCCTGGGCCAGCAGCCGGGAGGCGACGGTGCGCAGCACGTGACCCTCCAGCAGCAGGCGGACGGAGTGCAGGTCAGCCCAGATGGTCAGGGTCCGCCCGGCCAGGCCCGCCCGCACCGTCAGCGCCTGCCTGCCCGAGACCACGGTCACGATCCCGCCGGGAGCGGTCCGCTAACCCCGGCATGCCCTCCAGCTCGAACCGCCGCCGCCAGCCATGCAGTGACTGCCGCGACGTGCCATACCGGGCCGCGACCTCCCCGATCGGGGAAGCACCCAGCACCTCCCGCACCGCCCGGTACCGGCACTCCACCAAAGCCTGCTGATCCACGGCCCGCCGATCGGCAGCCAGCCCCCACCGGGCCAGAAGATCAACGATCTTGCCACGCGTCAGGCATGTCCTGAGAACGAACGGTCAAGCAAGTCCTGGGACGGCACATTGACAGCTCGGAGGTGTCCAGTCTCGGACATGCGAATGGGGAACCCAGATTTGCGGCGGCGGTGGTGAGGCCGCGTACCGAGTCGCGGCGGACGAAGCTGAGACCGGCGCCGAGGAAGCCCTCGCCGGTCACGAGTGCATACCCTTCCGCTTCATCGGCGCCAAGGAAGCATGAGCTGAGTGCCAGGCCGGTCCATACATCACCGCCGCGAAGAGGTAGCCCTAATGGTCCAGTCGGGCCTTTGACTTGGCCGCCCGTTCAGCGGGCACCTGTCCGCAGTCCTTGACCTGTGCCGGCCAATCAGGACGGTGCGGCTAGCCCGGCAGCCAGATTCACCGCCTGGCGCAGTCCGCCGAAGCTCACTGCCGTGGTCAGTCTCTCCAGCGTCTTCAAAGTGATCGAGTGCTGGCTCCGGGTGCGCCCGTCCAGCACCGCCGTCGGCAGGACATAGAACACCCACTGATCGAGATTCAACGGGTCCACCGTGGCCTTGTCGGTATGGGCCAGCAGAGCGAACACGTACACCTGGCATGCCGCCGGGCAACACCGGCGAACCTCCTCCGTCCGCATCCCACGCCAGCGTCCTCGGCGTGCCGAGCGAGATCCTGAACAGTTCCTTCTGAGCCCAGCTCTGCAGGTAACCCGCCGATCTAACCTCCACCCGCACCCCGCCCGGCGTGGTCAGATCCCAGGCCGCCCAGGCCTCCCGCACCCCGTCGGTCAAGATGCCGAGGGCGGCCGCCACGATGAACTCCGCCAGCACCCTGCGCTCAGTGTTATCCAGCAGATCTGACCGGCTCCAGCCCCAGAAATCTGCCACCGTCGCACCCACCGGCGGGCCGCCGTGAACGGCTCGGCACCTGTCTTTCGGGACGCACTGATCCTCGCCAGCCTGTCCATGCCCTGCCTCGATCTGGATAGGGGTTCACCCAGAGCCCACCGATGATCATGCCACTGACCCCGAGCTAGGTGGCAGGATCCGGATGTCTGTGTGAGTTGGATCATGAAAGGTACCGGCATGGTCTGGGCGATGCGCAACTTGGAAGTCTGTATCCTACGATCCGCCTTATGCTGTAGATAATCGATACTTGCGCGCACGCTTCTCTTAGCGTGGTGCAAATGCCAGGGCCCGGGCGGCAACTAGGCGCCGGACAGGTCACCCGTTCAGGACGATCCGCTGCCCTTAGCCTGGTCCGCACAATAGCAGCACATGCGCGGACAGGTCGGGGGCGGAGGGGCACCGCGATGCCAGAGGGACTCGATCCAGTCGAGGCCGGCCGCAAACTGCAAGGGCACAACCACAGGGAAGACCGGCGAGCCGCGGACAAGGCAGCCGAACGCCATTCACGGATGGTGCAGACCGGCGAGGCGCTGCTGCTCGCGCTGGTCACCATCGCCGCCGCCTGGGCCGGCTACGCCGCGACTAAGTGGGGCACCGCCTCCCGGGTGGACATCGCCCAGTCATCCCACCTGCGCACCCTGGCCACCCGCGCCCACCTGGAGGCGCTGACCGCCCGCAACTTCGACTCTTCCACGTTCAACGCCTGGTTCACCGCGTTCCTCGTGGGCGACAAGCAGAAGGAAGCCGTGGCCATCCGCCGGTTCCGGCCCGGGTTCCGGCCCGCGTTCGACGCCTGGATAGCCACCGACCCGCTGAACAACCCGAAGGCCCCACCCGGGCCCACCTACATGCCGCAATACAGGCCGCCGGAGCAGGCCGCGGCCAACGCGCTGGACGCCCAGGCCACGGCCAAATTCGAGCAGGGCACCCACGACGGGGAGATCAGCGACAACTACATCCGGATCACCGTGTTCCTGGCCGCAGTGCTGTTCCTGATCGGCATCGGCAGCACGTTCAGGCTGCACCAGATCCGGTACGCCCTGATCACGTTCGGCACGGCGCTGCTGGTCCTGGCCGTCGTGCTGATCTTCCACGAGCCCGGGCTGCCCAGCTGAGCCCGCGCCATCACGTGCTCGCAATTATCCAGCACTAGCAGCAACTGCTGGCGGGCCAAACACCTCCGTCAGCGCCCCGGCCGCCGGCACCCCCAGCTGCTCGCGCACCTCCAGCGCCACAGCTACCACCCCGGCCAACTGCGCCGAGTCCCGCACCGGCGCAAGCTCGACCAGCCACACCCCACCGCCGATCCGACCAGCTTGAGGTAGTCCGCCGCTGCCACGTGCGGCAGACCGAAGGCGGGCAGCCCGCCGCTCATATGCCCGACGATAGCCAGGCCGTGCTTCTGCAACTGAAGATGTGCACCGCCAGGATGCCCGCCAGCACCGCCACCAGCGGCGCGGGCACCACCGGCACCAACCGCCGCAGCACCAGCGCCGTGGCCAGCGAACCCAGCTCCACCACGATGGTCAGCCCCCGTGCCTGGCCCAGGCCTGAGAGCGTGTCCTGTTGGCTGAGACAAACCCGCTGCCCACCCTCGGTGGGCGGGAGTTACTCCGCTGCTGCGCGTGAAAAGCGTCACCGCCGTAGCCGGGCGGGGACAAGGAGGCAAGAGGCAGGTAAACCCGCAATGGCCGGAGGCCGGGCCCGGGTGACGCTCCTGTATGCCCGGAAACACCCACTTATGGGAATTACTGTGTCTGAGACCGATCGATCCTATAGCCCCGCGGCTACCGGCAACCTGTGCCCGTAGCTGGTCCGCTAACCCGGGCTGGGGCTGTGTTTTGCTGCCGCGGCCGGGGCCGTGCCGTTGCCGGGCACCTGGCCAGTGAGCAGGCTGATCCGGTCACCGGGGGCCAGCACCAGGTCTGAATGAGGTTCGTGCAGGCTGCGGCCGTGCAGGACGGATACCGGCAGATAGCCGGGGGCCAGGTGATGGTGCCGATGGCCTTGCCTGCGCCGGGTGAGCCCGGGCCGATCGTGATCTCCAGCACCTGGTAGCCCGGAAGCGGGGTGGGTGGTTCCGGGAACTGGTCCGGCAGGCCGGCATCTGCGGTCTGGGCGGCGGGTGCCCCGGCTTGCGGTGGGGCGGTGCCGATTTCGCGGGCGATGGCGTGCAGCACACTGTCGTTGGTGATCCAGCCCGCTGCGTGGCCGCCGTCGCTGGACAGCACCGGCAGGCCGTCCCGGCCGTAGGCCGCCAGTTGGCGCAGCGTCTGGGCAAGAGACTCGCCGGCGTAGACGGCCTGCGGGTCGCTCCGGTAGGTGACGGTGCCGGGCAGCGGCACCGGGCCTGCGGCCGCGCCGCCGTCACCGCCGCGCGTGCGGTTGCCATGGCCGTCCCGGCTAGCCGCGACCGCGAGCGGCGCCGGGAAGGGGCGCATGGCGTCGGCGGCTGTCATGTCGCCGAATGCCCGCCACGGCGCGGCGCGGTCGACGTCGTAACCGCGGCGCAGCAGTTTGGTGGTGTAGATGGTGCCGTAGCTGAGCGCCCGGGAGGTGGCGGTGGCGATGGCGACGGCCAGCATGACCGGCAGGGTCAGGGCGTAGTCGCCGGTCATCTCGACCACGCGAGGCCAGCGAGGTGAGCGGGGCGCGGGCGGCGGAGGTGAACACCGCGCCCATGGCCACCACCGCGTACAGCGCGGGCTGGCCGGCGCCGGGGCCGAGGATGTGGTCGGCGATCTCGCCGAAGGCCATGCCGGAGGTGACGCCGACGAACAGCGACGGCGCGAACACCCCGCCGGATCCGCCGATGCCCAGGGTCAGGCTGCAGGCCAGGATCTTCCCGGCCGCCAGCACGAGCAGGAACCACAGCACGTAGTCACCGGCCACCGCCTTGTACATGACGGGGTAGCCCACGCCGTACATCTGCGGCAGCGCCAGCAGGACCAGGCCGAGGGCGATGCCGCCGATGGCGGGCCGGGCCCATTCGGGCCGGTTCTTCCAGGCCAGGTCCCACAGGTCTTCCATCTTGTACACGACGTTCTTGAACAGCAGGCCGATCAGGCCGGCGACCACCGCGAGGACCGCCACGAGCAGGTAGTTGCGTGGGTGGTGCAGCGCGATGCCCGGCGGGAGCCCGTGCAGGAACGGCCGGTTGCCCAGGAACGGGATGGCGACCGCGTCGGCCATCATCGCCGACAGCATCACGGTGAACATGCGCGTCGATGGAGAATTCCCGCAGCACGATCTCCACGCCGAAGAACACGCCGGTGATGGGCGCGTTGAAGGTGGCGGAGATGCCGCCGCGCGGCGCCGCAGGCGACCAGGATCCGCATCCGGTTTTCCGGCATCCGCACCCACTGGCCGAGGCTGGAGGCCAGCGCGGAGCCGATCTGCACGATCGGGCCCTCCCGGCCCGACCGACCCGCCGGTGCCGATGCACAGCGCGGAGGCGACCGCCTTGACCACGCTGACCTGGGGCCGGATCCGCCCGCCGTTCTCCGCGACCGCCAGCATCACCTCGGGCACGCCGTGGCCGCGGGCCTCCCGCGCGTAGCGGTAGATCAGCGGCCCGTAGATGATCCCGCCGATGACAGGGATCACGATGAAGAACGCCAGCCCCAGCCAGGGCAGGTGCGTGCTGCCGGTGTAGCCGTCCTGGCCGAACTCGCGTGTGGCCGGTGGCCAGCCAGGTGAAGAAGTAGATCAGGTAGCGGAACACCACCGCACCCAGCCCGGACCCGCACCTACCAGCATGGCGATGACGAACAGCCCGCCCCGCGAGGCGCGCAGCCAGCCGGCCGTCCGGGCCGTCCACGGCTGGGCCTGCGCCCCCGCTGGCGCCGGCCTGCTGTCATTTCCGTCCTCCCGCCCTTGCGCGGGCTGGCTCAGTGACCGGGCCCGGCGCCGTCCCAGCCGTCCTGCGGCCAGACGGTTCCGGTTCCGCGGCTGGCCATAGTCGGTCCGGCACCTCACCGGCCGCTGCGCCGAACGCATCCAGCGCGCTGGCCACCGCGGTTTGCTGCGCGGCTGGCAGCCTGCCCAGGATCTCGGCCAGCAGTTCGCGGCGGCGCGCGGTCGCCTGATCCACCACCTGCCGCCCGGCGGCGGTGATCGACACCTGCACCGACCGGCGGTCCGCGCGGCTGCGGTGCCGCCGGATCAGCCCCTTGCGCACCAGCCGGTCACCCATCCGCCCGGCAGTCGATGGGGTGACCTCCAGCGCCCCGGCCAGGTCGACCAGCCGCTGCGGGCCCCGGGACGCCAGCACCACCAGCGCCCGGTACTGGGCGATGGTGGTCTCCTCCGCGGCCGCCCCCAGGGACTGGGTGGCCACCGCGATGAGCGTCCGGCTCGCCGTCAGCACTGCGTCCACTACCGCCTCATTCACTGCATCCTGGCTCACGCCGCCACCGATTCCTTGCATAATGCGATGATTACCCTATGACGCTATCAGCCTGTGCTGGTAAATGAGCCGGCCGGGGGCGATGGCGCCGGGACGGCGGCCATAGTTGCAGTATTGCTGTAGACAAGTATTGTTAGCAGCAACGCTTGGCTACAGCAAGCTCATGGTCCAGCGGTCCGGCCGCACCACGCCGGCCGGCGGCCAGGGCTGGCTTGCACGTGCTAGGAGGCATGCCATCATGAGCCCGGTCTGGGTCATCGTGCTGTGGACCGCGATCCCCGTCGTTCTGCTGCTCCCGACGTTCACCTTCGGCGCCTACTGGCTTTTCCGGCATTTCAACCGACGGGGGCGCCCCCCAGAGCTCCCGGTGGAACGGGCTTACCGTGAGGCGACGGCGCGATAGGCAGAGCGGCCGGGAGCGCCAGGGCGTTCGACGAGGCGGTTGTTCCGGCCCTCGCCGAAAAGGTCGCAGCGAGCCTGCCCGCCAGGCCGGCGATTCCGGCCTACCTCGGCCGGATGCTGTTGGCCGGCGGCCGGCCGGGCTCTGTTCCGGCGGCGGATCCCGCGGTGCGTGCGGAGTTCCTGCTCGTGAACGATCTCGCGGTGCTGATCCTGGGCGACCGGATCCGCGAGGTCCCCGGCATCGGCCCGTTGTCCGCTGCGGGTGCGTGTCGGAGGCGCCGCCGCCGGACCAGATGAATGGAGGAGTTGATGTCTAACACGGTTGCGCCGCCCGCCAGGTCGACTGCGATCGGCCGCGGGGGTGCCTGGGTGCTGGGGAACCGCGCCCTGATGCGTGCGCCTATCTGGCTCTACCGGGCCCGGCTGGGATTTCTGTTCGGCTCGCGGACGCTGATGCTCGAGCACGTCGGCCGCAAGTCCGGGGCGAAACGCTACGTCGTGCTCGAAGTCGTCGGCCACCCGGCACCGGACACCTACGTCGTGGCGTCTGGTTTCGGCGAGCGTTCCCAATGGTTCCGCAACCTGCTGGCCAATCCCCGCGCCCGCGTGTCTGTCGCGGGGCATGGGCCGCGCGCCGCGACGGCTGGCCGGTTGCCGACGGGCGAGGCGGACGCGGTGCTGGCGGACTACGTCAGCCGGCATCCGCGCGCATGGGCAAAGTTCAAGAACGTCCTGGAGAACACGCTCGGCACGGCAATCAGCGAACACGACAGCCCGCTGCCCATGGTCGAGCTGCACCTGGACAGACCCCGTTCCTGAGCGCGGCGCCGACTATCCCCCGACTCCCCCCGGGGCGATCCACCGTGGCGAGCAACTGACTGGAGGGCAGGCGATGGCAGGTGAACTGGCCCGATGAGCGGGACCTACGAGGTCAGGGTCCGCGCTGCCCTGGGCCGCCCGGCGGGCTTCCGGCTGAACCCGGCTCGTCCGTACCGGCCCGCACCAGCCCGCCCCAGAAACCTGTTACTTAAAAAACCCTGTTACTTAACGGCCCGTCCCGGGGAGTGCCGCTAGCCGCACCCGAGACCGGGGTAGTCCAGGCTGAGGAGCGTGTGCTTGGCGGGTTGGCTGCGGTGCGCGGGCGGGTTAGCCTGAAGCCAGGTGTGCCGGGAAGCCTGGTCGGTGCTTGTTCAGTCCCTGGGGGGAACAAGCCGCGGAGCCGACTGTGCGTGCCGACACCTCACTGATCTCACCGACGTCGCGGTCCTGCCATGACGCATGCCTGCTGGCGGCAGGTAGCTCGCTGGCCGGGTACTCGCGATGAGGCGGTCCAGCGCCAGGTGGGCGCAGGCCGGGCACTGGCTGCTGCGGTGGGCCGGGATTGACCGTAACCCGCTGCGCCGCGGCATTGACCGGGTCCAGGCGATGGTCTGGGCCGGGTTGCTTATCGTGTCCCTGGCCGGTGCTCCGGTCGTCACCCTCCAGGTCAGCCATGCCATGTATGTCTCGGGCCTGCGCAACGCACAGGTGCAGGCCTTGAACCGGCGTCAGGTAACCGCGCTGGTAGTGCGGGTGACGTCCGTGGCCGGTGCGTGGCGGTCGGTCCAGCTGCCTGCCAGGCTTTTGGTGCGCTGGATGACGCCTGGTGGGTCAGTCAAGACCGCCGATATCCCGAGTGCCAGGAGCGTGGTGGCGGGCAGCAGCGTTGCGGTGTGGACCGATAAGGGCGGGCGGCTGGCGCACCGGCCGGTGACACGTGCGGAGGTGGCCGCCGGGGTGATGCACGCCGCGGTCGCGATACTTGCGGGCTTTGCCCTGGGGGTAGTGGCGGCCGGCGGCCTGGTTTCGCTTCTCCTGGATAGGTTGCGGTTCGCGGCCTGGGGGGCGGAGTGGTCAGCGGTGGAACCACGGTGGTCGCACAGGCCGTAGTCCCGGCGCGAGACGGGGCAATTGGTGTGAGTGTTGGGGTTGCGTGGGTGGCGGCTGTACGGGGCCTGGTGTGACCGATGAGCCTTCCCCGGCCCGGCTGGTCCGTTCGCGGGGGCGGACGCCGTGGGCGCGGAGTCTGCAGATGCCGCTGCGGGTGTTCCTGCGGACCGGGACCGGCAGCGCCGCGATCCTGGCGGCGATGGCGGTGGCCGCCCTGGCCTGGATCAACATCGACGCCTCCGCTTACCACAGTGTCTGGGGCGCCGCGATGTCCACCGACACCGCGTTCGCGCTGGGCGTGCTGGCGCTGACCCGGTCTCGGTTCCCAGACCGGGTGCGGGCATTCCTGCTGTCGGTGGCGGTCGTGGATGACCTGGTCTCGCTGGTGGTTCATTGGGGCCGTCTACACCCGGGCCATCCGGTGGGTACCGCTGGTGGTGGCGGGCGGGATCTACGCCGTGGTCCTGGTCTTGCGCCGGGCCGGGATGTGCTACGGGACGATCTTTGCCGTGCTCGGGGCGGCGGCCTGGGTCGCCGTGCTGAAGTCCAGCATCGACCCTGTGGTGGCCGGCCTGGTCATGGGCCTGGCCGTCCGCGCCCACCCGGCCACCCGCACCGACCTGGAACGTACCAGTGACCCTCTTCCGCAGTTTCCGTGAACAGCCCACCCAGGCCGGCCCGGTCCGCCGCCATGGGGGCTCACCTCGGCGCTGTCACCGAACGAGCGGCTGCAGCTGCTGTACCACCCATGGTCTAGTTACGTCATTGTCCCGCTGTTCGCGCTGGCCAACGCGGGCATCGTGCTCACCGGCGGGTTCTAGGCCCACGCGTACACCTCGCCGGTCACTCTGGGCATCGCCTCTGGCTAGCTGGGCAGCTGCGGCGTCGTGGTATCGCTCTGGGAAGCCGCCTGCAGGGCGGATATCCCTCGCCGTAGATGGCCGTCCAGTGCATATGGGCTGATTCCCATCGCGAGAGCGATCTGGCCGTCAGGCCAGTCCGCGTAGAACTTGAGCACCACGGCTTCGCGCTGGCGGGCTGGCAGGCTGCGAAGCGCTGCCATGAGGGGGGCTTCCTGAGCAGTGCCGGCTGGCTGCCCGCTGGGTGACCCGGCCCGGCGTCTGTCCGGCGGGCCGGCAGAGGCGCCCTGAGAGCGTGCCCGGCTGACCACTGCCCGCCGAAGGTAGCTCAGGGCCTCGTCGCCATCCCGCAAGTGCCGGCGCAGCCGGTGCATCGAGACAAAAGCGCGCTGGACTGTTTCTTCGGCTACCGCAACGTCAGTGCCCAGGAGCGCGGCGATCCGGGCCAGCGAACGGTAGTGCGCATGGTAGAAAACCGCCACTGCTTTGTCAGGCGCCCATCCGGGCTGGCTGTCACGGGCGCTGCCCGCAGGTGTCCCGGTCGTGGCGGGACCCAGCCCGGCAGGCATTCCGGTCACACCCAGGCCATCCGGTAGGTGGGTGGCATCCAGACTGGCCGGGCGGCGCCGGTGCTGCCCGCCCGCCGGCGGCGTGGCTAGTGCAGCCGGCGCTCGCCATCCTTGCCACCAGGACAGAACGAGACCCCTCCGCTGGCCTGGGCGGCGGCGAGGCGGGGCCAGCGGCAAGGCACCCAGCCCGGCCTTTTGCCTGAACGCCGCCCGGCCGCTGCTGCCCCAGGAGCCTGCCACCTGCGCTGATCCCGGCCTCATTGCACGGCACAGGACCGGGACCTGGCGCGGTGCTGCTGGCCCATGCAACCGGCTGTGCTCCCCGCGCGAGGGCCACACCACCGGAGGATGACCCTGGTCACACGGGTACCAGGCCGCGGGAGATCGTCCCGTAGCCCTCACCCGCGGCTTCCACCAGCTGCCGCAGCGCAGTAGTTACCTGTGCACGCGCCGCCAGCGGCAGCTGGTGAAAAATCCGGGCCAGCTCCTGCTCCCGCCAGGCGGCCACCTGCCGGACAAGATCCTGGCCCGAGGCAGTGAGTTCCAGCGTCACCACACCCCGGTGACCCCGCTCACTCCCTCGGGTCACATGCCCCGCCGCGACCATCCGGTCAGCCAGCCGGGTCACCGTCGAAGCTTCCAGCCCGAGCGCCCGCGCCACCTGCACCGACCGGGCCCGCCCCAGGTCAGCCAGGACCGCGAGCATCCGCAACTGGGGGAGCGTGACCGCGCCGTCAAGGACGTCCACGCTCCGCAGCGCAATCCCAGCCAGGACCCGGGTGGCCGCCTGCAGAATCTCCAGCGTCTCTGGCGCCAGTTCCGGCTCTGCCTGAGCCGCCCTTGATGACGTTCCCATGGGCAAGTATTGTAAGGAACAACCCTTGGTTCCTGCAAGGCTGTGAGTTCGCCGTGCCGTGCCCGGCTGCCATTTGCAGGCTTGGCTGACGGCACCGGTGACGCGTGATTACGGGGAGAAGGTGCGCGCCGTGACCGGCTACAAGTACCGGGCCCTCATCACTCTGGACGCTACGGGGCCAGGAGAGAGTGCCAGGCAATATCCACTGGGCACGCACAAGCTGATGGTCCGGTGCAGCAACCTGGCGCACCCAGCCGCGCTGAGATATTTTCCGGCCGCGATTTACCGTGCCGACGAGCAGCCCCTGGCACCAGGAGATGCCGACGTGATCGTGACCATCGAGGTAGCCGACGATGAGGCCGGTGAATTCCTTGGCCCGGGCCAGCACATCGTGCTCTGGAACGGTCACGACATCGGCCGCGGTGTCATCTCTCGCCGGGTCTTCTTCACCTGGGTGACATAGCCGGGCCAGGTGGGCGGCATGGCGGGTACGGCGCGGAGGGAGACAGCTATCGGCGCGGGGGTGATCCGGGCGATGACGTCCGGCGATCTGCCGGGCGTGTCAGCTGTGACGGACGCGGCGTTCACAGCGCCGCATCCGGGAGACCCCGGTCCCAGGCACCCCGAACCGGCGACCCCCGCCCTGCTGTTCCGGACGCGGCTGGCCGCCGACCCGGACGGGTGCTTCGTCGCGGCCAGCGCGCGGGACCCGACTGGGCTGGCCGGGGTGGTGTTCTCGGTGGCGCGAGGCACTCTGGGCTGGCTGGGGCCGCTGGCCGTCCATCCGGCGGCCCAGCGACGCGGGACCGGCGGGCGGCTCGTGGCCGCCTGCCTGGACAGCTGGCACCGGCGCGGGGTGCGCCTGATGGGGCTGGAAACCTTCCCCGGGAGCGCTTTCCACCGGGCGTTTTACCGTAAGGCCGGCTTCCGGCCGTCATGTTCTGGTATTGGCTTGCGCGCCCTGCTCACCCGCGGAAGTATGCCGGCGGGCATCGACATCGGCGGCCGGATGCCCGACCTCGGTTTCCTGTACCCGGGGCTGGATGTTTCCGGTGAGGCCGCCGCCGTGAAAGAGTGCCGCGCCGGCCTGGTACTCACGGCCGGCGACGGGATCGCGCTACTGCATCTGGAAAGCACCCTTCAGCCCCCGGGTGCGGGTTTCGTGCCGTTCCTCGCCGCCGCCACTCGCACCACATTTGACTGCCTGCTCGATGCCGCCGAGCATGTCAGCTATCAGCAGGGCAACGCATCGCTGTTTACCCGGGCCTCCAGCTCCAGCTGGCGCACGATGGATGCGCTCACCAGGCGCGGATACCAGGCCCACCGGCTCATGACGCGGATGAAGACCGGCCAGAACCCCGACTACGACCACACCAGCAGCTACTACCTCGACAGCTGGCTATGACCAAGGACGCCCTGCCTGGAGCAGGCCTGCCGTGTCACTGACCCGAGCTGCACGGCGGCCGTTAGCCAGTTCCGGGCAACCGGCTGCCCTAAACCCCGGGAGCTGCCATTTGCCTCGTAATTCACCAATATTCGGATTAGTCCGGGTATCCCCTGCGGGGGACGCCGCGGGGCGCAAAAATCAGGTCGGGTTGCCCGCCGGCGTCGGCCCTCCCTGGGACATGAGCCCGCCGATCAGTCTGGCGCAGGGCCTTGACCTGCGGGTCGTGCATTGTCGCTACGAGCGCCTCATCTACCATCTCAAACGGCACCAGCGGGGTCAGTTCCCCCAGAAGGCCCGGCGCGAACCGGCCCGCAGCCACCCTGACGGCACGCGGCATGCCACACTGAATATCCAACGGAGTTCCCGCAGATAGCGATCTTGGTCAACGCTATTCGAGCAGGAACTCCGTTGCTCATCCCAGCCGGCTTGACAGCCACGCCCGAACCTTAACTACACGGCCTTGGGGCTAGCCCGGAGTTGTCCCTCTCATCCGGCCCCCGGGTTGTCCGGCCGGCCAAACCGGAGTACCGAAGGTGGAGCAGGATGGACAAGGCAATACCGGCGCGGGTGTGAGCGAACTGGAGGGGCGCGAGGTGAGCACCACGGACGGTAATTCCAGCGCGGCCGTCGGCCGGGCGGCCGGCTGGTGGCGGGCCGGGAACCGGCGCTGGCTCGCTGTGCCCGCGCTGATCCTGGCCGTCACCTGCCTGGTGGCGCCGGTCAGCTCGCTGGCCGGGCGGTATGTGGTCGCGGAGACCGCCCAGTTCGCGGTCTTCGCTATGATCGCGCCCGGTCTGCTCGTGCTGGCTGCCCCGTGGTCGCTGCTCGGCCTGGGCGGCACTGCGGCCCAACTGGCCCGCAGCCGGCTGCGGCACCGGTCGTTCATGCGGTCTGCGGGATTCTTCGCCATCTTCGCGGTGGCCGCGGCGTTCTGGCGGCTGCCCGCAGTGGTCGACGCGGTGGCCCGCCATCATGCTCTCGCCGTGGCCGAACTGGCCAGCCTGCTGGTGGCCGGCACGGCCCTGTGGCTGGAGCTCGTGCCGTCCGGCCCGCTGCGCCCGCGCGGGCGCGGCCTGCAGGCGGCGGTCATCGCGGCCTGCGCTATGTGGGTGATCTGGATCATCGCCTACATCCTCGGCCTGGCCACGCATGGCGTGTTCCTCGCGTTCCGCTACCTGCCGGGTGGCCCGCTGAGCGCGGTGGTAGACCAGGAACTGGCCACCGCGGTGCTGTGGGCGGTGGCCGGAGTGTGTTTCATGCCCGTGGTATTCGTCAGCGCATTCCGCGGGCTGCACGAGGACGAGGATGCGGACTCCGAACTCGAACGGGCAGCCACCGGGCCTGCGCTGCCGCCGGTCCGGGGCTGGAGCTAGCCCCGGCGGGGCAAGGCCCGCTCGATCTGAGCCCGGTCTGTTAAGCCGGGCCCGTGCTGCGCCGGGCCCGGGTGGGCTGCTTTCCGGCTGTCGCACCCGGGCGTCGGGTCGGGCGGTCACCGGTCCCGAACGGCTCGCTGGCCGAGCCTTCCGGCCCGGTCAGCGCATGTTACGAGCCGCTCAGCGGCGCTCATGGCCGGTCGGTGTGGCAACTGAGCAGATGATGCTGGTGCCCTGGTCACCCACCAAGGCGCTCCCGTCGGCCACGCGCCACCGGGCCGCAGGGAGCTGACACGCTGGGTGCGATCAAGATCCCTTCCGGCAATGCTCTCCACGACGGCAGCCCATGCTGGTTCCTGGGGGCGTCCAATGGTGCGTGGTCCGCGGGTGAGGTGGTTTCAGCCTGTGGCCTGGTGCGACCCTGACCGGGTGCACCTGGGCCCGGCGTACGGCATCGAACAGCCGCCAGTTCCTGTCCCGGTATATGTGAACCGGTTTCATTCTTCGCCGGAAGGCAGTTCCGCCGCCTTCGACAGCGACGGCAGGCGGCAGTGTTCGAGACTGTCAGCCAGTCCAGCCGGGCCAGCGTCGATGATGACCAGATCCAGGAGCGGTCCCGCGAGGGGTTGGTAGGACAAGCCCAGATGCCCGGCTAGCAGGGCGGGTGTGGCGTGTCGCAGTACCGCGGTCGTGGTGATCACCACCGGAAGATCACAGCCGGCAGCGGCAACGGCGTGGGCGAGCGCCGCGTCGGCCGGGGTGTCGATCTCGACCCAAGTATGGGGCAGCTGCTGCCGGGCGGCGTAGGTGCGGAATGTGAGCGCCCCGGCTGACGTCGCGCTGCCCAGGATTTCGATGCTCCGGGCCGCCTCACCCGCACGCAGGTACCGGCGGCGGGCCATCAGGGCCTCAAGATCACGTCAGACAAGTCCGGATCCTCATCCATCAGCTGCTGGAAACAGACAGGCGAGATCCGGTGGACCTGTCCTGGCTTGGACACCCGGGCGCTCAGATATGTCGCCTGCCTGGTGAGCAGGCTCAGCTCTCCGACGAACTGGCCCGTGCCGAAACGGGCGACGACAGCCTCGGCCGCCCGCGCGGTTGCGGCCCGGACGACCTCTGCTTCTCCGGAATCAACCAG
>CAVUBM010000055.1:0-63755 GCA_963739645.1 uncultured Actinomycetota bacterium
GCGTCCCCCGGGAACGAAACGATATCGGTCAGAATATTGCTCTATACAGTTCATTATACCGACCGCTCGGGGGATGGCCGGCCCGCCCGGTGTGCCCAGAGGGGAAAGGACATGGCGGAGGTGCCCGATATCACGGCCGCGGTCGCGCGGACGTTGCAGGCCCTGCGCGCCGACCGCGGCTGGTCGCTGGACCAGCTGGCCGCGCGTTCCGGCGTGAGCAAGGGTGTGCTCGTCGCGCTGGAGCAGGGGCGCTCGAACCCGAACCTGGCCACCCTGGCCCGCATCGGCGACGCCTTCGGCGTCCCGGTGACCCTCCTGGTCGACCTAGGCGGCGAGCCCGCCGTCCAGGTCAGCAGCCCGGACGCCTCGCGGGTGCTCTGGCGCGGTCCCTCCGGCGGCACCGGGACTATCATCGGCGCCACCGACCCGCCATGGGCAGTGGAACTGTGGCGCTGGGAGGTGATGCCGGGTGAGTCGTTCGGCGGTGACGCCCACGCGCCGGCCACCCGCGAGATGGTCTGGGTCGAGTCAGGCACGCTGACGCTGACGGTGGCGGGCGAGCGTCACGCCATCGGCGCCGGCCAGTGCGCCCGTTTCCCGGCCAGCCGCCCGCACCGGTACGAGAACGCGGGCGATCAGCCGACGCGCCTCACCATGGTGGTGGTCATCCCGCCGGCCCAGGAATAACAACGTAGCGGGCCTGACCTGCTGTCCCTGGCTGATGAGCCAGTCGCGGGCAGCGTAGGCCGACCCCCGGGCCCCGGCCATGTCCAGGTCGGCGACCAGGGAGATCTCCGCGGCCCTGGCCTGTTCCTCGCGCAGGACGGTGTGCGCGCGCACCTCGGCGAAGAACCAGTCACGGAAGTGAGGCGTGGCCTCGACCACGCCTCCGCCGAGGAAGTACTCGTCGGGGTCGAGGAAGTTCGCCGCGATGGTGAACAGCCGCCCGAGCGCCATCGCCTGCTGCCTGAAGATGGTCAGCGCCATCTCGTCCCCGTCTTCGGCGTACTTGCGGACGAGCTTGGCCGCCGTACCGATCGGCAACTCCCCGAGATCATGGCCCGGGTACCTGGAGAGCCAGTGCGGCAGCAGGTTGTTCTGGATACCGGTAAGCGAGGCCACGCTCTCCGCGTCACCCGACTGGCCGCAGTTGCACGCCGGCATCGGCTGGCCGTCGCCGAGCAGCCCGTCGAGCGGGATCGGGACGTGGCCGAGTTCCCCGGCCATCCCGGCCGCGCCCTTGACGACCTGCCCGGCCTGGATGATCCCGCCGCCGAGCCCGGTGCCGACGATCGCGGCCACCGAGCTCCGCTGCCCCGACTCCGCGCCGAACCGCACGTTGTGCGCGTACAGCGCAGCCGCGTTCCCGTCGTTGTTGTAGATCACCGGGAGCCCGAGCCGCTCGGCCAGCGCGCCGCGGATGTCGAAGCCGCGCCAGCCGACGTGGCCGAAGTTGGTCGCGCCCTTGGACGAGATTACCCCGTCTCTGCTCGCCGGACCCGGCGTGTCCAGGCCTACCGCCCGGACCGCCGTGATCGGCACGCCAGTGAGCCCGAGCACCTGCTCCACGGAAACGACCAGGGACTGGATGGCCTTGTCCGGCCCCTCCCTGACGTCGCTCGGCACCTCCGTCATCCGGTCGAGGAGAAATCTGCCGCTGGAGTCGAGGATGGTCCCGTTGTTGGCGGTCCCGCCGTTATCCAGGCCGACGACAACCCAGTCGACTGGCATGCGTCCTCCTAGTCCGGCCGCTGAGCCAGGCCTAGTCTAGGGAAATGCACTAGCAAAGAGCAATATCGTCCGGGACACTCCCGGACGGGGGACGCTCACGGACCAGCTTGGTGCCGGAGGATCGGGGATTTGACCCCCAGTTCCGGGCGAGGTCGGCTTCCAGCAGGCGCGTCGCCTGCACGACGGCGGGATGCGTATGACCTCGGGCGAGATCTTGTGCTGGCCCAGGACACAACGCTCGCCGAGATCACCGACCGAGCGGGCTATTCACCCGCGTATGCGTTCTCGACGGCCATCCGCCGGCACCACGGAGAGCCTCCGGGCCGTTGGCGGCACCGAGACGCGCCGCTGTCCCAGGTCATTACTGACCTCTGCCGCGGTCAGGACCCTGTGGGTGGCGCCAATCTTGCCTACCGGAGAAGGCGCCCGCCAGCCTGTTTGCTGTTATCCTCGCGGGTTGGGTTCTGGCTAACGGGCTTCCGGGAGCGGGAGGCGCTTCTTGGCCTCTTCGTAGAGGTCGGCCGGGAGCGGCCCTCTCTGCGCGACGGCGATGTTGCTGGCCAGGTGGACCGGGTTCGACGTGCCGACGATCGTTGTCGACAGGCCGGGGTGGCTGAGCGTGAAGCGCAGGACGAACTCCATATTGCTCATGCCCGCCTCGCTCAGGAGGTCGGCAATGCCGGAGGTCTCCCAGTTCCGCTGGCCGAGGCCGGGGTCCTGGCTAAGCGGCCCGGCCTGCCAGTTCTTGTCCTCCGACGCGGCGCCGCGCGCCGCGCCGCCCCGGATGAACGTGCCTGCGCCCGCGTCGACACCTTCGGTGATGAGTTCCTCGTGGTCGCGCTGGATCGCTGAGTACGGGATCTGGAAGACGTCGAATACGCCCATCGCGACGTGATCGGGCAAATTCGGCAGGATGCCCGACATGCCGATGAAGCGGACCTTACCTTCGGCCTGGAGGTCTTTGAGCGTCTCGACTGTGCGGTTCTCCTCGAGCGTCGTCTTGCTCGGTGACATGTGCACCTGGACTAGGTCGAGGTAGTCGGTGCGCAGCCGCCGCAGCGACTGCTCGACGTCGGCGCGGACATTCCCGGGACTATAGTCATGCGGGTAGGGCGGAGGCGCGTCGGCCGGGGGCTTGAGCGGGCACCCGCATTTGGAGGCGAGGAAGAACTCGTCCCTGCGGTTGCCGATGAAGGTGCCGATCAGCTCCTCGCTGCGGCCGTAGTCGGGCGAGGTGTCGATCAGGTTGATGCCGCTGTCGAGGACCGCATTCAGCAGGCGACCCGCGTTCTCGTCCGCAATCTCGGGGCCGCGTCGCAGGCCTCTCAGCTCCATGGCGCCGTAGCCGAGAATGGTCACGTCCGCGCCCGTTCCCCCGAGGGGTCGTGTCATCATCGCCATGTCTCCAACGCTATCCCGGAGGATCCCCGGGTTCGGCTGGGGCGCCCTCGGCACCGAGGGACCCCACCTGAAGTGCCAGCTGAATGGCGGCATGGAGGTCGAATACGGCGTCCGGATGCGGCCGGCGACGTGATCACTTCGGTCCGCCGCCTGGCTGAGTACCACGAGCGAAGGTCGCCTCGGCCTCATCTTGTTCACGGGTCACCGAGGAAAACTGGACCAACCAGGACGACGAGCTGGTGAAGACCTCCGGTCCACTCTCATCCGCTACTGACCACGGTAAACGGCACGTCGCCGAAAGCAGGCGCGGCGACCTCGACGTGCGTTACCCCCGGCTGCAGATCCATGGTCGCGGACAGCGAGGTGCGCTGGCGCAGGGCGGTGATCAGGGTCTCACGGGGGACCTCGGTGTGACTCCCGGCCGTGCCGGGGAACACGCCGGTCTTGGTGGACATCAGCGCGGTCATCGTCCGATCGCGAGTGGCAGGCTCGGTCCACAGGTTGAACAGGGTCCTGGGCGTGGCGTTGCGGGATCCATGGTGCCCCACCTTGTACAGGTCCACCCCGCGGAGCAGGTCCAGTACCTGCTCGCGGTCAGGAGCGAAGGACAGCGCGTACTCCCAGTTCTCGATCTGCGCGTCGCCGCAGAACAGGAGCCTGCGGTCGCCGGCCTGGATCAGCAGGATGACGCTGGTGTTGTTCATCGCGTGGTCCAGCGCGGTGACGATGCGCAGCAATGAGCGCAGTTGCGGGGCCTCCAGCCGCTCCACCAGCCACCGCTGCGGACCGACCAGGCGCTCGTCCGCCACGGTCTGCGTCCCGGCGGCCGGGTCGAGGCCGCCGGTGGCCGCCAGGCCCTGGTAGAGCTGCCAGTACTCGGGGCTCGTTGAGCGCTCCTTGGCCACCGCCGGGTGCTGGGCCACCGTGGGGGGGCCGATGACGTGGACTTGGACGCCGGGCACCACGGCGTCCAGGGCGAGCGGATGGCCGTAGTTGACGTAAACCCCCCTGCCCGCCTGGGACCAGGCGTTGAGCCGGTCGATCGCGGCCTGGTTGGCCAGCTGGGCGAGGGCGAGCTCGCGGACGTCCGCGCGCAGGCCGCGCCGGGAGGCGGCGATCGCCTGGGACAGCGCGCCAGCGAACGCGCGGCCCTGGTTCAGGCCCGCGCGCACGCTGGTCCCGCCGGGACCGGTCGCGTCGGCGGGCGCCGCGGGGTCCTCGGTCCAGGACCTGACCACCAGGCGCGGCCGCCACCGGCTCACGACAGCCTCGGTGCCGCTGCCGCCGAATCCCGACATGTGGTCCTGATGGCGGTGGGAGAGCACCACGACGTCGGGTCCGCCGTCGGTGCGGGCCTCGATCTCGCGGGCGATATCGGCCAGGTTCAGGCCGACCGCGAGCTGCCGCGTGCCGAAATCGATCAGGACGTGCCGAGCGGGCTCCGCCTGCCCGGCGTACTCGAAGCTCAGCAGGAAGCAATCCCCGAAACCGACCTGGTACATCCGTACCCGGACGGTGGCCAGCACGGGCGGCGGGGAGGCAGGCCCGGTCATGTCACCACGTCTGCCTGGGGTCGGCGTCCGGCTGGTGCAGTATCGCGAACCGCTGCCCGGCCGGCATGCCGTCGGAAACGCCGAGACTGTCGTCGTCGGGCGAGCCGCTGCCGACCAGGTAGCGCAGCCGCCGCTGCTGCCGCCTGGTGTCGCGGATGTCCTTGCGGTGGTGGTACTTGGCCTGGCCGAACTGGTCGAAGATGATCGTGCCGCCGCCGAGCACCCGGACCCGGGTGCCGGGCGGCACGGCTTTCGGGACGCGCAGGCCTATCGCTCGCGACAGCCCGGCGGGCGTGCCCTCGAGGAACTGGACATATTCCGCCACCGTCTCCGCGACGACGATGCCGTCGGGGCCGACCCGGACCGAGGGGCGGACGTGCTCGACGTGGATGTAGAAGCGCGGGTCGATCTCGAGGAGCTCGAGGTTCTCCCAGATGAACCGGAAGACCTCGTCGGTGTCGCTGCGCAGTGCCGTATAGCTGAGGTTGCGGTAGACCGGGGTGAGGCCGGACTGCGACAGGTCCGCGATGTGGTCGTCCGCTTCCTGGATACCCCACCGGGCGAATGCGCCGCGGACGGCGTCCCGGTAGCCGTGCTTGTCGTCCGGGACGATCTCGGCGTCGGAGACCATCAGGGCGGCCAGGAAGTCAGGGAACTCGAACTCGACCGGGGGAAGGTAGTCGATGGCACGCACGCACATGCCGAGCAGGTGCTGGGCCGCCGTCGCCCCTTCCTCGGCCGCCCGGGCCAGGCTCACCGAACCGCCGAAGGCGATGTCCTTCAGGCGTAGCCGCCAGATCCCGGCCAGGCTCTCCAGGATGATCCACACCAGGATCTCGCCTCGGGAGTGCGGCTCGCCGTACTGGGGGTCGCTGGCCCACCTGGTCGAGGGCCGTAGCCTGATGGAGTCGCGCAAGGCGCTGCCCCGCTCGTCTTTCAGCGCCGATCCCATCTGCTCCGCCAGGGTGAACAGCGCGTTCTTCTTGAGCTCCTGATCGGTAACCGACCGATCGGCGATCCGGCCCTCCAGGTCGGCCTGGCCGAGCAGGCCCTGCACCACCTCGGACATGGAGAACACGGACAGCAGCGCCACGATGTCGGCTAGGCCCTCGTGGAATGCCGGCTGGTCCGGCAGGCCGGGCATGAGGAACCGGGGCCGCAGCCCGTCCAGGACCGCGTGAGTGGTCTCGTGCGCGACCACATCGTGCGACAGGCAGGTGTAGACAGCGTCGGGATCCAGCCGTCCCGACCGAGCTATGCGCAGTGCCCGCGACCCGGCCCGCGTCCCGCGCCGCGCCCTGGCCGGCATGTAGCCGAACAGTACGGCGCGCACGTCGTCGGCGTAGTACGCGTTGGCCTCGGCCATGGCGTGCGGCACCAGGTACAGTTCGTGACCGAGGAACCCCCAGTTCAGACGTCGGCCGATGGCAGACTCGAACACCCCGAGGGTCCTGGCGGCGATCGCGTACGCGTTCTGCGCATGGAATGCGGGGTCGCTGAGCAGCGCGGCGTCGGAACGGGCCAGGAACGGGTCGGGTTCAGTGCCCAGGATCGCGGGCGGGAGCAGTACCCTGGCCGTCGCGTCATAGTCGATGACCTGGAACCGGTGGCTGCGCGGACCGGGCTCGAGCCGGGCGGCCGGAACCGGGACGGTGGCCCGCAGCATTCCCCGCGCGTCGCCGACCGATGGATCCTGGGCCACGATCGTCATCGCGAACGTCCGGCGCGGGCTGCTCGCGCGCGCCGGACCCTGCTCAGGGCTACCCGACGAGGTCACGGAACTCGTCCTCGGCCGGGAGCGGAGGCAGCCTGAAGCCGGGCAGCAGCACGTGCAGGTTACAGGCCGCCAGGACGTAGGAGTGCCAGAGCAGGCGGGCGGTGGGAGCCCGGCTCCAGCTTGCGCAGCACGGTCGGGAGCGTCCGGCTCTGCTCGGCGACCGCGGCCCACGCCGCCCGGCTGGCGTGGCTGTCACCGAGCCAGGCGATCGCCTCGCGCGCCCGCGCCGACCGGTCCGGCAACCTGTCATCACCGGCGAATGCGTCCGGAACCTCGAACGGGGACTGGGCGATCTGCACCAGCGCTCCGGTGACGCCGTGACCGGAAAGCGCGGCGGCATCCCAGTCGTTCACCAGGTCGTGGCGCCGAGTGCTGGTTGACACGGCGTACTGGACGTCCTTGACCCGCCCCAGCGTGCTCAGCTCGTTCGCGACGGGCAGCCAGCTCGCCTTCACCGTGGTCCACGCCGGGCCGGCCGAGGCATTCGCCACGATAAGCGCGTCAAGTCCCTTGGTCATGATGTCAAGTTCGGCGTTGTCCCGGACGCGGGCCGCCAGTCCGTCCGCCCACTGGTCCGCCATGTTGTCGTAGACGCCGCCGTCGGTCAGCAGCATCTGCCCCGGGATCGCGGGGGGCTCGGTGACCTCGGCGCTGCGCTGGAACCGGTGCGGGGCGGTGTCCAGCCGCCGGGCCGCGAACGCGCCGGGCAGGCACGCCGACGCCTGGACGGCGGTCGACAGGGCCAGGTCGCCCGGCTGCCCGCAGCCGAACCGGTAGGAGTACAGGAACCTGGGGGAGAAGTAGAAATGCTCGCCCGCCTGCAGCTCGGTGGCGCAGAACACGTGGTCGAGCGAGCGGGCCACACTGGCCAGCCCGGTGCGGTGGCCGGCGTGGCTGAAGTGCGTACGGGCCAGCGAATGGTCGACGGCATTGCTGCGCTGAGCGAAGATCACGACTCCGGCCGCGAGCACGATGAGCGACGCGGCCAGGACGACCCCCGCCGCGACGCCGATGCCGGTGATGAACGCCATGATCAGGCCCGCGATGAGCCCGAGGACGCCGAGCCCGAGGACGCCGAGAACCGTGCCGACATAGAGGTTCGTGCTCGGGCCCCAGAAGAACAGGCCGGTGTAGGCGATGTGGTGCAGCAGCGGCGCGAGCCCGGCACGGACCTCGGCCGCGCTAGCCTGCCGGTAATCCATCTGCTGCGCCATCACGCCGTTGGTGATCGAACCACCCGACACCGACGCGATCGCGCCGACATCGCCGTTCCGGGCGGCATCGGCGAGGTACAACAGCAGGCCAGCGGCCCATACCGACGCGCGGTGCCCGCCACCAGACAAGGCAACGCCAACTCGGGTCACGGCTCCCCCCTCCGTTAACGGGAGCCTCACTCCCCTCACTGCATTCAGCGTGGTCACTTCCGGGCACACCGTCAACCCCCGGGCGGGTTAGCGCGGATTTCCGCGTAGGTGGTTGAGCGCAACTCTCTTCGCTGGGCTTGCCAGGCTGCCAGGGTTTCTCCTGGTGCTGACCTGGTGAAACCTTGTCGCGTCCACGCTGATTCCGACGCAGGTTATTGTGGTGATCAGGCTGTTGTGTGACATCGATGTAAGTTGTTATCGTGTCGTGATCAACGCTGCCCCAGCAGGGAAACGGCCGGAAAATGGGCTGTTACCAGGCATCGAGATGGATCCCGGGCGGCAACCGGCCAGATGGCAGGTATGGCAGGCTTGCCATGTGACAGCCGGATCGCCGCAACGCGGGGAGGCGGAGTGGTTCGCCGCTCCGGTGCAGCTGAATCACCGCCGCTATGAGGCGCTGCGCGCCTGGTTCACCGAGGGCCTGACCTACGAGCAGGCCGGGCAGCGGTTCGGCTACACCAGGTGGGCGATGGTCAGCCTGGTGCGCGAGTTCCGCGCCGGGAAGCTGGACCTGTTCGCCCCGCCCCGCAAGCCGGGCCCGCCGCCCGGGACGGCCCCGGCTAAGGACCGGGCCCGCGGCCGGGTCATCGAGCTGCGGCGGCAGGGCCTGTCCACCTACGAGATCTCCGCCCGGCTGGCCGCCGAGGCCAGGCCGCTGAACCGCACCAGTGTCGGGGAGATCCTCGCCGAGGAGGGGTTCGGCCGGCTGGTGCGCGGCCCGCAGCCCGCCGAGAGCATCTCGCCGGCCACCCCGGGCCGCGACACGCGCCTGCCCAGGGCGTCGGTCATCGACTTTGACACCTGGCCGCGGCAGCTGGAGTCCACGCGGGCCGGGCTGCTGCTGGTGCTCCCCGACCTGGTGAACCTGGACCTGCCAGACCTGGCCGGCCGGGCCGGCTACCCCGGCACCCGGGTCATCCCCGCGGTCAGCTGGCTGCTGTCCCTGCTGGCACTCAAGCTCACCCGCACCCGGCGGGTCTCCCACGTCGACGACCTGCTCACCGACCCCGCCGCCGCCCTGCTGGCCGGGCTGGCCGTGCTGCCCAAGAAATCCGCGCTCACCGATTACTCCTACCGGCTCTCGCACGATCACCAGCGCGGCTTCCTGGCCGCCCTCGACCAGCAGATGATCTCTGCCGGGCTCGCCAGCGGCGAGGAGGCGATCTTCGACCTGGACTTCCACGCCGTCATGCACTGGGGACATGACCCCGTGCCGGAAAAGCACTACGTGCCCAAACGCTCCCAGCGGGCCCGCTCGGTGCTCACCTTCTTCGCCCAGGACAGCGGCACCCGCAACCTGGTCTACGCCAGCGCCGACACCTCCAAGGCCACCCAGGCCCGCGAGGCGATCGCGTTCTGCGACCACTGGAAAGCCGCCAGCGGGAAAGACCCGGCGATGCTGGTCATGGACCAGAAGGTCACCACCCAGCCCGTGCTCGGCGAGCTCGGCGCCCGCGGCGTCAAGTTCCTCACCCTGCGGATGCGCTCACCCGCCCTGACCCGCTACATCAGCGGCCTGACCAGCAAGGACTTCAAGACCGTGACCCTGGAGCGGGCCAGCAACTTCGGTCAGCCCGCCCACCCCCGGGTGCACGAAGACCCCGCCGTCAAGCTCACCGCCTACCCCGGCACCGTCCGCCAGCTGATCGTCACCGGCCTCGGCCGCGACACCCCCACCGTGATCATCACCAACGATCACGACATGACCACCCGCAACCTCATCAGGCAGTACGCCCGGCGGATGACCATCGAGCAACGGCTCGCCGAGATCATCCGCGCCTTCTGCGCCGACGCGCTCTCCTCCACCGTCAACCTCAACGCCGACCTGGACATCATGCTCGCAGTCCTCGCCCAGGCCCTGCTCGCCGCCCTCCGCGCCCGGCTCCCCGCCTACCACGCCGCGGCCCCCGACACCATCCAGCGCCGGTTCCTCGAGACCCCCGGACAGATCATCACCACCGGTGATGTCATCACCGTCCGCCTCGAACGCCGCGCCTACTCACCCGTCCTGCGCAAAGCCGACCTGCCGCCCGCCACCACCATCCCCTGGTGGGGCAACCGGACCCTCCGCTACGAGTTCACCTGAACCTTGCGCCGAACCAGTTGCGTGGAAATCCGCGTTAGTGCCCGCATCAGGCTATGTTTGCCCGCCCGACGATGCGGCGCAGTCGTTCGTCGTAGGCGTGGTTGTTGCGCCAGATGATGTACCGGCGGATCACGCTGGCCTGCTCCTTGTGGCTGGCGTGGTCGGTCCCGTCGAGCGTGAAGTAGCGCAACGCCGTGAACTGCGCCTCGATGCGGTTTAACCAGGACGAATTCGTCGGCGTGTAAGCGATCTCGACGTTGTTCGCCTTCGCCCAGGCCCCGACCCGGCCGTCTCGCTTGGTGGTCAGGTGCGGGCTGAAGTTGTCGCAGACGATCGCGATTCTGGTAGAGGCGGGGTACAGCGAGCGCAGGTAGCGGCAGAACTCCAGGAACCGGGCCCGGGTCTTGCGCGGCTTGATATGCCCGTACAGCTTGTCCTCGCCCAGCTCCAAGGCGGCGAACAGATGCCGGACCCCGGCAGTGCGGGTGTAAGTGGCGCGCATCCGCGGCCGGGGCGCCCGGCCCGGTTCTTTGCCCTTGCCGCTGACCGCGGCCCACTGTCGTCCAGGGCGGGGCTGCAGGTTGAGCGGCCCGAATTCATCCACGCAGAATACGACCGCCGGGTCGCCGTCTGCCGGGGTGATCTCGCGGTCGGCGACCGCATACAGGTGCTCGATGCGGGCCTTCTTCGCCGCGTACCGCGGGTCCTTGGATGCCTTCCAGGTTTTCAGGCGCTGAAAGGTGACGCCCTCGGCACGGAGCAGGACCCGCAGGCCCTCGTGGCTGATGTCGTCGACCACCCCCTCGGCTACCAGGAAGTCGGCCAGCTTGGCCAGGCTCCAGGTGGAAAACGGCAGGTCATGCTCGGCCGGCTTGGACTTGGCGAGTTTCTTGATCTCCCGCCGCTGCCTCAGGGTGAACTTCGGCGGATGGCCGCCTTTGTACTTCGGGTACAGCGAGCTGAACCCGTCGGCGTTGAAGTTGCGGATCACATCGCGGACCCGGTCCTCGCTGGTGAACGCGACCTTCGCGATCGCGGGCACGTCCATGCCCTGCGCCGACAGCAGCACCATCTGCGCCCGCCGCCAGGTCACCACCGACCCGGAGCCCCGGCGGATGATCCGCACCAGCCGCCGGCCCTCGTCATCGTCGATCTCACGTACCCGCAGTCGCTCAGTCACCGGGCCAGTCTCGACGATCGACGGTTACGGCGAAAACCCCCAGGCGGGGCAAACATAATCTGCTACGGCACTAGTTCTCTATCACGGCGGGCGCCAGGTGCCCGGCCAGCGCCGCGCCGACTCGATCGCCTGCGGGGTCACCCCCGGTCTCCACTCACCCCGGCCACGTCATCGGCGCCAAGCCCGCCGCGGTGTACCGGCGGATCTTCGCCTTGCTCGGCGCCGGGCCGGACGACACCCTCGATGACCTGTACCCCGGTTCCGGGCCGTCTCGCGCCTGGGCCGCCTGCTATCACCCGTCGTCTGAGGCCTCACCCGACGGCTATCTGCTGCCCTTAGGATTTGCCCCATGACCGCCCGCACCGCGCGGGGATGGCCCGCGTCCGGTCCGGGCAGGCTCCGGCCTGGCCCTTGGTTTCTGACCGGAGTGCCCGTAGAGAGCTCCGGTGTCAAGCGTGACTTCGCGTGTACGTTGACCAGGCACTTTTCACCTGTGCTCGTTGTCCTGCTGCCACAGTCGCGCTTGATGCTGGAGGGGCGGGCACGTACACTTCGCGGGCCATCCCCGGATCTGAGCCCACCCAAGACTCTACGTTGGTACTCCAGCGTTCACCTGCCGCGATCGTGACTACTCCCTCTCAACCAGCAGCGTGACATCCACGGAGCCGTCGAAACGGTCATCGATGTCTCCTGAGAAATCCCTGAGGAGAAACAGGACGGTCACGTCCACCAACTCACCGAGGTTACCGTGAATGAACACACCGGCCGTCGGAACCTGGATCAGCTGTCGGCCGAGGTGGTGATCCGAATCCGTATATCCAATGCTGAAGCCGCTGATAATCGGCACCGCCCTGCTCACGCTAGTGGGAAAGCTGAACGTCAGTACGGTCGAGTTCTCTTCTCCCTTAAACGGGTCGAAGGAGGCCGTTTGGGTCTGGAAGTCGATGGTCATGGGTTGTCCTTTCCGAACTTGCGCGGTCCATCGCCGGCGCCGAGGGGGTTCGTTACGAACTCCTTGAAGCTAAGAGCGGGCTGTTGGAGTGCAGATACACGGGAGACTCGGATTTCACGGTCACGGAGGACGCTAAGTTGACATCGTCCTCGCCCCGCTCTAGCGCGTCGCTCTCTGCACCTGACCCCAGATCCCCGCTGGATGGAACACCCTGTCACTTCTGATGTCATTCAGCCGAATGGCCGGTCAGAGATCCGAAGATATGGCTGTGACCTGGTGGGCCGTACTGGATTTGAACCAGTGACCTCTTCCGTGTCAGGGTGTCGGCTTTTCCGGCCCGTGTAGCAGCCTTGTTGTTGTGACCTGGGTAAACGTTGCTGCGCGTTACTCGGGCTACCTCGCGGTGTCCTGCGTTTACCCCTCTGGTCCTCAGCGTTCTAGGGTCGTTGTAGGGCCATCCCTAGGGTCACGCCAGGCCCGGCAGCTGTCTGCTCTTCGCCTGTGGGCGCGTCTATGCAGTGGGGCTCGCTGGGCTGATGTATCACAAGCGACGTGATGCGCTCTGTACAGGTAGATGCGATGCACCGAGCGCAGGGAGCACAGTGGCCATACCGATTACTAGATGCCATACATAGATCACCATTCACAGGATGATCCGAAATCGGGAACGTCGAGGGGGAGCCATGCGAAAGATATATGGCCCGTCGCTGGGCATCGTGTGTTTGCTCGTTGCGCTGGTGGGTTGCGCGGGGTCTGGCAATCCTGGCGGTCAAAGTTCGGCGGTCCCGGCTTCTTCACCATCGGCACAAGCGGTCCGCGTCGTCGCCTTGGGCGACTCGGATACGACCGGCACAGGTGACCCAACCGGGCAGGGCTGGGTCGGGCGTTACGCCGCACTCGTGCACAAGGCGACTGGCTCGGTGGTGCACGTCACCAACCTGGCAAGCGACGGCAAGACCAGCGACGTGCTGCTGACTGAGGTCCGGTCGGACCCGGCGACGCGGCAAGCCCTGCGGGGCGCCCAGGTCGTCCTGCTCGGGATCGGCGGCGCGGACCTCAACCGGGGCGACGACGACCTGCAGGCGGGCCGGTGCAAGGACCGCGCCTGCTATACGCCGCTGCTGCGCCAGTTCGGCCGCAACTTCGACACGACAGTCGCAACCGTTCGCCAGCTGGCTGGCCGCTCCGCGTTGATCCGGGCGATTAGCCTCCCCAACGGATACCCCGGCGCCGGAGACGCGTTTCCGCCGTTCGTCACCCCGGGCGCTGCTCTATACCAGGCGGTCACCGAGAGAACCATCGCCTGCGGTACGGTGCAGAAGTACGGAGGCGACTGCATTGACGTAGTGCGCGCCTTCAACGGCGCTTCCGGAACCGGCGACGCCTACAAGGCCGGGCTGATGACCAAGGACCCATGCTGTTACCCAAGCGCGAAAGGCCAGCAGCTCATGGCGCAGCTGCTCTACCGTCTGGGTCTCGGGCCCCTCCACGGCTGATAGCGCGGCCAGCGTTTCGCCATCCGCGCCACGTCCTGCCGAGGTTGGAAGGCACGGCAGCACCTGACGAGTCCTGCTCGTCCGCAACTGCCGGGACATGGACGTTTACCTGAGCCAAACCCGCACTGTCAGCTTAGGAATCGGACAGATCGCGGCCGATAAGACCACTGAGCAGCAGCCGACTTCGGAGACCGTCAGTGATCGACGGGAACTTTACCTGCCGGCCTCCTGGACCGAAGACCGCGACCGGTGCGCCGCGGCGGGCATCCCCGATCAGGCGGAATTCACCACCAAGCCGCGCCAGGCCCAGGCCATGATCGCCCGGGCTATCGAGGCCGGGGTGCCGTTCGCCTGGTTCACCGCCGACGAGGCCTACGGCCAGGCCAAATACCTGCACGCCTGGCTGGAAGACCGCGACCTGCACTATGTGCTGGCCATCCGCCGCAGCGACACCTTCACCATCGACGGCGCTGAGCAGCGCGCTGATGCGCTGATCGCCGCTGCCCCGGCCCGGTCATGGCAGCGGCTGTCCACCGGGGCCGGAGCACACGGCCCCCGCGAGTTCGACTGGGCGCGGGTCGCTATCGCGGCCGGGGCCGAACCGGGCCGCGGGCACTGGCTGCTGGCCCGCCGCTCGGTCAGCGACCCAGCCGAGCTCGCCTATTACGCCTGCTACGGCCCGGCCCGCACCCGCCTGGTGGACCTGGCCTGGGTGGCAGGCAGCCGCTGGCACATCGAAGAATGCTTCCAGCAGGCCAAGAACGAGGCCGGGCTGGATCACTACCAGGTCCGCACCTGGCGCGCCTGGTATGCCCACATCACCCTCTCGATGCTCGCCCTGGCCTGGCTAGCCGTGAGTGCCCCCTCATGACCCTGGTTAATTGCACGTTAATTGCACGGCGACCTTCCGCTTTTCAGGCCGGACATATCGCCAGTTGGCGCGAATCGTGCGAGCGTTATGCGCTGTCGCCGGTTGCTGCTGGTCGCCGGTGGCCGCTGTTGTTGCTGTCACCGTTGCTGTCAGCCGCGCTCCGATATGCGCCGTACTCTCGTAAGACAACCACCTGGGCCGCCGCGAGGGAGGCGGGCAACGATGCCAGACATCGACCGCACTGCAGATATCAAGGTCATCGCAGGCCAGGGGGCGGTGAACGCTGAGATTCCGCTCGCCGGGCACGCAAGCGAACACTGGCTGCAGATCTTCCACAGCCTGGCATCGAAGCGGAAGCAAGACCTTCGCGCGGAGGCCGAGGATCGTGAGGATCGTACTTGGGTCATCGTCATGCTGCCTGGCACCCTTCCGGACCACCATCCAGAGTCGGCGCTGAATGCGGCACGTGCGCTGATCGGCGAGGCCACTGGCATGGATGACCAGTTTCAGTCGGGCGCCGCTCAAACCGAGGCTGTGATCCGTGATTGGTGGACGCGTCAGTAGCGGCAGCGCCACGCCATCACTCGTCCTGACTTACTGCTTAGGAGGACGTAGGCGACTACGCTCGGACCTGTCCGTACGCAGGTCAGCGGGCATGCGGAGGTATCCGCGAGTGACTGCCAGTACCCGTGGCTGTCTGCCTCATCGGGCACGCAAAGGGCACGCGACCTTCTGATCCGTAGACCAATGCAGCGTGTCCGGCCAGTGCCCTGGAATCCAAAAATCGCAGGTCACGAGGAACCAGATGTCCGGTAGCGGCGCCGTGATTCGGTGCCGTCCGACCAGTCCGTGAGAACGTTGTGAGGGATGCCTACCTCTAGTCGCTCGGTGGCAAGCCGACCCCGGACCGCAGGGAGCGCCGGCGACCAAGGACCGGAAGCGTGATACGACGTCTGCTCACAGATTGGACGTTCCCAAGAACAACTGGTCGGATGGGTGAAGCTCCGCGACCTCTAACCGAGCCCGTGTAATGCCTAGTCCTCGTCCAACTGTGGTGATGGCTGGGGCGCGCCCGGCACTTCCATCCCTTGCTCTTGCATGTACTTCATGAGGTTCGGCACGACGACGGCGAGTTCGCGGTTCCCCTCCTCGGTTCGGGTGAAATATACAACCTCGCACCCCGCGAAGATGATCGGCGTGTGCCCGGGACCGATGAAGAACGCGTCACCGGCCTCGAATACCTCCTCCACCCCGTCGGCTATCCGCATGCCGTACTTGCCTTTTAGCACGTAGCCCATGTGGGGCGCCTGGCATTGATCGTTCGGTGCGCCCTTAAAGAGAAAAGCGGCGTCTAGGTCGACCGAGTGGGTTTCCATGCTGATGGTCCAGCCGTCGATCTCGTGAGAATAAGCATCAAGCACCCCCGGTATCGGTTGGTGAGATGAAGCGCTTGCCTTCGATACTTTCGGCATCTTTTTCCCTTCCAAGGGGTGGGCCTGTCGCCATCCTGTGTGCCTCTGGCCGAGCCCTCACTCCAACCCGGACCGCGGCACCATTGGCCAGAGGCGAACGTCCCGTGGAGAATTAGGCCCAACCGGCTCGCTGGCGATCTCTACTTTCGGGCAGCGACACTCGTTTCAGAACGACAGCGTCCCGCTCTCCGCGAACTTGTCTACCTCGTGGCGCGGGAATGGCAATGGCGTCAACGAGCAGCTGCCGTCGGGGTTGCGGGCCAAAAGCGCTACGGCACTGACCGTCCCGGTGAAGCTGCCGGTCGCGTCGTCGAACTGCCCGGTGCCACCGGTCACATCCCAGGCAAACTGCTGCGTCCCGGTGAACAGGCAGCTATGCGGGTTGACCGAGAATGACAACAAACTCCCGGCCCTGCTGACCACGTGCATGGTGCCGCCGCGGAAGACCAGATCGTCCTGGCTGACACCAGTAGCAGGATCGGGGGCCACGATCTCGACGACCCGGCCGACGCCGCGGAACACCCCCGTGGCGCGCACCACGCTGCTGACGACTGTCCGGCTGTTCGTACCCGGGCCGGCCACGAACACGATGGTGCCCCTGAGCGTCTCGGTCCCGCTCGTCGCCGCGGCCGCGGGCATGGCGGGCGCAGCGGAGATAGCCAGCGCGGTCCCAGCGGCCAGCAGCGCCCCTTTCACCAGTCGTTTCATGCTTCCCCTATTACCTGAATCCGCTCATGTATTCCCCTCCTAGCGGCCAGTTGTGAGGCTGCACAGGGTGACATCTGACGTCAGGTAAGCCTCATTGTGTAGGAGCCGGGCGCCGCCTGTCACGGCCTGCTGCTCAGAAGAGTGCTGGTGGAGGTCCTGTGATCTGCCTGGCCTACGCCACGGCCGGGCGCGCCCGGATCCTCGCGGGGGCTTCCCGTGGCTCAGCGTGGCTCCCCGCTGATGACAGCGTGACGCCCCTGGTCCTCGTTGCCATCTCCCGGCCTGTTTGCGGCAACTTGGCCGCGCCCGGTCCTGTCCCAGGTCCCTCCCCCGAACCCGATAGCTACCGAACCTGACGGCAGCCGGGTTCTGCCCAGGCCGCCAGGACGACGCGGGCGCAGCGGATGGCCATGCCGCTGGCCCGGGAGGTGGTCAAGGACCTGGCCGTCGAGCACGGCGCCTGCGTCCGCCCGATCCAGCTCCGCCGCACCAACCTCGACACCGGCGAGGTGGACCAGGTTCTTGTCCCGTGCGGACACACCCTGGCCCATGTCTGCCCGTCCTGCGCTGAGCGGGCCAGGAGCCTGCGCGCTGTCCAGTGCCGGGAAGGCTGGCATCTCGAGGACGAACCCGACCTGACCCCGGACCCGGCCACCGAGGATCAGCAGTGGTGGGTGGTGCTGCGCGCCGACGCCCAGCAGACCCGGGACCAGGCTGAGGCGGCCGGGCAAGACACGGCCGACTTCGACGAGCTCATCCGCGAGCTCGATGAGGAGATCGCCAAGTCCGGCGTGCGCGGGAGCGTCGCCCCGGACAAGCCTGCCCGGCGGCACCGGTCGACCCGCCGCCGCCAGGACGCCCCCGACCTACCCAAACGGAAGGTCAGTCCGCGCACGCTCGGGAAGACCTACACCGCGCCGGACGGCACGACGTTCCGCCCGTCCATGTTCATCACCTTGACCTGCCCGTCCTACTGCCGGGTCGACCATCAGGGGGTGCCCGTCGACCCCGCCCGGTATGACTACGACCAGGCCGCCCGGGACGCGCTGGCGTTCGCCGCCGCGCTGCGCCGGTTCGGGGTGCCCGGCGAAGTCTTGTCGGACAATGGCAAGCAGTTCACTGATCGTTTCGGGAAGGGCGGGGAGGTGCTGTTTGACCGGATCTGCCGCGACAACGGCATCACCCACCGGCTGACCCAGCCCCGCCACCCGACAACCACCGGGAAGATCGAGCGGTTCCATGGCAGCCTGCGCCGCGAGCTTCTCGATGACGCCGTCCCGTTCACAGACCTGGCTGCCGCACAGACCGCCATCGATGCGTGGGTGAGCGAGTACAACACCACCCGGCCGCACCAGGCCATCGGCATGGCTGCCCCAGCGGAACGGTTCAGCACCGCTGCTGCGCAGGCAGAACAAGACCTGCTCCCGCTGCGGCTCCCAGCCGTCCTCGCTCTGGCCACCGCACCCCCCGCTAGCACTCTGCCTGCAGGACCCGATGATGAAACGCCGGTGCCGACGGCAGTGCGGGTCTCTGACGGTGGCCCGGTGGAGTTCGAGCGGGTGGTCCCGGCCAGCGGGAACATGCAGGTCGCCCGGCGCCAGTTCTGGCTGGGCCCGGACCGGTCCGGGCTGACCGTCACGTTCTGGGCCAGCACCGGCGTGATCCACCTGCTGATCGCCGGAGCCCGGATCAAGACGGTCCGCTCCCACCTGGCCGCAGCGGACCTGACCGCACTCGCCGCCCAGGGCGCACGCCCGGCCGGGCCCCCGCCGCTTCCGCCCGCGGAGCCGGGAGCGGCGATCGAGGCCGACCGGATCGTCAGCAAAGACGGCGCGGTTCACCTGGCCGGGCGCTACGTCCTGGCCGCGGAGATCCTCGGCGGCCGGCGGGGTGCCGGTCCGGATCGAGGAGAACACCCTGATGTTCTTCGACCCTGAGACCCGTGAGCTGCTGCGGACCCGGCCCAGCCCGCTGTTCTGGGATCAGGCCCGCAAACTGCGCGGCGCCCGCTCCGCCGGGCCACCCCCGCGGCCCTCTGCCGAGCCGGTCACCGCCCAGCGGGTGGCCAGCAACACCGGGGTCATCATGGTCGCCGGGCAGAAGATCGCCCTGGGCCGGATCCACGCCCGCCAGATCGTCACCGTCCACGTCGCCGCCGACACGGTCACCATCGACCTGGGCGGCGATGACACCACAACCGTCCGCCGGACCACCACCCAGCCGGTCCGCAGCATCAAAGCCCAGCAGCACCGCAAGGCTGCCCATGTTTCCTAGGCCACCTGGAAAGCATGTCCTGGGACTAATCCGTCAACCATCAGGTGGGACTAGACACCCATGCAGAACTTCGGCTGATGCTTGACACTCCGGCTTCGGTTGATGCTTTACGCCTGTCGGCTGGCTTGGCTTTCGCGTGATCATTGGCGATCACGCGGGAGGCCGGGCCGGTGCTGGTGGAGCTGAGTGTCATGGAACAGCGGTATCGCGCTGTGCTGGAGGTTGAGGCCGGGTGCCCGGTCACCGAAGTCGCTGCCCGGAATGGTGTGTCACGGCAAAGCGTGCACGCCTGGGTGCGCCGTTACCGGGCTGGTGGCCTGGCTGCCCTGGCCGACAAGTCACATCGGCCGCAGTCCTGCCCGCATCAGATTCCCGCTGAGATCGAGGCGGCGGTGTGCGAGCTGCGGCGGTCGCATCCGCGGTGGGGCCCGGCCCGGCTGGCGTTCGAGCTCGGCCGCCGCGACGTCATGCCGGTCCCCTCGGAAGCAACGCTCTACCGGGTGCTGGCCCGCAACGGCCTGATCGCCCCCGGGCAGCGCCGCCGTCCCGCCTCGTCGTATATCCGGTGGGAACGCGGCGAGCCGATGGAACTGTGGCAGCTCGGCATCATGGGCGGGGTGTTCCTGTCCGACGGCACCGAGGTCAAGCTGGTGTCCGGCATCGATGACCACTCCCGCTACTGCGTCATCGCCTGCCTGGTGACCAGGGCCACCGGCCGGGCCGTCTGCGCCGCCTTCGCCGCCGCCCTGACCCGATTCGGTGTCCCCGCCGAAGTGCTCTCAGACAATGGCAAGCAGTTCACCGGGAGATTCACCCGGCCCCGGCCGTCCGAGGTGCTGTTTGAGCGGATCTGCCGGGAGAACGGCATCACTACCCGGCTGACCCGCCCCCGCACCCCCACCACGACCGGGAAGATCGAGCGCTGGCACAAGACCCTGCGCGAGGAGTTCCTCGCCACCTGCGACAGCTTCGTCAGCCTCGCTCACGCCCAGGCCGAGCTGGACGCCTGGGTCGGCTACTACAACCGCGAACGGCCGCACCAGTCGCTGGGCATGAACACCCCGGCCAGCCGCTTCGCCAAGGCGGCATCAGATGGGCAGCAGCAGGACCTGCCGCTGCGACTGCCACCCACGCTCACCGCCGAACCCGGCCAGCCCGCCGATACTCCGCCCGCCGTGGTCCCGGCACGCGACGCTGACGCGGTGGAGATCGACCGGGTTGTCCCGGCCAGCGGGAACATGTTCGCCGCAGGGCGCCAGATCTGGCTCGGCAAGCCGCTGGCCGGGCAGAAGGTCACCCTCCGCTTTGACCGAACCAGCCTGCACATCTTCCACGACGGCCAGCTGATCAAGACCCACCCGGTCACCCTCACCGACACCGGCCTGGCTCGGCTGCGCGCCACCGGCGGCAGGCCCGCCCGGCCCTCCCCGGCCACCGCCCTGCCGCCCGGGCCGCTGCCCGCTGACGCCATCGTCGAAGTCCAGCGCCTGGTCGGCGCGGGCGGCTGCGTCGGCGTCGGCGGCAAGCAGGTCAGCGCCGGGATCCATCTCGCCGGGCAGCGCGTCACCCTGCGCCTGGATGCCAAGCTCATCCACGTCATCACCGCCGACGGCGTCCTGGCCCGCACCCTGCCCAGCCCGCTGCCACCGGCCGCCCGCGGCCGCCTGCACGGAGCCCGCCTCGCCGGGCAGCCGCCTGCATCCCCACCCGCGATGCGAGTCACCCGCGTGGTCTCCAGCCAGGGCGGCCTCATGGTCGCCGGAGTGAAGATCCACCTCGGCCACGCCCACCGTGGCAAGGTCGTCACCGTGGTCATCGAAGACAGCCAGTTCCGCATCCTGCACGAAGGAACCCAGCTGACTGCCCATCCCCGAACCGTCATCAAGGAGGTCACCCGCCGCAGCGCAAGCGGCCATTCCAGGTACGAGGTCTAGGCGGCGATCCCGGGTTAGAACTCGGTCTTGAGCCTTTCGATCTCGCGGGCTCGCTCGCGCAGCTGTGCATATGCTGGCCGCTCGCGGATGCGGGCCAGTGCCCAGCGGACGGCCTCCGCGCGGCTGGCCGCGATGCCCGCGGTGATCAGCGCGTCCAGGGTCTCCAGGTCCACCGAGCCGAGCCGGGCCATCACCGGGGTCAGCTCGCCGCCCTCGGCCGCGCGGGCCTCCAGCGAGCCACGGGGCCCGCCACCCAGCACCATCCGGGGGCCCTCGCCGGTGTCGCCGCTGGTGCGGAACTCCAGCCGCCCGGCCTCGGGAAGCTGGGCTGACAGATCGTGCCGGAACTGCTTGATCGCCTGACCGTGCGCGTTCTCGAACGCCTGCAGGGCCTGCTCCTGGCCCTCGCGCCCCTCCGCCGCCTCGAGGATCACCCGGACCATCAGCTCTCCCGGCTCGATCACCGGGTCATCGCCATACTGCAATACCGCAACCCGCTGCACCATACCGGGGAAGCGCTTCTTCACCTCCTCGTCAATCTGCTGCTCGAGGCGCTCGATCGCCGACTGGTCCATGGCCGCCCCCTCATAGTTACGTCAGCAACTCAATGTAACACCATGTTTCTCCATCTCCAGCAGCCAAGCGCGGGCTACATCCTTTGCGCGGCATGCCCTGGCCGGACTGGGGTTCAGTCACCGCAGCCTGATGTCCGCCGCGGCCAAGGCCTACCTCCGGCACCTCGACCGTGCAGATCGCGCCGTCAGCCAGAGACAGCCAGTTCCGGTTCCGGCACGATGGGAACCATCTGTCCGCCCCCATCCGCGCGCCGTCAGCAAGGAGGCCACCCGCCGCAGCGCGAGCGGCCACCCCGGCTACGAGATCTAGGGTCCGCGTTAAGCATCACCCGAGGACGATCCGGAGAGCATCAGCCGACGGTTCACACAAGAGGGCAAGCTCATGTCCTCCGTCGATTGACGTGCGACAGTCGTCCGTCAACTGATCTGCGACATCCGAGCGCAGGTCGCGTCAGAAGCGGATCACCGGAGTGGTGCCCATACTTGGATCATGAGCAACCAGAGCGATGACCTTCCCGTGCTGGTAATCGACGGAGCAAACTTTTCCGACTTCGACGGCTTTGCCCGCGAGTTCACGCGGCTGCTCTGCAACTACACGTGGCGGGGAAATCTGGATGCTTTCAACGACCTGCTCCGAGGGGGGTTTGGGACGCCCGAGAGCGGATGGGTGCTGAGGTGGCTCAACTCTGAGTCGTCTCGGGCCGCGCTCGGCTACGAGGAGACAACCCGCCGACTGGAGCGGCTTCTCCTCACCTGCCATCCGTCGCAGCGTTCGACCATCCAGGCCAGAATCAGCCGCGCGCGCCGCGGCGAGGGCCCTACCCTGTTCGACGAGATCGTCGGCATCATCTGCATCCACGGCCCAGGCGGTAGGGAGTCCGAAGACGGCGTCCTCCTGGAGCTGATCTAGTCGCTTGCCGGTCCCACAGCTGACTGACCGGACCTTGTCGAGGCCGCGACGATACTCGCTCATCGGCCAGATCCGTGAATCCAGTTCAGACGGCCTGCTGGCCTGATTCCCTGCACGTGTCGCACTTCAACTGACGGAGATCTGTCGCCCATCAGTTGCCGGATCACAAAGAGGGCAAGCTCAGCTGATTTCTTGCTGTGCCAGTGACTGGGGGTATCGTTGTGTTCGCGGCTAGCGCTGCTCCGGACCCTGGCGGCGGCATGAACTGCTGACCTAGGGACTGAGTTGAATGAGTAGCGCCGCAGATCAGAACATCGGGACCAGCACCCCATCTCCCGCTCGGGTGAGCGCCGTCCCCGCACCGCGCGACCAGCGTCATGACTGTGACCCGCGGGTGCGCATTGATGCCGAGGATGTCGGGACACGGCCGCTTGCTGGCCAGCCGGGCCATGGCCAGACAGCGAGCCTGCGGCGGCAGTCAGTCTGGATGGTGGATGACCGCCAGGCCCGTTACACCGGCGGGTTCGAGGTCATCTGCTACGACTGCGGCGATCATCCCTATCTGGATTACTCCGAGGTCTCACCTCGGCTTCAGCGGATCCGCGGACCGTACCCGCTGCATGCGGGCGTTGCGGCGTATGCCGGGCATCTGGGCCTGTTTCCCGGGCTGTACGAGGCCAGGCCCGGCCGGTCGGGCGCTGGTGATGCCATGACTGATCCCGCAGACCCCGACACCGGCACTCGATCGGCAGCCCGCCTCACTGCCGTTCCCTTGCCTCGCAGCCCACACGATTCCCGTAACTCGTGGCCGCGCATGGATTCCGAGGGTGCCATGACGCTGCCTGTTGCTGGCCAGGCCCGGCTCGCGGACGAGCGCGATTCAAGCGCCCCCGGAGCATCGGCGCTGACTGGCGCCGAGCTGCGCCTGCTGCCGCTGCTGTCCACCCACCTGTCGTTCTCGGAGATCGCCGGAGAATTTTCCCTGTCCAGCAACACCATCAAGTCGCAGGCGATGTCGATCTACCAGAAGCTGGGGGTCTCCTCCCGCAGCCAGGCGGTCACCCGGTCCGGCGAGCTTGGACTCCTGGAGGGTTAACCATCCGGTCTTCACCCCTTCAAAGGGATGAACGGTAGTGCAGCAGTCGCACTACCCCACATGCACCGGGCACGAAAGGGATACGCGAGTCTAGGGTTCGTCTGCGGCTGGCTGCTTTCTGTGATGGCGGGTGAGTGCCACTCCTGCCAGAACCAGCACGATGCCTCCGAGCGCTACCAGGGTCACGGTCTCTCCCAGGACCATGACGCCTAGCACGATGGCGACCACGGGGAGCAGGTAGGTCACTGTGGAGGCGATGGTCGCGCCTTCGCTGGTGATGATCTGGTAGTTCAGCACGTAGGCCACGCCGGTCCCGAGAACTCCCAGGCTCACTACACCAGCGACACTGACGACAGTGAAATGCGGTGCCGGGGCACCAGCGACTCCCAAGGCGATGGCGAGTAGGACCGACGCGGCCAGAAGCTGGCAGGCCGACAGCACGATCGGGCTCATGCCCCGCCGAACCAGGAACCGGTCCATGTAGATATAGCTGATCGCATAGCTGACCGACGCGGCCAGGCATTCCAGCGCACCGGCAGAGACCAGCCCGGATGAGGACCCCCAGGGTGCGAAGATCAGCAGCGCCCCACCGAACCCGACGATCAACCCGGCTGCCTGCCACGCCGTAATCGACTTTTGATGCCGCACTGTCACGGCCAGCAGCACTGCCCACAGCGGCGTGGTCGCGTTGATGATCCCGGCGGTCGAGGAGTCCACCGTCTGCTCGGCCACCGCGAACAGCAGGTACGGGGCGGCGTTGGCGAACAGCGCCGCCACGACAATATGCACCCACAGCCGCCAGGACCGCGGCACGGCCTCATGGCGCGCAGCCACGACAGGAAACAGCACCGCTGCCCCGAGCGCGAGCCGGGCGAACGTGACTTCAACCGGGGAGAAGCCGCGGATCGCAAGCTAGATCCACAAAAACGCTGAGCCCCAGATCAGGGCCAGCAGCGCGATACGCGGCAGAGCCGACCGGCGCACCGCCCGGCTACTCGACCGGCACGTCGTAGAGCAGGCCGGTCATGTCGCCACGCATCACGAACCGGGTCAGCTCATACGGCTCGCCGTCCTGGTCGATGCTGGTGTGCCAGACATCGAGCACCGGCACGCCCGGCCGCAGCCGCAGCGCCGCGATCTCATCGGGTCGGGGCATCCGGGTGCGACCTCTTCGCGGATCCGAGTCATCACCCGCAGTTCGTTCATCGCGCACCACCCCTGCCAGGGGTGTAGGCGCGGATGAGCCGGGAGCCAGCTCGTCGAGACAGAGCTAGACCGGACCGACAGCAGCTCATCGGGCACGCAACGGACACGCGGAGACCACGAGGAGCCTGATGCTGGGCGAGAAGAATCGTGATCATGCCTGTGATCAGGTGGCTGGTGGTGGAGCGGGTGACGAGAATCGAACTCGCACTATCAGCTTGGGAAGCTGACGTTCTGCCATTGAACTACACCCGCGTGCTGCGAGCCTGGCACCGAACCGGTGGTTGACACCCGGCACGCAGGTTCAGTCCGCCCCGACATCGTACCGGAACCGGTAGGTTGCCAGGGTGCTGCTCTCCGACCGGGATATCAGGACGGAAGTCGAGGCGGGCCGGGTGAAGCTCGATCCGTACTCGCCCGAGCTGATCCAGCCGTCGAGCATCGACGTCCGGCTTGACCGGTACTTCCGTGTCTTCGAAAACCACCGATACCCGCATATTGACCCCGCAGAGGAGCAGCCGGAGCTGACCAGGCTGGTCGAGCCGAATGGATCGGAGCCCTTTGTGCTGCATCCGGGCGAGTTCGTGCTGGCCTCCACGTATGAGGTCGTGAGCCTGCCGGACGACATCGCGGGCCGCCTGGAGGGCAAGGCACTCGCGGCCGACACCCCCATCCCGACCCCCCGCGGGTGGCGGCACATGGGTGACCTTCAGGCCGGCGACCAGGTCTTTGACGAGAGCGGGCACCCGACCGAGATCGTCGCGGCCACGCCGGCCATGCTCGGCCGGCCGTGCCGGGAGGTCGTGTTCTCGGACGGCCAGTCGCTGGTGGCCGACCTGTCGCACGCGTGGCTGACCCGCACTAAGTCCGAGCGCAAGCAGGGCAGGCCCGGATCGGTCCGGACGACCGAGGAGATCGCCGACTCGCTGCGGGCCGGGGACGAATGGAACCACCACATCCAGCTCGCCGGGCCGGCGCAGTATCCCGGCCAGGCGCTGCCTGCTGACCCCTACGCCCTCGGGATCTGGCTCGGGGACAGCACCCGGACCACGCACGCCGACCGGGTTCCCGAGCTTTTCCTGCGGTCGTCCGTCCCCCAGCGGCTGGCGTTGCTGCAAGGACTGATGGACGCCGGCGGGGATGCCGACAAGCTCGGCCGCTGCGAGTTCACCAGCGTCGACGAGTGCGTGGCCGACGCCGTCGCGGAACTGGCGGCGGGGCTGGGCTGCCGCCCGGTGAAGCGCAAGCAGCCGGCGACGGCCGGCGGGGTCGAGCAGCAGCCGACCTTCCAGGTGAGGTTCACCCCGTCGTTCTCGGTGTTCCGGCTGCGCAGCGAGCCGGTCAGGCAAGGACGCTCGGAGGGCTCCCGGGCCATCATGGATGTCCGGGAGGTCAGCTCGCGGCCGGTGCGGTGCATCGAGGTCAGCAACCCAGCCGGACTGTTCCTGGCCGGCCCGGCCTTCATCCCCACCCACAACTCAAGCCTCGGTAGACTTGGACTGTTGACGCACTCCACCGCGGGGTGGATAGACCCAGGATTCTCCGGGCACGTGACGCTTGAGCTTTCCAACGTCGCCACGCTTCCGATCAAGCTCTGGCCAGGGATGAAGATCGGCCAGCTGTGCCTGTTCCGGACGAGTTCGCCCGCTGAGCATCCGTACGGGTCACCCGTGTACGGCTCCAGGTACCAGGATCAGCGCGGTCCGACCCCGTCCCGGTCCTACCTGAACTTCTACCGGACCGACGTCTGACGCGCTGGCAGCGGGGCGGTGGAGGCGACATAACCGTATACAGCCGACGGAAGGTTTCCCTATGCCACTGTGGCGAATCCGGGTTTTAGTGCCGGACAGTACGGCCGGCCGGGCCGCGGTCAAGGAGGCGCTCGCCGCGGAGCCGGTGTCCTACCTGCGCGTGCTGCCTGGGGGCGACACGCCTACGGCGTCGAACGAGGTCGTGGTCGAGATCCCGGAGGAGAACGACATCACGGGCGTGCTGTCCGCGCTGCACGCGATCAGCCCGCAGGTCTTCGTGAGCCGGGCCGAGGAGCCCGCGCCCGACCCGGACGGGCTCGGCACCGCCCTCGATGAACTCGCGTCCGCGTCCGGCCCCGGCGACGGTCTGGTGCCCGAGCCGCTGCCGCGCGGCGGCGCGTAACGGCCCTTCGCGCCTGCGCCACCTTGGCGGCCAGCGGCTTGCGTCCGCGTTACCGTCGGCCTCTACTGGGCAGTAGCCGTTTAGAGGCCGACGAGGACAAGGACCGATGTTGTGAGCGAGCACCAGGAATCCACCCAGGCAACCCAGGGCGGCACGCAGCCGGGACCGCGCGGCGCGCAGGTCAGCGAGGCTCAGGCCCGCGAGGTGGCGGAACAAGCCCGGGAGGCCGAATGGGCGCTGCCCAGCTTCGGGAAGCAGCTCTTCCTGGGCGACTTCCAGCTGGGCCTGATCCACCCGCATCCGCGCCAGCGGGGCGAGGCCGCTCAGCGCGGTGAGGAGTTCTGCACCCGGCTGCGCGAGTTCTGCGAAGCGTCGGTGAACAGCGCGCTGATTGAACGCGACGCCCGGATACCCGATGAGGTAGTGACGGGACTGGCGCGCGTCGGAGCGTTCGGGATGAAAATTCCCACCGCCTACGGCGGGCTCGGCCTGTCCAACCTGTACTACAACCGTGCGCTGATCATCGTGGGCTCCGCGTCGCCCGCGATCGCCGCGCTGCTGTCCGCGCACCAGTCGATCGGTGTGCCACAGCCGCTCGCGCTGTTCGGGACCGAAGAGCAGAAGCAGCAGTACCTGCCCAGGTGCGCGCGCGGTGAGATCAGCGCGTTCCTGCTGACCGAGCCGGACGTCGGCTCCGACCCGGCGCGGCTGAGCACCTCGGCGACCCCGTCCGCCGACGGGAGCGAGTACGTGCTCGACGGGGTGAAGCTGTGGACAACCAACGGCGTGGTCGCGGACCTGCTCGTGGTCATGGCGCGGGTGCCGAAGAGCGACGGCCACCGCGGCGGGATCACCGCGTTCGTGATCGAGGGCAGCGCGGAAGGGATCACCGTCGAGCACCGCAACGCGTTCATGGGCCTGCGCGGCCTGGAGAACGGGGTAACCAGGTTCCACGAGGTCCGGGTCCCGGCGGCCGCCCGGATCGGGGAGGAGGGCCAGGGCCTGAAGATCGCGCTCACCACGCTCAACACCGGCCGGCTCTCCCTGCCCGCGAGCTGCGCGGCGACCGGGAAGCTGGCGCTCAAGATCGCGCGGGAGTGGTCGGGCGAGCGGGTCCAGTGGGGCCGCCCGGTCGCCCAGCACCAGGCGGTGGCCAAGAAGATCGCGTTCATCGCGGCGACCAGCTACGCGCTCGAGGCCGTGGTCGAGCTGTCCAGCCAGCTGGCGGACGACAAGCGCCGTGACATCAGGATCGAGGCCGCGCTGGCCAAGCTGTACTGCTCGGAAATGGGCTGGGTCATCGCGGACGAGCTGGTGCAGATCCGCGGCGGCCGCGGCTACGAGACCGCCGCCTCGCTGGCCGCGCGGGGTGAGCGCGGTGTGCCCGCCGAGCAGCTGCTGCGCGACCAGCGGATCAACCGGATCTTCGAGGGCTCCTCGGAGATCATGCGGCTGTTCATCGCCCGGGAGGCGGTGGACGCCCATCTCGCCGCGGCCGGTGACGTGATCAAGCCCGGGCTGCCGGTCGCTGATCGCGCCCGCGCGGCGGGCAAGGCCGGGAAATTCTACGGCCGGTGGCTGCCTACGCTGGTGACCGGCGAGGGGCAGAAGCCGCAGGCGTTCAGCGAGTTCGGCCCGCTCGCGGCGCACCTGCGGTACGTGGAGCGGGCGAGCAGGAAGCTGGCCCGCGCCACGTTCTACGGCATGGCCCGGTGGCAGGGCGGGCTGGAGCGCAAGCAGGGCTTCCTCGGCCGGCTCGTCGACATCGGGGCCGAGCTGTTCGCGATGAGCGCGGTGTGCGTGCGCGCCCAGATGGACGCCGAGGACGGCACCGCTGGCGGGCGCGGCAAGACCGGGTTCGAGCTGGCCGACGCGTTCTGCGCGCAGGCCAGGCTGCGCTGCGAGGAGCTGTTCGGCCAGCTCTGGAACAACACCGACGCGGCCGACACCGGGCTGGCCCGGCGGGTCATGACCGGCCGGTACACGTGGCTGGAGCACGGCATCATCGACCCGTCGATTCCCGGTCCCTGGGTGGCCGAGACCGTGCCCGGGCCGTCGAAGCACGAGAACGTGCACCGGCACATCGGCTGACCCCTGGAGCCGCCCCGGGGCAGACAGGGAGGTGGCCCTGGCTCAGTCTGACTGAGCCAGGGCCACCTCTAGGCGGAGCGACGTTAGCGCCGGGCGCCGCCCAGGCGCTCCAGCAGCACATCGCGCTCCGCGACGAGCGCATCGCGCTGCGCCTCCAGTTCCCTGACGCGCTCCTCTAGCTGGAGCACGCGGCGGATGGCGGTCAGCGTCATGCCCTCGTCAATGAGATTCACCACGTACTGGACGACCGTGATCTCGCGCCGTGTGTAACGGCGCTGGCCGCCCGGCGACCGGGACGGCCGGACCACGCGAAACTCGTCCAGCCGGCGCAGGAAGGCCTGCTGGAGCTCGAGCATCTCCGAGACCTGGCCGACCGTGAACAGCGGCAGGTTCTCGTCATCGAGTGGCAACGGTGGCATGACTGGCTCCGGGAATGGTTCCGGGCCCGGCGGATAGCACCGCGCGGGCCCGGACAGAGTACCTCCGCGTCAGGCAGCGATGGCCTTGGCGTCGGCACGGACCTCGATCTTGCGCGGCTTGGCCTGCTCCTCGACCGGCACGTGCACGGTCAGCACGCCGTCGGTGTAGCTGGCCTCGATCTTCTCGGCGTCAACCGCGTCGGACAGGCGGAGCCTGCGGGTGTAGGAGCCCATCACGCGCTCGCGGATGAACGGCTTCTCGCCCTCGGTGTACTCCTCGGCCCTGCGGGCACTGACGGTCAGCACGCCGCGGTCCACGGTGACGTCGATGCTCTCCGGGTCGATGCCCGGCAGATCGAACCGGAGCTCGATGTCGTTCTCGCGCCGGATAGCGTCCATCCGGGCCAGCCGACGGTAGTCGGCCGAGCCGAACGCCCGCCGCGCGAACTCCTGCGTAAAGGGATCAAACGATGTCAGCAGCACTGCGTTTCACCTCCAGGTGAGTACCAGGATTCGGTTCTCCAGGTAACCTCGGTTCTCAATAGGAGAGAACTTATAACTCAGATTAGATATTTCCTGGAGCCAGATCTTTCCGTTCTCGGCCCGGAGGCGGGCCTGGAGATGGCTCGGCCGACGCCTGCGGCAGCGGGCGACGGCGAGCGGCAGCCCATGAGGCGGCAGGCGGGGACGAGGTTCGTGCCCCGCCCGCCGGAGGCGGGGCTAGCCGGGGTAGATCAGGAAATGCGCTCGATGATCGTGGCGTTCGCCTGGCCGCCGCCCTCGCACATCGTCTGCAGGCCGTACCGGCCCCCGATGCGCTCGAGCTCGTGCAGCAGCTTGGTCATCAGGATCGCGCCGGTGGCGCCGAGCGGGTGCCCGAGCGCGATCGCGCCGCCGTTCGGGTTGGTCTTCTCCAGCGAGGCGCCGGTGTCGGCCGACCAGGCCAGCAGCACCGGGGCGAACGCCTCGTTGACCTCGAACACGTCGATGTCGCTCGATGCGTCAGGTGACCCCGGGCCAGGGCCTGCTCGGTGGCGGGGATCGGCCCGGTCAGCATGAACACCGGGTCGGAGCCGGTCACCGTGAGCGAGTGAATCCGGGCCCGCGGCGTTCAGGCCGTGCTGCTTCACCGCGTCCGGCGAGGCGATCAGCAGCGCGGCGGCGCCGTCGGAGATCTGCGACGCGGTGGCCGCGGTCAGCTCCCAGCCCTCGCGCAGCGGCTTCAGCTCGGCCATCTTCTCCAGGGAGGTGTCCCGGCGCGGCCCCTCGTCCGTGGTGGCCCCGCCCACCGGCGTGATCTCCCGGTCGAACCGCCCCTCGTCGATCGCGTTCGAGGGCGCGGCGGTGGCTCTCCAGCGCGAACTCCTCGAGCTGGAGCCGCTTCAGTCCCCACTTCTCGCAGACCAGCTGCGCGCCGCGGAACTGGGAGATCTCCTGGTCGCCGTACCGGTCCCGCCAGCCCTGCGCCGAACGGCAGCGGCATGCCCTTCTCCAGCGGCAGGGACACGGTGGAGCCCATCGGCACCATGCTCATGCTCTCGACGCCGGCCGCGACCACCAGGTCCTGCGTTCCGGACATGCACGGCCTGGGCGGCGAAGTGCACGGCCTGCTGCGAGGAGCCGCACTGACGGTCGATGGTGACGCCGGGGACGTTCTCCGGCAGGCCGGCCGACAGCCAGGCGTTCCGCGCGATGTCGATGGTCTGCGGGCCGATCTGGGAGACGCAGCCCATGATCACGTCGTCGACCGCGGTGGGATCGACTCCGGTCCGGGCGACAAGCTCAGTCAGGACATGTGCGGCCAGGTCCACCGGGTGCACCGCGGACAGGCCGCCATTACGCCTGCCGACCGGGGTGCGCACCGCCCCGACGATGTATGCCTCCGACACGACGTCCGCCCTCCACACGCTAGCCTTGCCCGTTGACCGGCCATCCCTGCCACGCGCTTCCTGGGTGGACGCCCCGCTGGCCACTGCCGGTTAATTCGAGATTACTCCCGTGGTGCGTACCTCCCATAGGCCAGCCCGGGCCGGATCGGTCCGCCCGGTTCAGGGTTCTGCCGAGATTCTGGTCATCTCCTAGTAATCGAAAGGCTACTATCCGTGATGCACCGAGGTCGCCGGGCGTGCGGGCGCGGGGCTCGCCCCAGCATGGCGGTCTGGCCGCTTATCGGCCATTTGGGGGCATGGCTCTGGGTTAACGCACCGTGTTAGCCGCATGGGCCGACGGCATGTCACACGGGGGGTAGACAGGGATGGTCGCGAAGATCGTCGAGGATACGGCGGGCCTGGTCAGCATCGGGGAGCTCGCCAAGGCGGCGGGGGTCAGCAGCCGGACCATCCGGTACTACGAGGAACTCGGGATCCTGCCCGAGCCGCGCCGGTCGCCGGGAGGCACGCAGGAAGTACCCGCGCGAATATCGCGGATATATCGATACCGCGCTGGCCCTCAAGGACCTCGGCTTCCGGCTCGAGGAGATGAAGCCCCTGGCCAGGCTGGCGCTGGGCCGCTCGGTCAGCACGGCCCAGCGGGACGTGGCGGCGAGGCTGGTCGAGGACAGGATCGACTCGCTGACCCGCCAGATCGACGTGCTGCGGCGGCTGCGCGACTCGGTCCGGGGTCCCGATGCGGCCACGGCGGTCCCTGGCGTGCTCGGCTCGGCCGATCTGGCCATGGTCCCGCCGCTGCTCAGCGACGGGGCAGCCTAGCCCGGCCGGACCGGCGGGCGGCCCGTACACCGCCGCGGCGCGGCATATCCTCGGGGTAGAGGGCGCCCCGTAGAGGAGAGACCGCGATGGCCACTGGGCTGATTCTGCTGGCGTTTCTCGGCGCTCTTGTCGCCTTCCTCACGGTCAGGGTGCGGCGCCGCATGGGCATGGGGTCGACCGGCAAGACGTGGGTAACCATCATCACCGGGGTCATCATCGCCGGGCTGCTGCTGTGGGCTGCGGGCACGCACTGACCGCGGGTCAGACCAGGTCGGAGCCGGCCTTGATCGGGATCTCGAACCAGACGGCCTTGCCGTCGTGGGTCGGCCGCGATCCCCACCGGGTCGCGAGCTGGTCGACGAGGTAGAGCCCGCGGCCGCCCTCGTCGTTCTCCCCCGCGGTCCTGATCCGGGGCAGCCGCAGGTCCGGGTCGAAGACCTCCACCCAGACGGCGGACGCCCCGCGGCGCAGCCGGAGCGTGAACTCTCTGCTCAGCGGCGCGGCGACGTCATCGGCGAACGGTGAACCTGACCAGTCGTCGTCCAGGATCCCGGGACCCAGGCTCAGCGCCGAGTCCAGGCTGAACTCATGCCGGGGGCTGGGCGAGACGGCCGCGTGCAGCACCACGTTCGTCACCACCTCGGACACCAGCAGGCAGGCCAGGTCGGCCTGCTCGGGGTCCATGTCCCAGCTGACGAACGTCTGGTAGGCCAGCCTCCTGGCCTCCGAGACCCGGATCGGCTCGGCCGGGAAGTTGCGCTCGGCAAAGGCGAGATCCACCGCGGAGGTGCGGACCACGACGATCGCCATGTCGTCGTCGATCTCCCCGGGCACGGCCTGCTCGGCGGCCCTGGCGATGGCCTCGACGCTGCCCTCGGTCACCTTCTGGACGGCGTCCCTGAGCATCTGCAGCGCCTCGGCCTCGCTGTAGTGACCGCCGCCGTCCGCTCGCTGGCGGCGGTCGGTGAGGCCGTCGGTGTAGAACACCAGGGCCGAGCCAGGTGCGAGGTAGCGGGTCTCCTCGCGGTAGGTAGGCAGGCCGAGCATCCCCTTCGACCGCACGCCGAGCAGCAGGCCCTTGTGCTCGATCTCCATCTGCCCGACCTCGTCGCCGGTGATCAGCAGCGGAGCGTCGTGGCCGGCGTTGGCGAACGACAGGGTCCGGGACCAGGCGTCATAGACCAGGTATGTGCAGCTGACGATCGGCGAGTCGGCCGCCGAGGCGTCCGGCTCCTCCGCGGGGGTGGGCCCCAGCGTCCGGCACCAGTCGTCCAGCCTGCGCAGGATCTCCGCGGGCGGCTTGTCGTCCTGGGCGAACGCGCGCAGAGCGGCCCGGAGCTGGCCCATGATCGCCGCTGCGCGGGCACCGCGCCCCTCCACGTCGCCGATCACGATGCCCACACGCCCGGCCGACAGCGGGATGATGTCGTACCAGTCCCCCCCGACCTGGGTCTGGATCCCCTGCCCGTGGGTCTCCAGCGGCCTGGCCGGCACGTACTTGTAGGCCACCTCCAGGCCGTCGACGTGCGGCGGGTCGCGCGGCAGCAGGCTGGTCTGGAACGCGAGCGCGGTGCGGCGCTCCTCCTCGAAGAGCATCGCGTTGTCGATGGCCACCGCCACGCGGCTGCCGATCGCGCCGAGGAAATCGCCGTCGTCGGCCGCGAAGTGCTTCTCCTCGCGGTCGGTCAGGCCGGACAGGGCCAGGCTCATCACCCCGAGCAGCTCGCCGCGGGCGATCAGCGGGGTGGCGATCGCCGAGGTGAGCCCGACCGCGGCGCGGGCCTTCAGGCTGCCCTCCCGCGGCGGGGGGAAGTGCTGCCCGGCCATATCGGTGATCACGATGGTGTCCCGGCTGGACATCGCCTGCTGGGCGAAGTGCCCCTCCGGGTACCTGACCGGCTCGCCCACCATGGCCCAGGTTCCCGGCTCGGGCACCCAGCCCCGGGAGTTCAGCTGCGCCCTGCGGATCAGCTTGTCGCCCTGGAACAGGTCGACGAAGCAATGGTCGGCGAACTGCGGGACCAGGTTCTCCGCGACCTGCCGGAGCGTGACGCCCAGCTCGAGCGATTGCGCCAGCCGCTCCCCGATACGCTCCAGCAGCCGGAGCCGGTCCCGCTCCCGGCGGCTGCCGCGCGTGGTGACCTCGCGGGCCAAGATCGCGATACCGCTGATGTCGCCGGACGGGAGGTGCAGCGGGAACGCCCGGGCCCGGACGAAGACCCGGGAGCCGTCCACCTGCCGGATCGCGAACGTCCCTTCCCAGCTCTTCCCGGTCCCCGCGTGGGCGGCGAGATCACTGAGCCTGCGCGCGTCCTCGGGCTCGAACCCGATGGCGACCAGCGACCGGCCGACCATGCTCGTGGCGTAGTCGGGCAGCCCGAACAGGCTGACGGCGTAGGCGTTCGCGTACAGCAGGTGGCCGGCCTCGTCGGTGACCACGACGGCCGCTTCGAGCTGCTCGAGCACGTCCGCCGCACTTGGCACCGTCCGGTAGCCGGCGCTGCCGGACGCCCAGGCCCTCATCCGGGCACCACCCCGCGAGAGCGCGGGTAACCGCAACCTGAGGGGTTGCGGCATCGATCACGACCTGGTGACGAAGACATGCGCCGCGACGTGGCGCGGCAGCTCCGCGTCAAGACCGTCGATCCCGTCCCCACCTGTCACCCGCACACCATCGTCGCTGACCGCGAGCTTGATCTCGCGCCCGGGTTGTATCCCAATGGTCTTGAGTTTAAGCATCAGCTCGGCGTCGCTCTGAACCTGTTCACTAATCCGGCGAACCACCACCGGCTCGGCCTGCCCCGAAGCGATCAAGGTCATGGCGACGGCGGGCTCCTGCCCCGCGGCCACCGCCCGCTGGCTGGCAGCGGGCGGGACGCCCAGTTCCTCGAGCCCGGGGATGATGTTCCCGTGCGGGCAGCGGACCGGGTAATCGAGCAGCTCGACGAGCCTGCGCTCAACGCTGTCGGAGATCACGTGCTCCCAGCGGCACGCCTCGATGTGGACCTCTTCCCAGGGCAGCCCGATGACGCCGACCAGCAGGCACTCGGCCAGGCGGTGCTTGCGCATCACGCGCATGGCCAGCGTGCGGCCGGTCCCGGTGAGCATCAGCTGGCGGTCGCCCTCGACGCGCAGCAGGCCGTCGCGCTCCATCCTGGCCACGGTCTGGCTTACGGTCGGGCCGCTCTGGGACAGGCGCTCGGCAATGCGGGCACGCAGCGGGACGATACCTTCCTCTTCGAGCTCGAAGACCGTGCGAAGGTACATCTCGGTGGTGTCGATCAGCCCGTGCGCCGTCAAGGCACCCTCCCCTCTGGAACGATGCTATGCTGCGTTGCCGTTTCGGCGAACCAGGAAAATACGGGAGAGACCGAAAAAACCGGCCAGATCGCCGGTAGCGGCGATCCCGCAGGTCACGGAGCCAGTCGCTCGATTACCCAGTGGCCCTTGTCGCGGCGGTACCTCAGCCGGTCGTGCAGCCGGTTCGCCCGGCCCTGCCAGAACTCCATCACCTCCGGGAAAACACGGTATCCGCCCCAGAAATCCGGCATCGGGACCTCCGTCCCTTCCGGCCACCGCTGCTCAAGCTCGGCGTACCGATCGTCCAGCTCGGCGCGCGACCCGATCACCGAGGACTGCCTGCTCACCCACGCGCCCAGCTGGGAGCCGCGCGCCCGGGAATGGAAGTACGGCTCGCTCTGGGCGGCCGACAGCGCGGTCACCGGCCCCTCGATGATCACCTGCCGCCGGATGGGATGCCACGGGAACAGCAGGCACGCCCGCGGAACCTCGGCCAGGTCGCTGCCCTTCCGGGATGTCCGGTTGGTGTAGAAGGTGAACCCGCTGGCGTCGTGGCTCTTGAGCAGCACCGTCCTGGCCCGCGGCCGGCCGTCACCCGAGACCGTGGCCAGCACCATCGCGGTCGGCTCGGGAAGCGGCACAGCCAGAACGTCGGCCATCCAGCGGTCAAACTGGTCCAGCGGGTCATCGGCGATCATCGCCGCGGTCAGGCCCGGGTCGTCAGGGAACTGTGTCATGTCGTCCGAGGCGGGCTAACCTGGCCGGTGAACTGGCCGGGACGAAGCACCGCTTCCCCTCCCTCCGAACGGCCGCGCGAGGAATGCGGCTGAAATCTCCCGCTTCCGCCGGGACAGGATGTCAGCCACGGGTAGTGATCCTCACACAGCGGAGACCCGGGCCGCCACCGCCGCGCCGGACGCCCGTCACCACCCGCTGCTGGCCACGTCCGGCCCGGCCGGCCAGGGCGGGGTTACCAGAGGTGCACCCGGCGCGGTTGAATATGTCCGGCTAGCTACTGAAGTTGCTGGCCGCAGCACCCCGGGGGCCGCCCCGACGGTCATTAGGAGACGGAGGACCGCAGATGTCCGACTTCACACCCGGCCTGGAGGGTGTCGTCGCGTTCGAAACGGAGATCGCGGAGCCCGACCGTGAAGGCAGCGCGCTCCGCTACCGCGGGGTTGATATCGAGGAACTCGTCGGGCACGTGTCCTACGGCCACGTCTGGGGCCTGCTGGTGGACAACTCCTTCGAGCCCGGCCTGCCCCCGGCCGAGCCCTACCCGATCCCCGTGCACTCCGGGGACATCCGGGTCGACGTGCAGAGCGCCCTCGCGATGCTGGCCCCCGCCTGGGGCATGCACCAGCTGCTCGACATCAGCGACGAGCAGGCCCGCGACGACCTGGCCCGGGCCTCGGTCATGGCGCTGTCGTTCGTGGCCCAGTCAGCGCGCGGCCTGGGCCTGCCCATGGTCCCGCAGCGGCGGGTGGACGAGGCGAAGACGATCACCGAGCGGTTCATGATCCGGTGGCAGGGCGACCCGGACCCCAAGCACGTGAAGGCGATCGACGCGTACTGGGTGTCCGCGGCCGAGCACGGCATGAACGCATCCACCTTCACCGCGCGGGTGATCGCCTCCACCGGGGCCGACGTGGCCGCGGCGCTGTCCGGCGCGGTCGGCGCGCTGTCCGGGCCGCTGCACGGCGGCGCCCCGGCCCGGGTGCTGAACATGATCAAGGAGGTCGAGCAGAGCGGGGACGCCGAAGCCTGGGTCAAGGCGGCGCTGGACCGGGGCGACCGGCTGATGGGCTTCGGCCACCGGGTGTACCGGGCCGAGGACCCGCGGGCCCGGGTGCTGCGCCGCACCGCGCGGGAGCTCGGGGCGCCCAGGTTCGAGGTGGCCGAGGCGCTGGAGAAGGCGGCCCTGGCCGAGCTGCACGCCCGCCGGCCGGACCGGGTGCTGGCCACGAACGTCGAGTTCTGGTCGGCCGTCGTGCTGGACTTCGCCCAGGTACCCTTGCACATGTTCACCTCCATGTTCACCTGCGCGCGGACCGCTGGCTGGGCGGCGCACATCATGGAGCAGAAGCAGGCCGGCCGCCTGATCCGGCCCAGCGCGCGCTACGTAGGCCCGAAGAGCCGGCCGGTATCGGAGGTGACCGGCGCGGCCGACGTCCTCGACAAGGAAGTCTGACCTCATGCCCGAGATCGTCATCCCCGATGACCTGCGCCCGGCCGACGGCCGGTTCGGCTGCGGCCCGTCCAAGATCCGCCCCGAGCAGCTGGCGGCGCTGGCCAGTTCCGGGGCGGTGTACCTCGGGACATCGCACCGGCAGGCACCGGTCCGCTCGCTGGTGCAGCGGATCCGGGAGGGGATGGCCGAGCTCTTCTCGGTCCCGGACGGGTACGAGGTGGTGCTCGGCAACGGGGGCACCACCGCGTTCTGGGACATTGCCGCCTTCGGCCTGGTTGATCACAAGGCCCAGCACCTGTCGTTCGGGGAGTTCTCGTCGAAGTTCGCCAAGGTGACGGCCGCCGCGCCGTGGCTGGACGCGCCCACGGTGATCGAATCGCCGCCCGGGCACCCACCCGCGGCCGGCCGCGGAGGACGGGGTCGACACCTACGCGCTGACCCACAACGAGACGTCCACCGGGGTGGCGATGCCGGTCGGCCGGGTAGCCGGCGCCGGCGATGACGCGCTGGTGATCGTGGACGCGACCAGCGGCGCCGGGGGCTTGCCGGTCCGGGCCAGCGAGGTCGACGGGTACTACTTCGCGCCGCAGAAGTCGTTCGGCTCGGACGGCGGGCTCTGGATCGCGCTGATGTCCCCGGCGGCCCTGGACCGGGCCGGCAAGGTCGCGGCCAGCGGCCGTTTCATCCCGGAGTTCTTCTCGCTGCAGACCGCCGTCGACAACTCGCGCAAGCAGCAGACCTACAACACCCCGGCGGTCGCCACGCTGTTCCTGCTGGCCGACCAGGTGGACTGGATGCTCGGCCAGGGCGGGCTGGCCTGGGCCACGGCCCGGACCGCACAGTCATCGGCCGTCCTCTACGAATGGTCCGAGAAGTGCCGTTACGCTACCCCCTTCGTGGCTGATCCGCTGCAGCGTTCCCAGGTCGTCGGCACCATCGACTTCGACGCCGCCGTGGCCGCTGCCGCGCTGTCCGGTGCGCTGCGCGCCAACGGGATCGTCGACACCGACTCCTACCGCAAGCTCGGCCGCAACCAGCTCAGGATCGGCATGTTCCCGGCCGTGGACCCGGCCGACGTGCAGGCGCTCACCGCCTGCATCGACTACGTCGTCGAGCGGATGTGACTGTGACACCGTAATTGCCTGGCCTGTCCCGCGGCCACATGAGAGGCTCGCCCGGTGACAACGGAGCGAGCCGAGCCCGCGCTGGACGCGGACGAGCGGGACATGCTGACCGGGTGGCTGGACTACCACCGTGCGACCCTGGTCTGGAAGTGCGAGGGGCTCACCGACGACCAGCTGCGCCAGCGCTCGGTGCCGCCCTCAGCGCTGAGCCTGCTCGGGCTGGTCCGGCACATGGCGGAGAACGAGCGAGCCTGGTTCCGGATCCGGCTGGCCGGGGAGGACCTGCCCTGGGCGTACGGCACCGAGGACAACCCGGACGCGGACTTCGACGACGTGGACACCGCGGACGTGGCCGCGGACTTCGCCTGGTTCGAGCGGGAGTGCGCGGCGGCCAGGCAGATTGTCGCGGCCGTCCCCGACCTGGACGTCCTCAGCCGGAAGCCGGGCCGCGCCGGCGAGCACTTCTCGGCGCGGTGGATCATCACCCACATGATCGAGGAGTACGCCCGGCACAACGGACACGCCGACCTGCTGCGGGAACGCATCGACGGCGCCACCGGCGACTAGCGCCAGCCGCGACGGCCGGCCGGAGGCCGTGAAGGGGAAGGGAGGTGGGCGGGGGCTGGCACGCGGGGGGTCCGGGGGGTCGTCCCCCGGGCTAGCACAGCGGCCAGGTGCCGAGCGCCTCGTACCGTGGCTGGACGCCCAGGCCGGCCGGCGGGTGGCTGCGGATCAGGTGGATCTCGGCGGCGGTCCACGGCGCTCCGGAGTAGCCGGCCAGCGCGTCAACCAGCGGCCGCACATCCGCAGGATCCCGGCAGCGGGCGAGCGTGAGGTGCGGGCGGAAGCGGCGTCCCTCATCCGGCGGCGGCGCCCCGGCCCGGCGCGCACCGGCCGCGACCGACCAGGCCAGGCCCTCCAGCGCGCGCTGATCGCCGTGAATGCCGGTCCAGAGCACGCGGGCGCGGCCCGGAGCCGGGAAGGCCCCGGCGCCCGCGAAGGACAGGGAGAGGCTGGGGTGCCGGTGCGCCGCCCGCTCCAGCCGCTGCGCGAGCGCGGGCACCGTGCCCTCGCCGACCTCGCCGAGGAAGGCGAGCGTGACATGCCAGGCGGCCCGGCCCGTCCAGCGCAGGCCAGGCCAGGCAGGCCGGAGCGGCGACACCCTGGCCTCAAGCTCGTCCAGCACCCCGGGCTCTGGCGCAATCGCGACGAACAGCCTCATAACATGTCCCCGCCAGCAGCTCAGGCCCGATGGTCAGCAAACCTTCAGGCTAGCCAGGCGGGGCTGCGGGCACATCATCCGCCTCAGGCCACCATGCGCGCCAGCTGGGCGGGCCGCAGGTAATCGCGGGCGCGCACGCCCTGCCTGCGCACCAGCATGAACCCGATCACGGTCGTGGCCACGACGGCGATCAGGCCTCCGGTGATCATGCTCATCCGCGGCCCGAAGACCTCGGCGATCCAGCCCGCGAGCGGCGACCCGAGCGGCGTTCCGCCCAGGAAGACCAGCATGTAGAGGCCCATGACCCGGCCCCGCATGTCCGCGGCGGTCCCGAGCTGGGTGGCGGAGTTCGCCGCGGTGGTGAAGGTGAGCAGCATCAGGCCGGTGGGCACCAGGAGGACCAGGTAGGACCAGAAGTCAGGCATCAGCGCGGTGACGATCTCCAGCAGGCTGAACGCGAACGACGTCACCAGCAGCAGTGACATGGTCGGCCGGGCGCGCCGGGCGGCAAGCAGGGCCCCGCCCAGCGCGCCGGCCGCGAATACAGCCGAGGCGAACCCGAAGGCGCCGGCCCCGGTGCGGAACACCTGGCGGGCCATCAGCGCGTTGGTCACCTGGAAGTTCATGCCGAAGGTCGATACGAAGAAGATCAGCATCATCGGCATCCACAGGATCGGGCGCTGCCGCACGTAGCTCAACCCCTCGCGCAGCTGCCCCTTGGCCCGGGGCAGCCGCTCCACCGCGTGCAGCTCATCCGGGCGCATCAGCTTCAGGCTGATCAGCACCGCACCGTAGGATGCCGCGTTGACCAGGAACGCGACCGGGACCCCGGCCGCGCTGATGACCAGCCCGGCCACGGCCGGTCCCGCGATCCGGGCCAGGTTGAACACCGCGCTGTTGAGTGCGATCGCATTCGGCATCCCGCCCCGGCCCACCATCTCGGCGGCAAAGGACTGCCTGGTCGGGTTGTCCACGACCGTGACCATGCCGAGCCCGAACGCCAGGGCGTACACATGCCAGATCTGCACCTTGCCGGTCAGGGCCAGCAGGCCGAGGATCAGGGCCAGGCCGCCCATCAGGGCCTGGGTAATCATCAGGATCAGGCGCTTGGAGTACCGGTCGGCCACCATCCCGCCCCAGAGGCTGAACAGCAGCAGCGGCAGGAACTGCAGCCCGGTGGTGATCCCCAGGGCCGCGCCGCTGCCGTGGGTGAGGTTGAGCACCAGCCAGTCCTGCGCCACCCGCTGCATCCAGCTGCCGGTGTTCGAGATCACCTGGCCGGTCGCGAAGAGCCGGTAGTTGCGGGTCCGCAGCGAGCCGAAGGTACGGCCGCCCGCGCGGGCTAGGCCTGGCTGAGCTTCTCCAGAATCGGGGCTGCGGCGCGCAGCTTCGCCCGTTCCTCCGGGGTTAGCTCCCGCAGCCGCCGGGCCAGCCAGGCTTCCCTGAGCTTGCGCGACTGCTGCACCACTTCCTTGCCCTCGTCGGTCACGGTCAGCATCACCTGCCGCCGGTCCGACGCGTGCGGGGCCCGCATGACCAGCCTGCGTTCCTCCAGTACCGCGATGACCCTCGTCATGGACGGCGGCTGCACCTTTTCGTGCTCGGCGAGCTCGCCCGGGGTCAGCGCGCCATGGCGTTCCAGCGTGGCCAGCGCGCCGAGCTGAGTGTCGGACAGCTCGGGCTGCAGCCCGTGCGCCTCCCGTTCGGCGCGAAGCCGGCGAGCGAGCCGGGTCACCGAGATCCTGAGCGCTGAGGCCAGACCCGCGTCGGACCTGGTCTGCGGTGTAGTCATATTCGTTAGCCCGAGTCATTACTTTTGCTAACGATACCTGCGGCACCGGCATTCCGCAGCCCGTTAGCGAGATGAGCGGGCAAGCGGTTCGCATGCCCGGTCCAAGTACACCACGCAGGACCCGCGGGGTTAGCGTTGATGACGTGAGCAACACCCGCCGTCCGGCGCCGCCGCCGCTCGAGGCCAACGATCAGCTGGTGACCGCCGTCATCACCGGCGGCTGGGCGGTCGCCCTGATCATCCTGCTGGTGGTCCGGTCCGAGATCCCGCCCGGCGACCGCTGGTGGATCTGGACCTGCGTCACCGGCGTGGGCCTGGGGTTGTTCGGGCTCGTCTATATCCCCCGCCTCAAGCGGTCGCGCGAGCGCGCCGCCCAGCGCCGGGCTCAGGCGTGATCGAGGGACTCGAAGACGGTTTCCTCCATCGAGACCCCAGGCGTGTCCACCAGGTCGTACCCGAGCTCGTCGATGACCGGCGACGCCCCGCCGTAGGCGGCGTCGCCGACGGCCGCCTCGGAATGCGCCCCGCAGCCGTGGTCGAGGGATACGACCCGGCCGTCGTCCGGTGCGTACTCGTTGGCGCACACTCCGAAGACCCGCCCCAGCGGCCCGCCGAGCTGCACCAGGAAACCGCATGTCATGCACGGACCGGGGGCCGCATGCGCCAGCGGGCTGCGCGGGCCGTGGTCGCCGGCATACCACCGGAGGGCGGTCTCGTCACGCCCGATCGCGGACAGGACGCGCGTCCGCCTGGGCGCGGGATCCGGGGCCTGGCTGGCGGGCACGGCCGTCTCCGGTGACGCCAGCGCGTCCGGGCCTGCTGCTGGCGACGGCTCGGTCGGCGGCCGCCACACGGCCGGATCGTCCCAGTCCAGCAGGCCTTCGTCGCCCTCGAGCACGGTCACGGGGACGAGCCGCTCATCGTCGTCACGGGCGGGCAGGAGATCCCCGACCCCTAGGTCGCCTGGGCGTACCCGGTCGTGCCAGGGCACCCAGTCCGGCGCCAGGAGCGAATCCGGGCCGGGCAGCAGGAGGCTCTCGCTGACCGTAACCGTCTTGACCCGGGAGGCCCGCGCGACCGTGACCGCCCAGTGCCAGCCGGTGTAGGCCGGGTCCAGGCACGCGAACCGGTGGGTGGCGACGCGGTCGCCGTCGGCATCCACACCGAGATGCTCGCCGACCTGGCCCGGGCCGGCTGTCTGCTCGGCCGCGGCCCGGGCGAGGTCCACGGCTTCGGCGCAGGCCTCGTCCAGCTGGCTGGCTCGTGTGCGAAGCGAGTTCACGTTAAGTAATTGTTCCTCATTCGTCGGTTCACACGCACCCGGTTACCTGGACTGTCGGCGATTCCCGACCGGGACGGTCGTCGCAGGCTCGTAAAGGAAGAATACTTGGGCTATGGATCGGTCGGGTACACGCGCATGGCGGGCACGCTAGCGAGCAGGGGACTAGACGCTGCGGCGCAGGGCAGGCCGCCTCCGCTCGGCGGACCCGAGGCGGCCCGGGAGAACGAGGACCATTGCAGAGCACGGAAGACCCGGCGCCAGCGGGACGGTCGCGGCTGTTCGGCCCCGCGTACCGGGTTGTCCGCCGCGGCGGGCAGGCGGCGAGCCGCCGGCTGGTCGTCGCGTCCGGCGGTCCCGCGCGGACCCGGATCGTGCTCATACTCGGCAGCGTGCTGGCGCTGTCGAGCGCGGACGCGTCGACGGTCGGCGCCGCGGCGGTGCAGCTGCGGCACGCGCTGGGAATCGGCAACACCGACATAGGCCTGCTCGTGGCCGTGACCTCGGCCGTGGGCGCGGTGTTCTCGCTGCCGTTCGGCGTGCTGGCCGACCGGGCCCGGCGTACCTGGATCCTGGGCGCGGCCATCGTGGTCTGGGGCGCGGCGATGATCTGGGGCGCGACCGCGCACTCGTTCACGCAGCTGCTGCTGGACCGGGTCTGGCTCGGGGCAGTCACGGCCGCGACGGCCCCCACGGTGGCGTCGCTCGTCGGGGACTGGATCCCGGGGTCGGAGCGGGGGAAGATCTACGGCTACATCCTGACCGGGGAACTGGTCGGGGGCGGCATCGGGTTCGCGGTCACCGGTGACATCGCCGCGCTGTCGTGGCGCGCGGCTTTCATCATCCTCGCCCTGCCCGCGTTCGTCCTCGCCTGGCTGGTCTTCCGCTTGCCCGAGCCGGCGCGCGGCGGGCAGGGGGTGCTCGCGCCCGAGCCCGGCTACGGGCCGGCGGCGGGCCCCGAGGAACGCGCTCAGGCCGAGACCCAGCCCCAGGACCGGCCGCACGGGTCGAGCGACGCGCAGCGGCTCGCGCAGGAGCGAGGGATCCCACCCGACCCCGTCCTGGTCAGGATGGCCAGCGGGCGGCAGATGAGCCTCGGCACCGCGGTCAAGTACGTACTGCGGGTCCGCACGAACGTCGCGCTGATCGTGTCCGGTGCCTGCGGCTACTACTTCCTCGCCGGGGTGCAGACGTTTGGCGTCGAGTTCGTGCGGGGCCAGTACGGCATCGGCCAGGTGCTCGCGAACTTCCTGCTGCTGGTGGTGGGACTCGGTGCCATCGTCGGGGTGCTGACCGGCGGGCCGCTCGGCGACGCCCTGCTGCACCGGGGCAAGATCAGTGGCCGGATCACGGTCGCCGCAGTCGCCGCCACCGCGACCGTGCTGCTGTTCATCCCGGCCCTGATCACCCACAGCGCGCTGACCGCTCTGCCGTACATCGTCCTGGCCGCGGTCGCGCTGTCGGCCCAGAACCCGCCGATCGACGCCGCGCGCCTGGACATCATGCCCCCGTGGCTCTGGGGGCGCGCCGAAGGTGTCCGCAACCTGGTGCGCACCGGCGCGCAGGCGCTCGCCCCCGTGCTGTTCGGGGCCGTCTCCCAGTACGTGTTCGGCGGCGGCTCGGACGGGCTGCGCTGGACGTTCCTGGTCATGATGCTTCCGCTGACCGCGTCGGCCGTGTTCCTGTACGCCGCGGGCCGGCGCTACCCGGTCGATGTCGCGACCGCCGCGGCCGTGACCGCCCCGCGGGTGCGCCGCGCCCCGTCCTAGTCGGGCCCGTGCTGGCGACGCGTGCCGCTGGGCTCAGGCCTCGAGGTCTCCCGCCACGGCGCGGAGCACGGTAGCGATCTTCTTCGAATCGCGGCTATCCGGGTGCTTGCCGCGCCGGTAGGTATTCGACAGCCCGTCGAGCAGCTTGATCAGATCCTCAATGATCACAGTCATCTCGTCCGGGCTCTTCCGGCTGGATTTGGCCACCGTCGGCGGCGGCTCCAGGGTCCGTACCTGCAGTGCCTGGGTGCCACGGCGGCCCTCGGCGACCCCGAACTCAACACGCTGGCCAGGACGCAGCACGGTGCCAGCATTTTCCAGGGCCGTTGAATGCACGAACACCTCACCACCGTCATCCCGGGTGAGGAAGCCGAAACCCTTGTCGGCGTCATACCACTTGACCTTGCCAGTGGGCACGAGCGAGACCTTACGCGAAGAGGAACCGTCGGATGCGCCCGCGAGGGCACCTTTCCAAGGCTATAGGTAAGGCGACGGATATGGCGGGTCCTGTGCCGTCCAGCCCGCCCGCACCACTCCGCGTGCCCACGCCGCGTAACGCCGTCCTCGCACAGCGACGTGGCCCCGGCCGTTGCGGCCAGGGCCACGTCCTCCACAGCCTCACACGTCGGATGGTGCTGGGACGGGATCGCGTGCGAAGCCAGGAAGCAGCGGGTACCGCCAGCCGGGCTCCCCGCGATGCATCAAGATGCGCACCGCAGTGATACCCGATTCGGGTCCCCTGCAATCCTGCCCAGGCCGCTGTCCCCGCGTCTGACCTGCGGCATTAGATGCGATGCGGGCGATTCCAGGGCGGGACAGCGCGATCGCGCGGGCCCCGGTAAACGCGCCACGCCAGGTAGGCGGCCCCGAGCAGAGCCCCGGCTTTGATCAGGAGATTGGACGTCGCCAGCGCCTCATGAACGTACTCCGCCATGGTGTGGCGCGTGCCGCCGAACACCAGGCTCAGCGGGGTGCCCACGATGACCAGGGCCACCGGGCCGGCCAGGCCGACCCATCTATCGGTGAGGCTCCATAGCCGCGAATACAACGCCACAATGACGCCGATCAGCCAGATCGCGGAGCCCACCAGCCAGATAGGCCAGGGGTAGATAACCCCGCACAAGGCGATGAGGACCACGGCGGTTCCCTCCAGCCGGTGCCGGCGGAAGAGGTAGGCCACCTGCCTGGCCACGCCCTGCGGGAAATCGGCCGGCCTCGGGCGCTGGGTACGCTGCCGGCGCGTGGTCGGGCGCACGGACCGGGGACTGGCCACCGGCATCGGGCGCGTCGAACCCCGGCCGGCCGGCTCCGCGTCCGGGTCCGCGTCGGGGCCGACCGCGTCCAGGAGCTCGGTATCGCCCTGCCTCGTGTCGTCCCGGGGTCCCGCGTCGTCCCGGGGTCCCGCGTCGTCCTGAGGCCCCGTCTTGTCTCGGGGTCCCGCGCCGTCCCGGGGTCCCGCGCCGTCCTGAGGCCCCGTGTCGTCCCGGGGTCCGGTGTCGTCCCCATCACTGGGCCCAGTGCCGTCCCGGGGCCCAGGGATGTCCTGACGGGCAGTGTCCCCCCGTGGTGCGGTGCCCTCCGCGGACCCGGAGCCGTCGCGGGGCCCTGCGTCTCCGGGCGGCCGGGCGCCTCCAGGCGGCTCAGCGCCCGGCTTCGGCTCAGCGCCCGGCTGCGGCTCAGCCTCCGGCAGCACATAGGCCGACAGCAGGGCGCCCAGCCGCCCGCCCCGTACGGCCTCCGGCCCCGCCGCCTGGGACGACCCGGCAGCGGACGGCGCGGAGGGACCTTCCCTGTCAGGCCGGTCGGGCACCGGACCCGCGATCTTTGACCCGCCCGGGGCCGGACCGGCGTTCCCCGGCGGCGCGGGCGCCGCGCCGTTGGACGGGGGCGCCGCATCGGACGCTCCGGCCGCGTCAGCACGTTCCGGCCCGGCCGGGGCAGAACCAGCAGCGGCGGGACTGGAGGATCCAGCGCCGGGAGGCGGCGGTCCGGCCGCAGAAGCCCGGGAGCTGCCTGAACCCCCGCCTGTCCGCTGGCGCGGAACGCGAGGCGGGTGGCTCGGCCGCTCCATGGGCGCACCGGGCCGCCAGCGCGACGTGACCGCCCGGTTCTTCTTCTTCGCGTACTCGCCCGTCAGCGGGCGGCCAGCGATTTGCGGCGTCGGAGCCGCAGGATCTGGCGAGTCCTTCTCATCGGCGGGCGGGCGGGCCGCGTCCGGGGCACCGCCGCGGCGCTGCGGCCGTCGCAGCAGGCCGGAACGCCCGCCCGCGGCGGCCTTCTCACGCCGCTCAGCCTCCAGCCGCGCCCGCTCACGCTCAACGGCCTGACCCGGGTCACCGAGCCCGGACAGGATGCTGGCCACCGTGGCCGGGTCGGCCCGGCCCGGCGGGCCGGATTTGCGCTCGATGAGTATCCGCATCCGCGCGAGGAAAGCGCGCCGTTCGTCCGAGCGGAGCCGGGTCCGCGCCGCAACCGACAACTGGTTGAGGTAGTCGCGGATGAGCTGCTCGGCAGAGGGCTCCATGACCAGATAATCCCTCTTCTGGGCAATGTTGTGGAGGCTACACACGCCGCCCAGTTCGGCACCGCTGTCCGGACCAGCACCCGGGGACGCGAAGGAGGCGGTCCCGAACCTACCGGGACCGCCTCCTCGCGTGTGGCTATGCGGGACTAAACGGACTAGAAGTCCATGTCCCCGCCGCCGCCGGGCGCCGCAGGAGCCGGGTTCTTCTCCGGCTTCTCGGCGATTACTGCCTCGGTGGTAAGGAACAGCCCTGCGATCGATGCAGCGTTCTGCAGTGCGGAACGCGTCACCTTCGCCGGGTCGATGATGCCGGCCTTGAACATGTCGACATACTCGCCGTCCGCGGCGTTGAGGCCGTGGCCAGCGGACAGGCCGCGAACCTTCTCGGCCACCACGCCGCCCTCGAGGCCGGCGTTGATCGCGATCTGCTTCAGCGGCTCCTCGAGCGCACGGCGCACGATGGTCGCGCCGGTCGCCTCGTCGCCGGTCAGCTCGAGCTTCTTGAAGGCGTTCTGGCCGGCCTGAAGCAGGGCCACGCCGCCACCGGCGACGACGCCCTCCTCAACCGCGGCCTTGGCGTTGCGCACCGCGTCCTCGATGCGGTGCTTGCGCTCCTTCAGCTCGACCTCGGTGGCCGCGCCCGCCTTGATGACGGCCACGCCGCCCGCCAGCTTGGCCAGCCGCTCCTGCAGCTTCTCGCGGTCGTAGTCGGAGTCGGTGTTCTCGATCTCCGCACGGATCTGGTTGACCCGCCCCGAGATCTGCTCCGCGTCACCGCCGCCGTCCACGATCGTGGTCTCGTCCTTGGTGACCACGACCTTGCGCGCCCTGCCGAGCAGATCGGTGTCGGCGCTCTCCAGCTTCAGGCCAACTTCCTCGCTGATGACCTGGCCGCCGGTCAGGACGGCGATGTCACCGAGCATGGCCTTGCGCCGGTCACCGAACCCGGGCGCCTTCACCGCGACCGACTTGAACAGGCCACGGATCTTGTTGACGACCAGGGTGGCCAGGGCCTCGCCCTCCACGTCCTCGGCGATGACCACGAGCGGCTTGCCCGACTGCACCACCTTGTCGAGGAGCGGGAGCAGGTCCTTGTTGGCCGACACCTTGGAGTTGACGATGAGGATGTAGGGGTCCTCCAGAACGGCTTCCATCCGCTCCGCGTCGGTCGCGAAGTAGTGCGAGATGTAGCCCTTGTCGAAGCGCATGCCCTCGGTGAGCTCAAGCTCAAGGCCGAAGGTGTTGCTCTCCTCGACGGTGATGACGCCTTCCTTGCCGACCTTGTCCATCGCCTCGGCGATCATCTCGCCGATCGCGGTGTCACCGGCGGAGATGGAGGCCGTCGAAGCGATCTGCTCCTTGGTCTCCACGTCCTTGGCGAGCTTGGAAAGCTCCTCGCTCACCCGCTCCACGGCCGCCTCGATGCCCCGCTTGAGCGACATCGGGTTGGCGCCCGCCGCCACGTTGCGCAGGCCCTCACGGACCAGCGCCTGGGCGAGCACGGTCGCGGTGGTGGTGCCATCACCCGCGACGTCATCGGTCTTCTTGGCGACTTCCTTAACAAGCTCTGCGCCGATTTTCTCCCACGGGTCCTCGAGCTCGATCTCCTTAGCGATGGACACGCCATCGTTGGTGATCGTGGGTGCGCCCCACTTCTTCTCGAGTACCACATTGCGGCCCTTGGGGCCGAGGGTTACTTTCACGGCGTCAGCGAGCTGGTTCATACCGCGCTCGAGGCCGCGCCTGGCGTCCTCGTCAAACGCGATCATCTTCGCTGCCATAGGCTCCAGTCCTCCCGGAACTTTTGTGCCTTGCGTGCCAACCGGGCCAATGCCCGCGACGGACGGCCGCACCAGCGGGCAGTCCCTGCCTGCCGCGGGGTCGGCCTCATCGCCCCGATCACGTCACTGCATTATCACTCTCACCCCGAGAGTGCTAGCGACCTGTTTAGCACTCTCGGGGTGAGAGTGCAAGCCGAAGGGGCCCGGACCACCGGCCGTTCGCCGCCAGCGCAGCGCGGCCTGGTTTGCGCAGGCGCCGGCGCAAACCAGAAGACCCGGCCCCATCGCTGGGACCGGGTCTGCTGTGACGCGCCTGCTACAGTTCAGACCGCGCGGACCGCTTCTGCCTGCGGTCCGCGGTCGCTTTGCGTGATGTCGAACTCGACCCGCTGACCCTCCTCGAGGGTGCGGTAGCCATCCGACTGGATGGCCGAGAAGTGCACGAACACGTCCCTACCACCGTCGACCGCGATGAAGCCGTAGCCCTTGTCCGCGTTGAACCATTTGACGGTGCCCTGAGCCATTACCAACAACTCCCTAACTTTGCTCGGGCCTTCGGGTTCCGCCCTTGCCACTGCGAAACCCGTCGATCGCGGAGCGGGGGCCAGACGAGCTACGCGCTGGGCTTGCCGTTCTTGCCGTCCGACAGCGACCGGACATGACTTTACATCGTAGCGTGGCCCCCTGCGCCCAGTTACTCCCTGAATCCGAACCGCCCGGCGGCACCACGACACGCCGGCGCGCGGTGACCCGCCATCCCCATGCGCCCCTCAGCCACCGGCAACAGCGGGAATCACCGAGACCTGAACGCCCGGCGGCACCTGGGTGTCCAGACCCTGCGCGAGCCGCACGTCCTCCTCGCCGACGTACACGTTGACGAAGCGCCGCAGCTTCCCGCCCTCGTCGAGGATCCGGCCGCTCAGGCCGGGATACGCGGCGTCCAGCCCGGCGATGACCTCGCGCAGCGTGCCCTCCTCCGTCGTGACCTCGGAGGCCCCGCCCGTGTAGGTGCGCAGGATGGTGGGGATGCGAACGGACACGCTCATGCGACGACTGCCTTTCTGGGTTGGGTGGACTCAAACTCGGCGAACGCTTCCAGGGTCGGGCGGATGGGGCGGGACATGCTGACCGAGCCGGCCACGGCATCGAGGGTCTTGAGCCCGTCGCCCGAGTTGATGATCACGGTCTCGGCCTCGGGGTCGAGCTGCCCGGCCTCCAGCAGCCGCCGCGTGGTGGCGATCGTGACGCCCGCCGCGGTCTCGCCGAAGATGCCCTCGGTGGCGGCGAGCAGCCGGATGGCGTCCACGATCTCGTCGTCGCCCACGTCGGCGACCGCGCCGCCGGTGCGGCGCACCACGTCGAGGACGTAGGGGCCGTCGGCCGGGTTCCCGATCGCGAGTGACTTGGCGATCGTGTCCGGCCGCACCGGCTGCACCACGTCGTGACCGGCGCGGAACGCCTCCGCGACCGGCGCGCACCCGCTGGCCTGGGCGCCGAACACCTTCCAGTCCGTGGTCTCGACCAGGCCGAGCGCGGCCAGCTCGCGGAACGCCTTGTCGATCTTGACGAGCTGGGCACCCGACGCCACCGGCACCACGACCTGCGCCGGCAGCCGCCAGCCGAGCTGCTCGGCGATCTCGAAGCCGATGGTCTTCGAGCCCTCCGCGTAGTACGGCCGCACGTTCACGTTGACGAACGCCCAGTCCTCGCGCTCGTCGGCCAGCTCGGAGGCCAGCCGGTTCACGTCGTCGTAGCTGCCGTCGACCATGACGCCCGCGCCGCCGTATACCGCGGTGCCCAGGATCTTCTGCGGCTCGAGGTCGGCCGGGACGAACACGACCGACCTGATGCCGGCCCGGGCCGCCGCGGCGGCTACCGCATTGGCCAGGTTCCCCGTGGACGGGCAGGCCAGGACCTTGAACCCCATCTCGAGCGCGGCGGCCAGCGAGACCGCGACCACCCGGTCCTTGAACGAGTGGGTCGGGTTCCCGCGCTCGTCCTTGACCCATAGCGTGCGCAGGCCGAGCGCGGCCGCCAGCCGGTCAGCCCGGACCAGGCGGGTGCAGCCCGGCTCGGTGTTCGGCCGCGAGGCCACGTCGGGCGGCACCGGGAGCAGGCTCGCGTACCGCCAGATGTTCGGGGGGCCCGCCTCGATGGATTCCCTGGTCAGCGCGGGCAGGTCGTAGATGACCTCCATCGGGCCGAAACACTCGGAGCAGGCGTACTGCAGGCCAAGCTCGCTGGTCTTCCCGCACTCGCGGCAGGACAGGGCGGTGGCGTAGCCGAACCGGGAAGCGATCTTGGATGACTTGGTCGTGGCAACTGAGCTCACGTGGCGAGGCCTCTCTCCTCATCTTTCCCAGCGGCCGTCTGGCCGCGGGCCGGAGTTAGCACCTGTCACGGATGGCCTCGCCGTTAGCGGGCGCTCGGTCAGCCCCGCCCGTTGCGGGACGCCTCGCGTGCGTGGCGCGGGCACGTAATCACCGTGATGGTTGCCGGGGCTTCACAGGGCCGTTCCCTCCACCCCTCTGGATGAGCGTTATGAAGTTGTCCCTGCACTGTAACCCGGATTCGAAGTGCCGTCTGCATCAGGGCAGGTCCGCGCGGGCCTGGCCGGCCCGGGCCCGGGCGGCCCCCCGGGCCGCGCCCCGCGGGCACCCGGCCGGCCGATGCACGCGCCGGCGCACCGGCGCCCGCTAGCCTGCCCCACATGGCGGCTAGATCAGCGAACGGGCTGGTACTCATCGCATCCAACCGGGGACCCGTGTCGTTCACGCTCGGCGACGACGGTCAGCTGTCGGCCAGGCGCGGCGGCGGCGGTGTGGTGTCCGGGCTCTCCTCGGTCGCCGAGCACGGCAGCTCGCTGTGGGTCTGCGCGGCGCTCAGCGACGCCGACCGGGCCGCGGCCCGCGCGGCACCGGACGGCCGGATGAGCATCGACGGGACGCCAGGCGGCCGGGGCGTCCGCATGCTCGACATCCCCCCGGCGGTCTTTCACCGGGCCTACAACGCGGTGGCGAACTCCACCCTGTGGTTCGTGCACCACATGCTGTTCGACACGCCGAACAGCCCCGATTTCGGGATGGCCTTCGCCCGGGAGTGGGACTCGTACCGCGACCTATAACCAGGCCTTCGCCGAGGCGCTGGCCGAGGACGCGGCCGAGCCGGACCCGGTCCCGACCCGGGCCGCGGTCCAGGACTACCACCTGACCCTGGTCCCGCGCATGCTCGCCGACCTGCGCCCGGACGTGAAGATCGCGCACTTCTCGCACACCCCGTGGGCGCCGCCGGACTACTACCGGATGCTCCCCGACGACGTGGGCCGCGAGGTCCTCGACGGCATACTCGCCGCCGACCACGCCGGGTTCCTGTGCCAGCGCTGGGCGGACAGCGTTCATGGACTGCTGCGAGGCGATACTCGGCGCCGGCGTGGACCGGGCCAGGCAGCGGGTGACCCACCGCGGCCACGTCACCGGGATCGGCGTGCACCCGCTGGGCGTGGACGCCGCCGAGCTGATCAGCCGCGCCTCCGAGCCGGACGTGCAGGCCAGGGCCGCGGCCCTGGCCGAGGCCGCGGAGGGCCGGAAGCTGATCGTCAGGATCGACAGAACCGAGCTGTCCAAGAACATCGCCCGCGGCCTCGTGGCCTACCGCGAGCTGCTGGTCACCCACCCCGAGTGGCACGGCCGGGTGACCCACGTGGCCTTCGCCTACCCGTCCCGGCACGACCTGCCCGAGTACCGCGAGTACACCGCCCGGGTGCAGCGGCTGGCCAGGGAGATCTCCAACGAGTTCGGCACCGTCGGACTGGGACCCGCTGATCCTGCAGGTCGACGACGACTACGCGCGCTCGCTCGCCGCGTACCGGCTGGCCGACGTGCTGCTGGTGAACCCGATCCGCGACGGCATGAACCTGGTCGCCAAGGAAGGCCCGATCCTGTCCGAGCGCGGCTGTGCGCTGGTGCTGTCCCGCGAGGCCGGCGCGGCCGCCGAGCTGGCGCAGGACGCCCTGATGATCAACCCGTTCGACGTGTCCGGCACGGCCGCAGGCCCTGCACGAGGCGCTGCTCATGCCGGATCCAGTACGCAAAAGCCACAGCCGCTCCCTCGCCCGCGCGGCCGCGGCCCTGCCGCCCACCCAGTGGTTCGCCGACCAGCTGGCTGCCCTGGACCGCTACCCCGACTGACGGGCGCGGGTCAGGCGTGGGCCGCCATGGCGGCGGCGAGGGAGCCGAGCAGCGCGACGACGCCGTCCGGGCCGTCGACCACCAGGTCGGACACGTCGGCCAGGGCCGCGACCTCCTCGGACCCGCTGCACACCGTCAGGCCGGGAATGCCGTTGGCCCGGAGCTCGGTCACGGCCAGAAAGGCGGGCCGGTCGCCGAGATCGTCTCCGCAGAACATGACGACGGCGGATTTGCGTTCGGCCTGAAGGTCTTTAAGGGCAGCGCCCTTGTCGCCGCCCGGCGGGCGCAGCTCGATCACCATCCGGCCGGGCTGCACCTCCAGGCCGGTCCGCCCGGCCAGCGCGGCCAGCGGCTCGCGCAGCAGCTCGAGCGCCTGCCCGGGATCGGCGGCCTGGCGGGTGTGCACCGCGAGCGCGTCGCTCTTGTCCTCGGTCCAGGTGCCGTCGGGCGCGCCGGCCGCGGCCAGCACCCCGGGCAGGTCGCGGCGGGCCGTGGCCACGCCCGGCGGGACGGGCGGCGTGGTCAGGTCCCCCGCCTCCCAGCGCTGCCGGCCGTACTGGCCCAGCACGATCAGGCCGGGCACCTGGTCCAGGCCGCCGAGCCCGACCGCGGCCTCGGCCGCCCGCCCGGTGATCACGGCCAGGGTGCCGACGAGCGAGGCCAGCCGCTGCAGCGCGGGGACGGCGCCCGGGTGCGCGTGCGCGGCCGCCGGGTCGGGCACGATCGGGGACAGCGTGCCGTCGAAGTCCAGGGCGATCAGCGCCCGGGCCGGCGTGCGCACCAGCGCGGCCAGGCCCGCCCGGCCCGCCTCGGTGGCGGGAGCCGGCAGCGCCAGCCCGTCCGGGCCGCTCTCCGCGTTCGGCATCCGGATCAGTCCTGGCGCGCCGACCGGATCCGGTGCCTGCGGCTGCGCTGCCGGCGCAGCCGCGCGACCAGCACCGGGTCGAACTCGGCCGCCTCGGGCCGGTCGATCAGCGCGTTCAGGAGCTGGTAGTAGCGGGTCACCGGCATGCCGAACACCTCTAGGATCTCGCGTTCCTTCGCCCCGGGGAATCGCCACCAGCCCCGCTCGAAGGCCAGGATGCGCATGTCGAGCTCAGATAGCGTCGCCACCCCGGCCTCCAGACCTTCCGTATTGGAGTCCATCGTAGGCAGCCCCTATGCGTCGCGCCTCCCGGCGACGTACGCTCACCCTTCGTGGCTTCTTTTGATTCCCTGACCTTCATAACGGACTACGGCCTGGAAGACGGGTTCGTCGCCGCCTGCCATGGCGTAGCCGCCCGGATCGCGCCCAGCGCCCGGGTCATCGACATTACCCACCTGGTGCAGCCGGGCGACGTGCGCCGCGGGGCTGCGGTCCTGGCCCAGACCATCCCGTACCTGCCGCCTGCCGTGCACGTGGCCGTGGTCGACCCCGGGGTCGGCACCGCGCGCCGGGGCGTGGCCGTCCAGGCCGGCGACAGCGTCCTGGTCGGGCCGGACAACGGCCTGCTGTCCTGGGCGATCGACGCCAAGGGCGGGCCCGAGCGGGCCGTGCTGCTGACCAACGGCGACCTGTGGCTGCACCCGGTGTCCCCGACGTTCCACGGGCGGGACATCTTCATGCCGGTGGCGGCGCACCTGGCCGCCGGGGCCGAGCTGTCCTCGGCCGGGGACGAGCTCGACGTGGCCGACCTGGTCACGCTGCCCGCGCCGACCAGCCGGGTGCGGGACGGCGAGGCCGAGGGCGAGGTCATGTCGGTGGACCGGTTCGGCAACGTGCAGCTGTCCATCGTGGCCGCGGACGTCGAGCCAGCTCGGCGCCGGGTTCGGCTCCCCGCTCGTGGTCCGCTGCGGCCGCCGCCAGCTCACCGTGCCGTTCCTGGAAACGTTCGCGGCCGTGGCGCCGGGCGAGATCGTCGCGTTCACCGACAGCGCCGGGCTGGTGTCGCTGGCCGTCAACGCCGGCGACGCGGCGCAGCAGCTCGGGCTTCCCCCGGGCGCGCACGTGCGGCTGTCGGTGGCCCGCCCGGCCTGACCCGTCCCCCGGCCCGCCCCGCCCGGAAGTCCCGTTCCGCCCGGCCGGCCGGATGGCCTACGCCGCCCGTAAGTCGACCTCGGTGAATGCCACCACTTAGAACGCGAACAGCTTGAACATGGCACAATGCGGGGTACCCCCATGGAAGGCAAGAACGGCGTGCGCCTCAGTTTTTCGCGCCCGATAAGAGCCATCGCAGTGGTCGGCGTAGCCGTCGCCTGGACTGCGCTGGGCAGCGTGCCAGCGCTCGCCGATCAGGTGCGCAACCAGGAATGGTGGCTCAAGACGCTGCACGTCACGCAGGCCCAGAAAACGACGCTGGGCACGGGCGTGACGGTCGCCCTGCTCGACACCGGCGTGGTGCCGGCCCAGCCCGACATCGCCGGGTCGGTTCTCCCCGGGCCTGACTTCACCAAGTCCGGTGAGAAGCCGGGCGGGCCGTTCTTCGGGAACCACGGGACCGCCCTGGCCAGCCTCATCGTCGGCCACGGGCACGGCAAGGGCCACGCGGCCGGGGTGCTCGGCGTGGCCCCCCGCGCCCGGCTGCTGTCCGTGCGGGTGGGCGTCGACAGCGGCGACCCGCTGCTGTCCGAGTCGGCCTTCACCGCGGGCCTGCCCGCTGCGATCGCGGCCGGGATCAGGTACGCGGTGAACAACGGCGCCCAGGTGATCGACCTGCCGCTGGACCCGGGCCAGTCCGAGAACAGCCTCGTGGCGTCCCCGTTCCTGGCGCCGGCGCCGAACGCGACCCCGTCCCCGTCGTTCGTGGCCGCGCAGTCCGCGGCCGGGGGCAGCGCGGCCGAGCGGTCGGCCGTGACCTACGCGCTGAGCAAGGGCGTGGTGCTGGTCGCGCCCGCGGGCGACAACGGCGGCGCCAGCGATGCCGCGAACTTCCCGGCCGCCTACCGCGGCGTGATCTCGGTGGGCTCGTTCAACCGCAGCTTCACCAAGTCCGCGTTCTCCAGCCACCAGTCCTACGTGACGCTGACCGGCGCCGGGGAGGGCATGGTCGCGGCCGCACCCACCGGGTACGCCACGATCAGCAGCACCAGTGCGGCGAGCGCCATCGTCACCGGGATCTCGGCTCTGATCAAGGCGAGGTTCCCCGAGCTCACGCCCAAGCAGGTGACCAGCGCCCTGACCAGCAGCACGGTGTTCCGGCGGGCCGGCGGCCAGCTGAACGGCTCCGGTCACGGGACCGTGGACGCCGCCAAGGCCCTGGCCGCGGCGGCAGCGCTCGCGAAGCCGGGCCCGCACCGGGCCGGGGATGGCGCGGTGCCCGCCCAGCAACTGCCGGCGCTGCCGCCTGCGGTATCCCAGTCGAGCGACAAGCTCACCCCGAAGCTGGAGCGCGCCGGGCTCCTGTCGCTGGCCGTGCTGATTGTGCTGCTGGTGCCGATCCTGATCTACGTGATCGTGCGGTCCCGGCGGCGCCGGGACCGCCCCGCGCTGGACCTGACCGCGCCGGACCCGGCCGTGCCTCCGGCTTACGCACACAACGGGGGCGGCCGGGGCGGCGGCCAGGCGGACCAGATGCTCGAGTACTTCGCCGCGATACCCGCCGAGCCCGGCAGCGGGTCCCGGCCCGCGGGCGAGGCCTGGCCCGGCCCGCGCGTCAGCCCCAGCGGCCTGGGCCCCGGTTATGCGCGCGGCGCGGGCAGCTTCGGTGAATCAGGCCCCCCGACCGGAGACGAGCTGTTCCCCCGCCGCAGCGAGCCCCCGGCCCCCCGGGCGCCCCTGACGCCGATCACCCGGGCGAGCGCCCTGCGGCCGCCCAGGGTGTCGGGCTCCCCACCGTGGGGCCCGGCCCCCAAACCGGAAGGCGAGCTGCCGTGGGCGGGCTCGCCGGCGCCCATGGGGCTCAACCGCCGCGTTCCCCTCCACAGCGTGCCCGCGTCGGTGCCCGCGGCCAGCTCGATCTGGGATACGGGGGCCGTGGACCCGCCGGGGCTCCCGGTGGAGCCGGGGCCGTCCGGGGCCGCCGAGCCCGAGTCCGAGTCGGCCGGCGCGGTTGACAAGCCGATCTACGTGTGGAACCCCAGCGCGTCCACGGAGACCCTCCCGGCCCAGCGCCGCGACTCGGACGGGCCAACCGACGACAGCTAGCCCCCCGGCCTGGGCTCGCCCGGATCCTCCTCGCCGGCCTCCCGGGTTCGCCCGCCCGCCGCCCTAAGCCCCTAGCGGCGCTAACCCCCTCGCCGCCGCCCCAAGCCCCCCGGGGCCTTCTCCGCCGCCCCAAGCCCCCCGGGCCCTTCTCGGCCGCCCCAAGCCCCCGGGGCCCTTCTCGGCCGCCTAAGCCCCCCGGCCCGCGGTGGGAGCGGATCCGTTGCTGGCGGCCAACTCCTCCTTGCGCACGGACGCGTACACCGGCACGTACTCCTGGCCGGACAGGGCCTGAATGGCCTTCATCACCTCGTCCGTGACCGCGCGGCGCTGCCGGGCGCCGGCGGGCTGGTCCCGGTACTGCCGGAAGGTCAGCGGCTCGCCGATCGCGATCTTGATGCGGGTCACGCGGGGGACCTTGTGTCCCGGCGGCAGCACATGGTCGGTGCCGGTCATGGCCACCGGAATCACGGGCAGGCCGGAGTGCAGGGCCAGCCAGCCGATGCCCGTGCGGCCGCGGTAGAGCCGCCCGTCCGGCGACCTCGTGCCCTCGGGGTAGATGCCGAACAGCTCGCCCTCGCGCAGCAGGCCCAGGGCCGCCTCCAGCATGTCCTGCGCGGCCCGCGCTCCGGCCCGGTCCACGGACAGCTGCTTGGTGGCGCGCATGTACGCCCCGGTGACCCGGTCGATCAGCCGCGTGCCGGTGAAGTACTCAGACTTGGCCGCGAAGGTCACCGGCCGGCTGACCATCAGCGGCAGGAAGATTGAGTCCACGATCGACAGGTGGTTGGACGCCAGGATGGCTCCGCCGGAGGCCGGGATGTTCTCACTGCCCGTGATTTCCGGCCGCCACAGCAGGTGCAGGAACGGTCCGGCGAGAACTCGCGACACCTGATACTGCACTGCGTCCCTCCGCTCGCCGCGCGCCAACGCCCGTCACAGGTTAACCTGGCCGACCCGGTCGGCCTACAGCGTCACAAAGACCTCCGTACGGCCCCGCTGGCCCGCCCGCTCCCGGTCAGGAGCGTGCCGAATCCGGGGCCGGCGACGGGGCAGACGGCGCATCGGCGTCCGCGCGGGCGCCGGGTGGCGCCCCCGGCCCGCCGGCGCCGGGTGAAACCGACGACACGACCGCGATGGCCAGCGGAAGCGCAAACGGCAGGGCGGCCCCGGCGACGGTGACCCCGGAGTCGTTCGCGAACCAGCCGAGCAGCCCGATCAGCCAGATCGCGGTGAACATCGGCCGCAGCAGCGGCAGGTCCCGATACGCCGCCGCCACCGGCCGCAGGCCGAGCCGGGACGGCCAGATGACCATCAGCCCGGCGGCGAAGATGACCACCGGGATCACCAGCGCCCCGGGGTTCTCGCTCAGCGATCCGAGGTTGGAGCCGACCTTCCGCTGCAGGATCCCGCCCGAGCCCCCGTGCAGCACGTGCCCGACGAACGCGCCGATGTCCGACGGCCCGGTCGCCGGGACGAAGTAGTTGACCACCGCGAAGCCGGCCACGAGCACCAGGCCGCTCACCGCGATCAGCGAGAGCCGCCGGGTGGTCAGCCGCAGGCCGGCCAGGGCAGCGAGCAGCAGCAGGAACGCGGGCACCATCGCGATCGTGCCGCCGACCTTCGCGCCGAACCCGGGCCACCCGGACGCGATCACGGTGAACAGGGCCACGGCCGCCGCGGCGGCGACCGCGTGACGGCGGGACCCGCGGCGCGCCGTGGCCGCGCCTACCCAGGCCGCGCAGACAATTCCGGCGACCCCGTAGGTGCCGATCCCGTTGTTGCCGATCCCGTAGTACCGGCCGCCGACGATGACCGACAGCCCGAACGGGGTGCCGAGCTGCAGCCGGGACCCGGTGATCACGTCCAGGCCGACCACCGCGATCGTGACCGCGGCCACGAACCCCGGCGGCCCGAGTGGATCCCGCCGCCACGGCCCGGCGAGGGCCACGAGCCCGATGGCCGCCGCCCAGGCGAGCGCCATCCCGTACAGCCACAGGGCCGGGTGCGGCAGCTGCCACCACGGGACGAGGCTGGCCAGGAAGGTGCCCGCGGGAAGCGCGATGACCAGCGTGCCCGCGGTCCGGTAGGCCGCCCGGCGGCGGCGCCTGCGGTCCTCGCTCCGGCCCCAGAACAGGATGGTGAGCAGGCCGAACAGCACGCCTTCCCCGAACCCGTAGATGAAGAAGAACGGGGCGAGCGTGGCCCGGTACACCTGCGCGGCCGTGTCCTGGCCGGTCAGGCCGCGGACGGCAGTGGCCAGCGCTCCGCGGGGCGCGGACCGGATCATCGATCCCACGGCGCCCTGCGGCACGGCGACACCGCGCCAGCCAAGCACCGTCGGGGTCAGGTCGGTGATCACCGTCAGCCCGGGCTGCCGGGTGGCGGCGGAAGCGAGCACTCCGGACCGGTAGCCGGGCCCGCCGATGATGATCGCCCGGAGATGGGCCGCCGTGTCGTCGCCGAGGCCAGCGACCGCGATGATCGCCCCGGGCGGGGCGGCCGCGATGATCCTCCCGGCGGCACGGTCCGCGGCCCGCAGGGCGGCCGGGCGCGCGCCGCCGGCCGGAAGCGCGCCGAGGTCAACGACGGTGAGCGGACACCGGCTCAGACCAGCCCGGCTCACGCTGGTGGTGTAGGAGGAAACCCGGCCGGCCGGGCTGGCCAGGGCCAGCGCGGCGCCGGGCCCGATCGCGGTGGCGCAGTCCCCTGGCCCGGCCGCGCGGGCCAGCAGGCCCCAGTCCGGGTTGTAACTGAACTGCTGAGCGTTGTAGCGGACGAGCGACGGCATCGCCGGGAGGCGCGCCGAGTTGCCCGTGCTTGATGCGCCCGCGCCCGGTGCGGCCGGGATCACCAGCGGGAGCGCGGGACATGGGCCCGCCGCCGGGTGCGGCGCCGCGGCCCTGGCTCCCGCGTTCAGCGTGAGCCAGGCGTCCGCCGGGCAGGTGTGGCTAGCCGCGGCGGTCACCACCAGCGACCCGACCGAGCCCTGCCCGGCCAGCCGCCACAGCGCCGGCGTCGCGGCCGCGGACAGGTCGGTCCAGCGCAGTCCGGGGATGCCGATGAGGACCACAGGCCGACCCGCGCCAGCGGTGGCCGCCGCCCGGACCGGGCCAGCGTCTCTGGCCACGCCGATCTGATGGGCCGCGCCTGCCGAGGCGGCCCGGGCCTGCCCGCCGGCGAGCATGGCACCGCCCAGCACTGCGCTGCCCAGCACCGCGCCGCCGAGTACCAGCGCCCTGACCTTGGCCCAACGCACGCAGTCAACCGTATCCGCCGATTACGGCCCGGGTGGCTGCTGTTCCGTCACCCAGGCGGCAGGACGTCGATGAAGCTGCCTCTCGATGCGAACTACTGGCAGCTTGGTCGATGACGGTCGCAGGCGCAGGTGCGGAGCCTGCCGAGGTCGGTTGTGGCCGTCGCCCCTGACCACCGATCATTTGCAGGACCATCGCGGCGCCGATCTGGGTAAGTACGGAAAGCGCTTCTCCAGTGGCAATCCTCCTAGTGACTGCTGCGCCCCGTGTGTGACTGTGTTTGGCTGTGCTTAATGGCACGAGGAACGCACGCCCGCGCTGGGTGGCCGACACCGCTGGTAGATCGGAGAACCGGAGTGGGACTTCCTCCGGACATTGCCGTGCTGCTGAGCCGTCTTCGGGACGGGCTTGCCGCACGCGGGGGCATGGTGGGCGTGTACGTCTATGGCTCGCTGGTCACTGGGGACTTCAGCCCGGCCCGCAGTGACATCGACGTGGTTGTCATGGTGGAGCGTGAGCCGGACAAGGCCGCAATCCAGGAACTACATCAACTGCACATAGCGCTGGCCAGTCTGGGCGGCGCCGTCGACCGGCTGCACTGCCTGTATGTCCCGGTGGAGACCGCGTCCGATCCTGATCGTCTGCATGCTTACTGGTTCGGGGACCGGATGACGCAATGGCAGCTGAAGGTGATGACCCAGGCGGAGTTGGCTTCGGTCGGGGTGCCGTTTTATGGCCCGTGGCCGCCACCCGCCATCAAGCCTGTCCCCACCGCGGACGTCCAGGCCGCCGTGCGTCAGGAGATCAGTGGTTACTGGCGCGGGATTGCCCGCAAGCGGAAGCACTGGCTGCAAGACGACTGGGTAGATCACGGGCTCGTCGTGCTGCCTCGCGCTGAGGCAGTCCTGACAACCGGTGATCTGATTACAAAGGGCGAGGCCATCAGCCGCCTGGCCGACTTCGGGGTCCCGGCGGCTCTCGCCGGGGAAATCCGCCGCCGCCGAGATGGCCAGGTAGTCACGCTCAGCGTGGTCCAGAAAGTGCATCGCGCTCGTCTCGCCCGGCGGATCATGAGACATGGAGTGCGGAGGCTAAGCCGCCTCGATCCGGCCGCCCCGCGACAGGGTGGCTAGTTCACTGAGCCTGCGAGGCTTTCGGATCAGGGTGGTGACGTGGAGCCGGTGAGCGGGATCGAACCGCTGACCTGCCGTTTACAAGACGGCTGCTCTGCCAACTGAGCTACACCGGCGCTGACTGCTGCATGTTAGCGGGCGGCCCGCAGCGCCGACGAGGCGATTCCGTGCCCGGGTAACGGGTGGCTGCGGTGTCAGCCTCGCGTGCGGCTGGCGCTCGCGTCCTCAAACCGGTCGGCCCACGCGAGCGGACCGCGGTCCTCGGCCACGACGGCCGTGGTCTCCTCGACAGCGGGAGCCGGCGCGCTGCTGACGACGGGCTCACGCGGGCTGAGCGTCAGGTCGAACTGCGTACCGAGAGCCGTGGCCAGACTGGCCAGCGTCCGCAAGGTCAGGTTCTCGCCCCCAGACAGAACCTGGCTGACGCGGCCCGGCGAGACGCCCATCCGGCTGGCGAGGTCGGCCCGGGTGAGGCTGTGCTCACGCATGTGCCAGTTGATCTCGTTAGTGACCTGCGTGATCAGCCGGGACAGCTCTTCGTCGACCTGGGCCTCGGTGGCCTTCGGGCTGGACGGAACACCTAGTCGAAGGCCCATGGGGTGGCTCCCAGTCTTTGCTTCGAAGTGCTTAGCCATAGCTAAAGCTATAGGCATGCCTAAATGGAGTATCGCCAGGGTTAGTATACGCTTACCTCCGTGCGCCGATCGTGATCAAACCGTGACCTAAAGTTCTCTACCTCCCGACGCGGCGGCCTGGGCAGACAGAGACCGTGCCGCCGACCGGGCTCACCCGCGGGCACGCAAAGTTGCCGTATGCGCCGTATCAGGGCACAGATGCGGTTACTCCTAGATAGATGGTGAATGACCTGCCACCATCTACTAGGAAGATCGGCCGTCGGCTTTAGCCGCAGGGCGCAACGGAGGACTGGGGCCATGCCGGGCTGGGTCGTGGTCGGAACCATCGTGATCTCCATGATCTCGGCGTACGGCTTCCTGATGCTTCGCTGCCGGAGAATGGGTAACCCGTTCGGGCATCGCGCGCGATGGTGGGCGATCGCCATCATCGTGCTCACGGCCCTGGTCTCGACCGGTCTGGGCCTGGCCGCGGTCGCTGCGGGCAATCACGTCCTCGCCGCGTTCGTTGGCCTGATCCTGCCGAGCGGCCTCTGGCTGGGGAAGGCTGCGGCCCTGGACAGCCGGCCGCGAGCCAGCCAGTGGCGCCAGCAGTTCGTCACCTGGACCACGCTCCCGCTCCGCCGCCTCGACGAGGCGATGGCTGACGACATGCAGGCGTGGTGCGATGCCCGGGTGCGGGCGGCGGCGAGGCAGCCGCAGTGGCTGTCGGACGCGGCACTGTATTACTACAGCCAGGTGGGACGCGGGCTGAAGGACGACCGGGCCAGGGACGAGCTCAGAGGATGGCGGGAATCCATCGCCCACAAGGTCACACTCGTGCGCCTGATCAACCTCGACACCACCGATGCCAGGCTGCACGCCACGCTAAGCTCACACCCGGCCACGATGGACTCCCGCAGGTACTCCGCTGACGACCGGCCCCGGCTGGCCCGCAGATTAATGGCCGACGCCGAGAACGAGCTCCACCTGTTTCTGGCCTCGGTGTACCGGCTCGGGTACCACCGGCTGCTCATCTACCCGTTCCGGCCGCCGCCTCTGCTGCGTGAGAAGACCAAATCGGGCCGGTCCGCCAAGCCCAGGCCGGCGCCGGGCTAGTGGCATCATCGAACACATGACCGTCGTGAAGATCAACGCGATTACAGTACCGGCCGACAGCGGCGATGAGCTCGCGCGCAGGTTCGCGGCCCGGGCGGGCGCGGTCGACAACCAGGACGGCTTCGAAGGCTTCGAGTTGCTCAAGCCGACCGACGAGCGCACCACCTGGCTCGTGGTCACGCGGTGGCGAGACGAGGCGTCGTTCCGGGCCTGGCTCAGCTCGCCGGCGTTCGGTCACGGCCACCGGTCCGCAGCCGAGCGCAGCGGCGGCAAGCCGTCCGCGCCGGTCGGCGTGAGCAGCGAGCTGTGGTCCTACGAGATCGCCGGCGGC
>CAVUBM010000056.1:0-249440 GCA_963739645.1 uncultured Actinomycetota bacterium
AAGCGATCGAGTCGGCGCAACTTGTCCACGCACGTTGCTGCATCTGCTGGGGTAGCACTTGGCACAAAGCGCCGATAGGAATCGGGCAGAGCATGTCTGCTCTGCCCGGACATTTCAGACTTCCACTTGCTCAGCGATGGCCAGCGCGTCATCGACTTCGATGCCGAGATACCGGACCGTACTTTCCAACCTCGTGTGGCCAAGCAATAGCTGGACCGCACGCAGGTTGCCGGTGCGGCGGTAGATCAAGGTTGCCTTCGTGCGACGCAGTGAGTGGGTGCTGAAGACGTGCAGGTCCAATCCGATGCCCGCAAACCATTCCGCGACGAGCCGCGCATATTGCCGTGTTGTCATAGCCTCGCTAGGTCGCCGGCGGCTGGTGAACAGAAATCCGCCTGCCACCTTGCCGGTCACCTTAAGGTAGTCGTCAACGGCTTGGCGGGTCTGCTCGGTCAACTCGAAGCGGACTGGACGCCCGGTCTTTCTCTGGCGCACCGTCGCACGGGCGAGCGCGTAGCCGTTTGGAGCAATATCTTCGACCCTTAGCGCGATCACATCGCAGCCTCGCAGCTTGCTATCAATGGCGAGATTGAACATTGCCAAGTCGCGGGTCCGCCTCTCGATTTGAAGCTTCGTCCGTATAGACCAGACGTGCCTTGCCAGCAGCGGCGGTTTGGCCCCGATCAGCTTTCCCTTGTTCCAGGGCGTGCGTTTCGGTGTGGGTAGGGTCGAGCGGTCATCCTCCATGGTCATCCTCCTTGGGTTAAGGGAGGACGACATGGTGCGCTGCAATGCCTAATCCGCTGAATTTACGGCAGCTTTCGGGAGTGGTGCAGACATAGGCTCGGGCTCGGGACCGACCTCGGCCGTTGCTTTTGACCCATCTGCGACATTGGCTGTGCACTGCGGCAATGGTTTTGATGCCCGATTTCAGCCCTATCAAAGTACTCGTTTGAGCCGATACAATGCTGTCTCCTGAGCTTGGGAGCGGATATGCGGCGACGCGAGTTCATTACGCCTTCTCGGCGGCGCAGCGGTCGCGTGGCCGCTCGCGGCCCGCGCGCAGCAAGCGGTGCCGGTGATCGGGTTTCTTAGCGGGAGATCAGCCAGCAAGTTTTCGGGCGTTTTGGCGGGCTTCCGAAAGGGCTTGCATGAAGCCGGCTATGACGAAGGGACGAACGTACACATCGCGTTTCGTTGGGCATGATAGCACGACCGCTGGTGACACGTGGCAGGTCTTTGGGAGCAATACTTCGGGAGTTCTCGGCGGCTCCCTTCTTCGGGTCCTGCGTCGGTTCAGATGGTCCCGGCAATGCTTGCGAGATACAAACCACGATAAATGGTGCGGGGAACTTTAAGTTCCTGGATGTCACGGCGGCAGCCGGCAACGTACTTTTGTCAGAGGTCAATACGACTGCCGTTCCAGGTCCCATCGTAGGTGCCGGTCTACCAGGCTTGCTGGCGGCTTGCGGTGGTCTGTTGGCTCTTGCAAGACGGCGGCGTCGGCAGCAATAACTTGTGGCTTCCCCATCGTCCAACTTTTTACCACAACAATCATCGACACTCTCGGCGTCAGTGATAGCGCTCTGGTCGATCTCGGTCCTACGCACAATTTTTCGGCCCGAAACCACAATGATCCCGGCACTTGGACCATTTCAACCACCGCTGTCCCCGGCCCAGTCATCGGTTCCGGTCTTCCAGGCCTGATCCTCGCTGGTGGTGGATTTCTCGGCTGGTGGCGACGGCGGAAGAAGATTGCCTAAACATCCGATTTCGAATTCCGCTCTGCTAACTGGGGCCCTGACCGTCAAATGGTTGGGGCCCCTTTATTATGGGTCTTCTGTGAAGCAATTCACACATGGCTGGGGGCATCTTGGGTTAAAGGCTCGGGCCGCCAGCATATTCGCTGACAACCGCAATGAAAGCAGCTAAAATGACTAACGATATCGAGGAAGAAACCAAAGCCGCCCCTGAAATCAACGATAGTCCTTCGCTCAAACCCTGATATGGAGAACGCAATGCGCAAGAAAACCCACAAGCAACAGCGGAAGCTTTCGACTGATACCCTGCTCAAGACCAGCAAGAAGAAGGATATCGAGCTAACTGAAGAGGAGCTTGGGAAGGTTAGTGCGGGCGTCGACATTAAGGGAAGCGTCGAGTATAAAGACTGGATCGATGTTCATTCCTTTCAGTGGGGGGTCGGCAAGGGGTGAAGGGAAAATCCCATTTTTACGAACCGTGGGCCTTCCAACTGCCGAAAAATATCTGCCGTTCGACATGTGAAGTACATCACACACGGCTGGCGGCATCTTGGGCTACACATCCTTGATCCTCATCTCGTACCGTGAACTTAGACACGGTCTAGTCGGATTGATGTTCCCCTACTAGAATGGGAACTCTCGTTAATGGAGGGCCTCTGCGAAGCCCAAGAACCCGAACCCAGCCGAACAGAAAGACGACGCTGAGCTATCCGAGAAGGAACTGGACAAGGTTACCGGTGGGCATGCGGTCCACCATAAAGCCCCTACCACACCGACACAAACCACCACTCCAACGGGGGGGTGGGACTTAACGAAGAACAAGGTGGTCTGACAACCTCCCACCGCACCGAGGTTAGCTGGCCCTGGCCTTCAATGGCTGGGGCCATTTTTCGTTGTTCGTCTTATCCGCCGTACCGCATCAAGCGTAATGACCCCAATTGACCAGAGGAGCACAACTGGCCCTAACATCATAGTCCATAAAGCAGCCGTGTCTGAGTTACCTGCAATTAAAGCATGCCCAATTATCCTTGGTGTCACCGCCCCTAAATGGGAAGAGGTCCAGCATGTCTCATGTTGCTCTTCCCTTGTCAGATCAGCGACAGATTTCATACACTCATCATATAAATGATCGGCATTCATGCTCGAATGCACAACGAGATAGGTTGGCAATCCTATCAGCCAAAGAACAGAGGCCACGACGCCGATCTTTGGCCAACCGCTCATAGCACCTTCCTATTGACTAACCACAACAACCAGGACCACTACAATAACTGCTCCGGCGATAAATAATCCAATAGCCATACGCTCATTCCTCTGGCGGCTATTCCAGACAAGGAAGCCTGTTACCAACAACGCAATGGTGAGACCCCCGATAATAACGCCAAGTGCTATTTGAGCGATCAGAAGCATAACGTTCACGCCGCTGGCGATGCTTCTAATTCCCTTATCCAAGCCTCGATTGCGTGCTTGGCCTTATCAATACTCTGTGGCGTTGGCGGACCGTGGTCGTGGATTAGGTTAGAGAGCGCTATTGCGACCTTGGCACGTGCTTCGTTCAGCGCTCCTCCGCTTGATAGATTTAAGATTGCAGCATTGTTGGCCTTGCTGAGCGTTGCCAAGACCGCTGATTTAGGTGTTGCCTTTAATAGCACGCTGATTGCCGCCTTCGCAGCTTTCGCAGCTTTCAACTCTTCGCTGATGTGGACCATGTGACCGCCGTGCATTAATTCACTTTAGCACCAGCAAGGCGCAAGCAAAGAGCCATACCTTAGAATTTTTCACAAAATTTGCGCAGGGCCTTTGGCTGGCTGGCCGGCGAGAGTTTTGGCCCACCCCACCAGCACCCCCTGCAGTGCAACAATCACAACGATCAACAACAACGACAACCAACAACAACAATCAACATCGGACAGTTGTAAATCCATTGATGATGTGGTATGATAAGCGAGCCCCACATCAATGGCCGTTGGTGCAGGGCTCTAACCACGACAACCGACAAGGAAATTGTCATGGCTACCAAGACTATAGCACGTAAAGACAATGAAGCCCAGCTTGGAGCTTCGAGGGATCGATGCGCTGCCATTCAAGCATCTGGATACGGTAATAGATCATCTGCAAAGGAAATATCCTGGTGCGGAAATCGTGATGCCTGAACCCCTGCCATGTCAGATCGATGAAGAGCCCATGAAACCCAATCTCAAGCTGGTCAAATCTTAGGAATTATGCACAAAACCAGGAGGCCTGAGAAATCGGGCTTTCTGCTGTTCAAACTCATGATCATAAGTGGAGCGACAGATGATCGTCGGCTATGCAAGAGTTTCAACAGACGGCCAAGACCTTAGATGGTCAACAATCAGCACTGAAAGCGCAGGAGCAGAAAGGATATTCGCTGAGAAGATCAGCGGCGCAATCACCGATAGGAAGCAGCTAGGAAAGGCAATACAGGCTCTCGGTAGTGGAGATGTGTTGCTGGTTACAAGACTTGATCGATTGGCCCGAAGCACCAGAGACCTCCTCAACATCCTGGATCACGATCAGCAAGGCAGGTGCTAAGTTCCGTTCCCTTGCTGATGCTTGGGCTGACACATCCACAATGCATGGGGAAGTTGATGATAACGATCTTAGCTGGACTGGCGACTTTTGAAAGGCATCTGATCAGAGCTAGGACTGATGAAGGCAGGAAGCGAGCACAAGCAAGGGGAGTAAGGTTCGGTAGACCACAAAAGCTCAGTCGGTATCAAATTGAGGAAGCCCTAAGAAGAAGGGAAACAGGAGAGCCCTTGACGGATATTGGTAGGAGTTATGGAGTAAGTCACTCAACGATTAGTAGGCTATCTAAGCAGCGTAGCGTCGATTTGAGTAAGGGAGCTACCTAAATGGGTAGCTCCCTTTTTATTGCGCCAGCGTCGGCCTTGTTTCTCGTGCGGCAGTGGACAAGGCCGACGCCTTACCCTTGACCCTCGCATGGGAGCACCACAGGGCCAAAGGCAGAGGCGAGTTTAGACCTTTGCGGTAGGCCTTGGAAGGGGGATGCTAGGATACCTAGAAGGGGGAAATAACTCCTGTACGGTCATTTGTGGGGCTTCTCTCGGGGGTCATATCCTTCTAAAGCGTCGATCACCTGTACGGACAACGGGAGGCCTTACCTCTACCGTCGGAGGCTCGTGCTCTATTAGAGCTGGTCTCGGAAATTTGAACAGAGCGATAAGTGGAGTTTCTGCCTGACAGCGGGCACGCTGTGCCCAACGAATTAGGAGAGACCATGAACAGACGACCGCGCCGAAACCACACAGCGACCTTCAAGGCGAAGGTGGCGCTTGCGGCCATCAAAGGCGATCGAACCCTGGCTCAGCTTGCGGAGCAGTTCGACGTCCACCCCCATCAAATCACATCGTGGAAGGCGCAGCTCGAGGAAGGGGCAGCCGATGTGTTCGGTCCCGGCGGCAAGGGAGCCGCGCAGCTAGCCATCGACGTGAAGTCGCTGCATGCCAAGATCGGAGAGCTGACGCTGGAGAACGATTTTTTGGAAGGAGCGCTCGGCAAAGCAGGTTTGCTGAGCGCAAAGCGATGATCGAGCCCGCGCACGACCTGACCATCACCAAGCAGGCGAAAGCTCTGAACATCAGCCGTGGCAGCGTCTACTATTTGCCACGCCCGGTGCCGGAAGCCGACCTTGCGATCATGCGGCGTCTCGACCGTCTGCATCTGGAGTTCCCCTTTGCCGGCTCGCGGATGCTGCGAGGCCTGCTGGCTGCCGAGAGGTGCAAGATCGGCCGTCGTCATGTGAAGACGCTGATGAAGCGGATGGGGATAGAGGCGCTCTATCGCCGTCCGCGGACGACGCAGCCGGAGCCCGGCCACAAGATCTATCCGTATCTGCTGCGCCAGGGATCGAGGTGCCGGCCGAACCAGGTGTGGGCGATGGACATCACCTACATCCCGATGGCACGCGGCTTCGTCTATCTGGCCGTTGTGCTCGACTGGTTCAGCCGTCGCGTGCTGTCGTGGGGCGTATCGATCACCATGAGCACGCACGCTGGAGCAAGCGCGATCTCTCAGCGAAGCGCTACGTGTATTTCTTTTCGTGGAGTCCACGTGCAGGCTAGGCTGGAGGACGCCGCGCAGTGCCTGCTGGTCATCATTGGCGCTACGCCCGAAGGCAAGAAGGAGCTTGTCGGCCTGATCGACGGCGTGCGCGAGTGCGCAATCCTGGAGGGAGTTGCTGCTCGACCTGAAGCGGCGCGGGCTCGCGATCGGCCCCGAGCTCGCGGTCGCCGACGGCGCGCTCGGCTTCTGGCAGGCGATCGAGGAGGTGTGGCCGCAGACCCGCGGCCAGCGCTGCTGGGTGCACAAGACCGCCAACGTGCTGAACAAGTTGCCGAAGAGCCAGCAATCAGCTGCCAAGCGCGCGCTGCAGGAGATCTGGATGGCCGAGATCGAAGGATGCGACTCGCGGCGTTCGATGCCTTGGTGAGACCTGGGGCGTCAAATACGACAAGGCGGTCGAGTGCCTGGTCAAGGATCGCGCCGCGCTGCTCGCCTTCTTCCACTTCCCGGCTGAACACTGGAAACATCTGCGCACGACGAACGTCGTCGAAAGCTCGTCGCCACGGTGCGTCATCGCACCGTGCGCTCCAGGATGTCTCGAACAAGACTGCGCTCGCCATGATCTTCAAGCTCGTCGAGGCGGCCGAGAGAAGCTGGCGTCGCCTCGATGGCCACAACCGTCGCCGAAAGTCATCCTCGGAGTAAAGTTCACCGATGGAATCGAGGTCGTCAGATCGCAAGCTGGAACCGCTGCCGCCTGACCCTTCCGTCACCAAGATTCGACGATAGCTCTGGTCTTCATAATACAAGTCCGGAAACCCTCTAACCATCTCTGTCTCCTTTCCTTTCTTCTTGTATAAGATTTATAGATATTTCTTATTTGATAGGTTTGATAGGTTTGATAGGTTTGATACCCCTTAAACGCTGTAAGATCTGTGGGGAGGGTTATATGTTTTTGGGTTCCTCAAACCTGTAAAACCTATCAAACCTATCAAAAATCAAGATCAGTCCTTTCTCCTCTCCCCTTGGTCCATCCATCTGATTTACATCTGATCTATGATTGATACAGGTACGGATCCTTCATTCCATTCGACAATCTGAGGACGGAGCCAAGAACTGCATCCTCCCATACGGATTTCCCAAGCTCTACGAGCTTCAGGAAGCGGAGGAAAGATCCAGCCCCAGGCTTTGCCGTTGCTTCTGTGTTCACAACCCATCTCACTTAGAAAGCGGCCAAACTCAGTATCGGTTACATACTTGGTTCTAGCGTTGTGCTCGATGGCTTCTGCATACAGCCGTTTACTCAGAACCCATCTGGGATTGCCTTTCTCTGGTGTTGGGGTTTCACCGGTAGAGAGCTTAGATAACCACCATTGATCAAGGCCGTCCAAGCTTTGAACTTTCTGATCGAATAAGGCTTGAGTTTGCGGAATATCGTATCTAGGATGCCAGCCATCCAGATCCAATCGAAGAAGATCATAGAGCATTGCTGCTGCGCCACCATCATCTATCTCTCTAAATAGGGGATCGAAGTACTCACGCTTTTGTAGATAGATTGGATTGACCTCAAAGACTGCGTACCGACGTTCATCCCAACTCGCTGGAACAACGTAAGCGGTCTTCTGGCGCCCTCTGCAATACCAGGCCGTAATCGGCGATTGTCCGACCTCGATTGAGGAGGTTGGACATATGTCGGACACTGAGCTTTTACCTGAGCCTAAGCGGGAGCCCGAGCCGGTTCGCCGGCTGGAGGTGTTTACCGGGGCCGGGCGCCGCCGCCGTTGGACCGCGGAGCAGAAGGCGCGGATCGTCGCCGAGAGTTATGAGAGCGGCGAGACGGTATGCGCGGTTGCGCGCCGGCACGGGTTGACGCCGCAGCAGTTGTTCGGATGGCGCCGGCATACGCGGCTGGTGGAACACGGGGACGGCAAGGGCGGCATTGCATTTGCGCCCGTGATCGTGGAAGCAGCTCGGCCGTACGGGAGCGCACCGATTGCAGCGGCGCGCCCTGGCAGATCATCGGCGATCGAGATCGTGATCGGCGTTGCGACGGTTCGGATTGCGCCCGGGACCGATGCCGCCACGTTGCAGACGGTGCTGCGCGCGGTGATGGCGGCGTCATGATTACGGTTCCGGCCGGCATACGCGTGCTGGTGGCCACCAAACCAGTCGATTTTAGAAAGGGCGGCGATGGGCTTGCGGCGCTGGTGCGCGAGGCGCTCAGCGAGGATCCGTTCTCGGGGACGATCTTCGTTTTCCGGTCCAAACGAGCCGACCGCGTAAAGATTTTGGCGTGGGATGGGTCTGGCCTGGTGCTGTTCTGGAAACGGCTGGAGCACGGGGCATTCCGCTGGCCGCCAATCAGCGATGGCATCATGCGATTGACTGCGTCGCAGCTCGCTGCGCTTGTTGATGGGATGGATTGGTCGCGGCTCCATGCGCGCGACGTTGCACGGCCGACCGCAACGTCGTGAGCACTGCGACTTTTTGAATCACCTGCGCACGACGCTGGTCACAACGGCACGCGAATCAGATTTAGTGTCGCGTGTGAGCGAGATCGCACCTCGGCTTCCTACCGACATCGAAGCACTACAGGCGCTGGGCTTGCTTCTGTTCATCTTCAGTGAGGAGGTCACGGCCAGCGATTTGCCCTTCCAGGATCTTCTCTTCAATAATCGTATCGACTGCTGGCTTCCTCTCCCTCCCTTGTTCCTGTTGGAGCTCGTTGAGCTCAAGGGGACGGACAAATCCAAGCTGGGGCATTCCTCCAAACTGATACACGGCCATTACACTGTTCTCCGTTGCGGTTGCTTGCCCATTACTGTGCCCTCATAGGTTGAACGATAGTCACGAAAAAACACCGACGGTCAGGCTGCATCCTCGCTCCGTTCCGCCCCTATCCACATCGTTGTTGTTGATCGCTGTTGGCGCTGCATCTCACGCCAATGCGCCAATGCTTGTCTCTTTTCCCATTGATAGAACTCATCATGGCAAGCTGTACAGCAGAACCGTTGGGCTTCTCTAACCGGATGAAACCCGCTGCCGCAATGATCACAGGCTCGTTCATTCATGTGCTACAGTTCTCCTTGCTGTGTTTCTCATAAAGTCTCATAACCTCATTGCCTCATAGGCTCATATCGACCCTGACCCAGATATTCTACCAAAATGCAAGGGAGAAGTCAATATTTATTTACTCAGATGCACGATGAAATAAACAGCTTCCTCGTGTGGAATGCCCAAATATCAACGGATCAAACAAACATCCCCACAAAGAAGAAGGGGACCATCCCCGGAGAGATGATCCCCACCAGCAGAGTTTACGGTTACGCCGCTTGCTTTACAGAAGGCGCCGCTATCGCAGCTTGTAGTTCTGAGATGGTCCGTTGTGCAGCTTCCTCCACATCCTCAGGCAGCAACTCTTTAAGTTTCTTTATCAGAGTTGCGGCCACTCGATCATATTTAGCACCGGGTCCAGCATCTTCTTTCTGACGTTCCGGCCCAAGCGATTTGAGTGCTTGGACTAAGGTCATATTTGCCATCGTGGCGAGTTTGCTCTGAAGCAGATGTTGACCGGCAGCGAGTTGCATGTAGCGGTGAGCGGTCCTACCAGACAGTTGGCAATGGTCTTTGAGCCAAGGGAGCCATTGACCGTGAGGCAACTTAGATTTTGCTTCACGGAGGGCGGACCCAGCTTGGATAGCTTTCTGGACGACATCCTTGCCAGCCGCAACGACGCCGCTATGAGCCACCTTGATCCGTTGAGCTAAGGCACTCAAATCGTCGCCGCCGGTAGGTTTTAGTTGTAGTGGTTCAGTCATCTTCGTCCTCACTTGCGCTGCCAAAGGGGAAACCAGAGACGACGCTCAGCGCAAAGCAATCGTCTCTAGTCTCGATCCTCAGTCGATTAGTGCTTGCCGTTCTTACGTCTGAGGGCAGCTACTATTTGATCTCCGTTTGTATTGCCCTTAGCGACCTGCTCACGGATACGTCTGCCCAATTCCACGGCCTTATGGTGATGCTTACGGACGGCATCAGGATCGTAGCCAAGATAGAGGGCGATGTGGTCGGGGACGCCACCGGCCAGAAAGTTACGTAACAATCCGCCGGTCATTCTGGTCTTGAGTTTCTTTGGTATTGTTAGTAGGTCAGTGAGGGTTTTAGGAAGCTCATTCTCAGTTGTAGACATAGCTTTGCTCTCCTTTGCGCCAGTCTGAAGAAAGGAGAGCGACGCCCAGCGCAAACGCTGCCCTCCAAAGATCGACGATTTCAAACAGCCCAGCCCCACAAATCTACCGAATGCCCTTGTGGAACCGCCATTCCAGCGTACTGCTGCCCGCAGCGGCCGCTACCAATCAGCGGTTGCTACAACCACCACCATCATGAAGCAGACGAGGGTTCACAGGCCTGCCCTGCTCCGGTCACATGCCTTCGCTCCCCAATCATCGACTGGAGCGCAGCCTCACACTCGCTCCGTAGCCAGCGGGAGGATCCACCAACTTTGATTGGAGATGGGAGAAGGCCTCGCTTGATCTGACGATAGAGAGTGGATGCGTTTATCTTGCCGAAGAACTCACATGCTTCCCTTCGGTCCATTAGCGAGTGCATGGCACAACTCCTCCCGCCCGATGATTGGGGGATGTAGGGTTGATGAGGGTGAAAGCTTGTGCCTTTGGGGAGGACGGGGCTTCTTCGCCTGCGGCCAAGGACCTCTACGGTCAGCCGCTAATCCATGTGCCCAAGCACCTGTGCTATCCCGGAATTATGGAAGGAGATTGTGGCGGAATGATGGCCGTGATCGAAAATTCTGTAAATAAATCATAAGCTTACGGACGGATAGCCTTACCGGCCCATAGTCTATGAAGGGATAGTCTATCCCCTGTAAGACTAGGGGAGCCCCGACACTCCCCTACCCCACCTTAGCCTTACGGACGGCTATCCCACTTCGCCTTCGATCCCGAGCACAAGCGGCGAACCGACCGGCTGCCAGTTGCAGCCCACAGTACCGCCACCGAGGAAGCTGCTATCGACGCTCACATTCCAGGAATGTTGGCCTTCGCGCCTCGGCGCCGTGATACCGCCGGAATAGGCCCCAAACAGCGCGTTGCCCAAATCGGTGACGCTCGGGTCGCTTTCCTTCCATGCGCCCCCGACATAACCGCCAAGGTAGCACCCCGTCCAGCTGGAGACCGGGACATAGGCGCGAGGCCGCACGGGCACCCGCTGGTCGGCTGCACTGGCTATCCCCGTCAGAGCAACTGTCAAAAGCGCGACGCTGCCCAGCTTTGCCGCCCGCATGGCCATGGAGAATCTTCCCTCTCGGAATAAGGCGAGAGATAACTAGATGGGAAAGCCATCGAAGTGGTGGCAAAAAGGCCACAAGCCAGCACTTTCGCGGACGCCTACAAGGGCGGCCGGCTGAAGATCATCGGCGCGAACGCACAACGCCCGCCGCACTTCATCATCGTGCAGCCCGAGATCAAGTATTCTGGGTCGGGTTCTGCGCAAAAGCTGATGCCCTGCATGTCGCGGACGAATGGCCAATCCAACAGCGTACTGCGATTGGATTTGCTCAATTCACCAGATCATACAGTTTGACCACGGCGCTGGCGCCCTTCACGCCGCGCGTGTGGCTGACGATCTGCTTGTGCGCCGGGCTCCCCATGTAGCGCTCGATGTCTGCCTCGGTTTCCCATTCCGAATAGGAGATGAACTCACCGCGGTCGCGCGCCCGCAGCAGTTTCTCGGAGATGCAGCCCTTCTGCGCAATCATCAAGGTGGCGCATTCGGTTTTCCAGATGCGCTCCGCGGTCTCGGTCTCCGACGGATCAATCTTGATGTTCCCTGCATGCACCCGGCCCAGCTCTGGGAGAAGACCGGTCGGCTTGAGGTCATGGGCGAAGAGATTTTCCGGCTCAGGGACCGCAAGGGAGCCGAGCTCGTCCTCGGCATGACCCATGAGGAGGTCTTCACCACCCTGGCGCTCGAGCTGAACTCTTACCGCGAGCTGCCGCAGTCCTGGTATCAGATCCAGACCAAGTTCCGCGACGAGCCCCGGCCGAAGAGCGGCCTGCTGCGGGTGCGAGAGTTCACGATGAAGGACTCCTACAGCTTCGATGCCGACGAGGCCGGGCTTGACGTCTCGTTCCAGGCCCACCGGGGCGCGTACGAGCGGATCTTCGCCCGGCTCGGCATCCCGGCGATCCCGGTGGAAGCGTCGAGCGGGAACATGGGCGGCAGCGACTCGGTCGAGTTCATGTGCCCGGCGGACGCGGGCGAGGACCTGGTCGCTCGCTGCGGCGACGGGGACTGCGGTTACGCCGCCAACCTGGAGAAGGCGACCTCGGCGCTGCCCCCGATCGAGGACGAGCCGGGCCCGGCCGCGCCGGAGCAACTGCCGACCCCGGGCGTCCGCACGATCGAGGACCTGGTAATCAAGTACGGGAAGCTCGCCGACCGGCAGATCAAGACGCTGGTCTACGTGATCGGCGGCCAGCCCACGCTGGTGCTGCTGCGCGGTGATCACCCGCTGGCGGAGCAGAAGCTGGCGGACACTATCGAAGCGGGGGACTTCCGGCCGGCCCAGCCCGACGAGATCCGCGAGGCGCTCGGCGCCTCGCCGGGCAGCCTGGGTGCGGTGGGGGTCACCGGCCTGCCGATCATCGCCGACCTGGCGCTGCGGGGCCGAAAGAACATGACCACCGGGGCGAACATCGACGACATGCACCTGACCGGCGTGGACGTGGAACGCGACATCCAGGTGGGCCGCTGGGCGGACCTGCGCGAGGTGCGCGCGGGTGAGCCGTGCCCTCGGTGCGGCGCTCCGCTGGAGATCCTCCGGGCCATCGAGGTCGGGCACATCTTCAAGCTCGGCGGGAAGTACACCACCGTGCTGGGGGTGTCCGTGCTCGGCCAGGACGGGCAGAGCATCATCCCGCTCATGGGCTGCTACGGCATCGGCGTGGAGCGGGCGATGGCGGCCATCGCCGAGGTACACCACGATGACGCCGGGCTGAGGTGGCCGGTGCAGGTAGCGCCGGCCGAGGTGACCGTGGTGCTGCTGTCACCCAAGGATGAGCAGACGCGGGCCACGGCCGAGTCCCTGTACGACCAGCTCCTGGCCGCGGGCGTGGACACGCTGATCGACGACAGGGATGAGCGGCCCGGCGTGAAGTACCGGGATGCCGAGCTGACCGGGATTCCGTGGCGGGTCAGCGTGGGCAGCCGCGACCTGGCCGACGGCGTGGTCGAAATCACCAGCCGGAAGACCGGTGAGAAGGAACGGGTGCCGGTGGAGCAGGCCGTCAAGCACCTGCAGCAGGTCCTGTCCGCACGGGGAGACTAGGGTATGCGGAGTGAGGAACGCGCTCGCGCACGGTGACTCGCGCACGGTGAACGGCCGAGACTCCGCATGCGCTGCGATGGCTGCGTCGGCGGTGCTAACCGCGGGCTAGCAGCGCTGCGCGACGGCGTCCCGCCGGCGTAGGCGCAGCCGTCGTGCCTTGGCCGGCGCGGCTGGCCGCGGCGTGACGAGCCGGCGTTCGGCGCCGGGACCGAGCAACAGGACGGACGCTTCCACGACCCGCTCATTGTGGCTCGCCAGTGCGCTCCAGTCCTGGCCTTCGCTGGACATTCGGTTCCCCTCCCGCATGTCTCCTGTCACGTGACGGCGCACCCCGAGCGTCGCCCCGTCCACATATAAGACACGCGTAGGGGGCCGGTTAGGACATGCTCTGGCGGTAACGAATCCATAACTTCTCGGGCGAGGGGCCCGGACCGCGGCTACAGGGCGGCTGGGGACAGGTCGGGACCGGGGTTACGGTCGGGCCAGACCGAGGGTTACGGCAGTTCAGACCGGGAGTCAGGAAGGTCGGGTCGAGGGCCGCGGGCAGGCCAGCGCAGGGGTGGCAGGCAGGCCAGACAGGGCTGCCGGCACGCCGGGCCGGGTTTACGGACACGCCAGTCTGAGCTGCCGGTCGGCTAGCCGCGTTACTGGTCAGCTGACCGGACGGCGGGTCGGTAACCGGCCGTCAGCAGCCCGACCGCGTTACCGGGCTGGCCAGCTGAACCGCAGGCTCGTCAGAGCTTCGACCAGGCCTGGGTCAGCACGCTGCGCAGGATCTGCTCCATCTCGTCGAAATGCTCCTGGGTGCAGGTCAGCGGGGGAGACAGCTGGATGACCGGATCGCCCCTGTCGTCGGCCCGGCAGATGAGGCCGGCCTCGAACAGGGCGGGGGAGAGGAAGCCGCGCAGCAGCCGCTCGGACTCATCGTCATCGAACGTCTCGCGGGTGGCCTTGTCCTTGACCAGCTCGATCCCGTAGAAGTAGCCGTCGCCGCGGACGTCGCCCACGATGGGCAGGTCGCTGAGCCGCTCCAGGGCGGCCCGGAACGCCCCCTCGTTCGCCCTGACGTTGCCGAGCAGGTCCTCCTTCTCGAACACGTCCAGGTTGGCCAGGGCCACCGCGCAGGAGACCGGGTGCCCGGCAAACGTGATGCCGTGCAGGAAGCTGGAGTCACCGGCGGTGAACGGCTCCATCAGCCGGTCGCTGACCATCATCCCGCCCAGCGGGGAGTACCCAGAGGTGACGCCCTTGGCGAACGTGATGATGTCGGGCTGGTAGCCGTACCGCTGCGAGCCGAAGTAGTACCCGAGCCGGCCGAACGCGCAGATGACCTCGTCCGACACGAGCAGCACCCCGTACCGGTCGCAGATCTCCCTGACCCGCTGGAAGTAGCCGGGCGGCGGCGGGAAGCAGCCGCCGGAGTTCTGCACCGGCTCGAGGAACACCGCCGCGACCGAGTCCGCGCCCTCGCGCAGGATCGCCCGCTCGATCTCGTCGGCCGCCCAGACACCGAACGCCTCCAGGTCATCGGCGACGAACCCGGGGGCCCGGTAGAAGTTGGTGTTGGGGACCCGCACGCCGCCCGGGGGCAGCGGCTCGAACGGCGCCTTGAGCCCGGCCAGGCCGGTGATGGCCAGCGCGCCCATCGAGGTGCCGTGGTAGGCGATGTCCCGGCTGATCACCTTGTAGCGGCCGGGCTGGCCGGTCATCTTGAAGTACTGCTTGGCCAGCTTCCAGGCGGATTCCACCGCCTCCGAGCCGCTCGTGGTGAACCAGGCCCGGTTCAGGTCGCCGGGGGCCATCTCCGCCAGCCGCTGCGCGAGCTCGATCGCGCGCGGGTGCGCGTAGGACCAGAGCGGGAAGTAGGCGAGCTCGCTGCCCTGGCGCGCCGCGGCCTCGGCGACGTCCTTGCGGCCGTGACCGATCTGGCTCACGAAGAGCCCGGCCAGTCCGTCCAGATAGCGCTTGCCGTGCTGGTCGTAGACGTACTGGCCGGAGCCGCGCACGATGACCGGCACCTCGTGACCGGCGTACGACGACATGCGGGTGAAGTGCAGCCAGAGGTTCCGCTTGGCCGCGGCCTGCAGGGCCTCCGGGGTCAGCTGCGCGGTGTCGTGGGTGCCTGGTGATGTCATCTGGTCCCCCAGCTGTAGGACTGCTTGCGCAGCTTCAGGTAGACGAACGTCTCGGTCGTGGTCACGCTCGGGATGGTGCGCACTTGGCTGAGGATCTCCAGCAGCTGCTCGTCGTCCTCGCAGACGACTTCGATCAGCAGGTCGAAGGAACCAGCGGTGATGACCACGTAGTCGATCTCAGGCATGGCCGCGAGCTGGTCGGCGACCTGTTCCAGGTCTCCGCTGCACCTGACGCCGATCATGGTCTGGCGGCGGAACCCGAGGGTCATCGGGTCGGTCACGGCGACGATCTGCATCGCCCCGCCGTCGATCAGGCGCTGCACCCGCTGGCGCACCGCAGCCTCGGACAGGCCGACGGCCTTGCCGATTGCGGCGTAGGAACGCCGGCCGTCTTGCTGCAGCTGCTCGATGATCTGCTTGGAGATGGTGTCGAGGAGCAGCCGGACCTGGCCGGTTCCGTTGCCGCGCTGGGGCAGGCCAGCCTCAGCGCGCCGCCGCCCCTCCGGGGCCAGGGGTGTCCCTGGCAAATGCCCCATACGCTTGCCTCCTCCGCATTGGCAATCCTGCCACGCTCACCCCCGCTGTCAACTGATTCCGCAGGGGCAAGCGAGTCCTGGCTACTGATTCACTTGTCTTGTGCCCCGCTGACATGCCAGGGTCGTAGTCGGCCGGAGCACGGCGGTTTCAAGAATTCGGGCTACGGCAAGGATCTTTCGATGTATGGCTTCGAGGACTACACCCGCATCAAACACGTCATGAGCTACATCGGGAGCTGAGACTCAGGGAGCGTCTGCGGTGACTAGCGTTCGGCGCGATGATTCCGGCATGACCATTCAGGCGGACGTGGCGGCGGCCCTGGCGGACAGCAAGCCGGTGCCGTACTGGCTGGACCAGCCGGACGCACCTGCGGCCCTGCCCGCCCTCGCCGAGGGCACCCGGGCCGACCTGGCCGTGGTCGGCGGCGGGTTCACCGGCCTGTGGACCGCGCTGCTCGCGCGGGAGCGCTACCCCGACGCCGACATCGTGCTGCTGGAGGCCAAGACCGTCGGCTGGGCCGCGTCCGGGCGCAACGGCGGTTTCTGCTCGGCCAGCCTCACCCACGGCCTGGCCAACGGCATCGCCAGGTTCCCCGCTGAGATGCCCACGCTGGTCCGGCTCGGCCAGGCGAACCTGGACGAGATCGGCGCCGCGGTCGACGCGTACGGCATCGACTGCGGCTTCGAGCGCACCGGCGAGCTGCTCGTGGCCACCGCGCCCTGGCAGCTCGAGGGCCTGGCCGAGGACGCGGCCGCGGCCCGCCGGTTCGGCGAGGAGGTCATGCTGCTCGACGCCGACGCCGTCCGGGAGGAGCTCAACTCACCGACCTACCTGGGCGGCACCTGGCACACCCGCAACTGCGCCATGCTGGACCCGGCCCGGCTCGCCTGGGGGCTGCGGCGTGCCTGTGCCGCGTCCGGCGTGCGGATCTACGAGAACACGCCGGTGCGGTCGATCGCCAACGAGGGTCACGCGGGCCTGCGCGTGAGCCACGCCGCACGGCGCCGTGCACGCGGCCCGCGTCGCGCTGGGCACCGGCTGCTTCTCGCCCCTGCTGCGCCGGCTGCGGCGCTACCTGGTCCCGGCGTACGACTACGCGCTGGTCACCGAGCCGCTCTCCGCCCCGCAGCTGGCCAGTATCGGCTGGCAGAACCGGCAGGGAGCCGCCGACGCCGCGAACCAGTTCCACTACTTCCGGCTCACCAGCGACAACCGGGTCCTGTGGGGCGGCTATGACGCGGTGTACTACAACGGCGGCCGGATCAGGCCGGAGCAGGACCAGAGCCCGGAGACCTTCGCCCTGCTCGCTGAGCACTTCTTCGAAGCGTTCCCGCAGCTGGCGGGCCGTCAGGTTCACGCACGCCTGGGGCGGCGTGATCGACACCTGCAGCCGGTTCTGCGCGTTCTACGGCCTCGCCCACGGCAAGCGGCTCGCCTACGCGGCCGGGTACACCGGCCTGGGCGTCGCCGCGACCCGGTTCGGCGCGAACGTGATCCTCGACCTGCTGGACGGCGAGCCCACGGAGCGGACCTCCCTGCAACTGGTGCGCACGAAGCCGCTCCCGTTCCCGCCGGAGCCGCTGCGGTCCGGCGTCATCCAGATGACCCGGGCCTCGATAGCGAAGGCGGACCGTAACGAGGGGCAGCGGGACATGTGGCTGCGCACGCTGGACCGGCTCGGTCTCGGATTCGATTCCTGAGCCCGGCAGGGCTCGAGCCCGGTCCGGCGCCCCTGCGCCCCGGCTCCGAGCCCGGTCCGGCGCCCCTGCGCCCCGGCTCCGGCTCAGCCTCGGCCTGGCTGGTGAATGGTTTCAGGAAACCCGGCGCCCCGGCTCGGCGGCTAAGCCGTGGCAGGTGACCTGAGTCGGGTCGGTCGTGACCCGGTCCTGGGCGTTCACCTCGGACAAGGACCGGCCGCAGCACGGCATCAGCAAGGTGTCCGATGACGGGCTGCGGTGTGTCACGGTGCCCCGACCTGGAGCCGCGTGTTCATCGGTGGCGTGGCGAACAGACTGCCGTCTGTTCCATGGGCGGGCTGGCATGGCTGAATGATACGAGCGAGCCTCTGAATTGTCTCTGTGACGAAAACATCCGGTGATAGGAGCATGTCGAGCCGGTTACTGGACGTGTCGTATATGAGATACGATAGCGGGCGAGTTGCCGCCCAGGCGGCCATAACCGGGTCCGAGGAGCTGCGGAGCGATCATGACCGGGAGCACCGTCCTGACCGGGGCGGTCGGCGCGATCCCGCTGCGGACCGCGGCCGTGCTCGACGCCATTTCCCGCGCGATCCTGACCGGGGAGCTGCCCCCGGGCCGGAGCCTGGTCGAGGCTGATCTGGCCACGGCCCTGGGCGTCTCCAAGACGCCCGTGCGGGAGGCGCTGAAGACCCTGGCGGGCGCGGGCCTGGTGACCATGAGCCCGTACCGGGGCGCGACCGTGCGGGCCATCGACGACGCCACCGCGCGCAGCATCTATGACATGCGGCTGCTGCTCGAACCCGAGGCCGTCCGGCGCGCCGTCGCCCGGCCCGGGCCGGCCCGGACGGCGGCAGCAGGCTCGCGGCCGCGCGCGCGGCGCTCGAGGCCGCGGATAACGCGCCCGGTCAGGCCGCACGCAGCCTGGCCAACCGCGAGTTCCATCGCGCCCTGTACCTGGGCTGCGGCAACCCGCTGCTGGCCGGGGCCCTGGACAACCTGCGGGACCAGACGGCGCTCATATCGGTGGCGGCCTGGCAGCAGGAGCCGTCCTGGCGCCTCGAGGCCGAGGAGCACCAGGCCATCCTCACGGCCGCGGCCGACGGCGACGGCGAGCGGGCCGCCGGACTGCTCGCCGCGCACATCGGCAGCTTCGCCGCACGTCGTTTCCCCGGCTGGGGGAACGATGACTGAGGGAACGATGACTGACAGGAGGTGACGGTGAGCCTTGACTCCGCTGCGGCGGGCCGGCTGAAGGACGCGCTGGCGACGGTGGTGGCGATCCCGGTCACCCCGTTCGACGCCGCCGGTGACGTCGACTGGGACACGCACGCCCGGCTGATCCGGCGCCTGGTCGACGGCGGGGTCACGGTGGTCACGCCGAACGGCAACACCGGGGAGTTCTACGCGCTGACCCAGGATGAGACGCGGCGCGCGACCGAGTCGGCGATCAAGGCCGCCGAGGGCAATGCCGAGGTGCTGGTGGGCGTCGGCCTGGACACGGCCAGCGCGATCAGCGCTGCCCGGCACGCCAGCGACGCGGGCGCGAGCATGGTGATGATCCATCAGCCGGTGCACCCCTACCTCTCCGGCGACGGCTGGATCGCGTACCACGAGGCCATCGCCGAGGCGGTCCCCGACACGGGCGTGGTGCTCTACGTCAGGGACCCGCGGATCAACGGCCCGCTGATCGCCCGGCTCGGAGAACGCTGCCCGAACGTCATCGGCGTCAAGTACGCGGTGCGCGACCCGGTCCTGTTCGCCGCGGTCGCGCGGGACACCGCCCCTGGCCGGTTCGCCTGGCTGGCCGGCCTGGCCGAGCTGACCGCGCCCGGGCTGTGGCCAGCGGGCGCGCGGGGGTTCACCTCCGGCCTGGTCAACGTCGTCCCGGCGCTGCCCCTGTCGATGCTCGCCGCCCTGCGCCAGGGCGACCTACGCCGCGGCCATGGCCGTATGGGACGCGGTCCGGCCGTTCGAGGAGCTGCGCAGCGCCGACGCGTCGGCCGACAACGTCAGCGTGGTCAAGGAGGCGCTGGCCCAGCTCGGCCTGTGCCGCCGGGCCGTGCGCCCGCCGAGCAGGCTGCTGCCGGGAACCGGCGCTCGCAGGTCGCGGCGATCCTCGCGTCCTGGGGCCTGGAGGTCGTGCCGGAGGCGCGCCAATGAACACCGTGCCGGAGGCGCGCCGATGAACACCGTGCCGGAGGCGCGTCAATGAACACCGTGCCTGAGACGCGCCAATGAACACAGCGGCGGGGCGGCGCCGGACGCCGCAGCAGCTGCGCAGCTACCGGTGGTTCGGCGACGGCCCGATCGGGGAAGCCGGGCTGCGCACGTTCAGCCACCGGTCCCGGATGCGCCAGCTCGGCTACCCGCCGGACGAGCACCTCGGCAAGCCGGTCATCGCGATCCTGAACACCTGGTCGGACATCAACCCGTGCCACATGCACCTGCGCGAGCGCGCCGAGCAGGTCAAGCGCGGGGTGTGGCAGGCCGGCGGCTTCCCGCTGGAGTTCCCGGTCGCCACGCTGTCGGAGACGTTCCAGAAGCCGACCCCGATGCTGTACCGCAACCTGCTCGCGATGGAGACCGAGGAGCTGCTGCGCTCCTACCCGGTTGACGGCGCGGTGCTGATGGGCGGGTGTGACAAGACCACCCCGGCGCTGCTCATGGGCGCGGCCAGCGCGGGCTTCCCGGCGATGTACGTGCCCGCGGGGCCGATGCTGCGCGGCAACTTCCGCGGCAGGCCGCTGGGCAGCGGCACCGACCTGTGGAAGTACTGGGACGAGTACCGGGCCGGGCTGATCGGCGAGTGCGAGCTGTCCGAGCTCGAGTGCGGGATCGCCCGCTCGCCCGGGCACTGCATGACCATGGGCACCGCCTCGACCATGACCTCAGCCGCCGAGGCGCTGGGCATGACCCTGCCCGGCGCCGCCTCGATCCCGGCCGTCGACTCGGCGCACTACCGGATGGCCTCGGCCAGCGGCCAGCGGGCGGTCGAGATGGTGTGGGAGGACCTCACCCCGGGCCAGATCCTCACCCGCGAGGCGTTCGAGGACGCGGCCGCCACCGTGCTCGCGCTCGGCGGCTCGACCAACGCGCTGATCCACCTCATCGCGATGGCCGGGCGCTGCGGCGTGCCGCTGACCCTGGACGACTTCGACGTGATCGCCCGGCGGGTCCCGGTGCTGGCCAACATCCGGCCCGGTGGGGCGTACCTGATGGAGGACTTCTACTACGCGGGCGGCCTGCCCGCGCTGCTCGCCCAGCTCGCCACCGTCCCCGGGGCCCTGCACACCGGCCGCCCGACCGTGACCGGCGCCACGCTGGGCCAGAACCTGGCCGCCGCCACCGTGCACAACGAGGACGTGATCCGCTCCCCGGAGCGGGCCCTGGCCGCCGAGGGCGGGGTGGCGGTGCTGCGCGGCAACCTGGCCCCGGACGGCGCCGTGATCAAGCACATCGCGGCCGAGCCGCGGCTGCTCAAGCACACCGGCCCGGCCGTGGTGTTCGACGGCTACCAGGACATCAGGGAGCGCATCGACGACCCGTCGCTGGGCATCACCGCCGACTCGGTGCTCGTGCTGCGCGGCGCCGGGCCGCTGGGCGGGCCCGGCATGCCCGAGTACGGCATGCTGCCGATCCCGGACTACCTGCTCGCCGCCGGCGTCAGGGACATGGTCCGGGTGTCCGACGCCCGGATGAGCGGCACCAGCTACGGGGCATGCGTACTGCACGTCTCTCCCGAGTCGCACGCCGGGGGGCCGCTGGCCCTGGTGCGCACCGGTGACCTGGTCACCCTCGACGTGCCGGCCAGGTCACTGCGGCTGGAGGTCCCCGATGCCGAACTGGCCCGCCGCCGCGCCGCGTGGCGGCGGCCGGAGCCGTTCTACCAGCGGGGGTACGGCGCGCTCTACAGCGACCACATCACCCAGGCCAACCTGGGCTGCGACTTCGACTTCCTGGCCCGTCCCGGCGCCACCCCCGATCCCGACCCGCGGTAGCCACTCCGCCAGGGGATCGCGTCGGTGAAGAGCAACCCGCCCGGCGCCGAGACAAACGACCAGACCGGCGACTAGTCGGGCAGGCCGCAGATCACCGGGCGGTCAGCCGGGCCGCTACGGTGATCGTCATGGCGACCATTCTCATCACGGGCGCGGCGGGCCTGATCGGGACGATGCTGCGGTCCCGGCTGGCCCGGCCGGGCCGGACGCTGCGCCTGCTCGACATCGCCCCGCTCACGGCCGGGCCTGGTGAGGAGGCGGTGCAGGCCTCGGTCACCGACGCCGCCGCGATGACCGCGGCCTGCCAGGGCGCGGACGCCGTGATCCATCTCGGCGGGATCCCGGGCGAGGCACCGTGGCCGCAGATCCTCGAGGTCAACATCGACGGCACGCAGACGATGTTCGAGGCGGCCCGCCGGGCCGGGACCGGCCGGGTGATCTTCGCCTCGTCGAACCACGCGGTGGGGTTCTCACCCCGGACGGCGTTCCCGGTCCCTGACTACGCGTTTCCCGCGCCGGACACGTACTACGGGGTGTCCAAGGTGGCGGGCGAGGCGCTGGGGTCGCTGTACCACAGCCGGCACGGCCTGGATGTGATCTGCATCAGGATCCTGACCTGCGACGAGCGCCCGCCGACCGTGCGCTCGCTGTCCACCTGGCTGTCCCCGGACGACGCCGGGCGGCTGTTCGAGGCGTGCCTGACCGCCCCCGCCCCCGGCTTCCGGGTGATCTTCGGCGTGTCGGCGAACACCCGCGGCGGCTGGGTGTCGCTGGATGAGGCCCGGGCCCTGGGCTACCAGCCCCGCGACGACGCCGAGGCGTTCGCGGCCGAGGTCATCGCCGCCGACGGTGAGCCGGACCCGGACGACCCGGTCCTGGCCCACCTCGGCGGCGAGTTCACGCTGCCGGACCTGAACGTCTGACCCATCCGTTACGCCTCAGGCTCCGGGTACTCGCGTCACCCCTCCCGGACACCCCGGTCGGCGAGCACTGTGTGGGCCAGCACCGCGACGTGCAGTGACGTGAGCGACTGGGCCGACTCGAGGCTGACCCCGAGCACGGCCTCGATCTGGCGCAGCCGTTCGTACAGCGTGGGCCGGGCCAGGTGCGCGCGCCGGGCCGCCTCGGCCTTGTTGCCGCCCGCCTCCAGGTACGCGGTCAGCGTGGTCACCAGCCGGCTGCCCGTGGCGTCGTCCCGGCGCAGCAGCGGCCCGAGCTCCCGCTCGGCGAAGGCCTGCACCCGCGGGTCGTCGCGGAGCAGGTGCAGCAGGCCGCGCAGCCGCAGGTCCGGCAGCCGGTAGAAGTCCCGGACGGCCCCGTTCTGGCCGGCCCGGGGCGCCCAGCACCGGGACGGCCGGCCCCGTGCTGGCCAGCGCTGTCCCGCGCGGCCACCTCGGCCACCTGCTCGGCCTCGAGGAAGGACCGCTGCACCTCCAGCACGGAGTCCACCACCGACCCGGCGCCGATGACGTCCTCGTCGCCGAGCTGCCGGCGCAGCTGCGCGGCCAGGCGGCTGAGCGCGGCGTCCGGGTCGGACCGGGGCGCCAGCGCGAGCAGCCCGCCGACCCGGATGTCGTCCAGCGTGCCGACCAGGGCCGGGATCTGCGCGCTCCGGCACGCCGCGGCCATCAGGTCGGCGGTCCGCAGCGCGCGGGCGTGGGCCTCAAGGCCGGTGTCGCCGTGCGACAGCCGGACCACCACGGCCAGCAGGCGGCGGCCGGTGACCGGGACGCCGAGGGCCCGGGCCCGCGCCTCGGCCTCCGCGGGCTCGGCGTAGCCGTGGCCGAGGAACGCGCCGAGGATGGTCCGGTGCGCCTGCCGCTCCAGGCTCTCGCGCTCGTGGTCGAGCAGCCGCCCGAGCGCGAGCGTGGTGGCCGCGCGCTCGACCAGCGCGACGTCGCGCGGCTCGGCCGGGCCGCCGCGCACCATGATCAGCCTGCCCCAGTCCTCGCCGCGGGCCCCGACCACGGTCACCAGCCAGCCCGACGCGGGGTCGTACCCGGTGCGGCCGGGCGGGATCACCGCCCGGGACCTGGCCGCGAACCCGGCCAGCAGCCGTGCGGTGTCGTGCCCGGCCGGCTCGCACGCGAGGACCTGGTGGGCCACGTTCTCCAGGATCAGCGGGCAGCCGGACAGGGCGGCGGCCTGGCGGACCACCTCGCCGGCCGGGGCGCCGGAGACCGCGAGGTCGGTGAACACCTGGTGCAGGTGGTCGGAGGCGCGCAGCTCCTCCAGCTGGGCGTCGATGATGCGGGCGTGCACGGCCTCGGTGATCTCGATGAACTGGGTCTCCCGCTGCAGCACGATCAGCGGCAGCCGGTGCCCGGACGCCGCGGACACCAGTGCGGCCGGCAGGCTGCGGGCGTACCGGGAGCCGAGCTCGACGGCGAGCGCGCTCACCCCGACCGAGGCCAGGTCGGCCACGTACCGCGCCAGGCCCGCGGGGTCGTCGGGCAGCGCGATCCCGGTGGACAGCACCAGCTCGCCGCCGCGGAGCAGGTGCGCGGCCTCGGCGAGCTCGATCACGTGCACCCAGCGCACCGGCGCGTCCAGGCGGTCAGCCGCCGCCACCACCTTCGGCGCGCCGCGGCGCAGCGGGTCGAGCGCGAGGATCTCGGCCACGGTCGGCAGCATCCGGCAGCCTCCGTCCCGTCTGACATTAAGTCAGTGAAGTAGCGTAATGGCTTTACATACTGTCACTTGGCGTCAAGGGCGCCCAGCGGCAGACTGGAACGTGGGCGCAAAAGCAGCAGAGTCTGGGGTGACTGAGCAGTGAAACATGTGACGCACTGGATCGGCGGCAAGCCGTGGGCAGGCGACGCGGCGCAGCGGGGTGACATCTACAACCCGGCCACGGGGCAGGTCTCAGGGACCGTTGACTTCGCGTCAGCGGCGGAGGTCGGCGCCGCGGTCGCGGCCGCCGCCGGGGCCCTGCCGGGCTGGCGGGAGACGTCGCTGACCAAGCGGGCGAACGTGATGTTCGCGTTCCGCGAGCTGCTCAGGCAGCATCAGGCCGAGCTGGCCACGCTGATCAGCTCCGAGCACGGCAAGGTCGCCTCGGACGCGGCGGGCGAGATCTCCCGCGGGCTCGAGGTGGTCGAGTTCGCCTGCGGGATCCCGCACCTGCTCAAGGGCGGGTTCTCGGAGAACGTCTCCACGGGCGTGGACGCGTTCTCGATCCGGCAGCCGGTGGGCGTGGTAGCCGGCATCACCCCGTTCAACTTCCCGGCCATGGTGCCGATGTGGATGTTCCCGATCGCGATCGCCTGCGGCAACACGTTCGTGCTCAAGCCGTCGGAGAAGGACCCGAGCGCGTCGCTGATGCTGGCCGAGCTGCTGGCCGAGGCCGGGCTGCCTGACGGGGTGTTCAACGTCGTGCAGGGCGGCAAGGAGGCGGTCGACGCGCTGCTGGCCCACCCGGACGTGCGCGGGATCAGCTTCGTCGGGTCGACGCCGATCGCCCGCTACATCTACGAGACCGGCACCGCCGCGGGCAAGCGGGTCCAGGCCCTGGGCGGGGCCAAGAACCACATGGTGGTGCTGCCCGACGCCGACCTCGAGCTGGCCGCGGACGCCGCAGTGTCGGCGGGCTTCGGGTCCGCGGGCGAGCGGTGCATGGCCATCTCCGTGGTCGTCGCGGTCGACCCGGTCGGCGACGAGCTGGTCGAGAAGATCGCCAGCCGGATCCCCGCGCTGCGGGTCGGCGCCGGTGACGACGAGCGGTCCGAGATGGGCCCGCTGGTGACCCGGCAGCACCGCGACAAGGTCGCGTCCTACCTGGACTCCGGCGTCCAGGAAGGCGCGACGCTGGCCGTCGACGGCCGCGAGCATCCGGTCAGCGGCGAGGCGGCGGACGGGTTCTGGCTCGGCCCCTCGGTGCTCGACCACGTGACCCCGGCCATGAGCTGCTACACCGACGAGATCTTCGGCCCGGTGCTGTCGGTCGTCCGGGCCCCCGGCTATGACGAGGCACTCCAGGTCGTCAGCGGCAACCCGTACGGCAACGGGACCGCGATCTTCACCAACGACGGGGGAGCCGCCCGCCGGTTCACCCACGAGGTCGAGGTGGGGATGGTCGGCATCAACGTGCCGATCCCGGTGCCGATGGCGTTCTACTCGTTCGGCGGGTGGAAGGCGTCGCTGTTCGGGGACACACACGTGCACGGGGTCGAGGGCGTGCACTTCTACACCCGCGGCAAGGCGGTCACGTCCCGGTGGCTCGACCCCAGCCACGGCGGCGTCAGCCTCGGCTTCCCGGTGAACCGGTGACCCGGCCGGGGCCGGCGGGCGATGGCCTGCTGGCCCCGGCGCGGGCCTGCGGCCTGCGGTCAGCCGGCGTTCGCGCTGAACACCGGGTAGTAGCCGCCGGACTGGCCCGCGGCGGTCGGATGGTAGGAGACATCGAGGTTGAACAGGTCCACCGAGTGCAGCCAGCTACCGGAGTCACAGATCTCATGACCGGCAAACGCGGTCCGGACGTCGGCGAACACGTCGCCGTGCCGCTGCGCCGCCGCCTGGATGGCGCCGTCGAGCTCATCGGCCGCGGCGTTCAGGTCGGTCCGGTCGGTCGTGCTCAGGCCGAGGCAGGACGACGACTTGCTCAGGTCGTACAGGTGCGGGTAGCCGAGCACCACCACCCGCGCGTTCGGGGCGTGCGCGGAGATCGCGGCCAGCACGCTGTCCATTTCGCCGGGCAGGGCGCTGCTGATCTCGCTCTCCGCCGTGGTGACCGCGCTGACGCAGGTGCTGGTCGAGTGCAGCACGCAGGTCTCCATCACGCTGCTGAAGCCCACGTCGTTGCCGCCGACCGTGATCGAGACCAGCGTGGTGGCGCTGCTCAGCACGGCCAGCTGGCTGCTGACAACCGAGCCGGTGGTCGCGCCCGAGCAGGCCTCCGACACGTAGCTGGCCGGGCGGTTGGCCGCCGCCCACAGGGCGGAGTAGGCGCTGGCGCTCCGGTCGCACGACCCGCTGGCGCTGTCGTAGCTGCCGGCCCCACCCCGGACGAGTACGAGTCGCCCAGCGCCACGTAGCTGACCGCGGGTTGCCCGGCGGTGAGCGAGGCGGCGGCGGGCGAGGCGGCGGCCAGCACCGGCAGGGCGGCGGCGGCCAGCGCGAGTGCGGCGAGGACTAACCGATGGCGGGAAGCGGCACGTCGAAGCACGGGCAGGCTCCTTGGGGCAGCGGACGGTGCGGGCGGGCGGGTGCGGTCAGGGACGGGCTGGAGTCGGGGGCGGACAACGGGGCTTTGTGACTTGTAAGTAACATCGGCCGGCCCGGCGGTCAAGAGGCAGCCTGGCCACGCGGCGGGACCCCGGGTCCCGGTATGGAGGCAGACATGACCGAGCACACGCCCGACCCGGCGCGGGGCGCCGAAGTCCTGGCGATGGACCGGGCGCACGTCTTTCACTCGTGGTCGGCGCAGCGGGCGCTGAAGCCGCTGGTGGTCGAGCGGGCCGAGGGCTCGTGCTTCTGGGACTACGACGGCCAGCGGTACCTGGACTTCTCCAGCCAGCTGGTGAACGTCAACATCGGGCACCAGCACCCGCGGGTCACCGCGGCGATCGCCGAGCAGGCGGCCAAGCTGGCCACGATCGCGCCGCAGCACGCGAACGACGTCAGGGGAGAGGCCGCGACCCGGATCGCGGCGCTGGCGCCCGACGGCATGGAGAAGGTGTTCTTCACCAACGGCGGCGCCGACGCCAACGAGAACGCGATCCGGATGGCGCGGCTGCACACCGGCCGCACCAAGGTGCTGAGCTTCTACCGCTCCTACCACGGCAACACCACGGCGGCGATCACCTCCACCGGGGACCCGCGGCGGTGGCCGAACGAGTACGCCACCGGGCACGTGCACTTCTTCGGGCCGTACCTGTACCGGACCTCGTTCTGGGCCACGACCGAGCAGGAGGAGTGCGAGCGCGCGCTGGCCCACCTGGAGGAAGTGATCGCCTTCGAGGGCCCGTCCACGATCGCGGCCATCCTGGTGGAGACCATCGTGGGCACGGCCGGGATCCTGGTCCCGCCGCCCGGCTACCTGGCCGGGGTCAGGGCGCTGTGCGACAAGCACGGCATCGTCTACATCGCCGACGAGGTCATGTGCGGGTTCGGCCGGGCGGGCCGCTGGTTCGCGTTCGAGCACTACGACGTCGTGCCGGACCTGATCACGTTCGCCAAGGGCTCGAACTCCGGGTACGTGCCGGTCGGCGGGGTGATCATCTCCGATGAGATCGCCGCCACGTTCGACGACCGGGTGTTCCCCGGCGGGCTCACCTACTCGGGCCACCCCCTGGCCTGCGCGTCGATCGTGGCGTCCATCGACGCGATGAAGGACGAGGGCATCGTGGAGCACGCGGCCGCGATCGGCGCCGAGGTGCTCGGCCCCGGCCTGCGGGACCTGGCCACCCGGCACCCGGTGATCGGCGAGGTGCGCGGGGTCGGCGTGTTCTGGGCGCTGGACATGGTCACGAACCGGGACACCCGGGCGCCGCTCGCGCCCTACGGCGGGTCGTCCGAGGCCATGGGCGAGCTGCTGGCCCAGTGCCGGTCGCGGGGCCTGGTGCCGTTCGCGAACTACAACCGGGTGCACATGGTGCCGCCGTGCACGGTCTCCGAGGCGGAGACCAAGGAGGGCCTGGCCATCCTGGACGAGGTGCTGACCACCATCGACAGCCGCTACTACGAGGGCTAGCGCGCGGTCCCACCGCCGGCTGGCGTTCCAGCGGGTACCTCCGCATTACCTGTGGTGCCTGCGGTTCCTGTGCGACCCGTGATGTTTTCGGCTGCCTTGGCCATCGTGATCGATGTGAGTTTGGGTCACACCGGTGTGCATCAAACTCACATTCATGCGGTGGTCGGCCGGGTTCGCCTTGATCCGGGTGGGTAGGGCTGCGGGATGAAGATCCTGGTGGCGGGCGCATCCGGGTTCGTCGGCCGTCGGCTGTCCGCGGCCCTGGCCGGGGCTGGCCACGACGTCGCGGCCATGACCCGCAACCCGGACCGTTACGCCGGGGCCGGCACACCGGTGCGCGGAGATGTCAGCGACCCGGCCAGCCTGGGTCCCGGCGATGGCCGGCTGTGAGGCGGCCTACTACCTCGTGCACTCGCTCAGCGAGCCGGACTTCGAGCGCAAGGATGCGGACGCGGCCGTGGCCTTCGGCGCGGCGGCCGCGCGAGGCCGGGCTGCAGCGCATCATCTACCTCGGCGGGCTCGGCGACGACACGGACGCGCTGTCGGCGCACCTGCGCAGCCGCCGCGAGGTCGAGAGGCTGCTCGGCGTCGGCGGGAATCCCGGTGACCGTCATCCGGGCCGGGATCATCATCGGGCACGGCGGCATTTCCTGGGAGCTGACCCGCCAGCTCGTCGAGCACCTGCCCGCCATGATCACGCCGAAATGGGTCGCGACGCGCGCGCAGCCGATCGCCGTCGATGACGTCGTCCGGTACCTGCTCGGGGTGCTCACGCTGCCGGAGACGGCGGGCCGGGTCTTCGAGGCCGGAGGACCCGAGGTGCTTCGGTACGCCACCATGCTGCGCCGGGTCGCTGCGATCGAGCGCCGCCCGCTGCCGATCCTGCCGGTGCCGCTGCTCAGCCCGCGCCTGTCCTCGTTGTGGCTGGCCCTCGTCACCGACGTGGACACCGCCACCGCCCGGGCGCTGGTCGACTCGATGACCAACGAGGTCGTCGTGCGGGACGACTCGATCCGCGACCTGATCCCCTTCGACCCAATGCCCTACGACGACGCCGTCCGCCAGGCGCTCGCCGAACGCCGCGAGGCCAGGGGCGGCGACCGGTGACCGCCGGAGAGTCGGCGGCTCGCGCGCGACAACGGCCGGTGACCGCCGGGGGGCTGGCCGCGGCCCGCGCGCGACGGCGGCGGGTCATCGCCGCCACCAGCATCGGCGGCGCGGGCCTGCTCGGGATCTCGCTGTCGTCCGAAGCCGGCTCGCCCCAGTTCTACGCGCTCACACTGGGTCTCGCCGGCACCTGGGCCGCCGGTGCTCTCGCCGCCGGGCCACTCGAGCCGGGCCGGACCCAGGGCCTGCGGGACACCCTGCGCCGCCAGCTGGCCGGGCCCGTGCTCACCGGCGCCGGCACCTTCGGGCTGTTCTACGGCGCCGCCCGGCTCGCCCGGTACATCCCCCCGCTCGACCGCGCCATGGCCAGCGCGCTGCACTACGCGGACCACGGGTCCACCCGGCTCGTGCCGCTGACAGCGGGGGCCAACGCGGTGGCCGAGGAACTGTTCTTCCACGGCGCCCTCTGGTCCCTGGTCGAGGAGTCCAGCCCGGTCGTGAAGACCACGCTCGCCTATGCGGCCACCATCGCGGCGACCCGCAACCCCGCTCTCGTGCTCGCCGGCACGGCCACCAGCGTGATCTTCGGGCTTCAGCGGCGCGCCTCCGGCGGGTTCCTGGCCCCGGCGATCGCCCATCTCACGTGGTCGCTCCTGATGCTGCGCTATCTGCCGCGCCCGTCCGCGAGCACGCTCGGCCGCTGAACCAGGTGCGAGGCGCCCGGGCCGCGGCAGAAAAGCAGGTCTGGCTTCTCGCCCCAACCTGAGCGACCATCAAAGTGTGATCACAGCCGGCGTCTCCGTTCGGGATTGCGAGGAGCACCGGCACGTGCCCGTGCCCGGCCTCCCTGGCTGAGCTGCGCGGGCCGCTGGAGGGGATGGCCAGCCTGCCCGGCCGGCTGTTCTGGTCCAGCCTTGATCCGCGGAACGTGCTGTGGGACCTGGCCGACCCCCGCCGCCGCCGCGACTTCTACGAGGTCGTGCTCCTGAAGGGGACGCTGGACGACATCTGCGCCCTGGTCAACGGGCCCGAGCTGGTGTGGCTGTGGGACGAGATGTACCTGCCGCCCTGGGTCCGTGAGGCCTGGCATCCGGTGGTCATGGCGGCGGAGTTCGCGGCCTAGATCCTCCAGGCGGCCCTGAGGCCCTCCAGCACCGCCTCCTCCACCGTGCGCGGCGCGAGGCAGTCACCGATGCCGGCCACGTCGCCGCCGAAGCCCGCCGCCCCGGTCAGCTCGTCCAGCAGGCCAGCGTCGGACGATCCGCCGATGGCGAACACCGTGGCCACGACGTCCTCCAGGGTCACTGGCTGCCCGCTGAGCCGGTGCTGCAGGTAGACGGTGTCCTCGTCGGCCCCGGCGACCCGGACGTTGGTGATCACGCTGACCCCGGCCCGGTGCGCGGCGGCGATCATCTCGTTGCGGACGTACTGCTGCAGGGTCTCGCCGGCCATGTTGCCGTCCACGCACAGCGACACCCGCCGGCCTCGCTCGGCCAGCATCCGCGCGACCCCGAGGCCGACCCAGTCGCAGCGCCAGTCGGCCACCACGACGTGACCGGCCGGAACCTCGCCGCCCTCGATCACCCCCGACGCATCCAGGATCATCGGGTCGCCGCTGATCTCGATGACAGGGTTCCTGGGCACGGCACCGGTGGCGACGATCACGACCTCGGGTGACAGGTCGCGGACCAGGCCGGCGTTGACCCGGACCCCGGTTACGATCTCCACCCCGGCCCGCTCGGCTTCACCCAGGAGGTTGGTGATCGCCCCGCCGAACTCGGCCCGGTCGGGCAGTTGCTCGGCCAGCAGCACCTGGCCGCCGACGCGCCGGCGCGCCTCGTAGAGCGTGACCTCGTGGCCGCGCTGGGCCGCGACCGCTGCGGCCTTGAGCCCGCCGGGGCCGCCGCCGGCCACCAGCACCGACCGCGGCCGCGGGGCCGGGCTCACGGTCCCGTAGACCAGCTCGCGGCCCGACTCGGGGTACTGGATGCACGAGATCGAGTAGCCGGCGTGGAAGTGCCCGATGCAGGCCTGGTTGCACCCGATGCAGGCGCGGATCTCGTCGGCCGATCCCCGCTCGGCCTTGGCGGGCAGCTCCGGGTCGCAGATCAGCGCCCTGGTCATCGCGCACGCGTCCGCCTGCCCGTTGGCCAGCACCGTCTCTGCTTCCTGCGGCTGGTTGATCCGCCCGGCCACGATGACCGGAACCCGGACCACATCCTTGATCTTGGCGGCGAGCGGGACGGTGTAGGCCGGCGGATGGTTCATGGGCGGGACGATGTGCACCGACCCGGCCAGTGTGGCGGAGGTGCCGGCCACCACGCTGACGTAGTCCAGCCCGCCGTCCCTGTCCAGGACCGAGCAGGCCCGTACCGCTTCGTCCGTGGTGAGGCCCTCCTCGGACATCTCGTCGCCCGAGATCCGCATCCCGACCACGAAGTGGTGGCCGACCTTGGCCCGGACGTCGGCGATGATCTCGCGGGTCAGCCGCAGCCGGTTCTCCTCGCTGCCGCCGTACTCGTCCTCGCGCTGATTCTCCCGCGGGTTCAGGAACTGGGCCGGCAGGTACCCGTGGCTGGCGACGACCTCCACGCCGTCAAGACCAGCCGCCTGCATCCGCCGGGCCGCGTCGCCGTAGCCGCTGACCACCTCCGCGATCAGGGCGGCCGGCATGGGCCGGGGAATCGTGCGGAACCTGTCGTTGACCGCGGACGACGCGGAGTAGGACACCGGCCGCGAGCCGTCGTGGGACTCCATGATCTCCCGGCCCGGGTGGAAGATCTGCGCGAACACCAGGCACCCGGACGGGTGCACCGCCTCGGCGATGCGGCGGTACCCCGCGATCGACGCGTCGTCCGTGGCCATCAGGATGTGGTCGGTGTAGCGCGCTGACTCGTGCACCCCGCTGACCTGCAGCACGATAAGCCCCACGCCGCCGGCGGCGCGCGCGGCGTGGTAGGCGACCAGCTGGTCGCTGACCAGCCCCCCGGCGGCCATGACCGTGTCGTGACCGGACGACACCACCCGGTTCTTGATGGTCACGCCGCCGATCTGCAGCGGCGAGAACAGGGCCGGGAACGGATCAGGCACGGCAGCTCCTCATTCGGTCAGTCTGGCCGACATGATCCGCGAACGGGCCGCCACGGGCAAGTCCGCGGCGGCCCGGTACTGCCGTCAGCGGCCAGGGCCCCGGCCGGGCTTCCTGCGGGCCCCAGGAAGCGCCGGCTCGCTGGTCAGGCTGGCCCGGCACGGTCGAGCCGGTCCTGGCGCAGCGACCGCATGGGCTCGGCGAGGTCCATGGCGGCGAAGGCGGCCGGCCAGTCCGCCGGGCCGTACCCGGTGCCGAGATCGCCGTGATGCAGCTCGACCTCGACCAGCCGCCGGGTCAGCAGCTGGGCTGCGGGGAACGGCTCGGAGTCCATGATCCGCACCGGGAACCGCCAGGCGTCATCGGGCAGCTGCCTGCTGACGGTGCGCAGGGCCATGGCCGAGTCGGCCACGTCGGCCATGAGGGCCTTGGCCTGCTGGCCCGCTCCGTGCTCGATGTCTGCCTCCCTGGCCTGCGGGCTGGCGTAGGCCAGGCGCTGCCGCCCGGACCTGGCCCCGACCAGCAGGTTGCGCAGGGCATCGGCGTTGCGGGCCAGGTGCGCGAGCACGTGCGCCCGCGTCCAGCCCGGCAGCAGCGACGGCTGCTGGAGGTCGGCCTCGGCGATGACCCGCGCCGTGCCGAGCAGGCGCTGGGTCGCGTCGTCGATCTGGTCACTCAGCTGGCGTTGCGCGGCGTCCACCGGGCTTCGTCCCGTCAGGTGCCGCGCGGGCAGGGGAGGAACACCGCGCCGTCCAGGTCCACGTCGAACTTGACCGCGGCGAAGCCGTTGCGCGGCGCGTAGACCAGCTGGCAGTACCGGACGAACCGGTGCGGCCCTGTGCAGTGCTTGGCCGGGTTGCACACGTACGCGTCGGCGTCGTACTCGGCCTCGCCCACCCACTTGCCGGTGGGCTGCCGCGCCGTGTGGTCCGCGGTGAACACGTCCCACCCGCACGGCGTCGGGCCGTGCAGCGCCGAGCAGGTGATCCCGTCCTGCTTGGTCCCGCGGTTCCAGGCCGCGAAGCACTCGTGGTAGATGTAGCACTCCTCGACCACGGCCCCGTCGGCGTACCGCACGCCCCAATAGGCCAGGCCTGGCGCGTTCTTCCACAGCACGGTCATCCCGTGGGCGTGCACGTCGTTCATGGCCCAGGCCAGGAAGTTCTGCGCGTCGCCCACGGTCAGCTGGAACCCGGTCGTCCCCGGCGGGTCGAAGCTGTCGATGTCATCGAGCTCGACCGCGTCGAACCCCTTCCGCGCGCACATCGAGATCCGCTCGTCCAGCATCGGCTTGAGCTGGTCCAGCTGCCGGAAGTCGACCCACCGCTCCTGCGGGTAGCCGTAGTAGACCTTGCCGAGCGTGGCGGCGGGGAAGTAGCCGCCAGGGCTCGCGTCCGGCCGGTAGTCCTCCCAGGCCAGGTCCAGGTAGCAGACGGCCTTCGGGTGCACCAGCGTGCTCGCCTGCCAGCTGTGGTGGATCTGGCTGATCTCGGCCCGGGTGGTGAGGAAGCCGTCGATGTCGTAGATGTCGACCGCGCGGGCGCCGGTCCGCTGCAGCGGTGTCACCCGGCCGATCTGCCAGTCCCAGCGCATGGGGTGGCCGGCCGAGTCCAGGTGCGGCGGGTACCAGCAGGCCCGGCCGCCCGGCCGGGTGCACGGCACCGGCGCGGGCAGCGGGGTCACCCGCCACCGGAACCGCAGGATCGTGTGGCCGGCCCGGTTCGCGGTGCGCACCGTCACCTGGTGACGGCCCACGGCCAGCGTGCCGGTCGAGAACACCCGGCTGGCCGGCATGGCCCGCCACGGGCCCTGGTCGATCCGGTACCGCTGGACCGGCTGGCCGTCGGCCGCCGCGAAGTGCGGCGTGTCGACCTGGAAGTTCTCCTGCGTGGAGCCGGTCTGGCGCTCGGGCAGCCCGTTCAGGAACTCGGTCACCGGGCGGTGGCCGGCGGGATACCCGCGCACCCGCTGGCCGGTCGCCACGATCACCGAGGTCCGGATGATCCTGAACGCAAACGTCGCCGGGTTGGTCTCCACCACCTCGGCCGCTGTCACCCGGAGGCGCAGGTACCGGCCGGTGTCGACGTGACCGACGACGTACCGCCGGGCGGCGTACGGGGTCGCCGTGGCATCGGCCGCGGCCACACAGCTGGTGGCCCGCCCGGCAGTCAGCGTCTTGCAGCCCGACCACGCGTACCCGACCGCGAAGCTCAGCAGCCGGTCCCCGGGCGGCAGCGCCCCGGGCCGCCAGGACAGGCCGGTCCCGCGGACCACGCCGCCGTCGCGCAGCGACCCGGCGATCCGCAGCGTGCCGCTGGGCACCGGGGCGCCGATGGACGCGGCCGCGGGAGCGACGGAGGCCGCGGTCGCCGCGGGCAGCCCCGTGGTGATGGGCGACGCTGCCGTGGTCGGCAGGCCCATGGTCATGGAGAGCACCGTGGCCACGGACAGCACGGAGGCGAAGGTCAGGCAGCGGATGGCGGTCAGCTTCATCGGGTCCTGCCAGGTTCGGTCAGAGGGGGACTGCGACCCTACGGGAACTGGGGCAGCCACTCGGCTTCGGCCGCGAGCATCCGGTCGGCCATCTCGTGGATCTGCGGCAGCGTGAGCAGGGAGCTGGTCAGCGGGTCGAGCGCCACGGCGGCGTGCACGAGCTGGCGGTTGCCGGTCATCGCGGCCTGCACGGTGAGCCGCTGCTCGGCGATCTGCAGCTGGTTCAGGGCCGCGCATGCGGGCGGCAGCGCGCCGTACCGGCCGGGCCGGACCCCGGTGGCGTCGGCCAGGCAGGCCACCTCCACGCAGGCGTCCTCCGGCAGGTTGGTGATCGAGCCGCCGTTGCGGACGTTGACGTGCACCCGCCGCGGGGTCCCGGTCACCACGCTGTCCATGATCGGCGCGGCCAGCTCGCCGCCGTGTTTGAGCCCTTCGCGGCGGGCGTCGGCGACCATCTCGGCGTCCCACCGCTCCTTGTCCACGGTGGTGCCGATCTCCAGGTTGTCCCAGTGCCGGTCCAGGTAGTGGCTGACCAGCTCGGGCGTCCGGCGGAACCACGCCCAGTACTCGCTGGCGTGATGGCTGGACTCGGTGTGGAAATAGCCGGTGAGCTGCATCAGCTCGGCGCGGACCCGCTCGATGGATTCGTACGGGTCATCCGACCTGGGCAGCAACGGCTCGGTCTCGTCGATGTACCGGGCCGTCATCACCGCCCGGATCCGCGGGATCAGGTCCTCGCCGCCGCGCCGGAACGTGGTGAACCAGGCGGTGTGGTTCACTCCCGCGGTGTCGAACGTGACCTCGTCCAGCGGCACGCCGAGCTCGTGGGCCAGCAGCTCGGCGGTGTTGAGCACGCTGTGGCACAGGCCGATGACGCGCACGCCGCGCAGGTCGGTGGCCCAGATGTTGGCCGACATCGGGTTGGTGTAGTTGAGCAGCAGCGCGTCCGGGCAGACCTCGAGCATGGTCTCGGCCACCACCCGGAGCGCCTCGATCGTGCGCAGCCCGCGGAACACCCCGCCCGGCCCCAGCGTGTCGCCCACGATCTGGTCGACCCCGTACTCGCGCGGGATCTGCAGGTCGTGGGCGTAGGCCTTGACCCCGCCGACCTGGAACACGGTCACCACGAAGTCCGCGCCGCGCAGTGCAGCGGGCAGCTCGGTGGGGATCTCGATGGTCGTGTCAAGCCCGCCGATCTCGACGAGCTGCCGGACCGCCCGCGCGGTCCGCTCGGCGGCCTCGGCGTCGATGTCGTACAGCACGAGCTCGCCGTTGGCCAGCGGGCCGAACGACAGGATGTCCCTGGCCAGCTCGACCGGGAAGACCCACCCCCCGGCACCGACGATAACGATCCTGGGCTTGCCCGTGCTCATGGGCCCACCTCCGGCACGGTGTTCATTGGCGCACCTCCGGCACGGTGTTCATTGGCGCACCTCCGGCACGGTGTTCATTGGCGCACCTCCGGCACGACGCTCATCGCTGATTCCTCCGTTGCCGTTCGCTCACCAGATCGCCTCTCCTGTGGCCGCACTGAACAGGTAGATCCGCTCCGGGGCTACCCGAATCCGGACCCGGTCACCGGGGCCGGGCAGGCTGGCCGCCGGCAAGACCGCCGTCACCGGGGCCCGCGACGTCGCGTCGTCGGTCAGGATCGCCTGCTCCTCCTCGGCCCCGCTCTGCGCTGCGGTCCCGGCCACGGTGCCGTGCACCAGGGCCTGCTCCCCGAGCGGTTCGACCAGGTCCACGTCGAGGTCAAGGGTGGGCTGAGCCAGCCCGGCGGCGTCGGCCGGAACCGGCACCAGCGAGTCGGGCCGGACCCCGACGATGATCTCGCCGTCCGGCACGCCGGCCGGGTGAACCGCAGGTCGCCGGCGGTGATCTCGGTGTCCGCGGATCCCTGGACGCTGGCCCGCCCGCGCAGCAGGTTCATGGCCGGGCTGCCGATGAAGCCGGCCACGAACAGGTTCGCGGGCCGCGCGAACACCTCCTGGGGCGTGCCGATCTGCAGCGCCTGGCCCGCCGACATGACCACGATCCGGTCGGCCAGGGTCATCGCCTCGATCTGGTCGTGGGTGACGTAGATCGTGGTGATGCCGAGCTTGGCGTGCAGCCGCTTCAGCTCCGCGCGCATCTGCACCCTGAGCTTGGCGTCCAGGTTGGACAGCGGCTCGTCCAGCAGGAACGCCTTGGGCTCGCGGACCAGGGCGCGCCCCATCGCGACCCGCTGCCGCTGGCCGCCGGACAGCTGCGCGGGCCTGCGCTTGAGCAGTTCGTCCAGGCCGAGGACGGTGCTGATCTCCCGGACCCTCCGGTCCACCTCGCGCTTGGGCGTCCGCCGCTCCCGCAGGCCGAAGCCGAGGTTCCGGTACACGGTCATGTGCGGGTACAGGGCGTAGTTCTGGAACACCATCGCGATGTCCCGGTCCCGGGGCGAGACGCCGTTGACGGTGGTGTCGCCGATCGTGATCGTGCCCGATGTGGCCCGTTCCAGGCCGGCGATCAGCCGCAGCGCGGTGGTCTTGCCGCAGCCGGACGGGCCGACCAGGATCAGGAACTCGCCGTCGGAGATCTCCAGCGACAACTCGTCCAGCGCGCAGGTCCCGCCAGGGAACCTCTTGGTGACGTTGTTCAGCGCGACCCGTGCCATGCCTAGCCCTTAAGTCCGGACGACGCGATCCCGCGGATGAAGTAGCGCTGCGCCAGGAAGAACAACAGCAGCACCGGCAGCATGCTCATCACGTTGGCCGCCATGAGCAGGTTGGTGGACGTCTGGTGCGTCCCCTCGAACGTGGTCAGCCCCAGCTGCAGCGTCATCGTATTCGGTGAGTAGATCGTGATCAGCGGCCAGAGGAAGTCGTTCCAGGTCCACAGGAAGGTGATCACTGCGAGCGTGGCCAGTGCCGGTCCGGACAGCGGGAGCACGATCTTGAACAGCACGCTGAGCCGGGACGCCCCGTCGATCCTGGCCGCCTCCTCCAGCTCCACCGGCAGCGTGCGGAAGAACTGCCGCAGCAGGAACACGCCGAACGCGTTGGCCAGGTTCGGCACGATCAGTGCGTTCAGCGTGTTGATCAGCCCGAGGTCCTTCACGATGATGAAGGTCGGGATCATGATCACCTGGAACGGGATCATCAGCGTGGTCAGCAGCAGCACGAACACGACCTCGCGGCCGAAGAACTTGATCCGGGCGAAGGCGTAGCCGGCCAGGCTGCAGAACAGCAGGTTGCCGAGCACCGTGACCACGGTCACGATCAGCGTGTTCAGGAACCAGCGCGCGAACGGGGCCTGCTGCAGCACCTGGGTGTAGTTGGCGGGCCGCAACGTGTGCGGCAGCAGGGTCGGCGGGAAGTGCCTGGTCTCGTTCAGCGTCTCCAGCGAGGTCACCAGCATCCAGACCAGCGGGATCAGCATCACGACCGCGATCGGGATCAGCACCAGGTGCCACGGGCTGAACAGGAACCGCTCGGGCTCCCGCTCCTCCTTATCGGCGGGGCGCCGCGGTGGGTCCAGCACCTGGCTGGCGATCTGGCTGGTCATGACGCGTAGTACACCAGTCGGCGGCCGATCCAGAGCTGCACCAGGGTGAGGCTGAGGATCGCGACCAGCAGGACGTAGGCGATGGCGGCCGCGTACCCGGCGACGCCCTGGGAGAAGGCCAGGCTGTACAGGTAGTAGACGACCACGTAGGTCGAGGTGCCCGGGCCGCCCTTGGTGAGCAGGTACACCTCGTCGAAGAGCTGCAGCGCGTTGATCGAGGACCACACGACCAGGAACAGGGTCGCGGGCCCGAGCAGCGGCACCGTGATGTTGCGGAACATGGACCAGGTCCGGACGCCGTCGATCTCGGCCGCCTCGACCAGGGACTGCGGGATGCCCTGCAGCGCGGCCAGGTAGACGATCACGTCGAACCCGATCCAGCCCCACACGGTCATCCCGACGATCGAGTACAGCGCGCCGCTGGCGCTGTCGAAGAACCCGTACGGACCCAGCCCGACCTGGGCCAATAGATAGTTAACCAAGCCGAAGTTCGGGTCAAGCAGCCACAGGAACATGATCGCGGTCGCGATCGTGGACAGGACCACGGGCACGAACACGGCGGTGCGGTAGAACCGGACGCCCCGGATCTTGCGGTTCAGCGCGACCGCGGTGAGCAGCCCGCCGGCCACCGACAGCGGCACGAACAGCGCGGTGTAGATCAGGCTGTGCTCGACCGACTGCTGGAACAGCGGGTCGTGCGGCAGCGCCCGGTAGTTCGCCAGCCCGATCCACTGGCCCGGCGCGATCAGGTTCGTCCGCTGGAACGACAGCAGCGCCGACCAGACCACGGGAACCAGCCCGAAGACGAAGATCAGGAATACGGCGGGGAACGCGAACGCCCAGCCGGACGCGTTATCGGATTCCAGGATCCGGCGCAGCCGCCACACGTCAGGGGACGACCAGGTAGCTGTCTGCCTGCTGCGCGGCCGAGTTCAGGGCGGCCTGCGGGGTGGCCTGCCCTAGCAGCGCCGCGACCACCTCCCGGCCCAGCGCCGCGGACACCCGCGGGTACTGGGTGATCTGCGGCCGCGCCTGCACCACGTTCTTCAGGTTGGTGGCGAACACGCCCGCCCCCGGGTACTTGGTGTTGAAGTCGGCGAAGCCGGGCAGCTTCTGCACCGAGAGCTTGGTCGGCAGGTCCCCGGTGGCCATGGAGTTCTGCAGCAGGTTGGCGGGCGAGCGTCAGGTACCGCAGGAACTCGAGCGAGGCGTTGACCCGGGCGGGACCGTTGTTGAACACCACCCAGTTGTCCGGGCCGGAGATCGTCTGGTGGCTGCCGCCCGGGCTCCACGAGGGCATGATCTGCACGCCGTAGTGCACGTCGGGGAACGTGGACAGGTCCCACGGCCCGGTGATGATCATGCCGAGCTTGCCCGAGTTGAACAGGGTCTCGCTGGTCCCGGCGTCGGGGTGGAAGTCCAGGTAGAGCGCGTGCGCCTGCTGCAGCTGCCGGAGCTGGGTCAGCGCCTTGACCCCGGCCGGTGAGTTGAACGCGGCCTTCTTGTTGTCTGAGGTGAGGATGTGCCCCCCGGCCTCCCACAGCATGGCCTCGTACTCCCACACCGTGGTCTCGCTGCCGTCGGCAGGGAAGGTGAGGCCGAAGATCTTCTTCGACGGGTCGGAGATCGCCTTGGCGTCGGCCGCCAGCTGGCTCCAGGTCCAGCCCGGCCCGGGCGGCGTGAGGTGGTGCTGGGCGAACAGCGTCTTGTTGTAGACCACGGCCAGGTTGTCCACCAGGGCCGGGATGCCGAGCACCTTGCCGTTGACCGTGGCCACGGCCCGCTCGCCAGGGACGAAGTCGCTCCAGCCGTACTTCGCCTGCTTGACGAGGTTGGTCAGGTTGACCACCTGGCTGGCCGTCGCGACCTGCGGCATATTGGTGCCGTACTGATACGAGATGTCGGGCTGCTGGCCGCCCTGCAGCGCTACTGTCACCTTCTGCAGCGCGTAGTCGCTGTTCACGTACTCCATGCGGATGTGGATGTTCGGGTGCAGCTTGGTGAACTTGGTGACGATGGCCTTCAGGGACGTGTACTCGGCGCCCTGGCTGGCCGGCGGCGGGGGCGTGAACCCCATCCACATCACGAGGTTCACCTGGCCGTTCGACGCTGACCCGGTGCCGCTGCCGCCGGAGGAGCACGCGGCGAGCAGCACGGCCAGGACCACGGCGACGGATAGGCCGAATCGCTTCATCGGGCACCTCACGTCAGGATCCGCGCGGCAGCAGTTCAGGGGGTCGGCTACCCACAGCATTCCGCTATACGGATTGCCGTTCTGCACCGGCCAAATTATCTTGCACCCGTACAATCCGCGCGTCAAGGCCCGTTCAAGGCCTGGTTCAAGGCCTGTTCAGGGCCGCAGCGTCGCCTTGACCGGATGCTGGCCGCCGTTCATCAGGCCGGTGAAGACGTCCGCCCCGTCGGCCAGCGGGAAGGCCGACACCCAGCTCAGGTCCCAGCCGCCGACCAGATCGGCGGCCCGGCGGAACTCCTCGTCGCTGTAGGCGAACGAGCCGAGCACCTGCTTCTCGCCGCGCACCAGATCCGGCCCTTCGAACCCGGCGTCGGTGTCCAGCAGACCCAGCCACACCGCGGCCCCGCCCGGCCGCTGGTGGGCCACGGACTGGGCCCGGGTGACCGCCGAGCCGACCGCCTCGATGATCACGTCGTACTCGCCCTCGGGCTCGGTGCGGGCCGCGGCCGCGCCGAGCTGGCGGGCCACGGCGAGCCGGCCAGGGGCCAGGTCGGTGACGTCGACGCTGGCCGCACCGTCCGCCAGCGCGACCAGCAGGCAGAACAGCCCGATGGCACCGCAGCCGAGCACGGCCACCCGCTTGTCCCGCGCGCCCCCGGCCAGCGCCCATGCGTGTACCGCGTTGGCCGCGGGCTCGACCACGGCGGCCGCGTCCCAGGTCATCAGGTCGGGCAGCGGGCGCAGCGCCGAGCGCGGTACGGCGACCCGCTCGGCGAACCCGCCGGCCCGGTGAACCCCGATGATGGCCCGGTGCCGGCAAAGCTGCTGCAGCCCCCGGGCGCACAGGTCGCAGCCGCCGCAGGACAGGATCGGGTTGATAAGCACCGGGCGGCCGTCGTCGCTGACCCCGGCGAACTCATGCCCCATGATCAGGGGCGGCACCCGGAAACCGGGATGGCGGGCGCCGTGCAGCTCGCTGCCGCAGATTCCGGCCGACCGCACGTGCACCAGGACCTCGTCCTCGCTCACGTCGGGCTCGGGCATGTCGAGAATCTCCATCATGCCCGGGCCGGTGAAGACCAGTGCCTGCACGCTAGCCCCGGTACGGGTAGGTCGGCTGGCCGGCCGCGCCGGGCCAGAAGGAGTACAGGCCCCCGGCGCCCTCGCCCGGTCCGGCCGCGGTCGTGATGTACATGGTCTTCAGGTCCTGCCCGCCGAACGTGGGGCAGGTGACCAGGCTGGCGGGCAGCTCCACGGTCGTGGTGAGCTCGCCGGCCGGGCTGAATCTGAGCACGGCCCCGCCGCCCCACACCGCGACCCAGATGCCGCCGTCGGCGTCGACGGTCAGGCCGTCAGGCACCACGTCACCGCCGCCGATCTCGGCCAGCGGCCTGCGCTCGCCGATCTCGCCGGTGGCCGCGTCGTAGTCGAGCACGTCCAGCCGGTGGTCCAGCGAGTCCACGTAGTACATCTGCCGGTCGTCGGGCGACCAGCCGATGCCGTTGGACACGCCCAGGCCGGTGATCAGCCGGGTCAGGCTGTGGTCGGGGTCCAGCCGGTACAGCGCACCCGCCCCCGGGCGCTCGTCGGCGGCCATGCTGCCCGCGTAGAAGCGGCCGGCCTGGTCGATGGCCCCGTCGTTCATGCGGATGCCGGGCTCGCCGTGGTCGACGCGGACCAGCGGGGCCACGGCCCCGGTGCCGGTGTCCAGGGTGAGGAAGCTGTCCTCCGCGGCGAGCACCAGCCCGCCCGACGCCCGCAGCCCGATCGCGCCGACCTGCTGGCCCGGGTTCCAGCTGCGGTGCTGGCCGTCCGCCTCCAGCGCGTGCACCGTGCTGGCCGGGACGTCGGTCCAGTACAGCGTGCCGCTGGCCGCGTCCCAGCAGGGGCCCTCACCCAGCTCGGCGGCGGGCACCGGCAGCCGGGTCAGCTCCGCGGTCAACTCTGCTCCTGCGGCAGCACCGCCACGCAGTCGATCTCCACCTTGAACCCGGCCAGCTGCACGCCCACGGTGGTCCGCGCCGGCAGCGGGTCGGGGAAGAACTCGGCGTAGACGCTGTTCATCTCCGCGAAGTCGGACATGTCGGCCAGGAAGACCCCGCACCGCACCACGTCGGCGGGGGTGGCGCCGGCCGCGGCGAGCACTGAGGCCACGTTCTCCAGCGTGATCTGGGTCTGCTCGCCAGTGGTCTCACCGACCACGATGCCGTCGCGTAGTGGCCCTTGGCCGGATACGTAGACGAAGTGACCCTCGGCGATGATGCCGGGGGAGTAGGCGCCAGCCGGCTGGCTGCCTCCGACGGGTTGCTTGGCCACGTGATCAGCTCCCGGAAGGACGTTCCGTATGTCGGAATGGTTCCCATGCTGGAGCATGCCAGCACGCGGACCCGGTGTCAATGTTGCCAGGGGGACGACCCCCAGGACCCCCCCCACGCGCCATCCCCCCGCCCCCCGCCCGCCTCCCCTTCCCCTTCACCGCCCTCTTCACGGCCTCCGGCCGGCCGTCGCGGCTGGCTCAGCCAGCTGGGGCCAGCGACCACTCAGCGGCGGTCCGGCTCAGGTACTCGCCCAGCTCGCTCAGGCGGGCGGGCTCGGCGCGGGCGCCCAGCAGGGTGATGCTCACCGCGGCCGCGGGCGAGGGCCGGCCCAGGAAGATAGGCACGGCCGCGCACCGCACGCCGGTCTCGTTCTCCTCGATGTCCAGGGCATAGCCGCGGTGCCTGATCTCCGCGAGCTGCTCGGCGAGCTTGCTCACCGTGCCGAGCGTGCGCTGCGTCGGCGTGGGCAGCGGCCCGTACAGCGACGCCCACGCGCGCAGCGCCTCGTCGGTCGGGTACGTCCAGGCCAGCAGCGCCTTGCCGACACCGGTGGCGTTCGCGGGGTTGCGGCCCCCGATGACCGATGACAGCTTGATCGAGTGCGTCGCCTCGATCTTGTCCTGGTACACGACCTCGGCGCCGTCGAGCACCGCCATGTGGGTGGTCTCGTTGAGCTCGCTGGTCAGCCTGGCCAGCAGCGGGTGGATCAGCGCGCGCATGTCCAGCATGTCGTGGAACCGGAACGCGGTCGCGAGCATGTCGGTGCCGAGGAAGTAGGTTCCCCCTGATTCCGGCTGGGATACGAACCGGCGGTACTTCAGCGCGGCCAGGATGCGGTGCAGGGAGCTCTTCGGTATGCGGAGGCGGCCCCACAGCTCGTCCAGGGACAGGCCCCGCGGGGCCTCGCCGATCTCGGTGAGAATGCGGAGCGCGCGGTCCACGCTGGTGACCGGCGACTCCTCAGTGTCCGGCACGATGAAACCTGCCCTGCCCTCACACCAACTCCTGCATTCCGGTATACGGAATCATAGACCAGCTGGCGGACCGCCGCTACCCACCTCTACCTTGGCGTGGAGCGCCGGACGGCAGCGGGATGACGACGGAGGTGGCTGATGCGCGGCCTGGCGGGCAAGGGAGTTCTGATCAGCGGGGGCAGCAGCGGGATTGGCCTGGCCGCGGCGGCCAGGTTCCTGGAGGAGGGGTCCCGGGTGTTCATCGCCGGCCTGGATCCCGCGGAGGTGGACGCGGCCGTGGCCGAGTTGCGTGGTCTCGGCGAGGTGAGCGGGCTGGCCTGCGACGTCAGCCAGGAGGCCGATGTCGCCCGGCTGGCCGCGGCGGCGGAGGACGCGCTCGGCGGCGTGGACGTGCTGGTCAACAACGCGGGCACGGCCTCGCGCTCGGCGTTCCTGTCCATCGACACCGCGGAGTGGGACCGGATCATCGCCGTGAACCTGCGCGGCATGTTCCTGGTCGCGCGGGCGATCACCGCGCAGATGGCCCGGCGGGGGGCCGGCGGCGTGGTCATCAACATGTCCTCGACCAACGGGATCGCGGGCGAGGAGGACTACGCGCACTACAACGCGTCCAAGGGCGGCGTGCTGCTGCTGACCAAGACCATGGCGGTCGAGCTCGGGCCGCTGGGCATCCGGGTGAACGCGCTCTGCCCCGGGTTCATCAGCACCCCGCTGAACACCGCGATCTCCGCCGGGATCGGCGGCGTGGACTTCGAGGCGGCCTACGCGCGGGAGCGGATCCCGCTGCACCGCACCGGGCGTCCCGAGGAGGTGGCCGCCGCCTACGCGTTCCTGGCCTCCGACGACGCCTCGTTTATCCACGGCACCGGCCTGGTCATCGACGGCGGCCAGCTCGCGGTGATGTGAGCTCACCGCCGCGTGCAGCCGGGCGGGTTACGAGGCGGTGGGCCAGTGGCCGTGCTCGGCGACAGCCTCGCCGAACTCGGTGACCAGGCGGGCACCGGGGTACCGGGCCGCCAGCGCATCCCGCAGTTCGGTCACGCGGGCCAGCAGCTCGACCGAGTGGTGCGGCAGCCGCAGCGCGGCCAGGCCACGGCTGACGGCGTCGTCCAGGTCGCCGCGCCGCCCGGCCAGCAGCCCGAGGTCGACCAGGGCCGGCCCGAGCCGCGTCGGCCACCCGCCCGCCGCCTCGCACCGCCGTACGACCTCGAGGGCATGCTTCCTGGCCGTGGCGTCGTCGCCGAGGCAGGTCAGGATCGTGGCCGCGAACGAGTCGTACTTGCCGGGGTCGGCCACGAAATGGTGTTCGGGGTGCTCGGGCTGCGGCAGCCGGGCCAGGGCCGCGTGCCCGGCGGCGAGCCTTTCGCGGGCCTGCGTGTCGCCCATCCGCGCGGCGCCGCGGGCCGCTTGCAGGGTCAGCTGCACGGTGGCGCTGGTCGTCGTGCCCGCGTGCACCAGCCCGGCCTCGGACAGCGCGACCGTGTCGCGGTAGCGGCCCTCGACCAGGGCATACCAGGCCGCGATCTCAAACGACCAGGCGACCAGCTCGCCGTGGCCGGCCTGGGTGCCGAACTGGCGGGTCATGACCCTGGCGGTGGCCGCGGCCCGGGCGTCGCCCGCGTCGTAGCAGGTGCAGGCGAGCAGCGCGGACAGCCATCCGGCCAGGACCAGCAGCTCCCGGTGCTGGGCGAGCGTGACCCGCCCGCCGAGCAGCTGGGTTACGTACCGCAGGTGCTGCGCGGCGCGGTCCGACAGCTGCGCCGAATCCGCGGTCGGGTAATCACGGCACATCCGGTCCACGGCCGCGGCGACCAGCTCCAGCGTGCGGCCTCCCAGATCGGACGCTCCCGCGCGGCGGGCCAGCTCGATCAGGTCAACGTCGACGGCCGCGCCTGGCCTGTCCTGAGCGCTCGCCAGCAGGGCCAGCTCGCCGTGCAGGCCCAGCGCCTTGTCCAGGGCCTCGGCTAACGGCCGGGAGCCGGGCTTGTGCCCGTTGATGATCTTGGAGAGGTACGAGACGTCGTAGTGCGTCAGCCTGGCCGCCTGGCGCAGGGACATGCCTCGCTCGGCTAACAGGCGGGCAACCTCACTGCCGAATTCGCTCACCGCGTGCCAATCGCCGGGGATCGTCGTTGACCGGTCACCAGGCCCCGGGTCAACGTCTTCAAGATACCGCTATGTCCGGTGTTGGCTATTGGCTGCCGCGATCAACCCGCATACCAACGGACGGAGCCCTCGGTATGAATGACCCCGCTGACCGGGCTGGCGCAGTGAGCATGACCACACGGCAGCTGGAACTCGCCGCCATCTCCGTGCCCTGCCCCGCCCACCATGTGCCCGAGGGCATCGCGTGCCAGGATGACTCGCCCGGTGGCTTATGCATGATCCGCCGCGAGCTGGCCGACGCCCGGCGCTGTCTTGACCAGCTTCCTCCCGACGACCAGCTGGCCCGGCTCAGCCACCAGGACGTGCTGCACTGCGCTCTGTGGATGCGCGACGCGGCCCGCGCCCTCGACGGCTGCCTCCGCGCCGCCCTCGAGGGGAGCAGGTGAGGCTTGACTAGGCCTGAGCCAGGAATGCGCTCAGAAGAAGGTGCGGACGACGTCGACGATCCGGTAGTCGTCGTCGACGACCGGGATCAGCTGCCACTTGTCAAAGGCGGTGCAGGGGTGCGAGATGCCCAGGCACACCAGGTCCGCCGGGCGCAGCTCGACGCCGGACGGGAGCTCCAGGTAGGCGTGCTGATCGTCCAGCTTGGTCACCCGCAGCCCGGAGGCGTCGCAGGTCTGGCCGTCGGGGCGGCGGATCCGCAGCGGTATCGGGGTGCCCTGGTCGAAGGACGAGTCGCGGCGGCCGGCGTCGGCGATGGCCAGCCCGGGCTCGGGCGCGGACAGCACCCGGGCCCAGAGCTCGAGGGCGGGGCGCAGCTCCGGGCCGGGTCCGCCGGGCTGCTCGCTCGGCGTCATCCGGGCGTAGAAGCCGTGATCGTGGGTGACGTAGGCACCGCTGCGCAGCACCACGGGCAGGGGAGGCCCGGACCCGTTATCGGCGGTGAGCTCGTTCACCACGACATCGAAGTAGGAGCTGCCGCCGGCCGAGACCAGGTACTCATTTCGCCCGCCCGACCCGCCCTCACCCGACCCGCCCTCACCCGACCCGCCCTCGGCATCCGGCGCGGGCGGCAGCTGCCCGGCCAGGGTGCGCAGCTCCCGGCAGAAGCCGGCGACCGCCTCCACCGTGGCCGGCTCCCGGTCGTGGCCGATGCTGCCCTCGTAGCCGGACACCCCGGCCAGCCGCAGGCCGGGCGCGGCCGCGACCGCCGACGCCACGGCGAGGGCTTCGGCGACGCTCCGGCAGCCGGCCCGGCCGCCGGGCTGGCCCAGCTCGACCAGCACGGGCAGCGGCCGGGGCCGCGTCTGCTCCCCTCCCTCGAGCAGGCGCACGCCGTCCAGGCTGTCGGCGTAGACGTAGCACTCGAAATCGGGGTCCGCGGCCATCTCGGCGGCGAGCCAGTCCGCGCCCGCGCGGTCGGTGAGCTCGTTGGCCAGCAGCACCCGGGGCACGCCGAACTCCCGGTAGACCTGCACCTCGGTGACGTTGGCCGCGGTCATGGCCCAGGCGCCCGCGTCGAGCTGGCGGGCGAAGAGTTGCGGCGCCATCGTGGTCTTGCCGTGCGGGGACAGCCGGACCCCGGCCGCGGCGCAGTAGCTGGCCATCGCCGCGATGTTGTGCGCGAGGTTGGCCTCGCGGAGCACCATCAGCGGCATGGTCAGCTCGGGATCGAACAGGCTGGGGCGGTCCGCGCCCAGGCTGGCGGCGGTCACGGTCCGGCCGCGGGCGAGCCGCCCGAGACCCTTGGCCGTGCTGGGCAGCGGCTGCTGCCGCAGCGCCTCGACGGAACTCTGCCACGTGGTCATGCGCCCGCCCCGGTCAGAGCTGGGCGAAGGCGTCTTCGAGGACCGACAGGCCCTCGGTGAGCAGCGCCTCGGAGATGACCAGCGGCGGCAGGAACCGCAGCACGTTGCCGTAGGTGCCGCAGGTGAGCACCAGCACCCCGGCCTGGTGACACGCCCTGGCCACCTGGCCTGTGGTCTCCGGGTCCGGCACCAGCGTGCCGGGCTTCACCAGCTCGATGGCGATCATCGCACCGCGGCCACGCACGTCGCCGATGACGGGATGGGCCTCGGCGAGCTTGCGCAGCCGGGGCAGCATGATGTCGCCGATGCGGCGGGCCGCGGCGGGCAGGTCCTCCTTGCCCATGGTCTCCATCGCGCCGATCGCGGCGGCGCAGGCCACGGGGTTGCCGCCGAACGTGCCGCCCAGCCCGCCCGGGTGCACGGCGTCCATGATCTCGGCCCGGCCGGTCACCCCGGCCAGCGGGAACCCGCCGGCGATGCCCTTGGCGGTGGTGATCATGTCGGGCACCACGCGCTCGTGATCGCAGGCGAACCAGTCGCCGGTCCGGCAGAACCCGGACTGGATCTCGTCGGCGACGAACACGATCCCGTTCTCCCTGCAGAACGCGGCGAGACCGGGCAGGAACCCGTCCGGCGGCACCACGAAGCCGCCCTCGCCCAGGATCGGCTCAATCACCACGGCCGCGACGTTCTGCTCGCCCACCTGGGCGTGGATGAGACCGGTGATCACGTCCAGGGCCTCGGCCTGGCAGGCGGCCGGGCCGCCGGGCCAGCGGAACGGGTAGGCCATGGGCACCCGGTAAACCTCGTTGGCGAACGGCCCGAAGCCCTGCTTGTAGGGCATGTTCTTGGCGGTCATGGCCATCGTGAGGTTCGTGCGCCCGTGGTAGGCGTGATCGAACACCACCACCGCGGTCCGGCCGGTCGCGTGCCGCGCGATCTTGACGGCGTTCTCGATCGCCTCGGCCCCGGAGTTGAACAGCGCGGACCGTTTGTCATGGTCGCCCGGCGTCAGCCGCGCGAGCTCCTCACAGACCGTCACGTACCCCTCATACGGGGCGACCATGAAGCAGGTGTGCGTGAACCGCTCGACCTGCTCGATCACGCGCTCGACCACGAGCTCGGCGCTGTTGCCCACCGAGGTCACCGCGATCCCGGAGCCGAAGTCGATCAGCGAGTTGCCGTCCGCGTCCAGCACCACGCCGCCGCCAGCGGCGGTCACGAAGACGGGCAGGACATGACTGAGCCCCTTGGCCACGCTGCGCTGCCGGCGCTCGAACAGCTCCCGCGACGCGGGCCCGGGGATCTCGGTGGCGATGTGGCGCTGCTGGGCGAGCCCGGGGCCGCCCTTGGTGGTGTCAGTTGTGGCCATATCCCTGACGATAGGGCACGAACCCGCATCCCGGCTGAACGGGGTTTACGTCCTCACCCGGCCGGGTCTAGAGCTCGTTCTTGACGATCTGGCCGTTCTTCATGATCAGCTTCAGTGACCGCTGCGGGGTGGTGAGCACCCGGATGTCCGCCAGCGGGTTGCCGTCGACCACCAGCAGGTCGGCCAGCGCCCCCGGGGCCACGACGCCCACCTCGCCCTCCAGGTTCAGCAGCCGCGCGGCGGTGGTCGTGGCCGACCTGATGAGATCGGCCGGGGGCTGGATCTCGGCGCGGATGACGAACTCCTGCAGCTGCTGATCGTGCATGTCAGCGAACAGGTCCGTGCCGTAGACGATGGGCAGGCCGGCCTGGTGCGCCATCTCCAGCGCCGCCATCGCCCCGTGGATCACCTCCCGCAGCTTGACGTCGATGTCGGACGCGAGCACGCCGTCCCGCGACTTGGCGGCCAGGGCCTGGTAGGTCACGATCGTCGGCACGTAGAACGCGCCATACTGCTTGAACACCGGGATGCTGCTGGAGTCCATCAGGTTCCCGTGCTCGATGCTGCGGACCCCGCACTCCAGGCCGCGGTTGATGGCCCGGGAGGTGTAGGCGTGGCCGGCCACGTAGATATTGGCCGCCGTGGCCTCTTCCACGATCGCGCGCAGTTCCTCCAGCGAGAACTGGGTGGAGTCCACCCGGTCGCTGGGCGAGTCGACCGCGCCGCTGAGGTAGACCTTGATGTGATGCGCCCCGCGGCGCACCTCCTCCCGGACGGCCCGCCGAACTTCGGGGACCCCGTCGCAGATGACCCCGAACGCCGGGGAGTAGTAGTTGTCGTCGTACACCCGGCGGCTGGGGGCCCGCCAGTCACCCGCCCCGCCGGTCTGGGAGAGCTGCTTCCCCCCGTAGCGGATGCGCGGCCCGGTGAAGTAGCCGTCCTCTACGGCCCGGGCCAGCCCGACGTCGCCGCCCCCGACGTCCCTGATCGTGGTGAACCCGCGGGCGAGCATGCCCTCCAGCACCCGGCCGGCCCGCGCCGCCACGTAGCTGGGCGGCCACTCGGCCATGGCGAACACGTCCATGTCGACGATCGCCGGGTGGGTGTGCGCGTCGATCAGGCCCGGCATGACCGTCCGGCCGGCGGCGTCCAGGACCGTGGCGCCATCCGGGGCGGGCAGGCCGGGGCCCACGTCGGCGATCCGGGTGCCGTCGATCACCACCGACTGCCTCTCGGCCAGCACCCCCAACCCGGGATCGAGGACCGACGCGTTGCGCAGGATGGTTACCGCCATGACGCCGGGGATTTTACCTGGCGGTCAGCCCGCGGCGCGCAGGCCGGGCCGGGGATCGCGGAGCCCGGCCGCCAGCGCGAGCGAGACCGCGGGCAGCACGACCAGCGCGGCCAGGGCCAGGCGGAGGCCGAAACGGTCGGCCAGGAAGCCGAACAGCGGCGCGGCCAGGCCGCCGATGGAGATGGCCAGCCCGAGGGTAACGCCGCTGGCCGTGCCGATGCGGTTCGGCAGGTAGTCCTGGCCGAGCGTCACCTGCACGGCGAACGGCAGGTACAGCGCGAGCCCGAAGACCACGGCCGCGGCGAACGCCACCGGGGCGCTGGGCGCGACGGCCAGCAGAATGAGCGCGGGGATCGCGCACGCGTAGCCGAGGCGTACGGTGGCCACCCGCTGCCAGCGATCGGCCAGCCAGCCGCCGGTCAGCGAGCCGACCGCCCCGGCCGCGACAAAGACGGTCAGCGCCGCTGAGCCCACCGCGGCGGGCTCGTGGAACCTCCGGATCACGAACAGCGCCAGCAGCGAGGCCACGCCGAAGTACGCGATCGACCGGGCGGTGACGACCGTGGTGAGCCGGGCGAAGCTCCGCCAGTCATCCCGGCGCTGCGCCGGCTGGCCGCCGCCCGCCCGCCCGGGTTCCGTCCCGCGGCGGACGGTGCCGCCACGCTGCCAGGGGCGGCGAACGGCCAGCAGCGCGGCCATCGCCGTGGCAGGCAGCGCGAGCAGCGGCGTGCCGCGCAGGCCGGTCGCGAGCAGGACCGGGGTGACCACCACCGGCCCGAGGGCGATGCCGATGTTGCCGCCCACCGAGAACCAGCTCATGGCCTGGGTCGAGTCCCCGGCCAGGCCGCGGGCGGTCCTGGTCGCCTCGGGATGGTAGGCGGCGACCCCCAGCCCGGACAGCGCGATGGCGAGCCAGGTGATCAGGTAGCTGCTGCCGAGGCCGGACAGGCCCACGCCGATGCCGGCCACGAGCAGGCCGGCCGGGACCAGCCAGCCCAGCCGGTGCCGGTCGGTCAGCACGCCGAACACCGGCTGGACCGCGCTGGACAGGAACGTGGCCGCGAGCGTGATGCCGGTGAGCCCCGTGTAGCTGTAGTGCCGGCTCAGGGCCAGGAACGGCAGCAGCGCGGGCACGGCGCCCTGGTACAGATCGTCGACCAGGTGGGTCGAGCTCAGCAGGGCCAGCGCGGCGCCCGATCCGGCCAGGAGAGCAGATGTCTGATGACTTGGCTGGTGGAGGGTAAACGGGCGCGTCATAGGACTCTCAGGTGTCAATCAAGGACCGCACGGCCGCCGCCGTGGGGTCGAGGTGATCATGGGTGGCCCGCTCCGCCGCGGCGGCGTCCCCGGCCTCGATGGCGTCGGCCAGCCGGGCGTGCGCGGCGTCGGCCCCCAGGTCCCCGAGACCGCTGTCGGTCACGACCGCGAGCAGCGCCTCGCGCAGCACGGCCACGAAGGAGTCGAACATCTCGGCCAGCAGCGGGTTGTGCGCGGCAGCGACCACGGCCCGGTGGAAGGCCAGGTCCAGCTCGATGAAGCGGGCGTCCTTGCCCCGGGCCCTGGCCCGCTCGCGCTCGGCCAGGGCGGCCCGCAGGGCCGCGATGTCCGCTTCGGTCCGCCGGCTCGCGGCGAGCCGCGCGGCCTGGACCTCGAGGGCCTGGCGCACCTCGTACGCGTCAAGGACCGCGGCCCGGCGCAGCCTGGGCTCCCAGTCGGCCTCGGGCGTCACGGACCTGACGTAGGTCCCTGACCCCTGGCGCGTGTCCAGCAGCCCCGCGTGCACCAGGGCCCGGACCGCCTCGCGCACCGTGGAGCGCCCCACCTCGAGCCGCTGGGCCAGCTCGGTCTCGGCCGGAAGGCGGGCGCCGACCGGCCACTGCCCGGACAGCACCTGCTCCCGCAGCTGGGCCACGGCCAGGTCGACCAGCGGGCTGCGCCGCAGGGAGGTCAGCGGCACGGCAACTCCTCAGTCATATGAGGACTTTACCGCAGCAGGCGTGCGGGACAGAAATGCCCGCCATGCGCACTCCCGTGCGGTACCCGGCCGGGCCTATTCTCTCAATCGTCAGAAGGGAGCCGTCGCGTGCGAACACAGGTCGCGATCGTGGGCGCTGGCCCCGCCGGCCTGCTGCTGTCCCACCTGCTGCACCGGCGCGGCATCGAGTCGGTCGTGCTTGAGGCCCGCACCCGCGACTACGTGGAGCAGCGGGTGCGCGCCGGCGTGCTCGAGCAGGGCACGGTGGACACGCTGGTCGGCTCCGGCGCCGGGGAGCGGCTGCAGCGTGAAGGCCTGGTCCACCACGGCATCGAGCTGCGGTTCGGCGGGCAGGGCCACCGGATCGCGTTCGAGAAGCTGGTGCCGGGCCGGGCGATCACCGTGTACGGGCAGCAGGAGGTGGTGAAGGACCTGATCGCGACCCGGCTGGCCGCGGGCGGGCAGATCCTGTTCGGGGTCGAGGACGTGGTGCCGGACGGCATCGACGGCCAGAACCCTGAGGTCTCGTTCACCCACCAGTCCGAGCGCCGCACGATCCAGGCGGACTTCATCGCGGGCTGTGACGGGTTCCACGGGGTCTGCCGCGACGTGATTCCGGCGGGCGTGCTCAGGTTCTTCGACAAGGAGTACCCGTTCGGCTGGCTGGGCGTGCTCGCCGCGGTGGCCCCGTCCTCGGAGGAGCTGATCTACGCGAGCAACGACCGCGGCTTCGCCCTGCACAGCATGCGCAGCCCCGAGGTGAGCCGGTTCTACCTGCAGGTGGCCCCGAAGGAAGACATCGCCGACTGGCCCGACGAGCGGATCTTCCGGGAGTTGCGGGCCCGGCTGGAGACGGTGCCCGGGTGGACCCTGAGCACCGGTCCCGTGCTGGAGAAGGGCATCACCGCGATGCGCAGCTTCGTGACCGAGCCGATGCAGTTCGGGCGGCTGTTCCTGGCCGGGGACGCCGCCCACATCGTGCCGCCAACCGGGGCCAAGGGCCTGAACCTGGCGGCGTTCGACGTCACGGTGCTGACCCGGGCGCTCACCGCCTGGTACACCAGCGGAGACGCGTCGCTGCTGGACGGCTACTCGCAGGCCTGCCTGCGCCGGGTCTGGCGAGCGCAGCACTTCTCCTGGTGGATGACGACGCTGTTGCACACGTTCGACCACTATGACGCCTACGACCGCCGGCTGCAGCAGTCCTACCTGGACTACGTGTGCAGCTCGGAGGCGGCGTCCACGTCGCTGGCCGAGAACTACGTCGGCCTGGACATGCCGGACCACTGAGCTGCCCGGCGCCGCCGTCCGCGGGCCGCAGCCGGCCTCAGAGCACGGCAGGCGGCCACAGGTCACGGCGAGCGGCGATCGGATCGCCGGGCCACTCCCGCATAGCGCCCAGGTTGTCGCGGGCCGGGTACCTGGCCGCGGCCGGGCCCTCGGCGAACGCGCGCAGCACGTTCGCGGTGACCCGCCGGGCGAAGCTGCCCGCGCGGTTGGTCACGCCGAACTCGCGGTACGCGGCCGGGGTGAACGCGCCCACCCAGCGCATGGTGCCGGTGTTGAACACCCCGGCGCCGCTGGCGTGCGTGTAGTAGGCCGAGTCCGAGTAACTGTTCACGCCGCGGCAGGTCAGCGGGGAGTGGGACAGCACCTGGATGGGACGCTCCACCGGTGAGCCCGGGTTGACCCGGTCGTACTCGATCCCCACCAGGCCGGGGAACCTGGTGCCCTTCTGCACGCCGGTCCCGGCGAACATCCACGCGTCGGGGGTGGCAACCACGTAGTCGGCGTTGGCGGGGTTGGACTCGTACAGCGTGCCGACCAGCGACGACTCGGGATCGGGATCCGGCGGCTCCCGGTAGTCGTTGGTGACCAGCGCGTTGTCCTGGCCGTACATCGGGTCCTGCAGGTAGCTGGTCTTGTAGCAGACAACCTGCCGCTGCGGGCCGAGCGCGCTGCCGGCCAGCCGGATCCGCCGGAACATGCAGTTCGCGCCCAGGAAGGCCAGGTTGACGCCGGCGTTCCTGGCCGCGGTCACGTGGGCCCGTTCCTCCGGCGTCCAGTACTCGTCGTGCCCGAGCGAGAACAGCGCGCTGGCCCCGTCGAGCAGGTGCGGGTCCGCGGCGATCTCCAGGCTGGTGACGTACGCGAGCGGCACACCCAGGCGCTCGGCCAGCTGGATCAGCGCCCGCTCGTGGGCCAGGAACGCGGACGCGCCGTTGGCGTCGAACGGCCGGTCCAGGCTGACCATCAGCGAGCGGTGGTCGTAGTCGGCGACGCCCCCGGGCCCGTTGTACAGGTCATAGCCGCCCCAGCCGTTGTAGGCCTGCCAGGTGGCGGTGGAGTTCTTGAGCACGACCTTGCCCGCGGCGCTGGCCGACCGCACGGTGACAGGAACGAACCGCTGCGCGCCGGATTCCGCGTCCAGCCGCAGCAGGTACGCGCCGTCCGGCCAGCCGTCGGTCGGCACGGTCAGCGAGGCGCCCCAGTCGGTCTGCACGGTGTTGGTCACCGGGGTCACGGTCGGCCTGGCCTGCCGGCGGCCAGGCACGGTCGCCGACTTCCACACCAGCCGGGCCTGGTCACCGCCGTACCAGCCCATCCGGAACGCGCTGACCACCAGGGAGCGCGCCGTGGTCGACGCGTACAGCGTGATCGCCTCGCCGGGCAGCACGCTGGACTGCCCCGCGTAGCCCACGATCTCCTCGGGCCGGCCGACGTGGGTGATGTTCCAGTCCGGGTCACCGGGGAGCATGTTCTCGCTCACCGGCCGGCGGCGCGCCACGGCCGGGTGGGCGCTGGCCGGCGCCCCACCTGATCCCGTGCTGCCTGATCCCGTGCTACCTGACCCCGCTGCCTTCACCGCCGCGACGACCGCTGCCGGCACCGCGACGGCCGCGGCAGCTAAGCCAATAAAGGCACGCCGCGAATAGAGTCGCCGCAAACTCATGCCATCCAGGATGACACGGGCAGCGATACCGCGGGGCGGCGATGCCCCTGCGTAGCAGGCCGGCGTGGCGGAAAGGGCCCGCTCCGGGACAATATGGCTATTAGCATGGCCGCGAGCCGCTGCGGGCAACTGGTGACCGGCGCTGCCAGGCGGACGGTGAAGCTGAACCATGCTGTGATCCACAAGGAGCCGTGAATGCTGTCCAGCGCGTCGGCGCGCCTGTCCCACCTGGCCACGGGGGGCCGGCCATGGACAGCCCGGGCCTTGACGCTGCTGCGGCGGCACTGGCTCGTGTCCGTGCTGCTGGCCGCCGGGCTGGCGCTGCGGGTGGCGACCCAGCTCGCCTACCAGCCTGCGCTGGTCTACATCGACACGCTCAAGTACCTCTACGGGGTCTATCCCGGGGCCGACCCGCTGGGGTACCGGGTACTGCTGAAGGCCGTCCTGGTCGTCGGCGACCTGGGGTTCGTCGCCGCGATCCAGCACCTGCTCGGCCTGGCCGAGGCGGTCGCGCTGTACGCGGTGCTGCTGCGCCGCGGCGTCTGGCGGTGGCTGGCCGCGCTGGCCGTCGCCCCGGTGCTGCTGGACGCCTACCAGCTGCAGATGGAACAGATGATCATGCCCGATGTCTGGTTCGAGGCCATGCTCGTGGCCGGTCTTGTCGCACTGCTCTGGCAGCCGGCGGTGAGCCCGGGCTTCGCGGCCGCCGCGGGCCTGGTCCTCGGCGTGTCGGCCACCTTCCACCAGCTGGGAGAGATCCTGATCGTGCCCGTGGTGGCCTTCCTGCTGGTGGCCGGCCTGCTGGGGCCCGGCGGCTGGCGCCGGGCCGTGTCCACGTCGGCCGCGCTGGCGGTCGCGTTCCTGCTGCCGATCCTGGGCTACAGCGGCGTCTCCTACGCCAGGACCGGGCATTTCTGGCTGTCGGGTCAGCAGAGCCACAGCGGCCGGATGGCCGCGGCGGCCGACTGCGCCACACTGAAGCTGCCTCCGGCGGTGCGGCCGCTGTGCCCGTCCCCGGCCACGGCGGCCCAGGGCCCGGACTGGCTCGAGCACTCAGGGAAGTCGCCGCTGCACGCCGCCGCGATCCCGCCAGGAACCAGCCGGGAGAAGCTGATCGGGGAGCTGACGTCCGCGGTCGAGCACCAGCAGCCCCTGCGCGTGGTGGCAGCGATCGCCCGCGACTCGGTGCGCCTGTTCGCCGTGACCCGCGACCAGACCGCCGGGGTCGGGCCGATCGCCCGCTGGCAGTTCCAGGCCAGCTACCCGACGTACCCGCCGTGGGTCACTCTCGGCCGCGGGCACGTTATCGTCGCCGGCCTGCAGTGGCGGGTGTTCGGGCCGTTCCGCCCCACCCCGCTGCGGCCGTCGTACGGCGACCACGCGCACGTCATCCGGCCCCTGGCCACGTTCCTGCGGTCCTACCAGCTCCACGGCGGCTTTACCCCGGGCCCGCTGCTGCTGCTGTTCACGCTGGCCGGCCTGGCCGGTTCAGTGCTCGCCATCACGGGGCTGGCCAGCATGGGGCGCGCCAGGACCGGCCGCCGCGGCGGCTCCGGCAGCCGCCAGCTCGCGCTGGGCAGCCTGCTGTTCACCCTGACCGCGGCCACGGTGCTGCTCGCCCCTGATGTCCTGCAGTTCTCCTGGCGGTACCAGCTCCCGGCCGTGGTCACGCTCCCGCCCGCGGGCGTGCTGGGGATCTGCGCGATCGTGAGCCGTTACCAGGCGCGGCGGCAGTCCGGCAGCGAGCGGGTGATCGAGACCTCGGATGTGGCCTGGTCCCCGGGCCCCGCGGACGGGTCGCAGGTCACGGCCCTCAGCCCGGCGGCGAAGCCGGCCCCCGAGGCCCCGCAGGCACCTGCGTCCGGGACGACTCCGGCGGCCACGTAGGCAGCCCGGCGGCGGCCAGCACCTCGTCCGTGGGCCGGGGGCTGGTCCGCACCCCGGCCGCGGCGCCCCGGGCCAGCGCCCGCCGGAGCGTGCCCCGGTCGCTGGACCGGGCGAACGTGCGGGCCCAGCGGCGCAGCGTCGAGCCGCCGTACAGGACGCGCTCGGCCGGGGCGAGCGCGGCCCGGCCGCGCAGCGTCCAGATCTTGTTCCTGACCTCGTAGAAGAATCGCTCCCCAGGGTCGACGTCGGTCGAGCCGAACGTCCGTGTCTTGTGCACCACCACGCTGGCCGGGCAGAGCAGGCCGGCCTGGCCGCGCAGCAGCCGGGTGGTGAACTCGAAGTCGTCGTTCCACAGGAAGTAGTCGGCCTGTGGCAGACCGCGTTCCCGGCAGACCGCGCCGTCGACGAGGACCGAGACGAACGACGCCGAGCGGACCGGGACGCACCGCACCGCGCCGGCCGCCTGGCGCTCGGCCCGGGTGGCGAACGGCTTGGTCCGCGGGGTGTTCATCGGGTGCGCCCGCCCGTCGGTCCACAGCACGCGGCTGGCGACCAGGGCCGGGGGTCGCGGCGCGTAACCGGCCCGGGCCGCCAGCAGCGCGGCCAGCGCGCCCGGCTCGGGCACCGTGTCGTCGTCCATAAGCCAGACGAGATCGGCGCCGTCCGCCAGGGCCAGCGCCAGGCCGGCGGCGAACCCGCCCGCGCCGCCGGTGTTACGGGTGAGCCCGGCCAGCCGGACCGAGGGGTGCCTGGCCCGCACCTCGGCGGCGGTCCCGTCGGTCGAGGCGTTGTCGACCACGATCACCGTGTCCGGGGCCCGGGTCTGCGCCGTCACCGCGGCGAGCGACTCGAGCAGCAGGTCCCGCCGGTTGAAGGTGACGACCACGGCCACCACCCGCGGGCGGTCTGGCGTGCCGGCCTGGCGGTCGCCCCTGGTCACGCTAGGAATGCTTTCCGGCCCGGTTGCGCTCCAGGGCCCGCCAGGCCAGGATCCGCAGCCGGCGCACGGCCACCGACCGGCTGCTCAGCTCGCGCACCGTGCGCTTCAGCCGGGGCGAGGCCGCGACCGTCGACTCCACCCGGCCGACCAGCCCGCGCTGCCCGGACCCCTGCGGCTTGGCCGCAGGGAACTCCTTGCGGTACTGGTTGACCACCAGCGCCGCGGCCGCGTCCACCGCGGCGGCGAGCACCTGCTCGGCGGGCTCGCTCTCGGGCCTGGTGGCCGCGGCCCCCGACGGGCGGGGGACAAGCTCGCCGAGATCGCCGACGATGTCGTACTTGGAGTCGGCCAGCCCGGCCACGAGCTGGTCCGCCAAGGCCCGGGCCCAGGCCTCCCGCTCCGGCGGCAGCACCAGGGGTCCGCTTCGCGGCCGTGCGGCCAGGGCCCGGTGCGCGACCGCCTCCTTCACGTTCCACATGTAGAACCAGTCGGGGACCTCGGCGGGGAGGGCCTGGTTCAGCCGGCGCAGGAACTCGATCTCGGGCAGGCCGAGCGACGCGTTCGGCCGGGCGCGGCTGAGGTCGACACGGCCGGGATCGACGCCGAGCAGGGACGCGAACCGCTGCCACAGCAGCGCGCCATCCGACCCGCGCGGCGGCGTGATGATCACGTGCACCCGCTCCGGCGGCACGTGCCGGGACCACAGGTCGAGGATCGCCAGCGTGTCGTGCACTCGCCAGAACCACCACTGGCGCCGGTCGTCCGAGACCGACTCACGGTCGATCACATCCCCGAGCCAGTCCTCCCAACCGCGCGTGTTGCGGTGCTTCACGGTCTCCTGCCACTCTGCGGGCAGCAGCGTGGCCATGTCACGCACGGTGAGCACGACGTGCACCTCGGCGGGCAGCAGCGACCGCACCGCCCGGTCGGCCTGCTCCGCGTCGGCGGCCGAGAACAGCTCGTGCGAGATCACCGCGGTCTTCGGCGCCTGCTGCGCCTGGCGGGCGAGGATCTCCCACTCGCCGGTCCAGGATCCCGCCGGGTCGCTGGCCAGCTTCGGCACGCCGCGCAGGTCCTGGCTGGCCCGGAAGTGGTCCTGCGGGTGATGACCGGGCAGTACCACGCCCTGCGCCGCCAGCTCGGCGCGGTTGCGCCACATGACCTGCTGCAGGGATGTCGTGCCGGTCTTGGGCTCGCCGATGTGCAGGAACACCTTCGGGGTGCCGCCTGCCGGTTCGCGCGCCGCGGGTTCCGGGTCCGGGTCGGGCGTAGGGCGGGACCCGGTGACGGCGTGCGCTGCCATCCTGACACCTCGCGGATCGTGAGTATTGGCGCCTTGACTCCAGTATCGGCCAGGCGTTCGGGAGGTCATCGCAACCGACAGTAATCGGTGAAACTAGCACACAAGAGGTGGCGCAGCTGGCTTCACCCAATAGTCTGTCTTCGTACAAGTCACGACAATGAGCAGGTCGTCAGGCCGGGGTCTGGTTCGCGTCTCGCCAGCCCGGGCTGCGCAGCCTCCGGTCCCCGTTCTGCCGTGGCGCATATTCCCCCCGCGATGGAAGGCGAGTTCTGCATATGCACGAGCCCTTCTCCCTCCTGGTCTCGGTGTATGACGGCGACCGGCCTGACTACATCAAGCGGGCGCTGCGCAGCGCGGTCGACGACCAGACCGTGCGCCCGGACCAGGTGGTGATCGTGCGGGACGGGCCGGTCCGCGATGAGCTCGCCGCGTGCCTGGACGAGATCCAGGCCTCCAGCCTGGTGCCGGTGACGTTCGTGCCGCTGCCGGCCAACGGCGGCCTCGGGCCCGCACTCGACCAGGGGCTGGCCGCGAGCTGGTTCGAGGTGATCGCTCGCATGGACGCGGACGACGTGGCCATGCCGCACCGCTTCGCGGTGGAGATGCCGCTCATGCAGGACGCGGATATCGTCGGGGCCGGGCTCCTGGAGTTCGTGGCGGATACCGACGACATCGTGGGGCAGCGGATACCGCCCACCGATCCGCGCCAGATCCGGCGCTACGCCCGGATGCACGACCCGTTCAACCACCCGACCGTGGTCTACCGGCGGGCCGCCGTGCTCGCGGCCGGGGGTTACGGTGACTTTCCGCTGATGGAAGACTACGCCCTGTTCGCGCAGGATGCTCGCGACCGGCGCCCGGGCGGTCAACGTGGCCGAGCCGCTGGTCTTCTACCGGGTCGGCGAGGAGGCGTTCAAGCGACGCGGCGGGACCGGCCTGTTCCGCTCCGAGCTGCGGCTGCAGCGGGAGTTCCTGCGCCAGCACTTCACCACGCCGGTCGAGTTCGTGCGCAACGTGCTGGTCCGCGGCGGGTACCGGCTGATCCCGTGGTGGTGCCGCCGCCTGCTGTACCGCCCGATGGTGGCGCACTTTACCGGGCACGACCCGGGCCGGGCTGCGTCATGAGCCGCCGTCGCCGGTGAGCCAGTGAACGCCGACCTCGTCGTCGTCGGGTCCGGCTTCTTCGGGCTGACCGTCGCCGAACGCTGTGCCGACGACCTGGGCCTGAACGTGCTCGTGCTCGAACGCCGCCACCACATCGGCGGCAACGCCTACACCGAGGCGGAGCCGGAGACCGGGATCGAGATCCACCGCTACGGCGCGCACCTGTTCCACACCTCGAACACCCGGGTCTGGGAGTACGCCAACCGGTTCACCGCCTTCACCGGCTACCAGCACCGGGTGTTCTCGGTCTACAAGGGCCGGGTCTACCCGATGCCCATCAATCTGGGCACGATCTGCGAGTACTTCGGCCGGGTGATGACGCCGGACGAGGCCAGGGCGCTGGTCGCCGAGCAGTCGGCCGAGATCGAGACCGGCACCGCCGCCAACCTGGAGCAGCAGGCCGTGTCCCTTATCGGGCGTCCGCTCTACGAGGCGTTCATCCGGGGCTACACCGCCAAGCAGTGGCAGACCGACCCGGTCGACCTGCCGCCGGAGATCATCACCCGGCTGCCGGTGCGGTACACGTTCAACAACCGCTACTTCAGCGACACCTACGAGGGGCTGCCGGCCGACGGCTACACCGCCTGGCTGGAACGCATGGCCGGCCACCCCAAGATCGAGGTACGGCTGAACACCGAGTTCGCGCGGCTGCGGTCCGACCTGATCGGGAACGTTCCTGTGGTGTACACCGGCCCGCTGGACGCGTACTTCGACTACGCCGCGGGCGATCTCGGCTGGCGCACCCTCGATTTCGACATGGAGGTCCTGGCTACCGGGGACTTCCAGGGAACGCCCGTGATGAACTATGCGGACGAGGACATACCGTTCACTCGCATCCACGAGTTCCGCCATTTCTACCCGGAGCGGGACTGGTACCCGACAGACAGGACTGTGATCATGCGGGAGTACTCGCGCTTTGCCGAGCGCGGTGACGAGCCGTACTACCCGATCAACACGCGAGCAGGACCGGGCCCGGCTGCTGACCTACAGGGAGATGACCGAGGGCGAGCCCGACGTGCTGTTCGGCGGGCGCCTGGGCACGTACAAGTACCTGGACATGCACATGGCGATCGGGTCCGCGCTGAGCATGTACGACAACCGGCTGCGGCCGTTCTTCGCCGACCATGAGCCGCTCACCCGGCGAGAGGCCAGGACGTGACGACGCCATGGCCGCGGGCCGGTCCCCGCGCGTGCTGCAGCGGGTCGTGTTTCCGGGTGATGACCTGGACGTGGTCCCGCTTTACGTGGAGACGAATATGGAGCGCGGCGCCTCCGAGCTCGCGGCCGAGATGGCCGCGGAGGAACTCACCGGGCGCAAGGTGACCGGCGGCACCTCGACCGGCGAGCGCGGCGGTCGGCGAGGCGCAGTCGAGCATCCGCTTCGGCGCCGACGTGCCCGCCCACCTGATCGAGGAGGCCGGCCCGCGGCGCAGCGCGCGTGATCACCGCGCGGCTGCCGGGTCTCGTTCGCCACCTACTTCAACGCGTTCCCGGCCAGCTACTGGCGCCGCTGGACCACCGTGGACGCGGTGACCCTGCGTATCCGCGTGGCCGGCGAGTCGAAGGTCATCCTGTACCGTTCGACGGCCCGGGGGCACAGCCACCCGGTCGAGACGATCAACGTCGAATCGGACTACGCGGAGACGATCGAGCGCGCGCTGCCGCTCGCCCCGTTCATCGACGGCGGCTGGTACTGGTTCGACATCGTGGCCGGGCCGCGCGGGACCACGCTGATCGAGGCGGACTGGCTGGCCCTGGCCGAGCCCTCGCCGCCTGGCCGGGTTCAGCCTCGGCATCACCGCGTTCGGCGCGCCCGACGATCTGGTCCAGAAGCTGCGGGTGCTCGGCGAGTCCAGCGACCTCCACCCGCAGCTCGACACCGTCTACGTGATCGACCAGTGCCCCAGGCGGATCAGCGACCACCCGGGCTTCCAGGACGCGGCCAAGAAGCTCGGCGACCGGGTGCAGGTGATCGAGCAGGCGAACCTGGGCGGGTCGGGCGGGTTCTCGCGGTCCATGGACGAGACCGTGCGGGCCGGCCAGAGCGACTACGTGCTGCTCAGCGACGACGACGTGGAGATCGATCCCGAGGGCATCCTGCGCGCCGTGACCTTCGCCGACCTGGCCCGCAAGCCGACGATCGTTGGCGGTCAGATGTTCAGCCGGTACGAGCGCTCGGTGCTGCACGCGTTCGCCGAGGCGGTCGCGCCGCACCGCTGGTGGTGGGGGAAGGCGCCGAACACCAAGAGCCGGCACGACTTCGGCCGTCGCAACCTGCGCAATACCCCGTGGCTGCACCGCCGGGCCGACGGCGACTACAACGGCTGGTGGATGTGCCTGATCCCGGTCCGGGTGATCAAGGAACTCGGCCTCGCGATCCCGGTCTTCATCAAATGGGACGACGCCGAGTACGGGGTGCGGGCCCGCGACCGCGGCATCCCGACTGTATCGCTGCCCGGCGTGGCCTGCTGGCAGGCGCCGTGGACGGACAAGAACGACGCCCTCGACTGGAACGCCTACTACCACCTGCGCAACCGGTTGGTGGCCGCGCTGCTGCACTCGAAGGAGCCACGCGGCGGCCAGCTGGTCCCGGAAAGCCTGGAGCGGCAGCTGCAGGCCCTGCTCTCGATGCAGTACTCGACCGTCGCGCTGCGGGCCCTGGCCATCGAGGACGTGCTGAGCGGCCCGGCGCATATGCACGCCGAGATCGGCACCAAACTGGCCTGGCTCCGGGAGTTCCGGCTGCAGTACGCGGACGCGCAGGAAGCGTCCGACATCGAGACCTTCCCGCCGCCCCGCAGGCGCGCGCCGGAGGCGGTGAAGGAGAACACCACCCCGACCAACCGGGTCAACCTGCTGACCAAGGCGCTGTCCGGCACCGCACATCAGTTCCGGTCCCCGCGGGCCGGGGCCAGGCAGCGGCCGCAGATGGCCCTGCCGAACCAGGACACGGGCTGGTGGGTGCTGACCCAGCTGGACAGCGCGCTGGTGTCGACGGCCGACGGCACGAACGCCTCCTGGTACCAGCGCGACCCGAAGCTGTTCCGCTCGCTGGGACGGCGCAGCGTCCTGCTGCACTGGCGGCTGCGCCGCAGGTGGGCCGCGCTGGCCGCGGAGTACCGCGCCGCGGCCCCCGACTTCACCTCGCCCGAGCGGTGGCGGGAAACCTTCGCGGGGTCGCTGTCCGGTCAGGATGACGTGACGTGAGCGCCACGCGGGCGCCGGCGGCCACGCCCGGTGGCACCGGCACGCCGGCCCGGCCTGGGGCCCGTCCCCGCGGCTGGGCGGCGACCGCGCTGTGGCTGGCGCCGATCGCGCTCGCGTCGGCCACCATGCTCGTGCTCGGGCTGTGGGGGCTGGCCCGGCACAGTGCCATGGGTAACGACGAGATCGTGACCCGCTATGCCTCCATGCTCAGCTTCGGCCAGCTCGCTCACCTGCTGAAGCACACCGACATCTACCACGGGTTCTACTACGTGCTGATGCACGGCTGGGTGGTGCTTGGCACCAGCCCGGTGACCATCCGCGTCCCGTCGGTGATCGCCATGACCGCCGCTGCGGGGCTGCTGGTCTACATCGCCCGGCGGCTGTCCGGATCGGCCTGGACCGGCCTGTTCGCCGGCCTGATCATGGCGCTGACCCCGACCATCAGCTTCTACGCGCAGACCGCGCGCGAGTACGCCACGATCATCGCGGTCGTGGGTCTGCGGGACGCTGGCGCTGGTGCGGGCGCTCGAGGCCGAGGCCGCCGGCCTGCCGGACGCGCGGATCAATCGGCGCTGGGTGGTCTACACCCTCCTGATCGCCGTGGGCGGCTACCTGAACGAGATAACGCTGGCGGTGCTGGCCGCGCACGCGGTCACGGTGCTCCTGGCCCGGCCCGGGCGGCGGCCCCTGGTGCACTGGGCGGTCGCGGGGGCCGTGGGTGCGGTCCTGGTCCTGCCCGTCATCGCGCTCAGCATCCGCCAGGACTCGGCCGCCTCCTGGATCACCCGCCCGACGTTCCACGACCTCGGGACCCTGTTCCACGACTACTTCGGCTCGAAGAACGTGGTGGCGGCCGCGCTGCTGATCTGCGCCGTGATCGCGCTGCTGCCCGCCGGAGCGTCCGAGCTTCCCTGGTGGCGCCGCGGCGGGATCTCGCTGCCGTCGGTGGCCGCGCCGCTGCTGGTGATGCCGGCCGGCGTGGTGCTGCTCGAGTCGGTGGCGGCGCACCCGGTGTATGTCGACCGGTACGTGCTCTACGGCGAGACCGGGGCGGCCATGCTGGCCGGCGCCGGGATATACCGGATCGGTCAGTGGCTGGCCGACGTGTCCCACCAGCGCGCCATGGTCGCGGTGACGGGCGCTGTGGTGTGCACGGCCGTGCTGGTGCTGCAGCTCGGGCCCCAGCACCGGGCCCGCACCCCCGAGAGCCGCCTGTTCGACTACGGCGACCCGGCGTTCTATATCGGAGCGCATGCGCGGCCCGGCGACGGGGTGATGTTCTTCAACTGGTTCTTCCGCAAGGCCAGGCTGGGCTACCCGGAGGACTTCAGGAACACCACCGACTTCGCCATGGCCATCTCGCCGCAGCAGTCGGGCACGCTCAACGGCTTCGACAAGCCACTCGATGTCGTGCGCCGGCTGATGCTCGACTACCAGCGGATCTGGGTGGTGGGCCGGGCGCCGTCGGATTATGTCGCCTCGGTGGCGGTCGGGGCCGAAGGAGAGCTGCTGATGCGCCGGTTCAAGCTGATCACCGAGCGGCATTACAAGAGCATCACGGTCACGCTCTGGCAGCAGCGCTAGGCCGCCTGAGATCGCCGAGCTCGCGCAAGATCCCGGGCCTGCCTGACACCATGGAGGCATGAGCAGCACCGGGCGCGGCGGCCTGTTCGGCAGCCTGTTCGACCGCGGCGCGGCAGGAACCGGCGACGAGGCGTGGCTGCAGGCCATGCTGGACACCGAGGCCGCGCTGGCCCGCGCCGTGGAGCGAGCCGGGCTGGCCCCCGCCGGGGCAGGCGCCGCGGTGACCGCGGCAGCCCGGGCGGGCGGCTTCGACCCGGCCGAGCTCGGCCGCCACGGCCGCGGCGGCCGGCAACCCCGTGCCCGCGCTGGTCCTCGCGCTGACCGCCGCGGTGCCCGGCTCCGCGGCCTCGGCCGTGCACCAGGGCGCGACCAGCCAGGACATCATCGACACCGCGGCCATGCTGATGGCGCGCCGGGCCCTGGACCGCGCCGGCACCGACCTGGCGGCGGCCGCGGACGCCGCCGCCGCCCTCGCCGCGGCGCACCAGGACACGATCATGATCGGCCGGACGCTGCTGCAGCAGGCCGTCCCTGTGACGTTCGGCCTGGCCGCGGCCGGCTGGATGAGCGCGATCGACGAGGCCGCCGACGGCCTGCACCGGGTCCGCGGGCGGCTCGCCGTGCAGCTCGGCGGCGCGGCGGGCACGCTGGCCTCGCTCGGCGATCAGGGCCCGGCGGTCCGGGCGCTGCTCGCGGACGAGCTCGGCCTGGCCTGCCCGGTCCTGCCCTGGCACACCGATCGGCTGCGGATCACCGAGCTGGCCGCGGCGCTGGCCGGGGCCTGCGGCGTCCTCGGCAAGATCGCCAGGGACGTCACTCTGCTGGCCCAGTCCGAGGTGGCCGAGGTCCGCGAGGGCACGGCCGGCGCGGGCGGCTCGTCCGCGATGCCGCACAAGCGCAACCCGGTGGCCGCCGTCGTGATCCTCGGCTGCGCCAGGCAGGCGCCCGGCCTGCTCGCCACGCTGGCTGCCGCGGCCGAGCAGGAGCACCAGCGCGCGGCCGGGGCCTGGCACGCGGAGTGGCAGCCGCTCGCTGACCTGCTCCGGCTGACCGGGTCGGCGGCGGCGTGGGCGGCCGAGCTGCTGACCGGGCTCCAGGTCGACGCGGGCCGGATGCGGGCCAACCTCGACGCGGCGGGCGGCTTGCCGCTCGCCGAGAGCGTGGCGGCGGCGCTGGCCCCGGGCCTGGGGCGGCTGCCCGCCCACGACCTGGTGGCCGAGGCGAGCGCGGCGGCCACCCGGGCCGGCCGCGGGCTGGCCGAGGTGCTCGGCTCCCCGGACCTGGCCGCCCGGATCGAGGCCGCCGGGGTGACCAGGGAGCAGATCGACGCGGCGCTCGACCCGGCCGCGTACCTGGGAGCGGCGGCCGTCTTCACCGGCGACGCTCTCGCCGCGCACCGGGGACGTGGCACGATGGCGCCGTGAGATACGTACTGGCCCAAGTCAACATCGGCCGGCTGCGCGCACCGGTGGACAGCCCTCAGCTGGCTGACTTCATGGCCGCGCTCGACCCGGTCAACGCCGTAGCCGACGCCGCGCCCGGCTTCGTATGGCGGTTGCAGACCGAGGACGGCAACGCCACCGCGGTGCGCGCGTTCGAATGGGATACCGCAGGCAGCGCCGGGGTCATCATGAACATGTCGGTATGGGAGTCGGTCGACGCCCTGGCCGCGTTCGTCTACTCCGACACGCACCGCGCCGTGCTGCGGCGCCGCCGTGAGTGGTTCCGGCCGATGGCCGAGGCCTACACGGCCATGTGGTGGATCCCGCGCGGCACGCTGCCCACCACGGACGACGCCGAGGACCGGGTGCGGCACCTGCGGGCGCACGGGCCCACCCCGCAGGCGTTCACGCTCCGCCAGCACTTCCCGCCGCCCGGCACTGCCGACAGCGCCGCGCGCGAGGGCCGCCCTGAATGGCTGTGCCCCGCCTGACCGCCACCGGGCGGGAGAGGCCGGGCTGACCCGGGCTGCCGCGTCGCGGGAAGGTTACTGAGGCCGCGGGCAGGCGGCTGCCAGGATAGGCGTCATGACCGACGCTGACCGGACCGCGCGCCAGATGGCCGAGCAGGGCATGACGGTGCGCCGCGCGGTGCTGGGCGACGCGCATGTCGACCGGGCCGTGGCGGGTACGACCGACGTCACCGCGCCGTTCCAGGACCTGATCACTCGCTACGCCTGGGGCGAGATCTGGGCCCGGCCCGGCCTGACCCGGGCCGAGCGCAGCATCATCACGCTCACCGCCCTGGCCACGCTGCGGCAGGAGGAGGAGCTCGCGATGCACACCCGGGCGGCGCTGCGCAACGGCCTGACCCAGGAGCAGATCGGCGAGGTGCTGCTGCAGGTGGCCGTGTACGCGGGGGTGCCCGCCGCGAACCGCGCCTTCGCCGTGGCCGAGCGCGTGTTTGCTGAGATCGCCGCCGGGGAGTGACACGTAGAACGCACAAGTGTGCACATCGCGGTCTTTTGCCTATATCGTTTCGATAAAGGCGGCAAGGAGGCTGGTAGGGCGTGGCGGAGATCGTGTCGTTGGCCGATGCCATCGCGCGCTCGGTCCACGACGGTGACACGGTGGCCATGGAGGGCTTCACCCACCTGATCCCGCACGCGGCCGGGCGCGAGGTGATCCGGCAGGGGCGGCGCGAGCTTATCTTGGTGCGGATGACCCCCGACGTGATCTACGACCAGATGATCGGCGCCGGCTGCGCCCGCAAGCTCGTGTTCTCCTGGGGCGGCAACCCCGGCGTGGGGTCGCTGCACCGGTTCAGGGACGCGGTCGAGCACTCCTGGCCGGTCCCGCTCGAGCTCGAGGAGCACAGCCACGCCGGCATGGCCAACCGCTACGTGGCGGGCGCCGCGGGGCTGCCGTTCGCCGTCCTGCGCGGGTACCGCGGCACCGGCCTGGCCGCCCGCGCCGATGCCGCCCACCCCGGTGCGAACATCGCCGAGGTCGCCTGCCCGTTCACCGGCGAGACGCTGACCGCCGTGGCCGCGCTGCGGCCCGACGTGACGGTGATCCACGCGCAGCGTGCCGACCGCGAGGGCAACGTGCAGCTGTGGGGGATCACCGGGGTGCAGAAGGAGGCGGTGCTGGCGGCCGCGCGGTCCGTCGTCACCGTCGAGGAGGTCGTCGACGCGCTGGATCCCCGGCCCGGCGCCATCGTGCTGCCGGCCTGGGCGGTCGGGTACGTGGCGCTGGCCCCCGGCGGCGCGCATCCCTCGTACGCGCTGGACTACACCGCCCGCGACAACGACTTCTATATCGCCTGGGACGCCATCAGCCGCGACCGGGACCGGTTCGGGCGGTGGCTGGACGAGCAGGTGTACGCGGGGGGTTCCCGATGACGGGCGCCGGTCACACGGGGGCCGGTCACACGGGGGCCGGCTACTCGGCCGACGAGATGATGACGGTCACCGCCGCCCAGGCGCTGCGCGACCGGATGACGTGCTTTGTGGGCATCGGCCTGCCCAGCGAGGCGGCCAACCTGGCCCGGGCCACGCACACCCCGCGCCTGGTCCTGATCTACGAGTCCGGCACGATCGGGGCGAAGCCCGGCCGGCTGCCGCTGTCCATCGGCGACGGGATCCTGGCCCAGACGGCCGACGCCGTGGTCAGCGTGCCCGAGATCTTCAACTACTGGCTGCAGCCCGGCCGGATCGACGTCGGGTTCCTTGGTGCGGCCCAGATCGACCGGTTCGCCAACATCAACACCACCGCGATCGGGGCGGATTACGCCGAACCCAAGGTCCGGCTGCCGGGCGCGGGGGGTGCGCCGGAGATCGCCGCATCCTGCCGGGAGGTGATCGTCATCGTCCGGCAGACGCGGCGGACGTTCGTGCCGGGGGTGGACTTCGTCACCTCGGTCGGCTTCGGCGACGGCCCCGGCGCCAGGCAGAGCCTCGGCCTGACCGGCGCGGGCCCGCAGAAGATCATCACGGACCTCGGCGTCCTGGAGCCCGACCCGGAGACCTGCGAGCTGGTGCTCACCGCGACGTACCCCGGGATGAGCGTAACGGCCGTCAGGGAGAGGACCGGCTGGGACCTCAGGGTGGCCGCTGACCTTCGCGAGCTCCCGCCGCCGTGCCCCGCCGAGCTGGCGGTGCTGCGGGGCCTGCGTGCGACGCTGCCCGCCGCGGACGGGCCCGTCTCCCAGGGAGCCGCCCCATGACGCGGGGCCCGCTGCTGGCCGCGGGCGGTCTCGTGCTGCCGTCGTACCAGCGGCCGGTGGGCGTGCACCCGCCGCTGGCCAACCCGTCCTATCGCTCCACGCTGCTGCGGTCGCCCCGGCAGCCGCTCATCCCCCTGCCGCAGGGGCTCACCGAGGTGACCGGGCCGGTGTTCGGCGCGGAGCGCGCGGTGGCGGCCGACGCTGACCTGACCACGCGGCACGCCGGTGAGCCGCTCGGCGAGCGCATCATCGTGACCGGGCGGGTGCTGGACTCCGGCGGGCGGCCGGTTCCTGGCACCCTGGTCGAGATCTGGCAGGCGAACGCCGCGGGCCGGTACGCCCATCAGGTGGATCAGCATCCGGCGCCGCTGGACCCGAACTTCGACGGGGCCGGCCGGTGCCTGACCGACTCCGATGGCCGGTACCGGTTCGTGACGATCAAGCCCGGCGCCTACCCGTGGCACAACCATCCCAACGCGTGGCGGCCGGCGCATATCCACTTCTCGCTGTTCGGGCGCGCGTTCACGCAGCGGCTGATCACGCAGATGTACTTTCCTGGTGACCCCCTGTTCGCCCAGGATCCGATCTTCAACTCGGTGCCGGACCCGGCCGCCAGGCAGCGCATGATCTGCCGGTTCGACCTGGGTCTCACCCAGCCGGAATGGGCGCTCGGCTACGAATGGGACATCGTGCTGCGCGGCCCGGGCGCGGCCGTCTTCGAGCGGGAGGAGGAGCGCTGGTGACCCCGCCGCTGACCGCACTGTCGGCACTGCCGCTGACCCCGTCGCAGACCGCCGGGCCGTTCTTCGCCATCGGCATGCCCTGGCCGGACGGGCCGTACGTGGTGCCCGAGGGCACGCCGGGCGCGATCACCATCGGCGGGACGGTGCGCGACGGGGCGGGCCAGCCGGTCACCGACGCGATGGTGGAGACCTGGCAGGCCGACCCGGACGGCAGGTTCGCGCACCCCGACGACCCGCGCGGCAGCAGCGCGGCGCGGGGATTCCGCGGCTTCGGCCGGTGCCTGACCGACCAGGCCGGCCACTACCGCATCCTGACGCTCCGGCCCGGGCCGCTGCCGCCCGCGAAGGGGGAAAGTGAAGGGGGAACGGGGGGCGGGGGGTGGGAGGCGCCGCACCTGGACGTGTCGGTATTCGCGCGCGGCCTGCTCGACCGGCTCGTGACCAGGATTTATTTTCCTGACGAGCAGGCCGCGAACGGCGCCGACCCGGTGCTGGCGGCGATCACCGACCCGGGCAGGCGGGCCACGCTGATCGCGATGGTGCAGCCCGGCTCGCCGGGTGACTTCCGGTTTGACATCCGGCTGCAGGGCGAGGGGGAGCCCGGTGATGTGACGCACGGGACCGGGGAGACCGTCTTCTTCGATGTCTGAGATCACGCGGCGGAGAGGAGCATTCACGTGGCGCTAGTTGTGCGGAACACCCCTCGAACAGATCTTGACGTGGTCGATGGCCTGGCGGACGCCGGCGTGGCGACGGTACACGAGGCGCAGGGGCGCACGGGGCTGCTCCGGTGCGACATCCGCCCGATCTTCCGGCCGGCCCGCGTCGCAGGCAACGCGCTGACCTGCGAGGTCGCCCCGGGCGACAACTGGTCGATCCACGTCGCCGTGGAGCAGGCGCAACCCGGCGACCTGCTCGTGGTCACCCCCACGAGCCCGTGCGACGACGGGTACGTGGGCGACCTGCTCGCCGCGAGCCTGCGCGCCCGCGGCGTCCGCGGGCTGGTCATAGACGCTGGCGTGCGTGACGTCGCCGCGCTGACCGAGATGGGCTTCCCGGTCTGGTCGAAAGCGATCTGCGCCCAGGGCACGGTCAAGCAGACGCCGGGGAACGTGCAGACGCCCATCGTCATCGCCGGCGTGTATGTCAGGCCCGGTGACGTGGTCGTGGCCGACGACGACGGGGTGGTCGCTGTCGAGCGCGAGCAGGCGGCGACCGTGCTCAAGGCGGCCAGGGACCGCGAGGCCAGCGAGGCGGCCCGGCGGCCGCGGCTGGCCGCCGGTGAACTCGGCCTCGACATCTACAACATGCGCGGCCGGCTCGCCGACGCCGGGGTGCGCTACGTCGACCACGTGGATACGCCGTGAGCCAGACTGCCATCCGCTGCGCCGCCATGCGGGGCGGGACATCCAAGGGCCTGGTGTTCCTGGCCGACAACCTGCCCACCGACCGTGCCGCCAGGGACGCGGTGCTGATGGCCGCCATGGGATCTCCGGACAAGCGGCAGATCGACGGCATGGGGGGCAGCCACCCGCTCACGTCCAAGGTGGCCGTGGTGAGCCGGTCACCCCGCGACGATGCGGACGTCGAGTACCTGTTCCTGCAGGTCTGGCCGGACCGGGCCGAGGTTTCCGACAGCCAGAACTGCGGCAACATGCTGGCGGCGGTCGGCCCGTTCGCGATCGACCAGGGCCTCGTGGCCGCCGGCGACCCCGAGACGACGGTCCGGATCTGGATGAGCAACACCAAGACCCTGGCCACCGCGCTGATCCAGACCCCGGGCGGGCAGGTCAGCTACGAGGGGACCGCGCGCATCGACGGCGTGCCCGGTACCCACGCGCCTATCCCCATCGAGTTCGCCGACGTCGCCGGGTCCTCGTGCGGATCGCTGCTGCCTACAGGGAACGTCCTGGACGTCGTCGAGGGAACGCGGGTCACCTGCATCGACAACGGCATGCCGGTGATGTGCCTGGCCGCCGCCGACCTCGGGCTGTCCGGGCAGGAGTCGCCGGCCGACCTCGAGGCCAACGACGAGGTGACCCGCCGGGTCGAGGCGATCCGGATCGCGGCCGGGCCCTTGATGAACCTCGGCGACGTCGCCGGGAAGACGGTACCGAAGATGAGCCTGCTGTCGCCCCCGGCCCACGGCGGCACGGTCTCGACCCGGACGTTCATACCGCACCGGGTACACGAGGCGATCGGGGTCCTCGGCGCGGTGTCCGTGGCCACGGCGTGCATGCTGCCCGGGTCGGTGGCGAGCGAGGTCGCGGTCATCGGTGCGGGGACCGATGGCTCCACCGAGATCGAGGTGGAGCACCCCACCGGCTTCTTCACCGTCACCCTCGAAGTGAAAGCCTCCGACGGCGCGTTCGCCGTGATCAGGTCGGCGCTGCTGCGCACCGCCCGCCTGCTCATGCGCGGCGAGGTGCTGGTGCCGTCGTCCGTGTGGAACCAGGGAGGCTCCTGATGATCATCGACTGTCACGGGCACTACACGACCGCGCCCGGCGCGCACACCGACTGGCGGGCCAGCCAGCTCGCGGCGTTCGGTCAGGGCCGCCCGTCACCGGCGTACCCCGCCATCTCCGACGACGAGATCCGCGAGTCGATCGAGCAGAACCAGCTGCGGCTGCTCCGTGAGCGCGGCGCGGACATGACGATCTTCTCGCCCCGGGCCTCCGCCATGGCGCACCACCTGGGCGATGAGCGGGTCAGCGGCGAGTGGTCCCGGGCGTGCAACGACCTGATCGCGCGCGTCGTCGGCTTGTTCCCCGACACCTTTATCGGGGTGTGCCAGCTGCCGCAGTCACCGGGCGCCGGGCTCGAGGCGTCCGTGGCCGAGCTGGAACGCTGCGTCCAGATGGGCTTCGTCGGCTGCAACCTCAACCCGGACCCGAGCGGGGGGAAGTGGACCGCACCGCCCCTCACCGACCGGTACTGGTACCCCATCTTCGAGAAGATGGCCGAGCTCGACGTGCCCGCGATGGTGCACGTGTCGAGCAGCTGCAACCCGGTCTTCCACGCCACAGGCGCGCACTACATCAACGCGGACACCACCGCGTTCATGCAGTTCATCCAAGGCGACCTGTTCGCCGACTTCCCTGACCTGCGGCTGGTGATCCCGCACGGCGGCGGCGCCGTGCCTTATCACTGGGGCCGCTACCGCGGGCTCGCCGACATGCTGAAGAAGCCGCCGCTGGCCGAGCACGTCATGCGGAACGTGTACTTCGACACCTGCGTCTACCACCAGCCCGGCATCAACCTGCTCTTCGAGGTCATCGACGTCGACAACATCCTGTTCGGCTCCGAGATGGTCGGCGCCGTGCGCGGCATCGACCCCGAGACCGGTCACTACTTCGACGACACGAAGCGGTACATCGACGCGCTCGACCTGAAGGAGGATGACGCCGCCCAGGTCTATTCGGGCAACGCCCGGCGGGTCTACCCACGTCTCGACCGCGCCCTGCGCGCCCGGGGGCTGTAGCCCGATGACGACTCTTCCTCCCGCCCTCCCGCCCTTGCCCGACGCCGACTGGCTCCCGTTTCACCCGAACCCCAGCAAGCCGGCGTTCACCCCGCCCCCGGGCGCCGTCGACGCACACTGTCACGTGTTCGGGCCCGGCGATGTCTTCCCCTACGCGCCGGAGCGGAAGTACACGCCGACCGACGCCGGCCGGGAGCAGCTGTTCGCCCTGCGCGACTTCCTCGGTTTCGAGCGCAACGTCATCGTCCAGGCCACCTGCCACGGTGCCGACAACAGCGCCCTCGCCGACGCGCTGATCGCGGCCGGGGGCCGGGCCCGCGGCGTGGCCACCATCCGGCCTGGTGTCTCCCGCAGCGAGCTCACCGACCTGCACGCCGCGGGCGTCCGCGCGATCCGGTTCAACTTCGTGAAGCGGCTCGTCGACCCCAAGCCGGATGACTACTACCGCGGCCTGGTCGACCTCGTGGCCGAGTTCGGCTGGCACATCGTGGTGTACTTCGAGGCCGCCGACCTAGCCGACCGCTGGGAGCTGTTCACCAGCCTGCCCACGGTCGTAGTGGTCGACCACATGGGCCGGCCCGACGTGTCCCAGCCGGTCGACGGCCCCGGCTTCGCGCTGTTCACCCGCTTCATGCGCGAGCACGAGAACGTGTGGTCCAAGGTGAGCTGCCCGGAACGGCTGTCGGTCTCCGGCCCGCCCGAGTACGCCGACGTCATCCCGTTCGGGCGCCGTCTCGTCGAGACCTTCCCCGACCGGGTGCTGTGGGGGACCGACTGGCCGCACCCGAACATGAAGAGCCACATGCCGGATGACGGCGTCCTGGTCGACGTCATCCCGCGCATCGCTTCCACCGGGGACCTGCAGCGCCGGCTGCTGGTCGACAACCCCATGCGCCTGTACTGGGAGGCCTGATGACGGCGTACACCTCAGAGTTCGATGACATACCTGGCACCCGTGTGTTCACGGCCCAGCGCGCGAAGCAGGGCTACCAGCTGAACCAGTTCTGCATGAGCCTGATGAAGCCGGAGAACCGCGAGCGGTTCAAGGCCGGCGAGCGCGCCTACCTGGACGAGTGGCCGATGACCGAGGCCCAGAAGCAGGCCGTGCTCGACCGCGACTACAACGCCATGCTCGACCTCGGCGGCAACATCTACTTCCTCGCCAAGATCTTCGCCACCGACGGGCTGAGCTACCTCCAGGCGGTGAGCACAATGACCGGCATGGATACCGAGACCTACCAGCAGATGATGGTGTCCGGAGGGCGCTCACCCGACGGCTGGCGTTCCGTGAAGGACGGTACCTGACGTGGCGCGCATCACCGCCGGGCTGACCACCAGCCATATCCCGGCCATCGGCGCCGCGATCGACCTCGGCAAGACCGGTGAGCCGTACTGGAAGCCGCTGTTCGCCGGCTACGAGTGGACCAAGGCCTGGGCCGCCAAGGAGGTCCCCGACGTCGTGATCCTGGTCTACAACGACCACGCGTCCGCGTTCACGCCCGAGTTCGTCCCCACGTTCGCGCTCGGCTGCGCCGATGAGTTCCCTCCGGCCGACGAAGGGTACGGGCCCCGCCCGGTGCCGGTCGTCCGCGGTCACGCCGACCTGGCCGCCCACCTGGCCCAGGCGCTGATCCTGGACGAGTTCGACCTCACCCTGCTGTACAAGCTCGACGTCGACCACGGCCTCACCGTGCCGCTGTCCCTGGTCTACGGCCAGCCCGACGAATGGCCGGTGCGGGTGATCCCGCTGGCCGTGAACGTCGTGCAGTACCCGCCGCCGACCGGTCACCGCTGCTACAAGCTGGGCCAGGCCATCCGCCGCGCCGTGCGGAGCTACGGGGAGGACCTCACCGTCCACGTCTGGGGCACCGGCGGCATGAGTCACCAGCTGCAGGGGCCGCGGGCGGGGTTCATCAACTCCGCGTTCGACCACGCGTTCTTCGACCGGCTGGTCGCGGACCCTGACAACCTGGCGCTGGTGCCGCACATCGAGTACGTGCGCGAGGCGGGCTCCGAGGGAATCGAGCTGGTCATGCAGCTGATCATGCGGGGCGCCATGGGCCGCATGGTCGAGGAGCTGTACCGCTTCTACCACGTCCCCGGATCCAACACCGCGGTCGGGCACCTCGTGCTGCGGCCTACCGGCTCATCCTCCGAGGAAGAGAACTAGCCCATGAGGATCGCACTCGCCGGGGCAGGCGCCTTCGGCATCAAGCACCTCGACGGCCTCGCCGCGATCGACGGTGTCACCATCACATCCGTGGTCAGCCGCAGGCAGGAGCAGGCCGAGGAGGTCGCGCGGAAGTACGGCGCCGGCCACGCCTCGACCGACCTGGCCGAGGTGCTCGCCCGCGACGACGTGGACGCCGTCATCCTGTGCACCCCGAGCCAGCTGCACGCGCAGCAGGCCATCGCCGCGATGCGCGCGGGCAAGCACGTCCAGGTCGAGATCCCGGTCGCGGACAGCTGGGCGGACGCGCAGCAAGTCGACCGGGTGCAGCAGCAGACCGGCCTGGTGTGCATGGTCGGGCATACCCGCCGGTTCAACCCCTCGCACCAGTGGATCCACCGCCGCATCGGCGCGGGGGAGCTGGCCATCCAGCAGATGGACGTGCAGACCTACTTCTTCCGGCGCAAGAACCTGAACGCCCTGGGCGAGCCCCGCAGCTGGACAGATCACCTGCTCTGGCACCACGCCGCGCACACCGTCGACCTGTTCCAGTACCAGACCGGCGAGGACGTCCAGATCGCCCACGCGGTGCAGGGGCCGGTGCATCCCGAGCTCGGCATCGCCATGGACATGTCGATCCAGCTGCGCACGACGGGCGGCGCCATCTGCACGCTGTCGCTCAGCTTCAACAACGACGGGCCACTCGGCACGTTCTTCCGCTACATCTGCGACAACGGCACCTTTATCGCCCGGTACGACGACCTGGTCACCGGGCGCGAGGAGCCGGTCGACGTGTCCAGGGTGGACGTGTCCACCAACGGCATCGAGCTGCAGGACCGCGAGTTCATCGCGGCGATCCGCGAGGGGCGGGAGCCGAACTCCAGCGTGGGCGATGTGCTGCCCTGCTACCGGGTGCTCGGTGAGCTGGAGACGCAGCTGGCCAGGGAGGGGTAATCCCGGTGGCGATCTCGCTGGCCGCCTCGCTTGAGGGTCCGGCGGGCGGGCCGGTCCTGGTGCTGGGCAACTCGCTCGGCACCTCCCGGGCGGTCTGGGAACCACAGCTCGCCGCGTTCCGCGGGCATTTCCGGCTGCTCCGCTACGAGTACCCGGGACACGGCGGCACGCCGGCGCCTGGAGGGCCGTACACGATCGGCGAGCTCGGCGCCGGCGTGCTGGCCCTGCTTGACGCCCACGGGGTCGAGCGCGCGTACTACTGCGGGATATCGCTCGGCGGCATGATCGGGATGTGGCTGGCCGCGCACGCTCCGGAGCGGATCGCCGCCCTCGGGCTGTGCTGCACGTCCGCCTTCCTGCCGCCCGCATCCGGATGGACCGCGCGGGCCGGGCAGGTCCGGGCGCACGGGATGGCCTCGATCACCGAGCAGTCGATCCGCCGCTGGTTCACCCCGCTGTTCCTGGCCACGGAGCCCGCGGTGCCCGCGGCGTTCGCCGCCCAGCTCGAGGCCACGGACCCGGAGGGCTACGCCGGGTGCTGCGAGGCGATCGCCGCCATGGACCTGCGTTCGTCGCTGGCCTCGGTCCGGGCGCCGACGCTGGTCATCGCGGCCGCCGAAGACCCGGCGACACCGCCGGCGCATGGCGCGGTAATCGCATCCGGGATCGCGGGCGCCCGGCTCCTCGTGGTCAGGGGAGCGGCGCACCTCGCGAACGTCTCGGCGGCGGCCCAGGTGACCTACGCGCTGCTGGGCGGGCTCCTCGGTGCGTCCCGGTCGTGAGCTACCGCCGGTACGCGACGGTGGTGGCCTGATCGCGGAACCCCATCGACCGATACAGCAGGGCCGGGACGGGATACCCGGGATCGCCGCGCGGGGTGACCACGGCGGTCTTCGCCCCCGCGTCCCTGGCGGCGTGCAGCGCGGCCAGGCACACGGCCCGGGCCAAGCCGCGCCGACGGTGCTGCGGATGGGTGCCGACCGGTTCCATCAGCACGCTGCCGGTGGCCTCGTCGAGCCAGAGCAGGCAGTTGGACGCGAAGCTGGAGTCCTGGGCCTCCGCCACCCAGTCGAGCTCGCGGCGGTACGGCCAGGTGCGAGTGATCTCCCGGTAGTGCTCGTCGGTCATCAGGTCCGACTGCCAGGCGGCCCGGTGTGACTGCGCGCGGCGGCTCAGGTCATCCGGCCCGACCGGGCGGGCCAGGTACCCGGCGGGCAGCACTGGCTCGGGCAGGTCGGCCAGGTCGCGGGTCTGCAGCGTGAAGCAGGGACCGTCGGTGTGCCGCCAGTAGCGGTGCCGTATCAGGGCCGCGATCAGGTGCGGCTCGCGGTCGGTAACGGTGACCGTGTGGTCCGGGTGGGTGGCGGTCTCGGCGAACCAGCCGAGCACCTCGTCGGCCAGTTCCGGGCAGGCCGGGTCGACGGCGAGGTCCAGGTGTGCGGGCTCGCCGAGCCTGCCCCAGGCCAGCACCGTGCCGCCGGGCGCGGTCCAGAGCCGGATGGGCCGGTCCGGCGTCCGGGCGGGAAAGGTGCTGCGCTGCCACGCGAGATCGCCCACGTGCCAGTGCGCCCCGGGGGTCCAGGTGCGGCTGGCCAGGTCCTGCATCGCGCGCAGGTCGCCCGGGCCGGAGTAGAGCCGGGAGCCGGGCCGTCCGGTGCCGGGCTCAGGTAAGCCGGGCACGGGCTTCCTGATCACGGCGTCGGCCCCCATCGGGCGATGCCCGCCCGGCCCGGCTGCGCTCCCGCCCAGCAGCGCCCGGGTCAGCTGGCCGCGGACATCCAGCAGCTGGTCCAGGGCCGCGTTCATGTGGGCGTCGCTGATGTGCAGCGGTGCGCCGTCGCCGGGGCTGGCGCTGGCCTCCCCGGAGCCTGTGCCGTTGCCCGGCGCCGGGCCTGCGGACGCGGTCTCGGCGGCGAACAGCGCGGCCCGGCGCAGCAGTTCCTTGAGGAACGACGCGGTGACGCCGTCCGTCCGCTTGACCACGATCTCGGGGTCGGACAGGTCGAGCACCAGGCGGCCCCGGTAGAGCTCGATCAGCTGGCGACGGGCGTCGGCGTCGGGCAGCGGCAGCCGGGCAGCGTGATCGACCCGGCCCGGCCGGGCGGCCAGGGCGGTCTCCAGCAGGTCCGCGCGGTTCGTGGTGAGCAGGAACGTCACGTCGATGTCCTCGCCGAGCCCGTCCATCTCGTTGAGCAGCTGGAACAGCAGCGGGTGCTGGCCCCTCATGGGCCCGCGCTCCTCGGCGATCAGGTCTACATCCTCGATCACTACCATCGAGGGCTGCAGCACCCGGGCGACCGAGCAGGCCTCGGCGATCCACTGCAGCGCATAGCCGGAGATGACGACGACCGTCACCGCGGGCAGCCGGCCGAGCAGGTACCGGATCGTGTGCGTCTTGCCCGTTCCCGCCGCGCCGTGCAGCAGCACCCCGCGCTTGAGGTGCTGGCCGCTGGCCAGCAGCCGGCCCGCGTGCCTGGCCACGCCGAGCACCTGACGCTCGATGCCGTCGAGCAGGGCAGGCGGGAGCACCACCTCGGCGCGGTCCAGCTGCGGGCGGTCCAGGAACCGCAGCATCGCCCCGCGATCGCGGCCGAAGACCTCGCCCCCGAAGGTGATCACGTGCCCGCGGAAGACGTTGTGCTCGACCGCCAGCTGCCGTATCTCGTTCAGCACCCGCTGCGCCGCGGCCTGGTCCGCGGCGGCGACCTCCAGGCTGACCTCCTCCGACGGCCCACGGTCTTCCGGCCCGCGCAGCAGCAGCGCGAACCGGGTGCCCGCGTCATCGACCAGGTAGAGGCCGCACTGAACACAGGCGCGGGTCTGGCCCCCTGGCCCCGCGGACAGGGCGCTCGTGGCCACACTGCCCACCCCGAGCCGGTCGCCGAAGGGACCCGGCTGGGTAAGGTCGGCCAGCCCGAACTCCATGTGCCGGAATCCGGTGAGGCCAGCGAGATGATGCGCCCGGCCCTCGTCCGCCAGCCACGCCTCCAGGCCCGCCTGCACGTTCACGTGGTCGTAGGCCGGCCAGGAGCCGCTGACCACCGGCATGGTCGCGGTGCCCGGCCCGAGGTGGTCGCGCAGCAGGCGGTGCGCGGGGGCGTCCTCCGCGCGGGCGACCGAGACCGCGCGGAGCATCAGCCGCCGGGCGAGCCTGGCCACGTCGGCGAGCTCGGGCCGCGACTCCTGCCCGTCGCCGGGCGGCAGGGTCGGCTGGCCTGCGGCCGCAAAGCTGGCATCCGGGCCATGACCGCTGTCCCCGCGCGAAGCCGCGCCCCTCTCCACATCCGTCAGCATAGGGCGCACGAGCCGCTCTGACCGGAAGAATCCGCAGGTAGTGGCGGGTAGCGGAGGGTCAGATCCGGCGCGTCGGCCCACAATTATTACGGGATGTCGGTATTGAGCCGCAGACCCTACCGGCCTGCCTTCCTGGCGAAGATCAGGTTCGCGAGCCCGAACGCCAGCAGGAGCAGCCCGGTGAACCAGGCGAGCGCCAGCCAGGCGTAGCGCCCCGCCGGCCAGTGGCTGGAACCCCGACGCCGGCCCGGATCAGTCGGCCGGGCCGCCGCTGGACCCGAAGCGCCTGGACGAGCAGTTCGAGCGCGGACCGCAGGCCGTGCTCGACGGCGCCGCCGCGCGGATGGGTATCCCTGGCTGAAAGACTGGGCGCTCGCGATCGGCCGCGGGAGGTTCCATGCTGCCCTGGTTCGCCGAGCTGGCTGGCCGGCTCGAAGAGGACATGATCACCAGCGAGCTGCTGCGGGACAACCCGCTCGGTGACCCGAATGAGCGGCCGCTGTGGGTCTACCTGCCGCCGGGGTACGACGAGGACCCGGCCCGGCGCTATCCCGCCGTCTACGTGATCCAGGGCTACACCGGGCACCTGGCCATGTGGCGGAACCGAAGTCCCTACCGGCAGCCGTTCCCCGAGACCGCGGACGCGGTCTTCGCGCGCGGCGAGGCCCCGCCTGCGCTCGTGGTCTACGTGGACGCGTGGACCGCGTACGGCGGCAGCCAGTTCGTGGACTCTCCGGGCACCGGCCGCTATCACTCCTACCTCTGCGACGAGGTCGTGCCCTGGGTGGACGAGCGCTACCGGACGCTGCCGCAGGCCGCGCACCGGGCGATCGCGGGCAAGTCGAGCGGCGGCTTCGGTGCGATGATCACGCCGATGCTGCGGCCTGACCTGTTCGGCGCGCTCGCCACGCACGCCGGCGACTCGCTCTACGAGCTGAGCTACATCCCCGCGTTCGGGCGGGCGGCTCGGCTGCTGCGCGACTACGACGGCGACATCTGGCGCTGGTGGGACGACTTCCGGTCCCGGGTCTCGTTCACCAAGGAGGCCGACGTGGTCCTGCTCGAGGTCCTGGGCGTCTCCGCCTGCTTCTCCGCGCGCGAGGACGGAACCGTGGAGCTGCCGTTCGACCCGCGGACGGGAGCGCTGCGGCCGGAGGTCTGGCAGCAGTGGCAGGACTGGGACCCAGTCCGGATGGCGCCCAGGTACGCCGAGGCGCTGCGGTCGCTTCGGGCCATTTGGATCGACGCGGGAACCAGGGACGAGTACTTTCTGGACCTGGGCGCGGAAGCCTTCCGCGTGGCGCTGCACGAGGTCGGTGTCGCCGACGACGTGGTCCGCTTCGAGCTGTTCGACGCGACCCACGCTGCCATCGACTACAGGTACCCGCTTTCGCTGGCCTGGCTGTGCCGGCGCATCGCACCCGAAGACGATCAGGATCGGGCGTGAACCAATCGGCGATGCGCTGCGTGACCCATGGGTACACGGGGTCTGGTAGATACCGTAGCGATAGGAGAGAGATACGATGCGTAGTCGATGGTGGGTGACTCCCGTCCTCGCCGCCGCAGTCGTCGGGCTGGCTGCGTGCGGCAGCAGTAGTTCGGCGGGGTCATCGGGTTCAAGCGGTTCCGGCAGTTCCAGTTCGTCCAGCGCGCCGGCTGCGGTGGCCACCCCGTCAGGGACCGGGATCAAGACCATGACCACCACGGGCGGCACGGTGCTCGCCACCGCACAGGGCTTCACCCTTTACTGGTTCGTCCCTGACACCTCGAGCAAGTCGGTCTGCAACGGCTCGTGCGCGACCTTCTGGCCACCAGTCATCGGCACCCCGACCGCCGCGTCCGGCACGACGCTGACCGGCAAGTGGGGCACGATCAAGCGGGCGGACGGCCAAACTCAGGCGACCTACAACGGTCACCCGCTCTACACTTTCAAGGCCGACTCCGCCGCGGGCATGGACAGCGGCAACGGTGTCAACGCGTCCGGCGGCCTCTGGTGGGCGATGACGCCCTCCGGCGCCAAGCTCACGGCCGTGGCGAACCCGGGCTCCTCGTCGAGTTCCGGCAGCGGCGGCGGCGGTTACGGATACTGATCGCCGCCGCTGACGAAGCGGCGCCCCCGCGTACGGCGCGGCACGGGGACGCCTGCTTCGTCAGCTAGCCGGGGTGAGCCGGCTTTCGTTGAAGTCCACACCGCCGGCCGGGAAGGATCTCCCGGCCGGCGGGTATGTTTCCGTCCATGCGGGATATCTCGGAGGCCACCGAGGCTGACAGCGGCGCTCGCGGCGGCCTGGTCATCATCTACGCGGCGCTGATGCTGGCCATCCTGCTGGCCGCGCTCGACCAGACGATCGTCGCCACCGCGCTGCCCACGATCGTCGGCGACCTGGGCGGGCTGAGCCATCTGTCCTGGGTGGTCACCGCCTACCTGCTGGCCACCACCGCGTCCGCGCCGCTGTGGGGGAAGCTCGGCGATCAGTACGGCCGCAAGATGCTGTTCCAGGCCGCGATCGTGATCTTCCTGATCGGCTCGGCGCTGTGCGGCCTGTCCCGCAACATGCCCGAGCTGATCGCCTTCCGCGCGCTGCAGGGACTGGGCGGCGGCGGCCTGATAGTGCTGGCCCAGGCCATCGTGGGTGACGTCGTGCCGCCCCGGGAGCGGGGCAAGTACCAGGGTGCCTTCGGCGCGGTCTTCGGCGTGGCCAGCGTCGCGGGCCCGCTGCTCGGCGGGTTCTTCGTGGACAACCTGGGCTGGCGCTGGGTGTTTTACATCAACCTGCCGATCGGGATCATCGCGCTGGTGACCATTGCCTTCGCGCTGCCCGCCAGCGCGAACCGCGAGGCGCACAAGATCGACTATCTCGGGACCGTGCTGCTGGCCGGCGCGGCCACCTGCGTGGTGCTGGCGACGTCCTGGGGTGGCACGACCTATGCCTGGTCCTCCCCGGTGATCATCGGGCTCGGGATCGGCGCGGTAATCCTGGCCGTGGGCTGGTGGGTGTCGGCTGGGCGGGCCGCGGAGCCGGTGTTGCCGCGGCGGCTGTTCCGGAACCCGGTGTTCTCGGTCGCCGCGGGCATCAGCTTCGCCGCCGGGTTCGCGATGTTCGGCGCACTGGCCTTCCTGCCGCTGTACCTGCAGGTCGTCCGCGGGGTGTCGCCGACCATCTCCGGGGTGTACCTGCTGCCCATGGTGCTGGGCTTGCTGCTCACCTCGATCGCCAGCGGGCAGCTCATCTCCCGGCTGGGCCGGTACAAGGTGTTTCCGATCGTGGGCACCGCAGCGGTGGCCATCGCCTTGTACCTGCTGTCGACGCTCACCGAGACCAGCACGTCGACCGTCATGTACCTGTATTTCTTCGTGCTCGGGTTCGGCCTTGGGCTGATCCTGCAGGTGCTCGTCATCGCGGTGCAGAACTCGGCGGATTACGCGGACCTCGGCACGGCGACCTCGAGCGTGACCTTCTTCCGGTCGATCGGAGGGTCGTTCGGGGTGGCCATCTTCGGGTCGATCTTCTCCAACCGGCTGGTGACCGAACTGGCCGCGGCGCTGCGGGGCGCGACGCTGCCGCGGGGGTTCAGCCCGACGGCTGCCCAGGCTAATCCCGCGGTGCTGAAGACGCTGCCCAGCGTGCTGCGCGCCGACATCGTGCACGCGTACGTGCTGTCCTTCCATGTCGTGTTCCTGGCCGCCGTCCCGGTCGCCGCTGTGGCCTTCGTGCTCACCTGGTTCCTGCCCGAGGTGCCGCTGCGCACTACCGCGGCCGCCTCCGACATCGGCGAGGGCCTGGGCGCGGCGTCGGCGCAGCGGACGTCGGCCGAGGAACTCGAGCGCGCGTTGCTCCGGATCGCGGACGTCGACCTGAGGAAACATGGCTACGCCCGGCTGGCCGAGGCGTGCGGGCTCGGCCTGCCCGCGGGCAGCTGCTGGGTGCTGGCCCGGCTGGCCAAGCGCGGCGGGCGGCAGGTCGGCGCCGACCTGGCCCACGAAGCCGGCGTCAGCATGGAGCACGGGCGGCCGTACGTGGACAAGCTGGTGGACGCGGGCTACGTGCAGCGCGACAACGGCGCGCTGGTACTGACCCCGGCGGGCAGCGCGGCCGCCGACCGGCTGTTCACCGCGGGCCGGGAGGGCCTGGAGCGGCTGCTGTCCGACTGGTCCCCGGAGCAGCACGCCGACTTGGCCAAGATGCTCGACAAGCTGTCCCACGCGCTGCTCGGCGAGTCCGCCGACGAGCACCTCATCGACAGGTAACTCGTGCCGCGAGGCCCTCGATCACGCCGTAGGGGAAGGCAACCGGCTGAATGCTGCCGAGCTTCAGCCCGGAGGCTCTCAGGAGTTCGCGGTACTCGTCGTTGGTGCGTTCTTGCCCGCCGGTGATCACGAGCATGTTGATGTCGCTGAGCAGTGTTGGCACGGCGTCGCTGCCGTCCTCGGGGATCAGCCGCTCGATGATCAGCACCTTGCCTGCCCTGGCCATCGATCGGCGACAGTTGCGCAGGATCTCGGTCGCCCGCGCGTCGTCCCAGTCGTGCAAGACGTTCGCCAGCACGTAGCAGTCTGCGCGGTCCGGAACCTGCTCGAAGAAGTTCCCCGCGAGCACCTCGCTGCGATCCGCGATATCGATCGCGTCGAGCAGCGCCTCGGCGCGGGCTGCTACGGCCGGGGTCTCGAGCAGCACCCCGCGCAGGTGGCCGTGCTTTCGCAGGATCTCGACCAGCAGCGTCCCCTGGCCCCCGCCGACGTCGACCACGGTACGAATGTCTGAGAAGTCGTAGGCGTCGGCGACGCTGGGGGCGAATGCCGCGGTTCGCTCGGACATCGCCGCGTCGAAGATGGCCGCGTTCTCCGGGTGCTGGGCGAGGAAATCGAAGACGCCCATTCCGAAGGCGACGTCAAAGCCGGGCCTGCCCGTCTTGATGCGTGTCGAGGATGTGCTCGAACGGCCGGAGGGCGCCGAGCGCTTCCAGGAATGTTGCCCACGACCGCATCCCCGCGGGCTGGTCGGAGCGCAGGCGGTCGCCGAGCACCGTCAGGCTGAAGCATCGGGGATGCCGCTCGTCGAACACGCCCAGGGCCGCGAGCAGGCGAAGGACTCGGTAGAGCGACGGCTCGTGGGTGCGTGTGACCCTGGCCAGCTCCGCTGTGCTCGCCGGGCCCTCGGCGAGCAGGTCGGCGATCCCCAGCTCAGCCGCCGCATAGACCGCGCGCGAGACGTGCATCCCCCAGATCAGTCGCAGCAGCGTCGCCGCGGCCATGCGATCCGATTCGGTTGACTGAGCGCCGCTTGACGGCACTGTGCCGCCCTGGGACGCGGCGTGTGGATTGATCGTGTTCATGGTCGCCTCCTGCGAGTTCGTTTGGCCAGGTGAAGCGTGACCCAGGTCAATTTCCGCGGGCCAACCTGCCGGTTACGGCCGGCTTACCGGCCCTTGGATACGCTCTTCGCAGGGCCGCGTCGGCCCCGTGCCGCGCGTCTGCGGATGAGAGGCGCAGAGTGGAGTTCCACGTCCTTGGTCCTCTGGAGGTGACATCCGGCGGACGGTCGCTTTCGGTCGGCGGCACCCGGACCCGGGCGGTGCTGGCATTTCTGCTGATGAACGCGAACGCCGTGGTGTCTGCCGACCGGCTGGCGGACGAGTTGTGGCCCGGCCTTACGCCCGGCCGCGCTGCTGCGAACCTGCAGGTACGCCTCTCGGAACTGCGCAAGGCGCTTCGGTCGGCCGGAGAGGACAGATCGGCTCGCCACCCGGGCTCCGGGTTATGTCCTGCGAGTCGCGCCCGACGAGCTAGACGTGCTGCGGTTCCAGCAGCTCGCGACGAGCGGGCGTGAAGCGCTGGCCGCAGGGGACGCGGCCACCGCCGTCCGGCTCCTCGACGAGTCGCTGGCTGTGTGGCGAGGGCCGGCGCTGGCCGACCTCGGCGATCTTCAGTTCGCCGCGGCGGAGCAGGCACGGCTGGAGGAGGAACGCCTTGGAGTCCTGGAGTCAAGGGTGGACGCGCAGCTCATGTGCGGACGCCATCGGGAGCCGATCGCGGAACTCGAGACGCTGACCACCAGGCACCCGCTGCGTGAGCGGTTCTGGTCCCAGCGCCTGCTGGCGCTGTACCGGGCGGGCCGCCAAGCCGACGCGCTGCGCGCATACCGCGAGCTGCGCTCCACCCTCGTCGACCAGCTCGGGATCGAGCCCGGGCCCGAGCTGCGCGACCTCCACGCGCGGATCCTGCGCCAGGACTCAGCGCTCGAATACCGGCCCGTCCGGCAGCCGGACGCCCGTGCCCAGCCGGAGACCCTGTACGCCCAGAACGGGGACATCCACATTGCCTACCAGGTGCTCGGAGAGGGCGAAAGCGACATCGTGTTCGTTCCGGGGGCGCTGAGCCACCTCGATCTGCTGTGGGAAGACCCCGAGACGGCCAGCTTCTTTCACCGTCTGGCCACGCTCGGCCGCCTGATCCTGTTCGACAAGCGTGACACGGGACTGTCGGACCGGGCGCCTGCCTACTCACCCCTGGAAGAGCGCATGGATGATGTCCGGGCCGTGATGCACGCTGCCCGCTCAGCCGAAGCCGTCCTGTTCGGCTACTCGGAGGGCGGGCCGATGAGCATCCTGTTCGCGGCCACGTACCCGGAGCGGGTCAGCTCCCTGATCCTCGGGGCGGCGACCGCCCGCTATCGCTGGGCACCCGATTACCCGTGCGGACGAGGGTCAGATGAGATGCTCGATTCCCTGGAGGAGATCGCCGCACACCGGTGGGGGCAAGGCGCGACCATCGACTGGTTCCTTCCCAGCCGGGCGACCGCACCACAGGCGCGGCAGATGTTCGCGCGCTTTGAGCGGATGGCCGTCAGCCCCAGCGCGTTTCTGCGGATCGTCCGGATGGTCCGCGAGATCGACGTCCGCGCGGTGCTGCCAGCGATTCACGTGCCGACGCTCGTGATCCAGCGCTTGGACGACATCATGACCCCCCCGTGCCACGGACGCTACCTCGCATCCCATATAGCCGGCGCCCGCTATTTCGAGCAGCCCGGAGACCATGCCCTGCGGTTCGCCGGAAGTGGAGACATCGACGGGCTGTTCGACGAGATCGAGGACCTCCTCACGGGTGCCTCACGTCGCCGCGATCGTCATCGCGTGCTCGCCACGATCCTGCTCGCCGAGGAGGTGGACAGCCCGGCGCACGCCGGCCAGGTCAGCGACCGCCCCCAGGCCGGCCACCTGGATGCCCATAGTGCCGCGACCAGCCAGCGAGTGCGCTCTCACCGCGGTCGGCTGCGTGAGAGCACCGCACAGAGAATCCTCGCCACCTTTGACGCACCCGGGCAGGCAATTCGGTCGGCAGCCGCCATCCGCGACAGCGTTTCCGCACACGGAATCCAGCTACGCGCCGGGATCCACACCGGTGAGGTGGACCTGGTCGGCGACGAGATCGGGGGAATCTCTGTTGACATCGTCCGCCGCGTCACCGCCCAGGCGCAGCCTGCCGAGATCATCGTCTCTCGAACCGTCAAAGACCTGGTCGTCGGGTCCGGGATCTCGTTCGCCGACCGCGGCTCGCACGATCTGACCGGGACCGCTGACCGATGGCCCCTCTTCGCGGTCATCGGCCTGTGACTCCTGACCCCCTTTCCGGCAGACTGGCCTGATGAAGGCCGACATTGTGGTGATCGGGGCCGGGGCGTTCGGGCTCAGCACCGCGCTGCACTGCGCGCTGCTCGGCCGGTCGGTGATCGTGGTCGAGCGGGACACGGCGGGCTCGCAGGCGACGGGCCGGGCCGCCGGGCTGTTCAAGTCCGTCCAGGCCGACGAGCTGCGGACCGCGCTGGCCCGGCGGAGCATCGACCAGGCGGTGACGTTCGGTGACTGGGCCGGGGTGGCGCTCGATGTGGCCCGCTCCGGCAGCTTCCTGGTCGCGCGCACGGACCAGCACCGGGCCTACGTGCTGACCGAGGCGGCGCAGTCCCGGGGCTGGGGGGCGGACGTGCGCGAGGCCAGCCCGGCCAGCCTCGCCGGACGGGTGTCCTACTTCCGCGGGTCAGCCGACGACCTGGCCGTGTGGTGCCCGGAGGACGTCTATATCGAGGAGCCGATGAGCCTCGTGCAGGCCTACCTGGCGGCCTGCCGGCAGCACGGGGTCGAGGTGCTCGAGTCCGAGCCCGTGACCGGCGTGACGATGTCGGCGGGGCGGGTGGCCGGAGTCGAGACCACGGCCAGGTCCATCTCCTGTGCCGCAGCCGTGGACGCGGCGGGTGCATGGGTCCGCCAGGTCGCCGAGCTGGCCGGGGCCGGCGGCCGGGTGGCGGTCGCCCCGGTCCGTCATCAGCTGCTGATCACCGAGCCGTCCGACGTCCTGGACCCGGGGGAGCCGATCATCCGGGTGGTCGACGCGGCCGTTTACCTGCGCCCGGCCCGGGGCGGCCTGATGTTCGGCGGGTTCGAGGCCGAGCCGATGCCCGTGGACCCGCGGGAGCATCCGCCGTCGTTCCGCACCGGCGACATCCCGCTGGACCTGGGCGTGCTGCGGCAGATGGCCGGCCAGGTCGCGGCCGAGGTGCCGCTGGCCGGCACGGACCGGATCGCCGAGCACCGCGGCGGGATGTTCACGATGAGCCCCGACGGCCGGTTCGTGGTCGGCCCGGTGCCGGACGCGCCGGGCTTGTGGGTAGCGAGCGGCTGCAACGGCTCGGGTTTCTCCTCATCGCCCGCCATCGGCGAGGCGCTGGCCGCCTGGATCACCAGCGGCGCGCCGCCGGGCGGCGTGGCCGCGCTGGGTTTCGAGGCACTGGGCCCTGGCCGGTTCGGCGCGGTGACGGACGAGTCGCTCGTCCGCGACGGCACCTGGCAGTACGCCCACTACTACGACCCGGTAGCCGCCATTACGCACTGACCGGGGCCCGGGCCTCATGGCCAGCTCACGGCCGCCGCTGCACGCCCAGGGGATCACTGCGGGGTAATCATTCCTGGGCGGCGCCCGCGACCGGGCGCTGCCGTCCGCCGACTCCTGACCCGTCTGGCATACCAACGACGGCGGCTCGTAGTGCAGGCCTCAGATAAATGGTCTGGACAAATGGCGGGACTCATGGCCCCGAGGTTTCGATACAGCCGCGGTTTCCCTGGGCGTTGCCGGGTGGCGGCCGCAGCGGAAAGGTGTGCCGGCCGTAGCGGAATGCGCGCCGTGAGCATCCGGTCACAACCACCGGGGGGCCTGACACGATGGACCTGGCGGTCGGAGGGGCGAGCATCCATCCGGTCAGTACGCCAGCCGAATTGATGGATTATTAATGGAACTGCTCATAGGGCTCTAAATAGTGTTCGGAAAGGCACGGAAGTCAGCGTCCTACGAGACGAGGGAGTCCACTATGCAAGGCATCCGTGATCTTACCCGAATGAGGCGCGGCTTTACCGCGGCCCGCCTCCGCAAGCCACTCACCGCCGCCTTAGTGGCCGTCGGGCTGATGATCGCGCTGTCGGCGTCCGCAGTGGCCAGGACGGCCGCCTCGGCCAGCGGGCAGCCCGCCTACCTGAACGCCAGCCTGGCGGTCCAGGCGCGGGTCAGCGACCTGCTTGGCCGGATGACGTTGCCGGAGAAGATCGGCCAGATGGTGCAGATCGAGGCGACCCAGGTCACCGACACGACCAGCGACTGCACCAGCCAGGGCGGATTCAACCTGCCCAACCCCACGTGTGAGCAGAAGATCTTCGTGGACGATCACGTCGGCTCGATCCTGGCCGGCGGAACCGACATTCCGATCGACACCACCGGCAAGGGTGGCCCAGGCAACACCGGCCTGGACTGGGCCACCGAGTACAACACCATGCAGAGCTACGCGATCCAGCACTCGCGGCTGCATATCCCGGTCATCTTCGGCGTCGATGCCGTCCATGGCTTCGGCCACCCGTACCAGGCGCCGCTGTTCCCGCAGTCGATCGGGATGGGGGCCACCTGGGATCCGTCGGCCGCCGAGGCGGGCGGCGCGGTCACCGCGAACGCGCTCCGCGCCACCGGCTGGAACTGGGACTTCGCCCCGGTGCAGGACATGGCCCGGGACAACCGGTGGGGACGGTACTACGAGACCTGGGCCGAAGAGGCCCTCGCCTCCGCTCTGGGCGCGGCGAACGTGCGCGGCCTGCAGAGCGGCGGCGCGGGCGGGCTGAAGGTCACCGCCACCGTGAAGCACTTCGCCGGCTACTCGGAGTCGATCAACGGCCACGACCGGGTGCAGGCCGACCTGCCGCATCCGCTATCTGCAGGACACGTTCCTGCCGTCCTACGCGGGCGCCATCGACGCGGGTGCGGGGACGGTCATGGTGGATTCCGGCTCGGTCAACGGCATTCCGGCGACCGCGTCGCACTACCTGCTGACCACCCTGCTGCGCGACCGGCTCGGCTTCAAGGGCGTGGTGATCAGCGACTACGGCGACGTGGGTGCGCTGGCGAGCACCTATCACATGGCCCCCGGCCTGGCCGGTGCGGCCGCCCTCGCGATCAACGCCGGGGTCGACATGGCCATGCTGCCGTTCAACGCCGATCAGTGGCAGACCGCTGTTCAGCAGGACGTGGCCGACCACAGCATCCCGGTGGCCCGGATCAACCAGGCGGTGTCGCGGATCCTCACGCTGAAGTTCCAGCTCGGTCTGTTCGACCACCCCACGGTCGACGCCAGCAAGGCGGACGCCGCGGTCGAGGCGGGCCGGGACGTGACGCTGAAGGCGGCCCACGAGTCGATGACCCTGCTGCGCAACCAGGACAACGCGCTGCCGCTGTCGCCGTCCAGCAAGATGGTGGTCACCGGGCCGAGCGCGGACTCGATGACCAACCAGCTCGGCGGCTGGAGCGTCAGCTGGCAGGGCGTCTTCGGCGCTGGGCACGTCTGCTGCATGGGACCGGCCGACCAGATCCCGCCGGGCACCACGGTGCTCAAGGGCCTGCAGGCTGAGGACCCGAACGTGACCTACGACCCCGAGCCAGTCCACGGCGGTCAGCGACGCGGCGTCGGCGGACGCGGTGGTCGTGGTCGTCGGCGAGAAGGCCTACGCCGAGGGCCTCGGGGACGACCCGTCGCCGGCGCTGCCACCCGACCAGAAGGCTCTGATCAGCGCGCTCGAGGCCACCGGCAAGCCGGTGATCGTCGTCGTGATCGCGGGCCGGCCTCTGGGCCTTGGCCCGGCCGAAAGCGCGAACGCCGTGCTGATGGCCTACCAGGGCAGCACCGAGGCGGGCGCCGCGGTGGCCGACACCATCTTCGGGAAGATCGATCCCAGCGGGAAGCTGCCCGTGACGTGGCCGTCCGACGCGGCCACGACCGGCGGGGACTTCGACACCGGGGCGCCGTCACCGCTCGGCGACCAGCCGAAGGTCTTCGACCAGCTGCCCTACACCGGCTCGGGCCAGGGCAGCGGCTACAACCCGCTCTACCCGTTCGCCTTCGGGCTGTCCTACACCACGTTCAAGGTCAGCGGGCTGTCCGCGACCAGCAGCGTGTCCCGCAACGGCACGGTGACGGCCAAGTTCACCGTGTCGAACACGGGCAGCCGGGCGGGCACCGATATCGTGCCGGTGTACGTCCACCAGCCGGTCAGCGTGGTGCTCGTCCCGAACCAGCGACTCGCGGGATTCACCCGGGTGACGCTGGACCCCGGGCAGTCCAAGACCGTGCAGGTGTCCTTCCCCGTTTCCGTGCTGGCCGTGACGCCCGGCGATATCGAGTCCGACCAGCCCGCCTGCGGTGGAACTCGGCTCCTACCAGGTGCAGATCGGCACGCGCTACGCTCAGCGCCGACTTCACCATCCACAGCTGATGCGGCTCGGCTAGCGCATCACCCCGCGGCAGCCGTTGTGATTAACGGTGGGGCCACCCGGCCCAGGCCGGCAATGTCCCAACGGCTGCCGCGGGGGGTGACCCGCGCTCGCACACAGCCGCCGCCAGCTGCGCCGATGGTGGAGTTGTGGTGCATATGGCGGCGGGGCGAGCTATCGGCGCCGTGACCGCTTTAGTGATTTTGATAGAAAATTTCGCCTGCTGGGCGCCGCCCGCTATTGGCATCGGGGTGCACCAGGGCTTGACTATTCAGCGCGGCACAAACAGAACGCTCCCCGCCCGATGCCATCCCGCCCGGAAGGTTGGGCGGAAGTGACTGTTGCAGGCCGTTACGCCCAAGCGTTATCCGTTGGCCCGGCACCGGAGGCCTGACATGAAGCTGATCCCATCTGCCCTCAGCCGCCGTGGCCGGCGTCACGTCCCGAGAATGGCGCTGGTCGCCGGGTTGCTGGCGGTCGTGCTGCCCGCCTCGCTGGCACTGGCGGGCGGCCCGGCCTCAGCCGCCGGGACGGCCCGGGCGGGCTCCATCTCGTCGTGCCCGTGGCTCAACCAGTCGCTGCCGGTCAGCAAGCGGGTGAGCCTGCTGCTGGCCCAGATGACCCTGGCCGACAAGATCAACGAGGTGACCGGGGCGGGATTCAGCGAGCCGTATGTCTTCTACATCTCGGCGATCCCGAGCCTGTGCATCCCGGCCATCGGCGAGGAGGACGGTCCCGTCGGGGTGGGCGACGGCCTCACCGGGGTCACCCAGATGCCCGCTGCGGTGTCCCTGGCCGCTACCTTTGACCCGTCGCTGGCCACCCAGTACGGACAGGTCGTCGGGTCTGAGGAGCATGGCAAGGGGGCCATGGTGAACCTGGGCCCGACGGTGAACATCGACCGGGACCCGCGCTGGGGCCGGTCGTTCGAGGCCTACACCGAGGACCCGTTCCTGAACGCGGCAACCACCGTGGCGGACATCGACGGGGTGCAGAGCCAGGGGGAGATGTCCCAGGTCAAGCACTTCGCGGTGTACAACCAGGAGACCAACCGCAACACCCCGGCCGATAACGCGATCGTGAGCACGCAGGCGCTGCACGAGATCTACCTGCCCGCGTTCTGGGCCGCCACCCAGCTGGCCAAGGCGACCTCGGTCATGTGCGCGTTCAGCACGATCAACGGCCAGGCCGCCTGCCAGAACCAGTACCTGCTCCGCACCACCCTGGACCAGCGGTGGGCCTTCCCCGGGTTCGTGACCGCGGACTACCAGGCCACCCACTCCACCGTGGCCTCGGCCGAGGCCGGCCTGGACCAGGAGATGCCGGCGCCCCAGTACTACGGCCCGGCCCTCGAGGCGGCCGTGGAAGCCGGCCAGGTCAGCATGGCCACGCTGAACGAGATGGTGACCCGGATCCTGACCGAGATGTTCCGGTTCAACGAGTTCAACAACCCGCCCGCCGGCTCGACCAGCGCCACCGTGACCACCCCGGCCCACCAGGCCGTGTCCGCGGCGGTCGCCGAGGCGGGGACGGTGCTGCTGAAGAACGACGGCGCGACGCTGCCGCTGAGGTCGTCGGGCGGTGGCTCGGTCGCGGTGATCGGCCCGGCGGCCTCGGCGCAGCCGGACTACACCGGCGGCGGCAGCGCGTACGTGACCTCGACGTTCAGCGTGACCCCGCTGCAGGGGCTACAGGCCGCGGCCGGCCCGGGCACCAAGGTCAGCTACACCCAGGGCCTGCCCACCGACACCTCGCTGACGCCCATCCCGAGTTCCGCGCTGAGCCCGCCGTACGCTCCCACCGGCTTCGGCGGGACCTATACCGGCACCCTGACCGCTCCCGAGACCGGCACCTACGTGCTGGCATTCGAAAACCCGTGCGGCTGTTACAGTGCGGTCAACCTGTCCTTGGACGGTACGCAGCTCCTGGCCAACCCGGGCACCCCGCCGGTGTCGACGTACTCGGTGGGCGTGAACCTCGTGGCCGGCCAGAAGTACACGCTGCAGCTGTCCGGCGGCGGCGAGTCGGCCAACCTGAGCTGGGCCACGCCGTCGGACCTGGCCCCGGGGATCGCGCAGGCGGTGAAGGCGGCCAAGGCGGCCAGGACCGCGGTGGTGGTGGTGTCCGACGACACCGAGACCGAGGCGGCCGACCGGCCCAGCCTGAACCTGCCGTCGGCGCAGAACGAGCTGATCTCGGCGGTGGCCGCGGCCAACCCGCACACGGTGGTGGTCATCGACGCGGGCGCGCCGGTGGTCATGCCGTGGATCAACCAGGTCGCGTCGGTGGTCGACGCCTGGTACCCCGGCGAGAGCAACGGCACCGCGCTGGCCGCCGTCCTGTTCGGCCAGGTCAACCCCGGCGGTCACCTGCCGGTCACCTTCCCGGTGGACCTGTCGCAGGTGCCTGCCTCGACCCCGGCGCAGTTCCCCGGGGAGAACGGCCAGGTGCTGTACTCCGAGGGCATCGACGTCGGCTACCGCTTCTACGACGCCAAGAATGAGACACCGCTGTTCCCGTTCGGTTACGGCCTTTCCTACTCCCATTTCGCCTTCGGCGGGCTGACCGTCGCTCCGCAGCGACTGCGGAATGACGTCTCCGGCCCGGGCCCGACCAGCTGCGACTGCAACGGGCAGTCGGTCAACCTGGTGACGGTGTCCGCCCGGGTCACCAACACCGGCCGGGTCGCGGGCTCGGATGTGGTGCAGCTGTACCTGGACGAGCCGGCCGCGGCAGGCCAGCCGCCGCGTCAGCTTGAGGGCTTCCAGCGGGTCACCCTGCGGCCGGGCCAGTCCACGATCGTGCGCTTCAGGCTCAACGGTCATGAGCTGTCGTACTGGAACGACGCGGCCAACGGCTGGGTCGTGCCGGCCGGCCAGTTCGGCGTCTACGTGGGCGACTCCTCGGCCCTGGCCAACCTGCCGCTGCGGGGCAGCTTCACCGTGACGCGCAGCAAGGGATAGGCGCGCCGGCCGGCGGCTCGCGGGCCGGTGCGCACATAAGCCGCAGCCGCCGCCGGGGCGGCCGGCGTACGATCGGTTGCCATGGCGAGTCAGGGCGAGGTGGCCAGCGTCGACACGGGTTACCTCCAGGTGCAGACGACGACCGACTCGCGCGCCGAGGCGATGGAGCTCGCCCGCGACGCGGTGACGGCCAGGCTCGCCGCGTGCGCGCAGGTCGCCGGGCCGATCGCGAGCACCTACTGGTGGGAAGACGGCATCGAGCGGGCCGAGGAATGGCTGGTCATGCTCAAGCTGCCGGCCAGCCGGTATCAGCAGCTCGCCGATTTCCTGGCCGAACGGCACAGCTACGACGAGCCCGAGATCGTGGCCACGCCCATCGTCGCGGGGTCGCCGGCCTACCTAAGCTGGATCGAGGAGGAAACTCGCCCGGAGTGACGACCGGGGGTGGGTGCAGCCGCCGGGCTCAGCCACCCGCGGGCGGCAGGTTCCACGCGGTGATCACCGGACGGTCGTGCTCGGTGCCGAGCGTGCAGAAGGTCCCGGTGTCCAGCCGGAACAGGCGGCCCCCGTCCGGGTCGAGTTCCAGCCACCGCGCGGTCAGCACGCGCAGAATGTGCCCGTGTGCCACCAGGGCCACGTCCCCGTCGGCGAGCAGCGGCCGGACCCGGGCCAGCACCGCGTCGGCGCGCGCCCCCACCTGCGCCACGGTCTCGCCGGGGTGAGCGGCGTCGCCGGGGATCACCCCGTCGCGCCAGAGGTACCAGCCAGGCCGCTCCTCCTGGATCTGCGGCGTGGTCCGGCCCTCGTAGCCGCCGTAGTCCCACTCCTGCAGGTCAGGGTCGGGCTTAGCGTCGTGCAGCCCGGCCAGTTCGGCGGTGCGCACCGCCCGCGACGCCGGGCTGGTGAACGCCGCGCGGATCGGGCGCTTGGCCAGCGCCGGGGCGAGCGCGGCCGCGGCAGCCTCACCGCGGGGCGTCAGCGGAATATCGGTCCGCCCGGTGTGCTGGCCGGACGCGCTCCACTCGGTCTCGCCGTGCCGGAGCAGGATCAGCTGTCCCATGCTCCCATCATCGCCGGCCGGTCTCGCCGCGCCGGCGGGAGCCGGCTCGACGCCGGTACCTGAGGGCAACCGGGGGCACACGTGAAGGTTGCGGCTGGTTCTAGCATTTCGGTGTGAACCCATCGGCAGCCGACCTACCCGACCTGCCTGGCCCGACGTCGCCGCCGGGACCGGATCGGCCCAGCTGGCCCGGGGAGCGGCGGCGGCCAGGGCGGACGCTGGCCGCCGCCGCCGCGGCCGTCTGCTGCCTGGCGGTGGCGATCGCGGCGGGCTGGGTAGCGCACGCCCAGCTGACCGCCACGCCCACGGCGGCGCAGCGGTCCGCGGCCGCAGCAGCGGCCGTGGCCGAGCGCTGGCGGTCCTGGCCCGCAGGCCGGATCTTCCCCGCCGACCTCGGCTACCGCACCAACCTGCAGACCGAGGAGACGGCGCGCCGGGCCGGAATCGCCCCAGAGACGGCCTGCGCGGCAGGCCTGGACCCGGCCCTGCGCCATCTCGCGGCCAGGGACGGCTGCCGCGCGGCCCTGCGTGCCACCTACGTGGACGAGCTGCAGGGGGTCGTGTACACCATCGGCGTGCTCGCCTTTCCCAGCGGACGGCGCGCCGCGGCGTTCCTGCGCGGCTTGCCTCCGGGCCGGGCCCGGTCCAGCGGCGTGCACGCCCAGGCGTTCCCTGGCACCGCGAGCGCGGCCTTCAGCGACGCCGCGCGGCAGGCATCGGCCGCCCGGCAGAAGGGCCCCTACGTGGTGCTCACGGTGGCCGGGTACGCGGACGGCCGGACCGCCGCGGCGACCGCCGAGCACCGCCGCTCGGTCTTCGCGCCCGCCGCGCAGCTGGCGGCTGAGATCATCCGGTCGATGACCGTTCCGGCCAGGGTCGACTGCCGCAACCCGGAATGGACATGCTGAGCCAGAGGAGGGCCCGGGCCCGGCGGTACGCCGTGGCCTGCGCGGTGGCGGCGGCCCTGCCCGCCGCCGGCGCCCTGGCCCAGCCCGCGGCCGCGGCGCAGACCCCGCTGTCGCAGGTACGTGTGGATGAGCTGCCCCAGCTCCGGCAGATCAGCGTGCCCTCGGCCTGGCGGGCCAGCCTGGGGCGCGGCGTGACCGTCGCCGTCCTGGACACCGGGGCCGACGGAGGCGTACCGGATCTGGCCGGCTCGGTGACGTCCGGCCCGGACTACGCCGCGGGTGCCGACCCGGCCGGCTACCACCCCCCGCACTTGCACGGCACCTTCATCGCCTCGCTGATCGCCGGTCACGGCAGCGGCCCGGACCGGGTGGGCGGCGTCATCGGGGTCGCTCCCGAGGCGAGGATCCTGTCGGTCCGGGTGATCCTGGATGACCAGGAGCCCGGGTTCGGCATCTACAACGACGACTCCCGGTTCGCCAGCGCGATCCCGGATGGCGTCCGCTATGCGGTCAGGCACGGCGCCAGCGTGATCAACATGTCGCTCGGCTCGGCCGATCCGACCCGGGGCATCCGGCGCGCGATCGGGTACGCGATCTCCCACGGCGTGGTGGTGGTGGCCTCAGCGGGTAACGACGGCACCCCGGGGCGCGGGTTCACGCCCTTCTCCTACCCGGCCTCGTTCACCGGCGTGATCTCGGTGGCCGCCGTCGGCAGCACCGGCAGCCGGGCGTTGTTCTCGGACGACAACGCCTCGGTGGTGATCTCCGCGCCGGGCGTGGGCGTCGTCGGCGCCGGGCCCGGCGGCCAGTACCTGACCGGGAGCGGAACCAGCCCGGCGGCTGCGTTCGTGTCCGGGGTGGCCGCGCTGATCCGGTCGCGGTACCCGCGCCTGGCGCCCGCGCAGGTGACCCAGGCGCTGGTCAGCTCGGCGCAGCACCGCCCGGCAGGCGGCTATAGCCCCGGCGTCGGGTTCGGTGAGGTCAACGCGGCTGCGGCGCTCGCGGCCGCCGGGAAGCTGGCGCGCCAGCGGGCGGCTCCGGGCCTGTCCGCCTCAGCGCACTTCGGCACGGGCCCGCTGCCCGGGGCGATCCAGGTGGTCCACCGCAGCTACGCGGCGATCGCCGCGCTGGCCGTGCTCGCGGGCGGAGCGGCAGGCGGGTTCGTGCTCGCGGCCGCGCTGTTCATGCGGCGCCGCCGGGCGCGCCCGGCACAGGCCGGAGCCGGGCCCGGGGGGGCCGGGGCTGTACGCTCCGTGAAGTCCGGGCTACGGCAGGGTCAGGATCTCGTAACCGTCGGTGGTGACGGCGAGCGTGTGCTCGAACTGGGCGGTGCGCTTGCGGTCCTTGGTCACGGCCGTCCAGCCGTCTGGCCAGATGTCGTAGTTGATCGTGCCGAGCGTCAGCATCGGCTCGATCGTGAACGTCATGCCCGGCTCCATGATGATCGAGACGTCGGGGTCGTCGAAGTGCGGGACGATCAGGCCGGAGTGGAACGTGGTCCCGATCCCGTGGCCCGTGAAGTCGCGCACCACGCCGTAGCCAAACCGCCGCGCGTACGACTCGATCACCCGGCCGATTGCGTTCAGCGGCCGGCCCGGGGCCACCGCGCGGATGCCGCGCATCATCGCCTCGTGGGTGCGCTCGACCAGCAGCCGTGACTCCTCGTCCACGTTGCCCGCCAGGAAGGTGGCGTTGGTGTCGCCGTGGACCCCGCCGATAAACGCGGTGATGTCGACGTTGACGATGTCGCCGTCTGCGATCACCGTGTCGTCCGGGATCCCGTGGCAGATCACCTCGTTGAGCGAGGTGCACAGCGACTTTGGGTAGCCGCGGTAGCCCAGCGTGCTCGGGTATGCTCCGCGGGAGATGAGGAAGTCGTGCCCCACCCGGTCCAGCTCGTCGGTGGTCACGCCGGGCTGCCACGTGCCGGCCGACCTCGGCGAGCGCCTGCGCCGCGATCCGCCCGGCGACCCGCATCCGCGCGATGGTCTCGGGATCCTTGACGTCCGGTTCCCCGATCCGGGGCCGATTCTTCCCCACGTATTCCGGGGCGGTGATGTGCCCGGGAACCTGTCGCATGGGTGAAACCCGGCCGGGCTGGAGCAAGGTCGCCATGATCTGGGAGTCTAGTTGCCGTGAGCGATGAACAGCGCTGGTGGTTCTGTCTGAAGCACAACACGGTGGAATCGGACGACAACGTATGCCCGGGCAAGGACCGGCTGGGCCCGTACCCGACCCGGGAGGCGGCGGCCCACGCCCTGGAGACCGTCCGGCGGCGGAACGAGGAGTGGGACGCCCAGGACGGCGACTGACGCCGGGGCCGGCGCAGGGGTCGGCCTGCGTCTGGCCCAGGGACCGGCCGGTAAGGTGAGGGGAGCAGCCGAAGCGGCCGAGAGGGGCGTGCGGGGTGAGCGAGCACCATGCCGGCGATGGGCTGCCCCCGGCCGCCGAGTCGCGGATCGCCGAGATCCGGGCCAGCGGGACCTGGGGATCCGCGCTGACGGCCGACGAGTTCACCGCCATCAAGAGCGTCGGGTTCGAGCCGGTCGGCCAGGTGCTCGGCGCGGCGGTCTACAACATCGGCTACACCGGGGGATTCAATTGTCCCGGGGCCTGGGCGGGCTACGGTGGCAATGTCTCGCCGTACCGGAGCGTCACCACGGTCTCGGGATCGTCCACGGGCGCGTTCGGCCCGATGGTCCAGACGCTCTACCAGGCCCGCCGCCGGGCGATCGCGCGGATGTCGACCGAGTGCGAAGAGCTCGGCGGGCACGGCGTGGTGGGGGTGCAGCTGACCATCGGCGCCTTCCCCGCGGGCGGCCTGGAGTTCAAGGCGATCGGCACGGCGGTGCGGGCGCCGGGCGGGGTCCCGCTGCCGCACCCGTTCACCTCTGACCTTTCCGGGCAGGACTTCGCCAAGCTGATCATGGCCGGCTGGGTGCCGGTCAGCCTGGCCCTCGGCATCTCCATCGGTGCCAGGCACGACGACTGGCTGACCGTCAACCAGACTCGGTGGGGGAGCGGAAACGCTGAGGTCAACGGCTACACCGACCTGGTGAACCAGGCGCGGCACGACGCCCGGATCCAGCTGGAGCAGGACGTGTCCCGGATGGGCGCGGACGGCGTCGTGGTGAAGACCACGGACATGCGGGTCAGGGAACGGGAATGCCCGATGCAGGAGCACCGCAGAGATCACATCGTGGAGGTCACCATCATCGGCACGGCCACCGCGCAGTTCACCCGCTCGCAGCCCGCGGCCAGGGAGGGCAGCCTCGCGATCCTCTCCCTCGATCCGCAGCGCCGCCAGGCGGCCCGGGTGAAGCTTGGGCGCTGAGCATGTCCGTGACTAAGGAGCATCATGACTGAGCAGACTTCCGCCGGGACTGAGCAGGTCTCCGCCGGGCAGGCTTCCGCCCGCTTTGACCTGCAGGGTGTGCCGCAGGACGCGATCCGCCGGCTGGCCGAGCTGAAGCCGGGACGGCCCGGCTCTATTTTCACGTCGGACCTGTCGGTTAACGAGTTCCTGCTGGTGCGCGAGGCCGGGTTCCGGCCGCTCGGCCTGGTCCTCGGCAGCTCGATCTATCACGTCGGGCTGCAGATCGGCCGCTGGGGCAAGAACCAGGAGCTCGACGTGCTGTCACAGGCCATGTACCACGCCAGGGAGCTGGCGATGACCCGGATGGAGGCCGAGGCGGACGCGCTGAGCGCGGACGGGATCGTGGGCGTGCGGCTGGACGTGGAGATGAAGGAGTTCGGCGCCGACATCGCCGAGTTCATCGCCATAGGCACCGCGGTCCAGGCCGAGGAGGGCGCGGGCGGCGGCGGGGTGAAGAACTGGCGGAACAACAAGAACCTGCCGTTCACCTCCGACCTGTCCGGCCAGGACTTCTGGACGCTGATCCGCGCCGGGTACGCTCCGCTCGGCATGGTGATGGGGTCCTGCGTCTACCACATCGCGCACCAGAAGCTCGGCGGCAAGCTGGGCAACATCGGCCGCAACGTGGAGCTCGAGCAGTTCACCCAGGCCCTGTACGACGCCAGGGAGCTGGCCATGAGCCGGATGCAGGCGGAGGCCGAGGCGCTGCACGCCGAGGGCATCGTCGGGGTCCAGCTACGCCAGCACAGTCACACCTGGGGCTCGCACACGACCGAGTTCTTCGCGATCGGCACCGCCGTGCGGCCGTTGCGCGAGGACCATGTCATCGAGCGGCCCACGATGGTGCTCAGCCTCGACTCCTGAGCCCGCGGTCAGCTGGCTGGCGTGCCGCTGACCGCGTCGAGCAGCCGGGCCAGCCGTCCCCGCAGGCTGATCCTGGTCTCGGTCGGCTCGCCCGCCGCGGCGCTGACCAGGTGCTGAGCGGCGTCAAAGGAGACCGGTGCGTCGGCGGCTACGGTCAGGTACTCGTGGGCCATGTCATCGAGATCCGGGTCCCCCTGGTCCATGGCCAGGATGGTCGCGCCGGTCCGCCGCGCGTCGTGCACCCGCTCGAGCAGCGGCGCTGGCGCGGCCTCGGGGCTGACCACGAATAAGGTCTCGCCCCGCCGCGCCGCCTCCAGCCGGGCCAGGCCGACGCGCAGATGCGGCGGCGCGTCCGGCGGCGGCGACCAGCGGACCAGGGTGGGCGCCAGCCCCGGGATCCCGGCCAGCTCGCTCTCCTGGTCCAGATGCGCGGCCAGGTGCCAGGGCTCGGTGTCGGGCGTACCCACGATCAGCAGCCCCCCGGGGGTCCGCGGGGCGGCGCCGCGCAGCGCACGCGCGAAGGACCTGGTCTGCCGCAGCCACGCGCTGGGGCCGAGCATGAGCCGCAGCGCCGCCACCTGGTCTGCGTTCATAGCACCATGGTGCCTGACCCGGCGGGCAGGCGCGGGATGTTTGTGATCAAACGACCACGCCCCGCTTACACCGGCCCGCGAACGGGCCGGCGCGATCGGCCCCGCAGAATCGTCTGGCAGGATCGGGGCATGGCCGCAGGACAGGTAACCCAGGAGACAGCCGAGGAAGCCGCCCGCCTGACGGTCGGGGTGCTGGGCGGCACCGGGGAGCAGGGACGCGGCCTGGCCCGCAGGCTGGCCGTGGCCGGCCACCGGGTGATCATCGGCTCGCGGCACGCCGGGCGCGCCGAGGCCGCCGCGGCCACCCTGGGCTCCCCGCCCCAGGTCACCGGCGGCACCAACGAGGACGCGGCCCGCGCCGCGGACGTGGTGATCGCCGCGATGCCCTGGGAGGGCCACGCCGAGCCTGCTGACACGGCTCGCATCCGTGCTGGAGGGCAAGATCGTGATCGACTGCGTGAACCCGCTGGCGTTCGACTCCCATGGCGCTTACCCGATCCCGGTGCCGGAAGGCAGCGCGGCGCAGCAGGCCGCGGCGGTGCTGAGCGGCAGCACCGTGGTCGGCGCGTTCCACCATCTGTCGGCCGTGCTGCTGCTCGACCCTGAGGTCACCGACCTCAACCAGGACGTCCTGGTGCTCGGCGACGACCGGCACGCGACCGACCTGGTCCAGGCGCTGGCCGAGCGGATCCCCGGGGTCCGCGGCGTTTACGCGGGCCGCCTGCGCAACTGCGGCCAGGTGGAGGCGCTGACCGCCAACCTGGTCTCGGTGAACCGGCGCTACAAGGCCCACGCCGGCGTGCGGGTCACCGACATCTAGCGGGCTGCCGCGGCCCCCGCCACCCTGCTGCGTGCTGAGGCCAGGGCGGGCCGGCTGGACGGTGACGCGGTGAGCGCCGTGCTGGGCGCCGCCGGTCATCGTGCCACCCGTCGGTCGGCCCGGCCGGGCGGCCTGACCGGCCGTGAGGTCGAGGTCCTGCGGCTGCTGGCCTGTGGCCTGTCGAACAAGGAGATCGCCGAGCGCCTGGTGATCTCCCGCAAGACGGCCAGCCACCACATCGAGCACATCTACGCCAAGACCGGGACCAGCCAACCGGGCGCTGGCCAGCCTGTTCGCCGCCAGCTACGGCCTGATCGGCGACGCGGCCGGCCAGGACGGCCAGCGGGCCGGGGATCCGGCCCCGCGATCATGACGTGGCTGGTCAGCGCGCGGCCAGCTGCCCCTCGGGCAGCGGCTGGTACCCCGAGCACAGGATCCGCATCCAGGTGATCTGCTCGCCGTCGGTGTTGTAGTAGGCCTGCTGCTCCACCAGGTGATCGCGGCCGTCGCGGGCCACCCGCAGCCGGTAGGCGACGTGATCGCGGCCCGCCACCTCGCTGGTGGCGACCGAGCACAGCTCCTTGATGTCGTCCCCGGCGCCGAACCAGCGCCCCAGGATGATTTCCTCAGCCACCTGGCCCGGGGGTATCGGCCTGCCAGTGCCGCCCCGGCGTCAGCGCCTGGAAGTCGATCCGGTCGGCCAGCAGCGCGCTGAGCGCGCCGGCGTCCTTGGCCGCGAGGGCCTGCGCGAAACGCTCACCAGCGGTAGCCATCATGGTCTCCCGTTTCCTAGTCGATCTCGACCGGCAGCTCGTAGATCTCCGTGGTGGGGTGCCCGGCCTTGTCGTGTACCCGGAGCACCGCGTCCTTGGACGGGCCGGACGACAGGCAGAACACCTTGCCCGCCACCGGGTCGAGCCAGGCGCGCTCGAAGTGCACGCCCTCGGTGCCCTCGATCTCCAGGTCGCGGCAGTGCGCCGCGCGCAGCTGCTCCTCGGTCACGCCGGTGAAACCGCTGTGCACGTCCATGAACCTCACCATGTCAGACTCCTTACGGCGCGGCCGGGCAGGTGCCGAGGGCTCTCGCCCCTCACAGCTTCTGAGGATGGCGCGCGGCGGTGATCACCGCATGGGGCAACCGCCCCATCTTTTTCGCCCCGACATGTATCCAGCGCGGCCTGGCTGCTCTGTCAGATGGGCAGTGCTGAGTTCAAGCGAGCAGAATCGGCTGTGACTCACCTGGTGGGGGGAAAGATGGGAATCGTCGCCCGCGCCTACGCAAACGCGGATGATGTCGTTCTGGTCTGGCAGTGTGACCGGATTGAGGGCTGCCTGGGCTTTGCGGTCCAGCGGAAGGACGCCTCGGGCGGCCCGCCGTCCTATCTCCCGACCTACATGCCCTTTGCCCCCGATCCCGCCGCCCCGCCGCCGGATCCGGCGGCGCCGCGGGTGCACAGCCAGCCCTCGGACGTCTGGCCCATCCAGCGCTACATCTGGGCGGACTACGGGGCCCAGCGGCTGCCCGGTGCGCAGTACCAGGTCGTCCCGGTGCTGGGCGAGCCCGGCGGTAGCCATCCCGACCTGGCCCAGGCCAGCCCGTGGACCGACCCGGTGACCTGCGGCACCGGGACCACTGCGGGCTTCGACATGTGGTTCACCCGCGGCATCGTCGCCGCACCGTCGGTGGACCGGGCGGTGCAGGCCATCATCGACCAGGACACGCAGGCCGGCCGCCCGCGCCCAGCCCGCACGACGTGTTGCACGACGAGATCAGCACCGCCGGCAGCCAGCTGCGCCAGGACCTGGCCGGCTCGGTGCTCCCGGCGCTGAAGGCGCTGCTTACCGACGTCAAGGCCCGGGGCCTGACCTTGTACGCGGCCCTGTACGAGCTGAATGACGACGAGCTGATCGGCCTGCTGGCCAGCCTCGGGCCGTCGTGCCACCTCCTGCTGGGCAACGGCTCGTACTCGTCGGACGAGCCCGACGTCAACGTCGCGGCCGCCAAGCGCCTGGACGGCGTCGTCGACCTGTCCCGCCGCATCCTGAAGGGCGGGCCGTTCGCGCACAACAAGTTCCTGGTGCTCTGCCAGGGCGACACGCCGGTGTCGGTCTGGACCGGGTCCACCAACTGGACCATCACCGGCCTGTGCACCGAGAGCAACAACGCGCTGCACATTCACGACCAGGCCGTGGCGCAGTCGTTCCTCGGCTACTGGCACCGGCTGCACGACCACGGCGACCAGCCCGGGCGGACCTTTGCCGCGGACAACCGCGCTGGCTCCTTCGCCGGACAGGACCCGGGCACGGTCGCCGTACCCGGCCAGCCAGCGGTGGGCGTGCGGGCCTGGCATGCGGCCCTGCCCCTGGGCCAGCCGGCCGGCGGCGCATCGCTGACCGTCGACGACCTCGTCGACCTGGGCGAGGCGGCGAAGCTTATCCGGGCGGCCCAGCACGGGGTGCTGTTCCTGATGTTCCAGCCGGGACCGGCCGCGACCAGCCTGATCAAGCCCATCGAGGACCTGGCCAGCTCGGGCAAGTTCGTGCACGGGGTCATCAACCAGCCGCCCACCGGCGACCACGACCACGCCACCCTGACGTTCTTCAACCGCGGCGCGAGATCCGATGACGCGCTTTCGGTGATCATGCCGCAGACGCTCCGTCAGGCGGTCGCGGGCGAGAACCCTGAGAACCGCTACGACAACGTCATGATCCATTCCAAGCTGATCGTCGTCGACCCGTTCGGCGACGCCCCCGTCGTCATGACCGGCTCGCACAACCTGGGCAAGAAGGCCAGCTCCGAGAACGACGACAACCTCGTCATCGTCACCGGCGCCAGCGGGCTGGCCCGGGAGTACGCGGTCTACATCCAGGTCGTGTTCGACGCCTACAAGTGGCGATACGAGCGCGGCCAGCGCAGCAGCCCCGGCGCGAACACCTGGAGCGGGCTGGCCCGCGACGACACCTGGCAGGACGGCCACGCCGGGCAGCCCGCCTACACCGAGGTGGCCCGGCCGCAGGTGCAGTTCTGGCTCGGCAGCGCCCCGTAGCCCGATGCGCCGGATCGGGCGGCACGCGAGCCGCCCGCGCAGGATCATGGTGCATTGCGGCGGTTTCTGTTATCCGGCCGCGGGCGGGACGTCTCCACAGCAAGAGGGGAGCCACACCGCCCGAAACTGACGAGCGCGAGGTGTCATGCACATGCCCCGAGGCAGCGGGCCTGGCGTGCAGACGGTGATCGCGGCTCAGGCCGGAGACGCGCACGCGCTCGACAGCCTGATGTCCAGCTACCTGCCGCTGGTCTACAACATCGTCGGCCGGGCGCTGAACGGGCACGCCGACGTCGACGACGTGGTGCAGGAAACCATGCTGCGCGCCGTGCGCGGCCTGGGTGACCTGCGCGATCCCGCGGCGTTCCGGTCCTGGCTGGTCGCCGTCGCCATCCGGCAGGTGCGCGACTCACTACCGGGCCAGGCAGGCGCGCGCCCGTGGCCGACCTGAGCGACGAGGTGGCCGATCCCGCGGCCGACTTCGTCGACCTGACCATCCTGCGCCTCGGCCTGTCGAGCCAGCGCGAGGAGACGGCGCAGGCCACCCGCTGGCTCGACCACGAGCGACCGGGAGCTGCTCGCGCTGTGGTGGCTGGAAGCCGCGGGCGAGCTCGACCGCGGCGAGATCTCGCCGCGCGCTCGGCCTGCCGCCCGAGCACGTCGCGGTGCGGGTGGCCCGGATGAAGGAGCAGCTCACGACCGTCCCGGGTGGTGGTGCGGGCGCTGCGCGCCGAGCGCGCCGTGCGCCGGCCTGGCGCCTGGCCATCGCGGGCTGGGACGGTGTGCCAGGTCCGCTGTGGCGCAAGCGCATCGCCCGGCACATCCGGGACTGCCGGCGGTGCGGCGCCCACCAGGCCGGCCTGGTCCCCGCCGAGCGGCTGCTGGCCGGGCTGCCGCTGCGTCCCGCTGCCGGCCGCGGCCGCGACGAGCCGCCGCTCCGGCCCGGCGCGGCGGCCACCGGGCGGCCGGCCCGCGCCCGGCCACGCCCCGGGCACGCCCTGGCCACAGGGCGGCGGCCGCGCAGCTGAAGCTCGCGGCGGCCGCGGTGGTGGCCTGCTGCGCCGTGGCCGGCGGCGCCGTCGCTGTCCACCTGCACCACACGCGCACCGGTGGCCGCGGCCGCCGCAGCCGCGCACGCCCGCTCAGGCCCTGGCCCGGCCCTCGGCGCGGCCGGCGCCGAGCTCCACCCCGTCCCCGGCCGCGCCGGCCGCCACGCGCCGCCGCCCACGCCGTCGCCGGCGGCCGCGGTCCCCGCGGCGACCACCGCGAAAAAGGGTGTCGGCGCGTGGGCGTTCAGCGGAGCCACCCAGGCCCTCGCCGAGTCCGGGCGCCAGCTGGTACTACACCTGGTCGCGCCACGCCCGGCGTCGCCGGACCCGCCGGGGTGCAGTTCGTGCCCATGATCTGGGGCAGCGCGGACGTGACCGCGAGCACGCTCGGCCAGGCTAAGCAGGAGGGCCCGGACCTGCTTGGCTTCAACGAGCCGGACATGAGCAGCCAGTCGAACATGACCCCGGCGCAGGCCCTCAGCCTGTGGCCGCAGCTGATGGCGACCGGTATGCAGCTGGGCAGCCCGGCGGTGGCCGACAACGCAGCCACGCCGGGAGGCTGGCTGGACCAGTTCATGTCCGGCGCCGCGGCCCGCGGCTACCGGGTCAACTTCATCACCCTGCACTGGTACGGCGCCGACTTCGACACCGCCGCGGCCGTCAGCCAGCTGCGAGAGCTACCTCCAGGCGGTGCACGCGCGCTACCACCTGCCGATCTGGGTGACCGAGTTCGCCCTGGCCAACTTCGGCGGCTCCCCGTCCACTCCGAGCCCGCAGCAGCAGGCCGCGTTCGTCACGGCCGCGACCGCCGATGCTCCAGGGCCTGGGCTACGTGCAGCGCTACGCCTGGTTCGGGCTGCAGGCCACCCCGTCCGACGGCAGCATGGGCCTGTTCAGCACCGGCCCGGTGGCCACTCCCGCGGGCCGCGCGTTCGAGGCAGCGGGCCCGGCCGGCTGATCGATCCAGTACCGGCACTCACCCTCGAGGATGTTGTCCAGTACCCCGCCGTTGGCCTCGATGACCCGCCGGGAGGCCAGGTTCGGCTCGGCGCAGGTGAGCAGGAGGCGGGTGAGGCCGAGGCTGTCCCGGCCGTAGCCAATCGCCCGCCAGCATCGCCGTGGCGTGGCCCTGGCGCCGGTGACGCGGGGCGACGTGATATCCGATGTGCCCGCCGTGCCGGGTGAGCTCCGGGGTCAGCCGATGGCGGACGACAACGGTGCCCAGGTAGGTGCGGCCGCTGAGGTACCACAGCGTGGATATCGGGACACCCCAGTACTCCTCCTCATCGAGGACCCCCCGGACGTAGCGGTCGAAATCCGCCGCCACCTCGTCCACGGGGAAGTCCGGCAGCCAGCCCTCGTCACGAAGATCGCGGGCGGCTTCGATGAACGAATCGCGGACCAGCGGGGTCGGCTCGGCCAGATGGGGCATGACCGTGAGACTAACGAGCAGTCAGCCCGGTCGCTGTATGGTCGCGTGGTGACCTCACGAGGACGCAAGGTAGCGGCCCCACCCGCTGCCGGTGCCGTAGGGCTGCCTTCGCACGCGGTCAGCCCGCTGCGCGCGGTGACCAGCCGGCTGCTCTTGGCTTTCGGCCTGCTGGTGCTGTGCACGCTGATCGTCTACCTGGGACGGGATGGCTACCGGGACAATGCGCACCCGGGGCAGCCGCTGTCCCTGCTCGCCTCGGTGTACTACGCGACCATCACCCTGTCGACGACCGGCTTCGGCGACATCGTCCCTGTGACCGCCGCGGCGCCGGCTGGTGAACATCGTGCTGATCTTCCCGATCCGGCTGGTCTTCCTCGTCGTCCTGGTCGGCACGACGCTCGCGGTGCTGACCCAGCGAACCCGGACAGACTGGCGCATTGCCCAATGGAGGTCGAAGGTGACAGGTCACACGGTCGTGGTCGGGTACGGGACGAAGGGCAGGAGCGCGATCGCGGCGCTGCGCGAGTCCGGGGTACCCGGCGCCTCGATCGTGGTGATCGACACCGCCGCCGAGGCCGTGGCCGAGGCGAGCGCGGCCGGGCTGGTCACGGTGACCGGCGACGGCACCCGGCGGGACGTGCTGGCCCAGGCCGAAGCGGCCCGCGCCGCGCAGGTGATCATCGCCGTGCACCGGGACGATACCGCCGTCCTGATCGCGCTCACCGCCCGCGAACTGTGCCCGGGCGGGGTGATCGTCGCGGCGGTCCGGGACCGGGAGAACGAGGGCCTGCTCCGGCAGAGCGGCGCCAACCAGGTCGTGGTGTCCTCGGACGCCGCCGGCCGACTGCTCGGCATATCCACGATCCGGCCGTCGGCCGCCCGGGTCATCGCCGACCTGCTGGACAGCGGCTGCGGGCTGGACCTGGACGAGAGGCCGGTGGCCGAGGCCGAGGTGGGCCGCCCAGCCCGCGAGGCCGCGGGGGCGGTCATCGCCGTGCACCGCGGCGGGCGACTGCTGGCCGCCGATGACCCGGAGGCCGCGCGGCTGCAGGCCGGTGACCGCCTGATCCTGCTCGCGACCGCACCATCCGGCTCGGCGCCGTCGAGCCTGGGACCATAACCACTGGTGCGCTCGGCCCCAGGCCAGCGGAGCTCAGTGGTAGGAGTGCTCCCCGTCCGGGAAGGTGCCCGAGGCCACGTCCTCGGCGAAGGACTGGGCGGCCTGGCGCAGCACCCCGCCGACGTCCGCGTACCGCTTCACGAACTTCGCGGTGTGCGGCGACAGCCCGGCCATGTCCTGCCAGACCAGCACCTGCGCGTCGCAGTCCGGGCCGGCGCCGATGCCGATCGTGGGAATGGCCAGGCTGGCCGTGACGCGCGAGGCCAGGTCGGCGGGCACCGCCTCGAGCACCACCGAGAACGCGCCGGCCGCCTGCAGCGCCTTGGCGTCGTGCAGCAGCCGCTCGCCGTCCTCGCCGCGGCCCTGCACCCGGTAGCCGCCGAACGCGTTCACCGACTGCGGCGTCAGGCCCAGGTGGGCCATGACCGGGATCCCGGCCGCCACCAGGTCCTCGACCTGCCGGAGCACCCGGTGGCCGCCCTCCAGCTTGACCGCGTGCGCCCCGGCCTCCTTCAGGAACCTGGTCGCCGCGGCCAGCGCTGCCTCGGGCGAGCCCTGGTAGGAGCCGAACGGCAGGTCGGCGACCACCATCGCCCGGCTGGTGCCGCGGACCACCGCCGCGGTGAGCGGGAGCAGGTCATCGACGGTCACCGGGATCGTGGTGTCGTGGCCGTAGACGACCATCCCGGCCGAGTCCCCGACCAGCAGCACCGGGATCCCGGCGTCGTCGAAGACCCGCGCGGTCAGGGCGTCGTAGGCGGTGAGCATGGGCCACTTCTCGCCGCGGGCCTTGGCGGCGGCGATGTCGCGGACGGTGACCCGCCGCGGTGTGCGGCCTCCGTACAGCGGCTCTGGGGTGGTGGCCCGTGCATGTGTGGTCCGCGGGCTGGTCGCGGCCACGCCTGAGTCACCTGCGGGCGCAGTCATCAGGGAACCTCCATGTCTCGAGGCGCACGTGCGGCGTCCCCGGACACCTCGATCATGCCACGGGCCTGGCCCGGATTTACATGCCCGCCGGGGCGGAATATTTTCCGATACGGATCCGTTCCGTATCGTTAGTTCGCGGGCCCCGGCAGCACGGGGCCGCCACAGCTTCCCAGGTAAGGGTTCATGGATTCGCAGACCATTCAGCGGCGCCGATGGGTGATCCTCAGCGTCCTCATCATCAGCCTGATCGCGATCGTCCTGGACAACACGGTCCTGAACATCGCGCTGAAGACAATCGCCGAACCCCGGGGCGGGCTCGGCGCCAGCCAGAGCGAGCTCGAATGGGCGATCAACTCCTACACCCTGGTGTTCGCCGGGCTGCTGTTCACGTTCGGCGTGATCGGCGACCGGATCGGCCGCCGGCGGATGCTGATGATCGGCATGGCCATGTTCGGCCTGGCCTCGCTGCTTTCCTCGTACGCGCAGACCCCCGATCAGCTCATCTGGGCCCGGGCGCTGATGGGGCTGGGCGGCGCCGCGGTCATGCCGCAGACGCTCTCCATCATCACTAACGTGTTCGAGCCGCACGAGCGGGCGCGGGCCATCGGGATCTGGGCCGCCGCCGTCGGCATGGCCATCGCCATCGGCCCGATCGTGGGCGGCCTGCTGCTCGACCACTTCTGGTGGGGCTCGGTCTTCCTGATCAACGTGCCGGTCACCGCGGTCGGCGTCGCCGCGATCATCCTGTTCGTGCCCGAGTCCAAGAGCCCGGCTCCGGGCCGGATCGACTACCTGGGCGTGCTGCTGTCCATTGTCGGCCTGGTGCTGGTCGTCTACGGGATCATCCAGGGCGGCGACACCGGCTCCTGGCTGCGCGGTGACGTGCTCGGGCCGGTGGTTGGCGGGCTGGCGGTCCTCACGGTGTTCGGGTGGCACGAGGCCCGAACCGAGCATCCGAGCCTGGACGTCCGGCTGTTCCGTGACCCCCGGCTGTCATCCGCCACTGCCGCGATAGCGCTGGTGTTCTTCGCGATGGCGGGCGTGTACTTCTTCATCAGCTTCTACCTGCAGAACGTCCGCGGCTTCAGCCCGCTGCACGCCGGCCTGCTGACCATCCCGATCGCCGCAGGCCAGCTGCTGTCCTCGCCGCGCAGCGCCGCCCTGGTGCGGCGATTCGGTGCCCGGGCCGTCAGCTCGGCCTCGCTGCTGCTGATGGCGGTCGCGATGGCCGGCTACCACCTGCTCGGCACCACCACGCCAATCTGGGTGCTCGAGGTGGCATTCTTCGTCCAGGCCGTGGCCATGGGCACGATCATGCCGCTGGCCACCGAAGCGGTGATGTCGGTGGTGCCGAGGGAGCGCGGCGGGGCCGGTTCGGCGATCACGAACACCGCCCGCCAGGTGGCGGTCGCCCTGGGCGTGGCCGTGCTCGGGTCGGTGCTCGCCCAGGTCTACCGGGGCCAGCTGTCGCCGCACCTGGCCGCGCTGCCGGCAGGCACCAGGAACGCCGCCACCCAGTCGATCGCGGCGACCCAGGCCATCGCGCAACGGCTCGGGCCGGCCGGCTCGCACCTGCTGACCGCGGCCAACGACTCGTTCGTGCATGCCATGCACGTGACCTCGCTGATCTCCATGATCATCGCGATACTTGGTGCGATCGTCATGGCGGTCTGGATGCCAGGCCGCCGCCCGGTGCCTGCTGTAGACACGGTGCCTGCTGTAGACGACGGTGCCTGCCGTAAACACGGTGCCTGCCGTAAACACGGTGCCTGCTGCCACGCTGGGCCGGCCAGCAGCGGCCGCCGCGGCGAGATGCCGGACGAGGTGCTTATCGATGGCTGACGCGACCGTGCACCGCCGTCCCGGCCGGCCGCGCAGCGAGCAGGCCGAGCGGGCGATCATCGACGCGGCCCTGGACCTCTTCGCGGAATCCGGCCCGGACGGCGTGTGCATGGAACAGGTCGCCGCCAGGGCCGGCGTGGGGAAGGCCACCATCTACCGTCGCTGGTCAGGGAAAGAGGACCTGCTCCTGGACGCGCTGGCGTCGCTGAAGACCCCGCTGCCGGAGCCGAAGGGCCGGTCCGTCCGCGAAGACCTCGTGGCGGTGCTCGGCGCGATGTGCGATGAAGCGGCCGACCCGCGGCGGGCCAGGCAGTTCGCGCTGCTGCAGGGGGAGGGCGCGAAGTACCCCCGGCTGATGGCGCGGTTCGTTGAGACGGTGGTCGAGCCGCGGCGCGAGGTGGTCAGGTCGATACTTCGCCGCGGCGTCGCCACCGGTGAGCTGCGCGAGGACACCGACGTCCAGGTGGCGCTGTTCCTGCTGCGCGGGGCGTCGCTGTCGGCCAGCCTGTACGGCCAGGAGCCCATCGAGGACTACCCCAAGCGCGTGGTCGACGAGCTGCTGCGCGGCCTGGCCGCACGCTGACCCCGGGGACAGGCCGGCCAATGCGGATGGCCTCCGGCCGCGCGGATGGCGTACGGGCTATCGTCGGCACGGGGGCGACGTCGACGGGAGAAGCCAATGCGGCTGACCAAGCTGGAGCACGCCTGCGTACGCCTGGAGAAGGACGGGTCGGTGCTGGTCATCGACCCCGGCACGTTCAGCGACGCCCGCTCAGCGCTGGCCGGCGCCGGCGCGGTCCTCATCACCCATGAACACGCCGATCATCTCGACGCTGACGGCCTGCGCGCGGCCATGACCGGCGATCCCGGCCTGGAGCTGTGGACCAACGGCCCGGTCGCCGGGCAGTTCGCCGATTTCGGCTCCCGGGTGCACGCCGTGTCCCACGGTGACACGTTCACCGCGGCCGGGTTTGACGTGCACGTCTACGGCCGGGATCACGCCCAGATCCACCGGGACATCCCGGTCATCGTGAACACCGGGTTCGCGGTGGACGGCACGGTGTTCCACCCGGGTGACGCGCTCACCGTGCCCGAGGACCGCGTACCGGTCCTGCTGCTGCCGCTCGTCGGGCCCTGGCTCAAGACGTCCGAGATGATCGACTACGCCCGCGAGGTGGCACCGCAGCGGGCGTACGCGATCCACGACGCGATCCTCAACGACAACGGCATCGGGCTGATGGAGCGCATGCTCGGGATCGCCGCCGCGCCCACGGGCGCGCCCTTCGCCCGGGTGGAGCCGGGCACCACGGTTGATCTCTAGGACAGGGCGGTCCCCGGGGACGCCGCGGTGCCTTCCTTGGAGCGGGCCGGCTCGCGCCAGCGGTTAGTGATCGGCAGGCGGCGGTCCCGGCCGAAGTTCTTCGACGTGATCTTGGGGCCGGGCGGGTACTGCCGGCGCTTGTACTCCGCGCGGTCCACCAGTGCCACCACGCGGTCGACCAGGCCGGGGTCGTGCCCGGCCGCGACCAGCTCGGCGGCGCCCAGGTCGTGCTCCACGTAGTCGTCCAGGATCGCGTCAAGCACCGCGTAGTCCGGGAGCGAGTCGCTGTCCATCTGGCCCGGGGCCAGCTCCGCGCTGGGCGGCTTGGTGATCGAGTTCTCCGGGATCGGCGGCGTCTCGCCGCGCCTGGCCGCCTCCCGGTTCCGCCACCGGGCCAGCTCCCAGACCAGCGTCTTGAACACGTCCTTGATCGGCGCGTACCCGCCGGCCGAATCGCCGTAGAGCGTGGAGTAGCCGGTGGCCAGCTCGCTCTTGTTGCCCGTGGTCAGGACCAGGTGGTTCTCCTGGTTGGACAGCGACATCAGGACCATGCCGCGGATCCTGGCCTGCAGGTTCTCCGCGGCCAGGCCGGTAGAGGTCGAGCTCCGCCTCGAACGCGTCGACCATGGACCGGATCGGCACCGTCCTGGCGTGCACGCCCTGGCGCTTGACCAGGTCCTCGGCGTCGGTGACGGAGTGGCCCGACGAGTAGCGGCTCGGCATGAGCACCACGTGCACCCGGTCCTGGCCCACCGCGTCGGCCGCGATCGTCGCGGTCAGGGCCGAGTCGATCCCGCCCGACAGGGCCAGGATCACCGAGCTGAACCGGTTCTTCCGCACGTAGTCGCGGACGCCGGTGACCAGGGCCGCGTACACCTCGTCGAGGTCGGGCAGCCGGGGCCACGTGGCCTGGGCGTCTGCGGCGCGCACCGGGGCCGGCCTGGCCACGTCGGCCAGCTCCAGCCGCCGGATGGTGATCACCGAGCCGTCCCTCGCGTCGACCGGCGTCTCGGCCGGGCTCAGGGCCGCGCTCGCGGCCGGCAGGTCCAGGTCCGCGACGACCAGGGCGTCCTCGAACTGCGGCCCGCGGGCCAGCAGCCGCCCCGCGGCGTCCACCAGGATCGAGTCGCCGTCGAACACGAGTTCGTCCTGGCCGCCCACCATGTTCGCGTACGCCAGCGCGGCGCCCGCCTCGCGCGCCCGCCGCTGGCAGCAGCTCCAGCCGGGTGTCGTCCTTGCCGCTCTCGTACGGCGAGGCGTTCGGCACCACGAGCAGGCCCGCGCCGGCCGCGCAGGCGGCCGTGACCGGGCCGCCGTCCTGCCACAGGTCCTCGCAGATCGCGATGGCCACGTCGACGGACTGCCCGCCGCCCGCGGGCATCCGGAACACCGGCAGGGTGTCGCCAGGCACGAAGTACCGGTACTCGTCGAAGACCCCGTAGTTGGGCAGGTGGTGCTTGGCCGACCGCACCGCGACCGCTCCGTCGTACAGCAGCGCGGCGGCGTCCAGCGGCGCCCCGGCGGGCAGCCCGACGCGCGGCGCCAGGTCGGGCCGGTGATCCAGGTACCCGGTGACCACAGCGATCCCGCCGAGCCCCTCGGCGGCCAGCCGCTCCGCCGTGGCCCTCAGCGCGGCGGTCGAGGCCGCGACGAACGACGCCCGCAGGGCCAGGTCCTCGACCGGGTAGCCGGTCAGCATCATCTCGGGGAACACCACGAGTCTGGCGCCCTGATCCGCGGCCCGCCTGGTCCACGCGACGATGAGGTCCGCGTTCCCGGCCAGATCCCCGACGGTGGCGTTTACCTGAGCGAGGGCAATGCGCATTTCCGGCACCCCCTCAGCATAGGTCGGCCCGTCCGCCTGGCTGCTCCACGCCCCGTCAACCATGATCGTGGTGGATTACCCGCGCCATGTGACGAAAACCCACCACGATCATGCGACCCCGGGCCGCCGCGGAGGCGGCGACGTGGGGCGTTAACGTGCCGGAAACACAAGTTGGGCAGACTGACCGGGTGGACAGGCAGGAAGAGTTCGTACTGCGCACGCTCGAGGAGCGAGATGTGCGCTTTGTCCGGTTGTGGTTCACGGACGTCCTCGGCTACCTGAAGTCGGTGGCGGTCGCCCCGGCCGAGCTCGAGGGCGCGTTCGCCGAGGGCATCGGCTTCGACGGGTCGGCCGTGGAGGGCTTCGCCCGGGTCTACGAGGCGGACATGATCGCCAGGCCGGACCCGTCCACGTTCCAGCTGATGCCGCTGGGCGAGGTGGCGGTGGGCCGGATGTTCTGCGACATCCTGATGCCGGACGGGTCGCCGTCCTACGCCGACCCCCGGCACGTGCTCAAGCGTGCGCTCGGCCGGGCCGCCGACCTCGGCTTCACCTTCTACACCCACCCCGAGATCGAGTTCTTCCTGCTCCAGGAGAAGCCGGAGCCCGGGGTCAAGCCGCGGCCGATCGACACCGGCGGCTACTTCGACCACACGCCGCACACGATCGCGCACGACTTCCGCCGCAGCGCGATCGTGATGCTGGAGAGCATGGGCATCTCGGTCGAGTTCAGCCACCATGAGGGCGCCCCCGGTCAGCAGGAGATCGACCTGCGGTACGCCGACGCGCTGACCACGGCGGACAACATCATGTCGTTCCGGCTGGCCATGAAGGAGGTCGCGCTCGACCAGGGGGTCTACGCCTCATTCATGCCGAAGCCGTTCACCGAGCACCCCGGCTCGGGCATGCACACGCACATGTCGCTGTTCGAGGGCGACCGCAACGTGTTCCACGAGCCCGGCGCCGAGTTCCAGCTGTCCAAGCTCGGCCGGGCGTTCATCGCCGGGCTGCTCACCCACGCCGCGGAGATCACCGCCGTCTGCAACCAGTGGGTCAACTCCTACAAGCGGCTGTGGGGCGGGGACGAGCGCATCGCCGGGGCGGGCGGCGAGGCGCCCGCCTACATCTGCTGGGGCCACAACAACAGGTCGGCGCTGGTCCGGGTGCCCATGTACAAGCCGCAGAAGGGGAACGCCACCCGGGTCGAGTTCCGCTCGATCGACCCGGCCTGCAACCCGTACCTGGCGTTCGCGGTCATCCTGGCCGCCGGGCTCAAGGGCATCGAGGAGGACTACGAGCTCCCGCCCGGCGCCGAGGACGACGTGTGGGCCCTGACCTCGGCCGAACGCCGCGCGCTCGGCATCGCGCCGCTGCCGCAGAGCCTGGCCGACGCGTGCGACGTGATGCAGCGCAGCGAACTGGTGGCCGAGACGCTCGGCGAGCACGTCTTCGACTTCTTCCTGCGGAACAAGCGCTCGGAGTGGCAGGAGTACCGCCGGCAGGTCACCGAGTTCGAGCTGGACCGCTACCTGCCCACGCTGTAGCCCCGTGCTGGGCGGCGGGTCCGCCCCTACAGGCCGGGATGCAGGCCGCGCTGCAGCCGCCGCTGGTACCGCCGCTCCGCCTCCTGACTGAGCGGCCGCAGCCTGATCTCCGCCGTGGCGATGACCTCTTTCCAGTCGTCCCGGCCGAGCTCAGGGACCGCGGTGTCGCACAGGTGCGCGTACAGGGCGGTCGCCTGGGCCAGCCAGTACGCGCGGGTGATGTGCAGCCGCTGGAAGCTGTACGTGCGCGTTGCTGACGTGCGGCTCGGTGTAGAACAGCCCGGACGGTGCCGCGCCGGGGCGGGAGCCCGCCGCGGTGAGCAGCGCGAACAGCGCGAGCCCGCTGCCCGGCAGGTACGCGTCGAGCAGCTTGCGCGGCTTCGGCACCGGCACCGGCTGCAGCCCGTCGTCCTGCCTGATCTCGGCCAGCCTGGCGGTCATGGTCTCGGTCCGGTCTGCGATGTCACCGGCCAGGTCGGGCTGGCCCACCTCGCCCACATCCTCCGCGCGGCCGCTGGTCTTGCGCAGCCAGGTGATCGCGTCCGCGGTCAGGGCGTAGCCGCGCTCGCGCCGCAGCGTGGCGTCGGCCGGCTCCACCAGCCACCGGGCCCGCACCAGGATCTCGGCCAGGCGCCCGATGGCGCCGAGGCCGGCCGAGGACGCGTGATCGCCCAGCCCGGTGACCGCGAGGCCGAACGCGTCCGATGCCTCGGTGAACATGGCCAGCATGTGGGTCTCGACCGTGGCCGGCAGGTTGAAGCGCCAGCGCGGATCCTCCTGGACAGGGAACGTGGCCTGGCGGGCCGGGTCGATGCCGGCGATCAGGCTCGAGGCCACGGCGAGCAGCGCCTCGCGGAGCTCGCTGTCGGACATGGCGGCCGGGGAGGACCGCGGGGCGGGCGCCGGGCCCGGCATCCCGCGGATCATCTCGTCTACTTGCTTGACGACCTGGTCCCAGGCGCGTGTCACGCCGTCGATCAGGCCCTGGATGTCCTCGTTCACGCTGTCCGCCTGGTGCTCGATCACGGGCGTGGATGGCAGTCCCCGCTGCCGTCGAGAATAACGGGCGGCCATGAGCTGACATACCCGGATTGGCCGGTGACCACGGATTGTTCACTGAGCGTGGTCGGCGCCGGACGGCTGGGTGGGCGCCGGTCAGCGGGCGCTACCGTGCAGGGGTGAGCATGCCGCGCGGTACCACCCTGGCCGGGCAGCTGGCCGCGATGGGATTCGGCGACACATCCCGCGCTCAGCGCCTGATCACCGAGGATCTCGGGCTCGACACCGCCGGCGCGGACTCCGGCGTGCTCGCGGCGCTCGCCGCGGCGGCCGACCCGGACCTGGCCCTGGCCGGCCTGGCCCGGCTGCCGGCCGACGCCGGGCTGCGGCTGGCCCTGCGCGATGACGAGGGGTTCAGGACGCGCCTGATCAACGTGCTCGGGGTCAGCACCGCGCTGGGTGGCCATCTCGAGCGCCATCCCGGCGACTGGCGGATTCTGCGCGGACCGGACGCGCTCCGGCGCCCCACACCGTGCGAGCTGCGTGACGAGCTGCTGACCGCGGCCGGGGCCCGGCCCGGTGATCGCGAGCCCGTGTCCGATCCGGCCCGGCTGGACGGCACGGACCCGGTCAGCACCGATCCGGCCAGCACCGATCCGGCCAGCACCGATCCGGCCAGCACGGGCCCGGTCACCGCGGTGCGCACCGCGTACCGGCGGCGGCTGCTGCACCTGGCGGCCAGGGACCTCACCGGGGCCGAGGGCCTGGCCGAGGTCGCGGCCGAGCTCGCGGATCTCGCCGCCGCGGCGCTGGAAGCGGCGCTCGCGATCGCCCGGTCCCAGCTGCCACCCGGTTCCGCGCCGTGCCGCCTCGCGGTGATCGCGATGGGGAAGTGCGGTGGCCGGGAACTCAACTACGCCAGCGACATCGACGTGATCTTCGTGGCCGCGCCGGGGGAGGCGGGCGGGGCGGCTGGCCCCGGCGACGCCGACGGCGGAGGAGAGGCCGCGGCGCTGCGGACCGCCACCCGGCTCGCGGCCGGGATGATCCGGGTCTGCTCCGAGGCCGCTACCGAGGAGGCCCTCTTCCCCGTCGACCCGAACCTCCGCCCTGAAGGCCGGGACGGGCCTCTGGTCCGCACGCTGACCAGCCATCGGGCCTACTACCAGCGCTGGGCGCAGACCTGGGAGTTCCAGGCGCTGCTCAAGGCCAGGCCGGTGGCGGGCGACCCCGATCTCGGCCAGGACTACATGGCCGCGCTCGGGCCGATGGTGTGGGAGGCGGCGCAGCGGGAGAACTTCGTGGCGGACGTGCAGGCCATGCGCCGCCGGGTGATCGGCAGCCTGCCCGCGGACCGGGCCGGCCGGGAGATCAAGCTGGGTCCTGGCGGCCTGCGCGACATCGAGTTCGCCGTGCAGCTGCTGCAGCTCGTGCACGGGCGCACCGACGAGTCGCTGCGCCCCGCCGCCACGCTGGACGCCCTCGCGGCCCTGGCCAGCGGGGGTTACGTGGGCCGCGACGACGCGATGAGCCTGGCCGCCGCGTACCGGTTCCTGCGCAGCGTCGAGCACCTGCTGCAGCTGCGCAGGCTCCGCCGCACCCACGAGCTGCCCGAGGACCCGGCCGTGCTGCGCCAGGTCGGCCGGGCGCTGCGGGAGATGCGGCCCGCCGGGGACGACGCGGGCCAGGACGCGGCCGGCGGCAAGGAGGCGGCCGGGTCCGGCCCGGCCGGCGCCAGCCCCTGGCGCGGCGACCCCACCGCCGACCTGCTGGCCGAGTGGGGCAGGCACGCCAGCCAGGCCCGGCGGCTGCACGAGAAGCTGTTCTACCGGCCGCTGCTTGAGGCGGTGGCCAGGCTCCCTGGTGACGCCGTCCGGCTGACCAAGGAGGCCGCGCAGGCGCGGCTCGAAGCGCTCGGATACGTGGACCCGGCCGGGGCGCTGCGGCACATCGAGGCCCTCACCGCCGGGGTCTCGCGCCGGGCCGCGATTCAGCGGACGCTGTTGCCTGTCATGCTCGGCTGGTTCGCCGACGCGGCCCAGCCCGACGCCGGGCTGCTCGCGTTCCGCCAGGTCAGCGACGCGCTGGGGGACTCGTCCTGGTATCTGCGGCTGCTCAGGGACGACACCAGGGTCGCGCAGCGGATGGCCAGGCTGCTGGCCTCGAGCCGGTACGCCACCGGGCTGCTGCTGCGTGCGCCGGACGCGGTCGCCATGCTCGCCGACGACATCCAGCTCGAGCCCAGGTCGGCCGAGGCGCTACAGGCCGAGGCGGCGGCTGTCGTGCGCAGGCACGGCACGGCCGGCCACGCGGTCGCGTCCGTGCTGGCGCTGCGCCGCCGGGAGCTGCTGCGCACGGCCGCCGCCGACCTGCTGGGCCTGTCCGGGGTCGAGGAGACCTGCGAGGCCCTCACCGCGGTCGCGACGGTGACCGTCGGGGCCGCGCTGGAGGCGGCGGCCAGGAAGGTCGAGGAGCAGGCCGGCCCGCTGCCCACCCGGATGTGCGTGGTGGCCATGGGCCGGCTCGGCGGCCACGAGATGGGTTACGCCAGCGACGCGGACGTGATGTTCGTGCACGAGCCGGATCCAGGGGCCGACGAGGAGGCCGCGACCCGGGCCGCGCAGGCGATCGCCGAGGATCTGCGCTCGCTGCTGGGCCGTCCCGGCCCCGACCCGGCGCTGCCGATCGACGCCGGGCTGCGGCCCGAGGGACGGCAGGGACCCCTGGTCCGCACGCTGAGCTCTTACCGGGCCTACTACCAGCGCTGGTCGTCCCCATGGGAGGCCCAGGCCCTGCTGCGCGCCGAGCCGGTCGCGGGCGACGCCGGCCTCGGCGGGGACTTCACCGCCCTGGCCGACGAGTTCCGCTATCCCGCCGGGGGCGTGACCGAGGCGTCCGTCCGTGAGGTGAGACGGATCAAGGCCCGGATGGAAGCGGAACGCATGCCCCGTGGCGTCGATCCCGCCCTGCACCTCAAGCTCGGCCCGGGCGGGCTGGCCGACGTGGAGTGGGTGGCGCAGCTGCTGCAGCTGCGCCACGCGCACGCGGTGCCGGCGCTGCGCACCACCCGCACCCTCGCCGCGCTGCAGACCGCCCGCGACGAGAACCTGATCACCGCGCCCGACGCGGCGGCGCTGACCGAGGCGTGGCTGCTGGCCACGCGGATCAGGAACGCCGTGATGCTGGTGCGTGGCCGCCCGGGGGACACGGTGCCCTCGTCCCAGCCGGAACTCGGCGCGGTGGCGCGGCTGCTCGGCTACGCCCCGGACGCCTCGCAGGACCTGCTGCAGGATCACCGCCGGGCCGCTCGCCGGGCTCGCGCGGTGATGGAGCGCCTGTTCTACGGCTGAGCCGACTCGCTGATGAGCTCGCTGGTGACCCATCGTGCGGCGTTTTCGGGATAGGGGGCAGGCAATCCCAGGACGATGTGCCGGAAGCCGGCGGCGATGGCTTCAGCGATCGCGTCCCGGGTGCTGCCGGGGTGGTCGTAGGAGACCGGCAGGACGATGGACCGGGTGATCGAGGCGGGGTCGCGGCCGATCTCGGCGCAGAAGCGGTCCAGCAGAGCGCCGCGACGGACGGCGTCGTCGATGTCGCCGCCGGGGATGTTCCACAGGTCGGCATGCTCGGCGACCACGCGCAGCGTCGCGGTAGAGCGTCCGCCGATCAGTATCGGCGGATGAGGTCGCTGGACGGGTTTGGGGTTGCAGAACGCTCCGGTCAGGCGGAGGTAGGTGCCGTCGAAGTCGAACGGTTCGGCCTCGGTCCACAACCGCCGGATGACCGTGCACGCTTCGGCGAGGCTCCCGACCGCGTAGGCGGAGTCGTGGAAGGGCAGGCCGTGTGCCTCGTACTCACGCCGGGCCACAGGGTGGCCTGGTCGTGAGCCTGCGCCGATGCCGAATTCGAGCCGCCCGCCGGAGACGACGTCGACGGTCGCGGCGATCTTGGCCAGCATCGCGGGCGGCCGGAAGCGGTTGCTGGTCACGAGCAGCCCGAGGCGCAGTCGCTCGGTTTGCGCGGCGAGGGCCGAGAGCAGTGTCCAGCCTTCGAAGGTCGGCCCGTTGGGGTCGCCGCCGATCGGCATGAGGTGATCGAACAGCCACGCATGCTCGATCTGCGGGATCGTGTCCGCCTCTCGCCAGACCCGCAGAACGTCGCGATAGCTGACCTGTGACGGGGCCGTCATGATCCCGAACCGCGGTCCGGTCGTGTGCGACATGGCCGTTGAGTCCTTCCGTCTCTTTCCGTCGGGGTGCTGCTTCGTCGCGGCTCAGCGGCGTGAGCTCGTCTTCCGGCTCTGGCATGATGACAAGCGGAACGTTGCTCCGTTCAACATACGGAACGCTGCTCCGCTTCGCAAGGCTGGCGACGAGAGGGACGGGACGGTGTCCGACATCGATGCGGCAAGCGGGGCGAACGTCCCCGCGGAAACGGGCCGACGCCCGGCGCAACGAGCAGACCCTGCTCGACGCCGCCGCCGCCGTGTTCGTCACCTCCGGCGTGGAAGCGCCGGTGCGCGACATCGCGGCCAGGGCCGGAGTCGGGATGGGCACGATCTACCGCCACTTCCCGACCCGGGCCGATCTCGTCATCGCCGTCTACCGCCACCAGGTCGACGCCTGCGCCGAAGCCGGGCCAGCCCTGCTGGCGAGCAGCAGCACGCCGCACGCCGCGCTGACGCAATGGGTCGACCTCTTCGTCGACTTCCTGGTCACCAAGCACGGACTCGCCGCGGCGCTGCAGTCCGACAACGCCCGCTTCGAGACCCTGCACGCCTACTTTCTCGACCGCCTCGTGCCCGTGTGCGCTCAGCTGCTCGACGCCGCGGCCGCCGCCGGCGAGATTCGCCCCGACGTGGAGGCCTACGGACTGCTGCGCGGCATCGGCAACCTATGCGTCGGGTCGTTGCGCCCGACTACCGGTCGGCGGCCGGGTCCAGCACCGGCTTGACGTCGAGGACCGGCGTTCCGTCCACCGCCTCCAGCGGGCCGACCAGGATCCGCAACCCGTCGGCGGCCAGGACGCGGACCCGGTGCAGCCCGATCGGGTTGGGGCGGTCCGGGGAGCGCGTGCTGAACACGCCCGTGAGCGGCCGCGCCGCATCCCCGCGCGGCCGGGTGACCAGCACATCGCGGTCGGCCCGGTCCAGCCAGGTCAGCACGATGATCTCGTCGCCGGCGGACAGGCCGCGGAGCCCGTCGGCGACCTCGGGCACGAAGACCAGCCACGCGTCGGGTGCGCCCTCGTCCCCCTGCATGGGGGCACGCGCCAGGTCGGACAGCGGCGACTCAACCCACCCGATCGGCACGGCCCGGTAGCCCGTGGCGTTCACCGGTTCCATCGGGCCAGCCTGTCATGCCGGGCCCGGGCCCGGCCCCGGCGGTCACAGACGGCCGTTGTCGCGCAGGGTGACCAGGGTGCTCACGGTGATATAGCCGCGCCAGTCCAGCTCGGCCGCGGGGGACCAGGCCGGGAAGTTGAACGTCCAGCCGCCGTCGTCGCGCTGGGCGGCGGCGCGGTGGTCGAGGTGGGCCCCGATGACCGGCTCGTCGAACAGGGCGCGGGCCCGCGAGCTGGGCTTGGGGGCGAACGAGAGCGGTGAGTGCGTCTCGCCGGGCTGCTCAGGGTCGAGCGCGACCATGCCCAGCAGCACCGGCGCGATCTTGCCGAGCGCCTGCTCCGCGCGCATAGCGTCGGGCACGTGGTTGAGGAAGCTGATCACACCGATCATGTCGTAGGGGCCGGGAGCGGACAGCTGGTCGATCCGCTCCCAGAGCAGTTCCGTGGCCCGGTCCAGCCACGGATGCGCGAACCCGCGGGCGTGCAGGGTGCCCGCGATCTGGCCGGTCGAGGTCAGCGAGGCCGGGCGCCCCGGCTCCGGGACCCACCACGGGGCGTGCGGCCAGCCCTCGATGGTCGCCTCCACGAAGGCCGAGCCCCCCTCGGCGGGCGCGTTCGCCTGCAGCCAGTCGCAGGCGCCGGTGACCAGCCCGGTGTCCCAGGCGTCGGCCTCATCCAGGATGCCCAGCGCCTGCTCGATCGCGGCAGGCTGGGTGGCCGGGTCCCGCCCATCCGGTTCCAGGCCGTGGCCGAACCCGCCGTCGGGGTTGCGGTAGGCGGCGACCGCGTCCCGGACCGGCGTGGCCTCGCCCCCGCCGAACAGCCGCTCGAGCCGGCGGCGGTCCACGACCCGGCCGTTGGCGGCCACGAACTGCGCAGCAGCATCAAGATCAGGTTTGCTCATGCGCTCATCGGACCACACCGCCCGCGGTGCCGTATTGAACGAAGCGGACACCGGAAGTGATTGACTGGAACCGTGGACTGGGCACCCGGATACCGTGAGTACGCGGCGCCGGCAGCGTTCAGGCAGGACATTCAGTGCCTGTGGGTGTCGGTCATGCCGCCGGACGGCGGGAAGCCGACGCTGGTCCTGCCCGATGCCTGCATCGACCTGATCTGGCAGAGCGGCGTGGGCGCGTTCGTGGCCGGCCCGGACACCGGGCCCGTCCCGGACTCGCGGCCGCCCGGGACGGTGATCGTGGGGGCGAGGTTCCGCCCCGGAGTGGGGGGCGCCGCGCTCGGCGTGCCGCTCAGCGAGCTGCTCGACCAGCGGGTGGACGCCGCGGACCTGCCCGCGGTGCCAGCGCGCCGGCTGGAAGGGTCGCTGCCGCCCGCGGAGGCCCTGCGGCGGCTCACCGAGGCCGCCGCTGAGATGGTGACCGAGCGCCCGGCGGACGGCCTGGTGCTCGCCGCGGCCCGCTGGCTGGGCCGGCCGGGGGCGCGGGCGGAGCTGGCCGCCGGGCGGCTGGGGGTCAGCGAGCGGCAGCTGCGCCGCCGGTGCCAGGCGGCCATCGGCTACGGGCCGCGGACGCTGATGCGGGTGCTCAGATTCCGCCGGTTCCTCGCCCGCCTCGACGCGTCAGGGGACGTGGCCGACCTGGCGGGCCTGGCCGCCGACGCCGGCTACGCCGATCAGGCCCACCTCACCAGGGAAAGCACCCGGCTGGCCGGGCTGCCCCCGGCCGCGCTGGCCCGGTTCCGCCGGTCATAACGCGTTGCACCGGCGCGGGGCAGCTGCTCGCCCTCGCCGAGCTGATGCCGGGGCTGCTGTCCGTCACCCGGACCTGGGACGGTCCCGACCTGCCCGGTTACCCGGCGTTCCGCCGGCCGGCGTAGGCGGCCAGCAGCTGGTCGCGGACCTCGGGCGGGAGCGGCTTGACCGCCTCGCGGATCGTGACCCCGGAGGCCCGGTGTGCCCGCGGCGCCAGCCATCCGGCGACCAGGGCGGGCCGGCGCTTGGCGGTGTCGCGCAGGATCCAGCCGATGGCCTTGCGGATGAAGAACTCCTTCTCCTCCAGCATCTGGTCGGCGTACCGGGAGAACCGGTCGAAGTCGCCGCCGCCGCGGCGCAGCGGCCGCAGCAGGGCCAGCATGGCCGAGCGCCGCAGCCAGAAGTCGTCGTCGCTGGCCCAGCGGTCCAGAGTGGCGGTGAGCTCGGGGTAGCGCTCGGTGAGCCCGCCCATCACGTGCTCGGCCAGGCTGTCCACCAGCGCCCAGGTGCGGGCGGTGCGCAGCATCCGCTCGATCATGACGGCGTCGCCCGGCTGCAGCAGGGCGGCTCTGGCGTCGAGCAGCTCGACGGCGGCCAGGCGGCACTCGAACACCGGCCGGGCCCAGAGCTCCCCGGCGGTGGCGACCAGCTCCTCGCGGGTCAGGCCGGGCCGGGCCCGGCACCACGACCTGATCACCGAGCGGGTGTCGGGCACCGTGGTGCCGGTGAACTCCAGGTCGCTCTTGAGGTACGCCTTCGTGCCCGCCGCGCGCTCGGGCGTGCCGAGATCGCGCAGCTCACGCTCGATCGGGATCACGAGGCATGGTAGGCCGCTAGCCGGTCTGGCTGATATCGGAACGGGTGATGACACCGTCGTTGACCGTGTAGGTGCCCGCGTAGTCCTTGACCGTGCCGTCGGTCTGGGTGGCGACGAGCTTGACGTTCACCATCTCGCCGGACACCGAGACGATGGTCACGTTGTCGCGCGCCGTTCCGGCGAAGCCGCTCTCGAACTGGGAGAAGGACGACGCGGTGTTCCTGCCGCCGAGATTCCACGCCCGGGTGTAGTCGTGGTTGTTGATCGCGGTGAAGTACGCCTGCACGGTCGCGGCCGGGCCGAGGGGCCCGGAGCTGGCCTGGGTCGGCGAGACCGACGGGCTGGCTGAGCCGGACGTGCCGGAGGTGATGGTGCTCGGCGCCGAGGGAGTGTTGCGGGCGTGCAGCACGGCGACGGCCACGCCGGCCAGAGCCAGGACCACGATGACCGCCACCACCAGCCCGACGGTGCGTCCCCGTCCCGGCCGGCGGCGAGCCGGAGGCCGGCCGCCTCCCGGGTACCGGCCAGGGGTCGCTGGCGGCGGGGCCGGCCACGATGCCGGGGGCCGCAGCCCCGGGCCGCTCGTCGCGGCCGGGTCAGCGGGCCAGGACGAGGCCGGGGCCGGGCCGGCGGTCCGGACGAGGCCGGTTTCTGGTCGGCGAACCAGGACGCAGGCGGACCGGGTCGGCCGACCAGGCCGCGGCCGGGCGCGGTTGCGGGCCGGCCGGGCTGGTCTCGTCCGGCAGGCCGGTCGGGTCCGTCGGCGCGGTTTCCTCGCTGGGCCATGAGGACGGCGGCCGGATCTGGGCCATCTCCGTGGGCGACGGCCCGGCCGGGGCGTCCGGCGAGGCTGGTACCACGTCGTCGAGACGGATCCGGCAGGCGGCGCGCAGCGCCTCCGCGAAGTCACCGCAGGTGCGGTAGCGGTCGGCCGGCGCCTTGGCCAGCGCCTTGGCCATGACCTCATCAAGGGCGGGCGGCAGTTCGGGGCGTTTGGTGGTCAGCGGCGGGGCGGGCGTGGACAGCTGGGCCCACATGACCGCCAGGCCCTGTTCGCGCCGGAACGGCGGCTCGCCCGCGAGCATCTCGTAGGCGGTGCAGGCCAGCGAGTACTGGTCGGCGCGGCCGTCGACCTGGCCGCCCTCGATCTGCTCGGGCGCCATGTAGTCGAGCGTGCCGAGAAACTGGCCGGTCGACGTGATGCTGACCTGGGACAGCGACTGCTTGCTGAGCCCGAAGTCGGACAGGTACACGTGATCGGGCTGGCCGCTCCCGGCCACCCGGCCCAGCAGCATGTTCCCCGGCTTCACGTCGCGGTGCACCAGGCCGTGGGAGTGCGCCTCGTCCAGCGCGGAGGCCACCTGGGTGATGACATGAGCGGTCCGGATCGCGGGCAGCGTGTGCTCGCGATCCAGCAGCGTGCGCATGTCCTGCCCGCTGACGTAGCGCATCGCGATGTACAGATTCCCGTCGGCGTCACCCGCGTCGAAGACCGGCACGATGTGCGGATGATCGACGGCCGCCGCGGCGCGCATCTCCCGGAGGAATCGCTGCCGGAATGGCGCGTCCCTGGCCAGTTCGGGGGCCAGGATCTTCAGCGCTACCGACCGGTCCAGCCGGGAATCGAACGCACGGTACACGACCGCCATCCCGCCGCGGCCGATCTGTTCCACGATCTGGTAGCCAGCTACCTGCGAGCCGATGGCGAGTTGGCCCGTCGCCGAGGGTAGCTCGCCGCTCACCGTGCCTCCGTAGGGTTCAGCCGCCCAGGGACGAACTCAGTATCCGCTCCGCCGGTGCGCTGTCAAACAGACTGGCGGCGCTGCGACATACTGAAACCAAGGCGTCATCTGGCGCGCCTCCCACCGAACCCGCACGGAAGGCGATCCAGGACATGGATCTGGCCGACGCCGCCTGGCGCAAGTCGTCCCACAGCAGCGAGGACGACGGCCCGTGCATCGAGATTGCGGTCCTGCCCGGCTCCAAGGAGGGCAGCGACCGGATCATCGCCATGCGCGACGGCAGCGATCCCGAAGGCCCCGCGCTGATCTTCACGCCCGAGGAGTGGCGTGCCTTCACCGCCGGCGTCCACGGCGGTGAGTTTGACCTGGGCTGACGTCAGCGACCACGCGTCCGCCTGGCGGGGTCTGGCCGATCACACGGCATTATCCCTGACCTGTTTCGTCATTCCTGGCGAACGGCGCAGGATGTCCATTACTGTTTCAGGCCCTAGGTCAGGCCCCGCTAGGAAGGCGCCAAAATGAATTTCTACGACTCGACCCGCCCAAAGCTCATCCCGGCCGGGGCCCACGCCTGCCTGTACTTTGACGGCAAGTACGCGGCCACCAAGCAGGACGCCAAGCGGTTCGCCGCGGTGCGGTGGATCACCGTGCTCGGCAACCACCGGGACTGCGGCGTGGCCGACTACGAGGCGGGTAACGAGATCTACGCCAAGGCCGGCGCGCTGCGGGCCTGGGTCAAAGGGCGCATGGACATGCACACCCGCGCTCGCGTCTACTGTGACCGGGCCAATCTGCCCAAGGTGCGCGAGCACCTTGAGGGCCTTGTGTATCTCGTCTGGCTGGCCACTCTCGACGGCGAGAAGCTGTCCCCGGGGTATACGCCGGGGCTGTGGGGGGTGCAGTTCGCCGGCGGCGAGACCGCTCCCTACGACACCTCGGTGCTGTACGGCCGCTGGTAACAGGACGTCCGTGCGCTTCTGCTGCGCCTGCCTGCCGCAGTCCATCCGCCCCCGTCATCCCGCTAGAGGAAGCCATCCGCCCGGGAGTCTCGTGCTGGGCTGCGAGCCTGAGGACAGGCTGCGGGTCGCGGTGACCCTCTTCGAATGCGGCGTCCAGGGCGGCGTGGTCGTGGAGGCGGGCGATCGCACGGTCGATGTCGGTCCGTTCGGCAGCCGTGAGGCGCCCAGCAGCAGGCCGCTGGCGCGCGGGTCGCTGCGGAGCGACGCGACACCGGCCAGGCCCTCAAGCGCGAGGGCCTGCGCCCGGTGGTCGGCCGCCTCGCAGGCAGCGTCGAGACTCGCCTGATGATGCCGCACGGCCGCGTCCGCGTCTTGCCGAAGTTCAGCGAGGTAGCCGAGCGCTGCGTGCGCGGCGGCCAGGCCGGTCGGAATGCCGTACTGGTCGCACAGGTCGAGGGCGAGCTGATGGCACAGCCCGGCTTCGTCGAGACGGCCGCGGCGCCGCAGCGTCAGCCCTTCAGCCACGGGCACGAGCCGTTGGACCGCCGATGGCGCTGGCCGCGCTGGCGCTGTCACTGGCCGGGCCGCTCAGCAGCGGAACCAACACGGCCACGAAGGTGGCGCTCGCTGGCATGCACCTGGCCGCTGCTGCAGTCCTGATCCTCATGCTGACCGCCAGGATGATTCCCGGTGAGCCGAGCTTGCGTGGTGCAACCGCGGCATCGGAGTAGTCAAGCGCCGCCGCTGAGCTATGCGGGCGGGCTGACGGCTGCGAACAATCGTGGACGGCTCCGCCGACGCCGGGAACGGGCTCGGTGCGCAAGTTTGGCATGCAATGTGGCGTGAATACATCTGAAATGGCCCAGGAATTTCGGGTAATTGATGTCAGTTGCGTCGACTGCTAGCTTCAGACCTGCGGTAACTTGATTCGCCAGGATGGCTAACAGCCCGGTAGCCTCCAGTTCACATTCGCCGTTGGACGGAAAGGATGGCCATTGATTTACCTTCTTGAAGACATAAATGGACGGATAATTGGCTATAGGTTCCGGTCCGTGGCTGACGCAAAGCGGGCGACATCACGGGTCGTCGGGTGGAGGCAGGACGAATCCCGCGCTATGGGGGCGGACGGGTGACCGGCGACCAGCGGCCGGATGTCACCCGGCTGGTCTGTGCCGTGGCCGCCGTGGTCACGGTGGTTACGCCTGCCGCCGAGCTGGATGACCGCACGATGCACCGGCTGTACGGGCCGGTGCATGCCGCGGCCAAGCTGCCGGTAGACGGGACGACCGGCGAGGTGGTGGACGCGGCCCGGGCGATCCTTGAGGCCGGGCCGCCCGCGCCGCCTGACACGCTGTCGGTCGGCCCGGTCCTCTTCGAGCTGCGCGATGCGCTGAACGCATATGAGCGAGCACAGCGGCCGCGTTCGGTGTTACGGGAAGCGCTCGACGTGGCCCGGCCCCGCCCCGGCGAGCTAGCGGAAGCGCTCAGGGCTGCCCGAGGCGCATAGCGACGCGGCGCGGGCCCCACCACTTTCACCGCGGCGCCGTGCCGCGTCGATTTCCGGAGTTACGCCCCGAAGTACAGCTCAGCTTTCGGCTGCATGGTCAGTACCCGGCGACGTCGCCGAACTGGGATTTCAGTGAGCGTCGGTTCGCGTCGTTTGGCGATGTTTCTCAGCGTCAGCCGAACAGAGACGGAACAAGCAGCCTGGGTCCGGTGAAGTCTGCTTCCGATCATGGCGACGGCCTGGTGCTCATCGTCGGCAGACCGGACTGGTCGGTGTTCGGCATTAGGCTGCGACCAGGCCGCGGTTGTCCGTCGCATGGCGTCCTGCTCGTAGCGGTACCTGGAGTTGATGGGTTCATGACCGGTGAGACGATCCGTGACCTGCTGAAGCCCCTCATCGGTAAGTCCGGGTCGATCTCTATGGTTGTCAGCAGGATCGGCCAGATCGGTTTCGCCGCAACCGAGAACAAGAAGCTGACTGGCGTGGAGGTCCGCCCGGATGGCCTGGTCCGCCTTGAGCGCGAGACCGGGTGGGCTGTCATCGACGCCAGGTCAGGTCGTGGCTGTGGTGTGGGACGGCGAGCCAGCCACCTCGGCGGGCCAGTTTCTGTGAGGCGGGCACCATACAGCCAGGGACTAGACGAAGCCGGGTGGGCCTGTAGGCCGGGTCTTGTGCTGGCATATCTCTGATCACCGCATAACCAGCGTTCCCGGGCCAGCCGAGACTGCGCCAGGCCTTGCGGGCCTCACGTCGTTCGTCCTCACACTGGCACGCTCCGGGCGCGGCACGTTGACCCCCGCCGCAGCCCGGCATTAACTGGCACCTGCCCGGGAACCCTGCCGTTGTCCGCCAATGCCGCCGGAGGAGCACCCATGACAGAATCTCAGCCCCGCGACGATTTCGCCAGCTTCCCTGCGCCCGCCGAGGGCCTTCTGGCGGCGTTGTTCATCACCGTCCGCAAGGTCGCGCGATCGCGCGACTTCTACTCGCGCATCCTGGGCGGCACCGTCATCCTGGAAGAGAACCCGTGCACTGTCAGGCTGTCCAACTCGTGGATCATCATGAACCCCGGCGGGCCGCCCACCCCCGACAAGCCAGGCATCTCGGTGGTCGACTACCAGCCCGGCGACACCACCTCGATCTTCCTGAACTTGCGGGTCGCTGACATCCAGGCCTGCTACCAGGAGTGGAAGGCGAAGGGGGCAGAGTTCGTGACGCCGCCGATCGACCGCGGAGCGGAGATCCGCTGCTACATGCGGGACCCGGACGGATACCTCATCGAGGTCGGCCAGTCCACCGGCCTGCTGCATGGCCATCTCGCCGCAAAGCGCCCGGAGGACCTCCCTGGCTGAACTCTGTCACCGGCCGGGAACTCCGGCCAGCAAGTCTGGCCTGACCGCGACGAGGTCGACCCGGGCCGCCGTAGACGCCGTGCTCACCGCCTACCGGAAGGAACAGCGGCGGAACAGCGCTACGGCGAACCCTGAAACAGCAGGTCAGAGCCGGTAAACCGGTTACACGTCGAAGTACAGCTCGAACTCGTGCGGGTGCGGGCGCAGCCGGATCGGGTCGATCTCGTTGGACCGCTTGTAGTCCAGCCAGGTCTCGATCAGGTCCTGGGTGAACACGCCGCCCTCGAGCAGGAAGTCGTGGTCGGCCTCCAGGTTGTCGAGCACCTCGTTCAGCGAGCCCGGCACCTGCGGGATGGCCCTGGCCTCGTCGGGCGGAAGCTCGTAGAGGTCCTTGTCCACCGGCTCCGGGGGCTCGATCTTGTTCTTGATCCCGTCCAGGCCGGCCAGGAGCATGGCCGAGAACGCCAGGTACGGGTTGCAGGACGGGTCCGGGACCCGGAACTCCAGCCGCTTCGCCTTCGGGCTCGGGCCGGTGATCGGGATCCGCACGCAGGCCGACCGGTTGCGCTGCGAGTAGACCAGGTTGACCGGCGCCTCGAAGCCGGGGACCAGCCGGTGGTAGGAGTTCACCGTCGGGTTCGTGAACGCCAGCAGCGAGGGCGCGTGCTTGAGCAGGCCGCCGACGTAGTAGCGGCCCAGATCGGAGAGCCCGGCGTAGCCGACCTCGTCGTAGAACAGCGGCGCGCCGTCCTTCCACAGGCTCTGGTGGCAGTGCATGCCCGAGCCGTTGTCGCCGAACAGCGGCTTGGGCATGAAGGTCACGGTCTTCCCGGCCGCCCGGGCCACGCTCTTCACGACGTACTTGTAGAGCATCACCCTGTCGGCCATGCGCAGCATGCTGTCGAACCTGATGTCGATCTCGGCCTGGCCGGCCGTGCCGACCTCGTGATGCTGCATCTCCACCGGTATGCCGCAGTCGATCAGGGCCCGCACCATATCTGAGCGCAGGTCGGTGTAGTGGTCAGACGGTGGCACCGGGAAGTAACCGCCCTTGTAGCGCGGCTTGTAGGCCAGGTTGCCGCCCGGCTCGTCGCGGCCGGTGTTCCACGCGCCCTCGACCGAGTCGATGAAGTAGTAGCCCGCGTTCGGCGAGGTCTCGAACCGGGCGGAGTCGAAGATGTAGAACTCGGCCTCGGGGCCGAAGTACGCGGTGTCGCCGATTCCGCTGCCGCGCAGGTAGTCCTCGGCCTTGCGGGCGATGTTGCGGGGGTCGCGGCTGTACGGCTCGCCGGTCAGCGGGTCGTGCACGAAGAACGTGAGGTTCAGCGTCTTGCGGGTCCGGAACGGGTCCACCACTGCGGTGGTCGCGTCCGGCAGCAGGAGCATGTCCGACTCGTGGATCTCCTGGAAGCCGCGGATCGACGAGCCGTCGAACATCAGGCCGTCGCTGAAGATCTTCTCGTCGAAGGACTCCGCTGGCACCGTGAAGTGCTGCACCGTCCCGGGCAGGTCACAGAACCTGACGTCGACGAACTGCACGTCCTCGGCTTTTATAAACCGCAGGATCTCGTCGCCACTCGTGAACATCCGCTCTCCCTTGGGCCGTTGGCAGGGCTGGCGCGCCCGCGTCCAGGCGCTCCTGAAAAGTTAGGCGCTCGCGATTTCCGACCCGTATCCCCGATGTTTCACGCATGTTACGGGCTGCGTCGCCGCGCGGCGCCACGCCACGCCGAGACCCCGGCCTGCCCGGCGGGCCGGCCAAGACAGCAAGCACGATCAGGCCAGGGCAGCTCCGTATCCAGCAGGATTGAGGGCATGGAGAGCAAGGACCGGCTGCGGTGGATTCTCGACCTGGTCGAGGCCAGCCTGGGCGAGCCGGAGCTGACCGGTGACGGCCTGGCTGCCCAGGCCTACCTGTCCCGCTTCCATTTCGACCGCCTGGCCGCCGCGGCGCTCGGCGAGCCGCCCGGCGCGTTCCGCCGGCGGCTGCTGCTCGAGCGCGCCGCGCACCGGCTCACGTCCACGGCGGACGCGGTCATCGAGGTCGCCCTGGACGCCGGGTACGGCTCGCCGGAGGCCTTCACCAGGGCGTTCGGCCGGGCCTACGGCGCCGCGCCCTCTGCCTACCGCCGCCGGGGCGCGGTAGGGCACGACCTCGCCGCGGCCAGCGGCGTGCATTTCCACCCCCCGGGCGGCCTCCGGCTGCCCGCGACGTCAAGGAGAGCAGCCATGGATGTCCTGGAAGGCATGTTTGACCACCATCTGTCCCTCGTGTCGGACATCATCGACCGCACCGGACGCGTCGGCGACGAGGTGCTGGACCGGCCCATCGAGCTGTCGGTCGAGGGCATCGACTGCGACCCGACGCTGCGCAGCGTGACCAACCGGCTGGTCGGCCAGCTGGAGATGTGGATCACCGCCCTGGAAGGCGGTGCTGCGATGCCCCCGGACGGCGACCGCACCCCGGCGGGGTGGCACGCCAGGCTCGACGTCGCTGGCCCGCGGTTCCGCGATCTCGTGCTGACCCCGATCCGGGAGGGCCGGGCCGATGAGACCTTCGTCGACGCGGTCTGCGACCCGCCGGAGACCTTCAGCTACGGCGGCGTCCTCGCGCACGTGCTGACCTTCTCGGCCGTCCGCCGGACCATGGCCATCGGCGCACTGGAGAGCGCTGGCGTCGCCGACCTCGGGTCCGGTGACCCGATGCGGTTCGTCGGTGGTTCGGGCACGGACGCGTCGGCCATCCAGCGCCGCACATAAGAGCGCCCGCAGCAGGCTGTACCTTGTGGGTGTGGCGGAGCGACGGTGGAGCGGGTCGTGGCTCTCCGGCGTGGTGTCGCCCGGGGACAAGAGCCAATACCCGGGTGAGCGTCTCGGCCTGCCCCAGGCGGGCGCGGGGTCAGTGGCCGGGATCGGCCGTCGGCTCGGCGCGCTGATGATCGACTGGCTGATGTGCACCGCGATCGCCCTGGCCGTGTTCCATGATCAGTACTGGACGATCGTGGTGTTCGCGGCCGAGGTCTACCTGCTGATCGCGCTGACCGGCTTCACCGTGGGCAAGCGGCTGCTGGGCCTGCGGGTGGTGCGGCTGGACGGCCGGCCGGTCGGCCTGTTCTGGTCCCTGGTGCGGACGATCCTGTTCCTGGTGGTGATCCCCCCGCTGGTCTTCGATCAGGACCAGCGGGGCCTGCACGACAAGGCGGCCAACACCGTCGTCATCCGGATCTAGCGGAACTTCGGGCGCGGGGCCTTCGGCATCCGGCCGGTTTTCGGCATCGGGCCCTTGGGCATCTGCAGCGTCTGGGGGAGCGCCTTCAGCCGGTAGTTCAGGTCGGCCACCGCCGGGCCCTTGAGGTTCCTGGGCAGCTTCATGATGGTCCGCTGCAGCTTCCTGATCGGCACCTGCCCGTCCTCGTCGCCGACCTGGAAGTCGTAGATCGGCACGTCGAAGGTTACCCGCGAGACCCGCTTCTTCTCGGCCGCGAGCAGGCTCGGCAGCCGGTTCGGTGAGCCCTCGCCGACCAGAATCACACCCGGCTTGCCGACCACCCGGTGCACCACGTCCATGTTCCGGTTGGCGGAGATCGCCGGCGTCACGGTCCAGCTGCCGCGCATGCTCTGCAGGATCGCGGCGGCGGCACCCGGCTGCCCGGCGATCGTCGCGTACTGCGCAGACTGGGCAAACCGCCCGAACAGGATCATCGCCGCGGCCAGCCCGAGCAGCACACCCAGCGGGATCAGGAACGCCGCGGTGCCGGTGAGCAGGCCGACGACCACGACGATCGCGATCACGCCGATACCGGTGAGCGCGACGATCGGCAGCCCCTTCGGGTTGGTCTTGCGGATGATTCCCGCGACCATGCCGATCTGCTTGATGCGGCCGGGGCTCTCCGCATCGGCCGCGGCCTTCTTCGAGCTCCGGGCTCCGGGCTTGTTCACCATCAGAACCTCCGCGAGGGGATTGTCGCCTTTAGGCAGCTGAGAAATCGCGCCGGCGTGTCGCGCCGCAGCAGGAAACGACGGTAGGTGCGGTCAAGAGCGTTGCAACCAGGGCCGGGCTGGGCTCTGGCCGGGCCGTCAGGGCCTGGGATGCGAGCGGTCTCAGCCGCTTGGTCAGTCACGTTGGTGAGGATACTGTGCTGGCTCCGGGGGCGACGACCCCCAGATGCCAGCCACTCGTGTCAACCGGCCGACCGTCGCAGCGGGCATGGCTAGGCCAGTGCCTCGCGGCTCATCGCTTGCCGGTCGAGCGCCTGCCGGTAGAGGCGGCCCGCCCGGTAGGACGAGCGCACCAGCGGCCCGGCCATGACCCCGGCGAAGCCGAACCCGAGCGCCTCGTCGCGCAGCTCGTCGAACTCCTCGGGCGGCACCCACCGGTCGATCGGGTGGTGCCGCACGGACGGGCGCAGGTACTGGGTGATCGTCAGCAGGTCGCAGCCGACGGCGCGCAGGTCGGCCATGGCCGCGCTGATCTCGCTGCGCTCCTCGCCCAGGCCCAGGATCAGGTTGGACTTGGTGACCAGCCCGGCCTCGCGGGCGCGCCCGAGCACCTCGAGCGACCGGCCGTAGCGGAACCCGGGCCGGATCCGGCGGAAGATCCGGGGCACGGTCTCGATGTTGTGGGCGAGCACCTCAGGGCGGGCGCCGAACACCACCGCGAGCTGCTCAAGATCCGCGTTGAAGTCCGGGATCAGCAGCTCCACGCCGCAGCCGGGCACGGCCGCGTGGATTTCCTTGCAGGTCTGGCCGTACAGCCAGGCACCGCCGTCGGACAGGTCGTCGCGGGCCACCCCGGTGACGGTGGCGTAGCGCAGCCCCATCGTGGCCACGGACTCGGCGACCCGGCGCGGCTCATCGACATCGAGCGGCTCGGGCTTGCCCGTGGCGATCTGGCAGAAGTCGCAGCGGCGGGTGCACTGGTCGCCGCCGATCAGGAACGTGGCCTCGCGGTCCTCCCAGCACTCGAAGATGTTGGGACAGCCCGCCTCCTCACAGACCGTGTGCAGCCCCTCGCGCTGAACCAGCTGCTTCAGGGCCGTGTACTCGGGCCCGGTGCGCAGCCGGGTCTTGATCCATGGCGGTTTGCGCTCGATCGGCGTCTGGCTGTTGCGCGCCTCGAGCCGGAGCATCTTGCGTCCTTCTGGTGCGAGTACCACCCCTCCAGCCTACGTCCGGGCGGGTTGATGTGACGCGGGCCGCCCGCGTCAGGAAGCATGGAGGCATGGCCATACAGTTTGACCCGCCCTCGGGGACGCGTGACCTGCTGGCAGCCGAAGTCGAGCAGCGTGAGCGCGCGTTCGGCGTGATCCGCTCGGTGTTCACCCGGTACGGGTTCGAGCCGCTGCAGACCCCGGCCTTCGAGCGCCTGGACGTATTGCTCGACAAGTACGGCGAAGATGCCGACAAGCTCGTCTTCAAGATCCTCCGCCGTGGTGAGCACGAGGCATCCGGCGAGGCGGACCTGGCCCTGCGCTACGACCACACGGTGCCGCTGGCCCGCGTGGCGGCGGCGTACGGCAGCCGCCTGCCGTCGCCGTACAAGCGCTTTGCGCTGGGACCGGTGTGGCGCGCGGAGCGCCCGGGCCGGGACCGCTACCGCGAGTTCGTGCAGTGTGATCTGGACACGCTTGGCTCGGCTTCGCCGCTGGCGGACGCGGAAGTGCTGTCCGCCCACCACGATGCCGTGGCCGAGCTCGGCATCGGCGATTTTCGCGTCCTGCTGAACTCGCGCCGGGTGCTGGTCGGCCTGCTTGACTCGTTCGGCGTGCCGGCCGATCTCGGCACCGGGGTGCTGATCACTCTGGACAAGCTGGACAAGCTCCGGGCCGAGGCGGTGACGGCGGAACTCACGCAGCGCGGGCTCGATCCGGATAGGGCCGCCGAGCTCGTGGACGTGATGACCGCGCCCGACGCGGCTGGCCGGATAAGAGAGGCGCTCAAGAAGAGCGACGAGGGCAGCGCCGGCCTCGACGAGGTGGACCGGGTGCTGTCGCTGGTCGCGCCGCAGCTTCCGCCCGGGCGGATCGTGTTCACTCCGCGCCTGGTGCGCGGCCTGAGCTATTACACCGGGCCGATCTGGGAGGTGGCCGCTCCCGGAGTCTCGGGCTCGCTGGGCGGGGGAGGACGCTACGACCACCTGATCGAGCAGCTCGGCGGGCCGGACGTGCCCGCGACCGGAAGTTCGCTGGGCATCGAGCGGATCTTGACACTGCTACCGGGTGACGACGCGTTGCCGCACCGTCAGATCGATGTGGCGGTCACGGTGATGGGGGAGGAGTTCGCCGGGAAGTCGTTCGGCTTCGCGGCGGTGGCCCGCGCGGCCGGGCTGCGGGCAAGCGTCTACCTCGGCTCGTCCGGCAAGTTCGGCAGGCAGCTCAAGTGGGCCAGCGACCAGGGCGCCCGGTGGTGCCTGATCTACGGCAGCGCCGAGGACGAGGCCGGGACGGTCACCGTCCGCGACATGGGCAGCGGCGAGCAGACCGCGGTGCCCGCCGCCGAACTCGGCGCGTACCTCGCCCAGGTGGCCGGATCCGGGCAGGCTGATGACCACCAGTAACTTCATCGACCACGACCTCTGGTTCGCGCAGCTGCCGGGCGTGGTGGTCGCCGCCGGGGCGCTGATCACCGACCCGGCCGGGCAGATACTGCTGGTCAAGCCCAACTACCGGGACCATTGGTCGCTACCGGGCGGCATCTGCGAGCACGGGGAGCCGCCGCATGCGGGCTGCGCCAGGGAGGTGGCCGAGGAGGTCGGTCTCGACGTCCCGGTTGGCGACCTGCTCGCCATCGACTGGGCGCAGCCGTACGGGCCCGAGGCGCGCCCGATCATGCACTTCGTCTTCGACGGCGGGACGGTCAGCGACGGCGTCGGCATCGTGCTGCAGCTCGAGGAGCTTGACGACTTCCGGTTCACCGACCCGGGGGAGATGGCCAGCTATCTGGCGCCGTTCGGGGTGCGGCGGGTATCGGCCGCGCTGGCCGCACGCGCCTCCGGCACGACCGTGTATCAGCCCACGTGGGTGAGCTGACCGGTCAGCTCCGCGGTGCCGGCGACGCTCCGCCACCGGCGGGTGCCGAGCACGTCGGCGAGGTGATGCTCGACCGCCTCGACCGCGTCCGCCACGGTCACGGGCCGGCCCGCCTCCGCTGACAGCGTGGTGACCGACGCATCCCTGATCCCGCAGGGCACGATGCGGTCGAACCAGGACAGGTCGTTGTCGCAGTTCAGCGCGAAGCCGTGCATGGTCACGCCCCGGGACACCCGGATGCCGATCGCGCCGACCTTCCGGTCCGGCTCCCCGCCCGGGGAGCCGCAGAACCAGACCCCGCTCCGGCCGTCGACGCGCGTGGGATGCACGCCGAACTCGGCGCACGCCCGGATCAGCGCCTCCTCAATGCACCGCACGTAGGAGATCACGTCGATCGGCTCGCCCAGCTTCACGATCGGGTACCCGACGAGCTGGCCGGGGCCGTGCCAGGTGATCTTCCCGCCGCGGTCCACGTCGATCACGGGCGCGCCCGGGTCGCCGACCGGCCGGTCCAGCGGGCTGGTGCGCTTGCCCGCCGTGTAGACCGGCTGGTGCTCGAGCAGCAGGCAGGCATCGGGGATCTCCCCCTGCACCCGCCGTTCGTGCAGCACCCGCTGCAGGTCCCAGGCTTCCTGGTACGGGATCGCCGCGGCGCCGAAGCCGGCCCGGGCGAAGATCAGCTCGCTGTCCACGCCTCCAGCCTAATCCAGAACACCCCCGTCAGATTCCGGGCGCTTTGGGTATGTACCGGGTCAGGGAGGTGCCAGCGTGATCGACGAGGGCGAGCTGAGGAGCATGAGCCCGCACGAGCGGATGCGGCTGCAGCGGGCGCTCGCGGCCCTGGACACCCGGCCGCCGGCGGCCGATCCTGGCTCTGACCGCCGCCGGGCGGTGGTTCTGGCCGTGATCATCGTCTGCTGCGTGGGGCTGGCCATCTGGACCGGCGTGCTCGCCGTGACCCTGCCGCGGTTCTACCGCGCAGGCGGGTGGCGCGGGGCCTGGGTGGGCTTCGACATCGCGCTGCTGCTGGCGTTCGCGGCGACCGGCTGGGCGGCCTGGCGGCGCAGGCAGCTGCTGATCATCTGCCTGGTGGTGCTGGCCACGCTGCTGTGCTGCGACGCCTGGTTCGACGTCGTGCTGGACGCGCACACCAAGGGCTTCTGGCTCAGCCTGCTGACCGCGCTGATCGTGGAGCTTCCGCTGGCCGCCTTCGCGATCATCGGGGCGCGGCGGCTGCTGCGGCTGACCATCGGGATGGTCAGCCTGCGCGAGGGCTATCCCGGGCCGGTCCCGCCGCTGCGGCAGATACCCCTGTTCGGCCCCAGCCCGCCGGAGAACCTGCGCGACCTGCTGAGCCAGCTCACCCACGGTCCGGGCGCGCCCGGACCGCCCGAGGCGGAGGTCCCGGCCGAGCGGGAGCGCTCCGGGGACCGCCGGGGGTCAGCGGGCGAGTTCGGCGGCTAGGGCGGCGGGGAGGGCCGGGTAGCGGAACGCGAAGCCGGCCTCGGTCAGCCGCCGCGGCAGTACCCGCTGGCTGCCGAGCAGTTCGCTGGACATCTCCCCGGCCGCGATCTGCAGCGCCGGGGCGGGAACCCAGAGCAGCGCGGGCCGGTGCAGCGCCCGGGCCAGCGCGGCGGTGAACACGGCGTTGGTCACCGGGGCCGGCGCGGTGAGGTTGACCGGGCCGTCGATATCGGCGTGGTCGAGCAGGTACCGGATCGCGCTGACATGGTCGGTCAGCGAGATCCAGCTGATGAACTGGGTGCCGGAGCCCATCCGGGCGCCGAGCCCGAACTGGAACATCGGCACCAGCAGGCCCAGCATTCCGCCGCGCCGGGACAGCACCACCCCGCTGCGCAGGTTCACTACCCGTACGCCAGCGTCGCGGGCGGGTCGCGCCGCCGCTTCCCAGTCGCGGACCAGGTCGGCCAGAAACCCGGTTCCGGCCGGCGCGGACTCGTCGACCGCGCGGTCACCGGTGTCCCCGTACCAGCCCACCGCGGAGCCGGACAGCAGCACCGACGGCGGGCTCTTGGCCCCGCCCCTCATGGACGCCGTCAGCGCGCCGGCCAGCGCCTGGGTGCTCTGCACCCGGCTGGCGCGCAGCTTCTGCTTCCTGGCCGCGGTCCACCGGCCGCCCGCGATCGGCGCACCCGCCAGGTGGACGACGGCGTCGACGCCGTCGAGCGCGCCCGGGTCCAGCCCGCCGTCCGCGGCCTGCGGGTCCCACTGGATCTCACCCGGGCCCGGCGGGCGCCGGACCAGCGGGGTCACCTCGTGCCCGCCGCGCCGCAGGGCATCGGCGAGCGCGGTGCCGATGAGCCCGGATGACCCGGTGACCGCTACCCGCATCGACTCCCTCGCGCGCTAGAGCCCGAGCTCGGCCTCGAAGGCGCCCTCCTCGAGCCGGGCCTTCATCGTGCCGAGGAACCGGGCGGCGTCCGCCCCGTCGACGAGCCGGTGGTCATAGGTGAGGGACAGGTACACCATGGACCGCACCGTGATCACCTCGCCGAGATGGGGATCCTCCACGACCACGGCCCGCTTGACGACGGTACCGGTGCCGAGGATCCCGACCTGCGGCTGGTTGATGATCGGCGTGTCGAACAGCGCCCCGCGGCTGCCGGTGTTGGTCAGCGTGAACGTCCCGCCGGACAGCTCGTCCGGGCTGATCCGCCCGGCCCGGGTGCGCTCGGCGAGGTCCGCGATCTTCCGGGCCAGGCCGCCGATGTTGAGATCGCCTGCTTCATGGATGACCGGGACAATCAGGCCGCGCTCGGTGTCCACGGCGATGCCGAGGTGCTCGGCGTCGTGGTAGGTCACCTGGTTGCTGGCCGTGTCGATGATCGCGTTGAGGCTGGGGTGCACCTTGAGCGCCTCGACCGTGGCCAGGGCGAAGAACGGCAGGAAGGACAGCTTGACACCCTCCCTGGCCTCGAACGCGGCCTTGGCCCGGGCCCGCAGCCTGGCGATGGCGGTGACGTCGGCCTCCACCACGGTGGTGAGCTGCGCCGAGGTCTGCAGCGACTCGACCATGCGCTGCGCGATCACCTGCCGCGACCGGGACAGCTTCTCGGTCCGGCCGCGCAGGCTGGACGGCACGATCTCGGGCCGCGCCGGGGCGGGCGCGGCACCCGGTCCGGCGGCGGGCGCCTGCGGCGCGGCCGGAGCCTGCGCGGGCGGTGCCGCGGCGGGCGGCGCAGCGGCCGGCTGAGGCGGGGCCTGCTGCTGCGGTGCGGCCTGCTGGGCTGCGGCCTGCTGCGGTGCGGCCTGCTCAGGTGCGGCGCCCGAGTCGCGCAGCGCCCGGGCCGCGTCGAGGACGTCCTGCTTGCGGATCCGCCCGCCGACCCCGGTTCCTGCGACGTTGCCCAGGTCGATCCCGTGCTCGGAGGCGAGCTTGCGGACCAGCGGCGTGACGTACGGGCCTTCCGCGCCCGACCCCAGGTCCGGGCCCACCCCGTCGGCTTCGGGCGGCGCCTCAGCCGGAGCTGGCTGCTCGGCTGGTGCCGCGACCGGCGGGCCTGCCTGCTGCTGTTCGGCCTGAGGCGGTGCGGCCTGAGGCGGTGCTGTCTGGGGCTGGGCGGCCTGCTGCGGGATCTGCGGAGCGGGTGCCTGCGGCGCCGGTGCCGGAGGCGAGGGCGCCTGGGCGGCCGGTACCTGTTGCGTCGGCTGCTCCCCGCCCGGCGGCATCACCGGGTACTGCTGGGTCGGCTGCTGCTGGGCCGGCGGGAACGACGGCGACTGCGGCGCCTCGCGGCCGGGCGGCTCCTGTGGCTGCGCCGTGTAGGGCGATGGGGCCTCGTAAGCGGGCACCTGCTGGGTGGGCTGCTGCGCGTACGGCTGCTGGTAGGCGCCCGCGCCGTACTCCTGCGCCCCGTCGCCCGCCGGGCCCGCGCCGGGCTGGGCGTCGCCTCCGGCAGCCGGCTGCTCCTGGGGGGCAGGCTGGGCCGCGGCCGGCTGGGTCGCGGTGGGCTCGGCCTGCGCCGGCTGGGCCTCGGCGCCGCCGCCCGATCCCTCCTCGTCGATGATGGCGAGTTCGGCCCCGACGGCCACGGTCTCGTCCTCGGCGACCGTGATGCCGCGCAGGATGCCCGACACCGGTGAGGGGATCTCGGTGTCGACCTTGTCCGTGGAGACCTCGAGCAACGGCTCGTCGGCCTCGACTCGCTCGCCCTCCTGCTTCAGCCAGCGCGTGACTGTTCCCTCGGTGACGCTCTCACCGAGCTGTGGCATGGATACGGAGACCGACATGCTTCCCGCGACTCCTTCGCTGGTTCTTTACGCTCGCTGCGCGTGGCTGGCCGCGACGCACGCCCGGCAGGGCGAGGGCCCGGTCATGGGTGGAAGTGGAGGGGTTTGCCAGCGAGCGCCAGGTGCGCCTCGCCGATCATCTCAGACTGGGTCGGGTGCGGGTGGATGAGCTGGGCGACCTCGGACGGCACGGCCTCCCAGTTGTAGATCAGCTGGCCTTCGGCGATCAGCTCGCCAACCCGGGCGCCGACCAGGTGGATGCCGAGCACCGGGCCGCCGCCCTCGGTGGCGATGACCTTGGCCGCCCCGGCCGTCTGCAGGATCTGGCTCTTGCCGTTGCCGCCGAGATCATAAGTGATCTCTTCGGTCTTGATGCCGCGCTCGGCAGCCGTCGCCGAGGTGATGCCCACCGACGCCACCTCGGGGTTGGAGTACGTCACCCGCGGCACGCCGTCGTAGTCGATGGGCGTGACCGGCAGTCCGCTGAGCCGTTCGGCGACCATGATGCCCTCGGCGAACCCGACGTGCGCGAGCTGCGGGCCCGGGATCAGGTCACCGACCGCTGAGATGGTCGGGACGCTGGTCTGGCAGTACTCGTCCACGGTGACGAAGCCGCGCTCCACGGCCACCCCGGCTTCCTCGTAGCCGAGGCCCGCGGAGACCGGCCCGCGGCCGACCGCGACCAGCAGCAGTTCGGCGTCGATCGTGTCGCCGCCTTCCAGGGTCACGGTGACGCCGGCGTCGCTGTTCTTGACGCCCTCGAACCTGGCGCCGAGCTTGTAGCCGATGCCGCGGCGCCGGAACGCGCGCTCGAGCAGCTTCGAACTCGTCTCGTCCTCGGTGGGCACCAGGTGCGGCAGCATCTCGACGATCGTGACATCGGCGCCGAACGAGCGCCACACGCTCGCGAACTCGACCCCGATCACGCCGCCGCCGAGTATGACCGCTGAGGACGGCACATGGTCCAGGTCGAGCGCGTGCTCGCTGGTGATCACCCGGTGGCCGTCGATCTCCAGGCCGGGCAGGGAGCGCGACTCCGAGCCGCTGGCCAGCACCACGTGGCCGGCCTCTCGAGCAGCGTGTCGCCGACCTGCACGCTGGTGGGCGAGGCCAGGCGGCCCTCGCCCTCGATGGTGTCGATGTGCCGGCTGCCGATCAGGCCGGTCAGGCCCTTCCAGAGCCTGGTGACCACCTTGTCCTTATAGGCATTGACGCCGGCCATGTCGATGCCGTCGAAGGTGGTCTTCACGCCGAAGTTGGCGCTTTCCTTGGACTGGTCGGCGACCTCAGCGGCGTGCAGCAGCGCCTTGGTCGGGATACATCCCCGGTGCAGGCACGTGCCGCCCACCTTGCCCTTCTCGACCAGCGCCACGCGCTTGCCGAGCTCGGCCGCGCGCAGCGCGCAGGCGTAGCCGCCGCTGCCGCCGCCGAGAATCACGATGTCGTAGCCGCCCCGATCCGCCACGATGAGCACTCCTTCTCTATCCCGTCTGCCGACAGGATGCTGTCTGCCTACAGGCGCCCGTCCGCGACGTCCAGTGCGATCTGAACGAGACTCCGCACCGCCGCGCCGGTTCCGCCCTTAGGCACATACCCATAGGGCTCACCTTCATGAAACGCGGGGCCGGCGATATCAAGATGCGCCCAGCGCACCCCGTTCGGGACGAACTCCTTCAGGAACAAACCGCCGACCAGCATCCCGCCATTCCGCTCGGCGGTGACATTCGCGATATCGGCCACCGCCGAGTCGAGTCCCTTGCGCAGCTCCTCGGGCAGCGGCATGGGCCAGGCCGCCTCGCCGGCCCGCCGCGCCGCGTCCACGATGCCGTCGCGGGCCTCGTCGTCGTTGCCCATCACGCCCATGATCCTCGGGCCGAGCGCGACCAGCTGCGCGCCGGTGAGCGTCGCGATGTCGACGACCAGGTCGGGGGAGTCCGCGCCGGATCTGGCCAGTGCGTCGGCCAGCACCAGCCGGCCCTCGGCGTCGGTGTTCAGGACCTCTACGGTGCGGCCGCCGTAGATGGTGATCACATCGGACGGGCGCTGGGCCGTGCCGCTCGGCATGTTCTCGGCGATGGCCAGGTAGCCGATCACGTTCACGGCCGGGCCCAGCGCGGCGACGGCCGACACCGCGGCGAGCACGGCCGCGGCCCCGCCCATGTCCGACTTCATGGCCTCCATCGACTTCGCGGGCTTCAGCGACAGGCCGCCCGAGTCGAACGTGATGCCCTTGCCCGCGAACACCACGGTCTTGGTCGCTTCTGGGTGGCTGTAGGCCACGCGGACCAGCCGCGGTGGATGCACCGAGCCCTGGCCGACGCCGATGAGGCCGCCGTAGCCGCCGTCGGCGAGCGCCTTTTCGTCCAGCACCTCGAGGCCGAGCCCGGCCGCGGCCGCAACGCGTTCCGCCTCGTCCGCGAACGTGGCCGGGTAGAGATGCGACGGGCTGGTGTTGACCAGGTCGCGCACGAGCGTGATCGCGGCCGCGAGCACGTTCGCGCGGGTCACCGCGTCGTTGTCGCCGTCGGGCCCGCCGAGCAGGATCAGTTCGGTGTCCGGCGGCTTCCCGCCGTTCCGGTACCGGGAGAAGACGTAACCGCCGAGCAGGGCGCCGAGCGTCACCGCCTCGGTCTCCGCCGGGTCCCGGGCGGGGAGCGCGAGTGCGATCCGCCGCACCTGGCCCGCGACGAGCGAGCGGACCGCCGCGCCCGCCGCGCGGCGCAGCGCCTCACCGTCAAAGGACGGCCCGCCCGCCGTGCCGACGCCGGTGGCGCCGATGCCCGTGGCGACGATCAGCGGCGCGGTCAGCCGCCCGGCGGACGCGATCCTGGTGATCTCCTCCGCCTTGCCGGTGGCACCGAGCGCGCTGAGGGTATCGGCGAGCGTCCCGCCGAGCGCGGCGTCGACATCCTCGGCGCCGGGGGCCAGCAGCGGACCGTCGGGCCCCTGGGCGACACCGATGACGACCGCGTCGGCCTGCGCCTCGCGGGGAGCTTCCTGGCTGGCACGCAACGTCGTTGTCACGGGTCCGAGCCTAGTGCCTGCCCGTCCGCGCCGGTTGCCGGGCAGATCACTGGCGGTTCAGGCCTGCGGTTCCCCCGTGAGGCGGCCGTGAGCCCCGGCCGCGAGCCGAAGCCGGTTACGGGTCATGGTGCGAGTCATGGGCTGCGAGCCTGCGGCAGCGCACCAACAGAGCCATGTATCACGGGTTCCTGTAGGATTAAACGTCCGCTAATAACTGTAGATAACGATCGTTATATTTGATATGCGACGATTGTTACGCGAGCCACGTTAGAGGGGTCAGCCGCAGGGACGATCCCGTGGGAATCGACCAGGAGGTGCCGTGGGAAGCGGGGCGCTGTTCATCGCGGTGTTCCTGGCGTGCGTGGTCGAGGCGGTCGAGGCCACCACGATCGTGCTGGCCGCGGGTACGGCCAGGGACTGGCGGTCGGCGACCATCGGGATGGCCGCCGCGCTGGCCGCGCTGGCCATCATCGTGGCGGTGCTGGGCCCGGCCGTATCCGCGCTGCCGCTGTCCGGCCTGCGGCTGTTCGTGGGCGCGCTGCTGCTCATCTTCGGCCTGCAGTGGCTGCGCAAGGCGATCCTGCGGGCCAGCGGGCACAAGGCCCGCCATGACGAGGAGAAGATCTTCGCCGAGCAGCTCGCCGGCGGCCGCGGCCCAGCCCCGGCACCGGGCGGGCCTGGTCCCCGACGCCTACGGGTTCACGCTGTCGTTCAAGGGGGTGCTGCTCGAGGGGCTCGAGGTGGTGTTCATCGTGCTCACCTTCGGCAGCAACCAGCATGACATCGGGCTGGCCGCGGTGGCGGCGGCCTGCGCCGTGGCCGTGGTCGCGGCCGTGGGCGTGGCGGTCAGGGCGCCGCTGGCGCGGGTCCCGGAGAACACCATGAAGTTCGTGGTCGGGATCATGCTCACCGCGTTCGGCACGTTCTGGGGGGCCGAGGGCGCGGGCGCCCACTGGCCGGGCTCGGACGCCGCGCTGCTGGTCCTGATCCCGGCCGTCGGCGCGTTCGCGCTCGGGCTGGTCGCGCTGCTGCGCAGCGGCCGTCCGGCGGGCACCGGCGGGAGCCCAGCCTGCCGGCGGCCGCGTGGCCGCGGACGGGAGCTGACGTGGCCGCGCGGATCCGGGCGTTCGCCGCTTTCTGCTACGACTTCGTGGTCGGTGACGACTGGCTGATCGCGGCCGGCGTGGTGATCGGGCTGGCCCTCACCTACCTGCTGGCCCGGACCGCGGTCCCGGCCTGGTGGCTGCTGCCGCTGTGCGTGGCGCTGCTGCTGCCGCTCAGCCTGTGGCGGGCCCGGCGGAACTGATGATGACGGCGGCTGTCTTGCCCGCCAGTCCTCAGCTCCGGCCCGGCCTCAGCGGCTCTCCGCCTCCTCGGCGTATACCCGCGCCGCGTAGGCCTCCAGTGCCTCCTCGCACTCGGCCAGCCACTTCTCCGTGGCCTCCCGCCCTGACGCGCCGAAGACGTCGCGCTGGCGCACCTTTTCCAGCCAGTTCTTCAGCTTGACCAGGTCGACCTCGTTTTCCTCCAGCTCGGCGTAGGTGAAGTGGTTCGCCACATACTCCTTCTTCAGCTGCGCGAGGAAGTCCTCGCACTTGTCCACGATCTCTTCGTACTCGTCGTCGCGGGCCGCCTGGAACTGGGCTCTGACCTCCTGCTCTCCGGCGAGGACCTGGCAGGACAGCAGAGCCGCGGTCCCTGACATGTCCAGGATCTCGCTCCTGAGCTTGCGCAGCGCGCGCTCGCTCGCGACGCTCGCCGGCAGCGCGGCCGCGGAATTCTGCAGGTAGATGGCACCCAGGCTCTTCAGCCTGCGCCAGACCGTCGAGCGGAGCCTGGTCGGCTCGGACGGCACCCGGTAGACGAGCAGCAGCCAGCCGTCGCTGGAGTCCGGCCCAGTCTTGCCCATGCGGGTCATTGTCCCAGGTGCTGAGCGGCCGCGGCGAACCGTGCCCGGTCAGCGGGGCTAACGAGGCTCGGGTGGCTTGCGGAGCTGCAGCTCGGCGAAGGACCACGAGGTCGTCTCCTCGTCGGCGGCGGAAGTGCTGTCCGCCCACTGGGTACGGGGACCAGTGGCCGGAGCTCGCGGCGCCGGGGGAGTGTTGCGTGGTATCCGCATCGGCAGCGGGCCGATGGCCGGCTCCTGCTGCAGCGGGGGACCGGTGCCCGGCGCCTGCTGGGCCGGAGGGGCGGTCGCGGGGGGCCGCTGCGGCTGCGGTCCGGTGCGGGGGCCCCGCGGCGGTGGCGGGCCGGGGACCGGGCTTCGCGGCGGCGGGGCGGTGGCCGGCGGCGTCCACTGGCGGGTGTGCGCGCCACGGCCCCGCCCGGCCCCTGAACCCCTGCCCTGGGGCCGCAGGATCACGGCCGAGCTGCTCAGTGGCGAGGACCGGTGCTGGTTGCGCTTGCCGATGTGGTCGAGGAGGGCCGCGTCGTAGCGGATCTCCTCCGCTCCCGGCCATAGCGCTATGGCCGCGGAGACCAGGAAGCAGATGGTGCCGATGCCCAGGATGAGCGGCAGCATGAAGCTCTGCGCGGTCGTGCTGTGCGGGCCGCCCATGAAGATGGCCACCGGATGGGCGGGACGGTGCGCCTGGATGGCCATCATCCCGGTGTAATGCATCACCAGCAGCACGACGCCCGCGATCAGCGAGGCGACCAGGGTGGGCCCGGGCTGCCGCAGCCGCACCGCGGCCGCCAGCACCGCGACCGCGGCCACGAACCCGATCACGATCGACGTGGTGACCAGGCCCATCTCGTAACTGAGCTTGGCCGGCGCCTGGAGCGAGGCGAACCCGAGGTACTGCATGCCCAGCAAGCCAGCCCCGGTGATCAGGCCCGCGCCGGCCAGCGAGACGTAGCTCCGGGGCCGGAACCCGACCAGCGCCAGGCCGATCGTGGCGGTCACCATCGCGACCAGCAGGCTGGCCAGGGTGAGCGGGATGCTGTAGTAGACGGTGTTGCCCCGGATAGTGAAGCCGAGCAAGGCGATCATGTGCATCGCCCAGAACCCGACCGCGCCGAGCGTGACGCCGCCCATCAGCAGCCACTGAGCCCGGGCTGATCCCTTGCGGTCGAGAGCCCGGGAGGTGCTGCGCAGGGCGAGGAAAACGCCGCCGCAGCAGGCGATAAAGGCCAGCACCGGGTTCAACGGGCCGTAGGTGAAGTCAAATACTGCTAACATCACTAAAGATCTCCCCCCAGGAGCTTAAGCGGAAGACTACTGCATTCTGCCGCTTGCTGGATGCAATCCGCAGAGGATTGGAAACATCGCGGCTCGAGGGGTTTGGGAGCGGTAACAATCTCCATTGATCGGGGCCGGGCTTAGCCTTGCCGGCCGGCCCCGCACGAGACCGTTCTCGTACGCGAAGACGACCGCCTGCACACGGTCGCGCAGGCCCAGTTTGGCCAGGATGCGGCCCACGTGAGTCTTCACCGTGGCTTCGGAGACGAACAGGCGCTGAGCCAGTTCCCCGTTGGACAGACCCTGGGCCACCAGGATCAGCACCTCGCGTTCGCGTTCGGTCAGGCCGGCCAGCTCACGCGCGGCCAGGCTCTCGTCCGCGGGCAGCATGGGCGCGAACCTGTCGATCAGCCGGCGCGTGGTCGACGGCGCCACCACGGCGTCGCCCGAGTGCACGGCGCGGATCGCGAACAGCAGCTCCTCGGGCGGCACATCCTTGAGCAGGAAGCCGCTCGCCCCCGCCTTCAGCGCGGCGAACGCGTACTCGTCCAGGTCGAACGTGGTGAGCATGAGCACCCGTGGCCGGTCGCCCGCCTCCCGGATCCGGCGGGTGGCCGCCACTCCGTCCATCCGCGGCATCCGCGCGTCCATGATCATGACGTCGGCGGAGTGCGCCCTCGCGAACTCCACCGCGGCCAGGCCGTCCGCGGCCTCGCCCACCACGGTCATGTCCGGCTGGGCGTCGAGCACCATGCGGAACCCGGTCCGGACCAGCTCCTGATCGTCCACGAGCGCGATGCGGATCATGCCGCGCCGTCCAGCCGGCCGAGCGGCCAGCCCGGCGCCCGCGTCGGGCAGCCGGGCGGTCACCTGGTAGCCGCCGCCGGGCAGCGGCCCGGCCCGCACGGTCCCGCCGTACATCTCGACCCGCTCGCGCATGCCGGCCAGCCCGAGGCCGGGCCCGTCGGCGGCGGCCGCCGCGCCCAGCCCGTCGTCGGTCACCTGCAGCAGCAGCCCGTCCGGCTCGTACCGCAGCGTCACCGCGGCGGCGGCGGCCAGGCCGCCGTGCTTGCGGGTGTTGGTCAGCGACTCCTGCACCACCCGGTAGGCGGCGAGCTCGGCACCCTCAGGGAGCGGACGCGGCCGGGCCCTCCAGGGTGAACGAGACCGACATCCCCGCCTCCCGCGCCTGGTCGAGCAGCTCGCGGAGCTGGTCGAGGCCGGGCTGCGGGGCCAGGTCGGCCTGCTGGTCATCGGACCGCAGCACGCCGAGCAGCCGGCGCATCTCGGCCAGCGCCTGGCGCCCGGTCCGCGAGATCGCGGCCAGCGCCTGGCCGGCCCGGTCCGGGTCGCGGCGCAGCGCGTACGCCGGCCCCATCGGCCTGCACCACCATGACGCTGACGTTGTGGGCGATCACGTCGTGCAGCTCGCGGGCGATCCTGGCCCGCTCGGCCGCCGCGGCGATCTGGGCCTGCGCGTCGCGCTCCCGCTCCAGCCGCGCGGCCCGGTCCTCCAGGGCGGTCAGGTAGGCGCGCCGGTACCGCATGGAGTCCCCGAGCACCCACGCGACCAGCGCGGTGCCGCTGAACAGGACCGTGGCCAGCAGGACCCGGTCGATCGCGCCGACCCCGCTCGGCGCCCAGACCCCCACCGCGGTCACCGCGCCGATCAGGCACACGGCCAGCCCGGCGATCGACACCCGGCGCGGCCGGTAGGCGGCCAGCGTGTACAGCAGCAGCAGGATGGCCAGGTCGGAGCCGACCGGCTGCGGAAAGAGGATCAGCTGCAGGGCCCCGGCCACGGCGGCGACGGCGAACCCCTGCACCGGGTACTTCCGCCGGAAGATCACCGGGATGACCATGGCGGCGATGATCAGCAGCATCAGGGCACGGACGCCGAACCTGGACTCGAACGCGGGCGCGCCGATCACCGAGGGCACCCCGAAGAGGGCCAGCCAGAACGCGGGCACGCCGTCGACCAGCCGCGGATGTCGGCTCAGCCAGGCGTACACGGCGGACACGCCCCAAGGGTACGCGCGGCCCGGCCGGCGCGTCGTCCTCCCGCGAGCTGACCGGGGTCAGACCGCAGGCTGACGTGTCAGGAGAGCAGGTGCGCCAGCGCGGGCGCCACGTCGGCCAGCGTGCCGACCCGGCGGCTGAGCCCGCCGCCCGCGCGGGCCAGCGCGGCTGCGGCCCGTTCCGGCTCCGCGCCGGGCGCCGGGCACAGCACGTGCAGCCGGTCGATGCCCTGCAGCGCGGTGGCCGGGTCGGCGCCCGCCGTGCGCTGGCAGTCGGACAGCAGCACCGCGACCCGCTCGTCGGCCGGGGCGCCCGCCAGCTGCACCGCCGCCGCCCGGAGCGCCCCGGCCAGGTCGGTCACCCCGCGCCCGCGCAGGCTGATCAGGTCGCCGACCAGGTCCTCGGGCGGCCGCCTGCTGCCCTGAGCCTGCAGCACCCGGGCTTCGCCGCTGAAGCAGATCACGGCCGGGGCCAGCTGGCCGTCTGCGGCGAGCACCACGGCGGACGCGGCCACGGCGGCCATCGCCACGCCGGGCCCGGCCATGGACCCGCTCGCGTCCACCACCAGGCAGACCGCCCGGCGGTGCGCGGCCCAGGACCGGGTCACCAGGTCCTCGCGGGCCAGCGGGCCGCGGCCCGGCCACCGGTCCAGGGTGCGCTCCAGATCGAGGTCGCCCTCGCCCCGGCGGTTCGGGCCCAGGCGGCGGGTGCCCCGGGCCGGGCTGCCGCCGGCCCGGCCGAGCCGGATGAACACCCGGGCGGCCAGCCGCCGCGCGGCCGCCCGCAGCGCCCGGTCGGTGGCCACCGCCAGGTCGGCGAGCAGCGCCGCGGCCGCGTCGGGATCGGCGGCGAGCAGCCCGGCCAGCGCGTCCTCGTCGAGTCCGCCCGGCTCCGGCGACACCTCGCCGAACGACGGGTGCCGCAGCGCCAGCTCAGCGCGGCCGATGCTGCGCCGCGCCCCGTCGGGAGCGCCGCCGACGCGTTCCCGGCGCAGGCTCGACCGGGACGGCCCCGGGCCGGGGCGGGACCGGCCGGGTTCACCGGGCTGGTCAAGCGGGCCGGGCTGCTGCTCACCGCCTGCCCCTGGCAGGCGGTCAGCTTTTCCCCGCTCACCCTCCTCCCGTTCACCCTCCTCCCGCCCGGCTCCCTCCAGGTCAGGCGCGCCGTCCTCGGGCCACATCCGGTCCAGGATCTCGTCGAGCACCGACTCCGGACTGCGGTCGCAGCCGTCGGCGACCCGGATCCGGCCGGACAGCGCGGCCTGGGCGGCGTCTCTGGCCGTGCTGCGCACGGCGCTGCCGCGCAGGGCCGCGTCCGGCCCGTGCAGGGCCCCATCCTGCTCGCGCAGGCGCAGCAGCCCGGTCATGAGCAGCACCAGGTCGATCGCGCCGCGCACCGAGGCGCCCATCCGCACGTCGGGGTGCTCGCGGGTGGCCCGGGCCAGGGTCACGCCCAGGTCCACGACATCGCCCCGGGCGCCGGTGACCGCGGTGGTGATGGCCCGCTCGGCCGCGGCGTCGGCGTACCCCAGCACGATCCGGCAGATCCGGTCCGAGATCGCGTGGCTGACCCTGGCCGTGCCGATCGCGTCGAACGGGTTCATCGCGGCGATCACCCGGAACCGCGAGGCGGCGCGCACGGTGCCGAGCCGCGGCACCGCGATCTCGCCCTCGGTCAGCACGGTGATCAGGACGTTGAGCGTCTCCTCGGGGACCCGGTTGAACTCCTCGAGGTAGAGCAGCGCCCCCTGCCGCATCGCCGTCAGCAGCGGCCCGTCGGTGAAGCTGGCCGGCGTGTACCCGGCGGTGAGCACCTGGGCCGGGTCGTGCTGCCCGATCAGCCGGGCGGGCGTGAGCTCGGCGTTGCCCTCGACGAACACCACCTCACGGCCGGAATCGCGGGCCACCGCGCGCAGCAGCGTGGACTTGCCCGTGCCCGGCGGCCCCTCGATCACCACATGCCGGCCCGCGTCCAGGGCGACGGTGAGCACCTCGCGCTCCCGGCGCAGGCCGACGACGGGCAGTGGCCCGCTGACTACCACGATGACAAGCCCGGCCGATCCGCTGGCTCAGGAGTCGTAGACGATCACCCCGCGGACGTTCTTGCCGTCCAGCAGGTCCTGGTAGCCCTGGTTGACCTCGTCGAGCGTGTAGGTGTTGGTGATCAGCTCGTCGAGCTTGAGGTCGCCCGACTGGTACAGCTCGACCATGCGCGGGATGTCGTGGAACGGGTCGCCCGAGCCGAACAGGCTGCCCTGGACCCGCTTCTCGAACAGGGTCAGGATCGCGCCCGGCAGCTCGATCGTGTTCTTGGTCGGGTCGGCCAGGCCGGTCACCACGACCGTGCCGCCCTTCCTGATCGCGTTGAACGCGTTCGTGACCACCGTGGAGTCGACCACGCCCACGGTCACGATGGCCTTGTCGGCGCCGACGCCCCGGGTCAGCTCGGTGATCAGCTCCTGCGCCTGCTCCGCGGTCTCGGCGGTGTGCGTGGCGCCGAGCTTCTCGGCCATCTCCCGCTTGTTGGCCAGCGGGTCGATCGCGACCACGTTGCGCGCCCCGGCCAGCGCCGCGCCCTGCACCGCGTTGATGCCGATGCCGCCGATGCCGTAGATCGCGATCGTGTCGCCGGGCTCGGTCTGCGCGGCGTGCACCGCGGAGCCGAAGCCGGTCGGCACCCCGCACCCGATCAGCACGACCTTGTCCAGCGGCACATCCGGGTCGACCTTGACCGCAGAGTGCTCCGAGATCGTGCCCCGCTCCGAGAACGTGCCGAGCATGCACATCCCGCCGAAGTCCTCGCCGCCGCTGTGGAACCGGTACGTGCCGTCGACCTGGCAGCCGGTCAGCAGGTTGGCGCCCAGGTCGCAGAGGTTGGACTTGCCGGTCGCGCACCACCGGCAGTGCCCGCAGACCGGCAGGAACGAGCAGATCACGTGGTCGCCGGGAGCCAGCCGGGTCACCCCGGGCCCGACCTCCTCGATGATCCCGGCGCCCTCGTGGCCGCCGACCATCGGGAACCGGGGCACGATGTCGCCGTGCCGCAGGTGCTCGTCGGAGTGGCACAACCCGGCCGCCACGTACCGGATCAGCACCTCGCCCGCCTTCGGCGGATCCAGGTCGATCTCGGTGACCTCGAAGTCCTGGCCAGTTGCCCGCAGCACAGCGGCACGTGTCTTCATAATGATCTCCCTCCGGTCCCGACAATCCTAGGCAGGGCTGGTCAGCCGAAACCAGCCCCAGTAACGTGCCCGCGTGACCGACTGCCTGTTCTGCGACATCGTGGCCGGGACCGTGCCCGCCCACGTGGTGCTCGCCGATGACATCACCGTCGCGTTCCTCGACTCCCGGCCGGTGTTCAAGGGGCACGTGCTGGTCGTGCCCCGGGCGCACTACGTGACCCTGGCCGACCTGCCCACCAGCCTGATCGGCCCGCTGTTCACCCGGGTACAGCGGGTCAGCGCGGCCATGCCGGCGGCGCTCGGGGCCCAGGGCAGCTTCGTGGCCGAGAACAACGTGGTCAGCCAGAGCGTGCCGCATCTGCACGTGCACGTGGTGCCCAGGACCAAGGGTGACGGCCTGCGCGGCTTCTTCTGGCCGCGCAGCAGGTACGCCGACGAAGAGGAGGCAGCCGGTTACGCCCGCCGGCTGCACGCCGTGCTTGAGCCGGACAGTGCTTGGCGGAACCTAGCTGACCGCGGTGACCAGCAGGCACACCGCGGTCGTGATCTCGACCAGCGCGCCGAGCACGTCACCGGTGATGCCGCCCAGGCGCCGCACCGCGTGCCAGGTCAGCGCCGCCGCGACGGCCAGCCCCGCGGCCACGCCCACTCCCAGGATCGGCCGGTACGCTACGGCCGCCGCCACTGCCACGATCGAGAGCGCGATGGGGACGACGGGGTGCACCGTCCCGGCCACCAGCGCGCCCAGGCGGCTGCCCCGTGCGGCCGGAACGCCCCGCCGGCACGCCCAGGTCAGCGCCAGCCGCCCGGCCACGACGGCGGTGATCACCGCGGGCACGCCGCGGCCAATCTCATCGGCCCGGGCCAGCGCGGCCACCTGGACCAGCAGCGTGAGCACCAGCGTGACCACCCCGAACGGCCCGATGTCGGAGCGCTTCATGATGGCCAGCGCGGCGTCGGCCGGCTGGCGGCTGCCCAGGCCGTCGGCCAGGTCGGCGAGACCGTCCAGGTGCAGGCCCCGGGTGAGCAACGCCAGCACGGCCACGGCTGCCGCGGCGGCGAGCAGCGGGCAGGCGTGTGCGTAACGGCTGAATGTCCAGAGCACTGCGGCGGCGGCCGCGCCCAGCAGCAGGCCGACGACCGGGGCCCAGCTCATCGCGGCGGCCGCCCGGCGTGCGGGCACCGCGCCGGGTTCGTCCCGCAGCGGTATCGCGGTGAGCAGCGTCACCGCCAGCCGGAGTCCGCCGCCAGGCATGGCACCTCAGCGTAGGGCGTGACGGGGCAGTACGGTCGGGTCGAGAGCAGGGGGGTGGGAGTGGCGCAGCGCCCGTATGTGCTGTTGTCGGCCGCGATGTCGATCGACGGCTGCCTCGACGACGCCTCCGGCTCGCGGCTGATCCTGTCCAACGACGCGGACCTGGACCGGGTCGACGAGGTCCGGGCCGGATGCGACGCGATCCTGGTCGGGGCGGGCACCATCCGCCGGGACAACCCGGCGCTGCTGGTGCGCTCGCCCGCGCGCCGCAGCGCGCGGATCGCCCGCGGCCAGCCGCCCAGCCCGGCCCGGGTCACGCTCACGGGCCGCGGCGGCCTCGACCCGGCGGCGCGGTTCTTCACCGCGGGCGAGGGGGCCAGGCTGGTCTACACGCCCGCCGGGGAGGCGGCCCGGGTCGCCGCCCTGCTCAGCGGCGCGGCGGACGCGGCCAGCGCGGCGGGATCCGGGACCGTCGAGGTCGTCGCCGCCGGTGACCTGGACGACCCGTCCGGGCAAGTCAGCCTGGCCGGGATGCTGGCCGACCTGGCCGGCCGGGGCGTGCAGCGGCTGATGGTCGAGGGCGGCGGGATCGTGCTCACCCAGTTCCTCGCGGCCGGCCTCGCCGACGAGCTGCACCTGGCCGTGGCCCCGGTCTTCGTCGGGGACCCGGCCGCCCCCCGCCTCGCCGCGGACGGGCCGTGCGCGCCCGGGCCGGTTACCGCGGCGGTGGACCGGGCGCCTGCACCTGGCCGAGGTACGGCTGATCGGCGACGTGGTGCTGCTGCGCTATCTGCCGGGCGGCCCGTAACGGGAGAAGCAGCCAGGAACCAGAAAAGCTGCCGGAACCCGAGGAATGGGCCAGATGGTGAAATCCGCGAAAACGCGCAGGTCCATTTTTCATCAGTCGGCCTATCATGGCCGTCATGGGCGAATGGTGGTCCATCGAGGTTTTCCACGGCGAGTTCCAGGCGGCGTCGCAGTGGAAGGACGCCTACAGTTCGGTTCTCATTGAGTCGGCGATCTCGCACGGGGCCACCGACTGGGCCTGGACCGAGCATCGTTCCGGCGTGGTGTTCGAGGTCTGGTTCCCCGAGGACGCCAGCTGGGAGGCGTTCCGGGCGCTGCCCGCCATCGTGGCCGCACTGGACGCGGTCCCCGATCCGGTCAACGGGCTGCTGGTGTACCGGGGCCGCGGGGGCGGCTCTGGGGCCCGGTCGCCGCGGCGCCCGAAGCCCACGGCGGGCGCCGGCGCGGTCGAGCTTCCTGACCCCGAAGACGAGCGGGTCGTTGACCTGACGGCGGTGGCCGCGGCCGTCGGCACGGCCGGCCCGGCGGCCGATCTATGCCCCGCCGTGTGAGAGCAGGGCCGCCGACGGTGCAGGATGGGGTCATGAGGGATACCAGAATCGCAGCCGGCGGCCTGCGCGACGCGATCGAGCGGAGCGGCTATTACCCCGGCGTGGTCTCGGACGCGGTGTCAGCCGCGCTCGGGACCGAGGCTGTCGTGTCCTACGTCGTGCACCATGACGCGCTGTTCGATCCGGGGATGGAGGTGCGGCGCCATATGACGGTCCTGGCGCTCACCCCGACCCGTCTCATCTACTCGCACACCGACGAGAGCCCGGCCGACGCCAACGACAGCGAATCGCGCCCGCAGGCGGAGACCAGCACGGAGGCGGTCCGGTTTGCCCAGATAACCTCCGTCGCCGTGACCCGGGTGATCCCGGATCCCGCGTCCTATGTCCCCGGCACCACCATGCCGAGCGAGGTGGTGCTGACCATCGGCTGGAACGTGCTCTCGCACATCGAGCTCGAGCCCGCGCACTGCGGGGACGATGGCTGCGAGGCCGATCATGGGTACACCGGCACGATGACCGCCGATGACCTGACGATGCGGGTTAGCGAGGCCGCCGACGGGGAGGACGCGGTGCGGCAGGTACTCGCGTTCGCCCAGGCGCTGTCCGAGGCCACCAGCGGCGCCTGAGGGGGCCCGATGACGAGCGAAGGGCCTCCGGCCACGATGACCGACCTGCCCGCGTCGCTGCCCACACTGCCCCGGTACGGCGAGAGCAGCCTGGCCGATCTGGCCGGCTCGGTGCTGGCCTCGCTGGGCGCGCGGTCCGAGCCCAACCCGCTGAGCCTGCCCGATGTCGACCGGGTGTGCCTGCTGGTCGTGGACGGCATGGGCTGGGAACTGCTGCGCGACCACCAGGCGGCCGCGCCGTTCCTGTCCGAGCTGGCCGTGACCGGGCGCCCGCTGACCGCGGGGTTCCCGGCGACCACGGCCACCAGCCTGGCGTCCCTGGGCACCGGCCGGCCGCCCGGGCAGCACGGCGTGCTCGGCTACCAGGTGGCGGTGCCCGGCGAGGGCCGGCTGCTCAACGCCCTGCGCTGGGACCAGCGGGTCGACCCGGTGGAATGGCAGCCGGGGTCCACCATCTTCGAGCGCGCGGCCCAGGCCGGGATCGCCGCGTTCCGGGTCGCGCACCACGCGCTCGGGCCGACCGGGCTGTCGATCGCGACCATGCGCGGCGCGGAGGTTGTGCCCGCGGACACGCTGGGCGCGCTCGTGGCCGAGGCCGCGTCGTCGCTGCGCAGCTCGCGACCGGGCGCTGGCCATGGTGTACCACGGCGAGCTCGACGCGACCGGCCACGTGTTCGGGTGCACGTCAGACGCGTGGCGCTACCAGCTCGGGCACGTCGACAGGCTGGCCGAGCAGCTGGTCGGCGCGCTGCCCTCCGGGTACCGCCCTGTACGTGACCGCCGATCACGGCATGGTGGACGTGCCCGAGCAGGACCGGGTCGACGCCGACGAGCTGCCCGCGCTGCGGGCGGGTGTCGCCCTGCTCGGCGGCGAGCCGCGGGCCCGGCATGTGTACACCGAGCCCGGCGCCGCGGGCGACGTGCTCGCGACGTGGCGCGAGATCCTCGGTCCCCGGGCCTGGGTCGCCTCCCGGGATGAGGCGATCGCCGACGGCTGGTTCGGGCCCGTCGCGCCCGCGATGGCGCCGCGCATCGGTGACGTGATCATGGCGCCGGCCGGGCCGTCGGCCGTGGTCGCCACCCAGGCGGAACCGCGCGAGTCCGCGCTGGTCGGCATGCACGGCTCGCTGACGTCCGCGGACCAGCTGGTTCCGCTGCTCTCGCTGTCGGTGATGTAGGCCGGGTTTTACGTAGGGAGGCGCCCGTGTCCGCCGCGAACTATGAGCAACTGCCCGCCGACCTGCCGGTGCCCGAGGACGACGGCGCCGCCGCGCACCTGCCGGGCACCGCGCTGCCGTCGGTCAGGCTGCCCGCCACCGGCGGCGGCACTGGTACGGACAGCACCGTCGACCTGGCCCAGCTCGGCCATCCGCGCGCGGTCGTGTACGTGTACCCGATGACCGGGACGCCCGGGGTGCCGCTGGTCGAGGGCTGGGACCAGATCCCGGGCGCGCGCGGCTGCACACCCGAGTCCCTCGGGTTCCGCGACAACTACCAGGAGCTGACCGAGCTCGGCGTGGAGGTGTTCGGCCTGTCCAGCCAGGAACCGGCCGAGCAGGCGGAGGCCGCGGGGCGGCTGGCGCTGCCGTTCCGGCTGCTGTCCGACTCGGGCCTGGTCCTGGCCGAGCGGTTGCGGCTGCCGACGTTCACGGCCGGCGGGGTGGTCCGCTACAAACGGCTGACCCTGGTCGTCAGGGACGGCCGGATCGAGCACGTCTTCTACCCGGTGTTCCCGCCGGACCGGCACGCCGGGGAGGTCGTGGCCTGGCTGCGGGAACACGCGGGCTGAGACCCAGCCGGATCGCGGGCCGGGCCCGACAGACGCCGGCCGGATCGGATTCCGAGGTCCGGCGGATCTGGGCCCCGAAGCACGGTCAGATCTGGACCCCGAAGCACCGGGCGGATCCGGACCCCGCGGCTCAGACGGATCGCGGGTTTGTCCACAGCCGCGGTTGGGAAACCCACCAGATCTTCGGGACTTATCCACAACAATCGAGGAGTTATCCACAGGGTGAGCGTTAATCCACAGCCGAACACCGTTTCCCATTCCCAGCCGGATCAGGCGGGGGCCGTCACGCAGCCGCTGATCGACGTCGGGTCGCTGGCCGCGGAACTCGCCAGCGGCGCGCCTCCCGCACTGCTCGATGTCCGCTGGCGGCTCGGCGGACCGCCCGGGATCGAGAGCTACCGCGCAGGGCATCTGCCCGGCGCCGTATACGTGGACCTGGACACCGACCTGGCCGCGCCGCCGGGGGCCGGGGCCGGCACCCGCTGCCCGCCGCCGACGACTTCGCCGCCGCCATGCGCCGGGCCGGCGTCCGCGCGGGCCATCCGGTGGTGGTCTACGACGACGGCGACTCGACGATCGCGGCCCGCGCCTGGTGGATGCTCCGGTACTTCGGCCACGACCAGGTCCGGGTCCTCGACGGCGGCTTCCGCGCCTGGGCCGCGGCCGGCCGGCCGGTCGCCACGGACGAGCCGCGCGTGGCCGCCGGCGACTTCACCGCCGTCCCCGGTCACCTTCCGGTGCTCGACGCGGCGGGCGCCGCCGCGCTGGCCCGCTCCGGCGTCCTGCTCGACGCCAGGGCGGGGGAGCGGTACCGCGGCGAGACCGAGCCGGTCGACCCGGTGGCCGGCCACATCCCCGGGGCGCTGAGCGCGCCGACCGTCGCGAACGTGGACAAGGACGGCCGGTTCCTTCCGCCCGCGGACCTGCGCCACCGGTTCGCTGAACTCGGCATCGCGGCCGGCCCAGGCCCCGCGGTCGGCGCGTACTGCGGCTCCGGGGTGACCGCCGCGCACGAGGTGCTCGCGCTGACGCTAGCGGGCATCCCCGCGGCGCTCTACGTTGGCTCCTGGTCCGGCTGGACCGCCGACCGCCCGGCCCGCGCCACCGGGCCGACCGGCCCGGACCCCGGCTCCGGAGGCGGCGGACGTGCCCCCTGTCAAGCACTCGCGGATCTGGGTGGTCGGCTTCGGGACGGTCGGCCAGTGGCTGCTGCGCGCGCTGCACGAGCACGCGGAAAGGCTGGCCGCCCGCTACGGCGTCGGCATCTCGGTCGTCGGCCTGGCCAACGCGCGCGACGGGTTCATCTACGACCCCGCCGGGCTCGATCTCCCCGCCGTCCTCGAGCTGGCCGCCGCCGGGGCGCCGATCACGCAGCTGCCTGGCGTGCAGCACTGGCGGCACGCGATCGACGGCCTCCGCGCCACCGACGCCGACGTTCTGGTCGAGGTGACCGCGAGCCCCGCGGCCGACGACGGTGAGCCTGGCCTCAGCCACCTGCGGGAGGCGCTCGGGCGCGGTATCCCGGTGGTCACCTCCAACAAGTGGCCGATCGCGTGGCACGGGGTCGAACTGGCCGGACTCGCGCGCCGCCGCGGAGTTCCGCTGCGGGCGGAGTCCACGGTGATGTCGGGGACACCGCTGCTCAGCGCGCTCGTCGACGGTCTCGCCGGCGCGGTCCCGGTCGGGCTGCGGGGCGTGGTCAACGCCACCGCGAACGCGATCCTGACCGACATGGCCGCCGGCAAGTCCTACGCCGACGCGCTCGCGGGCGCCCAGGAGGCTGGCCTGGCCGAGCGCGACCCGTCGGCCGACGTCGACGGTCCCGACAGCGTGGCGAAGGTGATGATCCTCTCTGCGCTGGTGTTCGGGCGGCAGCTGCGCCGCGACCAGGTCGCCTGCCGCGGCATCGGCGACATCGACCCAGCGCTGGTCGAACAGACCAGGACCAGCAGCTCCCGGCTGCGGCACCTGGCCACGCTCGGGTTCTCCGAGCCCGACGGGGCCGGCCAGGTCACCGCCCGCGTGGAACCCACGCTGCTGGCAGGCGACGACCCGCTGGCCGCCGTGAACGGCACGGCCAACGCGGTCGTCTGCCGCCTGAACCCGGTCGGCGACATCACGATCATCGGCCCCGGAGCCGGTCCCCAGCTCGCGGGCCAGGGAGTCTTCAGCGACCTCATCGCGGTAACCAGGCCGCGGGCCGAGAGCTGAATACTCGCAGCCGTTTAGCTCACCCCGAGCAGCCGGAGCGCCGCCGTGGTGACCACGGCCGCGACCACGGCGACCAGGAACGGGGCCCGTCGGGCCGCCAGCACGCCGCCGACCAGCACGCCTGCGGGCCGGGCCCAGCCGGCCAGGCTGTGGCCGGTGGTGAGCGCTGAGGTGGCGACCAGCGCGCACAGCAGCACGGTCGCGGCCACCGACAGCATCCACCGCACCTGCTCGGACAGCTGCTATCCGGCGGTGCAGCACCGGCCCGCACACCCGGAAGCCGTAGGTCCCGGCGGCGAGCAGCAGGATGGCCAGCGGAGTCATGCTCGGCCCGCGAGTTTCGGCTGGGTTGCGGTGTCCACGCGCGGTCGGCCCACGGCGACCAGGCCGAGCAGGGCCAGCAGTACTGGCAGGCCCGCGGGCAGGACCGGCGTGACCGCGAGCGCGATGGCCGCGCCGAGCAGCGCCGCCCGCCTGGCGCGCGGCTCGCGCAGCATGGGCAGCACCAGCGCCAGCAGCACCATCGGGGAGGCCGCATCCAGGCCCAGCGCATCCGGGTTGCCCACGGCCCGCCCGGCCAGCACGCCGAGCAGCGTGCCGAGGTTCCACACCACGAACAGCAGCAGTCCGCAGGCGAAGAACGCGGCCCGGCGGCGGACGGGGTCACGCTGGGCCAGCGTGAACGCCACCGCCTCATCGGTCAGCAACTGGCTGCCGGCCAGCCGGGCCGGCCACCGCAGGTCCAGCACGTCGGCGACCGCGAACCCGAACGGCAGCATCCGGGCGTTGAGCACCAGCCCGGCGACCACGGCGGCGACCGCACCGCCGCCGCCCAGCACGATGTAGAGCGCGGCGAACTGGGCGCCGCCCGCGAACACCGCGGGCGACATGGCCAGCGGCACCCAGGCGGGCTGGCCGCCGGCGACGGCGATCGCGCCAAAGGACACCCCGACCACGCCGTCGGCGAGGGCCACCAGTGAGATATCTCGTAGCAACGGGCGATCAAGTGTTCGCCAGAACGAACGCATAACCGGTATTGTGAACAGTGTCGAGCCTGTTCGTCAAGGCGAACAGTGGACCGATGGAGCGAACGCATATGACGGAGCAGATCACGCGGCCGCCGCTGGAACGGATCGCGGCGTCGATCCGGACCGAGCGCGAGCGTGCTGGACTGTCCCTCTCCGAACTGGCCCGCAAGTGCCGGGATTGCGAAGTCCACGCTCTCCCAGCTGGAGTCCGGCGCGGGCAACCCCAGCCTGGAGACCCTCTGGGCGCTTAGCGTCGCCCTGGAAGTCCCGTTCGCCGGCTCGTTGACCACCCTGCTCGGCCCCGGGTCACCGTGCTGCGCCGCGGTGAGGGCGTCACGGTGCCGTCCGAGCGGGCTCACTACGTGTCTACCCTGCTCGCTTCCTGCCCGCCGAACGCCCGCCGGGACATCTACCTGGTGCGCGTGGAACCGGGCCCGGCACGCGAGTCCGACCCGCACCAGCCCGGCACCGTGGAGCACGCGGTGATCGGCACCGGGCGGGCCCGCGTAGGCCCCAGCGACGAGCCGGTGGAGCTGGGGCCGGGCGACTACATCGCCTATCCCGGCGATGTCCCGCACATCTACGACGCGCTCGAACCTGGGACCACCGCGGTCATGGTCATCGAGTACGTCTAAAGATCTTCCATGGCGGAGGTTACCGACGCTCGCGATGGCAGAGCGATACTGGCCGACGTGGTTCTGGATGGTTTCGTGCGTGCGCTGGATGGCTTTGAGGCCGTGCTCGCCGGGATTGCGCCTGGCGGCTGGGACGCGCCGTCGCCGTGCGGGGGCTGGTGCGCCGCCGACGTCGCCGGTCACGTGATCGGTGACCTGCGAGCGGTTGAGGCGTACGCGACCGGGCGCGACGAGGAAGGCTGGGACGAGCAAGGCAGTGCCGCTGACCCGCGATCTGCTGCCGGGGACGATCCGCTGACTGCGTGGCGCGCGGCGCGGGCTCACATGATGGCGGCGCTGGACCCCGCGGCGCTGGCCCGGCCCGTGCCGTTGCCGTGGGGCGGATCGACGCCGCTGGGCGGGTGGCTGGAGCGGTACCCGATGGAGTTCCTGGTGCACACATGGGATCTGGCGCAGGCCACGGGCCAGGCGGTCGTGCTGGATCCGGGACTGGTGCGCGATGCGCTGGTACCAGCGCGGCAGCTTGCTCCTATAGCCCGCATGTCTGGCTTGATCGGGCCCGAATACGCCGTGGCCGATGACGCCGACGATCTGACCAGGCTGCTGGCAATCTTCGGCCGCCGTAACCCCGACGATTAAGATCCTTTAGTTCGGCTTGGCCAGGTAGGTCACGTCGGTCTCCCACTTCCCCGGGTCAGGCTCGGCCGACGGGTCGGTGAGGTAGTGCTCGACCCGTCCGCGCCAGGCTTCACCGCGGTCGGTGTCCCACCTGTCCAGGGCGATGCCCTGCTGCTGCGCCCAGGCCAGCAGTGCGGCGTTGCTGGCGATCAGGCCGTCGTACGGCCCGATGTGGCGGAGCGTCACGTACCTGCCCGCAGGCAGCACGCCGGGGCGGACCCGGCCGCTCCCCGTCACCACGGATGCGACCGGCACCCCGAGCTCGATCTCAAGCCCGTGCTCCATGTCGATCACGAGGTACCGGATGAACGGCGGCCCCCCGGGAGCGATGCCGTGCTCCTGCAGCCATCTGAACAGTTCCGGAAAGCCGGTATCCACGGCCTCGCCCAGGCTGGCCATGGTGACCAGCGTCCGGATCCCGGCGTAGTGCTGTTCGGCCCGCTCCTGAATCTGTGGTTCAAGGTTCATCCTGGTTGCCTTTGTTCCCTCGATCTCGGGCTGGGGTTCTCATGTGTGTACGTAGGACAGCCTGCGCCTTTCAGACTCATCGCTGGTGCCAGACCACGACCTTAGGGACTTCGCAAGCGGCGGCCGAAAGGTTGCTGCCGCCGAAGAGTGTTCAGATGGCATACGTGTCGGGTTCGGTGGTGTAGGTGCGTCCGGCGGGTGTGGTCCAGGTGAAGTGGCCGGGTGTGGTTTGCTCGGAGTGTCCAGCGGGGGTGTTGTTTGAGCTGGTGGTCGCTGCGGCAGGTGCCGCCGAGGTTGCAGTCGCAGGTGCGGCCGTGTTGGTCGTAGGGGTGGGTGTGGTCGAGGTCGGCGCGCCAGGCGGGCTGGCGGCAGGCCGGGTTGCGGCAGGTGACGTCCCGGGCGATGACGTGTTCGCGGAGCCGGGGTGGTGGCCGGTAGGCCGGTGACTGGGCGGTGTGGGCGCACCCTCCGGCGGCCGGTCGGCCTGGGCGTGGGCGAGCGCCCGGTCGAGGGCCGCGGTGGCGGCCCGCAGCGCGGCGGCGGTGATCTGCGGGTGGGTGGTGTGGCTGGTGGCGGGGCCGTCGCCGGCGGATCCCGGCCCGGCCGGCGGGCCGGCCCCGGAGGGTGGTCCGGGGCCGGCGGCTTGCCGCGGCGGCGGTGATGGTGTCCTGGGTGATGGTCAGCGTGATGCGGCCGGCCAGCCCGGTCCCGGGCGGCCCGTTGCCGGGCGGCCCGTCCGCGGCCAGGTCACGCGGATCGCGCCGGGCTGGCGCGGGCGCGGCGGCGGATGCGGGTGACCGCGATGGCCTGCCCGGCCGGGTTGGTGACGATGATCCGCCACTGGGCGTCCGGGTCGGTGTCGGCGGCGGCGGCGAGGTGGCGGGCCTGGGTGGCGGTGATGGGGCCGATGCGGCCCAGCAGCCCGGGGGTGTCGGACTGGCCGGCCAGGGTGGTCCAGGGCAGGGTGACATCCAGCAGCCCGGGCACCGGCCGCCCGTCAACCGGCCCGGCGGTGGGGCGGGCCAGGGCGGGCGGGATCGTCCCCAGCTGCGGCCACACCGGCCCCGGCCCGGTCCCGGCCAGGTCGTCATCGTCCTCGTCGGGATCCCACCGGTCATCCTCACCGGCACGGTCCAGGATCTCATCCAGGCCGTCGTCCTCGGGGGCGTCCTCATCGCGGGGCGCGGGCAGGTCATCCCGCGCGCCGGCGTCCGGGTCGCTACCGGGGCCGCCGTCAGGGCCGGGACCGCCGCGCGGGTCGTCGCGGCGTGGGTCATCACCGGAGCCGCTCGCCGGGGCGCGGGCTGGTCGGGTGGGGCACCGTCGGCGGGCGGGGTGGGGGGCAAGGTGCCGTTCAGCAGGCCGAGCAGAACCTGGGACCGGTGCCAGCCCAGCGGGCCCGTCAACCCGGCCGCCTTCCGGGCCCGGGCCAGCGCGTTCAGCCGCGCGAACCCCGCCGCCGCCTCGATCTGCGGGCTGCTTGTCCGCCACGATCGTCGCGGTCTGATCCACCTCCCCGTACAGCCGCACATCCGCATGCCGCTCCGCCGCCTCACGCCGCCGCTCCGCACCCTCGCGGATCGGCCGCGATCACCAGGTGACGCAGCCGGTCCTTCAGGTCGGGCTTCGTCAGCCGCCCCGCCCGGGGCAAGATCTTTTCCTCGACGACCCGCGCGGTGTCCTCGCCCAGCACGCTGGTGGCCTCCGCGATGGCCTGGGCCCGGTCCAGGTCGATGACCCCGGCGGCCAGCGCCGCGCCGGTGGCGGGCAGCCGCCAGGTCAGCGTCACCCCCAGATCACGCCCACGCCGCAGCGGTGTAACCGGTCAGCATCAGCGCCAGCGAGATCTGGCCCTGGGCGTCGCGGCACAACCGCACCGGCCGCCCATCACCCTCCAGGCCGATCCTGCGGATCAGCGGCAGCGGCACGGGCGGTGATCTGCGCGGCGGCGGCCAGCCCGGCGGCGTGTGCACGAGACGCCGCCTGCTGTGATGCGATCAGCAACCCGGCCAGCGCATCCTCATCCAGCCGCCCCACCGCCGCGGCCGCGGTCTCCAGCCACGCCGCCTGCACCGGGCCAGTGATCCATGTGCTCCACCGCGACCGCCGCGGTCCACGCCAGATCCGGCGGCGCCATCCGCCCGTCCGCAGCCGCCGCGAGCTCGTCGTCCAGCACCGCCTCCTGATCGCCATCCGGATCCGCCAGCCGACCCGAGGCCGCCAGCGCCTCCAACAGCGCCTGCCAATCCAGCTCGCGCGGGCTCCCCGAAGCCGCGTCCTGTCCCTCCGGGCTGGGTCCTGACAGTTGATCGGTCATCCGGGTCACCTCCCTCCGGGGCCGGGCAATAGCTCATGTTCTGTAGCCACGCGTATCGAGCGCCACCGACAAAACGGGGCGCCCAAGAGGCTGGTTGAATAAATAATCTGAAAAAGTTTTCGATCAAGCCTCGACTAGTGGTACTGATGGGACTGGCGCCGGGGCACGTCCGACGGGGAGCTGTTGAGGTGCTGATGGGACGAGATCCGGAACGCGGACAACCGGAGCCGATGAGAACACGCTCCGAGCGCAGTCAACAAGAGGTGTCGACGGACTAAGGCGGAAACGCGCGAGAGATAAGGCATCCACCCGATGCGTATCAACGGGCCTTACGACGAGTCTCCATCATGTGGGGCTCAGACCGGCCCCAGGACCGAGGAGGCACAGATGTACTCCCAGATGGTGCAGGGCATGGCCGCCGAGCGGACCAAGGACCTGCGCAGGGAAGCGGCCGCGGCAGCACAGGCCAGGCTGGCCCGCAGCGCCCGGCCGGCCAGGCGAGTCAGCGTCGTGGCATCTCACGCAGGCGCCTGGCTCGTCGGGCGGACCGTCCACCCATAACGAGCGACAGGTCGTAGGACCGATTTCCGGCCCGGTCTAGGGCGTCAGCCCGATGCGGCAGACCGGGCCCTCCGCCAGCCTGGAAGGCGGGACGGGGACGGGGCCGCCCGATGAGGAGGAACGACATGCGTGACGGCAATGGGGGCGGGGGCCTGCCGGCGTACGCGCAGCGCGCGGGAGTGGGCACGGTCCCGCGCGCACAACTGCGACTCGTCGCCGCGCAGGAACCACCCTGCCGGTTTGATCCCGAGCTGTTCTTTGCCGAGTCGCCGGATGACATCCGGCGCGCCAAGGCGCTGTGCGCCGCGTGCCCGGTGCAGTCGGCCTGCCTCGCGGGCGCGCTGCAGCGCGGTGAGCCGTGGGGCGTCTGGGGCGGCGCGCTGTTCCTGCGCGGCGCGATCATCCCGGACAAGAGGCCGCGCGGGCGCCCGCGCCGGTCGGACGCGGACCGGGCCCTGGCCTCGGCCAGCTAAGGGCGCCGGCGCCGGGGCGCCAGGTCGTGCCGCGCGGTCAGCACCAGCCACGTGACCGCGCCGGTGACCAGCGCGGGCGCGGCCGGGTGCGGGCCCGCGGCGGCCACAGCGGCCACGCTCGCCGCCGCCGCGGCCAGCACCCGCAGGGCCAGCCGCGCCGGGCGTCCCTGCCGGACCCTGGCCAGCAGGCGCGCAGGCCCGCGGCTCCCAGCGGACACCACATCCATTACGCTCCGGCCCCCGCTACCCTCACGACCCGCGGGCCGGTCGGCGCCGAGGTCGGCCAGGGCTTCGCCGCGCCCGAACCGGGTGCGCAGCGCCGTGTAGGCGGCGGCCGCGTCGGCGAACCGCTGCGGGTCACCGCCGTCCTCGCGGTCGGGGTGGGTGGCGCTGGCGGTTCGGCGCCAGGCGGCGTGCACCTCGTCGTCGGTCAGATCCGGCCGCGGCTCAAGCCCCAGGACGCCGAACGGGTTAGTCACGGCGCAGGCTCCGCCCCGAACGCCTCGTCCAGCAGGGCGCTCACGTCTGGCAGCGTGGCCAGCCCGGGTGGGTGCGTAACGGCACGGTCAGGACCGGCTGGTGCGGACGCGCGGCCCGGCCTGGCCGGTGACGTGCCGCGTCCAGGGTCCGGCCCGGCCGGCACCGGCAGCGCGGCCGGGCCCGCGACCAGCCGTTTCACCTGGACGTAGGTGACGCCGCCGCGGTAGATGTACGCGGCCTGCCCGGCCTCGAGCCCGCGGATCAGGGCCGGGTCGACGACCGGGGCCGGCCGCACCCGGGACGAGCCCTGGTGACTCCAGAGCGGTATCCCGCGCAGCCGCCGGGTGGTGTCCACGACCTTCCGGGTTCCGGCCAGGGCCGCGACCGGCTCGGGATGCGGGGTACGCAGCAGCCAGATGCCGCCGTCCGCGGCCGCGGCGATCCGGTACCGCTCGTCCTCATCGGCCGCCAGCCCGGGCCAGGACTGGGCCGACACCTGCACGGCCAGGCCCAGCGAGCGGGCCCGCTCGTAGAGATCCCAGATCGGGAGCCGGCGGGCCACCGCGCTGAACTCGTCCACGGCCAGCAGGATCTCCCGCCGCGCGCCGGCCCGGCCCGTGCCCCCGTCCTGGTGCGCCGCGTAGCTGGCCAGCAGGTCGACCAGCGCCCTGGCCTGTGCCTCGGCCACGCTGACCTCGGCCGTGCCCTCGAGGATGCAGTACCAGGCGTCCGCGTCGGCGAAGCCGCCCGGCCCGTCCAGGCCGCGGCCCAGCCGGCGGAACAGGGTGCGGTACCGCAGCCCGATGTCGCCCAGCTGTCGCGACGCCGAGCGGAGCAGGTCCAGCTCGGCGTGGTGCCCGCCGGACGCGTACGCCGCGGCGAGCCACGATGGGTCCAGCCGGGCCAGGAAATCAGCGGCGCTGATGGGCGGGCCGCCGGGCGCGTCCACGGCCAGCTCGGTCACCGCCTCCATCACGTCGGCGTAGTACGCGGCGGCGCCCGTCCCGTGCTCGATCAGGTCGACCAGGGTGGTGGTGAGCTGCGCGGGCGGTAACGCCCACAGCGACAGGCTGGCCTCGTCCGGCCAGATGGCGGTGGACCGGGCGCCCGCCGTGCGGAGCAGTCGCCGGGCCCGGTCGGCGATCCGGCGGGCGTCGGCGCCGCCCTTGCCGTCCAGCACCACCAGCAGCGGGGGAGCGCCCAGCCCGGCCGCGTGCCGGCGCAGCGCGGTGGCCATGAACCCGGCCCACAGCCGCAGCATCAGCGTGGTCTTGCCGCTCCCCGAGGTGCCGATCACCACCTGGTGTGACCGCATCCTCGCGTAGGGGAGGCCGGCCACCCGCTGGGCCGGGTGGCCGACCGCCCGGATCACGGCACCAACCAGCACACTGTCGTTCTGCCTGGTCAGCGGGACGGACCCGGGGGCGGCGATCCGCGCCCGGGCCGTGCGCGCCTGATGCTGCCACTGCCGCAGGTCGAACGCGACCGCCGCGTCGGGGGACAGGCCGCCGCTGCCGGTCTCCATCGACCGGATCCGGTAGGCCCAGATCAGGCCGCCCGCGGCCAGGCCCGCGGGGATCGCGGCCGGGGCGATGACCGCCGCCGCCCCCGGGTACGCGCCGGCCGCGCCGGCGTGCCACATGGCCAGCCAGGCCACCTGCGGCGCCGCCACCGCCCGGGACACAGAGCGGGCGCCGATGGCGATGCCCGCCAGCCACACCGCGAGCATCGGCAGGCACCAGAGCGCGGCCCGGTACAGCCGGCCCGGCGGCCAGCCCGCCAGCCACGCGGCCGCGGCGCTGCCCGCGGCGACCAGCGACACCGGCGCGGCCACGACGATCAGCGCCGCGGCCGCGACGACCCGGGCGATCCTTAAGACCGCGCGCACGGCCGCGCCGGAGCGGGTGCGCCCGGTCACGGCGGTGCCTGCCGCCGGACCGGGGACGCCATCGCCGCCCCGGGCGGCAGCGGCCTGATCTCGACCCGCGCCCCGAGCGGGCCGAGCGCGTTCCTGGCCCGGGCCACGGTCGGCCCGGCGGCCGGGGCGCAGAGGTAGATGACGCGCGCGTGCCGGGCTGGCGAGCCGGGCACCCGGACGTCGGCGGCCGGGCAGCCGTAATCGCCGGTCCTGGTCAGCAGCTCCCGCATGATGGTCTCGGTCCGGCGCACGGTCTTCGCGGTCAGCTCGGCCTCGATCGCCCAGCACTCGCCGGCCCAGGCCACCGGGGCGCCGTCCGGCCAGTGCACCTCCCCGTCGGGGATGTGCTCGCGCAGCCCGGCCCGGCCGCCCATCCGGGCCCGCAGCCGCCGCTCGCCGCGCCAGTAGCCGCCGGCCGCGGCGCAGGTGGGCACCGACTCCAGGGCCAGCCGGACGGCGGTCACGGCCCGGATGTGCGCGAGCCTGGCCAGCGCGGGCGGCGCCGGCGTGTAGCGCAGCCCGCACGCGGCCAGCCCCGCCCGGGTCAGCCACGTCCACGGCCCGCCCGGCCCTAACCGCGCGGTTTCCGCGTGCCCGCGGTCCCGCCACCTGGCCGCGATCGCGCGCGCCCGCGGCTCGCCGACGCCGAGAACCGCGGCGAGATGATCGAGCTGGACGCCGTACATCTCGGCGGTGAACAGCAGGGCACCCGTGTTCCGTGCTGACACAGTGTCCCGCCCGGCCGCCGCGGCGCGGCCGGCCGCGGCCCCTGGCCAGACGGCCCGGGGAGCGGATGTCCCTTCTGTCGGGATCACACCCTCATCACATCACGCCGGCGGCCGGTTGCCACGGGTCCGAAGACCGGACACGCGGCGATGCAGGCGCGGGAATGCTGGTGTCGGCGCTGCCCGTGAGGCACAATATGATGCGGAGCGGTAGGCCATGTGGCACGGTCGCCGCCAGGCACCTGCGGGACAGAGGTCGTTGGGGAAGACGCACCTCGTCCGTTTGGCAGGGAGGTCTGGTGTCCGTACGTGGCGTGCTGCAGGTCCACTCCGCGCCCCCGGCGCTGAGCCCGCACATCGAGTGGGCGGTCGCCGGGATTGTCGGCGCGCCCGTAAGACTGCCGTGGGTGGATCAGCCCGCGGCGCCCGGAACCCTGCGCGCTGAGCTGAGCTGGCAGGCCCGCCCGGGTTCGGCGGCGGCGATCACCTCGGCGCTGGCGGCCTGGAACCGGCTCAGGTTCGAGGTAACCGAGGATGCCAGCCCCGGCTGTGACCCGGTCCGGTTCAGTTACACGCCGTCGCTCGGCACGTTCTCCGCGATCACCTCGGCCAACGGCGACATCGTCATCCCGGAGGGCAGGCTGCGCGCGGCCATGACGCTCGCGGCCGTGCCGGCGCCCGCCCCGGGCGGCATGGACAGCCTGCTCACCCGGCACGCACCGCGGCACCCCGCGCTCGGCGGTTCGCTGGAAGCCGAACTCGGGCTGCTGCTCGGCCAGCCCTGGGACGATGAGCTCGAGCCGTTCCGGCACGCGGCCGAGGGCGCGCCGGTGCGCTGGCTGCACGCCACCGGGTGAAATCGGGAAATATCAGCTGTATGCCGTATCTGGTTATGCAGTGGGATAATAACTGATCCGGTTATTTCGGCTAGTGCGGTTATGCCCCTTATAAGGGTCAGCCTGGCGGCCTCAATCAGTAATGAATCGGCATAATTCCATCATGCTGCCTCCGGTGCTGACGAGATGGGCTAGCATCCCCCGGATGCCGCACGACCTGCGAAGACGCAGGGCAATCGGCCGCAATGACGAGGCCCCCGGCTATGTGCCGGAATCGCTTGACACCTCATTGAACCGCTGTTTGACTCTTGATCTCATTACGGCCCGGTAATCGTCGGTCGATGGACAACTGATGCCGTCCATGCGAAGGGGACTGAGATGTATGTGTTAGCGCTCACCATGCTGGTGATATCCGCTGGCTGACATCCGGCATACCTGCCCCGGCCACCATGCTTGCCCCCGCCTCAGCCCATCCCCCCAGATCCGCCGTGCGCCCCCGCACGGCCTCGGTAGGTGAGATGGCGGCCGCTGCAATCGTCTAGCAGGTCACTTGTCGTGCCAGCGCTGGGTCTGAACCCGGAGGGGGGCAAACTCAACGAGGAGGCCGAGCATGACGCTGGCCAGGCACGATGAGCACACCCGTTTCGAGGAAGAAGTCGTTCCCTACATGCGCAAGCTGTACCCCGCTGCGCTGCGCATGACCCGCAACCCCAGTGACGCCGAGGACCTGATCCAGGAGACGTTCGCCCGCGCGTATGTCGCGTTCCACCAGTTCAGCCCCGGCACGAACCTGAGCGCGTGGCTGTACAGGATCCTGGCGAACACCTTCATCAACACCCGCAGGAAGCGGCGGCGCGAGCCGGCCCAGTCGGTGTTCAGCGAGTTCGGTGAGCTGCTGGTCCCTGAGATCCTGCTCTCCCAGGCGGCCAGGTCCGCCGAGGAGGAGGCCCTGGACCGGCTGGCCGACTCCGAGGTGCTGCGGGCCCTGCGCGACCTGCCCGAGGGCTTCAGCGCCACGATCTACCTGGCCGACATCGAGGGCTACCCGTACAAGGAGATCGCGGAGATCATGGGTACCCCGATCGGCACGGTCATGTCCCGCCTGCACCGCGGCCGCCAGCGGCTCCGCGCCCGCCTGGTGGCGCACGCGCGGGGCCGGGATGACGTCGGTTACCCGGCCGCGCTGACCCGGGCCCCGTCCCGGACCGGGCTGTCGCCGCGCTGGCGCGGCGCCCGGCCGCCTCGGCCCACGCCCCCCGCCCGGCTGCCCCGGCCCACGCCGCCCGCCCGGCCTGTCCCGGCCCCCCGACCCCGAGACCGGGCCTTCCCCCCTGGGCCCGGTCTCGGCGCGGCCGCGATGGCCGGCCAGCAGGCGTCCTGACGCGGCTGGTCCCGGTCCCGGCGCGAGAGCCCGGGACCGGGCGCCGGGGCGCCGGGATGCGATCATGGGGTCAGGCAGCCGACGGGAGCGCAGCATGGCGGTGCAGAAGATCATCATCGACTGCGATCCCGGTATCGACGACGCCCTGGCGCTGCTGTTCGCGCACGGTCACCCAAGCCTTGAGCTGTGCGGGATCACCACGGTGGCCGGCAACGTCGGCCTGGACCTGACCACGGCGAACGCGCTGCGCGTGCGTGACTACGTGGGCCTGGACGCGGTGCCGGTGGTGGCGGGCAGCCCGCGGCCGCTGCTCCGGTCGGTCATCGACGCCCGTGAGGTGCACGGGGACTCCGGCCTCGGCGGGGTCAGCCTGCCGGCGCCGTCGTCGCGGGCCGCCGACGGGCACGCCGCGGACTTCCTGGCCCGCGCGATCGGGGCCGCGCCCGGGGAGATCACGCTGATCGCGGTCGGGCCGCTGACCAACATCGCGCTCACGGTGCGGCACTACCCGCAGATCGTCACGCAGGTCAAGGACTTCGTGATCATGGGCGGGTCCGCGGGCCGCGGGAACGTCACCCCGGCCGCCGAGTTCAACATCGCCGCCGATCCCGAGGCGGCGGCGATCGTGTTCGCGGCCGGCTGGACGGCGACCATGGTCGGCCTCGACGCGACCCTGCAGGCGCCGGCCACCACGGCGATCCGGGACCGGATGCGCGGCCTGGGACGGCTGGCCGACGACCTGCTGCTGCCGAGCCTGTCCGGGTACCGGTCGTCCAGCCCGGCGGCTAGGTCGACGGCCGGGCTGGACGGCCAGGCCCAGCGTCCGGCCGGCCCGGCCGTGCACGACGTGTGCGCCGTGGCCAGGGTGGCGGCGCCCGACCTGATCACCTGCATGCCCGCCCAGGTGCGGGTGGAGACGGCCGGACAGTGGACGTCCGGGATGACCGTCACCGACTTCGCCGCCCCGGCGGCGGACTGGAACGCCCAGGTCGCGGTCGCGATCGACGCCGACGGCTTCTGGGAGCTGGTCCTGGACGCCTACCAGCGGGTCGCGGCGGGCCTGCCGGCGCCGCAGCGAGATCCCGGCGAGAGGGCGGAGGCCTGATGACCGGCCCCGGCGATGGCGCCGGGCCTGCTCCGCCGCGGCTCTCGGCCACCGCGCGGACCCGGCACCGGCGGCTGCGGGAACAGGGCCGGGCCGCCCGCGAGGACCTGTTCGCGATCCTGGCCGCCGGGCTCGTCGCCCATCTCGGCGTGATCGTCGACGGGGTGCCGATGGTCGTGCCCACCAGCTACGGCTTTGACGAGCACCACCTGTACCTGCACGGGTCGGTGGCCAGCCAGAGCCTGGCCGAGCGGGAGACGGTGGCGTGCGTCACCGTGACGCTGGTCGACGGCCTGGTGCTGGCCCGCTCGGTGTTCGAGCACGCGATCAACTACCGCAGCGCCGTGATCTACGGCGTGCCGCGGATCGTCACCGACCCCGGGGAAAGGCTGGCTGGGCTGCGCCGCCTGTCCGAGCACATGGCGCCGGGCCAGTGGGACTACGCCCGGCAGCCGAACCGCAAGGAGCTCGCCGCCACCCGGCTGCTGGCGCTGCGGCTGGACGAGGCATCGGTGAAGATCAGGACCGGCCCGCCCGACGACGGCGACAGCCCGGACGCCGAGCTCGGCCTGTGGGCGGGGGAGCTGCCGCTCACCGCGATCTGGGGTGAGCCGGTGCCGGACCCGGCGCTGCCCGGGGGGATCCGCGTGCCCGGCCACGTGAGCGCCCGCGCGGGCACCGCCGCGTTTGCGGCCGTGCCTCGGCCAGACTGACCGGCCCGCCCGGGACGGCCGGGGGATCAGAGCGGGATGTTCCCGTGCACCCCGCGCCGGGCCGGGGCCTCGGCGATCGCGCCGGCGATCGCCGGGCGGGTCTTGGCGGGCTCGATGATCTCGTCGACCACGCCGAGCGCGATCGCTCGGGCCAGGCCGCCGACCTCGCGCTCGTGTTCGGCGGCGAGCGCGGCCTCGGCCTCGTGCCGCTGCCCGGTGGGTACCTCGGCGAGCGTGCGCCGGTGCAGGATCCGCACCGCCGCGACGGCGCCCATCACGGCCACCTCCGCGGTCGGCCAGGCGAACACCCGGGTCGCGCCGAGGGCCCGCGAGTTCATCGCGATGTACGCGCCGCCGTAGGCCTTGCGGGTCACCAGCGTGACCCGGGGCACGGTCGCCTCGGCGAACGCGTGCAGCAGCTTGGCGCCGCGCCTGACCACCCCGTCCCACTCCTGGCCGACCCCGGGCAGGTAGCCCGGCACGTCCACGAGCACGACCAGGGGGACGCCGAACGCGTCGCACATCCGCACGAACCGGGCGGCCTTCTCGGCCGATGTCGCGTCCAGGCAGCCGCCGAGCCGCAGCGGGTTGTTGGCGACGACGCCGACGGTCCGCCCGGCCAGGCGGCCGAGGGTGGTGACGATGTTCGGTGCCCAGCGCGGGTGCAGCTCCACGCCCGGGTCGTCCAGCAGCCCGCTGATCAGCGGGTGCACGTCGTACGCCCGGCGGGCCGACTCGGGCAGCAGGGCCTCCAGGTCGGTCCCGCGGTCCGCGGGCGGCGCGGCCTCGTCCGGCTCCGGCCGGCCCAGCAGCAGGGCCAGCTGCCGCGCCCGGGCGAGTGCCTCGTCGTCGCTCGCGGTCACCACGTGAACGACGCCGGACCGGCGGCTGTGCGGCTCGGGCCCGCCGAGGCGCTCGGAGTCGACGTCCTCGCCGGTGACGCTGCGGACCACGTCAGGCCCGGTGACGAAGATGCGGCCGTGGTCGGACAGGATCACCAGGTCGGTGAGGGCCGGGCCGTAGGCGGCGCCGCCCGCCGCGGGCCCGAGAACCACCGAGATCTGCGGGACCCGCCCCGACGCCCGGGTCATGGCGGCGAACACCGTGCCCACCGCGTGCAGGCTCTCCACGCCCTCCGCGCAGCCTGGCCCCGCCCGAGTGCCACAGCCCGATGACCGGCGCGCCGACGCCGATCGCGTGGTCGTAGGCGGCCACGATCGCCGCGCAGCCCACGGTGCCCATCGCGCCGCCCTGAACCCGCGGGTCGCTGGCGAACGCCACCGCGGGCATGCCGTCGATGCTCCCGGTGCCCGCCAGCACGCCGCCGCCGTCCGCGGGCGCGAGCAGCGACAGCGTGCCCGGGGTCGAACAGCAGCTCCAGGCGCGCCTGCGGGTCGCGGGTGCTGGCCGCTCTGGCGGGCGGTTCGGGTGCGATGGCGACGGGCATGGCGGTCACGGGACCCGGATCAGGGGGCGGTGAAGGCTAGGGCGACATTGTGCCCGCCGAAGCCGAACGAGTTGTTCAGCACGGCCATGGGGGCGGAGCCCCGCGGCTGCAGCTTCGTCGCTTCGGTGGCGATGTCGAACTCCGGCGTCGTGGTCGGGATCCTCCAGGTTGATGGTGGGCGGGGCCACCCGCTCGCGCAGGGCCAGGATCGCGGCCACCGACTCGACGGCGCCCGCGCCGCCGAGCAGGTGCCCGGTCATCGACTTGGTGGCCGAGACCACCACGCCGGGGGCCGCGCCGCCGAGCGCCGTCGCGATCGCCTCGCACTCCACGACGTCCCCGGCCGGCGTGGAGGTGGCGTGCGCGTTCACGTGCACCACCTGCTCGGGGCTCAGCCCGGCGTCGGCGAGCACCCGGCGGATGGCGAGGATCACCCCGGTGCCGTCCGGATCGGGCTGGGCGATGTGGTGCGCGTCGGCGGAGTACCCGACGCCCGCGGCGACCGCGTACACGGTGGCGCCGCGCGCGCGCGGCGTGCTCGGCCGACTCGAGCACGACCATGCCCGCGCCCTCGCCGAGCACGAAGCCGTCCCTGCCCTTGTCGAACGGGCGCGAGGCCCGTTCCGGCTCGTCGTTGCGGGTCGACAGGGCCCGCATGGCCGCGAACGCCGCGATGTTCAGCGGGATGATCGCGGCCTCGGTCCCGCCGGCCAGCACCACGTCGGCCCGCCCGGACCGGATCATCTCCATGCCGTAGCCGATGGCCTCGGCCCCGGACGCGCACGCGCTCACGGTGGTGTGCACGCCGGCCCTGGCGCCGATCTCGATGCTGATCCAGCCCGCGGATCCGTTCGGCATCAGCATCGGGACCGTGTACGGCGAGAGCCGGTTCCAGCCCTTCTCCTTCAGCGTGTCGTAGGCCTTCAGGGTGGACGCGACGCCGCCGATTCCGCTGGAGACCACCGACGCCGAGCCGCTCGGAGTCGACCTCGGGCTGGCCGGCGTCGGCCCAGGCCTGGCGGGCGGCGATGAGCGCGAACATCTCGCACCGGTCCAGGCGCCGGGCCTGCACCCGGTCGACCAGCGTGGCCGGATCGACGGCGGCCCAGGCCGCGATCCGGGTGGGCAGCTCCTGCGGCCCAGTCATCGGTCAGCTTGGTCACGCCGCTGCGCCCGGCGAGCAGCGCATCCCAGGTCGACGCGACGTCGGCTCCCACCGGCGTGATCGCGCCCAGCCCGGTGACAACGACGTTCGTCCGGTCTGTGCCCACTGTGATCGTGCTCCTCAGGTCGTGCTTACTGATGCGTTCCGGCGCTGCCCGGGCGGGGCGCGCCGACGAGTTCCCGGTCAGGCCGATACGTCCGACCGCCGGACGTAGTCGATCGACGTCCTGGACGGTCTTGAGGTCCTTCAGCTGGTCGTCGGGAATCTCGACGCCGAACTTGTCCTGGGCCGCCACCGCGATCTCGACCATCGACAGCGAGTCGATGTCCAGGTCGTCGACGAACGTCTTCTCCGGGGTGACCTGGTCAGCGGGGACGCCCGCGACCTCGTCGATGATCTCGCCGAGGCCAGTCAGGATTTCCTGTTCGGTCATGGCCATGGGGTGTGCACTCCTTCGTTGGTTTCCGTTCTCGTGGGGGTCTGGGCAGCAATCCGGCCCGCTGGGACCGGAGCCCGGTCAGGGTACCGTGATCACCTGGCCCGCGTAGCAGATGCCGGCCGCCGAAGCCGAGCAGCAGGACGGGAGCGCCGGAGGCGAGCTCGCCGCGTTCGATCATCCGGGACAGGGCCAGCGGGATGGACGCCGATGAGGTGTTGCCCGCGGTGACGATGTCGTCGGCGACGAGCGCCTGCGGCGCGCCGATCTTGCGGGCGATCGCCTCGATGATGCGCAGGTTGGCCTGGTGCGGGACGAAGGCCGCCAGCTCGGTCGGGTCGACGCCGGCCCGCTCGCACGCCTGCTTGGCCACCGGGTGCAGCGCGGTCGTGGCCCACCGGAAGACCGCCTGGCCCTCCTGGAAGATGAACGAGTCCCGGTCCTTGATGAAGATCTTGTCCGCCATGTCGCCGGCGCTGCCCCACACCACCGGGCCGATGCCCGCATCGTCGGGGTCGGTCACCGGGCTCACGACCGCGGCGCCAGCGCCGTCGGCGAAGATGATGCAGGTGGAACGGTCGGTCCAGTCAATCCACTGGGAGAGCTTCTCGGCGCCGATGACCAGCACGTTGCCGGCCGTTCCGGCCCGGACCGAGTCGCTGGCGGCGGCCAGCGCGTAGCAGAAGCCCGCGCAGGCCGCGTTCATGTCGTACGCTCCCGGCGCGTTGATGCCGAGCCTGCGGGCCACGGTGGCCGCGGTGTTCGGGATCTGCACCTCGGGCGTGCAGGTCGCGACGATCACCAGGTCGATGTCCCCGGCGGACAGGCCGCTGGCGGCCAGCGCCTTGCCGCCGGCCGCGACCGCCATGTCGGCGACGGTCTCGTCCGGGGCCGCGATCCGGCGGCTGACGATGCCGACCCGGCTGCGGATCCACTCGTCGGTGGTCTCCACCGTGGCGGCGAGCTCGTCGTTCGTCACGACCCGGGCTGGCTGGTAGCCGCCGAACGCGAGGATCCGCGCGCCCGCTGCGCCCTCGGTGAGTCGCATCCGCGTCCCTTTCGCTGTGTTGGTCTGGGAAATGAGTCCTGAGCGCTACCCCAGGAGCTCCGTGCTCATTCTTTTCCTTCGGGCTGCAGCCGTACCAGCGGCTGGCCCGCGCTGACCGGGTCGCCGTCCTCGACCAGCCACTCCAGGATCGTGGCGCCGAACGTGGGGGAGACCGTGTGGCTGCCGCCGCGGATCTCGACGTGCCCGAGCGCAGCGCCGCTGCTGACCGCGGTGCCGGCCCCGGCGGGCGGCGCCTGACGGGTGGCCGGCCCGGAACGTCCCGGCCAGCGGTGCGACCAGCAGCCGCCAGTCCGGGGTGTGCGCGTCGGACTGGTCGTCGGCGCGGGAGGCCAGCAGCGCCCGGGCCGCCTCCAGGTCACCGGGGGTCTTCAGGGCCAGGGTCTGCACCCCAGGGAGCGCTCGGCGGGCCAGCCCGGTCAGCGTGCCGGCCGGCGGCAGCTCGATCAGGACGGTCACTCCCAGGCTGGTCATGGTCTCCATGCACCGGTCCCAGCGGACCGGCACGGACACCTGGCCGACGATCCGCTCCAGCCAGTCCGTCCCGCTGCGCACCACGCTGCCGTCGCGGTTGGACAGCAGGACCAGCGCGGGGTCGCGGATGGCCATGCCCGCGGCCGCCACGCGCAGGGCGTCCACGGCCGGCGCCATGTACGAGGTGTGGAAGGCACCAGCCACCGAGAGCGGGCGGAGCCTGGCCTTCGGCGGCGGGTCGGCGGCGAAGGCAGCGAGCCGGTCCGTGGTGCCCGCGGCCACGATCTGGCCGGCGCCGTTCACGTTCGCCGGGGTGAGCCCGTGCGCGTCGATGGAGGCCAGGACCTCGGCTTCCGCGCCGCCGAGGACGGCGGTCATGCCGGTAGCGGTGGCCGCGGCGGCCCGGGCCATGGCCTGGCCGCGCACCCGCACCAGGCGCATCGCGTCCTCGGGCGCCAGCGTTCCCGCGATGGCCCCGGCGGCCAGCTCGCCCACGCTGTGCCCGGCCGCGGCGCCGATGCCCGCGGCGGCCGCCACGTCGGCGAGCCTGCCGGGCTGCCCCGGGGCGCCGGCGGGCTCGCCGAGCAGCTCGGCGGCCGCGGCGACCGCGGCCGCGACCAGCAGCGGCTGCGCGATCGCGGTGTCCCTGATCTCGTCGGCGTCCGCGACGGTCCCGTACCTGATCAGGTCGGCTCCGGCGAGCTCCGACCAGGATCCGATGCGCTCGGAGAATCCGGGCAGTTCGAGCCACTCACGCAGGAAACCGGGCGCCTGCGCGCCCTGGCCGGGGGCCGCTATGAGGAGCATCCCTCTACCCTGCACTGTAGGACTCCGCCATATGAATGCCGAAGCATACGAAGTCTTGCCCTATCGCTCTGTAGGAAGGGTACAAGTTACGGTCGCTTGTGCGTCAAGCGGCCGAAGACCACGGCGGCCCAGAGCGCGAAGCCGCCCCGCCCGTCACCGGGAACCAGGCCGGTCAGCTCGGTCACCCGGCGCAGCCGGTAACGCACGGTGTTCGGGTGCACGAAGAGCAGCCGCGCGGTCGCCTCCAGCGAATGGCCCTGCTCCAGGTATGTCATCACGGTGTCGAGCAGCGCGGAGCCGCCGCTCAGCAGCGGCTCGTAGACCTCGTCGATGAGCTGCGCCCTGGCCTGCTCATCGCCGTCGAGGGCCCGTTCCGGCAGCAGGTCGTCGGCTTCCACCGGCCGCGGCGCCTCGGGCCAGGCGGCCGCCGCGCGCAGGCCGGCCAGCGCCGCGCTGGCCGACACCGTGGCCGACTGCAGGTCGGCCACGGCCGGGCCGGTCACGACCGGCCCGGCGCCGAACCGCCCCGCGAACTGGGCCGCCGCCTTGACCGGGTCACGGGTGCCGCCGAGGACCACCACCAGCCGGTGGCCGTGGACCCCGGCCAGCAGATCGATCCGGGCGCGCCGGGCGATGATCCGCAGCTCGTCGATGAGGCCCTCAGGCTCGCTGCCGTCGGTCATGCCGGCGATCACCGCCACCGGCCCGGCCGGCCAGTTCAGCGCCGACGCCCAGGACTGCAGGCCCTCATCCACCTCGCCCCGGACCAGCGAGTCCACGACGAGCGCCTCCAGCCGGGCGTCCCACGCGCCCCTGGCCTCGGCCGTGCGCGCGTAGACCTGGGCGGCGCCGAACGCGATCTCCCTGGTGTAGCGGAGCACGGCCTCGCGCAGCTCGGCCTCGCCGCCCGGCGCCGCCAGCTCGTTCACCTGGGCCTCGACCACGTCGATGATCACGCGCGCCATCTCCACGGTCTGCTGCAGGCTGACCGCGCGGGCCAGCTCCCGGGGCGCGGTGCCGAACACCTGGCCGGCCACGGCCGGGCGGTCCCGCTCCGGGTGCTTCACCCAGTCCACAAACGTGGCCAGCGCGGCCTGGGCGACCAGGCCGAGCCAGGACCGGTTCTCCGCCGACATCGTGCGGAACCAGGGCAGCCGGCTGTCCATCGACGCCATGGCCGCGGTGCCCAGCGGGCCCATGGAGCGCTCGAGCCGGCGCACGGTCTCGTCGCGGACCCTGGCCGTGTCGTCCTGTCCCGCGCCCGCTGGCGACCTCCTCGCTGCCGTCATCCCGCCAGAGTGCCACGAACGGGCGGTGCGGGCCGAACGCAGCCCCGTCCCGCCCCGCCGGCTGCCCGGTGTCCTCCCGGGTCGTGGGCCGGGGCCCGGCCGCGGGGGGGCGGTTGCGTCAGCCGGTGAGGAGCCGCTCAGCCCGGGATAGCGTCTCCCTGAGGTTGTCCTGGGAGGTGGCCTGATACGCCTCGGGCAGCGACAGCCAGCGCAGCGGCGCGTCCTGGTTCTCCGCCCGGGCCGCGTCGGGGGTCTGGGTCGCCAGCACGAACCGCAGGTCGGCGTGGTGGTGCGCCGGTTCCGTGCGGGACGCGGGAACCGGGACGATCACCAGGTGCCGCAGCTGGACGTCCGGCCAGGGCACCAGGTCGGTCAGCCCGGTCTCCTCGACCGCCTCCCGCATCGCGATCGCCAGCGGGTCGCTCTCGCCCGGGTCACCGTGCCCGCCCACCTGGAGCCACGCCTGCTGGCGCTGGTGCCAGCGCAGCAGCACGCGGCCGCTGCCCGGGTGCACGATCAGGGCGGACCCGGTGACGTGCAACGGCAGCGTGCGCAGCCACGGGTTGGCCGCGGTCGCCGCGAGCGTGCGCACCCGCTCGAGATCGGCCGTCTCAGCCTGGCCCTGCGGGCGGTAGGCGGCGAGCATGTCGGCGACGGGAGCACCGGGCGAGGACATTGCCGCGACCCTACCCGACGTCGGCGATGAACTGCTCCAGCAGGCTGGTGAACTCCTCCGGCGCCTCCAGGTGCGGGGCGTGCCCGGCCCCGTCGGTGCGCAGGATGTCGGTCACGGCATCATCGGTGTTCAGCGCCGACCCCGGGGCCACGAAGCTGGAGGCGTAGGCCTCGGCGTCGTCCCGGCTGATCTCGGCGGTGAAGCCGACGTTCAGCACGGGATTGGGCAGGAACGCCTCGGGCATCTGCGCGGCGGTGGTCACCGGGGGAGTGCCGTAGACGAGGAACCCGGCCGCGTCCGGCAGGTGCGGCGCCGCCTCGATCGCGATGTGCCCGCCCGCTGCCCTCGCTGCGGCCGAACGCGAGCTGCTGCGCCTCAACCGTGATCGTCGCCTCGTCCACCTGCGTCCTCCGCTTCCTCGGGCAGCGGCACCGAGAAGATCTCGCTGGCGAGAATGTCCTCGGCCTCGATCCGCATGAGATCGTCCCGGCTCCAGCGGCGGTGCTCGTCGCTGGCCAGGCGGTGCGCGTGCCGGAGCCTGGACCGCTCCAGCTCGTTGCGGACGCTGCGTGCGTTGGCAAAGTGCGGCAGGCGCATCCGACGGGTGAGGTAGCGACGGAACGCCGTTTCCGCGTCGGCGGAGAAGTAGTAGTTCGCCTGCCCGAGCATCAGCCGCCCGATGGCGACGAGCTCGTCAACGTCGTACTCGGCAAAGTCGAGGTGGTGCGCGATGCGCGAGTTCATGCCCGGGTTGGACGTGAAGAACGTGTCCATGCGGTCCCGGTAGCCCGCCAAGATCACCACGAGCTTATCGCGCTGGTTCTCCATGACCTGGAGCAGGATGTCGACGGCTTCCTGGCCGTAGTCGCGCGAGTCCATGGAGCGGAAGAGGTAGTACGCCTCGTCGATGAACAGCACCCCGCCCATCGCGCGTTCCAGGACCTTCTTGGTCTTCGGCGCGGTCTGGCCGACATACTCGGCGACCAGGTCATCTCGCATGGCGTGGACCATGTGGCCCTTCTCGAGATAACCGAGCTGGCCCAGCAACTCTGCCATGCGCAGAGCCACGGTGGTCTTGCCGGTTCCTGGCGCGCCGGTGAAGCACATGTGCAGGTTCGGCCGGGGCGCCACGAGGTCGAACCTCTGCCGGGCCCGGTCAACCAGCAGCAGCGACCCGATCTCACGGATCCGCGCCTTTACCGGCAGCAGGCCGACCAGCTCGCCGTCCAGGGACGCGAGGACCTCATCGATGCCCGATGCGGAACGCTCGGCGGCGAAGGTGACGGATGCATCGGCCGGGAGCTGTGCCTGCTGCCGCCGCCCGTTCCGCGTATCTCCCGCCGAGCGCCGGCGGATGCCGGCCAGCTTCCCCATCCCTGACTGTGGATCCGAAGCCGCACTCATGCCGGGCACCCGATCCCCGTGGCCGTGGTCATGGGTGGCTCCCCTTCCACCTTTCGCCCGTTCCTCCCAGGCCATCATGACAGCCGGGAAATGCCAGCCCAAGCTGCGGTCGCACGGGTTGGCCGCAGCCAGCGGCCGGGAAGGCCCGATTCCGGCATCATGGTGCTGCCCTGGTCGACCCCACGGAAGGCCCGCCGATGCCGCTTCCCGGCCGAAGCCACGCCCTGGATCACGTGGTCGTGATCATGTTCGAGAACCGCTCGTTCGACAATCTGCTCGGCCGGCTGTACCAGCCCGGTGAGGTGGCCTCGTTCGAGGGCGTGGCCGGGCAAGGACCTCAGCAACCCGATCCCGGAGTGGGCCGAGGACGGCGCCGGCCGCAAGGTCGTGCCCTACGGGGTGGCGCCGACCATGAATACCCCGAATCCCGACCCTGGCGAGGAGTACCAGCACGTCAACACGCAGCTGTTCGGGATCATCGACCCGCCAGGCAACCGCGGCATGCCGGCCGACGAGATGGCCGCCCCGTACAACGCGCCCGCCGCCCCGGCGCAGCAGCCCACGATGGACGGGTTCGTGGCCGACTACATCAGCGCGTTCACCGCCGAGATGGGCCGCCAGCCCACGCTACGACGAGTACGCCCAGATCATGACCGGCTACACCCCCGAGCAGATGCCGGTCGTCTCGGCGCTCGCCCGCGGCTTCGCCATCTTCGACCACTGGTTCTGCGAGGTGCCGTCGCAGACGTTCACCAACCGGTCGTTCTTCCACGCCGGCGACCGCGTCCGGCTACGTCGTGAACACCTCGCCCGCCGGACTCGCTTCCCGGTGCACAACACCGCCGAGACGATCTTCGAGCGGCTGGAGTCCCAGGGCCTGACCTGGCGGGTCTACTGCGACCCGCCGAGCCACATCTCGCTGACCGGCCTCATCCACGCGTCCCGGCTGTAGGACCGGTTCGGCACCCACTTCGTCACCACCGACCAGTTCCTGCGAGGACGCGGCCCAGGGCAACCTGCCGTCCTACTCGTTCATCGAGCCCAACTTCCTGCACGGCCACAACGACATGCACCCGGCCTTCAACGCCCTGGCCTGCCTGGCTTGACGTTCGACCCGCCGTCCTCGCTGATCGGAGGCGAGGCCCTGCTGGCCAAGATCTACGACGCGGTCCGCTCCTCGTCGTCGGCCACCGGGTCAAACGCCTACAACACGCTGCTGATGGTCAACTTCGACGAGCACGGCGGCACCTACGACCACGTCCCGCCGCCGGCGGCGCCCGCCACCCGACCCGTCCGCCCCGGCCGGGCCAGATGGGCTTCACGTTCGACCGGTCGGGCGTACGGGTGCCGGCCATCGCCATCTCGGCCTGGATCCCGGAGCGGACCGTGGTCACCGGCGAATACCGCCACACGTCGGTCATCGCGACCATCCGCGAGCGCTGGTCGCTCGGCGCGCCGCTCACCGCCCGCGACGCTGCGGCCCGGGACATCACCCCGGTCTTCACCCTCGATACGCCCCGGGCCCCCGAGAACTGGCCCGAGGTCAGCCCCCGTCCGGTGCCCGCGCTCACCCAGCCCGTGGTGGCCCATGAGGCCACGCTGCGGGCCATGCCCCGGCATATCCTGTTCGGCCTGCTGGCGCTCGGGAAGACGCTCGGGGTTGACACCCCGGAGATCGACAAGGACGCGGACATCAGCGGCGGCGAGGGCCTGGAGATCGCCAGCGACCTGTTCGGGCACCTCTTCCCCCGCCTGCACACCAGCTAAGGCGGCCAGGCCGGCCGCACGAGACCCTACCGACGGACGGATGCGAGAACCACCATGAACGAGTTTGCCCCCGCCGAGCTGTTCGACCTCGGCTCCAGCCCGCACCGTGCGCTCTTCGACGGATGCGCCAACGCGTGGGAAGCGCTGGAACGCCTGCATGACTACCTGTGCTCGGTGCTGCAGCCAGGCATCCGCGGGCACGTCGAGGAGGGTGCCCACATCGCGGGCGACGTGGAGATCGCTGAGGGCGCCATCGTCGAAGCGGGCGCGTACATCCGCGGCCCCGCCCTCATCGGGCCCGGCACCGAGGTGCGGCACGGAGCCTACGTGCGCGGCGACGTGCTCACCGGGGCTGACTGCGTGATCGGCCATGCCAGCGAGGCCAAGACGGCCATCCTGCTCGACCACGCCAAGGCGCCGCACTTCGCCTACGTGGGGGATTCGGTCCTGGGTCACGGCGTGAACCTGGGCGCCGGCACGAAGCTGGCGAACTTCAAGATCGTGGCCGGCACCATCGCGGTGCGCCGCGCCGACGGCACGATCGTGGATACCGGCAGGCGCAAGTTCGGCGCCGTGCTCGGCGACGGCGTCCAGATCGGCTGCAACGCCGTCACGTCCCCGGGCACGGTCGTCGGCCGGAACTCGGTCATCTATCCGGGTGCCTCGGTTCAGGGAACGATCCCGGCCCGGTCCGTGGTCGCCTGGAAGCCGCAGCTGAGGATCCGGCAGACCGCTCGCTAGACCACGGGCGCCGGGCGCCCGTCGGCGCTGGCCGCGAGCCCGGGATCCCACCCGCAGACCGAGCACGCGTGGCGGAACGCCGAGCGGGCGAACTCCAGCGCCGCGGCCCGCGGATCCGGCTGGGCGCGGGCGTCGTCCCACTCGAGGATGAACTCGCCGAGGTCGGGTGCCCAGCGCGACGCCGCGGGCGAGAGCGCGGCGTTCCCGAACCCCTCGGGCGCCGGATGGGCGTAGGCGTAGAACGCCGCCGTGGGGTGGCGGTGATCGCCCGGCCACCAGCCCACCGCGACCTCCTCCGCGTCCATCGCGTTGCGCATGATGAAGTCATCCGACGGGGGCTCGGCGGGCTGGCCCGAGAACAGGCTCACCGCCAGGTCGAACGAGCCCCACCACGCGTTCACCGGCGTGGACCTGCCGCGGTATGGGGCACGGTAGGCCGCGAGCACCAGCGCGGCCTGGGTCGCGGCGGCGAAGTAGTCGCTCACCTGACCGGGGTCATAGCGCGCGTGCTCGTGGTCCTGGTCGAGCGGCACGGTCCACGCCACTTCCTGCGGCGTAGGGTCGATCTCCACGGGACCGCCGACGCTGCGCACCGCCGCGAGCACGTCACGGGTCACCTCGCCGACCGCCCGGTCCGGCATGAGCGCGACCCGCTCGACCCGGCCGTCGCTGTGCTCGACCACGGCCTCGTGGACGCGCAGGTCGAGCACGACCACCAGGGAACCCGAGCCGTCGGGCGCGGGCAGCGGCGCCGTCTCCCACCCGCGGGCGGTCAGCCGCAGCGCCGCGTGCTGCAGCTGCGGCTCGGGCGCCGCCAGCCCGACGGCCAGCTTGCCGAGCACCTGGGTGTGCGCGTGCAAGGTGTCGCAGGTCTCGCGCCATAGCTCATAGGAAACCGCTGGCCATTTCCGGGACATGCACGGCACGCTATTCGGTGCGCGCCAGGCCGATCAACCAGCACCGCCGGCCGCGCCGTCCTCGCCGTAGGCTCACCTCGTGCACCCGATGGCATTCCGGACCGATGACTTTCCGGCCGCGGCGTGGTCTTATCTACCATGAACACTGTGGATCTTGGGCCAGCGGCTCAGCGACTGAGCGATCTGATCGCGCGCGTCACCGATGACGAGCTGGGCCAGCCGACACCATGCCCGGCGTACACGCTCGGCGACCTGATCGAGCACGTGGGCGGCCTGGCGCTCGCGTTCGCCGCCGCGGCGGCCAAGGAGAGCAGCGCGCGCACCGAAGGGCAGCCGTCCGGGGACGCGTCCCGGCTGAGCCCGGGCTGGCGGGCCCGGATCCCGCGTGACCTGGCGACGCTGGCGCAGGCCTGGCGGGAGCCTGGCGCGTGGGCCGGGTATGACCAGGATCGCCGGCATGGATGCCCCGGCCGAGATGGTCGGCGTCACGGCCGCCGACGAGCTGGTGGTGCACGGCTGGGACGTGGCCCGCGCCACCGGGCAGCCGTACGATCCCGAGCCTGAGCTGCTGGACGCCGCGCGCGCCTTCCTCGAGGCGTTCGCGACGCCGGACGCGCCGGCCGGGCCGGACGTGCCCTTCGGGCCCGCGCAGCTGCTGCCGGACAGCGCCCCGCCGCTCGACCGCCTGGTCGCGCTGGCCGGACGTGACCCGGCCTGGAGCGCCTGACTGCTAGGGTCAGGCGCGTCAGCAGGCTGCGGGCGCGGGGGAGAGGACCGGCATGCTGGAGTCCAGCGAGGTGGTCGCGTTCGCGGCCACCACCGACCTGTCCCGGGCCCGGGCGTTCTACGAGGAGCGCCTCGGCCTGCGGGTGACCGGCCAGAACGACTTCGCGTGCGTCTTTGACGCGAACGGCACCATGCTGCGCGTCACCGCAGTCCCCGAGGTCTGCCAGGCCGCGTACACCGTGCTGGGCTGGCGGGTGACCGACATCGAGGCTACGGTCCGCGGGCTGATCGCGAAGGGCATCGTGTTCAACCGGTACGAGACCATGGACCAGGACGAGCACGGCGTCTGGTCCACGCCGGGCGGCGACCGGGTCGCGTGGTTCACCGATCCCGACGGCAACACCCTGTCGCTCACCCAGTTCTCAGGCGCCTAGGTACGCCTCGCGGACCTGGTCGCTCTCCAGCAACTCGGCCGCCGGGCCCTGCAGGTCGATCGTGCCGCCGGCCAGCACGATGCCCCACTGGGCCAGCTCCAGCGCCTGTGTCGCGTTCTGCTCGACCAGCAGCACCGTGGTTCCCTGCCGGTTGATCTCGCGGAGCGCGTCAAACACCTGCCGGGTCACCATCGGCGCGAGACCGAGGCTGGGCTCGTCCAGCAGGAGCAGCCGCGGCCGGGTCATCATGGCCCGGGCCAGGGCGAGCATCTGCTGCTCACCGCCGGAGAGCAGGCCGCCGCGGCGGTCGAGCAGCCGCTCCAGCGCGGGGAAGACCGTGAGCGCGTGCGCCTCGGCCGCGCCGAGCTGCGCCCGGCCGAGGCGGTACCCGCCCAGCCGGAGGTTGTCACGCACGGTCAGGTCCGCGAAGATCCGCCGCCCCTCCGGGCAGTGGCTGATCCCGAGGCCGACCCGCCGCGACGGCCGTAGCCGGCTGATGTCCCGGCCGTCGAAGACCACCTGGCCGCGCGCCGGGCGGATGAGCCCCGAGACGGCCTTGAGCGTGGTGCTCTTTCCCGCCCCGTTCGCCCCCAGCAGGCAGACGCAAGAGCCCTCAGCGACATCAAACGAGATGCCGCGCACCGCGAGTACCGGCCCGTACCCGCAGGCCAGGTCAGCGATCTGCAGCAGCATCGTCGTCTGGCCCCCCTCCCAGGTAGGCGGCGATCACCACGGGATCGGCGCGCACCTCACCCGGCGTGGCATCGGCGATCTTGTGGCCGAAGTCCATGACCGCGACCCGCGAGGACACGCCCAGCGCCAGGCGCATGTCGTGGTCGATCACCAGCACCGCGGCGCCGAACTCGTCCGGGATGCGGGTCAGTACCCGGGCCAGCCATGCCTTCTGGGCCTCGAACAGCCCGGCGGTGGGCTCGTCCAGCAGCACCAGGCCGGGGCGCGGCATCAGCGCCCGGCCGAGGTCGACCAGTTTGCGCTCGCCGAAGCCGAGCTCATCGGCCCTCCGGCGGGCGATCGCGGTGATGCCAAGGAACTCCAGCACCTCGTGCGCCCGCTGCCGGGCCGCCCGCTCGTGGCGGAGCACCGCCGGGGTCCGGACCATGTTGCGCAGGACCCCGGCGTGGCTGCGATGGTCGAAGCCCACGATCAGGTTGTCCACCACGCTGAGCCCGCCGAACAGCGCCACGTTCTGGAAGCTGCGCGTGATCCCGCGCTGGATGACCCGGTACGGCGGCAGGGTGAGCAGGTCGAAGCCGTCGTGCAGCACCCGGCCCTGCTGCGGCCGGTAGAAGCCGCTGATCACGTTGAGCACCGACGTCTTCCCTGCGCCGTTGGGCCCGATCAGCGCCGTGATGGACTGGTCAGGCACGGTGAGATGCAGGTCGTCGATGGCCAGGACACCGCCGAAGGAGAGCGACAGATCCTCGATCTTGAGCATCTCAGCCCTCCCGCGGGGACGGCCGGCGACGGGGCCGGGGACTGGTGCGGCGCGGTCGCCTCGGCGGCGGCCTCCAGCCGGCGGGCCCGGGCCCTGGACACCGCGCCGCCCACGCGGTGCGCCGCGCCGGCCAGGCCGCCGGGCACGAGCAGCAGCACGATGATCACGGCCACGCCCAGGACCGTCGCGGAGTAGGCCTGCGCGGCCAGCGACTCCTGCTGCACCACGACGAGCAGGGCCGCGCCGATCAGCGAGCCCCAGATCGAGGCCATGCCGCCCACGACGACCGCCGCGAAGAAGAACAGCGACAGCGCGAAGTCGAACGAGGCCGGCTCGACCACCCCGACGTAGAACGCGAACACGTACCCGGCCAGGCCGCAGAAGAACGCGCTGAGCGTGAACAGCAGCACCTTGGTCCGCCGCGGGTTGATCCCCATGGCCGGCGCGGTGTGCTCGCTGTCGCGGACGGCCATGAACCGCCGCCCGGTGGGGCTGGACAGGATGCTGCGGATGGCCACGGCCGAGACCGCCAGGACGGCGAGAGCCAGGTAGTAGAGCGGGACAGGGTTGTTGAGCACGACCCGGCCGATGCTGGCCGTGGGGGTCACCAGCCCGGTGAAACCGCCGGTCACACCCAGGTTGAGGGCGATCTGGGGCACCGCCAGCCCGAAGCCGAGCGTGGCCACGGCCAGGTAGTGGCTGCGCAGCCGGCCCGCGGGCAGCCCCAGCAGGAAACCCACCATCCCGGTCACCACCCCGGCGAGCAGCAGCACCACGATGAACGGCAGCGAGGTGAAGTGGGTGGCCACGACCGCCGTGGTGTAGGCGCCCACCGCGAGGAACCCGCCGTGGCCGACGGACACCTGCCCGCCGTAGCCCATGAGCAGGTTCAGCGACAGGGTGACCAGCCCGTAGGTCAGCGCCAGCGTGGCCAGCCCCATGACCGACTGACTGCCCCCTTCGGCCAGCGGGAACAGCAGGGCCACGACGAGCACGGCCAGCGAGGCCACCGCTCCCCGCGGGACACGGCGGGCCGCGCCTGGCCCCGCGGTCCTGAGGCCCGGGATGCGGTTCACTGGCGGACCTGGGCGGCCCGGCCGAACAGCCCCTGCGGGCGCAGGTACAGGACCACGACGATCAGCGCGAAGACGAGGGTGAGCTGGAGGTTCGTGGAGATGTACCCGGCGACCAGGTCAGACAGGATCGCGACGGCGAACCCGCCGACGACCGCGCCGATCAGCGAGCCGAGCCCGCCGAGCACCGCCGCGGCAAACGCGAAGACGGCCGCGTCATCCATGAGCGTGGGAGTGAGGCCGAGCGACGGCGCGGCCAGGGTCGCGGCGGCGCCGGCCACCGCCACCCCGACGGCCCAGGAGCCCGCCAGAACCCACTTCCTTGACACGCCCATCAGCGACGCGATCTCGGCGTCCTCGGCCACCGCGCGCACCGCCAGGCCGAGCCGGGTCCGCTCGTAGAACAGGTGCAGCCCGGCCGCGGCCACCACGGCCAGGGCCGCGATGAACAGGTCGTTGCGGTCCACCGAGATCGGGCCGACCGAGAAGCTCTGGCCGCCGATGACGCTGGCGATCCCCTTCGGGCCGTAACCCCAGATCACGCCGGTCAGCCCCTCGACGGTGAGCAGCAGCCCGATGGTCATCACGATGCTGACCAGCGGCGCGGATCCCTCCACGCGGCGCATGAGGCCAAGATCGGCGGCGACGCCGAGCACGCCGCCGCCGATGATCCCCAGAGCCCAGGCCAGGGCGGTGGGCAGCCCGAGGCTGTTGTGCGCCGTCCAGACGAGCATCGCCACCACCGTGGCCATGGCCCCGTAGGCGAAATTAACGACGTTGGACGTTTTGAAGATGATGGTCAGGCCGAGGGCGGCCAGCGCGTAGATGCCCCCGAACCCCAGTGCTGAGATAACGAGCTGGACGAACACGGTCATCGTGGCGGCATCCTCCGGTGGCGGCGCGAGGGGGCGGGCGGGTCTGCGGACAGCCGGGTGCTCAGCCGCTCACCGGCACCCGGCTGGCTCCCTCCTCCTTCACCATGAACATGTGGCCGATGCCGCCGTGGTCGCTGCCGGAGTAGTTGATCGTCCCGCCCATGGTCTGCAGGTTCTTGAGCGTGTTCAGCGCGGTCTCGTAGGTGTCCCGGGTGATCGGTCCCTTGATCGCCATGAGCCCGGCCACCGCGACCTGGGCCTCGGTCCATCCCCACGCCGCGAAGACCGAGGTCGGCTTGCCCGGCTGGTATGTGGCCATCGCGCCGAGGAATGTCTTCACCGGGGTGGTGACCGTGCCGGTCAGCGCCGGGATAAAGGCGCCGATGTAGCTCCCGGGGAACTCCTGCGGCGCGGTCTGGGTCATCTGCGGAATGGCGGAAACCTGGCTCATGATCCGCACCGGCTTGAAGCTGATCGCATTCATCGCGTTGAGGAAGTCGGTGGTCGGCCCGGGGATAGCCAGGATGATCATCGCGCCGACGCCCGCGGCCTTGAACTTGGCCGCCTCAGGCGAGAAATCGGTCTGCGTGGGGTCGTAGGAAATGGCGAGCGCCGGCTTCAGCCCGGAGTTCTGCACGCCCTGCAGCAGGCTCTTCCCGAAGTCGTCGTCCTGGTAGAGCACCCCGACCTTGCTGATGTGCAGCGACTGGGCAAAGGTGCCGAGCATGTGGCCCTCGATCAGGTAGGACGGCCAGACGTTGTAGAGGTTCTTGCGCAGCGTGCCCGCGAACACGGTCGCCCCGGTCTGCGGGCCGACCAGCGGCACGTTCGCCGGGTCGAGCACGGTGATGTTGGCCTCGGTCGTGGCCGTGCCGTTGACCCCGACCTCGGCGAACACGTTGTCGGTGTTGACCAGCGTGCGGGTGGCCTGCAGCGCCACCGGGGGCTCGTACTGGTCGTTCAGGCTGATGAGCTTCAGCTTGCGGCCGTGCACGCCGCCGTGGGCGTTGACGTAGTCGAAGTAGGCCTGGATGCCCGCGGTCGACTCGCCGTACAGCGCGGCCGGGCCGGTCTTCGGCACCGTCTGGCCGAACAGGATGGAGGTCGAGGTCACGCCGGGCGCTGAGGCCCCGCTTGACGATGATCCGCTGCCGCTGCCGCTGCTGCCGCAGGCGGCCAGGGCCAGGGCTAAGGCGGAGGACATGGCGAGCACGCCGGCGCGGCGGGCGTCGCGGCCTGATGTGAGTGTGATCGGGCGGGGTAACATTAGGCCTCCCTTGTTCGCTTACGCCCTTAATAGCATGAGTCGTGCTATTCGCATAGGTTTATTAATCAAAACGGGACCATTACGCGATAGCTGCCGCTGATTGACGCAGTGAAACTGCGCAGCCGCGCCGCGAATTCCACGCTGAAGCGCAACAAATGGCAGTTGAACTGCGGCTCCGCCTTTCTGCAGGGCGATTGAGCCGCCTATCACTGCGCGGCCCTAAGCAGTTGCGCAACTCCCATGTGCATTGCCGCGCTGATGTTTCCGTGTCACCGGCGGATCTCCTCCGCGCCGGCTGTGCGCCCGCCGCACGGAGCCTGTCCGGTGCCTGGTCACGGGAGGCGCCGTGAGAGGGTAGTGGGCGACCGAGCTGGGGGAGGGCAGCACCGATGCAGCCGATGCCGGAGGACTGGACCAAGGCGGTCGTCGTGGCGGCGCACCCCGACGACATCGAGTACGGCGTCGCCTCGGCCGTGGCCCGGTGGACCGGTCAGGGCAAGCAGGTCAGCTACGTGCTTGTCACCCGGGGCGAGGCCGGGATCGCCGGGATGCCCCCGGACCAGACCGGCCCGCTGCGGGTGGAGGAGGAGCGGACCGGCGCGGCCAAGGTCGGCGTGTCCGAGCTAGTGTTCCTCGACCATCAGGATGGGGTGGTGGAGTACGGGATACCGCTGCGTCGTGACCTGGCGGCCGCGTTCCGCCTGCTGGAGCCCGAGGTAGTGGTCGGGATGAGCTTCGACCTCACCTGGGGCGAGGAGGGCCCGGTCAACCATTCCGACCACCGCGCGGTCGGGCTCGCCGTGCTCGACGCGTGCCGGGATGCGGCCAACGAGTGGGTGTTTCCCGAGGCCGGGCCGCGATGCGGCAGCATTCGCGACGTTTACGTGGGCGGATCGGGCACCCCGACCCACTTCGTGGACGTCACCGGCACCATCGACGCGGGCGTGGCCTCGCTGCGCGAGCACCGGGCCTACATCGAGGGCCTGGGCAACCCGGACTTCAACCCCGAGCAGTTCCTCAAGGACATCGCCGGCGTACGTCGGCCTCGGAGCCGGGTGCGAGTACGCGGTCTCGTTCCGCCGCTACCCAATGGGCTAGGCCGCCCGCTGGCCAGCTACGCCGCCCCGCGTAACGGCTAGGCCGCCCGGCCGTAAAACTCCGCCAGGACCGGGGCCAGGACACCGGCGTCGATGTCGTGCGTCTGGCCCTCAAGCGCGCGGTCCTCCGCTCCCGGGATCGCCCGGGCCAGGGTCCGGGCCGTGACCGCCATGAACGGGAAGCCCGCGGTGCCGTGCAGGACCAGCGTGGGCACGCCGACGTGCGCCGCGCGCCCGGTGGGCACCGAGCCGTCGCCCAAGATCGCGGTGTGGTCGTAGGCCAGCGTGGGCGCGATGGCCTCCATGGCCCGGCCAGAACGGTGCCTGGCGCATGCCGCTGATCTGGCCGGCCGGCATCCCGACGTAGCTCATGAACGCCGCCACCGCATCGCCGTGGCGCCCGTCGGCCAGGGCGCTGGACAGCTGCCCGAGGTACTCCTGCCAGGCCCGCCGGGCCCCGGGGTCGTCGTTGAACGGGGCGTCGTACAGCGCCAGCCCGGTCACCTTGCGGTCGAGCGCGAGCGCGGCCTCCAGGGCCAGGGCGGCGCCGGAGGAGTGCCCGAAGAGGCTGGCGGTGCCGCCGCCCTCGTCGATCAGCGTCTCGATGTCCTCGATCTCCCGCTCGACCGCGTACGGGCTGGTGTCCCCGCTGTCACCGCGGCCCCGGCGGTCGTAGCTGAACACGGTGAAGTGCTGCGCGAGCAGCCGGACCAGCTCCGGCTTGGCGCCGGCGTCGCGGGTGCACATGGCGCCGTCGATCAGGATCACGGCCGGGCCGTGGCCCTGCCTGTCGTAGGCGATCTTCGTGCCGTCTGGCGAGACAGCCGTGTTCATGTCTGCTCTCCTTCCGTGGTGAGCGTCCCGAGGTGGGCGGCAAAGCGGTCCAGCGAGGTCAGGAAGCCGGCCTGCGCCTCGGGGCGGAGCATGACGTCGGGCACCCTGGTCTGGTGGATCCGGACCTCGGTGCGGCCGCCGCCGAGCTCGGTGAAGACCGAGCTCGTGGTCATCCCGGAGTCCGGGTCGGTCCACACGATCCGCTCCGGCTCCGCGACCTCGACGAACCTGGCCCGCATCGTGTACCGGCTGCCGTCGGCGTCGTTGACCATGACCGTCTCGAAGACCCCGCCCGGGCGGGGGTCGACCCTGATGCCGTCCAGGGGCGTGCTGACGCCGGCCGGCCCCCAGAAGTGCGTCAGGTGCTCCGGCTCGATCATGCAGCGGAAGACGAGCTCCCGGGGAGCGGAGAACACGCGGGTAAAGCTGAGCTCGCCCGCAGCGGGTTTCTGATCACTCACCGGGCTCTCCCTTCTCGGTCGGCGGCAGCGGCTGCTGGATATCGCGCAGGTGCTGGTCAAGCTGGTCGAAGCGCTCGGTCCAGATCCGCCGGTGCTCCTCGATCCAGCCCACGGCCTCCCCGAGGGTGTCCGCCTCGAGGTGGCAGGGCCGGAACTGGGCCTGCCGGGTCCGGGAGATGAGCCCGCAGCGCTCGAGCACCTTCAGGTGCTTGGAGATCCCGGGCAGGCTGATGTCAAACGGCGCGGCCAGTTCGTTCACCGTGGCGTCCCCCCGGGCCAGGCGGGCCACGATCGCCCGCCGGGTCGGGTCGGCCAGGGCCGTGAAGGTGGCGTCGAGCCGGTCCTCGGTCACGGTCGCGGTCATCCCGGCCTCCCTTCCCGTCCCTGGCCTGCTGGCTGCAGCGCGTCTCTGCCGGCCTCACTTCACCACAGAGTTAATTAGCTGTCAAGTTAAATACTGTGCCTCAGGAGGCCGGGGAGAGGACGGGACCGCCCGGCTCAGGGCCAGGGGCGAGTGGGCTCAGTCGGTGTCGGGCGGCGGCAGGTTCAGGGCCCGGCGGATGGCCTTCACCTGGGTCTCCACGGCGGCGTCGGCCGCCGCGTGCTGGCGGTTGAACGACCGCACCTCGGCGAGGGAGGTGGACTGCGCCTGCAGGGCGGTCATGGCGGCCCGCTGCTGGTTGATCCGGATCAGGGTCCGGGCGATGGCGGCGACGTGGGGCGGGAACGTTGATCGCGGCCAGGTGCGTGTCGAACCAGTGCTCGGTCGCCACCTCCGCCCTGAGGTCGGACCTGGCCTCGGCGAGGTCGTCGTGCTGGGCGTCGGTGTAGCCGTCCACCTCGACATCGAGGCGGTGGTTCGCCGGGTTCGCGATGGCCAGGTACCGGCTGGCGAGCGACGGCCCGCGGGTGAGGTAGACCACGCTCAGGATCACCAGGACGACCGCAGCCAGGGCCGACGCCGCGATCAGGACGCGCCCGCGCCGGCTGGTCTTCGTGCGGGCCCGGCCAGCTCGGCGAGCGTCATGCTGGCCCCAAGGTTCCGCCTCCGCAGGTTCGGGCTCCCCTGGCCAGCAGCTATCCGGCGCTGCGGAGCAGGGGTCCGGCTACTCACACGGCCAGCGGGACCTGCGGGTTCAATCTGGGCCGCCCACAGCGCACCCGAGTGTACCGGCCGTCCTAGTCGGTCCGACGGAGGGGGCAGACCCAGGGCCGTACGGAGGGCCCGCACCTGGGTCTCGACCACGGCGTCGGCGGCCTGGTGGGCGCGGTCCATCGCGCGCATCCGGGCCAGCGTGGGCGCATGAGCCTGCTGCTGGATCAGCTGGGACCGCTTCTGGTTGGCCTGGATCAGCCGGTCGGAGATGACCGCGATGTCGGGCGTGAACGGGAGCTCGGCCAGCTGCTTGTTGAACGCCACCTCCGTGGCCACTTCCTTCTGCAGGGCCTTCCTGGCCGCGGGCAGACTGCTGTGCTCGTTCTTGGTGTACGCGGTGACCTCGGCCTCGAGGGCCTGGTCGGACGGGTCCGCGATCGACGTGTAGTTGGCCTGGAGCAGCCGGTTGAACTGGCGCAGCCGGGCCGGCCCGCCGTTGTTGTAACTCCAGGTCAGATATATCAGGAGAATCGACAGCAGCGAGCCCCCGATGATCAGGAGCAGCCCGGCCGAGGACCGCTGCCGCCGGTGGCGGTCAGGCCTCTCGTCGTCGTACTCATACTCGTCGTACGGATCGTCATAACGTTCGTCGGCGTAGCTCTGGCTCATTAGCGATCCACCTCCCGCCGGTCCAGGCCCGCGGGCGCCGCGGCATCGCGGCCGCGGACGATGTGTTCGCTCAGGGCGCGGAAGGGGAGGCAGCCGTTTCTGGCCGGTTCTGCCGCGTCGCGCCCTGACTGAACCCAACACGGCAACTGAACCACCATGAACCACCGACCGTGTCATATTGGCGAGATCTGATCCTGATCTTTTTCGCAGCACAGGGGGCAGGAGGGCTGACGCAGGCATGGCTGCCGACCTGGGTAACGCGGTCGAGACGGGTCTAGCGGAGCGCGCCGGTTCGCCGGATCCGCAGGTCAGCAGGACGGCGGCCAGCCGCCGCCGCACCCTCGGCCGGGTCTACCTGCCGACGTTCCTGGTCGCCGGGTGCGCCGCCTGGCTGGCCTGGTACGGCTGGACGGTGCTCAGCGACTTCGGGCCGGCCCGGTCGATCCGGGCGGGCCAGTTCGAGCTGGCCGGGCCCGCGGTGCTGTGCTTCGTGCTCGTCGTGTTCCTGATCGAGCAGATCAGCCCGGCGGAGCGGCGCGCCGTGTGGGCCCGCGGCCATCTGCTCGACCTGGTCTACCTGCTGGCGTACGCCACGCTGGTGGTCCCGCTGATCGTGCTGACCGGCGCGGGGTTCTCTGCGGCGCTGGCCCGGGTCGCGCCCTGGCTGGTGCTGCCGCACGTCAGTGCGGTGCCCAGCTGGTGTTTCGTGGCCCTGGGCGTGCTCGCGATCGACGCCGTGGACTGGCTCACGCATCTCGGCAATCACCTGATCAACCCCCTGTGGCGGCTGCACGCGGTGCACCACTCCCAGGAGGAGCTGAGCATCCTCACCACGTTCCGCACCCACCCGCTGGTGCACATCAGCTTTGTGATCTCCGCCATCCCGATCCTGGCCATCGCGTCCAGCGCGACCACCCCCGCGGTGGTGCTCACCACCTACGCGTGCCTGGGCGCCCTGCCGCACGCCAACGTGCGCTGGACCTACGGGAAGGTGGGCGCCATCATGATCAGCCCCGCCTACCACCGGATCCATCACTCGGCGACCGGCCGCGGCTCGACATCAATCTCGGCACGATCTTCACCATCTGGGACCGGCTGTCCGGCCGCGCCGTGTTTCCCGTGGCCGGCCACGCAGCCGGGACGACGGGCCTGTCCGGCCGCCCGATACCGGTCGAGCTGGGCGGCGACGGCATCCGGGCCTGCGAACGGGCCGGAGTGGATAGGACGCAGCCTGGCGGGTGATACTCGCGGTATGAGCAGGCGTACGGTACGGCGGCGGGTGCGGCGGTGGACGGCGCAGGGCGACGCGGTCGTGCGGCCGGACACGCTGGCCGCCGAGGAGCCACTCGAGATCCGCATCGACGGCGAGCCGTTCACGGTCACCATGCGCACCCCCGGTGACGACATCGACCTGGTGCTCGGGTTCCTGGTCAGCGAGGGGGTCATCCGCTCGGCCGGGGAGGTGCGCACGGCTGCCTACTGCGCGGGCGCGGTCCAGGATGGCGCGAACACCTACAACGTGATCGACGTGGTGCTCGACCCGGAGGCCTCCCGGCGCCGCCCGGTGCGCAACGTGCTGACCACAAGCGCCTGCGGCCTGTGCGGGCGGTCCAGCATCGACGACGTGCGGACTACCGCCCCCTACGACCTCACCGGGGACAACGCCCAGTGGGAGCCGAAGCAGATCGTCGCCTACCCGGATGCGCTGCGCGCCGCGCAGAAGGTGTTCGAGAGCACCGGCGGCCTGCACGCCGCCGGGCTGTTCACGCCCGGCCCGGAGCAGCCGCTGGTGGTCCGCGAGGATGTCGGCCGGCATAACGCGGTCGACAAGGTGGTGGGCTGGGCGCTGCGGGACAACCGGTTGCCGCTCAGCGGCACGCTGCTCATGGTCTCCGGGCGGGCCTCGTTCGAGCTGGTCCAGAAGGCGGTCGTGGCTGGGATCCCGGCGCTCGCGGCGGTGTCAGCCCCGTCGAGCCTCGCCGTAGACCTGGCCGCGGAGAGCGGCCTGACCCTGGTGGGCTTCGTCCGGGGCGAGTCGATGAACGTTTACGCCGGGGGACACCGGCTGGGTCTGGGCGACTAGCCCGGGGCCTGGGCTGCGGACCATGGGCGAACCTCCGGCCGGTCATACCGCGATCGTGACCGGTGCCAATCACGGCATCGGGGCCGCGGCCGCGGCCGCGCTGGGCCGGAGCGGCTGCGCGGTGCTGTGCACGTTCTTCCGGGTCGATGACGCGGCCGATCCCGGGATACCGCAGCGGTACCGCGATCACCGCGCGGCCGGTGCCGAGGCGGTCGTGGCCGAGATCCGGTTCGGCGGTGGCCGGGCGCTGGCCGTGGAGGCCGACCTGACCGACCCGGCCGCCCCGGGGGCGCTGTTCGACGCCGCCGAGGCGGATCTGGGTCCGGTAGACATCCTGGTGAACAACGCCACCGGGTGGCTGACCGACACGTTCGCGCCGGCCGGGACCGACCGGCTGGGCCGGTCCGTCCAGCCGGTGACCGCCGCCACCTGGAGCCAGCAGTTCGGGGTCGACGCGATGGGCGCCGCGTTCATGATCGGGGAGTTCGCCCGACGGCACGTCGCCCGCGGGGCGACCTGGGGCCGGATCATCGGGCTCACCTCCGGCGGCGATCTCGGCTTCCCCGAGGAGGTCTCCTACGGAGCGGCCAAGGCCGCCCAGGACAGCTACACGATGTCGGCCGCCGCGGAGCTGGCCAGGTATGGGATCACCGCGAACATGGTGCACCCGCCGGTCACCGACACCGGCTGGGTCACCGACGAGGTCCGTGACGCCGTATCCGCCAGCGCGACGCTGTTCCACATCGCCAGCCCGGCCGAGGTCGCCGACGTGATCGCCTACCTGGCTTCCGACGCCGCCGCCCTGATCACCGGCAACGTGATCACGCTCCGCTGACCGCGATGTCGGCCCCTGGTCCTACCCTGGCCCCGTGAGTGCGGAGAGCGAGCCGGAGCGCCGGTACGAGGACCTGATCGACGGGCTTGTCGGCACCGGTGGAGTTACCCCGCCGCGAGGCGGCGGCGGGTTCGGCCGGTCCGCCGTCCGCTTCCAGAACAAGATCTTCGTGATGCTGGTGCGCGGGCGGCTGGTACTGAAGCTGCCCGCGGCCCGCGTTGAGGACCTCATCGCGGCCGGCGACGGGATCCGCTTCGACGCGAACAAGGGCACGCCGATGCGGGAATGGTTCAGCCTTGACCCGGAATCCGGCCTGCCGTGGCTGCCGCTGGCCCGCGAGGCCCTCGACTACGCCCGCTCTGTCCGCTGAGCCGGTGCCGTCCGCGGAAGTCGCCTTGCGTTCGCGGGCCTGGCGCGTCACCATCCGGCGGGTGGAGCCGGTACTGCGGACCAGCCGCCTGGCGCTGCGGCGGTTCACCGCGGCCGACGGCGGCCACCTGCTCGAGCTGGACGGTGACCCGGCCGTCATGCGCTACCTGGAGCCGCGGACCAAGTCGCTGGCCGAGGTGGAGAACCAGGTCCTGTCCCGGTTCCTGGCCTACCACGCGCGGTACAGGGACTTCGGGTTCTGGGCCGCCGAGGGCCGGGCCGACGGCCGGTTCGTGGGGTGGTTCGGGCTGCGCCCGGTCGCGCCGGGCCCGGGCGCGATGGTTGGCTGGCCCGACGCGGCGCCGGGCGACACCGCCGTGGTCATGCTCGGCTACCGGCTCCGGCGGGCCGCCTGGGGCTGCGGGTTCGCCACCGAAGGAGCAGTGGCGCTGGTCCGCCGGGCCTTCGCCGAGCTCGGCGTCGCGGAGATCGTGGCGACCACGATGGCGGTCAACGCCGGATCCCGGCGGGTGCTGGAGAAGGCCGGGCTCCGGTACGCGCGCACCGTGTACCTGGACTGGCCGGATCCGCTCGAGGGGAACGAGCACGGCGACGTCGAGTACCGCCTGACGCGCGGCGACTGGCCTGGCTAGTGCGCTGGACCCCCATTGCGGGCGGCGAACTGATGCAATCGGTCGCTTGACCATCCCAGCCGGGCAACCCGCGCAATCCGCTGTATCCCTATTCAGCCGGCTGATTGGATGGGCATACCTTCCACCGCCGATGGCTCAAGGGGGTGATCGGCCCATGGTGGCGCTTCGGTGACTGGTCAGGACGTTTCCTGCAGGAGGAATGATGCTTTATCCCGACGTGCTCGCGCGCGTCAGCGAAGAGCCGACCGAGGCCCGGCACCATGTTCTGGGCCGGGCGATGCGGAACCCGTGCGGCGCGGGCGGTGCCGCATGAGCGAGCTGGTGCTGGGGGCGGTGGCCTACGACCCCAAGGTGGTCACGACGTGGGACAGCTTCCGCGCGTGGCTGCGTGAGCAGGGGCTCCCATTCGACTATGTCCTGTACTCGAACTACGAACGGCAGGTGGAAGAGCTTGTCGCCGGGCGGATTCATCTGGCCTGGAATTCCGCACTGGCCTGGGTGCGGGCCCTCCGTCTGGCCCAGGCGCGCGGCGTCACCCTGCGGCCGGTCCTGATGCGCGACACCGACTGCGGCCTGAGCTCGGTCATCGTCGTCCGCCAGGATTCCCCCGCGCAGTCGGTCAAGGACCTGCGCGGCCTGGTGGTCGCGACCGGCGCGGTCGACTCGCCGCAGGCGACGCTGCTGCCGCTGTCCCTGCTGCGCGACGCGGGCCTGGAGCCCGGCACCGACGTGCCGTTCCGCCGGTACGACATCGGTGTCGGCCTGGCACGGTGACGACATCGCTGGGGAGCGCTTCGCGGCCCGGGCCCTCGCGGCCGGCGACGTCGACGCCGCCTGCCTGAGTGACGCCAACCTGCTGCTGTTCGCGTGCGAGGGGGTTCTGCCCGCCGGCACCACCCGGGTTGTCGCCCAGACGCTGCCCTACGACCACTGCATGATGGCGGCCGGGCCGACGGCCGATGCCGCTCTGCTCGACACGTTCAGCGAGCTGCTGCTCGGCATGACCTACGCCGACCCCGTGCACCGGCCGCTGCTGGACCTGGAAGGGCTGCACCGTTGGCGGTCGGTACGGACTCAGGGGTATCAGCAGCTCGAGCGGGCGGTCGACGAAGTCGGCTTCTACGACGCCGAGGGCAGGATCGCGGCCCGCGACTACCAGCCCTGACGGGCCCGGCCGGGCAGCACGGCGTCAGCGCTGCCCGGCCGGGCCGTCGGCGGGCTGGCCCGGGTGGCCGGCCGGCTCGGCAGCCGGCCTTCGGCGAGGCGGCGGCAGGGTCAGCCGGATGACCAGCGGGCTGCGCAGCATCCGCGGCCTCCGGATCCGGGCCGCGCGACATGATCCGCTGCGCCCCGGCCGGGAACAGCGCGGCGGAAAGCAGGCCGGCGGCGAGCAGCGACGCGGCCGCGGTCGGGGTGATCTTCCCGGTGAGGAGCCCGATCTGCGTGGCCACGATCACGAACGTCAGCGTGGTGGCCTGCAGCAGACCAGCGGCCACGGTCCGCCGAGCCCCGGCGAAGCGGCGGTACAGCAGGGCGGGAAGCCCCCGCACCAGCAGCAGCGCGACGAGGAACAGCGGCACCTCCGCGATCGCCGACGGGTTCGCGAGCAGGGCCTTGAGCTGGAACTCGACGCCGGTGGTGATGAAGAAGATGGGGATCAGGAAGCCGAAGCCGATGCCCTCCAGCTTGATCTGGAACTGCGGATGCGGGGTGCGCCCGGAAATCTCGATCAGCCGCACCAGCAGGCCGGCGGCGAAGGCGCCGAGGATCGACGCGAAACCGAACCGGTAGGCCAGCACGCCGCAGGCCAGGGCCAGGGCGAGCGCGGCCCGCACGCGCAGCTGGGCGCTGCTGTCGGCCAGATGATCGAGCATCCGGTCCAGGGCCTGGAGCCGCCGCACCCGGCCGAGCGCCAGCCCGATCAGAACCAGCAGGGCCAGGAAGACGGCGAGCGAGACCAGCTGGTCTCCGGTCGTTTTCGACGCGGCCGAGAAGAACAGCGACAGGAGCATGATGGGCACGATCTCCGCGAGGGCGGCGGCGGTCATGATCAGCTGGCCGAACCGGGTAGTCTCCTCGCCCATGTCCTTGAGCACCGGCAGCAGCAGCCCGGCCGATGTCGACATCAGGATGATGGCCAGCAGCAGCGGGTGCGTCGCCTGGCCGGCCAGATGGAAGGCGTAACCGCAGGCCAGCCCCAGGACGACGGAAACAGCGAAGGCCAGGCCGGCCAGCCGGGTCAGCGGCCCGCGCAGCCGCTCGACGTCGATCTCCAGCCCGGCCAGGAACAGCAGCATGCCCAGACCGAGATCGCTGAGGACTTGCACGGGCGCGTCCACCCGCACCCAGCCGAGAACCGACGGGCCGATCAGGATGCCGGCGATCACCTCCAGCACCGCGCCGGGCACCGGCAGCCGCGGCAGCAGGCCGAGGATGACCGGGACCAGGACTGCGATCCCCGCGATGATCAGCACGCTGTTAAACGAGATAGCGATCATGCCCGTCCCCTGCCGAACCCGCTGGCCTCCCCTTGCACCCAACATGCAATCACGGCACGGGCGTCCTGAAGAGCCCGGATCATCCTGGCGGCGAGGTGCGCCTCGGCTCGCTGTCCGGGTACGCCTCAGGGACACGCCGGAGAATCCGAGTTGCCGATCCCTGTATACCGAGTAGCATGCTCAGCATGATACTTGGATGTGAGGCGCGATGAGCGTCCGGCACGCGCTGCTCGCGCTGCTGAGCGAGGGACCCAAGTACGGGCTGCAGCTCCGCGAGGAGTTCGAGGCCCGCACCGGCGAGGTGTGGCCGCTGAACGTGGGGCAGGTGTACACAACCCTGCAGCGGCTCGAGCGTGACGGGCTGGTCGAATCCGACGACGCCGAGGACGACGGCCCGCAGAAGGGTTTCCGGATCACCGCTGAGGGCCAGGAGGAACTGGCCGGCTGGCTGCGCACGCCGCCGGACCTGGCCTCCCCGCCCCGCGACGAGCTCGTGATGAAGGTGCTGGTCGCGATGCGGGTACCGGGCACCAACGTGCACGACGTGATCCAGGTGCACCGGCGCTACCTGGTCGAGCTGATGCAGCAGTGGACCCGGATCAAGGAGGACGAGGCCGACTTCGACCTGAGCCTGGGGCTGGTGGTCGACGCGGAGCTGTTCCGGCTGGATGCGGTCATCCGCTGGCTGGACGCCGCCGACGGCCGCATTAAACGGGCTTCCCTCAAACCTCCCCGGCAGGTTCCTGCTCCGCTGCCGCGGCGGCGCCGCAGGGTGGGGGTGCGGCGATGAAGCGTCGCGCCAGAGGCGCGCCAATGAACACCGTGCCGGACGCGCGCCAGGTGAGTGCCGGCGTTCTGGAGCTGCGCGGCGTGTCGAAGACCTACGGGTCGGGAATGACCGAGGTTCACGCGCTCCGCGAGGTCGACCTCTCGGTCCCGGCGGGCGCGATGGTGGCGGTGATGGGCCCGAGTGGCTCGGGCAAGTCCACGCTGCTGACCATCGCCGGGAGTCTGGAGGAGCCCACCAGCGGAGAGGTGCTGGTCGGTGGCACCGCGCTGGCGGGAATGTCGCGTAATGCCAAAGCACGGCTGCGGCGCCGCACGATCGGGTACGTGTTCCAGGACTTCAACCTGCTGCCCGGCCTGACCGCGGCCGAGAACGTCGCGCTGCCGCTGGAGCTGGACGGGGTGTCCGCCCGGGCGGCCCGCAAGGCCGGCCTGCGGGCGCTGGAGGAGCTCGGGCTGTCCGAACGGGCGTCCCGGTTCCCCGACGAGCTGTCCGGCGGCGAGCGCCAGCGGGTGGCGATCGCCCGCGCGGTGGTGGGGGACCGCCGGCTACTTCTCGCCGACGAGCCGTCGGGCGCGCTGGACTCGGTGAATGCCGAAGAGGTCATGCGCCTGCTGCACGAGGCGTGCAAGCGGGGTGTGGCCGCCGTGATCGTGACCCACGACGCGCAGCTCGCCTCGTGGGCCGACCGCGTGGTGTTCCTGCGCGACGGCCGCATCGTGGACCGGACCGCGCCGCAGCGCGGCCCCGAATCGCTGCTCACGCCGGGTCCGGCCCAATGACAGTCTTGCCGGAGGCGAGCCAATGAACACAGTGCTGGAGGAGCGGCCGGCCGAGGCGCGGCCTGCCAACGGGGGCATCCCCGCACGCCGGGCGGTGATCCGCTGGGCCTGGCGGCTGTTCTGGCGCGAGTGGCGTCAGCAGCTGCTGGTCCTGGCCCTCATCGTGGTCGCGACGGCCGCCACCATCGTCGGGGCGGCGGTGGCCGTTAATACGCCGGCCCGGCGAACGCCGGGTTCGGCACCGCGCAGGACCAGGCCACGCTCCAGGGGTCAGGCGCGCAGATCGCGGCCCAGATCGCGGCGCTGCAGCACCGTGTCGGCCGGGTCGACGTGATCGAGAACCAGACGCTCACCATCCCGGGCTCGATCGACACCTACAACCTGCGCGCGCAGAACCCGCACGGCGCATATGGGCAGCCGATGCTGTCCCTGGTGAGCGGCCACTACCCCACAGGGGCGGGTCAGGTGGCCGTGACCAGCGGCGTGGCGTCTGCGTTCGGCCTCAGGATCGGCAGCGTATGGCACCAGGGCGGCCAGGCACGCCGGGTGACCGGCATCGTGCAGAACCCGCAAAGCCTGCTGGACGAGTTCGCGCTCGTGGTCCCGGGCCAGGTCACCGCGCCCACCCAAGTGACCGTCCTGTTCGACGTGCACGGGGTGAGGCTGGGCTCGCTCGGCCGGAACGTCGAGAGCCGGGCGGCGGCGCTGGCGGCGCAGCAGAACGTGCTCAACCCCGAGACCATCGCGATCGCCGCGATCACGGTCGGGATGCTCCTCATCGGGCTGGTGTCCGTGGGCGGCTTCACGGTCCTGGCCCAGCGCCGGCTGCGTTCCCTGGCGATGCTCGGCGCCATGGGCGCCACGGACAGGAACATCCGCCGCGTGGTGCGCGCCAACGGCGCCGTGGTCGGCCTGGTCGGCGCCGTGATCGGGTTCGTGGTCGGCCTGGCCGCCTGGCTGGCTTACCGGCCGCACGTTGAGGCGAGCGCGCACCACGTGATCGGCATGTTCCAGCTGCCGTGGCTGGTGATCGTCATCGCGATGGTCCTGGCCGTGGTGGCGACGTTCCTGGCCGCCTCGCGGCCGGCCCGTACGGTGACCAGGATCCCCGTGGTCACGGCCCTGGCCGGGCGGCCCGCGCCGCCGAAGAAGGTCCGCCGCTGGGCGGTGCCGGTGGGGATCGTGTTCGGGGTCGTCGCATTCCTCATGCTGGGCAGGTCCGCCGCGACCGCGCTGCACCAGGGCGGTGCGGGACCGCTGGTCCTCGGCTTCGTGGCCATGACTGTGGCGCTGATCTGCCTGGCCCCGCTGTTCCTGGCCGGGCTGGCCCGGCTGGGCCAGGCGTTCCCCGATCGCGATGCGCCTGGCCCTGAGCGACCTGGACCGCTACCGGGCCAGGTCGGGCTCGGCGCTCGGCGCGATCAGCCTCGGCGTGATGATCGCCGTCATCATCTGCGTCGCGTCCGCGGCCCGGTACGCAAACGTCCTCGACTATGCCGGGCCCAACCTGAGCTCCAACCAGCTCATCGTGTACACCTCCAACGGACCCTACGGGCCGGTCGGCCCAGGCGTCACCGGGGGGCCCAAAGGCCCGAGCCAGAGCCAGCTGCGGTCGATGGCCGTCACCGCGCACAGCATCGCGGCCGCGCTCGGCGGCGGCCGCATGGTGGAGCTCGAGTCGACCAGCGCCACGCTGCAGCACGCCGCGAGCGGCCGCAACTGGTCAGGGCCGCTGTATGTCGCCACCCCGCAGCTGCTGCGCGCCTTCGGGATCACGGCCTCCGACGTCAACCCGGGCGCCGATATCCTGACCATGCGGGCGGGCCTGGCCACCACGACCAAGATGCAGCTCGTGTACGGCAACTACTTCGGCGGCGGCGGGCGGGCGAACCCGGACAGCTTCCCGTGCCCCGCGTCTGAGTGCCTGGCCAACCCGGTGATGCAGACGGTGAACGTGCTGCCGCCCGGCACGTCGGCACCCAACACGGTGATCACCGAGCGCGCGGTGCGCGCGCTGCACCTGCAGGCCCAGCCCTCTGGCTGGCTCGTCCAGACGCCTAACCCGCTGACCGCCACCCAGATCCACGACGCGAGGCTCACGGCGGCCAGTGCCAACATGAGCATCGAGACCAGGTCCAGCGTGCCGTCGCTGGGGCAGATCATCAACACGGCCACGGCGTTCGGCATCCTGCTCGCGCTGGGCATCCTGGCCATGAGCGTCGGCCTCATCCGCAGCGAGACCGCCAGTGACCTGCGCACGCTGACCGCGACCGGGGCGAGCAGCACGACCAGGCGCAACCTCACTGGCGCCACCGCCGGTGCCCTGGCGCTGCTCGGCGCGGTGCTCGGCACGGCGGCCGCCTACCTCGCGGCGTTCGCCTGGTTCCGTGACAGCTCGCTCAACGGCGGCGCCTCGGCCCTGACCAGCGTGCCCACAGCCAACCTCCTCGTGATCCTGGTCGGCATGCCGCTCATCGCCGCGATCGGCGGCTGGCTGCTCGCGGGCCGTGAGCCGCGCGACCTCGGCCACCAGCCGATGGAGTAACCGTCTGAGCCCAGGCCGGCTACCTGATGATGAGCACGCTGTCGCGGCGGGGCACCAGTTCCCCGATCACGGTCGCGCCCCGCAGCTCGCCGGCCACGAGCAGCCCGCCCGATGTCTGCGCGTCCGCGAGCAGGAGCAGATCGTCCTCGCCGACCGCGTCCGTATCGGTGTGGGGGAGCACCCAGTCGAGGTTCCGCCGGCTGCCGCCGGGCATGTAGCCGGCCCGCGCCGCCTCCCTGGTGCCCTCGATGAGCGGAACCGCCGCGCGGTCGACGACCGCGGAGACCCCGCTGGCCCTGGCCAGCTTGAACAAGTGGCCGAGCAGGCCGAACCCGGTGACGTCGGTCACGCACCGGATCCCGGCGGCCAGGGCCGCCCGGCTGGCGTCGGCGTTCAGGGTGGTCATCACGTCGACCGCGGCCGGGCTGATCTCGCCCGTGGCCTTGTGCCAGGCGTTGAGCACCCCGGTGCCGATCGGCTTGGTCAGGCTGAGCGGCAGGCCAGGCTCCCCGGCGTCGATCCGCAGCAGCCGGTCCGGGTCCGCGGCGCCGGTCACCGCCATGCCGTACTTCGGCTCCGGGTCGTCGATGCTGTGCCCGCCCGCCACGTGGCAGTTTGCCGCCCGCCCCACGTCCAGGCCGCCGCGCAGCACCTCGGCGGCCAGCTCGGTCGAGAGCTTGTCCCTGGGCCAGCCGAGCAGGTTCAGCGCGACCAGCGGCTCGCCGCCCATGGCGTAGATGTCGGACAGGGCATTGGTCGCTGCGATCTGCCCGAACGTGTACGCGTCGTCGACGACCGGCGTGAAGAAGTCGGCGGTCACCACCACGGCCAGGGTCGGGCTGACCCGCACCACGGCGCCGTCGTCGCCGTTCTCGACGCCCACCAGCAGGTCGGCGTCGGCTCCGTCGGGCACCAGCCGGGCGACGGTTTCCTCCAGCTCGCCCGGTGGGATCTTGCAAGCGCAGCCCCCGCCGCGCGCGAACTGGGTGAGCCGGACGGCCGCTTGACTGGTCACACAGCCCAATGTATCGCCGGCCTTACATGCGGTGGCGCCGCCCGCAGTGCGCTGGGTCAGGATGGGGTCATGGGGTTGCTGGACGTACGCCGGCTGGCCGCGATCGACATGCACGGCGTGGCCGGGACTCGGCGGCGACGGCGGGTGATCCTGGCCGAGTTCGTCCTGGGCGCCGTCGTCGGGGTCATCACCGGCGTCTGGGTCGCGGTCTCGGCCGGCTCGGCCGGGTGGCAGGCGTTCGGCGCCTGGGTGGCCGGTATCGGCGTCAACTACGCGGTGCTGGCCTGGTACGCGGTCTCGCTGTCCCGGCCCGGCGCGCTGGACGCCGAGCTCACCGGTGTCGATGTGCCGCGCGAGCTGCGGCGCTACAGCTACCTGCAGTTCTGGGTGGTGGTGCCGCTGCTGCTCGGCATCCTGGCGCTCGGTCAGTCGCGCCGCCCGCGCAACGCCACGTGACCGGCCTGGCCAGCGCCGCCTACAGCAACGCTTCCACACCGCCTGGCGGGAATGAAACCCTGATAGCCGGTACCCGTCCCTCTCGGCTGGAGCAATGGAGATGAACTCGGTCAACCATCAGATACGCCTGGCCGCCCGCCCGTCCGGGCTGCCGGTGCCGTCCGACTGGGAGCTGACCACGGAGCCCGTGCCGGTGCCCGGTCCCGGGGAGTTCGTCGTCGGGGTCTCGCACCTGTCGGTCGACCCGGCGATGCTCCGCTGGATCGGCGGGAGATCCTCCGACAGCGCTCCGGTCGCGATCGGCGCGGTGATGGAAGCGGGCGCGGCCGGGCAGGTGACCGCCTCGGAGCATCCGGGATTCGGGGTGCGGGAGCATGTGTACGGGGCGTTCGGGGTCCAGGAGTTCGCGCGCTCCGACGGGACGGGCGTGACCAAGCTCGACCCGCTGCTCGCGCCGCTGCCGACCTACCTCGGGGCGCTCGGCACCACCGGCCTGACCGCGTACTTCGGCCTGCTCGACATTGGCCGCCTGAGCGAGATCGACACGGTTGTCGTGTCGGGTGCCGCGGGAGCCGTGGGGAGCGTCGCCGGGCAGATCGCCAAGATCGAGGGGTGCCGGGTGATAGGGATCGCGGGCGGGCCGCAGAAGTGCCACTGGATCACCGAGGACCTCGGCTTCGACGCCGCCATCGACTACAAGTCCCAGGACGTGGCCCGCGAGCTGGAGACGCACGCACCCGGTGGTGTCGACGTGTTCTTCGACAATGTCGGCGGCGAGATTCTCGACGCGGTGCTCACCCGGCTCGCGCGCGGAGCGCGGATCGTGCTCAGCGGCGGCGTCTCGCAGTACGGCGCACACCAGGACCGCGGCCCGGCCAACTACCTGCGGCTGATCGGCGCCCGCGCGTCGATGACCGGGTTCATCACGCCCGACTACGCCGACCGCTACGCCGAGGCCAGGGCCGAGCTGGCCGGATGGCTGCGCGAGGGCCGGCTGGTTTCCCGCCAGGACATCCACCAGGGCGGCATCGAGGCGTTTCCCGATGCCCTGCTCAAGCTGTTCGCCGGCGAGAACACCGGCAAGCTGGTGCTCGCCGTGCCGTGACACAGGCGCCGGAGCATGATCACACCGAGAGCCCCTGCCGGGCCATGGACGAGCGCCGGGCCATCGGGGTCCTGCTGCGACCGTAGCCACCGGCCAGCCGGCTGTTCTACGGTGACGCCATGGAGGACGCGTCCATGCGCGTCTCGGACGCTGATCGAGAACGGGCGGTCGCCGCCCTGCGGGAGCACCTGCTCGCGGGCCGCCTGACGCTCGAAGAGTTCACCGAGCGCGTCGACGCCGCGCTGCGGGCCCGGGTCACCGGGGAACTGGCGCGCCTCCAAGACGACCTGCCCGAGGTGTTTGCGCCCACGGCGGGCTCGCGCCGCAAGCCGGTCCACTTCACGGCCGCCCTGTTCGGCCATGTCGCCCGGCGCGGGCGGCTCAGGCTGCGCAGGCGGGCCTGGGTCACCAGCGTCTGCGCAGATCTCGACTTCGACCTGCGGGACGCGAGCATCGACCACCAGCGGACGGCGGTGACCGTCCTGGCGGCGTGCGGGAACGTCGATATCTACGTGCCGGAAGGTGTCGCCGTCGATGTCGGCGGATTCACCGTCCTTGGCCACCGCCGGGACTGGGGCCACGACGTGGGCTCCCCGGACGCTCCCGCCATCTACGTTCGGGTCCTTGGCCTGGCCGCGACAGTCGATGTGTGGCGGGTGCCCCACGACATGCGCGACAGCAGCTACCGCGAGATCTTCCACGCGCTTGACGCCCGCCGGCGTCAGCTTCCCGCCTGAGCCCGCGCACCTGGGCTCTCCGGGCCCTGGCCGTCACGGGAAGTGGTCCCGGCCGCTCAGCCAGGACCCTTCCCGGATGGCGGGCCCCGGCCGGGCGCGGGTAACGTCGGCGGCGGAGGCGTCCGGGTGCCTGGTGGCCCCCCCGGTCTTCAAAACCGGTGTGCGGCGCTTTGCGTCGCAGGCGGGTTCGATTCCCGTCCGCCTCCGCTTGGAGAGAATTGGAGAGTGGTCGTGGAGCCCGAGGGACTCCACGATCCTCCCCGCGATTCCGCTACTTCCGCCTGGGTGCTGGTGACGTCCATGTAGCTCCTATGCCACCCCTGGCCAGCGATGCGCGAGCATTCCGCGGTGCGCGGGAATCGGAGGATCACCGTGACGGGCCTCGCGGATGCCATCGCGCAGGCGCCGCTCGAACGCACGGGTTTGGGGAGTCCCACCCTTGGGTGAACAATTTCGATATCCCGGCCGAAGGGAGTGACCGATGAGTGACGACTCGGCTGAAGAGCTCGCCCGCATCGCCGAAGAGGCGAGGCGGAAGGCAGATGAAGTAGCTGAGCAAACGAGGGCCCAAGCGGACCATGTGACGGCGAACGCTCTGACGGGGGAGGGCGGCGCGGAAGCGGTCAGGCAGTCCGGATTGATCTACGGCGGCCTGATCGGGATCGCTGTGGTCATGATGCAGGGATTCCTCGAAGCTCCCTCACGCGACACGTCAGCAACGGTCTCCATCATCGCCTTCTCGGTGGCCATCCCGCTGCTCGCCGCGCTGGTGATGGTCAACAGGCAAGAGACCTTTCGTCGTCGCCGGACACCGTCCGTGAGCGTGACCGGCGCTGAGGTGGTCGCCCAGGGGGCTGCCTTCGTCGGGCTCGTCGCCAGCTTCTGGCACATCTACTGGATTGCGGGAGTCGTGTTCCTCGCCGCTGGGTTCGTCGGCCTGTTTGTGCATTCGGCGGGATGGTGGCGTCTGGAGCGAGAGGAAGCGGCTCCACCCCGAGGAACTCGCTGAATCGTGGGGAATTAGGTGAGTGATCGCCTCGTCCGTTTCCCCGGCAGGTCCTGGCAGGAGACCGAGGCCCTGCCGCAACCCACTGCGATGGACGGTGGCGGGGAGCTCGATGACGAGCTCAGGTTCGGGCTGTGAGCGCGGGGTACTGAGCGGGCACCGTGCCGATGACGGCCAGGCATCTCGGCGAAGAAGTAGATCGTCTTGAAGAACTCCAGCAGGTCGCCGTCCTCGAGCAGGATCTTGCGGTACATGACCGTGCGCTGCGCGTCGTAGCCCTCGTGCAGCGCGTTCCAGCCGGCGTAGTCCATGCCGAGCACGTAGGTGGCCTCGAGCGGGTCGTCCGGCCCGATGATCCGGCAGTCGGTGACCGTGCCGCCGTCCCATCGACAGGTACAGGTACGCCGGGCCGTCGCCGAGCTCCGCGGGCAGGTCACGGCAGCCGAGCGCCCACGACGCCGGGTACTCTGCCCTTGATCAGCTCGAAGAAGTCCCAGTACATCCTGCAGCTTGCCCGCCCGGGCCTGCGCCGACGGGCCGGCGGTCAGCGCGTCACGGACCGCTGTCGGCCCACTCCTGGCTGAAGAACCTCGGCTCGGCCACGGCTCACCCGCCCGCCAGCACGGGCTGCACCTGCTCCGGAGCAGGTCCTCGAGGTCGGGCGCCAGGTCGATGCCGACGTCGTTGAGCTTGCGCCGCAGCTGCTGGAAGAACAGCATCCGCACCTCGTCCTCGGTCCAGCCCAGCGGCTCGTAGAGATCTGGCGGCTGGCCACCCCGGACAGCGCCAGGATCGTCCGCAGCGTCTCGTGGATCTCGTTGATCATCGTCGGGTCCTTGCGCACCGCGTCCTGCAGGTAGCGCATGCCGCCCTGGACGTGCCGCGACTCGTCGCGGCAGGTCGCGGTGAAGCCGGTGTAGTACGCGGGCAGGAACCCGCGCCAGCGCGCGTACGACAGGGTCACCTTCATGACCGACAGCGCGAGCACGCCCTCGATCCACAGGAAGTAGTTCGTGCCGTAACGCACCCGCGCCCGCTCGTCGTACGGGTTGCGCCGGACCTCGTCCGCCTGGTAGGCCAGCAGCCCGAACGGCCCGACGAACGTCTCGGACACCCAGGGGAACGACGCGTCGAGAATGTCCATGATGTCGTCGCCCTGCAGGCCGACGACCTCGCGGTAGAACCGGTCGAAGAACACCGTGTGCCGCGCCTCGTCCTCGATCTGCGCGGCGATGTGCAGCTTCTCCTCCTCGCTGGCGCCGATCATGAACACCGGCAGCTCGATCTCGACCTGCCGCTCGCCGTGGTGGAAGCCGGAGGCGATGGCCATGAACGACTGCCGCTCGGCCTCGGTCATCTTCTCGTTCCAGTCGATCTTGTCCTGGGTGAAGTCGAGGTCGTAGACGTCCCACCGCTGCTTGAGGTACTTGCGGTACAGCGTGGTGAAGTCCGGCAGCGACTTCAGGTCCTTGTGCACGTACTCGATGACGTCGTCGATGTCGACGTCGAGGACGCCGCCTGAGGTCGGACTCCTCGATCTCGCGTACCTGCTCGTCGCTCAGCGCGCGCGGACCTTCGTGAAGAACGGCCGTCGGGCTCTTGCGTTCCGTCATGCTGGCGAACCTCCCTGGGCGGTCGTGATCCACTAGAACGCCGCTCGGTTTTGCCCTGCCCCATCATCGGCACTAGGCAGCGCTTCTGTAAACCTCCGGCGGCCGCGCACGGCGGTAACCCCCCTCCGGCCTCCGGGGATAGGGTCGCGGGTGTGGACCCGCGGCGGTACGTGCCAAGAACTGATGTGGTGCTCGCCGATCCGCGGCTGGTCGCGGCGCGGGAACTGCTCGGCGCGGCGCTGGTGAAGGAGGCGGTGACCCGGGCCCAGGACCTGGCCCGCTCGGGGACCATCAGCCCGGACAACGTGGCCGACGCCGCCGCGGCGTCGCTACCCGCGACCGCCGCGTCGCTCACCCCGGTGATCAACGCGACCGGCGTGATCGTGCACACCAACCTGGGCCGGGCGCCGCTGTCGGCCGCCGCGCGCGACGCCGTCATGGCCGCGGCCGGGTACACCGACGTGGAGTTCGATCTGGTCTCGGGCCAGCGCAGCCGCCGCGGCCAGGGGGCGCTGGACGCGCTCGCGCGGGCGGTTCCGGCGGCCGGGGCCGTGCACGTGGTCAACAACAACGCCGCCGCGCTGGCCCTGGCCGCGACCGCGCTGGCCGCGGGGCGCGAGATCGTCGTCAGCCGCGGCGAGCTGATCGAGATTGGCGACGGGTTCCGCCTGCCTGACCTGCTGCAGTCCACCGGGGCCCGGATCCGCGAGGTCGGCACCACCAACCGGACCGCGCTGGCCGACTACCAGCGGGCGACCGGCCCGGACACCGGGTTCATCCTCAAGGTGCACCCGTCCAACTACCTGATCGAGGGGTTCACGTCGTCGGTCGGCGTCGCCGAGCTCGCCAGCCTCGGCGTGCTGGTGGTCGGCGACATCGGCTCGGGCCTGCTCCGGCCGAACCCGGTCCTCCCCGACGAGCCCGACGCGGACTCCTGGCTGCGCGCCGGGGCCGGCCTGGTCACCGCCAGCGGCGACAAGCTGCTCGGCGGCCCCCAGGCGGGCCTGCTGCTGGGCCAGCCCGAGATCGTCACCCGCCTGGCGCGGCACCCGCTGGCCCGGGCGCTGCGGGTGGACAAGCTGACCCTGGCCGCTCTCGAGGCCACGCTCACCGGCCCGGCCGCGCCGGTCGCGCAGGCCATGACCGCGGCCAGGGAGTCGGTCCTGGCCCGGGCCGGGGCGCTGGCGGAACGCCTGGCCGCGGCGGGTGTCGACTGCCGGGTGGCCGACGCCGACGCGGCGGTCGGGGGCGGCGGCGGGCCCGGCGTGACGCTGCCGAGCGCCGCGCTGTCCCTGCCCGAGCCGCTGGCCGTGGAGCTCCGGGCGGGCGAGGCCGTGCGCCGGGGCGACGTGCCCGCGGTGGTCGGCCGGATCGAGGGCGGGCGGCTGCTGCTCGACCTGCGCGCGGTCGCACCCGCGGATGACGAGCGGCTGGGCGCGGCCGTGCTCGCCGCGGCGGTGCTGGCCGAGACGGGGGGCGGCACCATCGCGCCGGACGGGGCCGCGGGGGACGGAAGTGGCGTAACGGCTCCTGAAGGGGAGTAGGCAGTGCACGTCATCGCGACCGCGGGTCACGTGGACCACGGGAAGTCGATGCTGGTGCGCGCGCTCACCGGGATGGAGCCGGACCGCTGGGAGGCGGAGCAGCGCCGGGGCATGACCATCGACCTCGGCTTCGCCTGGATGACGCTGCCGTCCGGCGGCCAGATCGCGTTCGTCGACGTGCCCGGGCACGAGCGGTTCGTGTCCAACATGCTGGCCGGCGCGGGCCCGGCGCCCGCGGTGATGTTCGTGGTGGCCGCGGACGAGGGCTGGAAACCGCAGTCGGCCGAGCACCTGGCCGCGATCGATGCCCTCGGGGTGCGTCACGGGATTCTGGCCATTACGCGATCCGATCTGGCCGATCCCGCGCCCGCGCGGGAAGCGGCCGCGCGGGAGATCGCGAAGACCAGCCTGGGCCAGCTGGACACCGTCGCGGTCAGCGCTCTCACCGGGCAGGGCCTGCCCGAACTGGCGGCCGCGCTGGACCGGCTCGCGGCCCGGCTGCCGCAACCCGACCCGCGCGACGGGGTCCGGCTGTGGCTGGACCGGGTGTTCGCGATCAAGGGCAGCGGGACCGTGGTCACCGGCACGCTGCAGGCCGGGACCATCCACGCCGGGGACGAGCTGGTGCTCACCCCGTCCCTGCGCACGCTGCGGATCCGGGGTGTAGAGTCGCTCGGCGCGCCCGCCCGCGAGGTCAGCGGCGTGGCCCGGGTGGCGCTGAACCTGCGCGGGATCAGCACGCGGGAGCTGGGCCGCGGCATGGCGCTCATCCGGCCCGGACAGTGGACGATGGCCAGCGTGATCGACGTCCGGCTGGCGCTGCCCCGGGCGGCGGACGGGCGGGCACCCGGCCCGGTGCGGCTGCCGCCCCAGCTCACCGTGCACATCGGCGCGGCGCGGGCCGTGGCCAGGGTGCGGATGCTGGGCCGCGAGATCGCCCGGCTGAGCCTGGACCACCCGCTGCCGCTGCACATCGGCGACCGGGTGCTGCTCCGCGATCCCGGCGCCGCCGCGGACCGGGCCGGCGGCCGGCCGATCTTCGGCGCGACCGTGCTCGACGTGTCACCGCCGCGGCTGCGCGGCAACGGGGCCGCCGCGGCCGCGGAGCGGGAGCTGTCCGCGTGGCCCGAACCGCCGGCCGCGGCCGATGTGCTGCGCAGGCACCGGCTGCTGCGGGCCGGCACGGCCTCGGCCATGGGCCTGCGCGACCTGCCGCCGCCGGTCAGCGGGGACTGGCTGGCCGACCCGGAGCACTGGCAGCGGCTGCGCCAGCAGCTGGCCACGGCGGTCGCCGCGCACGCGAAGCGCGATCCGGTCGCGCCCGGGCTGGCGGTCGACGCGGCCCGGGCCGAACTGGGCCTGCCCGACCGCGAGCTGGTCGAGACCCTCGCCGCCTGGCGCCCGGACGGCGGCGCCGGCCAGCGGATCGACACGAGCGGCGGGTACCTGCGCCCGCACTCGGGCCTGCCGGCCCCGGTGGCCACGGCGGTTCAGGCGGTGCTCGCCGACCTGGCCGGGGCGCCGTTCAGCGCACCCGACAGCGAGCGGCTGCACGAGCTGGGGCTCGACGCCCGGGGAGCCGCGGCGGCGGAGCGGGCCGGGCTGCTGCTGCGCCTGCCGGGCAGCGTGGTTCTGGCCCCGGACGCCGTGGACCAGGCGGCGAAGGTCCTGGCCGGGCTGCCGCAGCCGTTCACCGCGGCCGAGGCGCGGCAGGCGCTGCAGACGTCGCGGCGGGTGGTGATACCGCTGCTGGAGTGGCTGGACCGGAAGGGAGTGACCCGGCGGCTGCCGGACGACCGGCGGGTCATGCGCGAGCGGTCATGAACCAGGGCGGGCCGTGCCGGGCACCGCGGGGTGCGCCGGGGATCGGCTGCACGTCGATGAGCTCGCCGCGGCTGAACGTGGCCTGCCCGGCCGGGAATCCGCCACCAGGCGTGGGCCCGCATGAGCCGCGAGATGGACCCGGCGCCGCGCCGGCCCGGCGTGGCCAGCACGGCGCCGTCGGGGTGCTCGCCGGCCGGGGCCAGAGTGACCAGGACCCAGTGCTCGGCGTCCGTCGATGACGTCCAGTCGCCGGCCAGCTCGGCCTGCTGGTGCACGGGTTCCGGCGCGTGCCAGCCCTGCAGCGCGGTGAGCAGCGGCACGGCGAACAGATTGAAGATCACCACGGCGGACAGCGGGTAGCCCGGGATCCCGATCACGGGGACTGGCCGGGCCTGCTGCCGGGCCCGGTCCTGGCGTAGCCGAGCAGCGCGGGGTGGCCGGGCCGGACCGCCACGCCCCGGACGGCCAGGCCGCCGGCCGCGGCGATGGCCGTGGCCGCGTAGTCGCTGCGTCCGGCGCTGGAGCCGGCGAGCACCAGCACGAGGTCGGCGGCCAGCGCGGTGCGCCGGATCTCGGCGGTGATCACGCCCGGGTCGTCGGGCTGGATGTCGCTGACCACGGCGCCTGGCGCCGATCTCCCGGGCCAGCAGGGCCAGCATGAGGGAGTTGGTGTCGATGAGGTCGCCAGGACCCAGCGCCGCCCCGACCGGCCGGATCTCATCCCCGGTCGGGATGATCGCGACGACCGGCTCGCGGGCGACGTCCAGCGTCGGCCTGCCCGGCCGCGACCACGGCGGCCAGATCGGCCGGCCGCAGCCGGTGACCGGCCGGGATGACCAGCTCGCCGGGGAGACTCCTCGTCGGGGCCGTCCACCGCCCGGCAGCCGAAACGGGGCTCGGGCCGGCAGGCATGCACCGGGACCGCGGTGACCCGGCCGAGCGCGTCCTGGACCGGTACCTGCTCCGCGGCCAGCTGCCCGCGCCAGCCCGCGCCGTGCACATGGCCAGCCACTGGGCGTAGGCGGCGTCCGGGCTGGGCCGTGCTGCCGCTGCGGCTCCGGGCGGCATGCTCACGCAGGGCCGTGCGCGAGGTGATCAACCACACCATCACAGTAGGCGCGACTTCCGCGGGACGGGAGAGATGGACCCGGTCTCTATGCCCAAGATACGATCGGATTGTCGACTATTGCAGGTCTGGAAGGTGCGCTCGATGGGCAAGCAGGTACGGCTGACCCAGCCGCTGGTCCGGGAGAACGGCACGCTGCGCCCGGCGTCGTGGGATGAGGCACTCGACCGCGCGGCCGCGGGGTTCGCGGTCGCCCGGGAGCGGGACGCCACGAAGTCGTTCGGCATGTTCAGCTGCTCCAAGGCCACGAACGAGATGAACTACGCGGCGCAGAAGTTCACCCGGGCCGTCATGGGCAGCAACAACATCGACAGCTGCAACCGAACTTGACACGCTCCTAGCGTCGTCGGTCTGGCGGCAGTGTTCGGAGCCGGTGGCGGCACCTGCTCTTATAAGGAAGCGGAAGACGCTGACTTGCTCGTCCTCTGGGGCTCGAACGCGCGCGAAGCGCACCCGATCTTCTTCCACCATGTGCTGAAGGGCCTGCGGAACGGCGCCCGCATGTACGCGGTCGACCCGCGGCGCACCACGTCGGCGCAGTGGGCCGACGCGTGGCTCGGCATCGACGTCGGGTCGGACATCTCGCTGGCCAACGCCATCGCCAACGAGATCATCCAGGCCGGCCTGGTGAACGAGGCGTTCGTGTCCCGGGCCACCACCGGGTTCGACGCGTACGCGGCCTCGGTCAAGCCGTACACGCTGGACCGGGCCGAGCGCGACACCGGCGTGCCGGGCGAGCTGATCCGGCAGCTGGCGCACGACTACGCCCGGGCCGACCGGGCGCAGATCTGCTGGACCCTCGGCATCACCGAGCACCACAACGCCGCCGACAACGTGTTCGCGCTCATCAACCTGTCCCTGCTCACCGGGCACGTGGGCCGGTACGGGTCCGGGCTGGTCCCGCTGCGCGGCCAGAACAACGTCCAGGGCGGCGGCGACATGGGCGCGATCCCGAACAAGCTGACCGGGTTCCAGGACGTCGAGACCAACATGGACGCCCGGGCCCGGTTCGAGGCCGTGTACGGGGCTCCGATCCCGCCCGAGAAGGGCTGGCACCTGTCGCTGATGTTCGAGGCCATGGAGCAGGGTGAGCTCACCGCCTGCTACATCATCGGCGAGAACCCGCTGCGCTCCGAGGCCGACACCGGGCGGGCCAGCAAGCTGCTCACCGGGCTCGAGCACTTCGTGGTGCAGGACATGTTCCTCACCGACACCGCCAAGCTCGCCACCGTGGTGCTGCCCGCCACGGCCACCTGGTGCGAGGCCGAGGGCACGGTGACCTCCAGCGAGCGGCGGGTGCAGCGGGTGCGCAAGGCGCTGGAGCCGCCGCCGGGCGCGCGCGACGACATCGAGATCATCTGCGAGATCGCCCGGCGGCTCGGCACCGACTGGGGGCACCCGACCGCCGAGGATCTCTGGAACGAGCTGCGCACCCTGTCGCCCATGCACGGCGGCATGAGCTACCGGCGGCTGGAGGAGCTCGGCGGCATCCAGTGGCCGTGCCCCGACGAGCAGCACCCGGGCACGCTGTTCCTGCACGCGCGGCTGTGGGAGGAGGACCCGGCCAAGCGCGGGGCGCCCGCGCCGTTCACGCCCGTGGAGCAGGAAGGGCCGCTGGACGAGCTGTCGGAGGAGTTCCCGCTCCGGCTCACCACCGGGCGCCGCCTGGACTCGTACAACACCGGCGTGCAAAGCGGGCACTACGCCACGCCGCTCCGGCGGAAGGAGATCGCTCAACCTGTCGCCCGAGGACGCCCGCGCCCTCGGCATGGCCGAGGATGAGGTGGTCCGGGTGTCGTCCCGGCGCGGGTCGCTGGAGGCGCCGGTCCACATCGACGAGTCGCTCCGGGCCGGGCTCGCGTTCATGACCCTGCACTTCCCCGAGCAGGTCCAGACCAATATCCTCACGCTGGACACCTGGGATCCCAAGTCGGGAACGGCCGAGTTCAAGGCGACGGCGATCCGCGTCGACAAGCTGGACGCCCCCGCACCGGGTGGCGCCGAGACCCAGCACGCGAAGGCGGGCACTTAGTGGATCTGCGGCTCGGGGTCGCGGGGCCCGCGACCGATGAGGAGCGGGCCGCCGTCACGTCGGTCCTCGGGCCGCCGGAGACCGGCTGGGAAGGCGGGCAGCGCGAGGCCGCCGACGGGCACGCCGCCTACGGCGGGCACGCGGCGCGGGCCCGCCGGCACCTGCTGATACCCGTGCTGCACGCGGTGCAGGAGCGGATCGGCTGGATCAGCCCCGGGGCACTCGACCACGTCTGCGCCCGGCTGACCGTCCCGCCGGCCGACGCCTACGGGGTGGCGTCGTTCTACGCCCTGTTCCGCACCACCCCCTCGCCGGCCGCGGTCGTGCACGTCTGCGACGACCTCGCCTGCCGGGTCAGCGGCGCGGAGCAGGTCTGCGCGGAGATGGAGCGCCGGTTCGGGGCCGAGGGCACCGACGCCGGGTCCAACGGCACCGGGGTGGCCTGGCAGCGCAGCCCCTGCCTGGGCCAGTGTGACCGCGGCTCGGCGGCGCTGATCCAGCACGCGGGCCCGGACCCGGCCCGGACCGGGCTGGCCCCGTTCGACCCCGCCCAGGTCCGCCCGGCGCTGGCCCCCGCGGAGCCACCCGAGCCTCTCGCCCCGCTGGTCCCGCAGCTGGCGGGCGACCGCTCCTCGCTGCGGCTGCTGCGCCGGGTGGGGCAGGTCGACCCGGCCTCGCTCGACTCCTACCGGGCGGCGGGCGGGTACGAGATGCTCCGCCGGGCCGTGGCCGCCGGGCCGCAGGGCGTGATCAGGGAACTCAAGGACGCCAAGCTGCTCGGCCGCGGCGGCGCCGCGTTCCCGATCACGATCAAGTGGGAGGCCGTGGCCACCAACCCGGTCCGCCCGCACTACGTCGTGTGCAACGCCGACGAATCCGAGCCCGGCACGTTCAAGGACCGGGTGCTGATGGAGGAGGACCCGTACGCCCTGCTGGAAGCCCTCACGATCATGGGCTACGCCTGCGGGGCGGAACAGGGCTATATCTACATCCGTGGCGAGTACCCGCTGGCCGAGGCGCGGCTGCGGCAGGCCGTCGACCACGCCAGGACCCGCGGCTTCCTCGGCCCCGACGTGATGGGCGAGGGCTTCGCCTTCGACATCGAGGTCCGGCGCGGCGCGGGCGCCTACATCGCCGGCGAGGAGACCGCGCTGATCAACTCGATCGAGGGAAAGCGGGCCGAGCCGCGCAACAAGCCGCCGTTCCCGGCGCAGGTTGGCCTGTTCGGCAAGCCGACCGCGATCAACAACGTGGAGACGCTGCTCTGCGTGCTGGAGATCCTGCGGATCGGCGGCCCCGCGTTCGCGCAGATCGGCACGCCCGACTCCACCGGCCCGCGGCTGTTCTGCCTGTCCGGCTGCGTCGAGCGGCCCGGCCTGTACGAGTACGAGTTCGGGATCACGCTGCGCCAGGTGATCGACGCGGCGGGCGGGGTGCGCGGCGGGCGCCCGCTGCGGGCGGTGCTGCTCGGCGGCGCGGCCGGCTCGTTCGTGGGACCGGACGCCCTGGACACCCCGCTCACGTTCGAGGGCGTGCGCGCGATCGGCGCGACGCTGGGCTCCGGCGTGGTCCTGGTGCTCGACGACACCGTGGACCTGACCGACCTGCTCCGGCGGATCGCCCAGTTCTTCCGCGACGAGTCCTGCGGCCAGTGCGTGCCGTGCCGGCTCGGCACGGTACGCCAGGAGGAACTGCTGGGGCGGCTGCTGCGCGGTACCCCGATCGGCTCGGCCGAGCAGGAACTCGCGCTGCTGGACGACATCGCCACGGTGGCCCGCGACGCCTCGATCTGCGGCCTGGGCCAGACCGCGTGCAGCGCGGCCGGCTCGGCCGTCCGGCTCGGGCTGATCGGCGGCCCGGAACCGGTGAACGGAGCCAGGCATGAGCAGTCGTGCCGGGAAGGTGCCGCGCAATGAGCACTGTGTTCCTGGAGGCCCCGCGGCGGCTGGTCGACATCACGGTCGACGGTGAGACCGTGCGCGTGCCCGAGGGCGCGACGCTGCTGGAGGCGTGCCGGCAGCAGGGCATCGACACGCCCACGCTGTGCTACCTGGAGAACCTCACCCCGGTGAACGTGTGCCGGGTGTGCGTGGTCGAGGTGGAGAAGTCCCGGACGCTGGTGCCGGCCTGCTCGCGGAAGGCCGAGCCCGGCATGATCGTGCACACCGACTCCGAGCGGGTGCGCACCAGCCGGAAGATGGTGCTGGAGTTCCTGTCGTCCTCGGTCGACGTGTCGCTCGCCTCACCCGACGTGCACCGCTGGATGGAGCGTTACGGCGCCGACCCGTCCCGGTACGGTGACCCGGTCCCGCCGCATGAGGCGGGGGAGCGGGACGCGGCCCGGCCCGGCGAGCACCACCTGAGGGAGGACTCCGCCGCCGACACGGTGGCCCAGCCGGTCAAGTACGACAACGACAGCTACATCCGCGACTACTCGCGCTGCATCCTCTGCTACAAGTGCGTGGAGGCGTGCGGTGACGACGCCCAGAACACGTTCGCCATCGCGGTCGCCGGCCGTGGGTTCGACGCCCGCATCTCCACCGAGTTCGACGTCAGCCTGCCCGACTCGGCGTGCGTGTACTGCGGCAACTGCATCGGCGTCTGCCCCACCGGCGCGCTCATGTTCGCCAGCGAGTACAAGCTGCGGCAGGCCGGGGAGTGGGACGAGTCGAAGCAGACCGTCACCACCACGATCTGCCCGTACTGCGGCGTCGGCTGCAACCTCGAGCTCCACGTGCAGGACAACCGGATCGTGAAGGTGACCTCGCCCCTCGACCACGACGTCAGTAGCGGCCACCTGTGCGTGAAGGGCCGGTTCGGCTTCGAGTTCGTCCAGCGCCGGGCCGGGGAGGAGTCCTGACCTGAGCTCCCGGTCCTGTCTGGCCAGTACCGGGGCCAGCGGATCATGGCCACGATGCCTGCCCCTGACCGCCCGCCGGCGCGCTGAGCCAGATGTAGTCGATCGGCTGGCAGGCGTTCCACTCGGCGGCCTGATGCGGCTCGACGGGGTCGAAACCCGCCGCGGCGTAGCAGCGCTGCGCGGCGATGTTGTCCGGATGAACCCGCACGAAGACCCGCGGGTACCTGGACCGCGCCAGGTCGGCCAGCCCGGTGACCATGTGTCGGCCTAGGCCCTGGCCTCGTTCGGCAGGATCGACGATGAGCCGGGCGAGTTCCACCTCTGCTTCGTCGTCATCGACCCACAACTCGCCGTAGCCCACCAGCCTGTCGTCGCGGTACAGCCCGAACGGCTGCACCCCATCCTCCTGGGCCCAGGCGTTGATCTGGTCCGTCGGCACGGGTGCGGCCGGATGGCTGCACCACATGAGCACTTCCTCATCCGTTGTGGCCCACCCGGAGACCACGCTGGCTGAATCGGCGGGGAACGGACGCAAACGCATCTGCACCGGACCTAGGCGATGTCCGCGTCGTGGGCGAGCAGCGCGATCTGGGTCCGGTTGCCCAGGCCGAGCTTGGCCAGGATGTGTGAGACGTGGGCCTTGACGGTGGCCACGCTCATGTAGAGCTCGCGAGCCAGGTCGGCGTTGGTCTTGCCCTGGCCGATCCCGAGCACGACCTCGCGTTCCCGGGTGGTCAGCGTGTCGAGCGAGCGGCGGGCACGTTCGGTTTGCTGCTGGTCGGCGGCGGCCAGGCTGATGAGCCTGCGGGTGATGGCCGGGGACAGGATGGGGTCGCCGGCGGCCACGCGGCGGATGGCATCGACGATGCGGTCGGGAGGGGTGTCTTTCAGCAGGTAGCCGCTGGCTCCGGCGCGCAGCGCACGGAGCACGAGCTGGTCGGCGTCGAAGGTAGTCAGCACGATCACCTCCGGTGGGTGTGACCGGCGGCGGAGCCTGCGGGTGGCCTCGATGCCGTCGACCCGGCGCATCCGGATGTCCATCAAGGCCACGTCGATGGTGTGGGCGTCCGCGACGGGCTCGACTTCGTCACCGTCGGCGGCTTCGGCGGTCACCTCGATGCCCTCGGCGCCGCCGAGCATCAGGGCCAGGCCGGCCCGGACCAGCGGGTCGTCGTCGACGATCAGCACCCGGATGGGGTGGCGCTGGCCCAGGCTGGGCGCTGCTGCCGTCGGCCGGCCGGGTCATGCCGCCCATGGCAGCCAGGCTTGCAGGCGGAACTCCCCGGTTCCGGTCGGGCCGAATTCGATCCGCCCGCCGGCCAGCCGGGCGCGCTCGCCGAGTCCGATCAGGCCGGTGCCGCTGCCTGGGATCCCGTCGGGCTGAGGCGGGCCGGGAGGCAGCGGGTTGCGGATGTCAATGATCAGCTGGTCACCCGGGGCGCCGGACAGCGTCAGCTGGACCGGCCGCCCGGCGGCGTGCTTGCGCGCGTTGGTCAGCCCTTCCTGGGCGATCCGGTAAGCGGTGCGGCCGGTGCTCGGTGGCACCGGCGGGCTGGCCGGGAGGTCGGTCTCCAGCCGCACCGGGGTACCGGCCGTCCGGGACTCTTCAGCCAGCCGGGGCACGTCGTTCAGGGTCGGCTGAGGGCGCTCCACGCCCTGGCCGGAGACCCAGCCTGGATCCATATCTGGCCCGGCGCGCGCACCGTCTGAGTCGCCGGGCTCGTCACGCAGCACGCCGATCACGTCACGGAGCTCCTCCAGGGCCTGGTGCGCGCCGTCGCGGATCACCGCGGCCGCCTGGAGCGAGCTGCTGCGGAGGGGCGTCAGGACGGTACTCCAGCGCCCCGGCGTAGGTGGCCAGCAGCGACAGCCGGTGCGCCAGCACGTCATGCATCTCCCTGGCGATCCTGGTCCGCTCGATGAGCCTGGCCTCGGCGACCCGCCGCGCCTGCTCCGCCTCCGCCCGGCTGGCCCGCTCCCGCAGTGAGGCTATAAGCGCCCGATTCGCCCGCACCAGCGCCCCCCCGGCCAGGAGGGCCGCCTGCACGGCCACCACCAGCAGCAGCCACCAGCCCAACGAGAGGCCCGGCTGCGGCCGCCACAGCCCCCGGATGGCGTGCCCGGCTGCCCCCGCCGCGGCGACCCAGGCCGCGACCTTGAACCGCCGGACGAGCGCGACCTGCAGGGTCGCGGCGGTGGCGGCCGGGACCGCCACCGGAGAGATCGCCGCCAGGACGGCCAGCGCCAGCGCCGCCTGAACCGGCCATCGGGTGTACAGCGCGGGCAGCAACGCGCAGGCCAGCGCCCCGGTGGCGATGTCGAGCCAGAACAGGGCCGGTCCAGGACCTGGGCCGCTGGTCACCTCACCGAGGATGATCAGACCGGTGAGCACCGCGAGCGGGGCCGTGGCCAGGGCCACGGCTTGCCTGGCATCCCGCGGCCGCCATGTCAGCCAGGGCCTAAGGCCTGCTCGCCGGTTCATGCCGCCGAGCATAGGTTCTGCGCCGCTGACGCCGACACCAACCAAAGTCGAGGCCAGGCCCTCCTTTGGTCAGCCCCGGTCAAGACTCGCGGCCGAGGCGCCAGGCACGAGCCCAGGGGCCAGCCTGGAGGAGATCCGCGGCCGTCCGGGCCGCCACGCTCCTCAGGAAAGGGATACGTCGATGTCCGCGCCCCGCCCCGTACGCTTCTCCGCCGGCCAGCCCGCCGGGACCACCGCCGTTCCGCCGACCGCGGCCACACCAGCCATCCGACCGGGATCCCGGCCTGGCCGGATCCGCGTCCGCAGGCTCACCGCGGTCATCGCGGCCGCTGGCGCGGCTACCGCAGTCTGGGCGGTGGCCGGGCCGCTGGCCGGAGTCCAGCTGATGGCCCGGGCCAGCGCCCACGCCCCCGCGCAGCAGATCGGCCCCGCCTCGGTGATCGCCGTCAGCCTGCTGGCCGGTCTCGCGGCCTGGGCGCTGCTGGCCGTGCTGGAACGGCACGCTCGCCACCCGCGCCGGACCTGGACCGCTGTCGCGGCCACGGTGCTCGTGATCTCCCTGGCCGGGCCGCTCACGGCCGGGCGCGGCCTGGCCACCGTGACCGCGCTCTGCTGCCTGCACCTGACGGTCGGCGCCGTGCTCATCCCGGCGATGCGCCGCACCGCGCGCGGCTAGACACCACCCAGCGAAGGAGTTACCTCACCATGATCATGTCCGTGCCCGTCGGATACCTGATCACCACGGCACTCGCCGCCATCGGGACGCTGCTGGCCATCGCGCCGCTGCGCCGCCCGCCGCTCCTGGCCGCGCTGTCCTTCCGTCTCGGCCTGGTCATCAACGAGCTGCCGTTCATCGCGTGCTACTACCTGGCCGCCTCGACCGTGCTGGCCATCAGCCAGCACGACGTGACCTCAGCCGGCGGCTGGACGGCGCTCGCCCTGGGTGTCCTGGCCGCCGCCGGTCTGGGCGTCGTCGTCTGGCGGGGCTGGCAAACCGGCCCCGCGGTGCACGCCGCACTCGCCGAGGCCTTCGGCGATGACTGGCCCCAGGACAGCGCGGCAACAGCGGCACGGCTTCGGCGCCTGCCGCTGGGCCGCATCCTCTTCCAGCCGTTCTTCGCCCGTACCTTCAGCGTGGAGAAGCTGGCCAACATCAGCTACGGCGACGCGGGCCAGCGCAACCGGCTCGACCTGTACCGCCACCGCAGCCGGCCGGAGCACGCTCCGGTGCTGATCCACCTGCACGGCGGCCGGTTCGTCCAGGGCCGCAAGAGCAGCCAGGCCATGCCGCTGCTCTACCGGCTGGCCAGCCAGGGCTGGGTCTGCATCAGCGCGAACTACCGGCTCAGCCCGGCCGCCACCTTCCCCGACTTCCTGATCGACGTGAAGAAGGTGCTCGCCTGGGTCCGCGAGAACGGCCCCCGCTACGGGGCCGACCCGGCCACGGTCTTCGTGGCGGGCAGCTCCGCGGGCGCCCACCTGGCCGCCATGGCCGCCCTCACCCCCAACGACCCAGCCTTTCAGCCTGGATTTGAGGAGGCGGACACCTCGGTGACCGCGGCCATTACCCTGGGCGGCTACTACGGCCCGCTGGACAGCGACGGCCGGCTGCCGTCCTCGCCGATGGCCTGCGTCCATCCCGGCGCGCCGCCGTTCTTCATCGCTCACGGCACCAACGACACCGTCACCGGCGTGGACATGGCGCGCGCCCTGGCCCGCCAGCTGCGGGCGACCTCGGCCAGCCCCGTCGTCTACGCCGAACTCCCCGGAGGGCAGCACGCGTTCGACCTGTTCCACTCGCTGCGCTTCGACACCCTCATCAACGGCATCGAGGCCTTCGCCACCTCTGTGCGGGCCCGGGCCGGCCAGACGCGGAGCGCAGGCCCAGCGGATCGCCAGCCTGATCCAGCCAGGTGCCGATGCTCGCGGGCCAGGGTCGGCATCGGCAGCGAGCCGTGGTCCAGGATCGCGCCGTGGAAGGCGGCCAGCGAGAACGCCGGGCCGAGGCGCTTGCGCGCGTCCTCCCGGATCCGGAGGATCTCGAGCTTGCCGGTCAGGTAGGCCAGCGCCTGGCCCGGCATCACGATGTACCGGTCGGTCTCGGCCGCCATGAACTCCGGCGGCATGGGGACGTGCTGCACCAGGAACTCCAGGGCCCGCTCGCGGCTCCAGCCGAAGGCGTGGAGGCCGGTGTCCACCACCAGCCGGGCCGCCCGCATCAGCGATGTGCTGATCGACCCGAGCAGGCCGCGGTCGTCGGCGTACAGCCCGGCTTCCTCGGCGAGCTGCTCGGCGTACAGGCCCCAGCCCTCCGAGAACACCGGGAGGCTGCGCTGCTGCTGGAGAGCCGGGAGGTCGGTGAGCAGCTGGAGGCGGGAGAGCTGCAGGTGATGCCCGGGCACCGCCTCGTGGAAGGCCACGACCTCGATGTCCCAGCCGGTGCCGGCGGTGGGCCGCTCGGTGTTGAACCAGAACGTCCCCGGCCGCCCGCCGTCGAGGCGGGGCGGGGTGTAGTGCGGCGCGGCGCCGCTCACGGCCACGACATCGGGCATGGGCGTCACGTCGCACGGCGGCGGAAGCGGGGCCGGGAAGAACTCCCCGGCCCGCGCCTCGGCCCGCCGCACGGCGGCCGTGGCCTGGCGGATGGCCTCTTCCGGGGAGATCTTCCCGGCCGAGTCCCGCAGGCCGCCGAACACCTCGTCCAGCCCGGAGAGCCCGAGGCCCGCACCCAGCTCCACGGCCCGGGCCTCCAGCGCCGCGATCTCGTCCAGGCCGGTCTGGTGCAGCTCTTCCGCGGACAGCGGCAGGGTGGTGAAGATCCGGATCGCCCGGGCGTAGTCCTCCGCGCCGCCGGGCAGGTAGGCCAGCCCGGCCTGATCGGCCGGCCGGGCCCGCGGGAGCAGCTCCTTGACGGTATCCACCCACCGGGCCAGGGCGGGCTGCACCACCTCATCGGCGATCGCCCGGCGTTCCTCCTCCCAGGCCGCCGCCCTGTCCCACCCCTGCGGCGGCGTGGGGGAGAGCACCGGACTGGCCCCGGGAGCGGCCAGCACGCCCTCCGCCCAGGTGATGGCCTGCTCGGCCAGGGGGGCGACCGGCAGCCGTCCCTTGCTGGCCCCGGTCCGCAGCCGCTCGCCGATCTGGTCGAACCAGATGCCGCTGCGCCGCAGGCGGGTCAGGTACGCCTCGGCCGCGGCCTGGTCGACCAGCACGGTCCTGGCCGCCACCGCCAGGAACGTGGCCGGCCCCGAGTAGTGCATGGGGGTGACCGTGTGCTCATCAGCGGCCAGGTCGACGATCGCCTGCTCCTGGGTGGCCGCCTCCCTGGTGCAGTCGAGCGTGACGGCGTCCGCGGGAGTGAGCGGCCCGGCGGCGATCTCGCCCGCGTCGCGGAGGAACTGCCCCACCTCGGCCCGCCAGGCCTGCTGGCCCTCCTCGCTCTCGTCCGGGACCAGGTCGTCGTACCCAGGAATGCCGTACATGGTGGCGGCGAACGGGTTCTCTTCCAGCCAGCGCCGGTGAACCCGGTCGGCCAGTTCACGTGCTGAGGTCATGCCACCTTCCGCAACGGATCACGATCTTCCTGCTGAACTCCACAGGCTAGACGCCCGAGGCCCGGTGGGGTGAGGCTGGGGGAACCGAGCACCTCACTGCGATCGGAGAGCCGATGACTGCCACCCTGCCACCAGCCGATATCGCCGCCGGGGTGACCACCTGGCTGTCGGAGTTCGGTGACGCGCTGGCGGCGGGTGATCCGGCCGCGGCGGCCGCCCTGTTCACCGAGGACTGCTTCTGGCGTGACCTCATCGCGTTCACCTGGAACATCAAGACCATGGAGGGCCGGGCCGCGGTCGACCAGATGCTGGCCGCGACGCTGCCCCGGGTGCAGCCGGGCGGCTGGAAGATCGCCGACGGCGAGGCGCCGGCCGAGGCCGACGGAATCACCGAGGCGTGGATCGACTTCGAGACCGCGGTCGGCCGGGGGAACGGGCACCTGCGGCTGCGGGACGGCCGCTGCTGGACGCTGCTCACCACGCCTGTACGAGCTCAAGGGCCACGAGGAGCCGCAGGCCCCGGCCGCCGCCCCAAGGGCGCGCGAGCACGGCGCGATGCCGCGAGCGCACCAGCTGGCTGGACGGTCGCCAGCAGGAGACGTCCGAGCTGGGGGTCACCGAGCAGCCCTACGTCCTGATCGTCGGCGGCGGCCAGGCCGGGATCGGCCTGGGCGCCCGGCTTCGCCAGCTCGGCGTGCCCACGATCATCATCGACAAGCGCGCCCGGCCGGGCGACCAGTGGCGCAGCCGCTACAAGTCGCTCTGCCTGCACGACCCCATCTGGTACGACCACATGCCGTACCTGAAGTTCCCCGACAACTGGCCGGTGTTCTCGCCCAAGGACAAGATCGCCGACTGGCTCGAGTCGTACACGAAGGTCATGGAGCTCAACTACTGGACGAACACCGAGGCCAAGAGCGCGGCCTACGACGAGGCCGACCGGCGAGTGGACGGTCACCGTCGAGCGGGACGGCCAGACGCGTCGTGCTGCGCCCGAAGCAGCTCGTCCTGGCGACCGGGATGTCCGGCCAGCCCAACCATCCCGTCGTTCCCTGGCATGGACATGTTCCGCGGCGACCAGCACCACTCCTCCGCCCACCCCGGCCCGGACGCCTACGCGGGCAAGACGGTGCGTGGTCGTCGGGTCGAACAACTCGGCGTTCGACATCTGCGGCGCGCTGTGGGAGAACGGCGCGGACGTGACGATGGTGCAGCGCTCGTCCACCCACATCGTCCGGTCCGACACGCTGATGGACATCGGGCTGGGCGCGCTGTACTCGGAGCAGGCGGTCGCCGCCGGGATGACCACCGACAAGGCCGACCTCATCTTCGCCTCGCATCCCGTACCGGATCATGCACCAGTTCCAGATCCCGCTGTACGACCAGATGCGGGAGCAGGACAAGGACTTCTACGACCGGCTCGAGGCGGCCGGCTTCGACCACGACTGGGGCGACGACGGCTCCGGGCTGTTCATGAAGTACCTGCGCCGCGGCTCCGGCTACTACATCGACGTCGGCGCCGCCGACCTGGTGGCCAACGGCGACGTCAAGCTCGTCCGGGGCCAGGTCGACCACCTCACGGAGGACTCCGTGGTGCTGGCGGACGGCACCGAGCTGCCCGGCCGACCTGGTCGTCTACGCCACCGGCTACAGCTCGATGAACGGCGTGGGCCGCCGACCTGATCTCCCAGGAGGTGGCGGACAAGGTCGGCAAGTGCTGGGGGCTGGGCTCCGACACCACCAAGGACCCCGGCCCGTGGGAGGGCGAGCAGCGCAACATGTGGAAGCCGACCCAGCAGGAAGCGCTGTGGTTTCACGGCGGGAACCTGCACCAGTCCCGGCACTACTCGCTGTACCTGGCGCTCCAGCTCAAGGCCCGCCAGGTCGGGATCGAGACGCCGGTCTACGGTCTGCAGGAGGTCCACCACCCTGGGCTGAGGCGCGTTACCCGGAGGACGGGGACAGCCGGGCCTCGTCCCTGGTGGGCTCGAACAGTTCGACGGGGTTGCCCGAGGGGTCCTCGACGAGGATCTGCTTGCCGCCCACGCCGGCGACGATCTCGTTGCGGAACCTGGCTCCCTGCGCCCGCAGCGCGGCGACGAGGCTCTCGAGGTCGGTGACCTCGAGCGAGAACCGGTTCCACCCCCCGGGCGTGGGCATGGTGCCGTCGGGCATGGCCTGGCCGCCGCCCGGGCCCGCCGCCCGGCGCGCTGAGCACCAGGCGCAGGTCGCCCCGGGACAGCATGGCGAAGGTCGGCGCGGGATGCATGACCTCGGTGAAGCCGAGGAGCTGGCAGTAGAACGCGATCGCCTCATCGACGTCGTTGACGATGTACCGGACGCTGACGCTGGCCATTAGCCCTTCCTTCCCGTGCGTTCACCCATCGAACCGGCCGCGGAGCGCACGGGCAAGGGCCGGCGTGGGCCGCGCCGTGGCCGTGGGGGAGGTTCCGGGCCCAGATCACGCGGCGCGGGCGACGGCGTGCTGGGCCCATCGCCGGTCGCGGGATTCCCGCAGCCGCGCGGCGCCGTAGGTCTCGGCGACGACCTGGCGGGCCCACCGCATCCGCGCGGCGGCCAGATCCGGGTGATCGCCGAACTCGAAGGCGACCCGCCCGGCGCAGCCCCGGCCGCCGAACTGGCGGACGGCGGCGGCGACCGCCTGCCGGACCTGCGTGGTGCTGGGCTCGTCGGAGCGCTGCAGCGGCGACGCGAACAAGGCGTCGGTTCGTATCGCGATCGCGGCGAGGTGACTCATTGTCGGCCGCATGGTCGGCCTCCCTGACTGCCTGTTGACTCGACTCCATCACGTGGGTATGACACTCCGGTGACCGACTTCATCAGGCAGAACCTGACCGGCTCGCGGTTCGACGACGTCTACCTGACCGGGGCCCGATTCCACGACGTCGACCTCAGCGGCGCGCGCTTCCAGCTGGTCGACCTGACCGGCGTCACCATCCGCGGCGCGGCGCTGGTGAACATGGACATCAGCGGCGAGATCGAGAACCTGCGGGTCAACGGCGTCGATGTGGTGCCGCTGGTGGAGGCCGAGCTCAACCGGCGGTACCCGGACCGCGCCAGGATGCGCCCGGCCGACGCCGACGGGTTCCGCGAGGCCTGGGCCATCATCGAGCGGCTGTGGCCGCAGACCGTCGAGCGGGCCCGCAGGCTGCCGCCGGAGCTGCTGCACGAGCGGGTCGACGGGGAGTGGTCGTTCATCGAGACGCTGCGCCACCTGGTCTTCGCCACCGACGCCTGGGTGAAGCGCGCGGTCCTGGGCGAGCCGTCGCCGTGGGACCCGCTCGACCTGCCCCACGACGAGATGGGCGAGGAGCCCAGCGTGCCGCGCGACCGCGAGGCGCGGCCGTCGCTGGACGAGGTGCTCGCGCTGCGGGCCGACCGCATGGCCACCGTCCGCGGCGTGCTGGCCGGCCTCACCGACGAGCAGCTGGCAGGCATGACCGAGCCCGTCACCGAACCCGGCTACCCCGCGCCGGAGAGCTTCGCCGTGCGCCGGTGCCTGCAGGCCATCCTCAACGAGGAGTGGGAGCACCGGCTGTACGCCGAGCGGGACTTCGACGTGCTGGAGTCCGCCGTGGGCTAGAGCGCGTCGCTGACGTCGAGGTCCAGGCGGTACTTGCTGATCGCCTGGCCGGGCACCTCCGGCTTGACCTCGCCGAGCCGGGCCAGCTGGCTCAGCACCGCCAGGGTGATCGACTGGGCGTCCACGTGGAAGAACCGCCGGGCCGCGGGCCGGGTGTCGGAGAAGCCCCAGCCGTCGGTGCCGAGCGAGCTGAACGGGGCGCTGACCCAGCGGGCGATCTGGTCGGGCACCGCGCGGATCCAGTCGCTCACCGCGACGACCGGGCCGGGGTGGTCGGCGAGCGCGCTGGTGACGTACGGCACGCGCGGCTCGGCGTCGGGGTGCAGCAGGTTCCACTCGTCGCACGTCATGGCCTCGCGGCGCAGCTCGGTCCAGGACGTGGCCGACCAGGCTTCCGCGTCGACGCCCCAGTCCTCGGCCAGCAGCTTCTGCGCCTCAAGCGCCCAGCGCTGCGCCACGCCCGAGGCGAGGATCTGCGCCCGCGGACGCTCGGTGGCGGACTCGTCGGCCTGCGCCGGCTGCGGCGCGTCCGCGTACCGGTACAGACCGCGCAGGATGCCGCGCTCCAGGGCCTCGGTGCCGCCAGGGAAGTCGGCCGGCGCGGCGGGCTGCACGTAGGGCTCGTTGTACACGGTCAGGTAGTAGAAGATGTCCTCGCCGTTCGGGTGCTCATCGGACGACCCGTACATCCGGCGCAGCGCGTCCTTGACGATGACGCTCAGCTCGTAGGCCCAGCCCGCGTCGTAGGCGACGCACGCCGGGTTGACGGACGCGAGCAGCACCGAGTGCCCGTCGTTGTGCTGCAGGCCCTCGCCCGTGAGCGTGGTCCGGCCGGCGGTCGCGCCGAGCAGGAAGCCGCGGCCCATCTGGTCGCCGAGCGCCCACATCTCGTCGCCGGTCCGCTGGAACCCGAACATCGAGTAGAAGATGTAGACCGGGATCATGTGGGTGCTGTGCGTGGCGTACGCGGTGGCCGCGGCGATCGTCGAGCCCATCGCGCCGGCCTCGCTGATGCCCTCGTGCAGGATCTGGCCCTTGACCGCCTCCTTGTAGGACAGCAGCAGGCTGCGGTCCACCGCCTCGTAGGTCTGGCCGTGCGGGTCGTAGATCTTCGCGGTCGGGAACAGCGAGTCCATGCCGAACGTGCGGGCTTCATCGGGGATGACCGGCACGAACCTGGCGCCGATGCCCTTGTCCTTCATCAGGTCCTTGAGCAGCCGGACGAACGCCATCGTGGTGGCGACCTGCTGCTTGCCCGAGCCCTTCATGAGGTCGTCGTAGGCCTTGTCGCCGGGCAGCGTGAGCGCCTTCGCGCGCACCACGCGCTTGGGCAGGTACCCGCCGAGCGCGGCCCGGCGCTCCTTCATGTACTGGATCTCGTCGGACTTCTCGCCGGGGTGGAAGTACGGCGGCAGCTCCGCCTCGAGCGCGGCGTCCGGGATGTCCAGGTAGAGCCGGTCGCGGAACTCCTTGAGCTCGGCGACCGTGAGCTTCTTCATCTGATGCGTGGCGTTACGCGCTTCGAAGTCGGGCCCAAGCGTCCAGCCCTTGATGGTGTGGGCCAGGATCACGGTCGGCTGGCCGACATGCTCGACGGCGGCCTCGAAGGCCGCGTAGACCTTGCGGTAGTCATGCCCGCCGCGGGACAGGTTGCGGATCTGGTCGTCGGACAGGTGCTCGACCATGGCCCGGAGCCGCGGGTCGCCGCCGAAGAAGTTCTCCCTGGTGTAGGCGCCCGACTCGACCGAGTAGGTCTGGAACTGCCCGTCCGGCGTGGTGTTCATCTTGTTGACCAGGACCCCGTCGGTGTCCTTGGCCAGCAGCGGGTCCCAGTCGCGGCCCCAGATCACCTTGATCACGTTCCAGCCCGCGCCGCGGAACGACGCCTCGAGCTCCTGGATGATCTTGCCGTTGCCGCGGACCGGGCCGTCGAGGCGCTGCAGGTTGCAGTTGATCACGAAGGTCAGGTTGTCGAGTTCCTCGCGGGCGGCCAGCCCGATCGTGCCGAGCACCTCGGGCTCGTCGGTCTCGCCGTCGCCGAGGAACGCCCATACGTGCGACCGGCTGGTGTCCCTGAGCTCCCGGGCCAGCAGGTACCGGTTGAACCGCGCCTGGTAGACGGCGTTGATCGCGCCCAGGCCCATCGAGACGGTGGGGAACTCCCAGAAGTCCGGCATCAGCCGGGGGTGCGGGTAGGACGGGAGGCCGCCGCCGTGCCCGCGGTGGGAGAGTTCCTGGCGGAACCCGTTCAGCTGGTCCTCGGTCAGGCGGCCCTCGAGGAACGCCCGCGCGTAGATGCCGGGGGCGGCGTGGCCCTGGATGAAGACCTGGTCACCGGACTCGCCGTGGTCCTTGCCGTGGAAGAAGTGGTTGAACCCGACCTCGTACAGGCTGGCCGCCGAGGCATAGGTGGCGATATGCCCGCCGACGCCCATTCCGGGCCGGTTGGCCCGGGACACCATCACCGCGGCGTTCCACCGGATGTAGGCCCGGATCCGCCGCTCGACGTACTCGTCGCCGGGGAACCAGGGCTCCCGCTCGGGCGGGATCGTGTTGATGAAGTCGGTGCTGCGCAGGCCGGGCACGCCCACCTGCTGCTCCCTGGCCCGCTCCAGCAGGCGGAGCATGACGTACCTGGCCCGGGCCCGGCCGCGGGTCCGGACCACGTCGTCGAACGAATCGATCCACTCTTTTGTCTCGTCGGGGTCGATGTCCGGCAGCTGGGATGGCAGCCCGTCGCTGATGATCGAGAAGCGCTGGCGTCCTGAGGCCACGGGGTGTTCCTCGCCTTCCCGCGGAGCACCGGCACAGCCTGGCCGGCCACCCCCGCAGTGTTGTTCTGGTCCTGGCAGCCGCGTCGCTGCCCAGTGCGTTCGCTGGTGTCCTTACTAATCCTCGTACGCCTCCGACGGTAACGCATCTCTACCGGCAGGTAATCAGCTCAGCGCCGGGGTTCGCCCACAGCCCAAGGCCCTTCCCGCCGCATGTTGGGCTATGCGACTCTGGGTACAACCAGGACCTAACGAGCGAGCCCGTGCGGCGCCGGGTATACCGGCGTGCCGGCCCGCGAATCTGGTGAAGGAGGTGGGCACATGCACGCTGTCGTCGGCGACCGGCTGCACGTGCGCGGGAACGTCGTGGGGCACCCCGACCGGACCGGAGAGATCCTCGAGGTGCGCGACTCGGGTGGCGAGCCGCCCTACCTGGTCCGGTTCGACGACGGCCATACCTGCCTGATGTTCCCCGGGCCCGACGCGGTCGTCGAGCACCCGCAGAAGCGCAAGACCGGGGCCAGGGCGAGCAAGGCGGGAGCCACCAAGCCGGCGCCGGGCAAGGCGGCACCCAAGCGGAAGACGGGCAGGGCCAAGGCCTAGATGGGCGCGGCCAGGTGCCCGGGCCAGCCGGCGCCCCGCCAGCACGGCATGAAGCGGGGAAGCGCGACCGGCGAGCTACAGTTGCGTACTGCATGAAAACAGAGATCATCCGGGTGCGCACTGGCGGCCAGGACACAGTGCACGACATCACGGGGGAATGCGCTGATTTCGCGCGGCAGGCGACTGGCGGCGGCGATGGCCTGCTGCATGTCTTCGTCCCGCACGCCACGGCCGGGATCGCGGTCATGGAGCTCGGTGCGGCCAGCGACCGCGACCTGCTCGCTGTCCTCGGCGACCTGCTGCCAGCTGATGACCGCTGGCAGCACGCGCACGGGTCCCGGGGGCACGGCCGCTCGCATGTGCTGCCCGCGTTCGTCGCGCCGTTTACGATCGTGCCGGTGGTGGCCGGGCGGCTGGCGCTGGGCACCTGGCAATCGATAGCACTTGTCGACATTAACGTTGACAATCCGGACAGACAGGTCCGGTTGTCGCTAATTGAATAGGCCGACGGCCACGGGGGAGGATCAAGTGATGACTGGTGATATGGCTTCGTGTGCGAAATTGTGACTTGCGCACCGGGCCCACCCAGTGTGAACTGTCCGATCAAGAGGTGACGGTGCCAACAGCGCCGCACCTGACCTCAGCCGCCGTCTGCGGTGCTGTGGCGTTCGCCGCACAGCGCAGGGCAGCGGGAAAGGATTCAGGAGGACGTCAGTGAGCGCGACCGCGGGCCAGGCGCAAGACCAGCGCGACCTGGCCGGGCGGCTTGGCATCAAGCCGGGCCAGGTGGTGCAGGAAATCGGGTACGACGACGACTGCGACGAGGACCTGCGGGATTCGATTGCCGCGGTAAAAGACGTGGAGCTCGTCGACGAGGACTACGACGACGTCGTCGACGTGGTCCTGATCTGGTGGCGAGACGGGGACGGGGATCTGGTCGACGCGCTGGTGGACGCGCTGACGCCGCTCGCCGACGGGGGCTATATCTGGCTGCTCACGCCCAAGTCGGGCCGGGAGGGTCACGTGGAGCCCAGCGAGGTGGGCGAGGCAGCGCCGACGGCCGGGCTGTCGCAGACGTCCACGGTGAGCGCCGGGAGGGACTGGTCGGCCAGCCGGCTGGTCGCCCCGAAGGCGCGCCGCTGAGGAGGGGTGCTGAGCCTCGCGTCCGGCCTGCGGCGGTGCGGCCGGAGCGGGGGCGTGGCGCGGGTGTCGGGCGCTGGTGGCAGACTGAGAGCATCTCGCACTTGCGGGGCTCGGTCTGAGGCCCGCCTAGCATCCCCACGTGGAAAGGATCAGCATGGCTGTCGAGGTCGGGGACCAGGCCCCGGATTTCGAGCTGAAGGACCAGCACGGCTCGCCGGTGAAGCTGTCGAGCTTCCGCGGCCAGAAGAACGTCGTGCTCGTGTTTTACCCGCTGGCGTTCAGCGGCGTGTGCACGGGCGAGATGTGCGCGATGCGCGACGAATTCCCCGAGGTGACCCGCGACGACGTGGAGCTGCTGACGGTGTCGGTGGACTCCACCTACTCGCACCGCGTGTGGGCTGACCAGGAGCACTTCCCCTTCGAGCTGCTGTCCGACTTCTGGCCGCACGGCGCGGTGGCGAAGGCGTACGGCGTCTTCGACGAGAACAAGGGGTTTGCCATACGCGGTACCTTCATCATCGATAAGAATGGCGTAGTGCGGTGGAAGGTTGTGAACCCGACACCGCAGGCTCGTGATATCGCCGATTATCAGAAGGCGCTGGCAGAGCTGAGCTAGGCTGCCGACGCGCATTCTGGGGGACACGGCAGAATCGGAACAAACTCAATGCCCTGCTATCGCTGTGGTGTACGGCAGATCGACCCGGACCGGGGGGAGAGCCCCTGGAAACGCGGGGTCCGGGCCGACCGCCAGGTGCTCATCTGCCCTGCCTGCCAGTCATCCTTTGACTGGACCGGGGAACTCGACCACTGTCCGGTGTGTTCGAGCGTCCACCTCATGCGCAGGCTGGGCGAGGTTGAGTGCCGGGACTGCGGGTACGTGCGCGAGCCCGTCGGCCCCATCCCGGGCGTGACACCTGGTGCCACGCCGGGCGCGGACCCGGCCGCTGTCGGCTCAGAGCCCGATCTCGGCGTGACGCCGGGCCTGGCCGAAGAGGTCGAACTCGCGCTGGCCAAGGTTCTGGGCCGGGCCGGCCGCCCCGCCCGGATCAGCTAGCCCATCGGCTCTGGTCGGTTCCTCGGTTCCATGGCGGTTTCTGCCTGCACGTTCGCCGGATTGCCTAATCGGCGGTACCGGCCCGCTGCGATCACCGCGTGATACTCGGGCGCGCCGGGTTAGGCCCAAAACGGGTACGCTGGCCCCGGTCACGGCCGATCAAGCCCGGCCCGGGCGCGACGGCAATGGGTGCATAGCTCAGCGGTAGAGCACTCGCCTTACAAGCGAGGGGTCGCTGGTTCGAACCCAGCTGCGCCCACCAAGTTTGTCCTGGCCAGAGGCGTGATTAGTGATCTTAACCGTTAGCCTGGCTAAGGAATAAGAGCCAAAGTGTGCCAGTCCGGCAATCGAACCTGCGTGGCGGCGTTGCGAAACTACCGGGCGACCGGCACATCTGGCCACATCCAGCCACATCAAGCCGCGGTTGCCGCGGCGTCCGAGCAGCCGGAGCCACGTCAGGCGACACCCGCCTACGGAGATAACTCGCTCACAGGCGAGTTGGCGACCAAAGATCGTTAAGCGCCGCCAGCCGGCCGGGATGACAGGTGCGATGGCAGCAACGAGGCCGGCCAGCGGGGCGTGCGCCGGCAACTGCGCCAGTGTCACAGAACCGAAGCGCTGGGTCTCGCTGACCGAGCTCGAGCCGGAGGGAGGAGCACTGAGATACTGTTACCCTCGCGACCTTGGAGCGCGTGCGGCACGCTGCCGGGCTGGCGGCCATCCTGGACGCGGCCTACGAAGCGTTCGAGGACATGCTGCGCATCCTGCGACGCCGCGGTTGACGGCCGCCGGCTGCGCATGGGCCCCGCCTTGCCGCGGGCCTTCCTGGAGGCGGCGGCGCCCGGGTACCTGACCGACACCGACTGGGCCCTGCTGCCCGACGACTGGCTGGAACAGGCGCTGGACTACACGGCCAAGCCCAGCAAGGGGATCCGCGGGCCGCTGGCCCTGATCCGGCCCCGCCCAGGCCCTCAGGTCCCGGCAGGCCTCGGCAGCGGGACGGCCTGGCAGCTGGCCGACTATCTTGACCAGCACGGCCGGCACGCCCGTCACGAACTGATCGCGCCACCGGAATTCTGGGCGGCCGCGGGAACCTACGCCGATCCAGCCGACCTGGGCAGCCTCGGTGAGGCTGCCGCAAACCGCGGCCTGTACCGCGACGCGGGCCGCCTGTACAAACAGGCAGGCACCCACGGCGATCCCACAACGGCGACATACCTCGTTGCGTTGCTGCACGACCTGCACCCCGGCGAGCAGCGCTCGGCCGACTGGGCCGTCGCCAACGCCAGCCTCGACAACCCGGCCGCCGTGGCCCTGCTGCTGAACATGCTGCGCGAGGCGGGGGCCGCCCGGCCAGGTCAACACCCTGGCCAGCCGCGCCGTCGCCAACGTCAGCCCGCCACGACGTCAGCCGGTACCGGCCGGCGCCGGTCGCGCCGACCAGGAGACGGGCCACCGCGAGCGGCGCCGCACGCTCCTGGTCAGCCGGTAGGCGATCGCCCCGCGCCCGGTCATGATCCGGCCTCCGTCACCTGGCGCGCTGGCGCGGGCTCGATCGTGTTCGTGGTTGGCGTGTACGGTCACCGCGTGGTGATCGAAGACGTATCGCACCAGCTCCGCGCGCAGCTCGCTGCCCTGGGGCTCCGGCTCGACCTGCTCGCGCAGGAGTCTGGCCAGGACGCTGCCGACTTCGCCGGGGCTCTCGGCGATGTCGCGAGGCTTTCTCGCCTGGTCGACGGGCTGCTCGCTGTGGCCAGGGCGAGAACGCCACGCCGGTGGTGGTGCCCGTGCTGGCCGACCAGGTCATCAGCGAGCGCATCGCGGCATGGGCCCCGGTCGCTGCTGAACAGGGAATCGCCGGCGGCTTCCTGGAGCAGATTCTGGATAACCTGATCGCAACGCCGTGGAGGTGGCCAGGACGCAACCGCGTTACGGTGAGCGCCACGGCCACGCGGCACGCGTACAGGTCGTGGTGGCCGACAGCGGGCCAGGGATGAGCCAGGCCAAGATGGACCGGGTGTTTCGCCAGTTCACCGCAAGCGCCGCAGGCGGCTCGGCCCTGGGCCTGGCCATTGTCTACCGGCTCGCCAGCTCGAGCGGCGGTTCGGCCAGACTCACCCGGACGGAAGGCGGGGCCTGGCCGTTACAGTGGATCTTCCTCGCGCCACGCCCGCCGGGCTTGCGCTGCCCTGTCGGATGGTCAGCATGGCTCGCTGAGGACGCGGCCAGCCTATCGGCTCAGGACCAGCCGCTGGGCGTGGCGCCCGGTCAGGGCGACTGCGAGGCCGAGCACGCCGACGTCGCGCAGGGTCAGGTCGGAAAGCCCGCCCGAGACAGTCAGCGATATTACGATCTCGAGTAGGAGGATGGCCGCGGCGGCGGCGGTGGCTCTCGGCGCGATCCCGGCGATCATGGCAACGGCCAGGACCAGGAGCAGCCAGCCGTGGGCCAGGACCAGGACGACCGCGAGGTTGGACGTCGACGATACGACCGGGACATATCCGGCCCACAGCGAGGGCCGGACCAGCTCGTGATAGCCGAACCACCCCAGCACCAGGCCGAGGAGCACCCTGGCCACAGTCGGAGCCCACTCGCCGGCCAGCCGCGCCGCCTGGTCTATCCGATTCGACGATGCGGCTCCTCCCGGGTGGGCGGGGACAGCCGGGCGGCTAGCTGACGGCCGGTTCTTCTGTGAGGTCACGGCAAGATCCTGCCCTGAGCGTCAGTTACGACCAGGGCATCGTCACCCAGGCTGTAGTCGCTGTCGCCCGAGTCATCGCCGAGCGACGCCTCCACGACGTACACCCGCGCTCCGCCAGAATAGAAATGGGGAGCGGCGCTGGGCTGGCCGTTGGCGCCTGCGGTGACCATGATGCCGGAGCCCTGGCGGCGGACCTTGACGGACAGCCCGATGAGCGCCGCCTGGGCAGCAGCTCCTGGCGCGCCTGGCCATACCCGGAACGCATATTGCGCGTACGACTGAGAGCTCAGCAGCGGGCCGGGGCTAGCTGCGGGTGAGGCACCCGAGGGCCCGGGCGCAGCGGTAGGACCGGATGAGCCGGCAGGCCGCGAAGGTGTTGCCCTCGCCGCCGATGAAGAACTCGCTCCGGCCAGCGCGCCCGGCGCCAGCCCCGTGTGGCGCCCAGACCAACCATGGACGGCAAGGATGATCCCCGCCAGGCCGGTCACTGCTATCAGCGTGAGTCCTCAGCGGCGGCCAGGCCTGCCCGCAAATTTCATGCGACCTCACACTCCCGGGCCAACGGCATTGCATGGCCGCGACCTCGTGAGCGTCCTCCACCCAAAGATTAGCGTGATACGGGCCGGAGCGTTTCGTCCCGTACGGGATCGTCCGGGCGGCGGCCGGTCACGAGCCCGGCCTCAGCGACGATCGTGCTCGCGGTCACCTCCGTGAAACCGCTGCGCGTGAGTATCGCCGTCCACTTGTCTACCGGCACCGGCCGTTCCTGCACCCGCAGCAAGAAGCGTGCGGCGTTCTTGGCGATCCGCCACCAGCCGCCCGGACCCTTCCTGGCCAGGGCCGCGACCTTGGATCTGATGATGGCCCGGTCGCGGCGTGAGGCGCCGCGGCCGAACATCATGTCGGCCACCAGCAGCTGCCCGCCCGGGCGGAGCCAGCCGTAGGCAGCCGAGACCAGGCGCGCCTTGTCGGGGTCCCGCAGGTGGTGCAGCGCGTAGCTGGACACGACCAGGTCCACACTGCCCGGGGGCAGCGCCAGTTCCTCGATCGGCAAGGCCAGCGCGTCGATGCTCAGCGCACCGCGCCGCTGCGCCTCGTCCTGTAGTCGCCGAACCATGGCCGAGCTCACGTCCACGGCCAGGACCCGGGCGCCGCGCTGGGCCAGGGGCAGGCTGATCTGCCCGGTCCCGCTGCCCAGGTCGACAACCTGGGCACCCGGGCGGATGTCGGCCGCCTGCAGCACGACTGCGGTGACCGCGGCCAGCCCCGCCGCTCCGTGCTGATCCCAGGTTGCCACCCGGCCGGACCAGACACTGCGCTGGCGGCGCACCGCATGCTGTGTGGCGTACCGGGCCAGCCAGTGCTGGTCCGGCTGACCAGGATGCCTGAGATCCGCGAATTTACCTGAAGCCATTGTCAGATGCTATCCGGAAATTTGCAGGATAACCAAGGCGACCACGAATTCAGAACGAATTCAGATGTGCCGAGAATTCTTAAGATCTGGTAAGGGAAGGGAAGCATTAAGATTTGGTTAAGTCTTTAAACCTGGTTAAGTAAAGAGTATGCCGATACCCTGCAGGCGTGGACCGGAACGCCCGCCCCGACTCACCAGCCCCGCCAGGAGGCCATGCATCTTCATCCGGCGGGCGCTGGCGTCGCGTCGTGCTGGCCGGAGCCGCAGTGGCCTTGCTGGCTGTCGGGGCGCTGGCTGCCGCGTGGGCGCTGGCCAGCGTGGCTCCCGCCCGGTCCGCTCGGCACGGCAGGCCGGCCGCGCCGCCCCGGACCCCGGCCTCACGGCCCAGCTCGCCGGAACACCTGCCGGTCGGCAGCATCGGCACCTACCAGGTCGCTGAGCACGAGTGGGTCTTTGTCGGCCGATCCCGCGCCGGCCGGGGGCCGCGTGTCCTGCCGACGCTGGTGCGGTACCCGGTCATCCCCGCGGCGGCCGCCTCCGGCCGGCTGGTTCGCGGCCTGTTCCCGCTGGTGGTCTTCGCGCCGGGGTTCGCGCAATGCCAGGGCAGTTACGCTGGCCTGCTGCGCACCTGGGCCAGCGCGGGTTACGTGGTCGCGGCGGTCGATTTCCCCCGTACCAACTGCCGCATCGCCAGCCCCGACGAGAACGACCTGGTAAATCAGCCCGCCGACCTGGCCTACGTCATCCGCCGGCTGCTGACGGCCAGCAGCCGGCCGCACGGGTCCCTGGCCGGGCTGGTTAACCCCGGCAAGATTGCCGTGGCGGGCCATTCCGACGGCGGCGACACCGTGACTGCCCTCGTCGCGGACACCTGCTGCCGTGACCGGGCCGTCTCCGCCGCCATCGTGCTGGCCGGCGCGGAATGGCCCCCGATGGCCGGCTCGTGAATTCACGCAGGCCACCCCGCCCATCCTGTTCGTGCAGGGCGACGCCGACAACATCAACCCCCCGGCCGCAAGCATCATGATGTACCGGCAAGACAAGACCGGGCCGCGCTTCTACCTCGACCTGTTCCACGCAGGGCACCTCCGGCCCTACGAAGGCCACGGTCCCGCCGAGCCGGTCGTGGCCCGGGTCACCGTCGACTTCCTGGACCGCTACCTGGCCGGCTCACCCCGCGCGTCCGCCGCAATGCGCCAGGACGCCCGCGTGGCCGGGGTGGCTACCTTGATGAGCGGAAGCCAGCCTGCACCCGCGCCTTGACCAGGCCGGCAGGGCCGGACCGGTGGCGAACCGCCCGGAGGCTTTTGAGCCAGTCGGCGTGTCCGGGCATGGCGTACTGGCAGACTTACGAAACCGGCCTGGACCGGGGTTGAGGGGAGGTTCGCCGGAGTGCGCAGTGTGGATGTCTGTTCGGACGGCAGCGATGGCGCTGGTGAACGCACGCCGGATATTCGGGAAGGGTCTGGGCCAGACCAGCGGCAGCATCAGGGGAGGCGCCGGGTCTCGGCCCGCATCCGCCGGAGACGAACTGCTGCGGCGGCCCTGGCCTCGCTCGTAGTGGCGGCGCTGGTCGTCTGGTTCGTGGCACGCCCGGACAGCAGCGGTGGCATGAGAAGCACGGTTGGCCGCGGGTCATTGCCACCAGTGCGGTCGGCTGCGGCGCCGCGTGCCCTGCCGGCCGCTGCACGGCCTGATGCCTTGGCACCTGGCCCAACCTCTCAGCCGTGAGGTGGCCGTGCCAGGCTCCGCCGGGCGGCTCATCGTCGTTGGCGGCCTGGCCGCCGGCGGCGCATCGGCGAGCGGAATTTACGCTCTGCGCACCGCCACGGGGGCAGCCCGTCAAATTGGTGTGCTGCGCGCTCCGCTGCATGATGCCGCGGCAGCCGTGTCCGGCGGGCGGGTCCTGGTCTTCGGCGGGGGATCGCCGACCACCGTCGCCACGGTCCAGGCGTTCGCCCTTTCCGCGCCCGGCCGCGGGAGCCAGGCCGCCACCGCGGCGGGATCATTGCCTGCACCGCGCTCCGATGCGGTGGCGGTCGCCATTGGGGCAACCACGTATCTGCTGGGTGGCTATGACGGAACGCAGCCCGACGCATCGGTGCTGGCCACCACCGACGGCCGGACGTTCAGGACGGTCGGCGCGCTGCGGATCCCCGTGCGCTACCCGGCAGTCGCCGCGCTGGGCGGGCGGATCTTCGTCTTCGGAGGGCAGGCCATCACAGGTCCGCAGGCCGGCCTGCCGGTGAACACCATCCAAGCCGTCAACCCTGCGCGGCACTCCACAGCCGTCATCGGCCATCTCCCTGAACCCCTGGCCGGTGCTGCTGCGGTGACCGTGGGCAGCGAGTTGTTCGTAGCCGGCGGCGAGAGTCCTGTGGCCCAGCAGCCGATCCCTGGCCTCGGCACGACCCAGCTTCCCCCGGGGAGTCGAGCGCCGGGACCGTGGGCGAGGCCTCCGCCTCACCCACGTCGACCGTTTCGACGATCTGGGCCTTTGACCCGGTGACCAGGCAACTTCTGCCAGCGGCCATCTTCAGGTGCCGGTATCCCATGCCGCAGTCGCCGTGGCCGGCGCGACAGCATGGATCGTCGGAGGCGAATCCAACGGCGCCCTGGTCGCCGCCGTTCAGATGCTTCGCCCGAACCGGGCTTTTGGGACTGCTGGCGCTCCTGGGGCAGGCTCGCCGTATTTCGGAGGCAAGCTGCTCGTCGCCGACCGCGGCAACAACCGGCTCCTGCTCCTGGATGCGCGAATGCACCGGGTGTGGAGGTACCCGTCATCGCGGTCCCCGCGCGATCCACCGCGCTTTTACTTTCCCGATGACGCATTCTTCGTCGACCGCGGCACGGCCATCCTGTCCAACCAAGAGCAGAACGAGACCATCGTCAAAATCGCCTATCCATCCGGGAAGATCGTATGGTCTTACGGCCATGCGCGTCGGGCGGGCACCGCTCCGGGATACCTGCACGAGCCCGACGACGCCTATTTGCTCAAGGACGGCCAGATCACGGTGGCTGATGCTGTCAACTGCCGGGTGCTAGTGATCAACCAGAACCACTCCGTCGCGCACCAGATCGGCACTAACAGCGTGTGCGTGCATAACCCGCCGGGCTCCATGGGCTCGCCGAATGGGGACACCCCCCTTTCGGACGGCAACCTGCTGATCTCGGAGATCAACGGGTCGTGGGTGAGCGAGTACACCCCGGCCGGGAAGCTGGTCTGGACCACCAGCCTGCCGATCAGCTACCCCTCGACCCCCAGCAGATCGCCCCGGATCGCTACCTCATCGCCGACTACGCCTCGCCCGGGCAGGTCCTGGAGTTCAACCGCGCAGGCCACATCCTGTACCGCTACCACCCGGCGTCTGGGCCCGGGATGCTCGACCACCCGTCGCTCGCGGAACTGCTGCCCAGCGGCGTCGTTATGGTCAACGACGATTACAACGACCGGATGGTCGCGATCGACCCGGCCACCGGGGCGCTGGTATGGCAGTACGGCGTCACCGGCCAGCCCGGCACCAGGCCAGGCAGGCTGCACACCCCAGACGGCTTCGACCTGCTGCTGCCGAACGGATCGACGCCCACCCACCCGGCAACCGGATAAAGACGGCCAGGCTGGCTCCACGTGGCTGACCAGGTGGTTATCGTCAGCGGGTGGCCGACGTTGACCGGGGCTGGAGTGCTGAACGGCTCGACCTGGAGCCGGTTGCTGTGCGGCACGCCGCCGAACTCGCCCCGTTGCTGAACGACATCGCCTTGCACGAGTTCACCGGCGGGGCGCCATTGGGCCCGGCCGCTCTGGCCGCACGGTATGCGCGGCTGGCGTCACGCCGCTCACCTGACGGCAGCCAGCCGCTCAGGCCTCAGCCCCGCAAGGCGGTTAAGCCAGGCGGCCGTTCACCCACCGCTCGGTGATACCGCTTTGGATACCAGTGTCGACCCTGCTCACTGCGCCAATGGGCCTGATGGCGCTGATCTCTGTTGCACGGTCGTGGCCAGGTCGGGCCTCATGCGATTAACCCTTTGCAGGTTTTCCTTGCCATATAGCGGAGCCAGCTAGCTCAAGGTAGGCGGCAACGCGCGAGATGAGTTCTTTCATGGATATTGGTTTTTGCAAGTAGGCGCAGGCGCCAAGCGCCAGGGACCGGCGTTTGGCATTGGGTTCCGTGGTTGCGGACCAGACCAGGACGGCCAGATGAGGCCTCTGCTGCTGGAGACGGCGTAGCACTTCTTCCCCGCCGAGGTCGGGAAGCGCCAGGTCCAGGAGCACGAGCTCGCGGGGATCGCTCAGGGTGGCCTGAAGTCCTTTGTGGCCGCTCGCCGTCTCGGTGACGGCGAATCCGGCCGAGCTGAGTGCCCGGGCAGTGAAGCTGCGGATTCCCGGCTCATCGTCGATCACCAGCATCCGGCGGACAGGCGGCGTCACTGCTGTAGCCAGGCCAGGCACCGTCGCATCTCCTCCCGAGGCCATGGTCAGGTAAGGCTGCTCAAGCAGCGTGGTTGCCGGACAGCACGGTCACGCGTGACGGCTCGGCACCAGGGCGAGAATCGACGCTGCAGCGACTGTAATTGTCTTGCGGCAGTAAGGATCACCCAGGCCCTGGCACAGCGCCAGCACGGCGAGAGCCCATCCGCCGACGAGGACGATGATGGCTACAAGGTTCAGCACGATCGCAGTAAGCATTGACGATTTCCTTCGGTCGGTTACTTTCGACGCCATGAGCGCCAAGTCAGGGAACGGTTAAGGCAGGGCGAGGTCTAGCCAGGCATACGACGATGTGCGCCATGAACGCGGCTCGGATCCTGGTCGTTGACGACGAGTTGTCCATGCGTCGGCTGAAGCGGCTGTACCTGACGAGGGCCGGGTTCACGGTGGAAGAAGCCAGCACCGGGAACGAGGCAGTTGCCGCGCTGCGGCGTGGCGGTATCGATCTGGCCATCGTGGATGTGATGCTGCCGGAGATTGACGGCTTCGAAGTGGTCCGGCAGGCCAGGCGGAACGCCTCGATCCCATCATCTTGCTCACCGCCCGGGGTGAGGATGCTAGCCGCGTCGCGGGGGGCTGGAACTGGGCGACGACAACTACGTGGTCAAACCGTTCCTGGCGCACGAGGCGGTCGCCAGGGTTCGGGCGCAGCTGCGTCGCGCCCGCGGGTCTGAGGTGGACACTGACACGCTGCAGGCGGGAGTGATCGAGCTGGACCGGCGGACTCGCCGGTGCACCGTCCGGGACCAGGAGATCGATCTCACGCGGCGGGAGTTCGACCTGCTAGAGGCGCTGCTGGCCAACCCTGGGCTGTCTGCACCCGGGACCAGCTGCTCAACGCAGTATGGGGGTCGCGGTAGCGTGAGCGAAAGACCGTCGATGTTCATGTTGCTGGGCTGCGGCGCAAACTCGGAGATGCCCGCCACCGAGCGGGACGAGGCGGCGATCACCGTCTGGCAGCAGGAGGCCTGGCCGGGAAAAAGGACTGCGCCGGACCTGGGCGCCTGGCTTGCTTCGAAGACGAATCCGGCCAGGGCTTAATACTGCAACGGCGCTTATGGCGGTGGCGTCCTCGTTAGCGGTAGTGACACCAAGATCTTTAAGACGCATCAGCTGCAGTATTAGCCGATAGCGGTGCCGAACAGGTGCCCGACGCCGTAGGTGAAGGCCAGTCCGAGCGCTCCGCCGATGATTACCCGCAGGACGGCGCGGCGGACATTGCTGCCGCCCAGGCGGGCGCTGAGGGCGCCAGTCAAGCCGAGAGCGATCAGGACGGCGGCAAAGGTAACCGGGACCCGCAGGCTGGCCGGAGGCAGCAGGATGGCCAGCATCGGCAGCAGAGCGCCGGACGTAAACGACAGCGCCGAAGCGGCGGCGGCCTGGACCGGGCTGGGGATGTCAGCGGGGTCGATGTGCAGTTCGGCGTCCAGATGGGCGGCCAGGGCGCCGCGTGCGGTCAGTTCGGTGGCCACGGTGCGGGCGGTTGCCGCGGAAAGGCCTTTGGCTTCGTACAGGGCGGTCAGCTCGGTCAGTTCGGCGTCCGGGGTGTCAGCGAGTTCACGTTTCTCCTGTCTTATCTGGGCGCGCTCGCTGTCGCGCTGGCTCGAGACCGACACGTACTCGCCCAGCGCCATCGATACGGCCCCGGCGACCAGCCCGGCCAATCCGGCGGTAAAGATAGGGCCGCGGGCCGTAGTGGCCCCTGCCACTCCGATGACGATCCCGGCCACCGAGACGATCCCGTCGTTGGCGCCCAGCACTGCGGCCCGCAGCCAGTTCAGCCGTCCCGCCGTGCCGCCAGAATGCGGCTCCCGGGGGTGAGTCGCCCGCCCGCTCGCGGCGGCCTCCACCTGGGCGGCGGAGGGCATGACCTCGTCAGCGCTCATGCCTCCACAAGTACTGCAACGTCGGCCGACCCGCCAAGTGCCGCTGGCCACGGTTGCTGCTGCATTGGTCACGGCCACCCGAACCCGCGTAGGCCGGTGCGCGGCGGACCGACGCCCGCACGACCCGCTACCCTGGCTGTCCTCGCCGAACTGATCGCCAGCGACTCGCGAGCGAAGCCTGCAACGAGGTTGCCGACGGCCTGCACTCGCGGCCGTCATCCGCTGCCCGGTCCGGATCAGGCGGCCGGAACAACGGCCGCAGCCGCGCGACCCGCTCGAAGAACACCATCTTCCCGCGCTCCCACCCCACCCGTTCCATGATCACGCTGGTGGGCACATCAGGGAACTCCCGCCAGCAGCACCCGGATCCGCGGCTCCACCGCCTCCACCAGAGCCCATGCTGGCCCGCACATACCGCGGCGGCTCATGGCTGGCTGGTCCCCCACGGGCAGAGGGCGGCAGACGATGGCCGTCACCATCGATGCGTCACCGGATCAGGTCTGGCCGTGGCTGGTCCAGATGGGTGGTGACCGTGGGGGCTGATATTCGTGGGATCGCCTCGACAACGGTGGGCGGCCCAGCGCCACCGAAGTCCACCCGGAGTGGCAAGACCTTGCTGTCGGCGACTACGTGAAGTACTGGACACGGAAAGGTCCCGTAGACGCGTGGGAGGTGGCAGCGCTTGAACCGAAGCGGTTCCTGGGACTACGCAGGTTGAGAGATCTACGGGGCCGCCAGCTCGACCCAAAACAACCACGGCCATCCGTCTACACCGAAGGGCTCTGGGCCTTCCTGCTGAACGAGCTGCCTGACGGGCGAACTCGTCTGGTCATCAGCGGTTATCAGACCCTCCGCCCTCGATGGCTTGAACGCTTCGCCAACTACTGGCTCTACGTGCCCGTTGTCTGGCCGATGCAGGCGCGCATGCTGGCCGTACTCAAACGGAACATCGAACGAGCGGCCCGGGCACGAACGCATGCGGTCCCCTCTGGAGAGGCTGTCTAGCTTGGACACCCGGCGAGGCGCACCTGCGCCCTACCATCTTCCCAGTTCAGGACGCTGACCCCGCAGAATTCCGGTTATCGTCTTCCTCATCTAGCCGCATTTTGGCCGCGTCGGCCGTCGTGGCTGCCCCGTCGAGCTGGTCGGCTATCTCTAATGCCGACCCGTCGATGGCGGGCCAGTCCCGGAAGTCGCCATACCGTCCT
>CAVUBM010000057.1:0-10100 GCA_963739645.1 uncultured Actinomycetota bacterium
TGGCTTCCCTTCAGGATGTGCCGGTTGTCGCGGTATCGACCGGGCCGGGCCGGTCGGCTGGGGGCGGTGGCCCGTCGCCGGGCCGTTCATTCCCGCCGCGCCAGATCAGCCGGTGCACCGGGATCAGCCGCGGCACGTCGCGCACGCCGGGGATGAACGGCACCAGCAGCAGCAGCAGGGTGGCCAGGCCGGTCATGTAGACGGCGATCATGTTGACGTTGGCCGAGCTGCTCCAGCCGGGAACCTGGTACCACAGCGTGTACAGCCACAGCCATGGCTGGCCGGGGTAGCTGCCGGTCTCGTTCATCACACCCCACTGCTCACCGGACAGGTGCATGGCGGTGGCCTTGTCGGCGAAGTAGGCTCCGTCGTTCATGAACAGCAGCGGCGCGGTGAAGTTGGTGCCGTAGAAGGGCTGCCTGGAGAGGAGGCTGGCGTCCAGCGCGCCGCTGCGCGCCATGGTCAGCTCACTGGCCAGCAGGACCGGGACCGGGCCGTCCGCAGCGGCGGGCACGACTGGGGCCCCGCCCACGAACTTCACCTTGGTGACCGCAGTGGCGTAAGCGTTAGCCCACTTGACCTGCTGTGCGGCCGGGGCGGCCCGGTAGGTGGCCAGGGCCCGGGCCACCGCCGGGGTGGTGGCGGCGATGCTGCCCAGTGGCCGGAGCACGAAGTCCTGGGCCGGGTGCAGTGGCTGCCGGACCCCGACCAGCTGGGCCGGGGAGAACAGCAGTTTCTGCACGCTGCCCGTGCCGTTGTTGTACGGCGGCCCGTACGTGGCGCTCCCGCTGGTGCCGTTCAGTTCGGTCGCCGCGGTGGCCAGAAAATCGGCCGGGGCCACCTTGGCCCACGACTGGATGGTCACCGACGGCACGTCAGGCGAGGACAGCAGGCTGGCCAGGGCCACGGTGAGCACCAGGATGATCGCCCCGGCGATGGTGCCTTCCTTGAGGATGTCGTAGCGGCGGGTCGGGCCGCGCCACGGCGCCGCGTCGGCCGCGGCCAGCGCCCGGCGCCGCTGCCGGTAGCTGCCCCGGCCGGGCAGCCGCACGGTGGCGGGCAGCGGGTGTGACACCCCGCGGACGCGCACCAGCAGGACGTGCGCGCCGATAAAGGCGGCCAGCACGATGGGGATCAGCACGATGTGCCACATCAGCATCTGGCCGAAATTCATGATGTTGAAGAACGCGCCCACACCGACCGGGTTGAAGGCGTCCTTTCCGCTGGCTGAGATCCACTGGGCGTCAAAGTTCTGCTGGGACACATATCCGGTGAAGCACTCGACCACCGAGGCCAGGAACGCGACCACCCCGGTAATCCAGGTCCAGGCCCGCTTGCCGCGCCACGCCGCCATCCAGAACTTGCCCCACAGGTGGATCACCAGCAAGGCCATGAAGAGCTCGACGCTCCACAGATGCAGGCTGTTGCAGAAGTGGCCAACCGGGTTGTAATGCCACCAGTCGGGACCACCCAGGGCCAGGGCAAAGCCAGAGACCACCGCCACCCCGAACGCGGCCAGGCTGGCCACGCCGAACACATAGACCCAGGAGGCGACGTACGCGGGCTGCCGGTCTGGCAGCAGCTTGCCGGGGGGCAGTATCCGGAGCGCGAAGCGCCGGGCCCGGTTCGTCCACATGCCGCGGTCTTCATCGGGCCCCGCGGTGGCCGTGGCATCCGGGCCGGCCGGGGCTGGTTCTTCCGGAGCTGGCGGGTAGGTGCGGCCTTTGGGGAACGGAAGGATAAGCGCGAGGCCAAAGATCACCACCATCACCGCGATGAGGCACAGGTTGGCGACCGAGACGGTAAAAATCGACCAGTGCAGATAGGTACCGGGATGATCCAGGTTAATCGGGGCGGAAGCGAGGTTAGCGGGCGGTTTCATTGGCGTCTCCTAGCCAAGCGTGCAAAACGGCCTGATGCCCATCGTGACCTGGGCCGCCCCGGTCTTATAGAGATCTCGGTCATCCACCGCCGGGACTTTCGTCCCCATCAAGTAAAGGACTGGTTAAGGTGCCAGCTCAACGGGCCTGAATCGGGAAAAGAACGAGGCTGGGAAAATGCCGCCGGCCGCGGCCGGGGCATCCCCGGCCGGCCGGTAAAGGTAGTCCAGTCAGACAGTGGCTGGGCTGGGGTGCTCGGTTTTGCTGAGCACTTCGGTCTCAGCGGAAACCCGGCGGCCGTGAATCAGGCCGGCGATGGACAGGATGAACAGCAGGCCCGCGCCGATGAACGAGGCGATGGCGCCCCACAGGGCGATCTGGCCCATCTGCCAGAACCCGTACGCCTCCAGCAGCATCGAGCGCAGTGTGGTGCCGCGGAACACGGTCTGCACCAGGTCAGCCAGTGCGGTGTTCTTCGGCTGCGCCAGGGCCTTGCCAGACAGCTGGGCGTAGGTCTGGCCGTGACCCATCTCGGTCAGGTGCACCGCGATGAAGTGGTTGGCGTAGGTCTGGGCCTGCGCGCCAGTGGTCAGCGTCTGGCCGGCGTAGGCGCCCATCGCGGCCTGGTCGGCGGCGGGCAGCGCCTTGAACTCGGGGTTGCTCTTGGCCGGGAAGACGATCTTCTGGGCGACGAGCTGGTCATGCACCTGGCTGTTAGCGAACGAGTAGCCCCATGTCAGGAGCCCGCCCGCGATAAGCAGGACGGCGGCGATAATGAGCCCGCCAGTGCTCACCAGCAGGTCAAAAGTCTTGCGGCGCATTGTGTGCCTCCCTTTAGGGAACCGGGTCGGGGGCCCGGTCATTCAGTTCTGTCATATGCAGCTTCGCCGTTCGCCGGCTAGGCCAGCAGGGTCGCGTGACCCGGCTCAGCCGGGACTTCCGTCACGGCTGCCGCGGCCCTTCGTCAGCCCCAGCAATTAGCGAGTCGGTGAGGCCCTGAGGTCCCCGGCCGGGCGGACCTTTGGCCCTGGCCTTTCGTGCTGCGCGCCAACAACCGTGGAAGGCGGTAATGGTGCCTGTCATTGCACAGGCGAGCTGATTCCACCGCACGCGCAGCAGGTAGGGCGGAATCAGCAGCAAACCCGTTCATTCCGGCACGTGATGCGGGGCGGACGGCACCGGCCATCCGGGGCCCCGGCCGGTTCCTGGCCGATGTGCGGCCAGTTACCGCGGCCGGCACCGCTGGCTAGGGGAGGTGACCCATGGAACTTTCCTGCCGGTATCTGGGCCTGCAGCTGCGTAATCCGCTGGTCGCATCGGCGTCGCCGATGGCCGGCGGCCTGGACGGGGTCCGGCGGCTGGCCGACGCCGGGCTGGCCGCGGTCGTGCTGCCATCGCTGTTCGAGGAGGAACTGCGCCGCGAGGCCGCGCAGAACGTGGCCGCCTGGGAAACGGGCATCGACAGCTTCGGCGAGTCGCTGTCGTACTTCCCCGACATCGACGGCCTGGACCCGAACCCGCGCCGCTACCTGAGCCTGATCGAGCGGGCCGTGGCCGCGGTGGACGTCCCGGTCATCGCCAGTCTCAACGGCGTCACGTCCGGCGGCTGGACCAGTTATGCCCGCGAGCTGGAGCGAGCCGGCGCGGCCGCCATCGAGCTGACCATCTATCACCTGGCCAGCGACCTTCCCCCCACCGCCCCGTCCTCCCCCAGCTCGGCTTCCCCCTTCATCTCCGGCCGCGAGGTGGAACAGCGGCATGTCGAGATACTGGCCGCGGTCAAGGCGGCGGTCAGCATCCCGGTCGCGGTGAAGCTGAGCCCGTACTACAGCTCGATGGGTGAGATGGCGCTGCGGCTGGACCAGGCGGGTGCGGATGGCCTGGTGCTGTTCAACCGGTTCCTGCACACCGACATCGACCCGGAGCGGCTGGCCGTAACGGACGGTCTCGGGCTGTCCAGCCCCGCGGACGCACGGCTGCCCCGGACCTGGATCGCGCACCTGGCGGGCCGGGTCGACGGGTCACTGGCCGCCAGCGGCGGGGTGGAAGACGCCGGGGACGTGGCGGCTTACCTGCTGGCCGGGGCGGACGTGGTGATGGCTACATCCGCGCTGCTGCGTCACCACGCGGAATACGCAATGGTGCTGCTCGGCGGGCTGACCGGCTGGATGGCCCGGAAGGGGTACGCGAGCCTGGGCGAGGCCCGCGGCCTGCTCGCCACTTCCGGCCCGGCCGCGGCGGCCCGGGAGCGGGCCAGCTACGTCAGGTCGCTGCGCGCCGCTGATCGCGGCGAGCGGTCCCGGTGACGCCGGGCCGGGGGTGGTGGGCCACCTCCGGGTCATGGCCGCGGAGGACCTTCGGCCTGAGTGCTGACTGCGGGGTGCCCAGCTGGTGTTCAGGCCGTGACGATGGTGCCGGCCTCCTGGCGGAGCAGCGGCTCAGCGTCGGCGAGCTGCCCAATCGCGGCCATTTTCCCGCCCGCGGCCACGAAGCGGCAGGCGGCCTCGATCTTCGGGCCCATGGAGCCGGCCGGAAAGGGGCGGGCGCGCAATTCACCGGGCGAGGCCCGGTGGATCGGCCTGGCCTGCGGGGTGCCGAACGCGTCCTGTACCGCTGCGACGTCGGTCAACAGCAGGAGCGCGTCGGCGCCGAGGGCCTGGGCCAGCAGGGCGGCGGTCAGGTCCTTGTTGACGACCGCCTCCACGCCGCGCAACTGCCCGCTGGCGGTGCGCACGACCGGCACTCCGCCGCCACCTGAGCAGATGACGATCACGCCGCTGGTCTGCAGCTGGCAGATGACGGGGAGGTCGAGCAGTTCGGCCGGTTCGGGAGATGGGACGATCCGACGCCACCAGGTGCCGTCTTTCCCGATGTCCCACCCGTGGGCCGTGGCGAGCCGGCGGGCCTGCGGCTCGTCGTATACCGGCCCGACCAGTTTCGATGGGCTGGCGAAGGCCGGGTCCGCGGCGCTGACCAGGGTCTGGCTGACCAGGCAGGCGACCTCCCGGCCGGGCACCGCGTTGCGCAGCGCCTGCGCCAGCCAGTAGCCGATCATGCCCTGGGTCTGCGCGCCCAGCGTGTCGAACGGGTATGGGTGGGCCAGCGCCGGGTCACCGGCGCTCTCGATGGCTAGCATGCCGACCTGGGGGCCGTTGCCGTGGGTGATGACCAGATCGTTCGACCGGGCCAACGGGGCGAGGGCGGCCGCGGCCTTCTGGACGTGCGCCTCCTGGATGTCGCATTCGGCTGGCTCACCCCGCTCCAGCAGGGCATTGCCGCCGAGCGCGGCCACGATTTTCATGCCGGCCCGCCCATCGTGGCGATCATCAGGGCCTTGATCGTGTGCAGCCGGTTCTCCGCCTGACCGGACACGACGGATGCTGGTGACCCGAAGACGTCCTCGGTCACTTCCAGAGCGTCCAGGCCGCGGCGGGCGTAGATCTGCTGCCCGATGTCGGTGTCCCGGTTGTGCAGCGCTAGCAGGCCGGTGAACTCCCCGGCCGTCAGGCTGGTCATCCTCAGCATGCTGCGTCCTCGCAGGTCCATCCCGCGCTCCTGGATAGGTAATACCCAGATCAGCACAGCGTGCGATGTCTGCCCCCGGCCGTCACAGGGACCTATGTCTCGGAGCCAGGCCCGAACGGCACGCGGCGGCGGCTGGAGCGTCCGGCGGCCCGCGGGGGGCCGAACGTCCCGGTGATCCGGGCCGGTCAGCCCGTGCCTGGCTGAGGGGTGCTGGCCATGCTGGAGGCACGAACTGGGCCCGGGGAGGCGAGCCCGGGACACAGCCGAACCCAGAGACAGGTGCCGTGATGAAGGCGAACGTTGGTGACCTGCTGGTCGTACCCGGCCGGGAAAGCCGCACCGGCCTGGTCATCCGCGTCCTGGGGCCGGACGGGGCCCCGCCGTACGTCATCAAGTGGCTGCGCGATGGGCACATCGCCATGGTGACCCCCGGCCAGTACGCCCGGATCCTCCCGCCCGCCCATGACGGTCCTGGCCGGGCAGACTTGGCGGCCCTATGATCAGCATCGTGCCCACCATGGGTCCCGGGAGGGAGGCGGCCGGCGTGGAGTCGCCCGAGCCGCATCTGCTCCTGCCGGATCTGCGGCTCGACGAGTTGCTGTCCGAGCTTCAGGGCCGGCTGCAAGGTGTGCTGGCCACGCGCGACCGGGTGCACGCCCTGCTGGAGGCGGTTGTCGCCATAGGCAGCAATCTGCAGCTGGAGGCCGTGCTGCGGCGGATCGTCGGGGCGGCGGTCACCCTGGTCGACGCCCGGTACGGCGCGCTCGGTGTCATCGACAAGGACGGCCGGCTGGCCGACTTCATCCCGGTCGGCGTGGACGAGGCAACGATCACCCGGATTGACCACTGGCCGGAAGGCCGCGGGCTGCTCGGCCTGCTGATCACCGATCCTCGTGCGCTGCGGCTGGCTGACATCGCGAGTCACCCGCAGTCGTCCGGCTTCCCGGACGGGCACCCGCCAATGAAAACGTTCCTGGGCGTGCCGATCCGGATCCGCGACGAGGTCTACGGCAACCTCTACCTGACCGAAAAGCGCGGCGGGGCCGCGTTCGACGAGGAAGACGAGATCCTGGTGACCGCGCTGTCCTCGGCGGCCGGCGTGGCCATCGAGAACGCCCGGCTGTTCGACGAGGCGCACCGGCAGCAGCAGTGGCTGGAGGCCAGTTCCGAGGTAACCCGCAGACTGCTGGGGGGCACCGCGGTTGATGACGTGCTCAGTTTCGTGACGCAGCAGACCCTGGAGATGACCGCGGCCGATCTGGTCGTGCTCGCCCTGCCCAGCGAGGACCGCCAGCACCTGACGATCAGCCACGCGGCGGGGATGGGCGCAAAGTCCGCGCTGGGCCTGCGGCTGCCCTCCGGGGCGTCCATCTCGGGCACGGTACTGGCCAGCGGCCAGCCCATCACGGTGGACGACTTCCGCCATGACCCACGGGCCTCGACGGTGGCTAGGGAGACCCTGGAGCTGGGGCCCGCGATCCTGCTGCCGCTCGGTGACGCGCGCAACGTCCGCGGCGTGCTCACCGTCGGCCGTGCGGCTGGGTCGATGCCGTTGCCACGGGCGGCCATGGACCTGGCCATGACGTTCGCGGGGCAGGCGGGGATCGCGCTGGAGCTGGCGGAGCGCCGGGAGGACGCCGAACGGCTCACGGTCTTCGAGGACCGCGACCGGATCGCCCGCGACCTGCATGATCAGGTCATCCAGCGGCTTTACGCCAGCGGCATGAAGCTGCAGGGCACTATCCCGCTGATCACCCGGCCGCTGGTCGGGGAACGGGTGAGCAGCGTCGTCGACGACCTAGACCAGACGATCACCGACATCCGGGCGGCCATCTTCAGCCTGCAGGCCCGCGGGCGGGACCTGCCTGGCCTGCGGGCCAAGATCAGGGAAGTGGTTGACCACATGACCGGGGCGCACGGCATGACTTCCACGGTCCGGCTCGGCGACCAGCTGGACTATGAGGTTCCCGGGGAGATCGGCGAGCACATGCTGAACGCGCTGCGCGAGGCGCTGTCGAATGCCGCCCGGCACGGTCAGGCCAGGCACGTGGACATCGGTGTCAGCGTGGGCAGCGAGCTGGTCCTGGTGGTCAGCGACAACGGCAGTGGCATCAAGGACACCTCCCGCCGCAGCGGGCTGGCCAACCTGGCCCGGCGGGCCGAGCAGTATGGCGGCGCGCTCACCGTCGGCCCGGCCCGCGGCGGCGGGACGGAGCTGCGCTGGCAGGTCCCGCTGCCCGAGACGGCCTGACCGTGGACCGGCTCAGCCGCCCGGCTCAGTGGCCTGGCTGCGGCGGGTGCGGAATGCCCTGGTCCTCGAATACCCGGGCCGCGTAGGCGGCGGCCTGGGTCCGGCGCTCCATGCCCAGCTTGGCGAACAGGGCCGACACATAGTTCTTGACCGTCTTCTCGGCGAGGAAGAGGCGCTGCCCGATCTGCCGGTTGGTCAGGCCCTCGCCGATCAGCTCCAGGATCTTCTTTTCCTGCTCGGTGAGCCCGGCCAGCGGATCGGAGCGGGTTGCCTGGTCACGCATCCGCTTCATCACCCGGCTGGCCGCCTCCGGGTCCAGCATGGACTCACCCGAGGCCACCGTGCGGACCGCGCCGACCAGATCGGTGCCCCGGATCTGCTTGAGCACGTAGCCAGCGGCGCCGGCCATGATCGCGTCGAACAGCGCATCGTCGTCGCCGAAGGAGGTGAGCATGAGGCAGGCCACCTGGGGCATCTTGGACCGGATCTCACGACACACGCTGACGCCGTTCCCGTCTGGCAGGCGCACATCCAGCACGGCCACGTCCGGCTTCAGCGCGGGGATCCGGGCCAGGGCCGATTCGGCGGTGCCTGCCTCACCAACGACCACGATGTCCGGCTCGGATTCCAGCAGCTCCTTAACGCCGCGCCGGACGATCTCATGATCGTCGAGCAGGAACACGCCGATCCGCCGCTGAGCCGGCGCTGACTGGTCCATGGGCTGCTTCTCCTCACATCGCGTGACCATCGGAAGCACCCGTGTGGCTGATCCTCGGTAACGGTGGGTTAACCCTAGATGCACCAACTTCACCTGGGCACGGGACCATAGTCCCGGGCCATCGGGGCGTACGGCATAGATCCGCCTGCGGGCCGGGCTGAGTGCTGCCCCAGCCGCCGCAGGTAAGGGTCGGCGGGCTGGGACCAATGGCCCCCTGGAAGGGGGCGAAGGCCGTTGGCCAGCGGCCGGGCGGGCCCTGGATCCTGAAGGTGACTGAGGGGAAAGGCCAACTGAGGCAGAGCCGCTCGTCTGACCCAGGCCGCGGGCAATCTGATGAAAGTGTTCGGCTGGTACGACAACGAGTGGGGCTACACCTGCCGCTCGTCGACCTGGCTGCCCTCATCGCCGCCCGGCTCTAGCCGGACGGCCCGGCAAGGAGACGGACATGACACGCCTGCCGATCATCGTGGGGACGGATGGCTCGGAGCCGTCCCTGCGGGCCGTTGACTGGGCGGCGCGGGAGGCCGCGGCCCGTGGCCTGCCGCTGCGTATCGTGTCCGTCCCCGAGCTGCCCGCGCGGATGTCCGCCCACCATGCACGCGCGCTGAGCAGCGCGGCGGAGCGGGCGGCCGCGCAGCAGCCGGGCCTGGCCATTGACCCCAGGCTGCTGCCCGGCCATCCCGCGCAGGTCCTGATGGAGAGCTCCACGGACGCCGCCATGCTGGTCGTCGGGCCCTGGGGTGCCGGGGCGCTGTCCGCCAGGTTCCTGGGCTCGGTCAGCCAGGACGTGGCCACCCACGCCTGCTGCCCGGTCATCGTGGTCCGCGACCACTATCTCCCGGCGCGCCGGGAGATAGTGGTCGGTATCGGCGATCTGGACCAGGCTGGCCGGGCGCTGGAATTCGCCTTCGAGGCAGCGGCGCTGCGCGACGCGGCCGTGGTCGCCGTGCACGCCTGGTCGTGGTACCTGCCCGGCACCGGCCTGCTGGCCAGTATGGACGCAGCGGAGCGGGCGGCGGCGCACACCTGCTGCCTGTCACCGGACATCTCAGCCCAGCTGGGCGACGCGGTCGGCCGCTGGCGGGACAAGTACCCCGGAGTACAGGCCGAGGTGCAGGTCCCCCGCGGCCTGCCGGGCTGGGCGCTCACGGTCGCTTCCACCCGTGCTGACCTCGTAGTACTCGGGCGGTGGCCCACACAGCGGCCCAGTTCCGGGGTGCGGTCGGTGACCCACACGGTGCTGCATCACGCGCACGCCCCCGTCGCGGTCACCGCACCCGATCTGGTGCCCGGGGTGAGCTCGGCCCTGACCGCCGCCACCCGGGGTCCACGGTGAGCCCGCCAGAGGCGTGAGGTGCGAAAGTCCCGCACGGGCGGGAGATTCGGCCCTAACCCCCTGGGTGGGCGGGGTTCCATGCTGGGATCAGGAGGGAGGCCCGCGATGAGCACGAGCCGGATGCTGCACCTGAGCTGGCCCGCCCGGATGCGCGCGGGCTGTGGCCCGACCGGAACCCGCTCCGGCGCCCGTCGGACCGGGCGGAAGCCGGAATGCTGGCCGTGCTGGTCATCGCCTTCCTGGTCGGCGCGCCGGTCCTTGCGCTCATCGCCTGGCGGATGGCGGCCAGCGTCACCTTCACCACCGTGGATGCCCAGCACGCCGGCTGGCGTCAGGTCTCCGCCGTGCTGCTGACCGGCGCGCCCGCCCCGGGCTACTACGATCCTCCGG
>CAVUBM010000058.1:0-29532 GCA_963739645.1 uncultured Actinomycetota bacterium
ATGGGCCTCGTTGGCGTCAGGGCCAAGAGGTTCAGGGATCGGGTCGCCGGGCTGTTCCGCTGGCGGATTTGCGGCCCGCGCGTCCCCCGCCCGTCGCGCCGTTGAAACGGACTTCCGGGTCGGGCACGGCCACCGGCCCGGCCTCGTAGTCCGGGTCCGGCCGGGGCTCCTGGTGCGGCGGCCACGGCCCGGACACCGGCTGCCCGGCGATCTTGAGGTGTTCCATCAGCTCGGGCCAGGCCCAGACGGTCGGGCTCTTCCCCTCCTTGGGCGAGTGCTCGACCAGTTCGTACAGACGCGGATTGCCCCGGCTGTGCCCGTCGGATTCGATCCGCATGCGCGTGTCCCCTCGCGTAGGACACGAAGCACCCAGCTGGGTGTTGACCGCCATCATCTGCCTCTACCGTGCCGCCGCGCGACACGCGAATAAGTGCTTGCTTAAGAGCCACGATCTTGCAGGTCAGCTCCAGATTGTCACATACACCAGGGAGCGGAAGAAGCAGGACGGCGGGACGCCGGTCCCGGGCGAGCGCATCAGCTGCATGGCCTCCGGGGTGGACAGGAAGCGGCGCAGCGAGCTCGCGGCCGTGCTGCGGCTCTGCCGCTCCAGCAGGGTCGCGTTCCAGCACGCGTCCACCGGGGCGCCGGGCAGGTCGACCCGGGCCAGCTCGCCCCGCCGCAGCTGCTGGGCGACCAGATGCTCGACCGCGGCGCCACCCCCGCCCCGTCCGCCGCGGCTGCCCACGCTGCGGTCTGGTTCGGGAACACCCCGATCCGGTCCTCCGGGATCTGCAACGCCGCCAGCAGCTGGCCGGTCGCGCTGCCCGGGTCGGTGCCGGACGGGCCGACCAGCCAGCGCCACTGCTGCGGGCTGCCGCGCCGCCGGGACTGCCCAGCGGACACCACGACCAGGCGGTACCGGAAGATCGGCTCGCTGACCACCGGCAGCCCCGGTGCAGCACGGCCAGGTCGGGGCCGATGGCCACGTCCGCCAGCCGGTTGGCCACCAGCGCCGGCATCTCGCTGGTCACCGCGACCCCGGCGGACACCTCCAGCAGGCCGGCGTAGCGCCGGGTGAACGCCTCGATCAGCGGGCTGACCACGAACTCGGCCAGGGTGGCGCTGGCCACCACCCGCAGCTGCTCGGGGGCGCCCTGCGCGGCCCGGACCGCAGCGTGCGCCTTCCGCGCCGAGCACCACGATCTGCGACGCGGTGGCCAGCAGCCGGGACCCGCCCGGGGTCAGCGTCATCCCGCCTGGCCCCCGGCTGACCAGCTGGTCGCCGAGATGCTGGCGCAGCGCGGTCAGCGCCTGGGACACCGCGGACTCGCTGACGCCCAGGGCGTTCGCCGCTGAGGTCACCGAGCCCAGCCGGGCGACCAGGACAAACGCGTTCGCTGGGTGAGGGTCATAACCACTCGATTATTACCGCTGGTCGGATGGACTGGTGAACTGCGCATCAAGTGGGTGTGAGCGTAGCCGAGGGAGAGCGGATGCAGGTTCCGGCGTACGTCGAGTACGAGAAGGCGACCAGCGTCGAGCACGCCCTCAGCCTGCTGGCCCGGTTCGGCCCCCGAGGCCCGCATCCTCGCGCGGCGGGCACAGCCTGATCCCGATGATGAAGCTGCGGCTGGCCCAGCCCGAGACGCTGGTCGATATCAACGGCCTGACCGAGCTCAGCTACATCGACGTGACCGGCACCGGCGCAACCCCGCGGCCCCGCACTGAGCTGCGCATCGGCGCGCTGACCCGGCACGCGCAGCTGCTGGCCGACCCGGCCGTGGGTGCCCAGTTCGCGATCCTGCACGACGCCGAGCAGGTGATCGCCGACCCCATCGTGCGGAACTGGGGCACGATCGGCGGCTCGCTGTGCCAGGCCGACCCGTCCGAGGACCTGTCCGCGGCGTTCGCCGCGCTCAAGGCGACCATGGTCATCCGGCATCCGGGCGGCAGCCGGACGGTGCCCGCCCGGGACTTCCATACCGGCCCGTACGAGACCGTGGTGGCGCCCGGTGAGCTGCTCACCGAGATCCGGATCGCGATCCGCCCCGGCGGCGGCAGCGCGTACGCGAAGGTGGGCCGCCGGGTCGGCGACTGGCCGGTCGCGCGGCCGGGTCGGCCGTGTGGCTGGACGGTCGTCTACCGGGGCCGGCCGCATCGCCGAGGCCGGGATCGGGCTCACCGCGGTCGGGGCCGAGCACTTCGCTGCGGCCGAGGCCGAGGAGTTCCTGCGCGGCGCCCCGGCCACCGAGGACGCCTCGGCCGGGCCGGCCAGATCGCCGGCCGAGCACTGCCACCCGGTGTCCGACCAGCGCGGCCCGGCCGACTACAAGCGGCACCTGGCCCGGGAACTCACCATCCGCTCGCTGCGCCGCGCGGTGCAGCGGGCCCAGGATAGCGTATTGACGTGCAGGTCACCGTGACGGTCAACGGCATCAGCTACACCCGCGAGGTGGAGGCCCGGCTGCTGCTGATCCACTTCCTGCGCGACGAACTGCGGCTGACCGGCTCGCACTGGGGCTGTGACACCTCCAACTGCGGGGCCTGCGTGGTGTGGCTGGACGAGACGCCGGTCAAGTGGTGCAGGACAGTGCTCGCGGCCATGGCCGACGGCCGCCGGGTGCGCACCGTGGAAGGCCTGGCCCACGGGGCCGAGCTGGACCCGGTGCAGCGGGCTTCGCCGAGTGCCACGGCCTGCAGTGCGGGTTCTGCACGCCGGGCATGATGCTGACCGCCCGCTGGCTGCTCGACCACAACCCGGACCCCGTCGGCCCGCGGAGATCCGGGAGGCGCTGTCCGGCCAGCTGTGCCGGTGCACCGGCTGCGAGAACATCGTCCGGTCCGTGCAGTGGGCCGCCAAGCACGAGGCTGCCAGCCGGGCGGCAGCGGCAGTGGGGATGACCGATGACCACCATGAACGGGGCGTACGGGCCGGTGCGGCGGAGGAGGACACCCGGTTCATCCGCGGCATGGGCACGTTCGTGGACGACAGTCGCGCTACCCGGGATGCTGCACGGCGCGGTGCTGCGCAGCCCGCTGGCGCACACCCGGATCGTCTCGGTGGACACCACGGCCGCGCAGGCGCACCCCAAGGTCCGGGCCGTCATCACCGGGGACATGCTGGAACAGCGGGAACTGGCCTGGATGCCAACTCTGTCCCAGGACGTGCAGGCCGTGCTGGCCACCGACAAGGTCCGGTTCCAGGGCCAGGAGGTGGCGTTCGTGGTGGCCGAGGACCGGTACTCGGCCCGGGATGCGCTCGAGCTCATCGACGTGGAGTACGAGCCGCTCCCGGTGGTGGTGGACGCGACCCGGGCGCTGGACCCCGGTGCCCCGGTGATCCGCGACGACCTGGCCCGGCCGCCGGGCAATCACATCTTCGACTGGTCCGCGGGCGACCAGGCGGCCACCGACGCGGTGTTCGCCGCCGCGGATGTGGTGGTCGCCCAGGACATGGTGTACCCGCGGTCGCACCCGGCCCCGCTGGAAACCTGCGGCACCGTGGCCGACATGGACCCGGTGTCCGGGAAGCTCACGGTCTGGTGCACCTCCCAGGCCCCGCACGCGCACCGCACGCTGTATTCGCTGGTCGCGGGCCTGCCCGAGCACAAGATCCGGATCATCTCGCCCGGACATCGGCGGCGGGTTCGGCAACAAGGTGCCCATCTACCCGGGCTACATCTGCGCGATCGTCGGCTCGATGCTCACCGGCCAGCCGGTCAAGTGGGTCGAGGACCGGTCGGAGAACCTGAATGTCCACCGCGTTCGCCCGCGACTACCACATGCATGGCGAGATCGCGGCCAGCCGTGACGGCCGGATCCTCGGCCTGCGCGCCCGGGTGCTGGCCGACCACGGCGCGTTCAACGGGTCGGCGCAGCCGACCAAGTTCCCGGCCGGGTTCTTCCACATCTTCACCGGCTCCTACGACCTTCAGGCCGCGTACTGCGAGGTCACCGGGGTGTACACGAACAAGGCGCCGGGCGGGGTGGCGTACTCCTGCTCGTTCCGCATCGCCGAGGGGGTGTACCTGGTCGAGCGGATGGTCGACCTGCTCGCCGCCGAGCTGGGCCGGGACCCGGCCGAGCTGCGGATGCAGAACCTGCTGCGCCCCGAGCAGTTCCCGTACACCGGCCCGACCGGCTGGGAGTATGACTCCGGCAACTACCCCCAGGCGCTCCAGGTGGCACTGGACCTGGCCGGTTACCCGGAACTGCGCCGCGAGCAGGCGGACAAGCGCGAGCGCGGCGAGCACATGGGCATCGGGCTGAGTTTCTTCACCGAGGGGGTAGGCGCGGGCCCGCGCAAGCACATGGACATCCTCGGCCTGGGCATGAACGACGGGGCTGCCCTGCAGGTGTACCCGACCGGCAAGGCGGTGCTCGGCATCTCGGTGCAGACCCAGGGGCAGGGGCACGAGACCACGTTCGCGCAGATCGTCGCCCAGGAACTGGGCCTGTCCCCGGACGACGTCGAGGTGGTGCACGGGGACACCGACCGGACGCCGTTCGGCCTGGGCACCTACGGCTCCCGGTCCACCCCGGTGTCCGGGGCGGCGGCCGTGGTGGTGGCGCGCAAGGTCCGCGACCGGGCCCGGCTGATCGCCGCGGCCATGCTCGAGGCGGCTCCCGATGACCTGGAGTGGGACGGCCACCGGTGGCAGGTCCGCGGCGACCCTGAGCAGGGCCGGACCATCGCCGAGATCGCGATGGCGGCGCGCTCGTCGCTGGAGCTGCCGGACGGGGTCGAGGGCCACCTGGACGCGGAAACCGTGTACAACCCGCCCAACCTCACCTACCCGTACGGTGCCTACATCTGCGTGACTGACGTGGACCCGGTCACCGGGGAAGTGGCCGTGCGCCGGTTCATCGCGGTAGACGACTGCGGGGTGCGGATCAACCCGATGATCGTGGAGGGCCAGGTGCACGGCGGGCTGGCCGACGGGGTCGGCATGGCCCTGATGCAGGTCATCACCTACGACGAGGCAGGCAACTGCCTGGGCGGTTCGTTCATGGACTACCTGCTGCCCACCTCGCTGGAGTGCCCGTCCTGGGAGCTCGGCGAGACCGTCACGCCCTGCCCGCACCATCCGATCGGCGCCAAGGGGGTGGGCGAGTCGGCCACCGTGGGCTCGCCGGCCGCCGTGGTCAACTCGGTCGTGGACGCGCTTCGCCCGTTCGGCGTCCGGCACGCCGACATGCCGCTCACCCCGGCCAACGTGTGGTCCGCGATCCAGGGCCGGCCGGTCCGCCCTGGCCTGGCGATAAAGTGACAGGGATGCCCATGCTTCTCCCCCGTTGTCACCGCGGATGAGCGACCTCGCAGCGCGGCTGCCCGACGTCGCGACGTTGATGCGCGATCTGGATGCCACCGGTTACCTGACCGACCAGCCGCTCGCCGTGGCGCTGTTCCTGGCCGCCCGGATGGGGCAGCCCATCCTGCTCGAAGGCGAGCCCGGGGTGGGCAAGACCGAGGCGGCCAAGGCGCTGGCCACCGCGCTGGACACGCCGCTGATCCGGCTGCAGTGCTACGAAGGGCTGACGTCCGCCGAGGCGCTGTACGAGTGGAACTACCCGCGGCAGCTGCTGGCTATCCGGCTGGCCGAAGCGCGCGGTGAGACGCTGCGCGACGCCGACCTGTTCAGCGCGGAGTACCTGCTGGCCCGCCCGCTGCTGGCGGCGCTGGACCATCCCGGCCCGCGGCCCGCGGTGCTGCTCATCGACGAGGTGGACCGCGGCGACGACGAGTTCGAGGCCTTCCTGTTCGAGCTGCTGGCTGAGGCCGCCGTGACCATCCCCGAGCTGGGCACCCGGCGGGCGGCGGTCCCGCCGGTGGTGGTGCTCACCTCCAACCGCACCCGGGATCTGCACGACGCGCTGAAACGGCGCTGCCTGTACCACTGGATCGAGTACCCGGACAGTGAGCGGGTGGCGGCCATCATCCGCCGCCGGGTGCCGGCCACCGCGGCCCCGCTGGCCGCCGAGGTGGCCCGGGGCATCGCCCGGCTGCGCAGCATGGACCTGGCCAAGCCGCCTGGCGTGGCCGAGGCCATCAGCTGGGCCGAAGCACTGTCGGTGCTCGGCGCCGAGCACATCGACCCGGCGTCGGCCGCGCAGACCGCCGGTGTCGTGCTGAAGTATTCCGAGGACCTGCAGGTGGTCCAGGCCGCAGATCTGGCCGCGGCGGCCAGCGATGGCGAATGACGACCTGGCGCTGATTGCCGCGCGGTTCGGCGCGGCGCTTCGCAGCGCGGGCGTACCCGCCGACCCGGGCCGGTGCGAACGGTTCGCCAGCGCGGTCACCGTGGCCCGGCCCGCCACCCGGTACGAGCTGTACCTGTGCGCGCAGGCCACCCTGGCCTCCGCGCAGGCGCAGATCGAGACGCTGGAGCGGGTGTTCGCTGAGGTGTTCGGCGGGCTGTCCGGCCCGGTCCCCGCGCCTGGGCCGCCCGCGCCGCCGCCCGGCCCGGACCGGCCGCCGTCCACCGACGACCTGCTGGCCCAGGCGGCCCGGTCCGCGCAGACCCATCCTGGCCCGCCCGGCGGTCCCGGGGACGAGCAGCTGACCCAGGGCACGCCGGTGGGCCAGGACGCCACCGACGGCGAGCCGGATCCGCGACGACCCGGACGGGGCCGTCCGCCCGGCGCTGGCCAGCCGGGCCGAGCGGCTGGCGGCCAAGGACTTCGCCGAGCTGACCCCGGCTGAGCTGGCCGCGCTGGCCGGCCTGATGCGCAAGCTCACCCTGGCCGTGCCGGTGCGCCGGTCCCGGCGGCCGCACCCGACCCCGCACGGCAAGCGCACCGACCTGCGGGCCACCCTGCGCCAGGCCCGGCGGACCGGCGGCCACCCGCTCCGGCTGGCCCGGCGGTCACCGGTGCTGCGGCCCCGCCGGCTGGTCGTGCTGTGCGACATCTCCGGCTCGATGGAGCCCTACGCCCGGGCCATGCTCCAGTTGCTGTACTGCGCGGCCGGCGGCGCCGAAGCCGAGGTGTTCACGTTCGCCACCCGGCTGACCCGGCTGACCGGCACGCTCGCGCACATGCCCCCGGCGCTGGCCCTGCAGCGGGCCGGCCAGGCCGCGCCGGACTGGCTGGGCGGCACCCGGATCGGCGCCGCGCTCCAGGAGTTCAACAACACCTACGGCCGGCGCGGGCTGGCCCGCGGTGCGGTCGTGGTGATCATCTCGGACGGCTGGGACACCGGGGACCCGGCGCTGGTGCGCCGGGAGATGCAGCGGCTGTCCCGGGTCGCGCACCGGATCATCTGGGTCAACCCGCGCACCAAGAGCGAGCACTACCAGCCGCTGGCGGGCGGGATGGCGGCCGCCTGGCCCTACTGCGACGCGGTGGTCAGCGCCCACTCGGTGCACGCGCTGGAGGACCTGACCGCGGCCCTGGCTCACCCGGCCCGGCACCGCCCCACGTCCCTGGACGCCTCCCGCCGCCCCACCTGAGCCCCCGCCCCGCCAGCCCGCCGCCCCGCGCGACCCGGGATGGGCCGTCCCGGCCAGATCAGCGAGTCCCCTCATCGGCGGGGCCGCAGTAACGATGAAATTCCACCCGGAACCACCGGCTCAGCATCGCCGGGCGAAATGCAGATCACGGGCCGATCAACTAATTCCTGGGTGATGAGGCATAAGTTTTGCGGCCGGAGTAAGGAACTCGCAGGAATTGGAACGAAAGCGTTAATGGCGCGGAGCCGGCCCGGGCAGGCAAAACACCTTGCGATCTGCCGGATGACCTGGTTATCTCGGCGGAGAGCAGCGCAGCGGGCCCGCCTCGGGATGCGGGACAGCCGGAGAGGGGCCTGGGGTGGGTCACGTCGAGGTGGCTCACCTGAGCCAGGCGCTCCCCGATGGGCGGACGCTGCTGACTGATGCGTCGTTCCGGGTTGGTGAGGGCACGACGGCGGCTCTGGTCGGCCCGAACGGTGCGGGCAAGACCACTTTGCTCCGGCTCATCGCTGGCGATCTGGTCCCGCAGTCCGGCACGGTCACGGTCAGCGGCGGTCTGGGGGTGATGCGCCAGTTCATTGGGGGGATCCGGGGGGCGGCTCCGCAGGGTGACCAGAGCCTGCGGGGGATCCCCGGGGACGAGGTCACCGTCCGGGACCTGCTGGTCTCGGTGGCGGCGCCGCGGGTCCGCGAGGCCGCGGCCCGGCTGCACGCCGCCGAGCAGGTCATGGCTGAGCGGGATGACGAGCGGGCCCAGTTGCGTTACGCCGCGGCGCTCGCCGACTGGGGTGACGCCGGCGGCTACGACGCCGAAGTGCTGTGGGACGCGTGCTGCGTGGCCGCGCTGGGCATCAGCTACGAGCGCGGCCGGGACCGCCGCGTCGGCACGCTGTCCGGCGGGGAGCAGAAACGCCTGGTGCTCGAGGCGCTGCTGCAGGGCCCGGCCGAGGTGCTGCTGCTCGATGAGCCGGACAACTACCTCGATGTGCCGGGCAAGCAGTGGCTGGAGGAACAGCTGGTCCAGACGCGCAAGACGGTCCTGCTGGTCAGCCACGACCGGGAATTGCTGGCCAATACCGCGCAGCGGATCGTCACCGTCGAGGACGGCAACGTGTGGGTGCACGGTGGCGGGTTCGCGACGTACGCGCAGGCCCGCCGGGACCGTATCGACCGGCTGGACGAGCTGCGCCGGCGCTGGGACGAGCAGCACGAGAAGCTCAGGGAACTGGTGCGGACGCTGCGGCAGAAGGCGTCCTACAACGACGCCATGGCGTCTCGGTATCAGGCGGCTGTGACCCGGCTGCGCAAGTTCGAGGAAGCGGGCCCGCCGGAACTGGCGCCCCGGGAGCAGAACGTCCGGATGCGGCTGCGCGGCGGGCGGACCGGCAAGCGCGCGGTGATCTGCGAGCAGCTGGAACTGACCGGGCTGATGCACCGCTTCGATCTCGAGGTCTGGTACGGCGACCGGGTCGCGGTGCTCGGCTCCAACGGCTCGGGCAAGTCATGCTTCCTGCAGCTGCTCGGCGGGGCGGACATCCCCCACCACGGCGTGGCCCGGCTGGGTGCCCGGGTGGTCCCGGGGCTGTTCGCCCAGACGCACGCCCGTCCCGACCTGGCTGCCCGGCACCCAGGAGAGATCCTGATGACCGAGCACGCGATGCAGCGCAATGAGTCCATGGCCGCCCTCGCACGGTATGAGCTACAGCATTGCGCGCAACAACCGTTTAGTACTTTGTCCGGCGGTCAGCAGGCCCGGCTGCAGATCCTGCTGCTGGAACTGGCCGGGGTGACGCTCCTCCTGCTCGATGAGCCGACCGACAACCTCGACCTGGCCAGCGCCGAGGCGCTGCAGGCGGGGCTGGAGTCCTATCAGGGCACGGTGCTGGCGGTGACGCACGACCGGTGGTTCGCCCGGTCGTTCGACCGGTTCCTCGTGTTCGGTTCGTCCGGGGATGTCTATGAATCGGGGGTTCCGGTGTGGGATGAGAGTCGCGTGGTCCGGCCCCGGTGACGGGGGCGCTTGCTAGGCTGCTGGGTGCGCAGGGAGCCTGGCCCCCCCTTCCCGGGCTGGCTCCGCGACAGCCGAGGTGAAGGGGTCCGCACCGTGAAGAAGTTGCTGCTGCTCGCCCTCGTGGGGGTTGGGGCTTTCGCCGTGTGGCGGAAGGTCCAGGCCGACCGCGCCGAGCTTGACCTGTGGACCGAGGCGACCACCGGCGACGACTAGGACGCCCTTGAGGCGAGCAGGCCCGGCTGTTCTGCCGGGCCTGAGTACGGGGGTTCGGAGTGAACAGCGCGGCACCGGTCACGCTGTTGTGCTGTGGCCTGCTCGGGGTGGCCGCCGACGACGGCGGGATCCTGGAGCGGGCGTTCGCTGAAGCTTTCGCCACTCAGGGCATCGTCCCCGGGACCGCCGCGTACGCACGGAGCATGGTCCACGTGCACCAGACCCGCGGCCAGCCCGCGGTCGACGTGTTCCGCGCGCTGTTCCCGGATGCCCCGGGCCGCGCTGAAGCCGCCACGCTGGCCTTCGACCGGTCCTACCGGCTGGCGGTGGACCGGTCCGGCCTGGCCCCCATGCCCGGGGCGTCCGAGGCGCTGGAGCAGATCCGCGCCGCGGGCACCCGGATCTGCCTGATCACCGGGTTGTCGAAGAGCCTGCTCGGCTTGGTGCTGGACACGCTGGGCTGGTGGCGGCGGATCGATCTGGTGCTGTGCCCCGATGACGCGCCCCGGGGTTACCCGTGGCCTGATCCCATGCTGGGCGCCATGCTCCGGCTGGGCGTGACCGACGTCCGGGAGACCGCGTACGCCGGCGGCACGGAGAGCGGGGTGCTGTGTGGCCGCCGGGCCGGAGCCAGCGTGGTCGCGGGCATCCTGACCGGTGGCCATACCCGGGACCGGCTGCGCCGGGCGGGTGCCACTCACCTGCTGGGCAGCATCGCCGAGTTGCCCGGGGTACTGATCGGGCCGCCTGGCCAGGAGGGGGACCGGGACGCCGCCGCGCCGCCGCGGCCGGGGGCGGGAAGCCCGGAGCCGCCCACCTCGGCACCGATCATGCCGCCGTCCTGAACAGGTAACCTTGTAGCGCCGTTGCGCGGGGCTATAGCTCAGCTGGAAGAGCACCTGCTTTGCAAGCAGGGGGTCAGGGGTTCGAGTCCCCTTAGCTCCACCTGGAAAAACTCTCCGGCCCCGATCTTGATAGAGCCATCTGACACCCGCACTTGACACCAATCCGCCATGTCAGGGCGTGCTGGTGTGCCTGTCGCCGTTGAGCGCGTCGCTGATCTGCTTGAGAGCGTCGTACTGGGCCTGGCGGTCTTCGTGGGTGTAGATCTCCAACGTGACAGCTAGCCGCGAGTGGCCAAGGATGATCTGTGCGTCCCGGGCCGGGACGCCAAGGTTCTTCAGCAAAGTTGTTGTGGTGTGCCGCAGATGGTGCAGCGCGATGACCCGGAGCTTGTTGTGCTCGCAGATGCGGCGGAAGGACCGGACTAGGTCGCGCGGCTCAACCGGCCGTCCTGTCCGGGTGGTGAAGACCAGGCCGTAGCGAGCCTTCCAGGCTTCCCCGAAGACCTGGCGATCGGCTTCTTGCGCTTGGGTCCGGATCGCCAGTGCCTCAGCCGTCAGAGGTAGCAACGGCAGATCACGGCGCCCCGCGGCAGTCTTCACCGGGCCGAGCTGGAGCACGCCGCGTGATCGGTGGACCTGCTGCCGTATGCGGGTCTCGCCGTCATCCTTGTCAATGTCACGCCACCGGAGACCGAGGGCCTCACCGCGGCGGAGACCGTACAAGAGCAAAAGGACGAACCCGCGCATAGCGTCACGCGAGCCCTGGCCGGCATAACCCGCTGCCGAGATGGCATCCCGTACCTCGCTCCTGAGGTAGTCCTGCTGTTCAAGGCGCGCTCGAAGGCAGCCAAGGACCAGCATGACGTCGCAACCGCCGGGCCGCTCCTCGACGCCGCACAGCGCTCATGGCTCCACGACACCCTCAAGCTCCTGCCACACGGGAAACCGGCAGCTGTGCCACACGGATGAGCAGCTGGCCGCAGGCGCGCGACAGGACATTCCGCAGATCCTCGGTCCGCGACGACGTGATCGGCAGCGGACCCTCCCGCACCCCGCCCAAGCCGGGGGCGCTCCAAGCCCGGGCCAATCTCTTCCCGGCTCAGTGCACAGATTCGCCTGCCAAAATCAGACAAACACAGGTCAGCGAGCCGAACACGCTTCGAACCGGCGAACTTGTCACAAGTCAGGGCCGGGCCTCATTCCCTTGCACGGCTCCCTTTGGGTGTGACGGCTACCTCGACCGTCGCCAGGGGTCGGCGGGGTCAAATTCGAGTGCCGTTGCCAGCCATCGCACCAGCGCGCGCAGCGGCCGGGTCTTGACCTTCTCAGCCCGGCCCTTTTCCTCGCCTCGGGCCCGATCGGTGAATGTAGCGAAAAGCTTGGTTAGAGACGGATCAGAGTCAGCTAGGTTCCGCTCGATTGTGCGCAGGGACCGCCGATGGCGCAATCGCAGATTCATCGCGGCGGGCGCGAGCTGAATCAAGTTGGTCAGAACGACAGCACGAGCAGGCGCGATCGACGGTCGGCTCGGGCCGCCCCGTCCGAGGCATCACTGTTGGCTACTATCGCCCACTCCCCTCCGTTGCCGGGCTGCTTGTGGCCGACTCGCTGGGCTCAGAGCCTGCTGGGGACCGGGGCGCCAGCCCGCGCTGAGTGTCCACTGTGCTGCCTGCACCCTGCGGAGCCCACCACTCCGGCCCCCCACAGGACGTAGGCAATGACCCCACTGTGATGATCGCGTCTACCACGGGCCCGACGAGATAGACGCACCATGAGCTCCAGTTGTCGAGCACCAGGGCGGCCCCAAGCGAGGGGGCCGTGTTAATTGGTGACCACTGACCGGTGCTCCCCGCAGCCCAGCCAGCGCTATATAGCTGCCCCCGGCGATGGCGGCAAGCGGTCCGACCTGCTGGGCTCCCGACACAGTGCCCAAGGTCACGCTGGCTCCGCCCACATTGGGCCGCCGTTGCCCCATGTTGGCGATGCCATCGGCGGCCCGGGCCCGAGACCGGGGTCTGACTATGTGAGGGACTCAGCGACGGCCCGTCTGGCCAGTCATCATTCCGGCTTCTGAGCGCGGCGCCGGTCATGGGCCGCCCCGCTGCGTATCGGTGTCGGCGATGCCCGGGGGGATGACCTTGCCCTGGTCGATTTCCCCGGACAGTTCCGCCTTGGCGGTCAGGGCCCCCTTGTCCAGCACGCCGGAGCCCGCCGCCCGGGAGATGGCGTCGCCGCCGACGCCGCGCAACACCACCGCGAAGCCGACGGCGATCAGCGCCCCGGCAAGCGGCCCCACAATGTACACCCAGTAGCTGCTCCAGTCACCGCTGACGAGGGCCGGACCGAAGGACCGGGCCGGGTTCATCGAGGTGCCACTGACCGGTGCCGACCACAGGCCGGCCAGCGCAATGTAGCCGCCAACGCCAAGCGCGGCGATCGCGCCGACGTTCTGCGCCGCAGACGCGGTGCCCAAGATCACGCTGACCAGCAGCGCGGTGAGCACGATCTCCATCAGCAGGGCCTGCCAGTTGTGGTACCCCGGGCCCGGCAGCGTCGCCCCCAGATGCTCCACATTCCCGAACACCCAGCGCAAAAACAGGGCGGCCAGCGTCGCGCCGATGAGCTGGATGACGATGTAGCCCGGGACCCGCTTCCACGGGAAGTCCCCGCGCAACGCGAACGCCAGCGACACCCCCGGGTTCAGGTGCGCGCCGGAGACCGCGCCCATGAACAAGATGATCGCCATCACCATCAGGCCCGGGGCAACGACCGCCGCGGCCAGGCTGATCTGCCCCTTCGCGTGCAAAATCCCCCCGCCCGCGGCGACCAGGACCAGCGCGAAGGTGCCCAGCAACTCCGAGAACAGACGCCGCCATTCCCGGCGCGGATTATCGAAGTCCTTACGGTCCCCGAACTCAAGGGTCAGTATGTGGTGCGTGCGCGGGAACGCCGCCCCCAGCGCCGCCGGATCGATCTCCTGGGCCGTTGAGCCGCTCACACCGTCCACCCCACGTGCGCCCGCGTGCCTGCCTGGACCGTCCTGGCTCACAGGGACGCTCTCTGTCATTCCCCGGTCCTTCCCGTCAACAGCATCGAAGAACCCTCACAATCAGGACAGCAAGCCCGAGCCCGCCTGGTCTTCGACGAACCCTTCGCCGATCATCGCTACCCTGCGCAAAGTCTCCTGGAACCCTGCGATCTGACTGATGTACCTCCGCCGCCGTCAGGCAACATTTCACCTCGTAACGGGAGGACTTTCACCCCCCAAATGGGGTGAAGATGATCGTCACCCTCCAGGAGTCGCAGCTCACCCGGACCGGGCGACTACCTGGCTGTAAGGAGGCCCAGCTTCGCGGCCGGGCGGCTGTCCGGTCCGCCCTCTCAGCCGCTGTCCTACCATCCTGAGTTCGGTTCGCGGCCTGCAGGCAGGCCGCCGGGCTATGGGTCGATGATCCCCACCGCCCCGCGGAGCATGCAAGGACCGCGGATACGGCCTGGCCGGGTCTCGCCGAGTTCACACCGAGAGTCGACCGAGCTGACACCCACAACCGACACGAACGAATGTGGACGTGGCCGGGCTTGGCTGGATGCTCTGAGCCTTTCATCCCAGACCATGGACCGTGCTGGACGACTTGTGTGAGCTTTGCGAGCAGGGGGTCAGGGGTTCGAGTCCCCTTAGCTCCACAATTTCCCCAGTTCAGAGGCATTTCGGTTGATCTACATGAGGTACTCTTTGTTCCCCGTGCCCGTGGTGTGCCCGTTCGGCTGTCGATGCTGGGCCCTTGTCCGCCTGGGCTTTCGGTCCAGCTCCCCCGCGGCCAGGGTGCCGACCGCGTCGGCGATCTCCCGCTGGCGTTCGTAGGTGGAGTGTAGGTAGATCATCGAGGCACGGGTGCTGCTGTGACCCATACGTGCCATCAGTTCGCGCAGATTCGCGCCAGCATAGGCGGTCAGAGTGTTTCCGGTATGCCTGAGATCGTGGAAATGCACGGTGGGCATCCCGGCCTTTTGAGCGCGGGTAGCCATGTGGGGATAGCTGACCGTGCGCCGCCCGGCTTCCGTCTTGGGCGGGCCGAACGTCAGCTCGCCTTTTGCAGTTCGGTGAGCGTGCGTTCGACCCGGATCGTCCTGGTGTCGAGGTTGAGCGACGCTGCTAGCTGCGCAAATGCCCTTAACTCACCGGAAGGCCCGAGGCTAGAGGATGTTGATCGCGCGGGAAATGACGAGAGCGCCCAAGCCGAGCGAGGTACCCGCTTCGAGCAGCATCAAGGTCTTGGCCCATGGCTTGATCGCTGTCGTGTCGGAAGGGCTGAAGGCGGTAGAGGTCCAGAACGACAGGAACAGGTAGTCGAGGAACCGCGGCACCCAGCTGGCGGGCACGTAGTTGGTGAGCTGCATCTCCGGGAAGACGAACGCCGGGTTGCGGTCCGGGTGGTGGGCGCGGGCGGCGGCGCCGCCGCGATCGAGGTCCCAGTACCACAAGCCGAATGCGATCACGTTCGTCGCCCAGATCACACCACCCGCGGCCAGCTCCCCGGCCGGGTTATTCGCGTACAGCTTGTTGTTGGTCAAGATGTCCACCACAAGCCGGAGGGCTGCCAGCAGGTTCGCCACAGTGAGAAACGCGATGATGATGCCCATCAGGACCCGCAGCCAGGTTTTCTGCCGGTCGATGCGGCCCGGGTCCCCGACCATCATCACGGCCAGCAGCGCGAGCAGCACGACCGGGACCACCCACACCGGCTGAACCCGGTACCTCGCAGGCAGGACCACATGCAGGACGACGACGGCAACGATCGCCAAGGCGACTGGCCACCAGTACTCTCCCCGTTCGGCAGCCGCCACCATCTCGACCGGGGGCGAGGGCGGCTTCTGTGCAGTAGCCATAGTCCATGATGCCCGGCATAGCCGAGGTCAACCCTGCGGCCCCAGCCGTGCCGTGCCGCGTTTACGCACGTGATCGGCAGCGCGCCGAGCACAGTGGTCATAATCTGTAAAACCGCCCCTCTCGCAGACGAAGCAGTCGAGGCCAGGTTGGCGGTCAGAGCGCCGGAGATTGGGCACGCGGGATATACGTGGGATGATCTTCCGGTCCGATTGCTGGTAGACAGCCGATAGCGCACGTCACAGACCTGCTGCCCGCCGATCCACTAGCGATCTTGAAAACCGTTAGTCGTGCCCGTGACGTGCCCGATCGAACGGTGGCCAGTGGTGAATCACGGTCGCTCACGGGCACGCGACGTCAGCATTCACCTGGGATTCACCAGGTCGGGCGGCTAGGTCAACGTTCTTTGCAAGCAGGGGTCAGGGGTTCGAGCCCCTTTAGCTCCACAGGTCAGAGACATAATTCGAACAACTGGGCCGAGAGGGCCCCGTGCCGCCTGTCCGGCGGTCAGTGGGCAATGTGCTGAACCTGCCGTTTCAGGGCCGGCTCTTGCCGCTCATGCAGAGGGTCAACGAATGGCAAGCTATTTCCGTCACCCAGGGTGGGTTTTTTCGTGACGCTTCATAAGTTCATGACGCGCAGATCTCCGAGTATGCGCCGTCTTCCGATGGCGGGTTGGCCACTGCCGAGCTGCGAAGAATTGCCAGTTCTGTCGCCCGTATTTTGTGTGCTGTCTTCTCCTGCATCCGCATTACGTTGCCCGCAGCGCCTCGGGCCAGGTGGCAGGTCCGGACGGCACGATTCGACCCGCACATGGCCCTGGAGGACAGCGCCGCTGCGGCGGGCGTCCCAGGGCGGGCGCGGCGTCATTGGCTGTTGGTGAGGTTTGCCTCGAGGAGTTTGAGGGCGTCGGGCATGTTGGCCCGGCCGAAGCCGATGCGGACATGGTCTGGCTGGTCGTAGACCGAGCCCGGGAGGAGCAGGACGCCGATCTCGGCGAGCTGCGCGCAGTATCGGGCGAGGTTATCGATGCCCGTGACGCGGGGGAATCCGATCGGGCTTGCCGTCGGCCGTACCCATTCGAAGGTTTCGGCGTGCCGCTCGAAGAAGCCGTCCAGGAGGGGCAGGTTATGCCGCACGATCGCGAGGTTGCGGTCGAGAAGGACATGGCGGTTCCTGAGCGCGAGCGCGGTCAGGAACTCGCTCGGCGCGCTCGCGCAAATGGTCGTGTAGTCCTTCAGCGTGGTGATGGCTTCCCGCACGGCGGCATCGCGGGTGGCGATCCAGCCGATTCGCAGTCCTGGCAGGCCGTAACTCTTGGAGATGCTGCCGAGCGAAACGGCCCGCTCGTACAGGTCGCACGCAGCCGGCAGCCGGTCGGCGGGGTCGTGCTCGAGTTCCCGGTAGACCTCGTCGCTGAACACAACGAGCCCGTGCGCGCGGGCGAGCCCGATGACATCCTCGAACACCTGCCGCGCCATCAGCGTGCCGGTGGGATTGTGCGGCTGGTTGAGGTAGAGCAGACGTGTCGCCGGGCGAATCAGGCCCGCCAGTGCATCGAGATCATGGGCCCAGCCGTCTTCGTACCGGCGCTCCCACTGGCTCACCTGGGCGCCGGTGCTGCGCGCGACCTGCAGCGCTGACTCATAGCAGGGCGTCTCGACGATCGCGTGATCGCCGGCTCGGAGCAGGGCGTGGTAGAGCAGGAAGATGCCCTCCTCGGCGCACGAGGTGACGACCACCTCCTCAGCGCCGGTCCGCTCATACAGCGACGCGATCGCCCGGCGAAGCCCGGGGCCGCCCGGCGACTCGGTGTACCCGCACCAGCACTCCAGCAGCCGTTCATGGGCGTCTGGCTCGAGTTCGAGCAGCTCCGCGATCGTCCGCGACTGGCAATCGCTGCTGGAGAGCATGAACCGGGTGCTGTGTTCGTACTGGGCATAGAAGCGCTCAATCCGGAACGGACTCAATTCCATGACCTCATAGTGTCGCGCCCGCTTGCCGGTGGCGTGATTGACACGCACTGCGCCGGTCCGCTGCGGCGGACAGCGGCGGATCTCAGTCCCTGGTGGCAGGCAGTTGTGCCGCAGGGATCTGCACGGCGATCTCCCCGCCGAGCCGGGTTCCTGCGGTCAGGTGCAGGTTGTCGCCGCTCCAGAACCGGCCGGCGTCATACCAGCTGGGCTGCCGGCCGTCCGGGAGCAGGCCCATGGCCTGGTAGGTGATGGCGGCGATCTCCGCGCAGTAGGCGGTTTCCAGTTCGGCGTCCCGCTCCCGGTGCGGCACCGGCGGCACCCGCCCGCGCAGCCACCGGGAGGTGAGCCGGGCCACCGACGGAAACGGGGTGCCGTCCAGCCGGGCGATGGTGCGCAGCAGCGCATCTTCCATCTCGCGCGTGGGCGGCGGCTCCAGCTGGCGTAGCCACGCCCGCTGCCCGTACCTGGTGGCCCAGACGGTGACCGCCGCGCGCAGGTCATGCAACTGGGCGCCGCGATGGCGGCTGCCCGACCACACATCGGGCAGCGACCTGCCCAGCTCGGCATGCCACATCAGCGCGGGCAGGTCATCGAACACGACGGACATGCCAACGTGGTTGACCGGGCTGTTGGTCGTCAGCTGGATAGCCCGGTCGGCCGCCGTATGCCCGCGAAACAGCCACACATCACCCGTGCGGGTCACCTCGAGGGCCTCATCCAGGCCGATGCGCGTGCCAGGCATGGTCGTAGCCTAGGCAGATGCGCTGGTGGAAAATACTCGGCCTGGCCGCCTTCGCAGGCGTCGCGGCCACCGGGGTCGTGATCGCACGGGCAGAACGCCGCCGCCGCGCCTACACCCCAGAGGAGATCCGGACGCGGCTGCACGCGCGGCTCGCCGAAGCGTCCACGACCCCGTCGGCGCCACCCGGCAACTCCCAGCCATAGCGTGGCAGAGCAGACGCTCAGAGCGTCGCGTTGTGCGTACCCGGATAGGTGCCTGCGGGGCTTCGGCTTGCCTGTTTGGATCGGCTCTGTTGCCGGGCCGCCCGGTGTGGGCTGCGAGCCGGGGCTACTATCACCGGCAAGGCGACATGGGGGCGGGCGGGGTAACCAGTCCTTGCCGGACAGGCAGCACTGCAGATGCGCCCGGGGGAGTCGACAGGCCAGCCCGGCTCGAGGAGGGCAAGAATGACCGCACCGTTGCAGCTGATCGCGCTGACCTTCCGCCTCGGCGCTGATGCTGAGAGCCGCCTGCTGGCGGAGGTTGACCGAATCGAGGGCCGCGGCGCGCTGCGTGTCCTGGACGTGGTGTTGCTGGCCAAGGGACAGGACGGCACGGTGGAGGGGCTGGAGGTCGGCGATAACGAGGACTTCGGTTCGCTGCTGGCCAGCATCGCCCCTTCCGGGTCACAGCACGAAGGCCGGCCTGCTGCCGGTAATGGGGCGGCCAGCGAGCCGGCAGGCTCTGGTATGGCTGGTGTCCAGGCCTTGGCGAGCTCCGTTGACCCGGGTACCGCGGTTGCTTTCTTGCTGATCGAGCATCTGTGGGCTGGGCCGCTTGTCGATGCCGTCTCTGCCGCGGGCGGTGCGCTGGTCAGTGACGATTTCCTGGCCGGGGATGCCAGCCTGGCTATCGCAGCCGAGGTCGCCGCGGTGGAGGAGGCCTGCGTGGTGATCGCCGGGGCGCAGGCTGCCGAAGCGGCCGCGGTGCTGCGGGCCGCCGCGGCCGGCGCCGAGGCCGCCGAGGCAGAAGCCGCCTCCGAACGGGTTCAGGAAGCAGCCGCTGCGGCAGCGGTCAGCGCTCTGATCGCTGCCGGGCTGGTCGAGGAGGCGGCCGCACATGAGGCGGTCACCGCACTGACCGCGGCCGGTTTGATCACGGATGCGGCGGACCGGGCCGCCGGCGAGGCCGTCGCCGAGGACCTTGCGCTGATAGGCGCAGCCGATGAGGTGGCCGCCGAGGCTGCGGAGGAAGCCGACACCAGGATGCGGGCCGCGTCGATCACCCGATCCGAAGCCCAGATTCTGCGTTACCTGCCACAGCCGGTGCCCTTCTCGGTCATCGCCGATAAGCTGGGCATCTCCCGGTCTGCGGCGAAGGAGCGAGCTGAGCGCTTGTACCAGCGGCTCGGGGTGCACAGCCGGGACGAGGCGGTCAACCGGGCACGGTCGATCGGGCTGCTGGGCCGGTAAACGACGCGCCATAGGCAGTGAACCCCAGCCAAGACGACACAGGCCAGCCAGGCACACGCCCAATGCGGGTCCAACACGACACAGCCTGCCGCCCGGACACAGCCAGCGAAGCTGCGGCGCGCCAAGAGCGGCATGAGCGATCGACTCGGATGACAGAGGGGGGACGGCCTCCCGGGCCTGGGTAGATTCAGGGGATGAAGAAGCTTCTCGAGATTCTGGTCTGTTTCCTTCATCCCATTGCCGTTGTGCTGATGTGGATCGACCTGGCCACCGACCGGCCGGACTTGGGGACGGTCGGGAAGCTGTCATGGGGGATCTTCGGCCTTATCCCGTTTGTGCCGTTCCTGTACGTGCTTACTGGCGGCGACCTGTGGTAACCAGTCCAAGCCGTGGCCCTGCTGGCCACCTGCCCGCAGCGGCAGAAGCGAATGCTGCTGGCCCGGCCGCGCATTAGGCTAACCCCCGTGACGAGGGACAGCCAGCTCCTAGCGGCAGTATCCGCTGTCCAGCTGGCCGCCGGGCTCGGCGGTATGGCACTGGCCATTCGCCGGCGCCGGGCTTTCGACATTCCGCTCTGGCACGGGCAGGAATCCACTGTCGGCCGGGATTCGCTGCTCATGGGAACTGCTTTGTCCGCGCCTGTGATGATGCTGGGCGCTCAGGCCTGGGCCACAGCGGCCCTGGTCCGATGCCCGAGCCTGGTCGCGGAACGGGTGCTGGGTGGGCTGGGTTCAGCGATGGTCGCTGGGTACCTGTCCGAGCGGCTGGTACGCCGCCGGATGCTCCCGTCGGGATGGGACGCGGCGGAGACACCCGTGGTCACCGCCGGAATGAGTCTTGCGGCGGTCATGGCGCTGCTTGGCCTGCGTTCCGCTGGCGCACAGACCAGGGCCAGCTGAACCCAAACTCAGCTATCGCCAATTAACTACTCGCGGCATGTAGTGCGTTTAGAAGGCAGCACGTTAACAATCTGACCGCGGCCCACAGTTCGGATCCCGACGCGGACGAGATAAATCTGCTGGCAGCCAGTGGAGCGCTGTGCTGGGCTGCCGGAGTGGCGGCTCGGCAGGTCGTGGAGGTCGGGAGGCCGGGGTGACGGAGACAGACAGGCTCACCGACGTGGGGCGGCTGGTGGTGTCCGCTGTTCAGGCTGGTTCGGCGGTTGAGTTTCGGATCTTGAAGCCAGGAGATGGCGACGGTGGCCACAACCGATGAGATCGGTGCGGTGGTCCTGTCTAACTGAGCGACGACTGACCTTGATCCGCCTTCGGGGGCACCGTGTCCACGGAAGCGGGGCAAGGTCCGACCCCAACCGCAACAAACAAGGAACTGTGATCATGACGAGGACAACCGACGAGGTCATCGACCGCTTCAACCGGGCGTTCCGGGAGCGGGACGCCACCCTCCTCGAGGACATCATTGCCCCCGACTGCGTCATGGAGAGCGTCCAGCCAGCCCCCGACGGCTCCCGCTACGAGGGCTACGACGCGTCGTTCAGCTCGTGGGAGGCTCTCATCGAGGACACCACCAGCCACTTCGAGGTCGAGGACGTCCACACCGGCGACGAGTGGGCGCTCATCCGCTGGCGCTACGTCTGGGGCCCCGGCCCCGACGACTCGGTCCGTGGCGTCAACGTCATGCGGGTCGTCAACGGCAAGATCGTCGAGGCCGCCGGCTACTCGAAGACCGCGCCGATAGTCGCCGCCCTGGAGAGCTGACCGATGACTACCCTCAACGCCAATGAGGTCGCCCTGGGCGCCGAGTCCTTCGGTGACGACGACGCACCCCTCGTCCTGCTCGCGGGCGGGACGACGATGCTCTCCTGGCCCGACGCGCTCTGCGAGCGCCTCGCCGTCGGCGGGCGACGCGTGGTGCGCTACGACCTGCGCGACAGCGGCGAGTCGACGACAGCGGACCCGGAGGCGCCCGCCTACACGCTGCGCGACCTCGCCGCCGACGCGGCGGCCCTTGCCGAAGCGCTCGGCGGCGGGCCCGCTCACCTCGCGGGGATCGGCGTCGGCGGGATGGTCGCCCAGGTCGCTGCGCTCGACCATCCTGGCGCGTTCTCGGCCCTCACCCTGGCCGGCACCCGCGCGGTCGCGCCCGGCAAGCCCGACGCTGACCTCCCTGACCACGACAAGGCGACGATGAAGCGCCTGTTCACGCGTCCGATGCCCGACTGGACCGACCGCGAGGCGGTGGCAGAGTTCGCCGCCGCCGGCGCGGAGATCCTCGGCGACGACCCCGTCGCCGCACGCGCGATCGCCGCGCGCATCTGGGACCGCACACCCGGCACCGCACCCCCAATCCAGATGGCCAACCAGCTCGGCATGGTCTTCGCCAAGCTCAACTGCAAACCCCGCTGGCGCCAGCGCCTGCCCGAGATCGAGGTCCCCACGCTCGTCGTCCACGGCCGCCGCGACTCGTTTTTCCCCGTCGGTAACGGGGAGGCGATCGCGCGCGAGGTCCCCGGGGCGCGGTTGCTCGTCCTCGAGGGGGCCGCCACTACGATCCCCGATGCCGCGGCCGGCGAGGTCGCCGAGGCGATGCTCGCGCTCGGGTAGAGCAGGCGCGTGCTGCGCGGTAATGGCATCCGAGCTGCTGACCTGCCGCCGGAACAGCCCGAGGGTCTTCAAGATGGCGAAGTCACGGCGCCGCTGCCGTCCCGACACCACGATGAACTGCCCGAGCACGGCGATGCCGAGGACGGCGGCCAGCGCGGCCAGGACCGCGGGGGTGCGGTCGATGCTGGCGTAGTTGGTGACGCCGTTGGGGCGCTGAGCGGTGACCACGCAGGTGGGCTGCTGTGGCCGCGCCGTCAACGTTTGCGAGGGCGCCAGCCAGCTGGTGGGCGGCCTGCGTAGGACGCCCAGGCCAGCACCTGCGCCGCTGCATCCCGTAGCTGGCCGGCGTCGGCATCGGGGGAGATCATCTTCCCGTTCCCAGGGCCTCGACACGTCCTGCGATGACGGGCTGGTCAGCGCCGACGCCGGGGATGCACAGCAGCGGCACGCCGTGGGCCAGCGCCGCGGCGACGCCGCTGCTGGCGATCGTCCCGGTAGCCGGGCTCAGCCGGGTCGCCGCCGCCGCTCCCGAGGTGGCGACCGCGCTCGGCTACGACATCGACGCCGCGCTGGAAGAACCGGACCGATACTGGCAACTCCCCAGCTGGCCTGCGCCGGACAGCTGCATGGCCGCGGGAAGGAGGCAGGCATGGTGACCCGCGATCAGCCCAGAAACGACGGCTGGACGGTAGTTCTGCGCCACCAGCCGCCCCGGATCATGAACGGCCGGCCGCAAGGCCCGGCAGCGCGGCGGTCTGGCGGGCGCACAGGCAGCGTCTCCTCACCCTCCTAACGGCTAGCAGAGCCTGGCGAGGCGGTTGGCGAAACCCGGCCCGGGCCCGGGTGCAGCCGCCGGGCGTAGCCAGGTCCTGGCCACCAGGCGTAGACTCACCGGCACTCGCGGTCTGGACCTCGCCGTTCGCTTCTTCATGGGAAGCCGGGGGGCATCCATGACCACGACCTTCGTTTCGAACCCACCCTCAGCTACCGCGTCGCCCTCGACGGGGAGATCGACATCTCCCACTGCCCGGCCATCCGGCGCTTCCTCATGGCGGCGATCAACGGCGGGAACGTCCATCTGGCCGTCAACATGTCCGGCGTCACCTTCATCGACGCCAGCGGGATCGGCGTCCTCGTCGCCGCGGCTAACCGGGCCCGAGCAGCGGGAGGTGGCCTGTCGCTGCTGGCGCCGTCCCGGCAGGTGCAGAGGCTCCTGGACATCTTGTACCTGGACGCGATCCTGCCGGCCGCCCAGCGCTCAGCTGGCCGCTTCGGTGCCGGCTGCGCCGCCTGACGTCTCCCTGACGGCCGCCCAGCGCTCAGCACCGCCGCGGCGAGGCGGCGCAGCGTGCGCCAGCAAGGCGCCAGCGCAACCGGCCCGCAAGCGGCGGGACGGGTGCGGGTGCGGATGCGGCGGCACGATACACGGCGCGGGGTAGACACGGTGCGGTAGCTAGGCGACGGCGGAGAAAGGGTGGCGATGGGACTTCACGATCTTGTCTACCGGCTGTATGAGCGGAGGCTGGAAACGTCGCTGTCCGGGCACTCGGTCCCGCGGCACGTCGGGGTGATCCTGGACGGCAACCGGCGGTGGGCCCGGTCGGTGGGCCTGGCCGACGTGAGCTCGGGCCATCAGAAGGGCGCGGATCATATCTTCGAGCTGCTCGCCTGGTGCCGCCAAGCCGGCGTCGAGGTGGTCACCTTGTGGCTGCTGTCCACCGACAACCTCGCCCGCCCGGCCACCGAGGTCGAGGCCCTGCTGAAGATCATCGAGGGCACTGTGCAGGGGCTGGTCACCCAGGGCTGGCACGTCAAGCCGGTCGGGGCGCTCGACCTGCTCCCAGCCGAGACGGCGCGGGTGCTCAAGGACGCCGCCGAGGCCACCGCCGCCAACCCGGGCCTGCTGGTGAACGTCGCCGTCGGGTACGGAGGCCGGCGTGAGATCGCCGACGCCGTCCGCTCCCTGCTCCACGACCACGCCACCAAGGGCACCAGCATCGAGGAGCTCGCCGAGATCCTCGATGTGGAGCACATCGCCGACCATCTGTACACCGCGGGTCAGCCCGATCCCGACCTGGTGATCAGGACCTCGGGGGAGCAGCGGCTCGGCGGGTTCCTGCTGTGGCAGAGCGCGCACTCGGAGTTCTACTTCTGCGACGCCCACTGGCCGGCCTTCCGGCGGGTCGATTTCCTGCGCGCCTTGCGCTCGTACGCGGCGCGTCACCGGCGGTTCGGCTCCTGACCACCCGCGCGCCAGCGCGACCGTGAAGAGGCGCGCGGGTACTTCCGGGACGGGCCACCCCAGCCGACACAACTGCTGGCCAGCCCAGAGCAAGCCGTCCGTACCTGCTTCGGGCTATGACACGCCGGTAGCGCCGGGGCGCAATTCCTGAGCCAAAACACTTGACCGATCGAAGGGACTGTCGTCTGTGACGCCCGTCAACGCCGGGCAACTGCCAGCTCGCTTCCAGCAGGGCGTCTCTGCGAAGCAACTTGCTCGTAACTATGGATATCGCACGCGTCCTCTCCGGCGCTGATATGGATCACGTTCCCTCCCAAGATCAGCGGGGTCGTGTCGCGGGCTGGCCGTGCTCGTAGTCGATGGTGACGGCGGACCTGATCGGGGCGGTGTCGCGGACCATGTCCACCCGCACTCCCCGGCTCTCGGTGTCAAGCCTGTCGGGCAGGCGGCATCCGGGCCGCCGTAGCAGGTCGAGCATTGCTGCGGCCGGGAGCAGCGCATGCGCTGGCTCGGCTGCCTCGGCGCAGGCGGCTGCTGGTGCCTGTGGAGCAGGGCCTGCCGGAGGAACCAGGCCGGGTCCGGCAGCTTCCGCTGGCAAGGGCGGTGCGTTCGCCGGAGCCGATTGGGTCGTCGCGGGGGGAGCGCGGCTCCTAGGCGGCTACGCGACACGGGTATTTTGCGCTGGTTCGCTACGCTCGGTGACGGTGGAACAGGTCACCGCGCGCTGCGCAGTTGCCATGCCCGGAGCGCGGCGTGGTGGTCGCCCGCGGCGAGCGCGATCCTGGCCAGCAGCAGGCCGCGGCGCGTGGCGGGCAGCCCGCTCGCCAGCTCAAGGGGGACGCAGGTCGCCGAGCGACAGACGCAGCAGCGCCTCCAGCTCATCGGCCCCGCCAGCAGCACCGACCCGGTCCCGGCCAGGACCAGCCGCGCCGTCTCGACCGTCGCCTGCGCCTCGCGGACCTGGCCGCCGGCGGCCCAGATCCTGGCCCGTTCCAGCAGCGCCAGGAACTCAAAGACCGGCCGCCCCCTCCGATATCGACAGCGCCTGCCGGGCGAGTTGCTCGGCGGCACCGGGCTCGCGCCGCTCCAGCGCGAGGCCAGCCAGCGCGCGCAGGTGCTCGATGGCAAAAAAGTGCTGGCCGAATCCCGGCCGCCGCGCCTCCGCATCAGCGGCACCGGCGGCATCAGCCCGGTCAGCCGGCCTCGAACCAGGCCAGCGCCCGCGCACCGCGCACATGCACCAGCTTGACAGCATCCGAGCCGGGTTGCTTGCTGATCAAGACGTGCCGCCGGCGATCGAGGGCGGCGTCGTCCGGAGCCGCGCCTCGCCTGACATCGGTCAGCGGAAACCTAGCAGGCCGATACACGTTCAGGCGCCGGGCTGTCTTTCGCCGAGACGGGGCTGGTGCCGGCGGCTGCCCGGTGCCGTTCAGTGGTGCACGGCGGCTAGCAGAACGGCGTAGGCACGGACCAGCGCGGCGCGCACCAGCGGAAGCAATGGGCTGTCGGGCAGGCAGCCTTCGCTGACCCACCGGTCAGACAGGCCCATCGCGCGGACCCGGTGCACCGCCGCCGGCTTGACCTCGGCCTCAGGCTCACCGAAGAGATAACAGTAAAGGCGGGTCAGCGACTCCACCAGGTCATTGGCGGTGACTCCCGGCGTCGTGGAGTACTGAACCTGCCGGTGCACCCGCCACCAGTCGATCTCGAGTTCGGCGGCCTTAGCCGGGCTGGGCGGCTCCCCATGGCTGAGATTGACCAGGGCGTAAAACCGCCGCATGCAGGCCCGTGCGGCGTCGGGGTCGTTGTCTGGGATGGGCGCCCATAGCTGGATGGCGCGCAGCGCCAGCCAGGCGGCGTGCAGGGTCCGGTACCAGTCCATGCCGAAGCCCATCCTGATCAGCCCGACGAAAGCCATGAGCGCCTGATGCCAGTTGTGCTGGTAGTACCCGACCCAAGCCTGGTATTCAAGGTCGGCGACGCGGGCTGGGTCGAACGACCGGAGTCGGCTGGACCGCCGGGCCGGCCGGTAGGCGTCACCAGCGTCCGGCCTTGCGGCCTGCCACATGCCGACGTGATACTGGCGCGCCGGGACGACCCGGCCGCCGTGCTCCTGGAGCCGCCCAGCCAGCCGCACCGCAGTAGTCCTCATGCGGGCGGTAACCGCCTCAATACCCATAGCCCCCCTCCCTTTCCGCTCTAACCCTGTCACGTCCGCTCCTACATGGTCGCCTCTGAAACCTACGCCTGCCTCACATTCCAGGTGAACAGCCCGGTGGCGCGGGGACCCGTTCACCGTGCGTCCGGGCAAGGCCCTGGCGGCGGACTCGGCCGAGACCGCCATCCACTGACAGTGGGCCCTGACCGAGCCCTACGTGCGGCTGTCTACCACGCTCAACGGTCCCGAGCGCACCGCCGAGATACAGCCGCTCGAGGCGCGCTCGACACCGCCGCGGTTCACCGCCTACGCCCACCTGATCCTCGACATGCTCAATAGCAACCCGATGCTGTTCATCCGCCGGCGACGAAGCCGAAGAAGCCTGGCGCGTCGCCAAGCGCCATCAGGACCCGCCAGCTGATGAAGTGGGTGCATCAAGCGCAGTAACCACCCGCGACGCCCGTACATGATCGCCAACTGGGGTCTCCGGGCCCGACTTCACATGGCACCTGGCGTCGGCTCGTGACGGAGTGATGTACCTCAAGGCGGCAAGAGGAAGATCAAATTAATGGCGGGTACCAGGGTTCCGCGTTAGCCTGCTGCCGGGCAGGATCCGCGTGAACCATTGCGGCCGCAGCGCGGCGCTGCCCAGCAGCGCCGCGAATGGCGCATCGAGGGCACGCAGGTCCAGCAGCGTCTCGTTGACATCAAACGCGATCACGCTGGCCACCAGCACCTCCTCCAGACAGTGCAATCCTGGGTCTGCCACCTGCTCCACATGCGGGCAACGGCAGCCCCGGCAACCATCTGACGGTACCTGCCTCGGGTGGCCAGGGCAGGCCACCACCAGGCGACCGAACTGTCCGCGGCAATTGAGGATGTTCGCGGTCAGGCCCGTCGTGGTCTTGCCTCCGCCCGGAATAGACTCCGGCCAGCGGCGGGTATCGACCCGGGTCGTCACGAAGGCGTAAGAGGGATCGCCATGACACCCACTCGGCAGATCCTGTTCATCCAGGGCGGCGGTGCGGGCGCGCACGACGAGTGGGACGACAAGCTGGTCGAGGGCCTGAGGCGAGAGCTCGGGGGTGGGTACGAGGTCCGCTACCCGCGCATGCCCGACGAGGGCGACCCGGGTTATGCCCGGTGGAGCTCGGCGATCCGGCGCGAGATGGCGGACCTGGACGAGGGCGCGGTCGTGGCCGGCCATTCGGTAGGCGCGACAATCCTCGTCAATGCGCTCGCCGAGCAGCCGCCGGAGAAAGGGCTCGCGGCGATCGTGCTGATCGCCGCCCCATTCGTCGGCCCGGGCGGCTGGCCCAGCGACGAGTTCGAGCTGACGAGCGACCTCGGCGCGAGGCTGCCACCAGGTGCGCGGGTGCATGTGTTCCACGGACTGCGGGACGAGACCGCGCCGCCGTCGCATGCCGGCCTATTTGCCCTGGCGATCCCGCAGGCGCAGGTGCACCAGCTGCCCGGGCGAGATCATCAGCTGAACAACGACCTGAGCGAAGTGGCTGAGGCAATCCGTATCAGCAGGCCAGGACCAGTCACCCATGCGTAGAGCCGACACCACTTTCATGCCAGCGCCTGAGCGGGCAAGCCCGCGTCAGGCGGCACGGTCGCGCGTGAGCGCCCGGCGGCAGATCAGTGCGGTCCAGCGCGTCGTTTAGTGACGCTTACAAAGCGGCCGTCGCCGTGGGCGGAGCGGGCTATGGTCGTCAACCCCATCGACAACGCAGACGCGACTCCCGCGCGCCCGCCACGGATGGGCGGTCTCCGCGGACAAGCGCACCAATGAGAACCTGACCTGACGGACGAACACAGGAGGATGCACCCCATGTCGCCTATCCGGCACTTCGATCACGTCGGCATCACCGTCAGAGATCTCGACACGGTGACGGCCTTCTTCATCGGGCTGGGCTTCGAGACTGAGGGCCGGACGGTTCTGGAGGGCGAGTTCCTGGACACCGTCATTGGCATACCTAACTCCCGTACCGAGATCGTCATGCTGCGGCCGCCCGGCGGAGGAACCGGGCTAGAACTGTCGAGCTTCATCCGGCCAGACCACGAACCGGGTTCGCCCGACCCCATGCCGAACGAACTGGGCTTGCGCAACGTGACGTTCGAGGTGGACGACTTTCAGGCGATCCTCGACCGGCTCGCCGCGGACGGCTACCACCTGGTCGGCGGCGTCGGTCAGTACGAGGGCATCTGGCGCATGGCGTCTGTGCGCGGACCCGAGGGGTTCATCGTGAACTTGGCCCAGCGAATCGACTGATCCGCGCCCCCGTAATGCGGTGTGTAACGACAGTTCTCCGACATCCGTATCTCGGCAGATTTCGAAGATCAAATAGGTGGCACGTACGTCGGCTCCGTGGCTACCCTGCTGGCGCGGGGTCCCCGGGCTCTCTTCGCGGGGCGGATGGAGGCTCCCAAGACGCACAGCAGCGGAGCCCCGCGGGGTCTCCGGGCCGGTGTGGATCGAGGTGGTGAGTACAGCACGGAAGTACCACAACAGGTACGGATCTGGAGGGACGCGGATACACGCTCGGGGAAGGTGACCTGCGGGGATGGACGCCTGTGGACGTGCTCCTCACGGGCGGCTGTGGCCTGCAGCGCGCAGGTCGCGGGTCCTGAACCGGGATCCAGGCCACTGAGCAGGAAGAACACCTTCAGCAGGGCTCCGCGCCGCCTGTCCGGCGGCCAGTCGGCAACGTGGTGAATCTACCGTTTCAAGGCTGGTTCTTGCCGCCCTTGCAGAGGGTCAGCGAATGGCAGGATATTTCCGTCACGCGTCAGGGCGTAGCTGGCGCCCGTCGGCCAGGTCCACGGCCAGGTCGTCGCCGTCGCGGCGCGCCGAGATCAGACGGCAGAGTTCTGGGCGTTCACTGCCTGGCGTGCGACTGATCCCGCGAAGGCTGGATTGAGGGTCTGGTGACCCATCGTCAGCGTGGTAAGGCGGGGGCTTGTAGCGACTGCGCTGCCCCTTACGTC